>CAVYNE010000010.1:0-158977 GCA_963769715.1 uncultured Actinomycetes bacterium
GCCGCACCGGGAAGGCGCTGACCAGGCTCGGCGTGATGGATTTCGCCACCACCATCGCCCCTGGCCTGTCCGACCTGCTGGTCACGGGGAAGGCCACCGAGGCGGCCAGGCGGCGGGTAGGCCGGCGTGACGACAGCCATGTGTACCACGCGGTCGTGATGGATGCCCCGCCGACCGGCAGGATCGGCCGTTTCCTGAACGTCAGCACGGAGGTCTCCGGGCTGGCCAAGGTCGGCCCCATAAAAACGCACGCGGACACGGTAGGCCGGGTGATCCGGTCACCGCAGACCGCCGTGCACTTCGTCACCACGCTCGAGGAAATGCCGGTGCAAGAGACCCTGGACGGCATCGCCGAGCTGCGCGAGCTGACCGGCGACGCCATCCGGCCCGGCGGCATCTTCATCAACATGGCCCACCCGGCCATGCTCGATAGCGCCGACCTGGCCGCGGCCGCCAGCGGGTCCCTGGACGTCGCCGAACTCGCCCTCAGCCTGAAGGCGGCGGGGATCAGTGACAACCACGGACTGGCCGCCGACCTGATGACCGAGCTGAGAGAGCACGCGCAACAGGTGGCGCTGCAGAACAGAGAGCGGGAGGAACTGCTTACCTCTGGGCGCCCGCACTACGAGCTGCCGATGATCCCGGAAGGGATCGACCTGGCCAGCCTGTACCAGCTGGCCGCCACGATCAGGGAGCAGGGCGCCGCGTGAGCGAGCTTATGAAAACAGTGCAGCTCGACATGGACCGGATCATCGATGACCGCCGGACGAGGATCATCGTCTGCTGCGGTTCCGGCGGCGTCGGCAAGACCACGGCCGCGGCCGCCATCGGCCTGCGCGCCGCCGAACGCGGCAGGCAGGCGTGCGTGCTCACCGTCGACCCGGCCCGGCGGCTGGCCCAGTCGATGGGCCTGACCTCGCTGGACAACACCCCGCGCCAGGTGGACGGGGTGGAGTCCGCCGGCGACGGCAGCCTGCACGCGATGATGCTCGACATGAAGCGGACGTTCGACGAGATCGTGGAGGCGCACGCCGACCCTGACCGGGCCGCGCAGATCCTGGCCAACCCCTTCTACCAGTCGCTGTCCTCCAGCTTCGCCGGGACCCAGGAGTACATGGCCATGGAGAAGCTCGGTCAGCTCAGGCACGCCGACGAGTGGGACCTCATCGTGGTCGACACCCCGCCGAGCCGTTCCGCGCTCGATTTCCTTGACGCGCCGCAGCGGCTCGGCCGGTTCCTCGACGGCAGGCTGATCCGGCTGCTGACCCTCCCGGCCAAGGCTGGCATGTCCTACATGAAGGTGCTGAACGCCGGGTTCGCCATGATGACGGGCGCGCTGACCAAGATCCTCGGGACCCAGGTGCTCAAGGACGCGCAGACGTTCGTCACCGCGCTTGACACGATGTTCGGCGGTTTCCGCGAGCGGGCCGAAGGGACATACCGGCTGCTGCAGGCCCCGGGCACCGCGTTCCTCGTGATCGCCGCGCCCGAACCGGACGCGCTGCGTGAGGCGTCCTACTTCGTCGAGCGCCTCGACGCCGAGCGCATGCCGCTGGCCGGGCTCATCCTCAACCGCGTGCACACCTCGCCCGCCGGACGGCTGAGCGCCGCCCGGAGCCTGGCCGCGGCCGAGACCCTGGAAATGCAGGATCGGCCGAACGGAGCTGGTGCGTCTGATGGGTCCACGGGTTCAGCCCCGCGCTACACGATCGCGGTCGCGGCGCTGCGCATGCACGCGGAGCGGATGCAGCTCGGCAAACGGGAACGGCGGCTAGCCGAGCACTTCACCGCGGCCCACCCGGCGATTCCCGTCGCCGAGGTGGTCGCGCAGCCCGAGGACGTGCACGACCTAGCCGGACTGCGGGTGATCGGCACGATACTGTCCCAGCAGGGCTCGTAAGCCCTGCTGGGACAGCATGATCATCCTTGATCTGATGTGATCTTGGCTGAGGTGCGGCCCGGCCACGCTGCCTGGGACCGCTGCTGAGCTACTTTGCTCAGCCCTGCTACTTAGCTGGCGACGAGTTCATCGATGGACTGCCGCTCGTACTCGTCGCGAGCGCGCTCAAGCAACTCGCGCCACGAGGTCACCTCGGGCCGCCGACGGAGCAGCGCACGCCGCTCCCGCTCGGTCATACCGCCCCAGACACCGAACTCGATCCCGTTGTCGAGCGCGTCCGCAAGGCACTCCGTGCGAACCGGGCAGCCCCGGCAGATCAGCTTGGCGCGATTCTGCGCTGCGCCCTGGACGAACAGCTCGTCAGGGTCGGTTCCCTTGCATGCGGCGCGTGTGGTCCAGTCAGTGATCCACATGTGCCCACTCCTCTTGATCGTCGGGCATGGACGCTCGACGGTCGTCTCGATGGGGTTGCGATCCCGCGGTCAGTGCGTGCGGCCGCTCTGCCACGGTTATCTGTTCGTGATCCAGCAACTTACGGAAGTCCGGCCTGGATGCCAAGACCCCGGCATGGCCATTTACCAAATAGTTCTCACGGACTATATGGAACCTCAAAGATAGTCACTCTCTGGATGCAGTCATGTTCCTGTCGTTACATTGGCGGCCTATCATGCCGCCGACGGTAGCTTTGGGTAATAATTCCGATTTATCTCTGATCGGTGATCTTATGCGTTCTGGGTAGGTCTAGACGTTAAATGTCCGGTACGGAGGCACTGGTTAGTTGCCAGCGCGGCGTACCCTAAGTCCCGTGCCTCTCGGAGAGACGATTTTCACCCGGACGAGCGTACTCGGACGCCTCGTCGCCTTCGCAGCGGTCGGCGGGGTGCTCGCCGCCGCCATGGTGGTGCCCGTGGTGGCCGCGACCGGGATCCTGGTCAGGAACGAAGCCAACAAGTTCACCACCCTGTCGCTGGCCGACCAGGGCCTCCCCCAGCGGTCGGAGATCTTGGACCGGTACGGCCACTTCCTCGCCTACGTGTACGGCGTCGACGTGCCGTACTACAACAGTGCCGACAGCGCGAGCGCGCTGCAGTACTTCGGCTGGGACCGGCAGCCGGTTGGCTACGGCCAGATCACGCCGAACATGGTGAACGCGGTCGTGGCCATCGAGGACTCCCGGTACTGGGTGCACGGCGCGATCGACCTGCGCGGCACCATCCGCGCGGCGGTGAACGACATCGAGCACAAGCCGGTCCAGGGCGGTTCTACCATCGCGCAGCAGTACGTGAAGAACGTGCTCCTGCTCGAGGCCGAGGTGGCGAACAACTCCCAGGCCGCGCAGGCCGCGGACGCGGCGACGCTGAGCCGCAAGCTGAACGAGCTGCGGATGGCGGTGGCCGCCGAGCACCAGCAGTCCAAGCAGGACATCCTGGCTGGCTATCTGAACGATGCCTACTTCGGCAATTTCGCTTACGGGATCGAGGCCGCCGCCGAGACGTACTTCGGCACCAGCGCGGCGAAGCTGTCGGTGACCCAGGCGGCCACCCTGGCCGGCATCGTGGAGAACCCGAGCTCCTACGACCCGATCATGCACCCCGCGACGGCCCTCGAGCGGCGCAATACCGTGCTGGCCCGGATGGCCCAGACCGACAACGGGCTCACCGCAGCGCAGGCCACGGCCGACGAGGCCAAGCCGCTCGGCCTGAAGTACTCGATACCCGAGAGCGGCTGCCAGTCCAGTTCGGTGGGCTCGGCCGGCTTCTTCTGCCAGTACGTGGAGGAGGTCTTCCTGCACGACTCGGCCTACGGCAAGACGCCGATGGCCCGGGCCAAGCTGCTCTCCACCGGCGGCCTGAAGATCTACACCACGCTGAACCCGGCGGACCAGCTGGCCGCGAACAACGCGGTGAACTACGTCGAGCCCGGCAACAGCAACTACTGGAACCCGGGGCGCAACGCGGACACCGAAGCCGTGGTGCAGCCGGGCACCGGCCAGGTCGAGGCCATCGCCGAGGACCGGCCGTACGGCCCGGGCAAGGGTCAGACCGAGATCAACTACGCGGTCAACACCGCTTACGGCGGCAGTACCGGAGTCCAGACCGGTTCCTCCTCCAAGCTGTTCACGCTCATCACCGCCCTCAAGCAGGGCACGCCGCTCGGCTTCCAGCTGCACGTGCCGGGCAGCACCACCGTGACCGGCTACACCAACTGCCAGGGCGGCCCGGCCGGCGTCTATCAGGGCCAGGCCGGCGCGTTCAACGTGACAAACGCTGAGGGCCCAGGCTCGGCGTCCACCCAGTCGCTCTATACCGGGACCACCCAGTCGGTTAACGTGTTCTACGCCGAGCTCGAGCAGAAGATCGGCCTGTGCAACGTGGTGCACACGGCCGTCGACATGGGAATGACCAGGGCCGACGGGACCTCGCTGCTCGGCAGGGATGGCAGCCAGGATTCCGCCGACAACATCCCGTCCTTCACCCTGGGCTCGGTCAACGTCTCGCCGCTGTCCATGGCGGCCGCCTACGCCACCGTCGCGGCCCGCGGCACGTACTGCTCGCCCATCGCGATCGGCAAGATCCTCGACAGCGCCGGCAAGAGCCTGTCGGTGCCGTCGGCCAACTGTCACCGGGCGTTTTCCTCCGACGTCGCCGACGCCGTGAACTTCATCCTGCAGGGCGTCCTGACCAGCGGCACGGGAGCGCAGCTGGGCGGGCTGGCCGGCCGCGAGGCGGCGGGCAAGACCGGCACCTCCAACGTGGCCAACAACAACGGCACTCCGTATGCCGCCTTCGCCGGCTACACGCCCAACCTGGTGGGCTACGTCTCGGTGTTCAACCCGATCTCCCCGACCGGTGACACCATGACCGGCCTGACCGCCTGCTACCGGCTGGAGGACGGCAGCCAGCTATGCCCGGGTGAGATGTTCGGGGCGAACGCGCCCGGGTCAACGTGGCACATGACGTTCGACCATGCCGACCTCGGGCCGGTCACCTACTTCGTGCCTCTTCCGCCGGACAGCCCGTTCCTCAGCCAGGGCGACGGCACGGTCGTCGTCCAGCCGAAGAAGCCGAAAAACGGCAACGGCAACGGGGGTAACGGAGGCAACGGCGGCAACGGCGGGGGTAACGGCGGGAACGGCGGGGGCAACGGCGGCAACGGAGGAGGAAACGGCGGCAACGGCGGCACCGGCTGAGAAGGCGGGAGGTAGCGGCCGATGGAGTACCGGCTGCTCGACGCGACCAGCGACCCGGGCGCCCCTGACTACCCCTACGGCGAGCGCGGCTGGTCCTAGCGCGACCGCCGCATCTCAGGCGGCCGCGCTTCTAGGCGGAGCGACCGTTCCTAGGCGGAGCGACCGTTCCTAGGCGGAACTGAGGTGGCGGCGGACCTCGGCGGCGACGCGGGCGCCGTCGGCCCGGCCCGCCACCCTGGGAGTCAGGTTCTTCATGACCTGCCCCATGCCCTGCATGCCGCTGGCGCCGGTCTCGGCGATCGCCGAGCTGACCAGCGCCGTGAGTTCGTCGTCACTGAGCTGCGCGGGCAGGTAGCCGGCCAGGACCTCCCCCTCGGCCCGTTCGGCCGCGGCCTGCTCGTCACGGCCGGCCGCGCCGAACGCCTCGGCAGCCTCCCGGCGCTTCCTGGCTTCACGGGTGAGCACCTTCACGATCTCCTCATCGCTGAGGTCGCGGGCCGAGGTGCCCGCCACCTCCTCGGTGGTGATGGAGGTCAGTGCCATCCGCAGGGTGCGCATCCGCACCTGATCACGCGCTCGCATCGCCGCGTTCAGGTCCGCGCGCAGCCGTTCCTTTAGTTCAGCCACGGGTCCATCCTAGGAACCGGGCCCGGACGGGCGCTTGCGGGCGGCGCACACTCTCGGTCATGGCACCATGGGTGAGTGAAAACGCGAGTTCTCATCCCCGTCACCGCTGCGCTCGGCGTGGCCGCCGTCGGCTACGCCACGGTGGTCGAGCGGAACTGGTTCGCCTTGCGCCGCTACGAGGTTCCCGTGCTGGCCCCGGGCTCGGAGCCAGTGCGCGTGCTGCATCTTTCCGACGCGCATCTCACCCCCGGGCGGAAGCGGCTCATGGCCTGGATCCGGTCTCTCGACGACCTCGATCCCCATATCGTCGTCAACACCGGGGATTCCATCGCGCACCCGGAGTCCGTTCGGCCCTTCATTGATTCCCTCGGGCCGCTGCTCAACCGGCCCGGTGTCTTCGTACTCGGCTCTAACGACCTGTATGCACCCGAGCCAGTTAACCCGGCGCGATACCTGCGGGGTCCGAGTTCCCGCTGGCACACCCGAAAGGGTCCCGACCTGCCCTGGGAGAAGCTCCGCGATGACATGAGCGCGGCTGGCTGGCTGGATCTGGACAATCAGCGGGGGCGGCTCACCGCCGGCGGCCTCGATATAGCCCTCGCCGGGGTGCACGACTCGCACATCAAGAAGGATCGCTACGAGCAGGTCGCGGGCCAGGCCGACCCGGCCGCTGACCTCCGCATCGGGGTCATGCATTCACCCGAGCCGAGACTGCTTGACCAGTTCGCCGCCGACGGCTACGACCTCATGCTGGCCGGGCACACCCACGGCGGCCAATTGTGCCTGCCGTTCTACGGCTCGCTGATCACCAACTGCGGGATAGACCGGGAGCGGGCCCGCGGGCTGCACCGTCATCCGACGGGCGGGCAGGCCTGGCTGCACGTTTCCGCTGGACTAGGCACGTCACCGTGGGCGCCGGCCAGGTTCGCCTGCCGCCCGGAGGCCAGCCTGCTCACCCTGGTGCCACGCGATTCCAGCTAGTCCGCCCGGGTTCTGGCCCCGCCTGGCCGGCGCTGTGCCCGGGAGTGCGCAGAGCCGTGCTCGAGCGGGTCCGCGTTTCCGCTAGACTGTCGAAGTCTCGCGCGGTGCCGGTGAGGTTCCGTGCGGGCGGGGTGTAGCGCAGCTTGGCAGCGCGCTTCGTTCGGGACGAAGAGGCCGCCGGTTCAAATCCGGCCACCCCGACCAGCTCAGAGGGCATGTAATCTCCATCAGACTGGCTCATGGCCCGTCGTGAGTAACTAAAGCATCGTGATCTGCCTCGCCGGGAAAGATCCGGTCCATGACATCAGCGGCGTGCACGATCACCGGCCGGATCTGCTTCCGGTAGATCGTCTCCGCCGTCGTTATGCTGCTGTGACCGACCAGACGTGAGATGTGCTCGATCGGGATGTCAGCGTCCGAAAGTAGCGAGACGAAACTGTGCCGCACCTCGCGCGGCGTCCACTCGTGAGGATCCAGTCCGACCGCCTCCACGACTGTGCGGAAGGAACGCCGGACGTGTGAGGCGTCGGCTGGCGTGCCAGCTCGCGACGGAAACACCAGGTCGTTGTCCTGCCATCTGCTGCCTGCGGCCTGCCTTATGTCTTCCTGTTGCGCCTGGTGGTCGCGCAGCACATCGACGCAGCGCTGCGGCAGTTTAAGTGTGCGACGGGATTTCCTGGTCTTGGTCTCGCCACCGGCGCGGACCGAGCGCCAGACCATGATGAACGGCGGGTCGGTATCGAGGTCAACATAGGACCAGGTGAGCGCCCGGAGTTCCTCGGTCCGGGCACCGGTAAGCAGCGACAGCACGATGTAGGCGTGAAGGCTCGTGTTCTCCGCAGCGACTAGCAGCGCTTCGGCCTGCGCCAGGGTCAGCGACTTCGACGGCCGCCCGGTGCGGCCCTGCGGAATGTCGCACAGCAGGACGACATTGCGCTTGACCCTATCCCTGGCCTGAGCCCGTGTGATCGCGCGTTTCAGTACGGACCTGACTTCCCGCAGCGTCCGGGTGCTGACGATCTGCGCCTTATCGGCAAGCCATTTGTCAATGTCATCGGCCGATAGATCGCGGAGCTTACGCGCGCCCAGAGCAGGGATGATGTGCGTGTTCGCCAGGATGGTGCACTTCGTGACGGTGTTGCTGTCACGGCCGCTCAGGCCGAAGGCGAGCCAATCGCGAACGGCGTCAGCCACGGTGTATCCGTAGCCTTCGGTGACGAGCCCATCTTCGTAGTCGCGGATGATCTCCTTGAGCTTGCGTTGAGCGGCAGTCTTCGTTTGACCGCGTGCCTCGCCTGACGATTCGCTTGCCGCTAGCGTTGATAGCCGACCGTAACCTCACGCGATCCATCGTTGCCGGGTGTTGTCCCAGAACAGGCTGCCGTCACCGTGGCTTACTGCGTCGCTTGGTCATCAGACGGCCTGCGCTTCGCACTCAAGGAGTGCAATGTAGTCCGCGATTGCCGAAGCAGGAATCAGCCGCGTGCGGCCTTGCGTTACCGACCGCAGACGGCCGGAGCGGATCTGCTCATAGATGACACTACGGCTCATGGACAGTACGACCATGGCGTCCGCAATCCGGTACAGCTGCTTTCGGTTGATTACCCTAAGACTCATCTGTTCGTCACCTCTTCCTTGAGTCGTACGGCTGGTTGTCATGCGGCGTAGTCGGCCTTGCCCTCGTGCTCACGCGCACGAGCAGCGGACGCGAGGGCTAGACCGCTATCAGCAGAAGCGGTGTAACCGGTTCCGGCGTAGGTCCAGGTCTTCAGGACCAGGACGACGGTCTCGTCTACGGGGCGGCCCCAGGGGTCGCGTTCGCCGCCGGGGTGGTTCTGCTGGCGGCGGTGGTCGGTGCGGGCTTTGCGGAGCTGGCCGAAAGTGACGGAGTAGCGGCGGGATTTGGTGAGGAAGTGGCCGCCGTAGCCGAGCATGTGCGCCCACTGCCGGAACCGGGGGTCGCCGGTCTGGCGTTTGCCGCCGAGCTGCCAGGCGGTGGTGATCATCTGCTTGTAGTGGGCCGTGCAGCGCAGGTGCTCGATGTCGACCAGGTGCCGGAGCCGCTGGGCGGGGACGCCGGGGGCGGTCAGGGTCTTGGTGGCGTACTTGGCGATGTAGTTGGCCACAGCCTGGCCGTCGAGCGGCTGGCCGGTACCGGTCAGGTCGTCGCGGCGGATGGGCCGGACGTCGGTGCCCTGCGGTGCGCCGAACGGATCAAGGCGATGGCAGTGCCGGTGCCGTCGGGCTTGGCGAGAGGCGGACGGCGGCGGCGGCCTGGCGGATGGCGTCGCAGAGCATGTCGGCGTCGATGCCGGCCGGGCGGGGGCTGCCAGCCGTCGCCGGGGGCGTCCAGGCGGATCACGGCGTGGAAGTGGACGACGCCGCGGGCCTGGTACTCGGCCACCTTGACGTACCGGATCCGCACGATGGAGCGGAGCCAGTTTCTGGGTGATGCCCAGGGCGGGCCAAATGGCGGGGCAGGTAGGTGGTGAACCGGCGCCACAGGTCCCCCGCCCAGGCGTTGAACAGCACGGCGGCGGTGTAGTCGTAGCAGTCGCCGCACATCGGCTGTCCGAGGCGGGGGTCGTCTTCGACGTGCCGGGTCGGGCAGGAGATGTCGCGGCCGTGCGGGCAGCGGCGGGCGTTGTGGTCGCGGCGGGGGCGGCAGGGCAGGGCGGTCTTGCCGCGCATCCGCCGGGAGTGGACCGGGCCGAAGGAGGGGGCGGTGAGGGTGGTGAACACGCACGGGTGCGCGGTGATGGTCTCGGGGATGCCCTTGCCTCCGGAAAGGCCCACGCGGACGAGCTGCCGGGCGTCACGCTTGTACACCTGCGAGCAGGCCGGGCAGACGGCCTCGCGGCGGTTGCCGCAGGCGACATGGAGCACTCCCCCGTGCTCGGTCGCGGTGTCGTAGACCGGGGCGGTCTCGCCGGTGGTGAGGTCGATGGCGTCGATGTGGCCGCGCAGCCGGATCGGGTGGGTGCAGTGGCCGGTGGTGGCGAGCTGGCGTTCCCAGGCGCGAAAGTCAGCCCAGGAGATGACCTCAGGTGTCGTCGGCGGTCGCCCCAGGTCCCGAGCCGGTGAGGGGTCCGGGACTCAGGGCGGCTGTCGCGGCAATGTCAGCTGTCACAGGCAGCGCCTGTCAGGGTCGTGGTAATCGGCGGCGGTGACCCGCATCGGGACGCCGCCGTCGAGCAGGGTCTTGAGCACGCATATCGGCCGCCGGGCCTGGACAGCGCCTATGCTGTCGGCGAGTTCTTCTGTGTCGGTGGCGTCGTACTCAGCGAGCAGCCACTCTGCTGCACGAGCGGAATCCTCTGGCTGGATCTGATGACAGCTCACGGCTTGCCTCCCCAGCGTTGCTGGGCGGCCTGGCGGGTGATGCCGAGCCGGGAGCCGATCTCGGCCCAGGAGTAGCCGAAGGCGCGCAGGCCTTGACGGCCTGGCTGATAGCAGGATCGATCTCGTCAGCGAGATCGGTCATCAGGGTGAGGGCCTCGACGTCGCCGTCAGCGACGCGGCGGGCGTAGGCGCGCAGGACGCGGCGGGCGAACGCGGCGTACTCATCGTTCTCCCGCACCCGTCCGGCGCGTTTTGCTGTCAACGTGGTCTTGACAGTGTCCGGGCCTGCCAGGGCGGCCCTGGTGTGATGGGCCGTCATGGCCGTTGAGGAGCTGTGCGTGGCTCATGCGTGTGCCTTCCCGCGCAGGTCGGCCGCGTAGGCGGCCAGGTACTTGATGTCGTCGTCGGTGAGGTAGGCGGCCTTGATCCGGCGGGGGATGCCGGTCTCGGACAGCAGCCAGCCGACGCCCCGGGCGAGGGGATCGATGTCGGCGGCGGTGTAGCCCTCCGATGCCCAGCCCTGGCCGAGCACCGTGTCCGAGGATGAGTCGGTGGTGCACCGGAATGCCCACCGGTAGCCGAACAGGTCCCGCATGGACGGGTCGATGACCTGGTGGGAGGGCCGCTGGGTGGCCAGGATGATGATCACGCCCGCCGCCCGGCCGCGGGCTACCAGGTCGCGGGTCAGGCTGGCGAACTTCTCCCGGTCGGTCTTGGTGCCGACGGTGGCGGAGAAGTAGGCGTACTCGTCGATGACGATGAGGTAGACGCACTCGCCGGACTCGCGGGTGATCTTCCGCCGCCCGGCCGCGGTCAGGTCGTCATAGCGGGTGTTCATGATCTGCTGGAAGTCCTCGAACGCCTTGATGGCGTCGGTGATGGACGGGCCGATGAACATGTCGGCGCAGGCCCGCCACAGGCCGAGCTCGACTTGCTTGCCGTCGACCAGGATGAGCTTGCAGTCATGGGAGAGCGCGCCGTGCGCGGTGATCAGGTTCAGCCCGCTCGACTTGCCCGCGCCGGGCTCGCCGCCGAGCAGCATGTTGCGTTCGGCCAGGTTGACGTGGACGTGCTGGCCGTACTCGTCGCGGCCCAGGTGCACCGGGTCGAACATGGAGAACGGGAAGGTGGGGACCGGCGGAAGCGGCCGGGTGTCGGTAACGGTCATGGCAGATGCCTCCAAAGGGGTCGGGGCAGGCGGCCCCCGGGTGGTGTCCGGGGACCGCCGTGCCGTGCTATTGTTGCTGGGCTCGCCACTCCGGGGGTGACTCCCGGGGGAGCGGTTCGAGCTGGTCGATTGGTAGCGCTCGGTCAGGCGCTGGAGCGGGGATGCGATGAGTTCGCTGGCCGCGAGGGTGTCGCGGCGGATGATGTCGATGGTCACCAGGTGGGACCAGCGGCGGTTGCGGGTGACCCGCGCGTCGCGGGCGTAGCAGGCGGCGCGCAGTTCATCGGTGCGGTCCTGGAAGTCCTCGGCGCTGATGCCCGCGCGGCACAGCACCCAGGAGCGTTCCCCGACCTTGGTCGGCCTGGTCCACAAGATGAGCGGGAGCCGCCCGGAGCGGGTGTGCAGCCGCGCCTCGAAGCACAGCCGCTGGAGCCGGTGCCGGGCCAGCACGCACCACATGCGCCGGGTGATGAACCGGCGGGAGTGCGGCACGGCCAGGACCACGGCGGCCAGGCCGCCGAGGATGACGCCAGCCCAGGTCAGGGTGGTCCAGGTGTCCAGCCGCCAGAACGCGGCGGCCAGGGTGGTGAGGGTGAGTGAGTTCGGTGCGCCACCGCCAGGCGATGCCTGCCGGGGTGCGGTTCCACTTGGCGAACAGCTCCTCGAGCTGGTAGGGGTTGTTCCGCTGGCTGCGGCCGGAGCCGCCAGTGTTCTTGGACATGGGGGTTACCGCCTTGTCAGGGGCTGGGAGACGGGTGAGGATTCGGGGGTGGCGGCCGGGGTGGTCCAGTCGCTGATGCAGGCCAGCGGCCAGGCCGTGCCGCACGCGCCGCAGATGTGCGCGGTCTCGGTCAGGCCGTCGCCGGTGTCGACTTCGGCGCTTCGATGTCGAAGGAGCCGCAGTCGGGGCAGACGGGCTCGTGGTAGATGACCCGGAACTGGTTCACCGCGGCTCACCCCTTGCCGGGGGTGTAGTGGCGGATCAGCCGGGCGATTTCAGGGGCGCTGTGCGCGTGGGTGGTGATCCAGGTTTCGGCGCAGCCTTTGTGGCAGGGCACGTCGGTGGCCGGGGACCGGCACGCCGCCAGGTTTCCGCAGAGCACGCAGGGTACGAGCGGGCCGATGGTGCCGTGCCGCCAGTCCAGGACTACGCGCGCGGGCATGGCGCTGGTAGCGTGGGACATGCCGAGGGTCTCCTTTGTCTTTCGCGAGGTAGGGGATGGTTCTGGCTGGCCGGGCCGGGGGATGGCTGTCCCCCAGGCCCGGCGCTGTTTGTGTCAGGTAGTGGTGATGATGTCCCGGGCCAGGGTTAGTGCCCGGTGCTTGAGCGGCTCGGGCCGGATCAGGGTCCGGTTGAGCCGGGTTTCCCAGGTCCGCGCGGTGCGGACGTGATCGAGGTATTCACCGGCCGCCTGGATGAGCCCGTAGGCCGTGTCCGCGACGTGCTCGGTGGTCTTGGTTTCGAAGATCATCCGCAGCGCGGCGCGTGCTTCGTCGACGTTGCGGGCTACCCGGTCGGTGATCAGGCCCTCGGGGGGCTTGGGGATGAACTCGGTGATGAACAGTTCCCGCTGCGCGGGGGTGATCCGGATGGCCAGCAGCTCAGCGGCCAGCTCCTGCGTAGCGCCGCATCTCGGCCTGCGCGCCGGTCACGGCTTTGCGGGCTTCGTCGATGCGGTTGCGCCAGGATGATTTGTGGATGAAGGAGAAGGTGGCTCCGGTGCGCTCGCCTTCGAGTTCGGCGGCGCGGAAGGTGTTCGCGCAGACGATCCGCACGGCGGTGGCGCGCAGCGCGCAGGCGGCGGTGCCGTCGTGCCGGTTGGTGATGGCCAGGTACGGCAGCGTCGGGCTGTCATCGCCCGGCAGGGTGATGGGCTCATCGAGCAGGGCCAGGCACCACACCGAACGGCCGCCGTCCAGGACGCCCGCGGTTTCCCATTTAACGTTGGGCTGGGCCAGGACGGCCTCGACGATCTCGCCCATCTCGCCGTGATCGATCACGGTGTAAGAGTCGCGGTTCAGCGACAGGATGGCTCCGGTGTCGGAGCGGGCGATGGATTTCCAGCCCGCGATGGGCTCGAAGTGCCCGGTGCCGTCCGGGTTGAGGCCGGTGACGGCGTAGACCTCGGTGGTTACCGGGTCCCAGTCCAGTCCGGCGAGCGTGCGGGCGTGCGCCCAGTCGCCGGGGTAGTCCGCCTGGACGGTGCCTTCCTGGTGCCAGGGCATCTGGCGAACCGAGAACATGGACTCGACGTTTGCTGACATGACAGTTGTCTCCTTTTGCGTGAATCACGAGGCAGGGGATGGTGATGTCGGGCCAGGCCGGGGATGGCAGTCCCCGCGCCTGGCAGGTGGGTGTCAGGATGCGGCCAGGCCGTTGTGCTGGCCGTCGTAGACGCACTCGGCGTCGCCGGGCGTGCAGTGGCACCGGGCCTCGCACGCGGGGCAGTCGTGCAGCCTGCCGGGCAGGTGCGGGTAATCGGCGTGCGGGACGGGATCCTCGCCGCCGGGTTCGGGGTCGGGGGCCGGTCCGGCCGGGATGACCGCGTAGGCGGTGACGGCGACGCCGTAGTAGCTGAACGTGGTGCGGCAGTAGGTCTGCGGTCCGTTGTCGGCCTGCTGGGGTTCGCTGATCAGGACGCCGCCGAAGCGCAGCGCCCAGCGGGTGATGGCCCGCAGGCTCGGCGGGCAGGGGTCGAAGTGGAGGCTGATGAGCTGTTCACTCATAGACATAGACGGCCCGGGGCTGGGGCAGGTCTGCTGCTGCTTGCAGCAGGTCGACGGCGCCGACCGCCAGGACGCTGATCGGGGCGGGCGGGAGGTCCAGCGATGCCTCGTCGCCGGGGACGTAGTAGCGGATAGTCATGGTGATCTCCTTTTGAGTGCTGTCCGCGAGGTAGGGGATGGTTGTGGCAGCCGGGCCGGGGGATGGCAGTCCCCCGGATCCCGGTGTCGTGGGGCGGGTCAGAACGGCTGCTCGTCCTGGTCCCGCAGGGCGTTCATGGCCCTGTACAGGTAGTCGACCGCGACCTGGGCGCAGGCGCGGGCTTCGGTAAGCCTGCCGAACGCGTAGTCACGGTCCAGGGGGTTGCTTCCCTTGTCGCCGCTGTAGTCGCGGTAGCGGTCCATCGCCCGGTCGTTGACCTCGTTGGTCAGGTGCTCGGCCTGGTTGAGGGCGTTCCTGACCAGGGCGGTCAGGTGGTAGCACTGTTCCTCTCGCAGCCGGGCGAGGCCGTGCTCGCGCTCAACGGGCGCGTCGGCGGTGGTGTCGCTGCCGTTGCTGGCAGCCTCGGCGGTGGTAGTCATCAGATGGGTTCTCCTGTTCTGATCGCGAGGTAGGGGATGGTTCTGCCTGGCCGGGACTGGCTCAGGCTGCCTGCACGGACTTGCCGGGCTGGGCCGGCTCGACGGAATCGGCGCGGAACGAGCGGCGGATCTTGCCGTCACGCCCGACCCACGGGGCGAACACGAGTCCGCGGACTTCGGCGAAGCCATCAAAGGTCAGCCTGGGCTGCTCACCAGCCACCTCGACCCAAATGGTCTCCTTGGTCTCGCGGTCGGGCTCGATCGCGTCCAGGCGCACGGTCCAGATCGGCTCACCGTCCCTGGTCGTCGCCTGCCGGTCCTTGTCCTTGAAGTCCGGCCGCATCTTCGCCGCACCGGCCACCCGGAACTGGACGCCGCTCACATCGATCAGAAGTCGCATGATGCTCTCCTCTGTCTGACTGGCTTAAGCCAGTTGCTGATTTCCTCCATTGAACTGGCTTAAGCCAGTTGTTGTCAAGAGGCTACCTCAAACTGGCTTGAACCAGTTTCTAGACTGGCTTGATCCACTTGGCTAGACTGGCTTGAGCCAGCACGATATGCTGGCCAGCGGCCACAGCCCGCCACGGTGCGGGAGGCTGAACATAGACAGGGGAAGTCAGGCCAATGAGCCACGACCAGCGCGACGAGCGCCAACTACCAAGCCGGGCGATCGCAGAGGCGATTAGAAGCCAGATCGAATCCGGAGAGCTGCCGCCAGGTGCGCAGCTACCGTCAGAACGAGACCTCGCCAGCACCTACGGGACAGCGCGGAACACCGCACGGGAAGCAGTACGGCTCCTCAGTGACGCCGGGCTCGTGATCACCGACCAGGGGAAGGGCAGCTTCGTCCGCCCGCAGACGCCGCTGATCCGCCTCGGCAACGACCGGTACTCACCGAAGTACCGCGAGACCGGGCTATCGCCGTTCCTGCTGGAATGCGCGAAGCAGGGCAAGACCGGCCGGTTCGAGGTCCTGAGCATCGACCGCGTGCAGCCGCCGCCCGAGGTGGCCGGGCGGCTTGGCGTTTTGACGGACACCGATTCGGTGCTGCGCAGGGAGAACGTCTTCTACGCCGACGACGATCCGGTGGAGCGGGTCACCACCTACATCCCGTGGTCCATCGCGGAGGGCACCGGCCTGCTCCAGGGCGAGGTGCCGCACCAGTTCGGCATCCACGGCATCCTCGAGGAGCGGCGCCATGTCATGACCCGCATCCGCGAGGAGGTCAGCACGCGGATGCCCCGGCCCGACGAGATCGCCGCGCTTCAGTTGCGGCCAGGCGTACCCGTGCTCGATGTGTGGCATACCAGCCTCGACCAGGACGGCGAGCCGTACGAGCTGACCCGGTTCGTGATGCGCGGGGACATGACCGGCCTGCTGTACGACGTGCCCGTCGAATAGCGGTGACCCGCTCCGCCCTGCCCCGCATCGCGACTACTGGCGCTGATCTGGGGATCGGCGTTCTTGTGGATCAAGCTCGCAGATCGTGGGTTTTCACCCGGTCGAGGTCACATTGGCCCGGCTCGCCCTGGGCGCGGCGGTGCTGTTCGCCATCGTGCTGGGACGCCGGGAGCCGGTCCCGCACTCACCGCGGCTATGGGCCCACATCGCAGTTGCTGCGCTGTTCGCCAATGCGGTGCCGTACCTCTTGTTCGCGGTGGCCGAGCAGACCGTGGACTCCTCCACGGCCGGGATCATCAACGCGACCACGCCGCTGTGGACCGTAGTGCTGGCCCTGGCCGTCCGGCACCAGAAAAGCGTGTCGAGCTGGCAGGCGGCCGGGCTGATTGTCGGATTTGCCGGGGCGGTGCTGATCTTCACGCCCTGGCATACGGCGGGCGGGCTGTTCTCGGCCGGTGGCCTGGAATGCCTGGCCGCGTCGGTCAGCTATGCGATCAGCTACATCTACATGGACCGGTTCCTGGCCCGCCGGGGAATCGGGCCGGTCGTGCTGTCCGCCTGCCAGCTGGGCGCTGCCGCCGTCATGCTCGCGATCGCCCTGGCCGTTACCGGCGTTGCAACGCCGCATGTCACCGCCGAGAGCGTCGCGGCGATCGCGGTGCTGGGGATCATCGGGACCGGGTTCGCGTACGTGCTGAACTACCAGATCATCACCAGCGAGGGAGCGACCGTCGCATCGACAGTGACCTACCTGCTGCCGGTGGTCGCGATCGTGCTCGGCGTCCTGGTCCTCGGCGAGAGCATCACCGTGAGCACGCTCGCGGGTATCGCCCTGGTCCTAGGGGGAGTGGCCCTGACGCGTCGCCGGGTGAAACCAGCTAGCGACGAACACCAGGTCGAATAGCCCCCGTCATTCTGTTACAACTTTCTCTACAGCTTCAAGGGCGCACCTTCGGCGCGCCACGCCTACGGCCGGAACCGGCAACGCGAGCTGGCGCGAGCAACCGGGGGAGAGCAGAGCGGCCGGGGGACCGGTGATAAGCGGCAAAGGTCGCCGGGGGTCTCGCCGTTGCGGGGCGGCAGCTTTCGCCGCGCCCTTCGGGCGGAAGCCCTACGGCGCGACGAGCTGCCGCGCACGGCTGCCCCGGCACCGGCCGCAGCCGGTCCCCGCCGTCACGCCCCGATGCCGCGCCACGCGAGCAGGGCCAGGCCGTCACGCTCGCGCCGAGTGCGCCGATCGCCGTGCGAAAGGTCACAGCCATCGGGCCGGAACACCGCGCATTGTCCAGGTCGGCCCCTCCAGCGTCAAGGGCACCCCAAGATCCTTTCTAACCGCTTCGCAGAAAGGATCTCCGGGACCCACCCTTGAGCGCCGGAGCCTCTGCCGACCCAGCGGGCCTGACGGCGAGGGCCAGGCCAGAGGCCAGGCCCGAAGCGCGCGCGGCGAACCTCAGCGCCGAACAACGGCGAGCACGCGATAAACCTATGGGAACAGGTCACCCATGATGTGCTTGTTTTCCCGTTCGTACCACTCGCGAAGTTCTGTATGCGTGTAGCCTGTCCCGACGGACTTCGGATTGATTCCGCTTGCTGCGAAGATCGCCGTGATCAGGTCATCGACTTCATCCCAGCCAAGGACGTAGAGATCTACCGGCCGGGAAGTCGACACCGAAGCCCACCGAAGCGGGCCGACAGATTTAGCGACTCCGCTACCAGGGCTGGGGAAACCGCCGTACCGCACCTTCTCCCATCGGTCGAGGTCAGCGACCAGCTGGTCGAACCGCGACAGGTCCGTTGGGGCTACATGCTGCTTGTACTGTTCCCACAACTTATTGAGGTTGTGTCCGTACGTTTTTCCGATTTGCGTCGTCTGGGCGCTGCGTTGCGCCTTGGGCACGTCTTTCAGCAAGGTGAACTTGATCAGCAACTCGACCGCGTGATGCAGCAGGTTCGGCCCTACGTCAAGACGGTTTAGGAGAGCAAAGCGGCCGGTCATGTAGTACCCAAACGCAAGGTCGAGGAAGTGATTCGGGTCCTCAATTTTAGCCGTACTCGGCGGCATCGAACCTCCTGGAGGAGGACGAGCTACGTGCAGCGAACGTGCAACATCGCTCGGGCGGATGTGGTCACGAACGGGCAGCAGGGGCTACGAGGCCGTTTCGGCAACCTGAGACTGCAACGTTCATTAGCGCTGGTCAAAGCCTTGCGGACATGGCCTGTGCTGGTGGTCAGGGACAGGATCGAACTGTCGATCTTCCGCTTTTCAGCGAGAAGGACATTCCGGTCGCGCCACTGCCCGAGGTAAGCATAGCCATCGTGCTCGCCTCGTGGACCAGATATGGACCAAGCGGGATACTGCGTCGTGGTCTGAGCAGGTAGCACTACTCCACACCCACACCCACACCCACACCCTCCGGAGCCGTGGGCCATGAATGGCAGGAACACCGCACATTGTCCGAGCCTGACGGCGAGGGCCAGGCCAGAGGCCAGCCAGGCCCAAAGCGCGCGGCAAACGTCTCCAGCGCTGCCGAGACGACCGGATGACACAAGGCACGCGGCAAGCTAGCATAAACGGCAAACGAAGCAGGTGAAGGATGACATACTACGAGGCTGCACTTCAGGTCTTGAGATCCGTTAAGCGTCCGCTGACCGCTCATGAGATCACGGATGAAGTATTGAGAAGAGGGCTCATCACGCCAAAGGGCAAGACTCCGCATGCCACTATGACCGCAGAGTTGTACGTGCACGCCGCCCGCAACGATCCACAACTGGTCAAGCTCGAAGACCGAGGAAGTAAGCAAGCAAGGCGAGGCTCCGTCCGTTGGACGGTGCGGCGAGCCTAGTCGCGAGTCTGGATAAACGGGATGATTACGCTGCACTTAGATCTAGGCGGGCCTGCGCAACCTCAGAAAGGGAACTCAATGCAGTATGTCGTAGAGCTTCTATCTGCCGATGCTGGGCGGCAATGTCCCGCTGCCGGTCGAGGTCATACTGTCCTTTAGCATCCACAGGAATTGGAATCTCTACGGATCGCTTAACGTTGCCGAGGCTTGCGCGGAATACTCGATCAAAGCCATATGCTGATCTGGTTGATCGTAGAGCCCAGAGGAGATACTCAGAGTCAATCGATGGGTCTTTGATCAGCAGTCGCCCACAGTGGTCTGTTGTAGCGAATTCTTGGCCCGCAGGTATCAGATTCCAGTCGAAAACCCAATCAATGCCCCATAGAAGTGAGTCCTGTTCAAAATCAGCCAGGTTAGATACGTTGGTGTATCCGAAAACCTTCCGGACGCTGGCACTATATACCGGGATGCCCACTCCGGTGTTCTGGCTAAGTAGGACGCGCGTGCCGATCGACAAGTCAAACAGTTCTTCATCACCCAGGCTCACAACCCGGAAAGGCGGGGGGCAAGGGATAACAACATCGGCGGCCTGAATGGACTCAAGTATTCGCTTTACTGAGGTGTGCCGCTGCTCGACCGTCCGTAGATGTTCTCCAGCGAGTTGCATAGCTTTGTAGTCCAGTTTTCCCTTCGCATCCGTTAGCAAGTTCACTTGGACATCCTTGACGGTCCCCGAGTATATCTTCGTGTACTTATTTCGGCGGCCCTCGACCCTCCTTCCCACTGCCAACTCGCTGAGCAACGGTTCGAGCTGATACTTGAGATACGTAAGATCAGGAATACTCACGCCCTCTTTAGGAACCAGGACGCCACGGTCCCTAGTAGCGGAAAACTTGCCGTCGATAATTTCCATCCGGCCTGCATACCCGTTCATACACCATGTCAAAAATCGTCCGCTGTAATCGGCCTCATCAGTGAACCCAAATGGTCCTGTTAGTGAGGCTGAGTAAACCGGATACGGGCCAGGGTGAGCGTCGATGTAGTTTCGCGTGAACTGCGATCTCCCGCCCACGGGCGTGAACAGCTCACTGACTGTCACGAGCTTTCGGCCGGTCATCCCAGCTCTCCAAGCAAATCGTTGAGAGCATCTCGCGCCTCAGTTACCAAGGTACGGAATTCATCCGGATCGACCTCGTACGATGCCTCCTCGATGCCCAGCTCTATTCGCTCCGAGGGGGTCCAGGTTCGGTCTACGAGCCAATTATGAAGAGCATCGAAATCAGCCCAGGGGATGAGCTTGCAACGTGGATGGGAAGATTTGTATGAAGATGGGTTGGTCGTGAAATACCGAAATTCGTCCGTCATCTCCTTGAGGTCGTTGTCTTCTATAGGAACTCGGCGTGTGTCCCGTGATTCGCCGATTTCAGAGATCAGGTATGCGAAGACCGGATCAGCCTGGACCTGCCCCGGATACTTCTTCTTCCGAACCGCCAGGATGTAGGTTTTCTTAGGAGTGGAATAGAAAGTCCGGCTGGGTAGCGCTACTATGCCCCTGATAAAGCATTCTTTCTTTAGGTAGCTCAGCATGCTTGCCTGGTTCAGAAGACCATCAGGAACGACGACGAACCCTTCACCGTCCGGCTTGAGATGCTGTACCACCCATTGTATTGCAAGGCTTTCAGTGCCACGACCACCAGCCGGGTAACGATCAGTGAGGTTTGCAGCATCGATAGCGTTCTTGAGACTAGCGGATCCGCTGGTGACATAGGGCGGATTAGTAAGGATGAGATCATACTGCTCATCTTTTTCCCAGCGCGCAAATGTTCCGAGGTTTGATCGGATAAGTCTAAATACGGAATTGAAGGCCTTTGAGAACTCTTTTAGGTAGTCCTCGGCTGGGTACTGGACGAGTAGGTTGGAAAGATAGACCAACATGTTGGCCTTGGCAAGAATAATAGTGCGTTCGTCGTCTTTCTCGTCTGTGCCCTTGTCATAGCCTCTGATCCTGACAGCTGGGCGCACCTTGCCGTCAACAGGCCTGAATTGCTCCTCAAGATCAGAATTTATGATTGCTTCCAAGAGAAAACCGCCAACGCCGCAGAACGGGTCACAAAGACTCGAACCAGGTTTAAGCATGTCAACATTCGACATCTCGACGACTGCACGAACCACGTTTCGAGGGGTGAAGTACTGTCCAAGGGACCGTACTGCGGCCTCTTGCCTTAGGAACGATTCGTACAAGCGGGTCTTGAACTGCGTGTCGATGTTGCGGAGTGAACCGTGCTGATCGTCAAATGCCTGGAAAGCGCGGATCACCTCACCGAATAGGACAGCCTGTGCTGAGTTCGGGTCGCCAGCCTCGTTGACGAAGATCGTGCCGTTTATGATCGTCGTGCCATCTTCGCCAGGCGGGAAAAGTGCTCTGATGTACTTCCTGCTGACGTTTGCGTAGTGGATAAGGGCTGTCTCGTCCCCTTCATCGTTGAGTATCTGAACGACCCGACGGAACGAATTGTTGCCTATCAACACCCCGGCGTCACTCAGGAATTTGAACACCAAGATCTCGACAACATTATATAGACACTTTTCCGGGTCCTTTCCGGTATTTATCCAGATCTTCTGCCACACAGAGCGGGCTAGCGCGGTGGGGTCGGTGACAAGGACTTGCGAGAACTGGTTGTTGTCGGGCGACAGACCGCGGTCGGCCTCCTCGATCCTTTGGACCAACTCCTCCTGAGCCTGGCGACTGAGCTTCCCTCCATCAACCTGAGCAGGATCAAAGAGATCCCGGACCGGTTTGCCGTCCTGGTCAAGCGCGGGCTGCAAGGTGTGCGGATTTATCCAGTAACTCTTCTTGCCATCCGTGATTATGAGCAGGTTGCATACCGCCGCCGCAATGGGACTATAGTGCTTAATGACTTCCGGAAGCTTTTTATCCGTGATCTCGGCAGAAACCTTCACCTCAATGACGGCTTTAATACCTCCAAGAGGGAGGAAAACGATCCCGTCAGGCTTGCGGCGCTCCTCGTCGGGGCTCAAGGTGCGCTTGACGAACCGCGACCGCCGGAGCTGACGCAGAGTAGTGCTTCCTAGCGAATAGTAAGCAAGTCGCCCAAACGGCCGGGAGTCCCTCGACACTATGTCTTCGCTCACAGCCCTCTTGCTCCTGGTTGAGACCACCGGGTTACGCTCTCCGAGCACGGTCGGATGGCGTTCCACCGCACTCTTGCACGATACGGCTAGTTCCACAAGTCGCTCGCCCTGTACCAACTGGCGTGTCGCAGCCATGTAGAGTCACCTCCTTGGTCAGCCTCGCTGGGACGAGGATCGCGTCGAACAGGGGATCGGAACAGGCGCGCACAGGCTGGCGGACAATCGAGTAGATGTGGTTGTTTGATCTGGGACCGCAGCCCACCTGCAAGCGACCGAGTGACCAAATGAGTGACAATCGCCACCGACAACGGTGGACGCCAGCGGACACCCACGGACGGTCTGTCCCAGGCCAGGCGTGCTGCGGCGCTGGCAGTCCGCGTCTGTACTTGGCTTCGGGACGAAGAGGCCGCCGGTTCAAATCCGGCCACCCCGACCAGCTCAGAGGGCATGTAATCTCCATCAGACTGGCTCATGGCCCGTCGTGAGTAACTAAAGCATCGTGATCTGCCTCGCCGGGAAAGATCCGGTCCATGACATCAGCGGCGTGCACGATCACCGGCCGGATCTGCTTCCGGTAGATGGTCTCCGCCGTCGTTATGCTGCTGTGACCGACCAGACGTGAGATGTGCTCGATCGGGATGTCAGCGTCCGAGAGTAGCGAGACGAAGCTGTGCCGCACCTCGCGCGGAGTCCACTCGCGGGGGTCCAGTCCGACCGCCTCCACGACTTTGCGGAAGGAACGCCGGACGTGTGAGGCGTCGGCCGGCGTCAGAGACCAGGCCCGAAGCGCGCGCGGCGAACCTCCCCAAATGGCACCTATCGGAAGAACGGAGTAAAGCCGAAGATTCGCCCGTGCCGTCATCTCGGCCGCGCTGATCAGAGGTAGTACTCAGAGTCCTCGGTTGCGCGAGAGAATACGCCACTGGCATCGCTGGCTCACGCGGCGCAAGCCCGCGAGCTGACCAGCACCCGTTGACCACAACGGCATACAACTTCTGACGGTTGAACCGGACCCAGAAAGTTTGCGTCCAGAAGGCCAGGGGTTCGGCCAGGCGATGCGTCGTGGCCGTTGGAGCTGAGAGCGTCTGGCGCCGATCAGGAGGACGGGGAAGGACCCGAAGCCCGTACCATCGGAGATAAAACTGCCCGATGCGGCTCCGGCGCAGCACCATGACCAAGGGCTGAGCCGCGCGGAGGGGATTAAGTCATGCATCTTCCGTGGCTGGCCCAGCAGTACCAGAGAACCTGTGCTGACTGCGGCTGCACCTGGCGCGTGCCCAGGTACTTGGCCCGAAGGCACGTGCTAGCGATTTTCAACCCCCCCATTAAGAGGTCCGGCGGAGTGGAATCCGGTGCCGAGCTCCAAGCAGACATGAAACTCGGCGAGGAAGAGGAATCCCTCCGCGAGTGTCCAAAGTGCAGCTCAGTGCATTACTCGCAGCACCCGGTCCGGTCCTGAGCCGTAAGCGTCGACTTCGAGGCAGGCAGCCGCATTTCGCCGCACTAGACGAGACTTTAGGCACCAACGTCAACGTCGGACGCGTGAGACATCGGGTGATGTGCCGACTCGCGACGGGAACACCCGGTCGTTGCCCCGCCATCTGCCGCCGCAATCTGCTTGTCCTGATCCTGGCGCTCCTGATGGTCGCGCAGCACGTCGACGGGCAGTCGGCGTGCGGCGGAATTTCCTAGTCTCGGCTCGCGGGCTCGATGACTAGACTCCAGGCGTGCGCCAGGTGCCATTGATTATTGAACCGGACCCGGATGATCCCGACTTCGCCACCGTGATGGTGGATGCCACCATCGCCGGACGCCCTTACCGGCTAGTCCTGGACACCGGCGCCGCACAAACCCGGCTTGACGCCGACGAGTACACCTCTGGCTTGAGCCCGGTGGGCGAGGACAGCTCATTCGCTACTTTCGGCGGCCGCCTGACCGATCCGGTCGTGACCATTACCAACCTGGAAGTCGGCCCACTGCGGGTGGCCAGGCTCGACGTAACGCGCGGCGAGCGCGCGGCAGGCAATATGCTGGGGATGGACGTGCTCGGGCAGTACTGCTGTCATTTCCGGCTGGACGCTGGCGTCATGGGCCTGGGGACGCCACCAGGCACCCAGGCTGAGCACGATCTCTTGCTGGACCGTCGTGGGCACATCTACGTCGACGTGCACTGGCCCGATGCCAGCGGGCGTGCGTGCTGGGACACCGGCGCGGGCGCCACCATCGTGAACCACGACTTCTGGGTCGGCCATCCGGAACTGTTCGAGCAAATCGGCGTGTCAGTGGGCACCGATGGCAATGGTGAGCAAGCCGAGACGCCACTGCTGCTGATGGCCGAGTCGGTCATCGGCCAACGTGTGTTTAACCGGCACAAGGCCGTCGCCGTGGACCTGTCCCCTGTGAACAGCACTCTGGAATACCCGATGGACCTTATCCTGGGCTACCCGACCATGCGCCAGGCCGACTGGCTATTCGATTTCCCGGCCAGACGCTGGATGCTAACAAAATGACCGGCTAAGCGCGTGTGACGGCCTGGCCCGCGGCGCGCTCGATCGGGCAGTGAAACCTAGGCGCTCGCGGTCGCTCGCCGCCGTAGCGCAGCAAATACTGCATTTCGGCAAGCCATGCTCGCCGCGCTGTCTGTCCGGCGTTTGCTTCATCGGCACCGGCACCCCATGCTGTTGTAGGAGAGTTGGGAACCAGCAACTCTAGAAATCTCGGAGTGGAGCCATGAGCAACGACCGAGAAGAAAAAAATCGATTTCTCGGCATACCGATAGGAACGGGACCGTATGACAGGCAGGGCGAAGAGCCGCAGCGTGTGATGGGGTTCCCCGCCGACGCCTTGGACGGTCTGAACCTCAACGGGCTCCGCTCCATAGCCCATCCCATCCGGGGGTACAAGCGGTGGGCACGACGGCGGCGCCTGGGTCCTTACGCGACAGACGATGACGAACAGTAAACCGTCAGGACGCGGCGCGGACTGCAGGCCTGGTTTCCTGTTGGCTGTTCCAGCCAGTCGACCAGCTATGTGAGGCCCTGGGCAGGATAAGTACCATCCTGCCGTGAGTGAATTCTGGGACCCCTCGGCACCAGGGATCTTGCGGCTGCCCTCGGGCAGGCTGGTGCGAGGCCGTGGCCTCAGCCGCCCGCTTCCCGATGGCCCCAACCCAGCTTTCGGTGTGTATTTGCTCGGCCAGCAACCTCCTGACTTCCCCTGGGAATCACGGTGGCTTCGCTGGCCAGATTTCCGCCTGCCCGCCGACCAGGCTGACGTCCTGCCCACACTGACTGAAGCCTGGCAGCGCGCGGCGACCGAACGGGTAGAGATTGCCTGCGCTGGCGGCAGAGGACGCACCGGCACCGCGCTTGCCTGCCTGGCCGTGCTCGATGGCGTACCCAACGCCAGAGCCGTCGCGTTCGTGCGCGAGCATTACGATCGGCATGCCGTCGAGACACTCAGGCAGCGCCGATATGTCACCCGTTGGCGCGGGCGATGATGTGGCCGCGTACGACCACGACGGCCACCGAATACCGGGGCCGGGCCCAGGACGGCCGGTAGCGTAGAGCTTGTTTGGAACCTCAGTAGCGCTCGACCAGATGAGCGCGGCTGGGTGGAAGTTCGTAGGGATCGGGCCAGAAGTCGGTGATCAGGGCGATCTTGCCGTCGTCGGCGAGGTCGAAGAAGCACAGGCCGGGCTGGGTGCCTTCTGGCCCGGTGAACTCGATCCAGCTGGCTGCGCGCTGGCCTTCGCCGACGATCCGCTGCACGGTGAGGTGCCAGTCGTACGGGAAGCCTTCCACGTTGAACCGGATGTAGGGGTCCCGGCCGCGGACCTGCTCTCTGGTCTGGGGGCTGCGGTAGATCACGTCGTCGGCAAGCAGGGCGCCGAACGCATCCCAGTCCCGGGCCTCGGCCGCGGCCCAGTAGGCTGCGACCACCTCATGCGCGTCGGTGATGGCAGGCAAGCTACCGGGACTTTCGTCCGCGTACTGGCGCAGGTCGCCGCCGCTGAGCCGGAACGTGGCGTGGCCGATGCTGATGATGTCCTGTTCCGTCAGCATCGTGCGCGTGATCCGCTCGCCGTTGACGTATGTTCCGCCGTGGCTGTCCAGGTCGATGATCTCGAAGCTGCCGGCCGGGTTGCGGCGCAGCTCCGCGTGATGCCGGGAGACCTCGAGGTTCCCGGTCAGCGCGATGTCGTTGTCCGGCTGCCGCCCGATCCGGATCGTCTTGGCCGGCAGGGGATGCGCGTCCGTCATAGGGCGATCCTAAGCGCCTGTTCGGAACTAAGGAGCGCTCGGCTGAATCGCTGGTCGCCGACGCCCTATGCCGATGACCCCTCAACGTAAGAACATGGGTCAGGGGCGTCGATGACCCGTCTGGTCTACCAGATGACGGTGAGGAGCATCCTGTTGGACCGCCTGACGGCCGTCATGCTAGCGAACTCCCGATCATCGCAGCCCACGGCAGCATCTAGCCGAAACGCGCCCACGGCAGGAGTATTACGACGCTCTGGTTTCAGGCCATGGGTATGAAGTAGTCAGCTTTGCGTCATTGATGGTCATACGGCCGGCCACCGAGCGGCCCGGATGGGAAACTCCCCTGAGCCGAGGCGAGGTCGGTCGCTGCGGCCTTGGGGTGATCGACGAACGGGGCCAAGAGGTTCTCGCCGGCAGAGCGCCGCATCGCTGAATACCTCGCCGGCCAGGGACCAGCGGTAGTTTCAGTATCCGAAGGCTACAGGATCTACGGACGCACGGCCGATGCGCGCGTCAATGAGGTACCTGTCGAGTTCAGGAGCCTCGATCCGGGGGCGAGCGACCGTACGGTCAAGGCTGCGCTTAACAGCGCCAAAGGACAGGCGCGTTACGCCGTAATCGACGTCCGCGGCTCTGGTCTGACGGAAGGCCAGGGCTACCGCGGTATCCGGCGATTCAGCGGAACGCCACACGGGAACCGGCTAGACGCGGTGCTGATCGTAGGGGATAACTACAACATCGACTGGAAGCGAGCCGACTAGCCATGTCACGGCAGACATTCATCTTCGTCAGCAGGAGGCGGCCGGCCAGATCTTCACTGCCCTGGAGTCAGCTGGCCGCTGGCGGGTCGTGTACATCGACGATATGCAGAAGGTCCTGGACAGCTTCAACCCCGCGGAATGACAACAACGAGTGGGCTCGCCGACATCGATCAGATGACAGTGGACTTGCCAGCAAACGACGCACAGATAGCATAGATTGTGTCTTGCTAGCATTAAACTCGGCTTTTTAGCGAAATCAGCTCATCACAGGTGATCCGTCGATGTTGCGCCGCATTTCCGTCGTCGCTTCTTGCGTCGCCATGCTCGCTCTCAGCGCTCTGCCAGCGTCCGCTGCCACCAGTCGTATCCACGTATTCAGCATCCCCGGTGTCTACGGTGTCCGTGCCTGGGGTACTTACTACCAGACCGGTATGAGAGTCCGGGTTTCTGTCTGCGTGGAGGACACTGCACCGAGTGTCTACGGTGCGGTGGCCGTCGGGCTAGCGTTCGACTCCGGCTACCGCCATCACGATAACGTCGGCGCGGTGACCATCGGCTATGACCATACCCAGTGCCACGTCATGAGCACGCGGTATACGAGCCACCTTGTCGTAGAGGCATTGTCCGGATACAAGAACGGCAAGGTCCGTCAGCGCGGCAAGCTCAAGCGGATCTACTAACCTGCTGACCTCAATACACATGAATGTGGCGCTCTACCCACTCTATTGGGTAGAGCGCCACATTCATGGAATGGCAGCCTGAAGCACATACCAGGCCATTTCGCCAAATAACGGATAAAACGAGCGGGGCTATCCGGCCGTGATCTGCTTTCGGCTGCTGCTGGCGCCGCCGACTAGGCCGGTACGCAGGCTCGGTGCGGGGACAGCCACGGGAGCGGTGCGCGTCGGCGCTGGGGTGGCGGTGGTGAGACGCAGCGCCAGCGCCGGGCACATGTGCACGGCCTGCTGCGCGTCCTTTTCCAGCCAGGTGGGCACCGGGATGTTGAGGATGACCGGATAGCCCTGGGCGTCTAGGTGGATGATCTCCGGCACCAGGTGCGCGCAGAGCCCGTGCCCGTGGCAACGCGTCCAGTCGACCACGAGCCGCTGCTGCTCTTCCTGCTCCGGACCGGTTGGCAGCGGCAGGATGCCGCGTATGGG
Source organism: uncultured Actinomycetes bacterium (assembly GCA_963769715.1). GTDB lineage: Bacteria > Actinomycetota > Actinomycetes > Streptosporangiales > Streptosporangiaceae > Palsa-504. The sequence goes on from CAVYNE010000010.1 coordinate 28,095, forward strand.
ACGACCGCAGGAGGAGTGGAAGACATGCGCTGCGAGGTCTTCGGTAAACACGTCCAGGGCCGAGAGCACGAACCTGGTCATGCCGTCGGGGTGAGAGCAGGCACCACGCCCGGCCACGGCCGCGGCGGACCGCCTGGCCAGGTCGAGCGCCTCGATGCCGCCAGATCCGTCGATCAGCGCGGCCAGGGCCCGTGCGATCGAGGGCAGGCCGAGCTTGCACGGGCCGCACTGGCCCGCGGACTCACCAGCCAGGTAGCTCGCTATCCGTGACACCTCGCCGAGCGGGCAGGTCCCGTCTCCGAGCGGGAGCACGATCCCCGAGCCGAGAGTGCCGCCGACGGCGGCCAGGCCTTCACGGGAAACCGGCACTATATACGCCGTACCGGCCGGCAACCACATGCCGTGGTATCCGCCGACCAGGACGCCGTCGCCGGCCGCAGCCTGGCAGATGTCAAGCACCGCCGCCAGCGGAACACCGGTGGGCACCTCGACCACGGCAGGATGCGCGGCGGAACCACCCACGCTCAGCAGGACCGTACCGGGCTCCTCCGGTGTCCCCACCGCCGCGAAGCGCTCCGGCCCGAGCAGGGCGAGCACGGCCAGCTGGGCGAACGTAGACGCGTTCGACAGCAGCGTCGGCAGATCTCCCACGCCGAAGTCGCTGGCCAGGACCTTGCGGCCCGGCGGGACAGGCCGTTTGCCGTTGATGCCGCGGACAAGCGCACCCGACTCGCCAGAGATGAACCGGTCGGGCAGCCGAACCACGCGGGCTATCTTGCGCAGACCTGGTTCGGCCGCGATAGCCGCCTCCATTGACCTGTTCGCCAGCTCGTTACCTGTGACCCCGATCACGATCTCCTCGGCGCCGATGGCTTCGGCTACCAGCGCGGCGCCGCTCAGGATGAGATACGGCGAGCGGATCATGAGCATCTTGTCCTTGACGCTGCCTGGCTCGCCCTCGGTGGCGTTGACGACCACTACCGGCGCGCAGTCGTTCGCCTCCGTGTTCTTGACCACCGCGCTGAGCTTGCGCGCGAAGGGGAACGCCGCACCGCCCTGGCCGCGCAGGTCGACCTGCTCGGTCATCGAGATCAGTTCGTCGGCGGAGAGCCGGGGCAGCGGACCGAAGATATCGCGGTGGGCTTCCAGGTCAAGCCGGGGCATCCGGTCGAGTCCGGCCGTCAGCCTGGCCGCCCCAATCCTCATGATCGTAGGCGCGTCATGGCCCTTGATCGGGCTCATTCCCACTCGGCACCTCCGGTCGGCCCGGGCATGTCGCGATACCTCGGGTCATTGGAATTCGCCCTGCGTGACGGGCGGGCCGCCGGGCTGGGTAGCGGGCCGGTGCGCGGCCCGGCAGCAGGGTCGGCCGGTGGTGCCGGCTGACCGGGTGCCAACTGGCCGGGCCAAGGCATCGGACCACTTCCCGGCTGTGGTAGCGAGCCAGTGTCCGGGCGGGACATCGGACCGGTACCCAGACGCGGCAGCGGTCCGGTCTCGGAGCGCGAACCCGGGTCAGCCCCTGGCTGCGGCATGGCCCCCGGTCCCGGGCGGGAAGCCGGTCCACCGCCACCCTGCGGCCGCGGGCCGGTCCCGACCCGCGGCATCGAGCCCGTACCATTACGCGGCGCCTGACCATCACCGACCCGCGGAATCGGGCCAGTATCAGGCCGCGGCATCGCCACCCCATCAGGCCGCGGCATCGCCACCCCATCAGGCCGCGGCATCGCCACCCCATCAGGCCGCGGCATCGCCACGCCTTGAGGCCGAGGCATCGCCACGCCTTGAGGCCGAGGCATCGGACCTGTCCCGAGACGCGGCATAGGTCCCGTACCCGTCCGTGGCATCGGGCCGGTGCCGTTGCGCGGCATCGAGCCCGTCCCATTATGCGGCGCCTGACCATTACCGGCCCGCGGAATCGGGCCAGTATCAGGCCGCGGCATCGAGCCCGTGCCCAGCCGCGGCGTGGGTCCCGAGTCAGTACGCGGCATGGGTCCCGTACCCGCGCGTGGCATCGGGCCGGTGCCGTTGCGCGGCATCGAGCCCGTCCCATTACGCGGCGCCTGACCATTACCGGCCCGCGGAATCGGGCCAGTTTCAGGCCGGGGCATCGCCGCCCCATCAGGCCGGGGCATCGCCGCTGCGTCGGGCCGCGGCATCGGCCCCGCGTCGGCCCGCGGCATCGGCCCCGTCCCGAGCTGGGGCATCGGGCCGGTCCCGAGCGTTGGCATCGGCCCCGAGCTCCGGCCCTCCTGACGGGGTGGTCCGGATATGGCCGCCCGGGGACGCGCGGACTCCGGCCAGCCGGGCCGCGCGCCGGCCCGCCCGTTGGACCCGTCGGATCCGACGGTTCCGGTGCGGTCCGCGTAGTCGTCGACGTACGGCGACGCGGACTGCGGCCGATGGCCCTGCGGTCCGTACGGGTAGGAGGACAGTTCGTCCTGAGGCACGTCGCCGTGTCCCCTCGGCGCACCCTCGAACCGGGGCGGTCCGTCATACCCGGGCTCATAGAGCGGCTGCCGCGCCGGGCGCATGGGACCAGCCGCGGCCGCCGCAGGCCCGGCCAGCGCCGACCGCGGCTGGTCCGCGCCCAGGTAGGGGCGGACCCGCAAGCCGTTCGAAACATCGTCGCCGTACGGCGGGGCGCCGAGGGGGGTGAACCCGAGGTCGCGGTAGGCGTCGGACGGCGCGGACTGTAGGACGCGGACGGAGCTGCGTAGGACGCGGACGGAGCTGCGTAGGACGGAGCCGGACCGAGGGCCGGTAGCGGGCCCGAGGCTGGTGACCAGCCGGGCGCCGGAAGCGCCGCCCACGGACCGGTGCTCCGCGCGCCGATGCCGGCGGGCAGCACCTGGACCGTCGCCCCGAGCTGTGACTGCGCCATGCTCATGGCCGCGGCGCGCAGCGGCGAGGAACCCGAGGGCCTGGCCCGGTCGACGCTGCGAGATGTACCAAGGGTTTCCTTCGGCCGCAGCGAGATAGCCAGGAACCGGACCGCCAGGCCGAGGGCGGTTACCGCGATGGCGAACCCGTAGCTCCAGTCGACGTACGGCTTGGCCGCCCGCCCGCCGAGCAGCCCGTGCAGGACCCCGAACACGAACGCCACGTAAGAGCTGTAGTGGATGGCCCGCCATTGCCAGGCCCGGCCGTGTCCGGTGAACCGCTTGCGGAAGATGCTCGTTACCACAAGCAGCAGGATCAGGTCAGAGGCGATCGTGCCGAGCCCGATGTAAAAGGTCCGGTACGGCGACAAGAAGGGAATGGCGGCATCGATAACGTGCGATCGCTGGGCCAGGATCTCGGTCACGATATGGATGATCAGGAACGCCAGCGCGCCGAACGAGAAGGCACGGTGCACGGCCTGCGCCATCACCCGGTGTCCGGGCGTCATGATGATGCGGTCGGTGGCCACCAAGCCCAACAGCACCGATCCGGTGAGGCCGACGAGCGCGAGCACCCCGGCGTAATAAAGCATGAAATGCTGTGTAGCTGCATCGATGTCACGGCCGGCCTTGGTGGCGACCAGCACGAATCCGATTACGACGATGGCGGCGATCACGGTTGCCATGATCTTCCGCATGTGGTCGCCAGCCGCTCCCTGTGCCCCCGAATGCACACCCTGACGACCGCGTGAACGGCTGACGGTCGTTGGCACGCGTAACCTCCTCAGGATCGTGATTGACGAGAGAAGACCAATTGCGACGCCCAGAACGCTGGCTGTTATCCCTAGTCCGGTAGCTCGTGGACTAGTGACTATATCAGCGCCAATAACGCTTCGGCGGCGAAATGGTATCTATACGATTTCGGACGGATAAGACGAGCGCGAGGCTAGCCTGGATCGGCCTCACTACGGGTCCGCCACGCCGGGGACCGGTAGCCGCCCTGGAACCGACGGGGCCATCTGGCCCCTGCGGTCCAAGTCACCACAGAGCAGTCGCGTCCACCGACCACCTGCGGCCACGACCGCGCGGGGTAAGTCATCCAGGGCCGGAGCATCCTTGGGCCAGCAGGACTGTTGCGATATCCCAGCAAGTCCCTCCTTCGCGCTACCCGGCTCCACACCTGTTATACCGTCCGCAACCGCGGCAGATCTGCCAAACCGGCAAGGTCCCTGCTTACGGAACTCTTCCGTCCACATAGCCCTGGCTTCGCATAAACGTCTATTGCCGCCTGTCACACTGGTCCCAGAAAAATGGACATTGACCTATATACAGGCAGTAACGGCGCGTCAGCGAGTGGACCTCGAGACGGCACCGAGAGGGCGATCAGAGACCTCTAATACCACCCCGAGACTGGCGGCACCAGACTCCGATACCGCGTTAAGAGAACTGACAGAAGGTGCAGATGTCCGAACCCGCGCCGGCCGGGCGACCAGGCTGGGCGGCCGGGCTGGCCCGGCCGCGGAACGCCCTAGACGTGCACCGCCCTAGACGTGCACCGCCCTAGACAGGTACTCGACCGTCACCGGCAGGTGATCGGAGGCCGCCCGCGCATGCTCGGTGTCAAGCACCTGGTGCGCGCACATCGCGTCGGCCAGCGACCCGGTCACGCGGATGGCGTCGATGCGCCGGCGCACCCCGTGCGCGCCGTAGACGTCGTCGGGGTGGTGGCCGGTCGTGGGATGCCAGTCAGCGCTGGTAAGCGCGGCGACATCGTGCAGGCCGCCGGCCCAGAGCACATCCCCCGGCCGCCGGTCGGCCCAGTGCCTGCGCCGGCCCTGCTCGTCGTAGTCCCACTGGCACTGGTAGATGAGGTCGGCGAACCACTCGACGCCCGCGTAGGGGTCGGCGGGCTCATAAAGGTCCCACCTCTGGCCGACCAAGGTCCGGTCCGCGCTGACCAAAGTCCGGTCCGCGCCGACCAGGATCCGGTCCGCGCACTCGGTATTCCAGTCGGCGCCGACCAGCGCGGGCGGCTCGCCCGCGGGCCGGGTGATCGCGGCGACCAGGCGTTCGTTCTGGTCTGCCCGCACCCCCCGGCTGAAGGGGGTCGCGTGGAAGGCGCCATGCCGGATCAAGGTGCCGCCCACGTCCAGGGTGACCACCGCCAGGCCATGCCAGAAGTCCCGGCGCCCGTAACAGCGCAGCGAACCCGGGACCGGCTCGATTCCGTCTCGCCACATCAGCCCGACATGGTAGCCGTGGCCGCCGAACGCGAGCGCGGCCTCCCGGCCGCCTCCGGCGCCGGGCACCTCGCAGTGCATACCCGCGTCGTCCGCGAGCTGGCGTAGCCGCTGTGCGGCGGTGTCGCCGTCGGAAGCCAGGACCTCCTGGACGGCGAGCACATCGGTGCCGAGGGCCCGGATCACCCCGGTGATCGTCTCGTAGTGCCGCCGGGCCTCGGCCGAGTCGCCAGCGAACAGGTTGAGCAGGTTGTACGAGGTGAACAGCACGGAGCTCGGCGATGTCCGCTGCATAGTGACCTCCGGCGAAACCATTCGTCCCGTTCGCGGCAGCATGGCGGCGGCGGCCGAGAAGGTCACCCGGGCGCCGCACCCGGCCGGATTAAGGTAACGGACGCGACCCAAGCTCGGCCGCCACCAGTTCGGCGATCTGCGCGGTGTTCAGCGCCGCGCCCTTGCGCAGGTTGTCGCCGCAGATGAACAACTCGATCGTCCGGGGGTCGTCAAGCGACTGGCGCACCCGGCCGACCCAGGACGGATCGGTGCCGACGACGTCGACCGGGGTCGGGAACTCTCCCGCGGCCGGATTGTCGGCCACCACCACGCCCGGGGCCATGCGCAGCACGTCCCAGGCCTGCTCGCGGCTGACCGGCCGCGAGAAGGTGGCGTGCACGGCCACCGAATGGGTGGTGACGACGGGCACCCGGACGCAGGTCGCGGAGACCTTCAACGTCGGCAGGCCGAGGATCTTGCGCGACTCGTGGCGGATCTTCAGCTCCTCCGATGACCAGCCGTCCGCCTTCAGCGAGCCCGCCCACGGCACTACGTTCATGGCCAGCGGCGCGGGGAAGGGCCCGAGGTCACCGACCGCCGAACGGACGTCGCCCGCCCGCTGTCCGAGCGACCGGGTCCCGGCCACCTTGTCGAGCTGGGCGTAGAGCGCGTCGATGCCGGCCTGGCCCGCGCCTGAGGCTGCCTGGTACGAGGCCACGACCATCTCCTCGAGCCCGAACGCCCGGTGCAGCGCGCCTACGGCCACGATCATCGACAGCGTGGTGCAGTTCGCGTTCGCGATGATCCCCTTCGGCCGGTTCGCCAGCTGCTCCGGGTTGATCTCCGGCACCACCAGCGGGACCCCGGGGTCCATCCGGAACGCGCCGGAGTTGTCGACGGCCACCGCACCGCAGCCGGCCGCGATCGGCGCCCACGTCGCCGAAACCTCGTCGGGCACGTCGAACATGGCCACGTCAATGCCGTCGAAGGCGTCCCGGCTGAGGGCCATCACCTCGGTCTCGCGGCCCCTGACCGTCAGCCGCCGCCCGGCCGACCGCGGCGAGGCGACCAGCCTGATCTCGCCCCAGACGTCCTCCCGGGTGGAGAGCAGGTCGAGCATCACCGTGCCGACCGCGCCGGTGGCGCCGACCACGGCCAGCGCCGGCCGGCTACCAGGACTCGCGGCCCCGCTCACCGGCCGGTCCCTCCGTAGACGACGGCCTCGACCTGATCGGAGTCGAGCTCAAAGGCCTTGTGCGTCGCGGTCACCGCCACGTCCACGTCGTCCTGGTCCACCACCACCGAGATCCTGATTTCCGAGGTGGAGATCATCTCGATGTTCACCCCCGCGTCGGCGAGCGCGCTGAAGAACCTGGCCGTCACCCCGGGGTGAGACCGCATGCCTGCCCCGATCAGGGACACCTTCCCGATGCGGTCGTCGTAGAGCAGGGACTCGAAGCCCACCGACTCCTTCAAGCGCAGCAGCGTGGTCATCGCGCTCTGGCCATCGTCCCGCGGAAGGGTGAAGGAGATGTCGGTCCGCCCGGTCGCCACCGCGGAGACGTTCTGCACGATCATGTCGATGTTGATGCCGGCCTCGGCGACGGCCTTGAAGATCTTCGCCGCCTCGCCCACCCGGTCGGGCACGCCCACCACGGTGATCTTCGCCTCGCCTCGGTCGTGCGCTACCCCGGAGATGATGGCCTGCTCCATGCCGGCCTTCCTCCGACCTGTCGTTCGCGTGCCCCATGACCCACGTTCCGTTCCGGTTGGTGAAGGACGACCGCACGTGGATGGGCACCCCGTAGCGCCGCGCGTATTCGACGCAGCGCGGCATCAGCACCTTCGCCCCGCAGGCGGCCATCTCGAGCATTTCCTCGTAGCTGATCCGCGGGATCCGCCGGGCGGACCGCACGATCCGGGGATCAGCGGTGAAGACCCCGTCCACGTCGGTGTAGATCTCGCACGCGTCCGCGGCCAGGGCCGCGGCCAGCGCGACCGCGGTGGTGTCCGACGCGCCGCGGCCCATCGTGGTGACGTCCTTGGTCGTCTGCGACACACCCTGGAAGCCGGCCACGATCGGGATCGCGCCGTCCGCCAGGGCGTCAGCGATCCGGCCTGGCTTGATGTCGATGATGCGCGCCCGGCCATGCGCGGCGTCGGTGATCACGCCCGCCTGGGATCCGGTGAACGAGCGCGCCTCCAGGCCGAGGGCGGCGATCGCCATGGCCAGCAGCGCCATCGAGATCCGCTCACCGGCGGTCAGCAGCATGTCGAGCTCACGCGCGGGCGGCAGCGGGCTCACCCGGCTGGCCAGGTCCATCAGCTCATCGGTCGAGTCGCCCATCGCGGACACGACCACCACGACTTGGTCGCCGCCCTTGCGGGTGGCCACGATCCGCTGCGCGACCCGCTTGATGCCATCCGCATCAGCGACCGACGAGCCGCCGTATTTCTGCACTACGAGTGCCACGGCCGCGCCGCACCTCCCCGGGTGGTGGATGGACGCTTGAGTTTATGCCAAGTGGGGTCCCCAAGGGGGTCTGGGGGATGGGTCCCCCAGGAGCGGGGGGGTCTGGGGGCGTCCCCCCGGCTAACAGAGTGCTCTCCTCGGCGACGTCGAGGCTGGCGTGCGCGACCACGGCGTGCAGCGCCCGCAGGGCGGCCCCACCGTGGGTGCCCCAATGGTTGAAGTAGGAGTACTGCCACCACCACAGCGCCTCGAGTGACCGGCCGGCCTGGTAGTGCCTGAGGCCATGGATGAGGTCGGCGGTCACGGCCGCGATATCGTCTGAGATCCGGAACGGCAGGCACGAGGTGTCCGCGTACGGGTCGAAGACCTCGGCGTACTCATCGACCGAAGACAGCCGCGTGGCCAGCCCGGCGCGCAGCGCGTCAAGGTCCGGGTCAGCGCCTACCTCTGGCTCCCAGTTACCCCGCAGGATCACGTCGCGGCTGGCGCCGAGCTGGGCGCCGGCCAGCAGTATCTGGGACACCTCGAGCAGCAGCAGCGGCACCGTCTCGTCACCACCGCCCCGGGCTAGCGCCTCCACGCCGTCGACGAAGTTCTTCACGTTCGCCGCGATCTGGTCCGCTAGCGGCCGCCACTCGCCCTCCCTGAGATGATGCTGAGCTGGCGGTTCAGACATCAAGCAGTCTCCGTCCCTCGAAAGCGCGGCCCAGTGTCACCTCGTCGGCGTACTCCAGGTCGCCCCCCACCGGCAGTCCGCTCGCGGGCCTAGTCACCCGCAAGCCCATTGGCTTAACCAGCCTAGCGAGAAAGGCGGCCGTCGCCTCGCCTTCGAGGTTGGGATCGGTGGCAAGTATCAGTTCTGTCACCGTTCCGTCAGTCAGCCGCGTCATCAGCTCCCTGATCCGCAGCTCGTCCGGGCCGACCCCGTCGATGGGGCTTATCGCTCCCCCGAGCACGTGATAGCGGCCGCGGAACTCGCGGATCTTCTCGACCGCCGCGACGTCCTTGGGCTCTTCTACCACGCAGATCACCGCGGGGTCGCGCCGGGGGTCGAGGCAGATCCGGCATTCGTCGGCTTCCGCCACGTTGCCGCAGGTCCGGCAGAACCGCACCTTCTCGGTCACCTCGATCAGCGCGTCCGCAAGCCGCCTGACATCAGCGGCGTCCACGGCCAGCAGGTGAAAGGCGATCCGCTGGGCACCCTTGGGACCGACCCCGGGCAGCCGCCCGAGTTCGTCGATGAGGTTCTGGATAACCCCTTCGTACACATCAGGTCCTAGATCCTAGGTCTCCGGCTCGTCTGGGTCCTCGTCGGGCCCGGCCGGAGCGCCGATTCCGAGGCCGGACAGGTCCAGCCCGCCGGGCAGGTTGAGGCCGCCGGGCATGCCGGGCATGCCGCCGCCCTGCATGGCCGCGGCGAACGGCCCCATCTGCTGCTGCTGAAGGTCCTCGGCCGCCCGGTAGGCGTCCCGGACCGCCGCGAGCACGAGGTCGGCGATCGTCCGCGCCGTCTCCTCGGCGTCGTCGGGATCGACTGCGGTCGCCGAGATCGAGAGGTCCATCAGCTCGCCCTGGCCATTGACCGTGGCCTTGACCAGGCCACCGCCCGCCGTGCCGGTCACTTCGGCATCCGCGAGCGCCTGCTGGGCATTCATCAGTTGTTCCTGCATCTGCTGCGCCGCGGCGAACAGTTGCTGCATGTCCATCTGGGGATCCACATCGCCCTCCTACGCAGAGCCTACGACTAGCCCGGCCCGGTTAAGCCAGTCAGGCACGCTGGCTCGCTCAGACCCGCTCAAACCCGATCAGCCTTCGATCTCGCCGATCACCTGGCCACCCAGCTCGCGCTGGATGAGGTCCATCCCGGTCAGTTCGGTCGTCCGGACGGCCCGATCGTCCGGCGACGGCTCGTCCGGCGGCATCTCATCGCGCGGCATGTCGCCAGGCGGCTCGTCGTCATACCCGGCGGGATCCGTCGGAGCGAATTCCGGTGGGGCGGCCGGAGGCTGACGGCTGGGACTCGAGGCTGGGTTAGATGGTCCAGGTCCGCCTGGTCGCACGCTGGGCGCGGCTGGGGGGGCGTCGCCGCCCGCCACGCCCTTAACCGTCACGTTCAGGCCGAAACTGGCGCCCAGCACCCGCACCAGGACGGCGTCGTGGCCGCTCACGCTGAAGCCCTTCAGGTCCCCGTCCCTGGGGAATCGCAAGGTGAGGATCCCGTCCGCCACAGAGAGCACGCTCGCGTTGCTCAGCAGCATCCAGGCGACCCGCCGCTCCTGCTTGACCGCCTCCAGAACCGCGTCCCAGTTCCTGCGCAGCGAGTCAGTCGCGGACAGGCCCGCCGATCCCGCAGTTCGCTCCGGCGGGGCTGCCTGCTCCGGCGTTCGCCGTTCCGCCCCCGCCTGGGCCGGGGCCGCCTGGGCCGGAGCTGGCTTTACCGGGGCTGGGCGGACCGGGGCTGGCTGCTTCGGAGCCGGCTGTCCGGAGGCTGGCGACCGGGTGGGCTCGGGGGCTTGTCTTTCGGCGGGGCTCGCACCTCGGGCCCGTTCGGCATCATCGTCTTGACCGGAGTGCGGCGCGCGCGGGGGTGCCTGCGGCGCCGGCGCCAACCTGCCCCGGTCCCCGGACTCCAGCCGTTCCAGGCGGGCGAGCAGGGATTTCTCGTCGGTGGCGGCGGCCGGCAGCAGCACCTGCGCGCACATCAGCTCAAGCAGCAGCCGAGGCGAGGTGGCGCCGCGCATCTGATCCAGGCCCGTGCTGATGAGCTCGGCGGCCCGGGTCAGCCCGGCCTGGCCGAACCTTCCGGCCTGCGCGGCCATCAGCTCGGCCCGGTCCGGCGGCAGGTCGAGAAGCCCGATCTCGGCCGCGTCGGGCACGGCGGCCAGCACGATCAGGTCCCTGAACCGGTCCAGCAGGTCGGCCGCGAACCGGCGCGGCTCGTGCCCACCCTCGATGACCCGGTTCACCACGCGGAACACCGCCGCACCATCGGCGGCGGCGAACGCGTCCGCGATCTCATCGAGCAGGCTGGCGTCGGTGAAACCGAGCAGCGCCACCGCGCGCTCGTAGCTGAGCCCGGACTCGTCGCTGCCGGCCAGCAGCTGGTCCAGGATCGACAGCGAGTCCCGGACCGAACCGGCGCCGGCTCGCACCACCAAGGGCAGCACGGTCTCTTCGACCGAGACGCCTTCTTTGCGCAAGATGTCCTGCATCAGCTCGCGCAGCACCGAGGGCGGGACCAGGCGGAACGGATAGTGGTGCGTGCGCGAGCGGATGGTCGCGATGACCTTCTCCGGCTCGGTGGTGGCGAAAATGAACTTCAGGTGCGGCGGCGGCTCCTCGACCAGCTTCAGCAGCGCGTTGAAGCCCTGCTGGGTGACCATGTGCGCCTCGTCGATGATGTAGATCTTGAAGCGCCCGGACACCGGCGTGTAGAAGGCCCGCTCGCGCAGTTCCCTGGCATCGTCCACACCGCCGTGTGAGGCCGCGTCGATCTCGATCACATCGATACTGCCCGGCCCGGAGGGCGCGAGCGCGACACAGGAGTCGCAGACCCCGCAGGGTTCGGGGGTCGGGCCCTTGACGCAGTTCAGCGAGCGGGCCAGGATCCGCGCGCTGGACGTCTTGCCGCACCCGCGCGGGCCGCTGAACAGGTAAGCGTGGTTGATCCGCCCGGTGCGCAGCGCCTGGGTGAGCGGCCCGGTGACGTGCTCTTGCCCCTTCACCTCAGCGAACGTCGCCGGACGGTACTTGCGGTACAGCGCAAGTCCGGACTGGGCCAGGCTCGCCGGGGTCGTTTCCTCGCGTCCCGACGCGGCTGCTGCCATCAGCTCATCCTCACCGGTAATGGGGGACCCCCCGCACACCCGTCAGAGCCCGCGTACCCTTGCTGCCTTCCGGCCCTGGGGGGGTTGGCGGGATAAACGCCGTGCGGGGGGTCAGGGGCCAGTGTAGCCAGCCTCCGGGACCAGATGTTCCGCAACCCGCCCACCGGTGGATTCGGGTAAGCTTCCCGGCGGAGGATTCGCCTAGTGGCCTAGGGCGCACGCTTGGAAAGCGTGTTGGGGGCAACCCCTCAAGAGTTCGAATCTCTTATCCTCCGCCACGTCCGACCAGCCACGACGGTATAAGCGTCTAGGCGAAGGCGTACCGGACTAACTCCGCTGGTCTCAGTTTTGGTCTCAGTTGAGGGTCTGGCAGGCGTCGAGACGACAACCACAGACCTGTGGTGTGGTGAGGTGAGCGTGGCTACTGACATCGCGAAGCGACCGGCGGACCGCCTACGGGTGCTGAGGGCGGTTTGGGATGCAACTGAGGGAACGACATCAACGGACGGTCGGCAGGTCGACTTTCACTTGTCGGGTGTAGGCGCATCGCCGGCCGTTTCGACTTGATTGTCCGAATCAACGGCGGTCCCACCAGGGCCAGACAGCGCTGCTACCGTCGGGGCGGCCAGCCGCAGTCCCCGGGCTCCGCGGTCCGGAGATCACCGTGACGTTGATCACCGGGCAATTCTTCACTTCGGACCGCAGTGTGCCAGGTGGAAGGCAATCGGCCTTTGTGACCAGCACGGCGCGGCCAGGGCGCATCGCGGTGTAGGTCGCTCTGGCCTGGTCGGAGCTGACAAAGGTGCGGGCCAGAACCCAGCTGTCGGTGCTGCGCGGAAGCGGGTAGACCGGCACCAGGACCTGCGGGCTTCCCGGTGAGGCCTCTTCTTGCAGCATCTGCACGCCGATCTGCTGGCCTGCCTGCACCGTCACGGCCTGGGCCGGGATCAGGAGAAGCGCCGCGCAACTGCCCACGCCGATTACTTTCCCGTCGGCGCTGACCCAGGCGGGAATACCACACGAGCTTACGCCTGGGGTCTCGGGCGCCGCCCCGGATCGACCCAGGACCCCGCGGGCGGCCAGCCCGATGGCCAGCCCGGCCGCGACGCCCGCGAGGGCGGCGGAAAGGTAGACGATACGGCGCCGACCGGGCCTGACTGGCGTGCGGATGTCCATCATGGCAATGGGACGGGCGCCCGGGGCGCCAGGGTTCCGGCGGCTGCCGAACCGTTACCTAAGGGAGCGAACCTGTTCATCCTCGGCTGCCCATGGTGCCGGGCGTCTCAGTCACCAGGACATTCTGGCCGATAGGCTCTGCGCGAGGAGGGTTCGTAGTCTCATTTGCAGTCTCATTCAGCTACGTCCGGAGACGTTCGGGGTGCATCACTCAGCACGGACAGCCCAGGTCACAGACGCTCTTGAACAATGCTGGACCAAGATGCGCAGACTTGGAAAGCGTGTTGGGGGCAACCCCTCGCGAGTTCGAATCTCGCACCCTCCGCCAAGCTGAACTGCCAGAACTACCGTATGACAAGCCCTGTCCTTACCTCACGTTCCCGTGTGCCGAGCGGGGCGACGGCAGTCGTCCCCAGCTCTGCCTCGGTCGGCTTCACGTGCAAGCGCCAGTCGCGGCGGCCGATCTGCCGGCGCGACCTATACGTCAATCCCACAATCGAACGAGCGCCGACACCTAAATGGATTTGATTATGGTCACAAAAAAGGCGATTGTCGCATGGATTCCGTCGCCAACTGCCGCGGCACCGGTCGCCGAGGGCACGGCGACGACGCCGATGACCCAGAACACAACCACGAAGAGCAAAATAAATCCGATGGCGCTTATAGCGCTCTTCATTGAAACTCCAATCTGCGGATCGGCGTGCGCTGTTTGGTGATCCAGCGCTCCACGGTATTGGGATCGACAGCGCCCGCTTCCGCGAAGCCATGCAGGCTCCAGCCATCTCTGGCAAGGGCCGCGCGGACCCGATGGTACGCCATGGACTACCTGCCGTGCCGGTGAGGGAGCTTGACCTTTCCATCGTAAGACGTGCCGGAGGTTTTGTCAGGGCCGTGTCAGCGTCCCGCGTGTCGCCGACAGACTGGACCCGTGGCCAATCCGAGGTAACACCGGCAAATTGCCCCCCAGGGAGGGGCCGGCGAGGAAGGAGTGGTGATCATGCGTCTGCGACCTTGTTGACTGAACTACCGGACGTGGCCTTGACTAAAACTGCAGGGACATAGCCGCAGTTCAGGAGGCTGAGTGATGCATCATGCTGTCCGGAATGTCGTAATCAGCAGGTCGGCGGCAGCCGTGACCGTAGCCTAGCCTGGACGCCGCGGCGCTGATATTTTCGCTTGTCTTCGGCGCCGGCCGCGAGCCAGAAGGCGGGAAGCACCTCGTTGATCGGAACCCGGGTGAAGTATGCGCTGGGCGTGTTGATCAGCTGTTGGCGGGCATGCGAGCCGCCGGGTACTTCGGCGGGATCCCGCGCCACGCCAATCTGGAGATCGGACGAGACCCTCCTCAACTGGCTCGCCTCGCTGTGATCGTTATGTGCCCGCCGGCGCCGATCACCACCAGCACGCCCCGGTCAGGACCAGCACGCGCCCCCCGGCCACATAACGGTTCGGGCACAGTCGGTGCCGGCCAGCCGATCACGCCGTCCATCCCGGCGCCCGGCCTGCCCGACAGCGACACGCTGCCCACGCCCGAGGAAGTCGTGGCCAGCGCCTACGACTTCGCCGAGCAGCTGCTCACCTCCCAGCGGAAGTTCGCTGAGAATGTGATCGAGGCAACCAAGCCGCTGCTTGGCGCCAAGGAAGGCCCGTCCGTGACTTATGTCCTCCCAAGACAAACACTGAACGTATCAGACTGGTCACGCAAACGTCCTGAAGACGCCTAAAGGATCCGCGCTGACGGCTGGTGCGCGGCCCGGGGGCCAGGAGGGCCGCCAGTTGGGATGCCAGTGCTTAACCGCGGCGCGGCGGGCGGGGGATCCAGCGCGAGACTGCGTGCTGGTACTCCAGGTAGGTGTGGCCGAAGCGGCGGCGCAGCGTCCGTTCCTCGTATCCGGTGACGAACAGGTGGAAGAAGACCGCCATGGCGCCCGCGTAGGCTAGCAGCCGGAGCGACATGAACAGCCACGCCTCCCCCAGGACAATCAGGAGCGCGGCAAGATAGATCGGGTTGCGCACCCAGCGGTAGGGCCCGGCCGCGACAAAACGCGACGGCGCGTCCCACAGGCCGGGAGTCCCACGTCCCACTGCCGCAAAGTTCCAGACACACCACACGTACAGGGCCGTCCCCGCCGCGATGACGGGGACCGCCTCCCACGCGGCCGGAGTGGCGGTGCCCCCATGGCGCGTCAAGATCCACCAGGGCACGCAGGCTCCCCCCAGCCCCGGCACCACGGCGGTGAACAAGAGATTGCGGAGGATAAGGCTCAGCGTGCGGGCCATCTTCGCTCAGCGCTCCTTCCGCGGCGTGTCCAGGGTTAGCGGCCTCCCCGGTATCGTCCGCTAAGGGTAGGAACACTACCTGTAGTATCACTACTTATGATGGAAGGGTAGCATGGCTACCTATGAGGGCGGAAACGCTGAAGGGTCATCTGGACGGCATCCTGCTCGCGGTGCTCGAGCCGGGGCCGCGCCACGGTTACGCGATCATGGAAGCGCTGCGGATACGCAGCGACGGCCAGGTCGATCTGCCGACCGGCACGGTGTATCCGGCGCTGCACCGCCTGGAGCGGGCGGGCCTGGTTCAGGCGAGGTGGTCAGCCGACGGCGGGCGCCGCCGCCGCGTCTACCAGCTGACCCCGGCCGGCCGGCGAGCCCTTGATACCGAGCGCAGCACCTGGCGGGACTTCTCCACCGCCGTCACCGCCCTCATGCAACCCGCGCCGCCCGCGGTGAGCACCTCATGAGCGGGCCAGGGCCGCCGGAGCCAGACGCCGGACCGGCGGTCGAGGGCTATCTCGCCGAGGTCGCAACGCGCCTGCCCGGCTCCGTCCGAGCCCGGAGGGGAATCGTGGCCGAGCTGCGCTCCGGGCTCCTGGACGCCACGGACGCGCACCGGTCCGCCGGGCTGCCGCAGGCCGAGGCCACTCTGGCGGCAATCCGCGAGTTCGGCGACCCCGTCCAGGTCGCCGTCGGCTTCAGGGCCGAGATCGCCGCCAGCCAGGCGCGTCGCGTCGCGGTCACCCTGCTGGTGAGCGGCCCGCTGGTCGGCCTGCTGTGGATCGCCGCGGCCGCGGCCAGCCACCTCGGCATCCACGTCGCCCGGCCCTGGCCGTGGACAGGCCAGTCGCCTGGGCTTAGCGCCGGCATCTATCTCGTCGCCGTGGCCGCCGGGGTCACCGCCTGGGCCGCGATACTCGGTATCGCCGCCACGGGCCGGCTCACCCGCTGGCTGCCCGCCAGGCCACGCCGGGCTCCTATGGCCGCGGCCGTCGCCGGGTTCGGCGCGGTAAGCGCAGACGGGCTCGGCCTAGCGCTGCTCGCGGCCCAGCTGACTGTCGCCGCGGGCCGGATCTCCCCGGTCCCGGCCGCCGCGGCGGCCGCAGCCAGCCTCGTCCGGATGATGCTCGCCAGGCGCGCCGCACGCCGGTGCCTGGCCATTCGCGCTGGCCTGACCTGACAGAGCCTGACCTGACAGCCGGCCGCGAGCAGCGGCCCGGACGTTGGTCCGACTCGATTGGCCTCATTGCCAGCCAATCGAGCGCGATTGGCTCTGGATGACCACATGAGCGCCACAGCGACGGCGAGATCTTGGTCGGACTCCCCTGCCACCCACCGGTGCTCGATGCCGTGCGCGGCGTCGGCGCCCAGGTCGTCACCGTGCCGACACGGTTCGAGGATGGCTATCGCATCGATCGTGACGCCTTCCGGGGACAAGCTATCCGCACGCACCCGGCTCGTTATGTTCGCCTCACCGCAGAATCCTTCCGGCGTGTCGATCACGCGCGGCGAAATCGGCGAGATGCTCGACGCCATGTCGCGCCGCTGCCCCGAGGCGATCCTGCTGATCGACGAAACCTACCGGGAAGCGACCTACGGCAGCACTGCTGCCGCCGACACCTTCGCCGGCCTATCCGAACGGGTGCTCACCTGCGCCTCGCTGTCCAAGGCCTACGGTGCACCGGGCCTGCGCATGGCTGCGGCCCGAAGCGGGCGCGTTCTGCTGTGTCCGGCTCAACCCGGACACCTTCGGGCCGGAGTCCGTCGTTTTACGACCAGCTGGCCGAACGGCGGACGGTAGTCGCGCCCGGTCCGTGGTTCGGTGACAGCGACCATGTGATGCGGATCGGCTTGGCCTATGAGACCGGTGGCCAGCTGGAGAAGGGTCTCGAGGTCATCTCGGACGCGCTGAGATGGTGCGCTACGGCTTCCTGGGCGCGGCCGGAGAATGCGGCGGACGGGGTTTAGCGTTGTGCGCCTTGCGCGCGGCGGCGGCCCTGGCGGCCGCGTCGGCCCTGGCGGCTTGCTGGGCCAGTTGCGGCGTCATCCAGTTGAGCATCGGGCCGAGGGCCGTGCGCCATACACTGCCCTGATGCCCGCCGGGAATGATCACGAACGGCACGTTCGCCACCCTGGTTTGCAGCAGCTGCTTGAAGTTCGCCGCGGCGACAACATCCGGCTTGTCCTGGGCGCCGGCCGCGAGCCAGAAGGCGGGGAGCACATCGTTGATGGGCACCCGGGTGATGTATGCCCTCGGCGTGTTCACGAGCTGCAGGCCAGGACGGCCGAAGAACACGTTGACCCGGAGCGGCGTGGCCCCCGGCTTGTTGCCCGCGGGCACCGTGCTCAGGATCGGGGCGAAGTAGCCCGACAGCACGCCGACAGCGCCATAACCGGCCGGGTCCTGCAACGCGATGTTGGCCGTGCAGTAGCCGCCTTCCGAGTATCCGGCCAGCCCCCAGGCCCGACCCGGCGGCTGGACGCGGGCGATCCGCGCTATCGCCTCGGGTACGTCCAGGGCCACGAAGGTCATGTCCTGGATGCCGCCAGGATTATTCAGGCACTGCAGCCCGTATTGCTGGCCGCCGTCGGTATCAGGCATCACCAGCACCGCGGTGTCTGCGGGATGCGTCTCAAGCAGGTTGAGGAAGGTGGGAATCACGCCCATGACGTCGACCCAGGCCTGCGGGTTGCCCGGCGAGCCGTGCAGCAGTTCGATGACGGGGAACTTGTAGTGCGCGTAGGCCTTCTGGAAGTACTGCGGCGGGAGGTAGACGTAGACGTCACGGGTGAGGTGGCTCCGTGCGCCGGTGATCGAGGTCTGGAACAGGTATCCGACCTGGGCATCTTCCGCGAGGCTGGTGACCCGGCCGATGTTCTTGTCAAATTGCTTGTTCGACCCGGCACCCGCGGCTGCGTACTTGGGGAGGTTGCTCACGCCCTGGCCGGTGAGATCATTGATCATTCCGCCCCAGGTCTGGTAGTAGTCGTAGAACTTATTGACGGAGGCAACTCCGAAAATCATGGCGGGAATGAACGCCAGGCACGCGGCGAGCACGCGGAACACGACCTGCTTGGCCAGGGCCACCCAGACGAGCAAGCCTCCGAAGACCACCATGAGAAGCAGGAAGAAACCGGTCCCTTGCGGTCCGAACACTCGGTTCTCCTCGCCGGAGTCTGGTCTTAGTGGTGGCCCCCTCACCGAGGGCAGGTCATCACCGCACAACCACGCGATCACAACAGCGAACGTCCGAGGCGCGACATTAAGTTCCCCAGTGAGCACGCCAGACGCGCAGGCGGCCCGCTCAGCGGTGGAGGTGGGATTTGAACCCACGGAGGGGTTGCCCCCTCACACGCTTTCGAGGCGTGCGCCCTCGGCCACTAGGCGACTCCACCGCAGGCGAGCTTACCCGAATCCGCGCGCGGCGGCATGACCTACCTGGCGTGCGGCCTGCGCGCGGCGAAGAAGTCGCGCAGCAAGGCCCCGCATTCACTGGCGAGGATCCCGCCGATGACTTCAGGGTGGTGGTTCAGGCGAGCGTCCCTCAGCACGTCCCAGAGCGACCCCACAGCCCCGGCCTTCGGGTCTTCGGCCCCGTAGACCAATCGGGCCAGCCTGGCCGCCGTCACCGCCCCGGCGCACATCGTGCACGGCTCGAGGGTGACGACGAGCGTCAGCCCAGTCAGCCGCCAGCGGCCAAGGACCTGGGCGGCCTGCCTGATCGCGACGATCTCCGCGTGCGCGGTGGGATCGTGGTCTATTTCCCTGCGGTTGCGGCCCCGCGCAATGACTGCGCCCGCCTCATCGAGGATGACCGCACCGACCGGGACATCCTCCGGGTCTGCGCCGGCCATCCCGGCCAGGGCAGACCCGGCCTCGGCTGCTTCCGCGAGTGCGAGCCGCATCGCAGGCTCGAAAGAATCGGTGTATCCGGTCACGGGCCGAGCGCGACGTCGAGCGCCCGCTCCACCGCGTCGCCGAACCTGAGCCGTTCGGCGATGTGGGCCACGGCGTCCTCCGGGTAGAGGTCGAGGTCAGCCGAGACCGCGCCGAGTTCCATTTCATCGAGCCCGAGGTCCGCGAAAATAGAGAGGTCACCAGCCGGGAGCACCTGGTCGAGTTCATCATCTGAGGGCACCGGGATGCCCAGGGCGTCAAGCACCTGGCGAGCTAGCGGATAGTCCACCGCCGCGGTGAGGTCGGAGAGGAACAGCGACACGTCGTCGCCGAGGACCCTGACCGCGACCCAGAAGTCGTCGCCCACGCCCGCGAAGCCGATCGTGCCACCCATACTCGGCTGCCGTTGTAGCGCCTGGATGAAGCCGTCCAGGTCGGCGGTGACCGCCGTCGGCAGGACGTCGGCCTCCCACTGGTCTTCTTCCCGGTAGACGATAACCGCGAAGTCAGTCTCACCCACGTCGGCCACCGTCATCTCACTAGCATGCTCTGCACGGAGGAATGTTGTCAGATGGCCGCCGGTCGCGGCGGCAAAACAGCCGATCAGGCTGACCGCCAAGGAATTTTGGCCGCGATGCCGGCGCGCCCGGCATGTCCGATCACGCACTGCTTCCGCCGATCGGGCATACTGAGAGCGACACCGGGGCATACTCATGCCGACACGGCAGCTTCACCCTCGTTAGCATTGGCCGGGAAATCGGCAGGAGCTAGCATAGGTTCTGGCAGCTAGGGCAAGTCTGGGCGCCCATGGGAGGCGACGTGAATCTGAGAACCATCGCCGGATGGGATGGGCAGCTGTCGCGTTCGTGGTGTGGTTCGTGATAGAGCAGCCGACAGCCGCCGCTCAGATCGTGCACAACATCGGCACCTTCCTGACCTCAGCGGCCCACGGGCTTTCTAACTTCTTCGCGTCGATTTAGGGCCCGGTGTTGCCATGAGGCTGGTTCCGAACAGTGATACGGTGCCTGCCTCGGTAAATAGGTACCTTCTGCCCCACGAACGCCAGGTCATCACCGTCCACCAGCACCCGGCCGTGCTGATCATGCCCATCTTCTGGGTTCTTCTGGGGCTGGCGATCGCGGGCTGGCTGAGCAACTCCATCGCCCATGGCAGCGGCTACGTCATCCTCGCGATCTGGATCCTGTGGGGAATCGTCTTCCTGCGGCTGGTGGTGAAGGCCGTCGAGTGGGGCGAAACCTACTTCGTCGTTACGTCGCAGCGGCTGGTGCTCACGACCGGCCTTGTCACCCACAAAGTGAACATGATGCCGCTCGGCAAGGTGACGGACATGAGCTTCCAGCGGACCGCGACGGGCCGGATCCTCGGCTACGGTGAGTTCATCGTGGAGTCCGCCGGGCAGGACCAGGCGCTGAGCCATATCAGATTCCTCCCCTATCCGGAGCAGCTCTACCTCGAGGTCTGCGGGCTGATCTTCAAAGACAAGGACGATGGCTCCGACTAGGGCTGGGCCCGCCACCCGCTCACCGGGTTAGCAGCACGACGCCGATCGCGGCCAGCAGCAGGCCGCCCCGCTGCAGCCAGCGCATCCGCTCGCCGAGCAGCCATCGGGCCAGCAGTACGGTCATGCCGGGGTACAGCGACGTGATCACGACGGCCAGCCCGAAAAGTCCGGCCCGGGTGGCCAGCACGTAGCAGACGTTGGCGGCCGCGTCGACCGCCCCGGAGACCAGCGCGATAACGCCTGTGCCGCCGCCCATGTGCCGCCATGGACGTGTCCGGGTCGCCAGCGCGATGCCGAGGGCGACCAGGGTTCCCGCCGTCCGCGAGACCGCCACCGGCCAGAGCACACCGGACTGCCCGGCGTTCTTGAGGCACAGGAAGAACAGGCCGAATCCCGCGCCGGCCGCGACACCATAGCCGAGGCCGCGCAGCCGGCTGGCGGCGTCGTACCGGTCATCCCCGTCCTGGCTCCCGCGTGGCCGGCCTCCAGCCGGCCGCGCCCGGCGGGCCGGCGGCATGCTGACCATGACGATGGCGACCAGGCAGATCAGGCCTCCGGCGACCATGCTGACGGTGAGACGCTCGCCGCCGGAGATGGCGACGCCGACCGGCAGCACCGTGGAGACGAGCGCGGCCACTGGAGCCACCACGCTGATCGGGGCGGCGGCGAAACCGGAGTAGAACGCGATCAGGCCGGACGAGCCGCAGACACCGGACGCCGCCGCCCAACCGGCCGCGGCCCAGTCCCCGAACGAGGTGGACAAGCCCACGCCGTGCCCCAGATAGCCGCCCAGCCACGGGACTTCGCCGAGCAACGCGACCGCTACCACGACCACCGCGCCCGCCGGGACGGTCATCGCTAGCACGGCGAACACGTTCGCCCGCCTCGACGCCACCCCGCCGAGAAAATCGGCGGTGCCGTAAAGTACGGCGGCGGCCAGGGCCAGGATAGTCACCACGGTCAGCGTCCCCAGTAGCAAGCGACATCGGTCAGAATATTGATCTAAGTAGTTCATTATACCGACCGTCCGGCGTCACCGGGAGGGGCCCCGGTATGTCCAGAGAGGGGAAAG
This sequence comes from uncultured Actinomycetes bacterium, assembly GCA_963769715.1. Lineage (GTDB taxonomy): Bacteria > Actinomycetota > Actinomycetes > Streptosporangiales > Streptosporangiaceae > Palsa-504. The sequence continues at coordinate 49,735 of CAVYNE010000010.1, forward strand.
AAATGCCGGATGTGCCCGAGATAACGACCGCGGTCGCGCGGACCCTTCAGGCCCTGCGCGCCGATCGTGGCTGGTCACTGGACCAGCTTGCCGCGCGTTCCGGCGTGAGCAAGGGCGTGCTCGTCGCGCTCGAGCAGGGCCGGTCCAACCCCAACCTGGCCACCCTGGCCCGCATCGGCGACGCCTTCGGAGTCCCGGTGACGCAGCTGGTCGACGTCGGCGGGGAGCCGGCCGTCCGGATCAGCAGCCCGGACGCCTCCCGCGTGCTCTGGCACGGTCCTTCCGGTGGCACCGGGACGATCGTCGGCGCCACCGACCCGCCATGGGCGGTCGAGTTGTGGCGCTGGGAGGTGATGCCCGGCGAGACGTTCGGCGGTGACGCGCACGCGCCAGCCACTCGCGAGATGGTCTGGGTCGAGTCAGGCACCCTGACCCTGACGGTGGCGGGCGAGCGCCATGCGGTCAGCTCCGGTCAGTGTGCCCGCTTCCCGGCCAGCCGCCCGCATCGCTACGACAACGAGGGCGATCAGCCGGTCCGCCTCACCATGGTCGTGGTCATCCCGCCGTCCCGGGGATAAGGATGCGCTCGGCGTGACCTGTTGCCCCTGATCGATGAGCCAGTCGCGGGCGGCATACGCCGACCCGCGGGCCCCGGCCATGTCAAGGTCGGGCACCAGGGAGATCTCGGCCGCCCTGACCTGCTCCTCGCGCAGCACGGTGTTGGCGCGCACCTCTGCGAAGTACCAGTCGCGGAAATGCGGTGCGGCCTCTACCACGCCACCGCCGAGGAAGTACGCGTCTGGATCGAGGAAGTTCGCGGCGATGGTGAACAGCCTGCCGATCGCCATCGCCTGCTGCCTGAAGATCGCCAGCGCCATCTCGTCGCCGTCTTCGGCGTACTTGCGGATGAGCCTGGCGGCCTTGCCGATCGGCAGGCCGCTGAGCTCGTGACCCTTGTACCTGGTGAGCCAGTAGGGCAGCAGGTTGTTCTGGATCCCGGTGAGCGAGGCCACGCTCTCTGCGTCGCCCGACTGACTGCAGTTGCACGCGGGCATCGGCTGACCGACGTCGAGCAGTCCATCGAGCGGGATGGGGACGTGGCCGAGTTCCCCGGCCATCCCCGCCGCGCCCTTGACGACCTGTCCGGCCTGGATGATCCCGCCGCCGAGCCCGGTGCCGACGATCGCGGCCACCGAGCTCCGCTGCCCGGACTCCGCGCCGAACCGCGCGTGGTGCGCGTACAGCGCGGCCGAGTTCCCGTCGTTGTTGTAGATCACCGGGAGCCCGAGCCGTTCGGCTAGCGCGCCGCGGATGTCGAAGCCGCGCCAGCCGACGTGACCGAAGTTCGTGGCGCCCTTGGACGAGATGACGCCATCCCCGCTGGCCGGGCCGGGCGTGTCCAGGCCCACTGCCCTGACCGCCGTGATCGGTACGCCGGTGAGGCTGAGCACCTGCTCCACGGAGACGAGCAGAGACTCGATGGCCTTGTCCGGGCCCTCCCGGACATCGCTCGGAACCTCCGCCAGCCGGTCGAGGAGGAACCGTCCTGCGGCGTCGAGGATAGTTCCGTTGTTCATGGTCCCGCCGTTATCCAGGCCAACGACAACCCAGTCGACTGGCATGCATCCTCCTAGTCCGGCCGCTGAGCCACGCTCAGTCTAGGGAAATGCACTAGTAAAGAGCAATATCGCCCCAGCGGCGGACCGGACGGGTGGGACCAGCTCCCGGCGGAGGATCGGGGATTTGAACCCCGGAGGGTGGTTACACCCAACCGCATTAGCAGTGCGGCGCCATAGACCGGACTAGGCGAATCCTCCACCCGCACACGGGGGTGCGGTGGGCCATAGCGTACCGGCACAGACCCAGCTCCGGCAAAGCATCCGCGCCGGGCGTTCAGCGGACCTCGACGATCTCGTAGTCGCCGCGCTGGTACGCCTCGCGCATCTGCCGCTTGGAGAACTTGCCCACGCTGGTCTTGGGTACTTCGGCGACGAAGCACCAGCGCTCCGGAATCTGCCAGCGCGGGATCTGCTCGGCCATGAAGGCCCGCAGTTTCTCGGCGGTTACCTCCGCCCCGGACCGCAGCACGACCGCCGCGAGTGGCCGCTCGCCCCACTTCTCGTCGGCGACTCCGATCACCGCAGCCTCGGTCACGTCGGGATGCGCCATCAGGATGTTCTCGAGTTCCATCGAGGAGATCCATTCGCCGCCGGACTTGATCACGTCCTTGGCCCGGTCGGTCAGCCGGATGAAGCCATGCTCGTCCATCGTCCCCACATCGCCGGTGCGCAGCCAGCCGTCATGGAACTTAGCCGGGTCGTCGTCCCGGTAATACGAGCCGGTGATCCAGGGCCCGCGGACCTCGATCTCGCCGACCGCCTCGCCGTCGCTCGGCAGCATCGCCCTGCCGTCCCCAGCCAGCCGGCCCTCGACGGTGCAGAACAGCCGGCCCTGGCTGTCTCGGTACGACCACTCCTCCTCCTTGCTGAGGCCAGGCGGCGGGTTCGCCACGCTGGCCAGCGGCGACGTCTCGGTCATGCCCCAGGCCTGCAGCAGCCGCACGCCGAGCTCCGTCTCGAACCTGACCTGCATCGCGTGCGGCACCGCCGAGCCGCCCGCGATGACCAAGCGCAGCGAGGACAGATCGCCGCCCTCGGCCCGCATGTGCGTAAGCACGCCCGCCCAGATCGTTGGCACCCCGCCGGCTGACGGTGACATGCTCGTCGCCGATGAGGCGGACGAGCGTGGTCGGCTGCAGGTCCCGGTCGGGCATGATCAGGGCGGCCCCGGACAGCAGGCAGGCGTAGGCCAGGCCCCAGGCGTTGGCGTGGAACATGGGCACCACGGGCAGCACGCGATCCCGCTCGGAAAGGGCGAAGGCATTCCCCAGGCAGGCGCCCATCGAGTGCAGGTAGCTGGACCGGTGGCTGTAGACGATGCCCTTGGGGTGCCCGGTGGTGCCGCTGGTGTAGCACATCGCCGCGGCCGAACGCTCGTCGAGCGATGGCCAGTCGAACGAATCGGCCTCGGCGGCGAGCAGGTCCTCGTAGCCGTGCACGCTCACACCGGTGAACTGGTCCGCGCCAGGCATCTCGGCGAGCGGCCCGCCGGTCACGATCACGTGCTTAACCGTGGGCGCATGCGGCAGGATCTCGGCGAACCTGGGGACCAGCGACGCGTCCACGATGACGACGGAGTCTTCCGCGTGGGTGGCGATGTAGCCGACCTCGGCCGTCGCGAGCCGGATGTTCAGCGTGTGCAGCACCGCGCCCATGGAGGGCACGGCCAGGTAGGCCTCAAGGTGCTCAGCGTTGTTCCACATGAAGGTGCCGACACGCTGGTCGGCGTCGACACCCAGCCGACGCAGGGCGTTGGCTAGCCGCGCGGCCCGGCGGCCGGCTTCGGCGTAAGTACGACGTCTGGTCCCGTCCCCGGTCCAGGTGACAACCTCTCGATCGCCGAATACGGTCGTTCCGTACCGCATGATCGACGTGATCGTCAGCGGGAGATCCATCATCGTGCTCCGCACCGACCCACCTCCTCTAGCTGCCTGACCTGCATACCTGATAGTGCCATGAGTCGGGCGCCCGGCAGTAGACCCGGTAGACCGGCAATGGTGCAGGCCCGCTATCCGGGCGGCGGTCCTCGACGCGGACACCGACGAGGTCCTCGGCCCTATCGGGACCCGCGAGTCTGCCGTTATCTAGAGGACTCTAGGAAATTTCTTAGAGGGCCCGATGGTCGCGTAGACCCCGCGGCGGGTCAGCCCGGCTAGATGGGCTGAGAGCGCAGGAACTTGCCGAAATGCGGGACGGTGAACGCGATCAGGCCGCGCTCGGAACTGTAGATCAGCCCCTTCTTGATCAGCCCGTCCCGCGCCGGCGACAAGCTGGAGGGCTTGCGCCCGAGTTCGTCGGCCACCACCGAGGTCGGCACGGGGTCATCCCCGGTAGCGGCCATCGCCCGCATGTACTCACGCTCAGATACCGTCGCTCGCTCGTACCTGCTGCCGAAGAACCCGACGGCCAGCTCATTTTCCGCCTCGGGGGCCGCCACTCTCACGTCGGCGGCCGTCACCGGGCTCGACGCCGCCACGTCCCAGGTCACCTTGCCGTAGGCCTGGACGAAGTAGGGGTAGCCGTCGGCGGCGGCGTACAGCGCGTCGAGCGCGTCGCTGGTGAAGGTCACGTCCTCCCGCTGGGCCGGGGCGAGCAGGGCCAGGTCGGCGGCCTCCCGTTCCAGGCGGTCGATCCGGGTGTACCTGAACAGCCGCTCGGAATAGCTCTTGCTCGCCGAAAGCACGGACGGCAGATGAGGCAGGCCCGCGCCGACCACGATCAGCGGGCCGCCCGTCTGCGACAACTCGTGGCAGGCGGCGCAGAGGGCCGATACGTCGGCCGCAGGCACGTCCTGCATCTCGTCGACGAACAAGGCGATCCCGACGCCGAGGTCGGCGGCGACCGAGGCCGCCTCGGCGAACAGTTCGGTGAGGTCGACCTCGAGATCACCGGAATCCGCCCGGCCACGCTGGGCGGGCACGTCGATGCCCAGCGTGACGGTGACCGAGGATCCCTTGGGCGCCGCGGGATCGCGCTGGGCGAAGGCCTTGAGGACGCCGAGGAAGTACTCGACCCGGTCCGGGGCGCGATGCCGGGGCGCGAGTTCCCGCACCGCCATGTGCATCGCGGCCGCGACCGGCCGCCGGATCGACTGGCCCGGCCTGGCCTCGATCTTCCCGGTCCCCCACAGCCGCTGCAGGGCCATCGACCTGAAGGTGTTCAGCAGCACTGTCTTGCCGACCCCGCGCAGCCCGGTCAGCACTATGCTCCGCTCCGGACGGCCGCGAGCTATCCGCTCGAGCACCACCTCGAACTGGCCGATCTCCCGGTCACGCCCGGTGAGCTCGGGCGGTCGCTGCCCCGCGCCAGGGGCGTACGGATTGCGCACCGGATCCATGGCATCGGACTCTATGGCCAGATCTAGCCCGAACCCTAGATTTGCCTAGAAAGCCCTACCGGCGTGTCGCGCGCCGCGCCGGTCACTGGTCCTGGGACTTGTTGAGGCGGGCCAGGAAGGCGTTGTAGGCGGCCAGGTGCTCGTCGTCGTCGACGCTCTCCCTGTCGGAGGCCCGGTCACTGGCCCGGTCACTGGCCCGGTCGCTGGCTGGGGCGGCTGACGGCGACTCGCCGCGGCCGGCGTTCGCGTCCTGGTGCGCGCTGACCAGCGTGGCGAAGTTCGAGCGGCGCGCGGACTCCAGCCAGCCTAGGCCGCCGTCGCCGCGCTTTTCCCGGCTCCAGGCGAAGAACACCGCCATCACCAGCGCGAACATGATGCCGGCGCCCCCCACCCACATCACCGCGCCGCCGATGTGCACGTCGCTGATAGGGCTCGGCGCCCACCCCGGGCGCTGCTCGGCCAGGGCGGGGAACGGGTTGCTGCCCTCCGAACCGAGTACCAGCCCGGTGAACGCGTCCACCGGCATGGCGATGAACAGCAGGAAGATCCGGGTCGGGTAAGAGACCCGCCACCGGATCGGCTCCCGCCCGATCAGCGGCAGGAAATACAGGTAGCCGGCGGCCAGGTAGAGCACGTGCTCGCCGTCGTGCACGGTGCCGTTGCTCTCCACCAGGTTCATGAAGCCGGTCAGGTGCGTGCCGACGATGACGGCCACGTAGAGCGCGACGCCGAACGGCGGCCAGGTAATCGCGGCCAGCACGCGCGAGCGCAGCACCTTCTTGGTCCACGTGTGCAGCGGATTACGGCTCGCGTGCAGCAGCAGCGTGGCCGGCTGGCCGATCACGAGCAGCGGCGGAGCGACCATGAGGAGCAGCAGGTGCTGCACCATGTGATCGTAGAACAGCACGTCGTCGTAGCTGCCGATACCGCTCTGCGTGGCGATGACGATGACGGCCAGCCCGGCGAGGAACAGCGCGGTCCGGTACAGCGGCCACGGCCGGGCCGGATGACGCCGCCGCACGCGCAGCGCACCCCAGAGATACAGACCTGCCGCCACCACGACAAAACCCGTGACCACCGGTGCGAACTGCCACCGGCTCACGACCTCGGCCAGGCTAAAGGGGGGCAGTTCCATGCCGCCGAGACTACTAGTCCCACGTCATCTACACCTGCACGGTGCTGTTTGCTTTCGTATGCTTTCTCTAAGGTGTGCATCAGCGTGTCACAGCGAAAGGGCGATCTCGATGCCAAGCGGCCGGCTCCGTGCCGATGAGTCCGCTGAGTCCGCGACGGCGGGCGGGATCGCGAAGGCCGCCTTCGCCGAGGAGCGGCACGCCCGGATCCTTGCGCTCCTGGATGAGCGCGGCCGCGTCCGGAACACCGAGCTGGCTGCGCTGCTCGGTGTCACCGAGCAGACCGTTCGGAAGGACGTCGCGGACCTGGCCAGGCAGGGGCGGCTGCATCGCACGCACGGCGGCGCCCTGGCCATGCGACCGGCGATCGAGCCGGACATGCCGGCGCGGGTCGTGCGCAATCCGGAGGTCAAGACCCGGATCGCGCGGGCCTGCCTGGCGATGATCAGCCCGGGGGACGCCGTCTACCTGGACACGGGCAGTACGGTGCTGCGGATCGCGGAGCTGCTCGTGGACGCGATCGACGCCGGGACCGGGCCTGGTAACGTCAACGTGCTGACGAACGCGCTGCCGGTGGCGGGCGCCGTCGCCGATCGTTCCGGCGTCCGGCACACGGTGCTTGGGGGGACGTACCGGCCAGCGGGTGAGTGTTTCGTGGGCCCCCTGACGCTGGCGGATCTCGAGTCGTTCACCGTCAACATCGCGTTTCTCGGCGTCACCGGCCTGACGGCTCAGGGTTTGACGGTCGCCGACCTGAACGAGGCGCAGGTCAAGCGCGCCGTCATCAACCGCGCCCGGCGGGTGGTCGTGGCGATGGACAGCACCAAGCTGGGCGCGGCCGACTTCGCGCGGGTCTGTTCCCTGGATGAGGTGTCGGCGATCGTGACCGATGCGCCGAACCCCTATCTGCAGCAGCTGTGCCAGGAGAACGACGTCGAACTGGTCGACGCGCAGGGCTGAGCGCGGTCGGCGTGCTCGGCCAGGAAGCGGTGGACGCGCTGGGCGTCGCCGGCCTCAAGGTCTGGGCGATGACCGGGACGTCGCCGGTTGGCCGGGTCCAGGATCATCACGATGTGGTCGGCGTCGTCGCCGAGGTCCTCGATCAGCCGTCGGGCCGCGTCAGCGTCGCGCACGACATTGCCCTGTTCGGGTTCGATGCCGAGCTTCACTCCGGCCGCGGCCGCGGCCGGCACGAGCCCGTGCACTGTTTCCAGGAGGTCCTCCCAGGCCGAGGCCGAGGTGTTTCCCGGATGTGCACGCCACTGGTTGCCGGGGTCTCGGCTACCAGTGCACAGGGTGACCACCGCCGCGCCCAGGTCGGGCGCGTGGCGGACGACATTGAGGCATGCCGGCGAGATGTACGCCTGCACGGCTGCTCTCCTCACCGAGTCGGTTCCCGGCCATCATGCCGGTAGATCAGAGAAAAGTAAAGCAAAACGAAGTCAAACGAATCAAACCGATGTAACCTAACGAGCATGGCTAAAGGGGTCAAACACGGTGAAACTGCCACTGAGTACGCGTGGAGAGACAAGCGCGTGTTACCGTACGCGGCCAAAACGCGCCAAGACAAGCGCTAGCGAAAGATGGCGTGAGGTGTGACGTGGCGGACAAGGATAGCCCGTTCGGTACTTTGGCCGCGGGAGTACCTGGCCCGGCAGGCCGGGCTACGCGAACTCCGGATCAGTCCGTAATGACGGGGCAGACGTCGTGGGCCCAGTCCGTTTCACCGCGGCGGCGGGCAGCCTGCTCGGCCTCGATCGGGCGGCCGCAGCTCTTGCAGATTTTCCCTGCGGCATGAGCGGAGTGATCTTCCTCCGTGTGCCGGTCGTGTTCGTTGAGGTCGGCGTGCGCAAGCATCTCGCTCTCGCCCGCGATATAGCCATGCTGCGGTGTATATCCGGCGGTCATCTGCACTCCCTCGACCACACGCCGCGTCGCGACGCGGCGTTACGCCATCCAGCATGGCACAGGCTTTGCGATGGGCTTACATCGAGGAATTCGGGACAGGTCTTCAGCACCGTCCGCCGCCCGGATGCCGATCGTCATAGGCGGCCATCGCTTGGCGGGCGAGGATGTCGCGTAGCTCGTACGTGATGCCGTCTGGGTACTGGGCAAGAGTTGCTTCAAGATCGCGCCGCTGGGCCGGGGTCGAGTATGCGGCCAGCTCGCGCTCTAGCTCACAGCGCTGCTTGCGGGCCGCCTTAGGGTTTTCCGGGGTTAGCAGGGCGGACAGGAGGAACAGGACTCCGGGGAAGAAAACCAGGCTGCCCATGCCGCTGCGCAGCATGACGCCGGCCACCGTGAGCACCACCCCGGCCAGCAAGGGCCGCCAGCGGGACCCCACCGCACGGGCTAGCCGCATGAGGCCGATGACTGTGAGCAGCGCGCCGGTACGGATACACCGGCGGATCCGCCCGCTGCGTGCGAGCCGCGTGAACCTCGGGGCACCGTACCGGCCGGACGAACTCCACACCACCAGGTTCCGCCGATGCGGTCGCAGCCTCATCGCGGCCTCCTGCATCCCTGGCTCCGCTCTGCGTGTCCTCAATGGTACGCTTCCGCGCTCTTTAGGAGCATGCCGTGCGCGGGCTGGATACAGCTCGCGAAAGGAGGCGGGATATTCATCGATCCCCCTCTGAGATCCCTGTGACATCTCATCTCCGAGAACAAGGCCCTGACCTGCAGCCCGCTCCGGACGACGCGCACGCGGTCGTCCTGCGGAGGACGCGGGTGGGAGCGCATGAGCTCGTACGCTTCCCGGCGGGCATGCGCGGGCGATGGCCGGCGTTGAGCCGGGGGACGGCGTTGATGGAACGCACTGGCCGAGAGGACAGGCACATGCCAGGCCCCGGTGAACCCCCCTCACAGCAGTATGCGCCGATCATCGGCCGGGACGCCGGGCTGGCCCGGCTGCGCGGGCTGGTGGATCCGGTCCCCCTGTCCAGCCAGGTGCTGCTGGTCACTGGTGCGGCCGGGATGGGCAAGTCCGTGCTCCTGGCGGATGCGGCCGAACGGGCACGAGCCGCGGGGATGCGGGTGCTGTCGGTCACCGGCCGGGAATCGGAGTCCAGGCTCGCGTTCGCCGGGCTGCATCAGCTGCTGCGGCCGGTGCTGCCGGCCGCCGCCGGGCTGCCCGCCCGGCAGGCCCGGGCGCTGCTGGGGGCGCTCGGCGTTTCCGCGGATCCGGTTGCTCCGGACCCGCTGCTGACCGGGGTCGCCGTCTTGACCCTGCTGTCGGATCTGTCCGGACGGTCCCCGGTCGTGGTGGTCGCCGACGACGCCCACTGGCTGGACCGCAGCTCGCTGGACGCGCTGGCTTTCGCCGGCCGCCGGCTGGACGCCGAACCGGTCGTGCTGCTGGTAGCCGCCCGCGGGCAGGCCCCGCCTCCCGGCCTTGACCGGGGCTTCCCGGAGCTGCATCTGGAGCCGCTGTCCGCGGCGGACGCCGGCCGCCTGCTGGACGGGCAGCCGCGACCGCCCCGCGGGCGGGCGAGGGCGCAGGTGCTCGCCCAGGCGGCCGGTAATCCCCTGGCGCTGATCGAGCTGGCGACGGTGATCGCGGATGATCCGGCGGCCAGCCGCCGGTGGGCCGCCGGGCCGCTGCCCCTGACTGACCGGCTGACCGCCGTCCTGACCTCCCGGTTCGCTGCCCTGCCCGAGCCGGCCCGGGCCGCGTTGCTGCTGGCCGCGGTGGCCGACGGCCCGGACCTGCGCGCAGCCGCTAGCCGCGGCGCCGGGCCCGATGCGCGGGCGCTGACGCCGGCCGAGCAGCTGGGCCTGGTCAAGGTAGACCGGACAGGGCTGCAGTTCTCCCATCCCCTGGTCCGGTCCGCCATCTACCACTCCGCGCCCTTCGCGCAGCGGGCCGCGGCGCACCGTGAGCTCGCGAGTGCCCTGGACGACCAGCCGGACCGGCGGGCCTGGCACCTGGCGGCAGCGGCCCTGCACCCGGACGAGCAGGTGGCGTCGCTGCTGGAGGCCACCGCGGCCCAGGCGCGGCGCCGCGGCGGGGCGGCCGCCGCCGCGCTGGCCATGGAACGCGCGGCCGAACTCAGCCCCGACCCCGCAGACCAGGCACGCAGGCTGGTCGCCGCCGCGTCCGCCGCCGTTCCCACCGGCCAGGGAGACTGGGTCCAGGAGCTCGCCGCCCGCGCCCTGGCGGTCACCGCCGACCCCAGACTGCGGCTGACCGCCCGCCGCGACGCCGGATGGGCGCTGGCCTGGTCGGGGCGACGCACCGCCGCGCTGTCGGCGCTCATCTCCGTGGCTGAAGAGGCAGCGCGTGACCAGCCGGGCCTGGCCTGGGACGCGCTCGGGAGCGCAGCCACGGTCGCCTACCAGTCCGGCAGGCCCGCCAGCCGCCAGGCCGTCAGCCGCACCCTCGGCCTGCTGGAACGCCAGGGTCCGCCGCCCCCCGGCCGGGCCCCGGGCATTGATGTCAACGTGCTGAGAGTCTGGATCCGCGCCGCCGCCGACCCGGTCGGCGGCAGAAGCCAGCTCCTCCCGGACCTGCGCAAGATCGCCGGCTCGCCCATTGACGAGCCCTCGTTGTGGCGAATAGCTTCCGCCGCATGGCTCCTGGACGAATCCGGCCTGGCGATCACCTTGCTGCAGGATGCCATGCAGCGGCTCCGGGCTCCCGGCGTGCGGGGTACCAGCGGCGGGAGCCTGACCGTGCTCGGGTGGGCCTACATCGATACCGGGCGGTGGGACGAGGCGCTGGAGGTTGCCGCCGAGGCCGCCAGCGTGGCTGAGGCGAACCACATGGATATGGTCGCTGCGTCCGCTGACGTGATCACCGCCACCGTCCTGGCCCTGCGCGCCGACTCCGGCGCGGCCCGCAGGCACGCCGACCGGGCGCTGGCCACCGTCGATCCGGCCGAATGCGGGCTGGTGGCCGCCCGGGCCCGGCGGGCCCTCGGCGTCGCGGCTCTGGCCGACGGCAGCTACCTCCAGGCCTTCACCCAGCTCCGCGGGCTGTTCAGCGAGGACGGCATGCCGCTGCACAACTACGCCTCCTACCTGGGCGTGGCCGATCTCGCGACTGCCGCGGTCCGCGCCGACCGGCGGATGGAAGGATCCGACGTCATCGAGCAGGCTCTCAGCCGCCTTGACGGGACGGCCTCTGCCCGGCTCGAGCAGCTCATCGCCCGGGCCCGCGGCATCCTCGCCGACCCAGCTAACTCAGGAGCCCATTTCGGCACGGCGCTCGCCGACCCCGCCGGGGACCAGTGGCCCTTCGAGCGGGCCCAGCTTCGCCTCGACCAGGCCGAATGGCTGCGGCGGCGCCGCCGGATCAACGACGCCAAACCCGTCCTGACCGAAGCTCTGGGCACCTTCCGGCGGCTAGGTGCCCGGTCATGGGCGCAGCGCGCCCAGGCCGAGCTGAGAGCGTGCGGGGTGGCCGTTACCGGCGCGCCCGGCGAACCCGATGCCCTAGCGGAGCTAACCCCCCAGCAGCGCCAGATCGTCCGGCTGGCCAGCGACGGCCTGACCGACCGCGAGATCGGCGACCGGCTCTTCCTGTCACCGCGCACGGTCAGCTCGCACCTGTACCGGTCCTACCCCAAGCTGGGGGTAGCCAGCCGCCACCAGCTACGCGACGTGATCGCCCTGACCAGCACGCCAACCACAGCACACCAAAGCACCGGAAGCGAGACCCGGCGCTGACGAGTTCGGCGTTGGTGTTCGCGTGCCCGCCCAGGCCCATTCGCCCTCGGGCGCCTCGGTCAGCAGCACCCATGGCCGGCGAGACCGGCGGTATCGCCACGCCAGCCGCGCAACAGGCATCCGCAAAGTGCAGTAGTGCTGCGGATACCCCGGCCGCAGCCCCGCGCCGCAAGATGGCCATAAGACGCAACCACGAAAGGAACCCCGAGATGAACACCCGGCCGAATATCGTTCTCATCCACGGCGCATGGGCCGACGGCTCTTGCTGGAGCGGCGTCATCGAGCGCCTGCAGGCCGACGGCTACCATGTCACCGCACCCCAGTTCCCATTGACCGCGCTGGCCGACGACGTGGCCCGGCTGCGCCAGGTGCTGGACCTGCAAGACGGCCCCGCCATCGTCGCCGGGCACTCCTACGGCGGCCAGGTCATGACCGCCCTGGGCGCGGACGCCCCGAACGTCGCCGGCCTGGTCTACATCGCCGCGTTCGGCCTCGACCAGGGCGAATCGCTCGGCGCGCTGCTGTCGCAGGGACCGGTGACCCCGGCTCTGGCGCACCTGGTCACCGACACCCGCGGCTTCGGCTGGCTGTCCGAAGACAACTTCGTCAACCATTTCGCCGCCGACGTCAACCCGGTCAAGGCCAAGGTGATGTACGCCGTGCAGCAGCCGCTGGCCATGTCCGCGTTCGGGGACGTGATGGGCGTGCCGGCCTGGAAAACGCGGCCGTCCTGGTACCTGGTCGCGGCCGACGACCAGGCCCTTCCGCCTGATGCCGAGCGGCAGTTCGCCGCTCGCATGGGCGCCACCACCGTCGAGATCTCGTCCAGCCACGTCGCGATGGTCTCCCACCCCGGTGAGGTAGCACAGCTCATCGAGACGGCGGCCGAAGCCGTGCTAGGGGCGAGCTAGACCGGCTCACCCGGCCCACAGGCGATCTCGGGGTGCGGAAAGGGTTCGGCCTGGCGTGGGGAATGCCGACGCCTAGCTGGTCCCTCGCCCACTATGTGCTGGCCCGCGTCAAGGCCGTGCGCGACGACACTGCTCGCCGTTGACCGTGGCGGCGAACGTTCGCAACAGGTCGGGGTGTGACTGACCGGAGGCCGCGAGTGTGTCGTCGAGTGACTGCGCGATGGTCATCCTGGCGAGAGCCGCGTTCGCCGCTGCCTCCGCGGCCTGGTACACGCTGGTTAGCGTGGGGCCGATGCTGTAGCCGATCGGGCACTTCGCTGACGGAGGTGTCGCGTGCAGCGCGAAGAGCGGCCCGTCGTCGAGTGCGGTGCGCACGTCGAGCAGGGTGATCTGCTCCGCGAGCCGGGCCAGTGACCAGCCCGCGGGCGTGCCGCGATGCGAGTTGACGAGCCCCGCATCCCGCAGCACGCCCAGCACGCGCCGGATGACGACCGCGTTGGTCTCCACGCTGCGCGCGATTGCCGCCGAGGTCGCCGGCCCGCCGCCTAGACGTGCATGCAGCTCGATCCATTCCAGTGCGTGCGTCGCGGTAGTCAGCCTGCTGTTTGCGCTCACGGACGCATTCCTCCAGTATCCGTGCGGGCCCGTCCTATGCGGCCTTGAAGAGCTTGGCTGCGCCCCACAGCGACCCAGGATTCGCGCGCCGGGGGTAGTTGCGCAATACGCCCTCGTACAGCTCTGTCGCGGTGGTGGTCTGTGCCTCGACGGCGTTGAAGTCGGTCAGGTAGCGGATCGACGCGTTCCCGGCCGGGAAGTGCAGTAGGCCTGCGGATACCCCGCCGCTAAGTTCCAGATGCAGACTCAGATCGTGCGAGGTTACCCGGCACCGGACCAGCGCCGCGTCTTGGGGGCGTCGCAGGACGTGCCAGACGAAGGGCTGACCCGGGAACCATCAACGCGCAGATCGGTCAGCGCTGGTGACCGCCTGGTACGCCGCACAACCTAGCGTCCGCACGGGCGCTGGGCCCGCCAGGAAAGGAGACCTCAGTGAACATCACCCGAATCGCGCAGCCAGGCAGGCTGCGGCTCATTATCGCGGCTGTAATCGTGGCCATGGCCGGCTTGGTCATCCCGCTCAGCCAGATCGCGTCGGCCCGTGCAGCCGAGGCTGCCGCCGCGGGTGACGGCCCTAAGCCCAGCATCGTGCTGGTGCACGGAGCGTGGGCCGACACCAGCAGCTGGGACGGCGTCATCCAGCGCCTGCAGGCTGATGGTTACACCGTGTACGCGCCGCCGAACCCGCTACAGGGCCTGGCCTACGACCCGGCCTACCTGGCGGACTTCCTGCACAGCATCTCCGGTCCCATCGTGCTGGTGGGGCACTCCTACGGCGGGGCCGTCATCACCAATGCCGCAACCGGTGACCCGCAGGTCAAAGCCCTCGTTTACGTGGACGCCTTCGCGCCCGCGCAGGGCCAGACCCTCGCGCAGCTGCTCGCCGCTTATCCCGGGTCGTGCGCTGTGCCCGCGAACCTGAACGTGGTCCCGTTCCCTGGCGCCCCCAGCGGCGTGGGCGACGCCTACATCAACCAGAGCGTGTTCCCCAGCTGTATGGCCAACGGCCTGCCGGCCAGCGAGGCGAATGTGCTCGCCGCCACCCAGCTGCCGCTGGCCACGATTGCGCTGACTCAGCCGACCGGTGTCCCGGCGTGGGAGACCATCCCGTCGTGGGCCGTGGTGGGCACCGCCGACCACGCCATCCCGCTGGCGTTGCAGCTGGCCATGGCCAACACGGCGCACGCCCACATCACCGAGGTAGACGCGCCGCACCTATCCATGATCTCCGATCCCGGTACCGTGACGAACGTGATCCTGCAAGCCGTCCGGGCGACCTCCTAACCCAGGCCTTTCGCCTGAGGCGGCAACTGGCACGGTCGACAGAGGATGCCTGCCGCGGGGATCCGCGCGGCAGGCATCACCTGTCGGCGGCATCTGCGTAGGGGCCCGCGGCGGCCGCCTCCAGCAGCGTGCGAAGCGGTGAACGGCACCCCCATGTCTGACTCAACGTCCCACAAGGCGGAGTCCACCATCCAGCGGCAGACCCCCAAACGCCATGAGAGTGCAGCAGAACCGAGGTTCGCGCGCCGTTGACAGCACGTGCACTGGCCTGATACCGAGAGGGAAGGTGCCAGACTGCGTGACCGACGTCAGGGTGTCAGGCGTAGATATCAAGGAAGGCCTTTGACGGTGGCTCCAGCAACTCCCCGGCTGATTGACCGGGGTGATCTTCTGGCTGCCCTGGATCACGCGGCGGCGCGGAAGGTGACGATCATCTCGGCTCCGGCTGGCAGCGGGAAGACGTGCCTGCTGCACGCGTGGGCCGACCGTCCGGGTCAGCGGCACCAGTTCGCCGTCATGCAGGTGCAACGCGACCAGCACGACGCCCAGCAGTTCTGGCTGGCCCTGCTCGACGCGATCCGTCACGCTTCGGCCACTGCCGGCCGTGCGGAACCGCCAGCAGCGACGCCTGACTTCAATGCACCGGCGATGGCTGACCGGGTGCTATCGGAGCTCGCCGATGCTCGTGGCGACATCACGTTGGTTATTGATGATCTGCATGAGCTGACCTCGCCAGAAGCACTCTCTCAGCTCACCCGGCTGCTGATGAACCTCCCCACGCAGGTGCACGCGGTGCTGACCACGCGTCACGATGTGGGGCTGCGGCTGCATCAGCTGCGCCTGGCAGGTGAGCTAGCCGAGATCCGCGCGGCTGACCTGCGCTTTTCCGAGCGCGAAACCCGCGAGCTGCTCGACGCCTCGGGGATCGCGCTGTCTGAGGCCGGGGCGGCGCTGCTGCACCAGCGGACGGAGGGGTGGGCCGCGGGCCTGCGGCTGGCGGCGATCTCCCTGGCCGGTCACCCCGACCCGGAGCGGTTCGTCGCGGAGTTCTCCGGCAGCGACCGCACGGTCGCCGAGTACCTGATCGCCGAGATGCTGGAACGCCAGCCAGCCGACGTCCAGGATCTGCTCCTGCGTACCTCCCTGCTCAACCAGGTCAACGGCGAGCTGGCCGACCTGCTGACCGGCCGCCCGGGCTCGGAACGGATCCTGCTGGAACTTGAGGACGCCAACGCGTTCGTCGAATCGCTGGACCCCGAGCGCACCTGGTTCCGCTACCACCACCTATTCGGGGATCTGCTCCGGCTGGAGCTGCGCCGGACGCTGCCCGAACAAGTGCCGGTGATGCACCGGCGCGCCGCCGGATGGTTCACCGTGCAGGGCCAGGTGGTCGAGGCCATCCGGCACACGCAGGCGGCGGGCGACTGGCCTGAGGCGGCCCGGCTGCTCGCCGACCATTCGTTCAGCCTGACGCTCGACGGGCAGGCGCAGACCATCCAGGCGCTAGTGCGGGCCTTCCCGCCGGGCCCGGATCACCCCGAGCTGGCCCTGGTGCGCGCGATGGGTGACCTTGCTCAGGGGCGCCTGGACGAGGCGGCCGCCTACCTGGCGGTCGCCGAGACGCACGCCGAGACGGCACCGCCGGATCGCCAGCGCCGCCTCCGGGTGGCGATCGCGTCGCTGAAGCTGTCGCTGGCCCGGCGGCGCGGTCACCTGGCCGGTGTCATCGAGCAGGTCAGATTCCTGGCCTCCCCGGTCACCGGGCAGTCCGACGAAGACATCGCGCTCGATAGAGACCTGCGAGCGGTGGCGCTGATGAACCTGGGGACCGCCGAGGCGTGGTCCCTGGGGCTGCCAGACGCTGAACGCCACCTCCGGGAGGGCGCCGTCCTGGCCCGGGAGATCGGCCGGCCGTACCTGGAAGTCGGCTGCCTCGCGCAGCTCGGTTTCGCGTATATCTTCCATGGTGCTGCCATGCCGGAGATCCACCCGTTCGCCATGACCCAGGCGTGCTGTCGTGAGGCGATCGCGCTCGCTGAGCGGTACGGCTGGGGCGCGGAGCCGGTGATCGCGCCCGCGCTGATGACGTTCGCCGGCACGATGGTGTTTCTGGGTGAGTTCGATGAGGGCGAGCGGTGGTTGCGGCGCACCGAACGGGCTCTGCAAACAGACACCGGGCCGGACATCAGGCTGCTGCTGCACCAGACGGCCGGGATGCTGCACGCCGGTCGCGGCCGCCACCATGAGGCACTGCAAGAGTTCAGCGCGGCCGAACACCTGGGATCGCAGCTGGAGGGATCGCAGGCGCTGGCGAGCCAGGTGACCGGCTGGATGCTGGCCACGCAGGCCCGCCTCGGGCGGCCCGGCGAGGCACGCGCCGCGCTCGCGGCGGTCGATGACGAGCGGGCCGGCTCCGGTGAGATCGGTAATGCCCGCGCGGTGATCTGTCTCGCGGAAGGCGATCCGGCCGGGGCCCTGGCCGCGGTGCGGGATGTTCTCGAGGGCACGGCGCCGGTCCTCGGTTACGTCACGGTCGTCGAGGCGCACCTGCTGGCCGGGCTCGCCCATCGTGAGCTCGGTGACCAGCGCGCGGCGAACCAGGCCGCCGAACGGGCCCTCGCCCTGGCGGAGTCTGACCGGCTGGTCCTGCCGTTCGCGATGACGGGCTCCCGGGAGCTGCTCGAGGCCCTGCCGCGGCATGAGACAGCGCACGCCGCGCTGCTCACCGACATCCTCGACGTCCTGCACGGCGCATCCCCGGCGGCCAGAGAGCAGTCCTCATTGCCGCCGGCGGAGGAGCTCAGCCCGGGCGAGCTCAGGGTGCTGCGATATCTCCCGACGAACCTGTCCCGGCCGCAGATCGCCGGCGAGCTGTCCGTCTCGCCGAGCACGGTCAGCACGCACGTCCGCAGCATCTACGCCAAGCTCCAGGTCCGTGACCGGTCCTCGGCCGTGCAGCGCGCCCGGGAACTGCGGCTGCTGGCGGCCGGCCGCACGCGTTAGCCCGGCGGTCACCGGATCCTGGTCACCGGTCGGCACTGTACGGCGTGCTGGCCGAGATCGAGGCGCTCGGCCTGGACCTGCTCAAGGTCCGCCAGCTCACCCCGGACCGCGAATCACCAGGATCAGGTGACAGCCGCTCACCGTGACGGCCACTACCGTCGGGCGCACGCGGTCCCTGCTAGCAGAAGGTGAGGCCACCGGCTAGCGACCCGGCGACAGCCGAAAGAGAACACCGTATTGTCCGAATCAACGTCCATCTCCATCGTCAGACCCAAACGTGATGACGATGACCGGCGTACCCGCCGGGGAAGGGAGCGAGCTCGGTGAGCGAGGATCCCAGCCGTGCGGTGTGGCTGCCGCAGGCACGCTCTTACCTGCGCCACGCCGACCCGGTGCTGGCGCGGCTCATTGACGACCGGCCGGACTTCGATCCCCGGGCGTGGCTGGCCCAGCTGCCGCCGATGGACCTGTACGGTGCCCTGCTGTTCCAGGTCACCGGCCAGCAGTTGTCCGTCCCGGCGACCCGCCGGACCCTGGCCCGCATCCAGGCCCTGTTCGGCGGCCACCTCCCCGCACCCGCCGAACTGGTGGCCGTCGACCCCGCCCAGCTCCGCGAGGCCGGGCTGTCCTGGCGGAAGATCGGCACGCTGCGCGACCTGGCCGAGCGGATGGCGGACGGCCGGCTGGACCCGGACGTGCTGAGCACCCTGCCCGACGATGAGCTCATGGCCGAGCTCACCGCCATTCCGGGCATAGGCCCGTGGACCGTGCAGGGCGCCATGCTCATCGCGCTGCAGCGCGAGGACGTCGTCCTGCCGGGCGACCTGGCGCTGCGCAAGGCCATCCAGGCCGCCTATCAGCTGGACCACCTGCCCACCCAGGAGGAGGTCCTGGCTATCGCGGAGAAATGGCGGCCCTACCGCAGCCTGGCGACCAGCTACCTGTTCTCCGCCGCCTTCGAGCCAGCCGGGCCACCACCGGTCGCCCGGCACAGGAACGGTTGACCATGAACGGCGGCTGCACGCATCTGGACCGGATCCGCGATGTCACGCCCTCGTCCTGGGGTTGCGAGGACTGCCTGGCCCAAGGACGCCGGGACTGGGTGCATCTGCGAGTCTGCCAGGAATGCGGTCACGTCGGATGCTGTGACAACTCCCCGGGCAGGCACGCGACCGCGCACTTCCACCTGGCCAGGCACCCGGTTATCCGGTCCTACGAACCGGGTGAGGACTGGTATTGGTGCTACCTCGACCGGCTCGTGTTCGAACTCCAGGGTGCCCCGCCGGCACCGTCGCACCCGTGAGAGATTGGGCCGTACTGATGTCGATGTTCGACTACGACGCCCGGCCGGTCACGCCGGGCGTCGTCCTGGTGGGCACGCCGACCTCCCGCGGCGGGTACGCGATCCGTGACTTCCTCAGCCGCAACGGTTACCCGTTCGAGTGGGTCGACGCCGGCCAGCCCGACGCAGTGCGGGCGGTCCTGGGAGTCGCCGAAATGGAGCCATCGGCGCTGCCGCTGTGCATCCTGCCGGACGGGTCGCGGCTGGCGTCCGCGACGGTGGAACAGGTCGCCGCAGGCCTTGGCATGGTCGCGGCCCCGTCGCGGCCGGAATACGACCTGACGATCGTCGGTGCGGGCCCGGCCGGGCTGGCCGCCGCCGTCAACGCGGCATCGGAGGGCCTGCGCACGGTCGTCGTCGAGGCGGTGGCCCCGGGTGGCCAGGCCGGGACCACGTCGATGATCGAGAATTATCTCGGTTTCCCCAACGGGATCAGCGGCAGCGAACTGGCGACGCGGGCGACGGTGCAGGCGCGCCGGTTCGGTGCCGAATTGCTGCTGGCCAGGCCCCTGACCGGCGTCTTGGCCGATGGGCCGCGCTATGTCGCCGAACTGTCCGACGGCACGCTGATACGCGGGCGGGCGGTGCTGTTCGCCAGCGGCGTCGAGTGGCGCCGCCTGGACGTGCCCGGAGTCGATGACCTCCTCGGCGCGGGGGTGTACTACGGGGCCGGGCCGAGTGAGGCGCTGGCGTGCACGGATTCCCAGGTTGTCGTGGTGGGCGGCGGCAATTCAGCGGGCCAGGCGGTCGTCCGGTTCTCCCGGTACGCGAAGCGGGTCACGCTGCTGGTCCGCGGCCGCGACCTCGGCGCGTCGATGTCGCAGTACCTCATCGATCAGGTGTCGGCTATCCCGAATGTTGAGGTGCGGGTGCGCACGCAGGTGGTGAGCCTGGAGGCTGATGACCGCCTCCGGGCGGTCATCGTGCGCTCCGGGGACAGCACCGAACCGGTGCGGTCGCCGGCGGATGCCTTGTTCATCTGCATCGGCGGGGCCCCCCGCACCGACGGCGCCGCGGGGATCGGGCTGGCCACCAACGCTGCCGGGTACCTGGTGACCGGCCGTGATGCCGCCAGTGATCCAGGCAGCAACTGGCCGCTGCCCAGGGAGCCGTTGCCGCTAGAGACCAATCTGCCCGGAGTGTTCGCCGCCGGGGACGTGCGCTGCGGGTCGGTCAAACGCTGCTCAGCGGCCATCGGCGAGGGATCAATGGCCGTGGCGCTCGTCCACCGCCGGCTGGCGGAGGTGGGCGGTGACTGACCGGGAAGCAGTAGCGAATCCGGACGCTGCGATGTCCTCGGAGTTCACTGAACTCGCCTCCGACGAGCGGATCGCCACGGCCGCAGCGGCGCTCGAACGCAACGGCATCCGGCCGCTCCTCGCCGCTAAAGGTGCCGACGCGAGAGGTCTGGTCGGCTCCCTCCTCACCGGCGGCGCCGAGGTGTACAACAACACCTCCCAGACACTCGAAGCCACCGGCATCGCCGACGACATCGAACGGTCCGGCCGCTATCAGCCGCTCCGGCTGCGGCTGTACCGGATGGACCGGGAAATGCAGCGCCGCGAGATGCGCACCCTGGCCGCGTCACCCAACTATGTCGTCGGCAGCGTCCACGCGCTAACCGAAGGCGGATCACTGCTCATTGCGTCCGCCAGCGGTAGCCAGCTGGGCCCGCTCGTGTCGGGCGCGGGGCAGGTGATCCTCGTCATCGGAGCCCAGAAGATCGTCCCTGATGTCGTAACCGGGATGCGGCGTATCTATGAATACTGCTATCCGCTCGAGGATGCCCGGGCCCGGCAGGCCTACGGAGTGCCCAGCGGGGTGAACAACATCCTCATCATCAGCAAGGTGATGGCCCCCGACCGGGTCACCGCGATCATCGTCAAGGAGCGCCTCGGCTTCTGATCACCGTCAGCTGGCCGCACAAGCCGTCTTCGCATCCGGCGACAGTGTCCGCCAGCCCGGTCAGCCTGATGCTGCGCGGCATGCGGGCAGGGCGGCTCATCGGGCCAGCGCGGCCAGCAGGGTGGGCGGGTCGTAGCCGCCCCGGTGGACGACGCCGTCGATGAACAGGGTCGGCGTGCCCACCACCTGGCCCGAAGCCAGGCCGCTATTGACATCCCGGCGGATCCGGTCCGCCACCACGATGCTGGCCCGGTCCCGGTCGAACGCCGCCACGTCCAGGCCGAGCTGGGCGGCGTACCTGCGCAGGTCGCCGTCTTCGAGCGCCTTCTGCCGGTGGAACAGCAGCTCGTGCATGTCCCAGAACCGGCCCTGCTGCGCAGCGGCCTCAGCCGCGGCCGCCGCGGCGAGGGCATGCGGGTGGATGCCGGTCAGCGGAAAGTGCCGGAACGCGAACCGCATGTTCCCGCCAAGCTGGCGTTCGACTTGCTCGATCGCGCGGAACGCCAGCCGCGAGTACGGGCACTCGTAATCGCCGTATTCGATGATCAGGTGGCCGGCGGGCGAACCGCGGACATGATCGGCTTGCTCGTCCAGCGGCGCCAGGGCCAGCTCGCGGTCGTCCGGCGTTGCGTTGAGAGTCACGGCCCACCTCCTGGTGGCTGCGGGCAGATCCAGCTGGCCTGGCAGTTCAGAAGCCGACCTGCTGGCGGACGAGGACGACGTGGATGCGGCCGGGCAGTTCGGTGTGGATCTCCAGGATCTTCCCGACCTGGCTGTGCTGCCCGTAGGCGGCCTGCGCGCGGGCGTCTTCCAGCGGCAGGCTGTGCTGGTAGATCCGCTCGTGCGCCGCTGCCAGCGTGGGCACGAGCTTCTGCGCGCCGACCACGAAGATGACGTTGGCCGCGCCCCAGGCGTAGGAGGCCAGCTGGCTGCCCGACGCCGAGGCGATGACCAGGGTGCCGTCCAGGGTGACCGCGTGCACACTGCCCAGGGCGTAGTCGGGCTGGCCGCCGATCGCCTTCATCTGCTGCGCCTGGGTCGCGAAATCCAGCGCGAACATCTTGTTGCGCGCCGACTCCCACCGGCCGCCGCCATCGTTGATCGCGTCCGCGAGCCCGGTCTCGGCCAGCGTCACCGAGGTGTTGGTCATCACCGACGAGCCCTCCGGGATGCGGGCCAGCACCGCCTGGCGCGCGGCATCGAGATCACCGACGACCTCGACACTGAACCCGTGCTCCTCCAGCGCCGTCACGGTCGCCTGCAGCGCATGCTCATCCGGCAGCGTGGTGAAGCGGTCAGGGATGGCAGTCGTGCTCACTGCTGGTCCTCCTTAATGCAGATCGCACCGGGAACCGAGGGTCCCCGGTAGCTAGCTGGATAATCGAACACGCCCGAAGCTACTGGCCATCAAGGTGAGCGGCGGTCACCTGGTTCCGATGATTTGCGAGCCAGTAGCCATTCGGAGCACCGCCCAGACCGGCATCGCCGGGTCCGCATGCTCCTGATGGTCGTTCCGCCCGATACCGTGACCGGGCCAGGGTCCCCGGGGCAGGCCGGCGAATCACCTGGATCAGACGACGATCGCTCACCCGCCTGGTGACAAGACTGCGAAGGCGATCTCGGCGTCAAACGCCGACGCGGAATCCAGGTAAGGCGTGTTAGCAAGGGAACGGAGTGTGATCGTCATGGCTGAAGCCGCGGTTGCCGGTGGCGGCCTGGACCGACGGCGCTGGGTGCTGCTGTGGGTGATCGGCCTGGCGCAGCTGATGGTGGTGCTGGACCTGACGGTGATGAATATCGCGTTGCCGTCGGCGCAGCGTGCGCTGCATTTCTCGACGGTGGACCGGCAGTGGGTGGTCACCGCGTACACGCTGTCGTTCGGCAGCTTGCTGCTGCTCGGCGGCAGGCTGTCTGACCTGCTGGGCCGGAAGGTCACGTTCCTGACCGGGCTGGCCGGCTTCGCCGGGGTCTCGGCCATCGGCGGCGCCTCGGTCAACTTCGCCATGCTGATCACCGCGCGGGCCTGCCAGGGCGCGTTCGCCGCGCTGCTGGTGCCGACGGCGCTGTCGCTGCTGACCACCACCTTCACCGACCCAAAGGAGCGCAACACGGCGTTCGGCGTGTTCGGCGCGATCGCCGGGCCGGCGGCGCGGTGGGCCTGCTGCTCGGAGGCTTGCTTACCGAGTACCTGTCCTGGCGGTGGACGCTGTATGTGAACCTGATCTTCGCCGGGGTGGCCTTCGCCGGCGGGGCGTTGCTGCTGGGCCGCCAGCCGTCCTCGGCCCGGCCGAGGCTGGACATCCCGGGCGTGCTGCTGGAGGCCGGCGGCATGTTCTGCCTGGTGTACGGGTTCGCCAACGCGGCCTCGCACAGCTGGGCCACGCCGTCCACCTACGGGTTCCTGGCCGCCGGCGTGGTACTACTGGCGGCCTTCGCGGCCTGGCAGACCCGGGCGGCCCACCCGCTGCTGCCGCCCCGCGTGGTGCTCGACCGCAACCGGAGCGGCGCCTACCTGTCGATGCTGTTCGTCTCGGCCGGGCTGTTCGGGACATTCTTGTTCCTGACCTACTACCTGCAGCAGACGCTCGGCTACTCGCCGCTGGTCACCGGCGTCGCGTTCCTGCCGCTCAGCGGCGCTATCATAGTCGCGGCCAACCTGTCCACGATCGTGCTGATGCCAAGGATAGGGCCTAGGCCGCTGGTCGCGTTCGGGCTGCTGGCCGCGGCCGGGGGGGCGGTCTGGCTGGCCCAGATCGGCCCGCACACCGGCTATGCCGCAGGCGTGCTCGGCCCGACCATCGTGAGCGGGTTCGGCATGGGCATGGTGTTCGCCCCGGCGATCAACGCCGGCACGTTCGGCGTGGCCCCGCAGGACGCGGGAGTCGCCTCCGCGACCCTCAACGTCGGCCAGCAGCTCGGCGCCTCGATCGGCACCTCGCTGCTGAACAGCATCTTCGCCGCCGCCGTCACCGCCTACCTCACGGCGCATCTCGCCTCGGCCCGGCTGATCGGCCGCCAGGCCCTGACCGGGCAGGCGGTGGTGCACGGTTACACCACCGCGTTCTGGTGGACCGCCGGGATCTTCGCCGGCGGCGCGGTGATCTGCGGCGCCCTGATCCGCAGCGGGCCGCTGGCTCAGCCGGGCACGCCCTCCCCAGCACGCGGCGCGGCGCCGGCGCAAGCCGAGGCCGGCCCCGGCGTCCCGGCGTGACCCGGCATAATCCGGACACGGCCAAAGAACAGCCAACCCTATACATAAAAGGTCGACCGGCAAGGTACCGCGACCGGAGACACCACATTCACGCCTGTCCATGAAAGATGGGTTCTGTGGTGCTCCGGTCGCGTGAATCACCGTGATCCGGTGACGCCTCCTCACCTACCAGTCCGCGTTCCTGACCACCCGGGACGGCGTCGCGGCACCGATCCCCGAGCCTGGCCGGCCCGGGAAGCCGCGGCTACCGCGGCCTGTTCGCGGGCAGGCGCCGCGCCCGAGCCGACGGCTCCGGGAGCTATGGTCGTAGACATGGCTGGTGCCTCTTTCCCGGGTCGCGCTTGACAACCACGGTTAGACAGCAGTGCTGGCGAGGTCGCCGATTAGATAGGTGATCACGGCGTCGGCCCGCAGAGCAGCAGCTGCGCAGCCGGTCCGGGTCGTACCTGATTTGAGGGCCGGCGCTGGCCCGGCCCCGGTGCGTGGTGGTCAGGGGTGGACCGGACCGCTGGGCCCGCGGTCCAGGCGCAGCGACTGCATGATGGCGAACGTGGTGGTGGTGGTGAAGATCTCGATGTCCGCGGCGGCCAGCACGCCGGTGTACTTCGCGATGACGGGCGCGGCGGCGCGGTCGGTCAGCTCGTCGAAGTAGCCCTTCCCCGCGGCAAAGACGTACTCGCCGTACTTCTGGAAGTACGGCGTCGGGTCGACCGTGGCCAGCGCCTCTCTCACACTGGCTTCGATGTCGGCGATGTAGGCCTGGTGCACCGCGATGTCATCGCGGGTGGCGAGCCGGCCGAGGTGCCCGCAGATGAAGTGGGTCCACGGGTAGGCCAGCGCGATGGCCGGGGCGCCCATGTACCCGATGACGTCCTCGGACAGGTTGAGGTTGTAGATGGGCACCCACCCGGCGTTGACGACGTCGATGAACATCAGGGTGTCGTGGCCGGGGAAGTGGATGTAGATGTTGTCCGGTGAGTGGTTGGGGCCGTGCCAGGCCAGCTCGGCGCGCTCCCCGCCCACCTCGAGGGTGTAGCGGTCGGCGAAGGTGATCTCCGGCGCCGGCCGGGCCGGGTCATCGTCGCGCAGCAGCAGCCGCCGGGTCTCCTCATGCCCGACGCGGACCACGTCCCGGTCGAACAGCGAGGCCGCGCCGGCGTGGTCGGCGTGGTGATGGGAGTAGACCAGGTGGGAGCGCACCGGCCAGGCCGCCGGGATCGTCAGCTGGGGCGCCCGCCAGTGGGCGGTGCTCATCGCGGGCGACCCGGCTCGGGCCGACGATCCGGCTTCGGCGCATCAGGCGGTGAGGACACGTCCGTTACTCCCAGCGCGTACGTTGTTTTAAAAATCTCTTTCCGGCCGAACGGGGCCGTGGTTCCTGTTCCCCGTAACGTTTCTTCCTTCGCTATGCGGTGACGCGTTCTGCGCTGGCGAGATGCGCCGACAGGAGCTGTCCGGCTCTGTCCAGCGCAGCGGCCGCTTCGTCGAGGATCGGGTAAAAGGTTTGGAAGACGTGCTGCACCCGGGGGGTGATGTCGAGGGTGACCTCGACGTCGGCGGTGGCGGCCTGTCGCGCGAGGCGGACGGCGTCGTCGAGGAGAACCTCGTGAGTTCCGGCCTGGATGATCAGGGGCGGCAGGCCGGACAGATCGGCGAATATCGGGCTGATGAGGCCGAGAGCGGCGTCTTGTCCCGCCGTATAGTCCGGGACCCGGGATTGGAGGTTTTCCCGGCTCATTAGCACGTCGACCTCGCGCTTGGTGTCCATGGTCGTCCCGGCCAGGGTGAGGTCGGCGTACGGTGACATGACGAAGGCTGCGGCGGGCAGGGGTAGCCCGTGATCGCGGGCGTTGACCAGGGTGGCAATGGCGAGGCCGCCGCCGGCGGACTCTCCCGCGAAGGCGATCTCCGACGGGGCGGTGCCGTTGTCCAGGAGGGCTTGATAGGCGGTGAGAGCGTCGTCGACCGCCGCCGGGTACGGGTGCTCGGGGGCGAGCCGGTAGTCGACGGAGATGACCGTGGCGCGTGTCCGCCGGCCGACCTGCGAGGCCAGGCCGGCGGCCTGGAAGGCGTCCCCCAGCACGTACACGCCGCCGTGGAAGTACAGGACAACATGGCGGGGTTCGATACCGTCGATGGTGATCTCGGCGGTCGGGACGCCGCCCAGCGCGGCTGCGGTCACGGTCACGTCGGCGGGCAGCGGCTGCGCCGATGTCACCTCCCGGAGCAGCCGCCGCTGCTCGCTCACGTCGATGCCGGCGGGGAAGGCCGACTGCCGCAGGATCGCGTCGAGGTTCTCTCGCTGCTCGGTGCTCACGGAGGATCTCCCTTCGGTCGGGGTTGGCTGGGCAGCGCCCCCGGGCGGGCTCGCCTATGTCGAACCAGTGCCGAAACCCCTGCCGGGAGGCGGGCCACTGCCAGGCTTGCCGCCAGGCAGGTGAGGAGGCGTCACCGGATCACGATGATTCGCGCGACCGGACCTGGGGCACCGGAGGTCTTGATGGTCCTGACCCCTGGAGCCCGCGGCCTTGAGCAGGAGCAAGGGATCCCCGAGCGAGCGGGCCGGGCGCTAGGGCACCGGTGATGGGAACAGCACCCTCTCGTCACAGTGATCGGGTGCGCGCGAAGCTACCTGCCATCAAGATGAGCGACTGTCATCTGGTTCTGGTGATTTGCGGTCCGGCTTTCCTAACGCGCGACGGCTAGCAGCCGCAACTCCCGCGCGCGCTGGACGGCTGAGGAGCGGTCACTCACCTGGAGCTTGGCGTAAATGCTGCGGATGTGCGTGCTGACCGTGTTCACCGCATCGAACCGTGCGTGCGGTTCTAGGAGCGCGAGAAAGGAGATCATGACCGGATGCGTCCGTTCCGGCCGCTTCCGTTGCGCTGAATGGGGACGGCCGGACTCGTTCTTGCTGATCAGCGGAGGGCGTGGGATTCGAACCCACGGTGACGTTGCCGCCACAATGGTTTTCAAGACCATCGCCATCGGCCACTAGGCGAGCCCTCCTGTGGGTCACAGCCTACGGTAACGCCGGGCGGGACGTCAGCCGGCGCGGCCAGGCGAGCCCGTCGCCGACGATCGCGGCCAAGGCCAGGTACGACTCGGCTGTCTCGCTGCTGAGCAGCTCGAGCTCGATCTCCGCGCCCTCCTCCAGGTGTGGGTCGTAGGGGACCCGGGCCACCGCGCGGCAGCGCGCGGCGAAGTGATGTTCGAGCCGGTCGAGATCGACGGTGCTCTTGGTCTTCGGCCGTATCGCCGACAGCACCACGACCCCGTTCCTGACCAGGTCACCGCAGTTGTGGGCCTCCAGCCAGTCCAGGGTGGCGCTGGCGCTTCGCGCGCCGTCTACCGACGGGGAGCTGACCAGGATGATCTGGTCGGCCAGCCGCAGGACGCCAGACATGGCCGAGTGCAACAAGCCGGTGCCGCAGTCGGTGATGCAGATCGAATAGAAGTGCTCGAGCACCCGTGCCGCGTCACAGTAGTCGTCCGCGCCGAACGCGACTGACACCCCGGGATCACGATCGGAGGCGAGCACCTCGAGCCGGCTCGGCGCCTGGGAGGTGAAGGCCCGCACGTCGGCGTACCGGCTGACTTGATCGCGCTCGTTCAGCAGGTCCCTGATCGTCGCGGCCGTCTCCAGCCGGACCTTGTCTGACAGCGTGCCGCGGTCGGGGTTGGCGTCGATGGCTATGACCCGGTCGCCGCGCAGCGTGGCGAGCGTCGCACCGAGTCCCACCACGGTCGTCGTCTTGCCCACGCCGCCCTTGAGGCTGAGCACCGCGACCCGGTGATGACCGCCAGCAACCGGCGTCCTGACCCGGTTGATGAGGTCCCGGCGGCGCATTTCGGCCGTCGACTCACCGAACCGGAGCAGCCCGCCGGTCGCCCGGTAGACGCTGCGGCGCCAGCCCGAGCCGGGGGTGGCCCGCTTGCCGTGCAACAGCGACTCGGCGGTCAGGCTCTCGGACGTTTCCCGAACGTACTCTGGATCCGCCACCTGCGACGGCGGGAGGAGAGCCTCGTGCCAGACGGCGTGGCGGCCGTCGGGGATCGCCGGGGGAACCCTCGTCGGCAGCGGCATGTTCATGGCCGGCCAGGCTAGGTCCTGCGGCGGCGCCGGGGCGAAGGCCTGCTCCTGCGGATCCGGCAGCGGCTCCATCAGCGGCACGAACCCCGCGTCACGCACGAAACCCAGGTCCCCCGAGTAGCCAGGGTCCTCCGCGAAGCCCGGGTTGCGGTCGTCCGCTGGGTCCTGCGGGTAGGAGTACGGGGAGAACGACGGTTGCGGATACTCGTCGTCTGGCGCCACCGGCTCGACCCGATCGCCCCAGCCGGCCCACCCGTGGAAGGCCGGAAAGTCCTCGCCGTCGTGCTCCGGGAACGGACCAGCATCGTGCGGATAGTCGTGCGCGTCTTCGCCGAAGATCTGCGGCGTATCGTTGTTCATCGTCACGGGTCGTCCCTCTTGGTCCTCATGAGTGGGCGCGCATGCGGGCCGGGTTCGTGCGTCTCTCCGAGCGTAAGCCAAATTACCCGCGATTTCGATACCCTGCGCACCGGCGTGGTGGCACTGCGTTGCGATACCTGGCTCCCTGTCTCGCAGATGGACCCCGAGATGACAGAGTTAGCGAGCCTGGCTACCGAGCAGAAGGAGAAGGAGAGGGAATGCACGCCGTCGTCATCACCGAACCCGGCGACCCCGACGTCCTGCGCTGGCTCGAAGTGCCCGACCCCGTCCCCGGCCCCGGTGAGGTGGTCATCGACATCGCCGCCAGCGGCGTCAACCGCGCGGACCTGATGCAGCGCGAGGGCCACTACCCGCCGCCGCCGGGCGCGCCGCCGTACCTGGGCCTGGAATGCTCCGGCCGGGTCCGATCCGTCGGCAACGGCGTCACCAGCTGGCGTCCTGGTGACGAGGTGTGCGCGTTGCTGGCCGGCGGCGGCTACGCCGAGCAGGTGGTGGTGCCTGCCGGGCAGCTACTGCCGGTGCCCGCCCGGGTGGGCATGACGGAGGCCGCCGCATTCCCGGAGACCGCCTGCACCGTGTACGCCAACGTTTTCCAGCTGGCCGGGCTGACCAGCGGAGAAACGCTGCTCGTGCACGGTGGCAGTGGCGGGATCGGCACGATGGCCATCCAGCTGGGCAAGGCCTTCGGCGCCCGGGTCGCCTGCACCGCGGGATCGCCGCAGAAGCTGGCCCGCTGCCGGGAGCTCGGCGCCGACGTGGCCATCAACTACCGGGACGAGGACTTCGTCGCGGCGCTGCTTGACGCCACCGGCGGCGCGGGCGCCGACGTGATCCTTGACATCATGGGCGCCAGCTACCTGGCCCGTAACCTGGCCACGCTGGCCACCGGCGGCCGGCTGGTCATCATCGGCCGACAGGGCGGCAGCCGGGCCGAAATCGACCTGGGCGTCTTGCAGGGCAAGCGCGCCAGCGTGCACGCGACGACGCTGCGGGCGCGGCCGGCGAACGAGAAGGCCGCGGTCGTGGCGGCCGTGCGCGATCACGTGTGGCCGCTCATCGACGCCGGTAAGGTCGGCGCCGTGATCGACAGGGAACTGCCCATGTCGCAGGCGGCGCAGGCGCACCGGGCCATGGCGGCCAGCGAGCACATCGGCAAGATCGTGCTCGTGGCAGAGTGACCCCCGCGGGCCTCGCAGGCGGTGCGGGGTACAGACTAGGGGGATGAGCGACGGGATGAATCCTCAAACGCAAGAGCGTCCGCAGGTCCTCGTGGTGGGCCCGGACGGCATCGCGACGTCGGGCAGCGAGCAGGACGAGAACGCCAGCCGCGAGCGCCCGGTCACCGAGATGGTCGAGCAGCCGGCCAAGGTCATGCGGATCGGCAACATGATCAGGCAGCTGCTCGAGGAGGTCAGGGCGGCTCCCCTGGACGAGAAGAGCCGGGCCAGGCTGAAAGAGATCCACGAGAGCTCCATCAAGGAACTCGAAGACGGGCTCGCGCCCGAACTCGTCGATGAGCTGGAGCGGCTGTCGCTGCCGTTCACCGAGAACGAGATACCGAGCGAGGCCGAGCTGCGGATCGCCCAGGCTCAGCTGGTCGGCTGGCTCGAGGGCCTGTTCCACGGCATCCAGACGACGCTGTTCGCCCAGCAGATGGCGGCCCGGGCCCAGCTCGAGAATATGCGCCGCGCCCTGCCGCCCGGCGTGATGGGCCCCGCCCAGGAGCAACAGCACCAGGGCCCGGGCTCGGGAATGTACCTGTAAAGATCATTTCCCGAACGAGCCGGGTGCGTGCCCCAGCTCCCCGACCGTGCCCTGGCTAGGGGCGGCCGAAACGTAGCCGCCCCAGCCAGGCGGCGGCTTCGGCGAACTCCGCGTCCGAAGTGCCCGGCCTGACCTGGGTGGCGCCGCCGTCGCATCGGGCGTAGCTGCCAAGAAAGCGCACTTCACGGCAGACCCGGCGCAGCCCCATCAGCGCCTCGCCGACCCGTGCGTCATCGACATGCCCCTCGCAGTCGATGAAGAAGTAGTACTGGCCGAGCCGGTCGCCGGTCGGCCGCGACTGGATCGTGGTCAGGTTGATGCCGCGCACCGCGAATTCGGTGAGGATCTCCAGCAGGGCACCTGGGTGGTCCTCGACCAGGAACGCGGCCAGCGACGTCCGGTCCGCCCCCGTGCGCGCGGGCAGCGGCCTGGGCGGTGACACCACGACGAACCGGGTGACGGCGTTAGCCCGGTCGTGCACGTCCGGCGCGATGACCTCCAGGCCATACCTGTCCGCGGCGAAGGCGCCCGCAAGCGCGGCGTCCACGTGCCCGTCCGCGGCCTGGCGGGCCGCCTCCGCGTTGGACGCGAGCGGTACCCACTCGCTGTCCGGCAGGTTGGCGGCGAGCCAGCCACGGCACTGCGGCATGGCCTGCGCGTGGCCGCCGATCCTCTTGATGTCGCCGAGGCCGGTCCCCGGCTTGGCCAGCAGCGCGAACGCGATGGGGATCTGCAGTTCCGCCATGATGACCAGGTCGTTTCCCGTAGCCAGGTCATCGAGGGTGGCGGTGACGACACCCTCGACCGAGCTCTCGATGGGAACCACCGCCCGTTCCGCCGCGCCTTCTCGCACGGCGGCGAGGGCGGCCTGGATGGTAGGGCAGGACAGCGGCCCGGCGTCGGGGTCGACGGCGCGCAGCGCCGCCTCGGAGAACGTCCCCTCGGGCCCCAGGTAGGCATAAGGCATAGCCCACATGATGCCAGCATCGCGAGGGTGCGCGGCGCGGCGGAAGGCACCGCTGCCTGGGCCCCGAGGGCTATGCCGCTGGCGTCGACGAGCGCGTCCGGACGGTCACGCCGAGGTCGGCCGCCTGCTCAGCGGCGGGCAGGCCCCGCCCGAGCCTGGGGGCGCGGGGCGCAGCCGGGCGATGATCACGACGAGTGCCACGGCGGCGATCCCGAAGGCATCTTCCACCACCCTGGCCGCCACCACCGGCACGTCCGGCTGGCCGAGCAGGGACCGGCCCCACCAGGGAATGGTCAGAGCGAAGAAAACCGCGGTCCCGGCGGCGATGGCGACCCGCCGCGGCGAGCGCCCGTCCGCCAGGATCGCGCCGATGACCACCACTACGACCAGGAAGTGATGGATCCAGGAGACCGGCGAAAGCAGCACGCCGAGCAGCGCGGTGACCGCGATGGCCTCCATCTCCCTGGACTCCCGCGCCAGCCGCCGGACCACCGCGAGGCCGGCCACCGCGACCACGACGGCCACCGCGGCCCACAGCGCGCCGGGGGCCTGGCCGGGCAGGAACTCCCTGAGCAGGATGCCGCGCAGCGACTGGTTGGACGGGCCCGAGTTGGATCCGAGCCGCCCGGACTCGAAGATCACGCTCGTCCAGTAGGTGACCGAATCCCGGGGCAGCAGCAGCCAGGCGCCGAGTGTGGTGGCCAGCGCCACCACCGCCGCGGTCACCGCGGCGCGCCGCCGTCCTGACAGCCACAAGTACACGATGAAGACCCCGGGCACCAGCTTGATCGCGGTGGCGAGCCCCACCAGCGCGCCGCGCGGCCAGCGCGGCGCGCGGGCCGCGCAGTCCGCCACCGCCATCGCGAGCAGGACCATGTCCACCTGGCCGAAACGCATTTCATCGCGCAGCGGGAACAGGTAGGCGCAGGCCGCGAAGATGACCGCGAAGGCGGCTGCGCGCAGCCGACCGGAGGGAACCCGGTGCAGCAGCGGCGCGAACGCGAACCAGATCACCACCGCGAGCGGCCCATAGATGAAGGGCACCCAGACCAGCTGGGCAGCCGACCAGGGCAGCAGCGCCAGTGGTACCGCGAAAAGGGCGGCCACCGGCGGGTAAGTGAACGGGAGCAGTTGCGGCGGCTGGGTCAGCACGCTGTACAGCGGCTGGCCCTGCAGCACGCTCAGGCCGCCCGTACGGTAGACGGCCAGGTCCACCATCCGCTGGTCGGGCACGCTGGTCAGATACCCGCGGACCAGCGGCTCGACGGCAGCCAGCGCCGCGACCCAGGCCAGCACGGCCAGGACCGCCGCCGCCCACGGCGGCCAGCCGGCCAGGTGCCCGGCCAGGCGACTGGGCCAGCCCGCGAATCCCCGGCGGCCCGCCTCGGCCGCGGCCGGGACTCCGGTGGCGGTGCTCAACTTATGGCCCCCCTCGCGGGCGCTTCGCCTGACGGCGCCTGCTGGCCTGCCTCCGGCAGGACGCACGGAGGCGCGCAAGACGGCGGAGCGGGAGGCGGACCCGTAGGCGGGTCCTCCGAAGCCCGGCGGGGCCGCCACGGACGAAACTCCCGAGGCACCATCAGCACCACCAGCCAGACCGTGGTCGCGGCGAGGACCGCGGGGGTAATCGCGTGCCTGACCGCAGGCTGCAGCCACCCGAGCCCGGGCGGCAGCGCCGCGTCGGTCTGCCGCGCGGGCAGGTAGCCGAACCCGAGCGCCGCGGTCCGGGCGAGCAGCAGCCAGGCCAGGCCCTCCGCAGCGGTCCCAGGCACCAGCGGGACCAGTGGCAGCAGCGCCCACGCCAGCGCGTCGTACCACGGCAGTACATACGGCCAGGCGAACAGCCAGGCCAGGGCGAGCGCGAAGGCGGGCGTGCCACCCACTCCGACGGGCAGACCGCGGATGAGCAGCACCGCGAGCAGCACCATCAGCGCAATGGCCCCGAACTTCACGATGTCGGTCGCGGCCATTCCGGCCACGGCGAGATGAATGATCGTCCGGATCACCCGCCACGGTGACCCGATCGACACCATGTCGCTGGCCCGTGATGACTGCGTGAGCATGGCGGACCCGCCGATGGCCACGGCCGCTCCCGCCGTCACCGCGAACCCCGCGCCGAGCGCGGCAAGGCGCGGCACGAGCCGCCGCCACTGGCGCCCGAGGATGAGCATGAGCGCGATGGCGAGCCCGACTCCCACCAGCGCGGCCGTGACCTTGACGGCGAACCCCAGGCCGACCAGGGCCCCGGCCACCAACGCGCGCGGCACCGAGCTAGCCGACGGCGAAGTCTGTCCGGGACTAGGGAGCGGCCACGGCCCGAACATCACCGCCACGGCGGCGACGCCGAAGACGACCGCCTGGCCGTCCACGTGCGCGCCCGCCACGAGGACCTGGAGCAGCAGCGGGTTGCAGACCCACAGCAGGGCCGCGCGCAGCTGCTGCACCGGCTGATGGCGCGTCATCCGGTGCAGCAGCAGCGCGGTGACGGCGAAGGCAGCCAGGTTAGCCAGGCCGAGCACGAACACGGTGAGCCGTACCGAGGTCCCGCCGGCCAGCGAGGCCAGCCCCTGGATCGCGGTCGCGAGCGGCCCGTAGACCGATGGCGACCCCGACCAGTCCTGCACCGCCCGGGCCACCGGGTCACCCAGGGCGGCCAGCTGGGCCGACGTCGTGGTGTACGGATTGTGGCCGGTGACGAGCATCCGCCCGTAGGCGGCGTAGCTGAGGTGATCCGACGACCCGAAGGGGGGCACCAGCGTCAGCGCGACCGCCGCCAGCAGCCCCGCCACCAGGACGGCCCGCGCCGGAACCGACCAGCCGCGGCGGACCGCCCGCAGCACGAGCACCAGCCCGAGCGTTCCGGCGGCCAGCCCGGCCGCGGTCAGGCTGACCACGAGGTAGGGCGACGGGTGCAGGCCAAGCGACCATGGCGGCTGTCCGGGCCGGCCCGGCAGCGCCGGTTCCATGACCGAAGGCCCGGCCACCGCGACGGCGAACGTGAACGCCACGCTGGCCCCGATGGCGATGAACCCAGCCGTCCCCTCGGACCTCGCCGACCTCCTAGGGTCCTGGGGCATCGTGGGGTCTTTGGGTATCCCGGGTCTTCTGGGTATCCCGGGTTCTCTGGGTATCCCGGGTTCTCTGGGTATCCCGGGTTCTCTGGGTATCCCGGGTTCTCTGGGGCCTCTGGGGCCTCTGGGGCCAGGCCGATCCGAGGACTCTGCCGGTCCCGCCTGCTCCGGCCGCCTGGTCATAGCCGTGTGGCGAGAGCCCTGGCGACGTCGGTGAGCTGGCGCGCACGGTGTAGCTGGGCGCGCAGGCCGGTCCCGGTGGCCCGGTGCGCGAGCTCCACCTCGACCTCGGTGACCCGGAGTCCCTTACGGACCAGGTCGATGGTGAGCGCGGTCTCCACCCCCCAGCCAGGAGCCAGCGGGCGCGCCGCCTCGAACGCCGCCCGGGTCAGGCAGCGCTGCCCGTTCAGCGGCTGGACCGGCTGCCAGCCGACGGCCCGGCGGATGCCGGCCCCGGACAGCCCGACGACCAGGCCGTGCCCGCCGAGCTTGACGGTCGCGGCGAAGACGGCGATGGTCATGTCGGCCGTCCCCGCGACCACCGGAGCCGCCAGCGGCCCGGCCTGGGCGGCCGACTCGGCTAGGTCCGCATCGAGGAACAGCAGGTGGCGGGGCCGCTCGCGGCGCTCCCGCTGGTCGACCAGACCCACCGCGTCCGCGCCGGTCGCCATGGCGGCCGCCTTGCCCCTGTTCCTGGCGTGCCGCATCACCACGGCGCCCGCGCGGCGGGCTAGGGTACCTGTGCCGTCCCGGGAACCGTCATCGACGACCACGACGAGGCCCACTCCGGCCAGCCCGGCCGCGGCCGTCACGGTCGCGGCGACGCGATCGGCCTCGTTCCGCGCCGGAATGACCACCGCAACGTCGTCGGCCTGGGACCCTGCTGGCATGGGCCGATCTTAGGCCAACGGGCTGCCTAGTTGCGCGGGACCGCAGGCTTCGGCCTGCTCAGGCTCGTATCGTCGACCAGGGTGAACACTGAATCGAGACCCGTCACCTGAAGGATCTTGCGCACCGCGGGCTTGGGGGAGGCGATCTCTAGCTCGCCGCCCCGCTCTCGTACCCGGCGCAGGCAAGAGAGCAGCACGTTCATGCCGGTCGAGTCGCAGAACTCCACGCCGGACATATCAACCACAATCCGGGTGGGCATGCCATCGACCAGGACCGCGCCGAGCTCGCTGTGCAGCCGCGGAGCGGTATAGAGATCGATCTCACCGCAAATGGTCACGATTGTGTGATCATCGTGAAATCGACTTGAGACATTTAGCTCCACGAGCCGAACCCTACCGCGCCGAGCGCCCGGAAGCCAGGCAACTACGCTGAGCGCATCCTTAGAGGTTCCTGAATAAGCCGGCCGCGGTGCCGGATCCCTGCTCAGCTCGCTGTCCACCCCGCCGAACCGCGGCCCCGTTCCCCCTGGCGGTCGCAATTCCAGGTAGCCCGTGCCTAACCGCTGTCCGTCGCCACGACCGGCA
This sequence comes from uncultured Actinomycetes bacterium, assembly GCA_963769715.1. Classification (GTDB taxonomy): domain Bacteria; phylum Actinomycetota; class Actinomycetes; order Streptosporangiales; family Streptosporangiaceae; genus Palsa-504. The sequence continues at coordinate 85,516 of CAVYNE010000010.1, forward strand.
CGCCGACCGTCGTCATTTCGGTCACCGGGCGGACCGGCACCTCCGCCCACACGGTGGTGCCCTCGTCACCCGTGCTCGTGCCCCAGCGTCTCGACAGCTTCTCCACGATCCTCAGGCCCCGTCCCCCGGTGGCCGCCTGGGTGGGCTCGCCGAGCTCAGGTACGGTCTGCCCGCCGCCGTCACTGACCGAGACCTGGACGCTGTCGGCGTCGATGCGCCAGGCGACGCGGATCTTGGATCCGGGCAGCGGCACCGCGTGCCGCAGAGCGTTGCTGAACAGCTCGGTGATCACGAGCGCGACGTCACAGACGGCAGAATCGTAGACACCGACCGCGATCAGGTCCGACATCAAGCGCCGGCGGGCTACGCCGACGCTTGAAGCGGCGAACGGTAGCAGTAGGACGCTCGCCTCAGTCACCTCCATGTCAGCCCTAGCCCGTCTGTCCGACCTTGAGCGAACCCGGTACGAGCGGAAATGCCCCGTGCAAGCCCTCCGGAAACACGCGAGTACTCTAGATATCTGAACGGTAACGGCGTCTCAGCAGAAACCCCCGGTGGCTCCGGCACCCGCCGTCGGCACGGTAACGTCTCACCGTGAAGATTGTCCGTCCATTGCGCCGCGCGCGGTCCGCCCGGCACGCCATAGGCTCGCCGGTATGAAGGAGCGAGCACGTGACCAGGGTGGCCCGGGCACGCTGACCGATGACCTGGCAATTCCCGAGGTAGACCAGGCGACACTGGGGGACGAGCCGCTCGCCGAACTGGCCGCCAGGTACCGGCTCCGGCCGAGCGCCGCGCGGCCCGGCATCTTCGCCTACGCCGGCCAGCTGTGGGCGCGGCGCCACTTCATCGTGGGCTTCGCCACCGCGCGCAACGTCGCGATGTACACCGAGGCCCGGCTGGGCCAGCTGTGGCAGGTGCTCACCCCGCTGCTGAACGCCGCCGTCTACTACCTGATCTTCGGCCTGATCCTCGGCACCAGCCGGGGCGTGCCGAACTTCCCAGCCTTCCTCATCACCGGGATCTTCATCTTCAACTTCACCCAGCGGGCGTTCATCACCACGTCCCGGGTGATGCCCGACAGCTTGCCGCTGATCAGGGCGCTTCCGTTCCCGCGCGGCTGCTTGCCGATCGGGTACGTACTGATCGAGCTCGAGCAGCTGTTCATGGCCATGGTCGTGCTCATCGTGATCGTGCTGGCCACAGGCGAGCCGCTGACCTGGTACTGGCTGCTCGCCATCCCCGCCCTGGCGCTCCAGGCCGTGTTCAACGTCGGCATGGGCCTGTTCCTGGCCCGGTTGGGCGCAGGCGCGGACGACTTCAGCCAGTTGCTGCCGTTCCTGGTCCGGACCTGGATGTACACCTCCGGCGTCATGTTCAGCATCCAGACGATCAAGACGCTGACCGGCCACCCGACGCTCACCTACCTGCTGCAGATCAACCCGGCCGCGGTCTACATCAGCCTGGTGCGGAACGCGATACTGCAGTCGCAGCGAAATGCCTGGCCCGGCAGCAAGCCGTATAGCGCGGCCAATTGCGCTCTTTACCATTCCGCCAGCGCGGCCAACGCCAAGGGATCCGTCCTGGAATTGAGCGCCTACTGCCATGGGACGGTGACGATGCCCGGGCTGTGGCTGTGGGGCATCGGCTGGGCGATCGTGGCACTCGTGATCGGGTTCGTGTTCTTCTGGCAGGCGGAGACGAGGTACGGCCGTGGCTGACCCCACCGTGGTCGTCGATGACCTGCACGTGGTCTACCGCGTCTACGGCGCGGGCGGCGATAAGGGCACCGCGGCGACGGCGCTCATGCGGGCGATCAAGCGACAGCGCCGCCCGGGGATTCGCGAGGTGCACGCGATCAGGGGCATCTCCTTCGTCATCAACCACGGCAACGCCGTCGGCATCATCGGCAGGAACGGCTCGGGCAAGTCGACGCTGCTGCAGGCGATCGCCGGGCTGCTCCCGCCCGAGCAGGGCTGCGTCTACACCAGCGGGCAGGCCGCCCTACTCGGCGTCAACGCCGCGCTGCTCGACGACCTGACCGGAGAGCGGAACGTGGTGCTCGGCTGCCTGGCCATGGGCATGACCCCGCAGGAGACCAAGGACCGCTACCAGTCCATCGTGGACTTCTCGGGAGTTGGCAACTTCATCGATTACCCCATGCGCACCTACTCGACCGGGATGGCCCAGCGGCTCAGGTTCTCCATCGCCTCGGCCAAGAACCACGAAATCCTGATGATCGACGAGGCGCTGGCGACCGGCGATGCGAACTTCCGGGCCAAGAGCCACGACAGGATCGTCCAGCTGCGCGCCGAAGCAGGCACGGTGTTTCTCGTCGCGCACAACCTGGCCGAGATCGAGGCGAGCTGCAACCGGGTCATCTGGCTGGAAAAAGGCCAGATCATGCGGCAGGGCTATGACGTCCCCGCGATCGTCGACGCCTACCTGGAAGCCACCGGAGGCGAGCCGCGCAAGCGCGACAAGCCCGCCGAAAGCGAGCACGGCGCTACCGCGTGAGGGCCCGGGTAAGGGCCCGGATATGGGCAGAGCCTGAGCGGCGCGTGCGGCCTTAGCCCTCGGCGGGCCGCAGGCGCAGGGACATGACCGTCCCGCCGGAGGGACGCGAGCCTGCGGTGACCTGGCCGTGCTGCGCTTCGGCCAGGCGGCGGACGATGAACAGGCCGATGCCTACGCCGCCGAACCTGCGGCGATCGCCCGTCTCGCCCTGGAAGAACCGGTCGAAGATGCGCTCGTGGTCGCCGTCGGCGATGCCGATGCCCTCGTCTTCCACGGTGACCTCGATCCAGCCCCCACCCGCGCCTTCCGTGAACGGGGGGCTCCCGCCCCCCGTTCCCCCTGGCCCTTCCCGCTTCACCTGAGCCCGGATGCTGACCGTGCCGCCTTCGGGCGAGTACTTGAAGGCGTTCTCGAGCAACTGCCCGACGATGATGTCGGTGGCCATGGTGTCGCCGCTGGCGGCCGGCAGGTCGGCGGGGATGTCCGCCACGACGACGTGCTTGTCCGACAGCGGCCGGAACGCGGCGGCCGCCCCGTGCAGCACGGCTCCGAGATCGAACGGGCCGTTGCTGACGGGCAACTGATCGGCGCCAGCCCGCGAGCCGAGCAGCAGCTGCTCGACCAGCCTGCCGAGCGACCCGGCCCGCTCCGCGATGGTGCGCACCGCGGCCCGCCTTTCGGTGTCCGCGAGCTGGTCCCACCGGCTGGCCAGCGTGCTGGCGAATCCCTGCACCACGGTGATGGGCGTCCGCAGCTCGTGGCTGGTGGTGGCCAGGAACAGGTCCTTCGCCTCCTCGAGCTCCTTGGCGGCGGTGACATCACGAAAGTCGACGACCAGCTCCCCGGTGTCGGCGAGCGAGGTGCACAGGACGTCGAGCCAGCGCCCGTTCGGCAGCTTGTGGGTGAGGGTCGAGCCCGGATCGGGCAGCGGGAACGACGGCGGTTTGCCGATGGCGTCCTGGGCCGGCGTCCCGGTGATCCGGTGCGCGGCCGGATTCCACTGCCGCACCAGGCCCCCCTCGTCGAGCACGGCGATGCCGTCCGCGCTGCCGTCGATGACCGCCCGCTCATGGGCCCGCTGCCTGACCACCTCCTCGAACGCCATCGCGTTGGTGAGGGCCACGCCGGCGTGGCCGGCCAGCAGCTCGAGCAGTTCCAGCTCGACGTGGCTGAGCTTGCGCCTGCTGTACAGCGCGTAAAGCGCGCCGTAGGGCTTGCCCGCCACGTGCGACAGGCTGAGCGCGATCGTGTGCAAGCCGGGCAGCGCCGACCAGATCAGGTCATCGAAGCCGCCCGATTCACCGGTCGCCATCATGACCGTCTTGCCCGAGCGCATCAGCTCGCCGACCAGGCTGCGGGACAGCGTCGCGGTCCGGCCGCGCAGCCGGGCCGGCAGCCCGGCCATGCTGACCAGCCTGAGGGTGTCATCCTCGATGAGCACGAAGCCGCCGGCGTCGGCACTGGTCAGCTCGCGCAGGCTGGCCGCGATGCGGTCGAGTACCGATTCCAGGTCGCGCTGCGCGTTCATGTCGGCGACCACGTCGCCCAGACGGCGTACCACCCGGGCCCGTTCGGCCATATAGTGCCTGGCCACGTCGTCTTCGCCGGCCTGGTGGCAGACGTTGACCCAGCCCGTCACCTCGCCCGCGCCGTCGATCAGCGCGCTGGTGTCGATCCGCACGTCGATGACCGTGCTGTCCTTGCGGATCCTGCGGGTCGCGAAGGAGATCTGGCCGCCGCCCCTGACCCGCTCAAGGACCGCGTTGTGCTCGGCCTTCAGTTCCTCCGGGATGATCTGCGGCTCCAGGCCGATGACCTCGGTCACGGCCCAGCCGAACATCCGCTCCGCCGCAGGATTCCACAGCATTACGGTGCGGTCGGTACTGAACGCGACGATCGCGTCGGCGGCACATTCGATCACGGCGCGCGCCGTCGCGTCGGTGCGGTTGCTGATCGTCCCCGCTTGCTCTGCGGTCACCTGAACATCGTGCCACGCGGGCACCCATGAGTACTCACCATATGGTCGCGAGCTGATCTATAGTGCTTTTCAAATAAGAGTAAGGCCGTTCATCCGGGGCATTCATCACAGTATGGCTGTCAAGGAAGCGGTCTTCCGCTAGGACGCGGACTATGGACCAGGCAGAGTCAAGCCCATCGTGGGGCCAACCGGGACCGGGCCAGCCGGAGCGGGAGCGGGAGCCTGCCCCGACGCCAGCTGAAGAGGTCGCGGCGCAAACCGGCCCGGAAGCGAGCACCGGGGTGCCGGAGCCGACTGCGCTCGCCGACCTTCAGTCGTCCGCGCTCAGGCTCGAGCACCCGGTCATTGCCGGCTTCGACGGTTCGGAGTCGAGTCGCAACGCGCTGGCGTACGCAGCCGGCGTATCCCAGCGGCTCGGCAGGCCGCTGCTCGTGGTGTACGTGTGCTCGTCCGGGGTCTACTGCGAGCCACTGACCGGGCAGGTCGTGGGCGTGCCCCGGGACGCCGAAGCGCTGGAACGCTGGCTGCTCGCCGAGCTTGACCAGGTGACCGGGCACGCCCAAGTCGATGTGCACGTCCGCACCAGGCGGGGCAGCCCGGCCAGGGAACTCGCCGCGGCGGCCGAGGAATTCAGCGCCGACGCGCTCGTGATCGGGGCGCCGAAGCACATCTGGCACCGGGTCGCAGGTTCGGTCTCCGGATGGCTGGCCCGCCACGCCCGCTGCCCCGTCATCGTCGTTCCATAAGCCGACCACAGCGGGAAGCTGGCCGTCGGCGCCAACCACAGCGGGAGAAAGGGCCGCGCGGGGGGTTCCGGGGGGTCGTCCCCCCGGACCAGCACTGCGGCTCCCGGCGAAGCCGAGCGAAGCTCAGGCGAGCATGATAAACCAGCTCGTGGGCGAGGAGGGATTTGAACCCTCACGTCCTTTCGGACACACGGACCTGAACCGTGCGCGTCTGCCGTTCCGCCACCCGCCCTGGGCAACGAGTAGGTTAGCACGACCGCGAGCGCTCCCGCGCCCCGGATACCATCGGGGGCGAGGGACGTGAAGGGAGGTGGCACGGTGGGAGTTCTGCAGCGCTTCGAGCGTCGTCTTGAAGGCATGGTAGAGGGTGCCTTCGCGCGCGCCTTCAGGTCCGAACTGCAGCCGGTCGAGGTGGCGAGCGCGGTCCAGCGTGAGATGGACGACCGAGCCGCCATCGTGGCCAAGGGGCGCACCCTGGTGCCAAACGATTTTGTCGTCGAGCTGGCCGAGAGCGACCACGAGCGCCTCGACGTATACGCCGAGAGCCTGGGTGTCGAGCTGGCCAACCTCGCCCGGGACTACGCCAAGGAACAGGGCTACTCGTTCGTAGGCCCGGTGCGGATGCGGTTCGAAGGGGTGCCCGACATGACCACGGGCACGTTCCGGATCCGGTCCGGCGTCATCCGGGGCTCGACCATCGAGGGCGGCGAGATCAGGCTGCCGGCCAGCGACCTGCCGCGGACGCAGGGGCGCGGATTTCCCGGCCACCCGCGGCTGCTGGTCTCCGGGCCGGGAGCCCCGGGCGACCCAGCCGGCGGTGAGCAGCACACCTACGAGCTGCAGGGCCCGGTGACGTTGCTCGGCCGGGGCACGGACTGCGACCTGCGGCTGGTGGATCCGGGCGTGTCCAGGCACCACGCCGAGCTAAGGGTGGAAAACGACCAGGTCGTCCTGGTGGATCTGAGCTCCACGAACGGCACCTTCGTCAACGGCCAGCCGGTCCGGCGGGTAGCGCTCACCGACGGGACCCATGTCTCGCTGGGCCGCACCACGCTGATCTTCCGCCAGGATGGCCAAGACCGCGAGGATGGCCAGGGCACTGCCTACTCGCGCACCAGCTACTAGGGTCCAAGGGCGTAGCCACAGATGAACGCGCTGTCTCTCACCATCATCAGGGTGGCGTTCCTGGCCGTGCTGTGGCTTTTCGTCATAGCGGCCATCGGAGTCGTCCGTACTGACCTGCTCGGCGGCCCGTCCACCACCGCCCGGCGGGGCAAGGCGCGCCAGGCCCAGGCGCCGCGCCAGAATCGTCCGGCCAGGCCGCCCCGGGCCGGACGCGGATCGCCGCGCGTTCTGGTGGTGACGGCCGGCGCGCTGAAAGGCGCCAGCCTTGATCTCGCTCAGCAACAGATCACGCTCGGGCGGGCCAATGATGCCACGCTGGTGCTCAACGACGACTACGCTTCAAGCCGACACGCCCGGATTTTCCCCCAGGACGGTCAGTGGATCGTCGAGGATCTCGGTTCGACCAATGGCACCTACCTGGACCGGCAGAAGGTGACGCGGCCGATGCCAGTGCCGATGGGCGTGCCGATCCGCATCGGTAAGACCGTTCTGGAACTGCGCAGATGACACTTGTACTCCGCTACGCGGTACGTTCCGACGTCGGCCTCCTCCGCGAAGGAAACGAGGACTCGGCGTACGCGGGGCCGCGCCTGCTCGCGGTGGCGGACGGGATGGGCGGCCACGCCGCGGGCGAGGTGGCCAGCTCCCTGACCATTGCCTCGATGGCGAAACTCGATTCCGAACCGCCCGGCGGCGACATGCTGGCGGAACTGTCCTCGGCGGTCGCCGCGGCCAACACCCGGCTGCAGGAGATGATCATCGCCAACCCGGCGGTCGAGGGCATGGGCACCACGCTGACCGCGCTGTTCTGGTCCGACGGGCACGCGGCGGTCTGCCACATCGGCGATTCGCGCGGTTACCTGCTCCGGGAGGGTGAGCTCTACCAGATCACCCACGACCACACGCTGGTGCAGTCGCTGGTCGACGAGGGCCGGATCAGCGCCGATGACGTCTCCACCCACCCGCAGCGCTCGCTGCTGCTGCGGGCGCTGGACGGCCGGTCGATCGCCGAGCCTGACCTGTCCGTGCATGACGGCCAGGCCGGTGACCGCTACCTGCTCTGCTCGGACGGGCTGTCCGGCGTAGTCAGCGACGAGACCCTACGCGAGACGCTCGCCACCAGTGGCGACCCGGAGGCCGTCACGCGCCAGCTGATCGAGCTCGCGCTGCACGGCGGCGGCCCGGACAACATCACGTGCATCGTGGCCGATGTCGTGGACACGGCCACGTCCCGGCTGCCGGCCACCGGTACCCCGATCATGGCTGGCGCCGCGGCGAGCGTCAGCGATCCCAGGCTGAGCACCGACGGTACCGGTGCGGGAAGCCCGTTCGGCGTCATCGATGATCACCTGGAGAATCACTTCGGGGGTTCCTACGACGGCTACGGGCGGTCGTCGACCACCTCTCCGCAGCCGATGGTGGCCGTCGACGAGATCGACCCGGCCGCCATGCCGCTCGCGGTGGCGACCGAGAACGGTACCGACCCCAGGATGGCCGGGGCCCGGCGCAGCCACCGCTCCCAGCCGAAACGCGCCTCCGGATCCGCCCGGCGCCGCTGGCCGATCGTGACCACCTCGCTGGTGGTGCTGGTGGCCGTCATCATCGGCGGCGTCTACGTCGCCTGGCGGTGGAGCCAGGACCAGTACTACGTCGGGGCTGACAGCAAGGGCCAGGTGGTCATCTACCGCGGCGTCAACCAGCGGATCGCCGGGATCAGCCTGTCCAAGCCCTATCGGGAGACCGGAATCGAGCTCGCCCAGGTACCAGCGCCCTACCAGCAGACGGTGAAGGCCACCGACGCGGCCAGCAGCCTGGGCAACGCCCAGGCGATCGTCGCGAACGTCCGCACCGCGGTCGGCACATGCCAGCAGCAGTACACCACGCTGCGGGACTGGGTGACCAAGGAGAACGCCTACCAGGCCGCGGCGGCGCGGGCCAAGCTGGCCAGGCAGGCCAAGAAGCCGGCGAATGCCATCCCCCCCAACCCGGGCCCGCAGCCGCCCAAGGCCGGGGCGATGTGCCCGTCTTCGGTGGCCTTCGGCATCCCGGCCAGTGCCCTGGCCCCGGCCTCGGGACGCCCGTGAGTAGCATCACCGCCCCGTCGCCAGCGGTCGACCCGACGGGTCCGCTGGTCCCGGTGGCCCGCAGCAGGCGGCGCACCGAGCTGATCATGCTCGTCTTCGCCTGCGCGCTCGTCGCCTTCGCCTTCGCGAACGTCGGTTTCAGCCTCAAGGGCAAGCTGCCCTCGAGCACGGCGGAATACATGGCCGCCTACATCGTCATCGTCGGAGTCGCTCACCTGGCCATGCGGAGATTCGCCCCGTGGGCGGACCCGCTGCTGCTCCCGGGCGCGGCGGTGCTGAACGGCCTCGGCATCGTGATGATGTACCGGCTCGGGGCGCAGGTGAATCCGGCGACCGGAAGTCCCGTGGTCAGCGCGTCCGCGACCGGCATTCAGGTCCTCTTCTCGGCCGTCGGCATCGGGTGCTTCGTCGCGGTCCTCGCCTTGATCCGCGAGCCGCGGGTGCTGCAGCGCTATACCTACACGCTCGGCGCCGTCGGGATCTTGCTGGTGGCCCTGCCCGCCCTGCTGCCCGCGTCGATTAGCGAGGTCCCCGGCACCGGCGCCAAGATCCAGATCCGGCTCGGCTCGCTGATCACGTTCCAGCCGGAGGAATTCGCCAAGCTGGCACTGGCGGTCTCGTTCGCCGGCTACCTGGTGGCCAAGCGCGACGTCCTGGCGCTGGCCGGCCGGCGGGTGCTCGGCATCGACCTGCCGCGGGCCCGCGATCTCGGCCCCATCCTGGTGGCCTGGGCGGTCAGCCTGCTGCTGCTCGTCTTCGAGAGCGACGTCGGCACCAGCGCGGTGTTCATGGGCCTGTTCGTGGCGACGCTGTACATCGCCACGTCGCGGACTTCGTGGCTGCTGCTCGGCTTCGTCATGTTCGTCGTGGGCGCGTTCGCGGCGAGCAAGCTGTTCGCCCATGTCGGCGAGCGATTCGACATCTGGCTGCATCCGTTCACCGGGCAAAATCCCACCCACAACTCCTACCAGCTCGTTCAGGGCCTGTACGGGATGGCGAGCGGCGGCCTGCTCGGCAAGGGCCTGGGCGGCGGCCAGCCGTACATCACCCCGCTGGTGCAGAGCGACCTCGTGATCAGCGCGTTCGGCGAGGAACTCGGACTGGCCGGGCTGATGGCCATCTTGCTGATCTACGGGCTGCTCGTGCAGCGCGGGCTGCGGACCGCGATGTCGGTCAAGGACCCGTTCTCCAAGCTGCTCGCCGGCGGCCTGTCGTTCATGCTCGCCCTGCAGGTGTTCGTCATCGTCGGCGGGGTCACCCGGCTCATCCCGCTGACCGGCATCACCACTCCGTTCCTGTCCCAAGGCGGGTCCTCACTGGTGGCGAGCTGGATACTGATCGCCCTGCTGGCCCGGCTGAGCGACACCGCCCGGCGCCCGCCGCCCCGGCCGATACAGGAAGAGGGACTGACGCAGGTGGTGACGCTGAAGTGAACCGGGCGCTGCGCCGGATATCGATCGCCGTCCTGGTGATGTTCCTGCTGCTGCTGATCAACATCAACTACCTGCAGGGCTTCGAACCCGCCAGCCTGGCGGGCAAGACAGGTAACTCCCGTGCGTTCTACGCCGCGCAGAACCAATACCAGCGCGGCAACATCGTCACCTCCGACGGCGTGACCATCGCGACCTCCAAGCCGAGCAGCAGCAACGATTCCATCAAGTACCAGCGGGTTTACCCCTTGGGCCCGGAGTTCGCCCCGGTGACCGGCTACGACACGCTTTACAGCCAGACCGGCATCGAGTTGGCGGAGAACTCGCTGCTGTCGGGCAACGACTCCGCGCTTGACGTCAGGAAGGTCATCGACCTGATCACCGGCAAGACGACCAAGGGTGCCACGGTCCAGGTCACGATCAACTCCGTGGCGCAGGCGGCGGCCTACGACGCGCTCAAGACCCTCGGCAAGCCGGGCGCGGTGGTTGCGCTCAACCCGAAAACCGGGGCGATCCTCGCCATGGCCAGCTACCCGAGCTTCGACCCGAACGTCCTAGCCGTTCACGACGGCATCCAGCTCAACAAGAACGACAACCAGCTGCTCACGGATCAGGCCCAGCCGCTTGTCAACCGGGCCCTGCAGGGGACCTACCCGCCCGGCTCGACGTTCAAGATCGTGACGAGTTCGGCGCTGCTGACGCGGAATCCCAGCACCACGATCAACACCAAATTTGACTCGCCGACCCAGCTCACGCTGCCGCAGACCAACCACGTGCTGACCAATAACCTCGGCGAGATATGCGGCGACGGGAGCGGCCAGGTGCCGCTGATCACGGCGTTCGCCCAGTCCTGCGACACCACCTTCGCCAAGATCGGCATGAACGTCGGCGCGCCGGCGCTCAACGCCATGGCGGGGAAGTTCGGCATGAACAACCCGAACCTGACCATTCCGCTCGGCGTGGCGCAGAGCAACTACGTCATCCCGCCGAGCGAGGCGCTGACCGCCTACTCGGCGATCGGGCAGTTCAGCGACACTGTCACCCCGCTGCAGGAAGCCATGTTCGCCGCGGCCATCGCCAACGGCGGCACGCTGATGAAGCCCTACCTGGTGCAGCAGGTCACCGCCAGCGACCTGAGCACGGTCCAGGCGACACCGCAGACCGTGCTGAGCCAGCCGGTCACCCCGTCCGTGGCCGGCAGCGTGGGACAGATGATGCGCGCCGTGGTGCAGGACTCCAACGGCACCGCGTTCGCCTTCAATGCCAACGCCGAGGGCGGCGTGGTGATCGCCGGCAAGACCGGTACGGCCGAGACCGGTCAGAACAGCGGGCTGAACGACGCGGCCTTTACCGCCTTCGCTCCCTACGGCAACCCGGATATCGCCGTCGGCGTCATAATTGAAGGTGGCGGCTACGGAGCTGCCTCGGCCGCACCCATCGCCGTGCAGGTCATCCAGGCGTACCTGAAGACCCTGAGGAATCCGTGAGCGACTATCTGCTGGCCGGCCGTTACCGGCTGACCGACCGCATAGCGGCCGGCGGCATGGGCGAGGTGTGGCGCGGCGAGGATAACCTGCTCAACCGTGCGGTCGCGGTCAAGTTGCTGCCTACCGGCCGGGCCGGCGACGAGGCGTTCCTGGCCAGGTTCCGCGCCGAGGCACGCTATGCGGCCAGCCTGTCCCATCCGGGCATCGCGCGGGTCTACGACTACGGTGAGTCCTCCGAGTTCGGCGGCGCGTACCTGATCATGGAGCTGGTCAACGGCGAGGCCCTATCGGCGATCCTGGCCCAGGCGGGCCGGCTGTCCCCGGACGCCACGCTGGACATCATCAGCCAGGCGGCGCGCGCGCTCGACGCCGCGCACCAGGCCGGCATCGTGCACCGCGACATCAAGCCAGGCAACCTGCTGGTCGCCGCGGGTGGCACCACGAAGATCACTGACTTTGGCATCGCTACCGCGGTGGCTGCGGCCCAGGCGTCGCACCTGACCGAGACGGGCATGGTGATGGGCACGGCGATGTACGTATCGCCCGAGCAGGCCACCGGCGCCCCGGTGACCGACGCCTCCGACATCTACTCCCTCGGCGTGGTCGCTTATGAGTGCCTGGCCGGGCATCCGCCGTTCACGGCCAGCGAGCCGCTGGCGATCGCGTTCGCGCACAAGCACGAGCCGGTGCCCGCGCTGCCGCCGGACGTGCCGCAGCCGGTCAGCGATCTGGTCTACCACATGCTGGCCAAGACCCCGGCGGAGCGGCCCGCCAGTGTCCGGGTGGTGGCCGATCGCGCCGACATGCTGCGGGACGCGCTGGCGCTAGGCGAGTCCGGGAAGCCCGCCGAATACCTCGGCGCGACCCGGGCGGACCTGCCGCCTGCGGCGACGGGCGTCCTGTTCGGCGAGGAAGACCCCGGTTCCGGCCGGCCACGTGGCGCCGGCGCGGGCCGCATCAGCCGGCGCCGCCAGCTGGTGGCGGCCGGGTCGACCGCGGTCCTGTGCGCCGCCGCCGTCGCGACCGGCCTGTACCTGACCAGTCATGCCACGGGTCAGACCAGCGGAAATGCAGGCAATAACGCATTGCAGCACCCGAACTCACCGAACGCCAGGCCGTCCCGCAGCACCGCCAGCCCGCACTCCCGTCCGACGCCTTCTAATGTGGTGGTGGTGCACCAAAAGCCATCGCCTAGCCCTACCCTCGGCAACCCGCAGCCGACGAAGTCCGTTAAACCGACACCGTCCCCGAAGCCAACGCCGACGGCGAGCCCGTCAGCGACGGCGAGCAGTTCGCCGACGCCAACTAGCTCATCGTCGTCCGCGAGCCCGTCACCGTCGTCGTCTTCTTCGCCGTAGTCCGAGACACTAGAAAAAACGCAGGGTGGTTTGGCACAGTGCGAGATATGACACAGCCCCGTCTACTCGGCGGCCGCTACGAACTCGATGGCGTGGTGGGCCGCGGCGGCATGGCCGAGGTGTACCGGGCGCGCGACATCCGGCTTGACCGGATCGTCGCCATCAAGACGCTGCGCACCGACCTCGCCAGGGACCAGATATTCCAGGCCAGGTTCCGCCGCGAGGCCCAGTCGGCGGCCTCCCTCAACCATCCGTCCATCGTGGCGGTCTACGACACCGGCGAGGACATGGCCACGGGCCTCCCCGTGCCGTACATCGTCATGGAGTACGTGGACGGCCGCACGGTGCGGGACCTGCTGCAGGAAGGTCACCGGCTGCTGCCGGAGCGTTCCATCGAGATCATCGACGGGGTGCTGCGCGCCTTGGACTACAGCCATCAGGCTGGCATCGTGCACCGCGACATCAAGCCGGGCAACGTGATGGTGACCCGCAACGGCGACGTCAAGGTCATGGACTTCGGCATCGCCCGGGCGATGAGCGACGCCCAGGCCACGATGACCCAGACGGCCCAGGTGATCGGCACCGCGCAGTACCTCTCGCCGGAGCAGGCCCGGGGGGAACGGGTCGATTCCCGCAGTGACCTGTACTCGACCGGCTGCCTGCTGTACGAGCTGCTGACCGGCCGGCCGCCGTTTACCGGTGACTCACCGGTCGCGATCGCCTACCAGCACGTCAGGGAGAACCCGGTGCCGCCGTCCCGGGTGGACCCCGACGTCCCGCCGTGGGCGGACGCGATCGTATTGAAGGCAATGGCCAAGTCGCCCGCGGACCGGTACCAGACCGCCGCGGACATGCGCGCCGACCTGCAGCGTGCTGCCTCCGGCATGCCGGTCGCGGCGGCGCCGCCGACCAGGTTCGACATGTACCCGCAGACCCAGCGGCTGGGCTCCGGCGCGATGATGGCAGGAGCCACCTCGCAGATCCCGCCGGTCGAGGACTATGAATACGCGGGCCAAGGCTACGACCGGGGCAGGCACGGCGGCGGCACGAGCCGCCGCTGGATTCCCTGGGTTCTCGGCCTGGTGCTCGTGGTCGGCGTGGTAGCCGCAGCGGCCTACTACCTGCTCGCTGGAGCAGGCAAGACTTACGCGGTCCCGCTGGTGAACAACGAGCCTGTCGCGCAGGCGGAAGCCCAGATCACGGCCGCGCACCTTCGCTCCACCGTCGTCTACCAGACTTCGTCCAGCGTCAAGCAGGGCCTGGTGATCGGCTCCAGCCCCCAGCAGGGTAATAACGTCGCGGCGGGCACATTGGTGAGGTTGGTCGTCTCCAAGGGGACGGCGCCCGTCGCCGTGCCGAATGTGGTCGGCCAGCAGGAGGCCGCGGCCGAGTCCGCCCTGCAGAACGCGGGCTTCAAGCCCGCCATCAAGAACGACCCAGCCTCGTCCGCGCCGCTTGGCCAGGTGACCGCGCAGAGTCCAAGCGGGGGCACGGCCCCGCAGGGCTCCACGGTCACCATCACCATTTCCGGTGGCGACGTTCCGGTACAGTCCGTCGTCGGTGATTCCCAGGCGACCGCCACCCAGATTCTGACCCAGGCCGGCTTCCAGGTCAGCGTCACACCAGGGTCGGGGCCGGCCCAGTACGCCAACGGAACGGTCTTCAGCCAGCAGCCCGCCAGCGGCACCGCGCCGAAGGGCTCCACGGTCACCATCTACGTACAGAACGGCGCGTCTCCGACAGGATCTCCGTCCGCCCCGGCCTCCCCGACCGCGACCCCGACCGCGACCCCGGCCGCCAGCGGTGGCCTTGGCCTCGGGTTCTGAGGGGTCTTAGCCGTTGAAGCCCGAGGTGTCGATCGGCAGGTGAATCGAGGCCCAGAAAACGCGGATCGCGCCGACCACCGCGCAGAGCGGCTACGCTTAGGTCCGCATCGCAGGGTTTGATCGCGGGTTTGCCTCGCCAGGTTTGCTACGCAGGAGGCCGTTGTGCCCAAGTCGCGCGTCCGCAAGAGGACGGTCTACACGCCTCCGCAGCCGAAGACGGCGCGGAGGAAGGTCAGTGCGCCATGGGTCGGCCCGACCATCGTGGCCTGCCTGGTCCTCGGCCTGGCCTGGATCGTGACGTATTACCTCTCGAATGGTTCGATACCCGGTATATCCAGCCTGGGCGCATGGAACCTCGTGATTGGCTTCGCGTTCATCATCGCGGGCGTCACCTTGTCTACCAGGTGGCGCTGACCCCGGCCCTAGACCCCGCCGCTGGTGAGCTGGCCGTTCCTGGTCACGATCGCGACCGCGATCAGGGCCATCACCGCTACGGTGGCGGCGACCTGGAAGGCGGTGCGGTTCTTACGGGGCGCGTAGACATAGGCGGCGGTGAGCAGCGCGCCGGTAAGCAGCCCGCCGATGTGGTCCTGCCAGGCGATGGCGTTGCGGAAGTAGAAGCTGAAAGCCAGGTTGATGGCGATCAGCACGACAATCCCGCGGGTGTCCACGCGCAGCCGCCTGGACACCACGAACCACGCCCCGAACAGCCCGTAGATGGCACCCGAGGCGCCCGCCGCGGCGTTGTACGGCGGCGCGAGGAAGTAGTACATCACCGCGCCGCCGACGGCGCTGAGCAGGTATACCGCGAGGAACCGGGCCCGGCCCAGGACGCCTTCGAGCGAGGGTCCCACGAAGATCAGCGCCCACATGTTGAACGCGATGTCCATGAGCCCCAGGCCGCTCAGGCCTGCCCC
Source organism: uncultured Actinomycetes bacterium (assembly GCA_963769715.1). Classification (GTDB taxonomy): domain Bacteria; phylum Actinomycetota; class Actinomycetes; order Streptosporangiales; family Streptosporangiaceae; genus Palsa-504. Next base: position 100,984 of record CAVYNE010000010.1, read on the forward strand.
GGGGACCACGAACGCGGACGTGATCAGCCGATACCACTCACCCGCGGCCACCCCGTGCACCGGGCCGCCCTGCGTGGGCGGGAAGTACCCGAGCATCTCCAGATCGGCGACGATACCCGGGCGGACCCAGGCCACCAGGAACACCGCCACGTTGATGGCGACCAGCGTCCAGGTGACGACGGCGCCCGCGGCCGGGCGGCCGCCGAAGGTGGTCCTGGCCCGGCGGGTGCTCCGCGCGCCTTCGCCCACGCACTCCACGCACTGCTGGCCCACTGAGGCCGAGCGCATGCAATCTGGGCACGCGTAGCGCTCGCACCGGACACAGGAGACGTACGTTTCCCGGCCGGGGTGGCGGTAACAGGTCGGAACTGCCTGGTCCCCGCCAGGCCCCGGCGCGACCCCGTCCGGCCGGCCCTGTCCGCCCGATCCGGAATCGCTGGGCATGCTCACGGCTTGGTCCAATCAGGAAGCGCTGGTGCCGCGTTCTACCGTGACCGACTCGATGGTCACGTCCTCCACGGGCCGGTCCTGGCTGCCCGTCTTGACCCGGCTGATCAGGTCAACCACGTCGGCACCCTCGATGACCTCGCCGAAGATGGTGTGCTTGCCGTTAAGCCAGGGCGCCTGCGCGACGGTGATGAAGAACTGCGAGCCATTGGTGCCGGGTCCGGCGTTCGCCATGGCCAGCAGGTACGGCCGGTCGAACGCGAGGTCCGGGTGGATTTCGTCGGCGAACTCGTAGCCGGGGCCGCCTCGGCCAGATCCGAGCGGGTCCCCGCCCTGGATCATGAAGTCGGGGATGACCCGGTGGAACACCGTCCCGTCGTACAGTTTGTCCGTGGTGGCCCGCCCGGTGCGCGGGTCCGTCCACTGCCTGCTACCTTCGGCTAGTTCCACAAAGTTGCGTACCGTCTTTGGCGCGTGATCAGGGAAGAGGCGTATGACAACCGGGCCCTGACTGGTGCGCAGCGTAGCGGTCAGCGTGTCTGTCATGCGATGGACTCCTCGTCCAGCCAGCTAAATGGCCGGACATTTCGTCGTTGTAAATTTCCTCCAGTCATCACCGTACCGGTAGCGCGCGATGATTGAACCCAGCACAGCCGGGAAGCCTGTGATGGCGGGATAATGCTCGGGAGGTTAACTGTGTCCAATATCAAGACCAACCGCACCACCAACGGGGCGACTCCGATCGGCGTACGCGCCAAGGACGTCGCCGCGCAGGCCGTTCCGGTGGGGAAGCGCGCGGGAACGACCGCGGTTCAGGGAGTCCGACAGGGCGTTCAGGGTGCCCGGGAGTGGGCCGCGCCTCGACTGGAGGACGCCGTTCAGGGCGCACGGGAGTGGGCCGCGCCTCGACTGGAGGACGCTGCGGACGCCGTCGACACCACCGTCGCCCCGAAGGTGTCATCGGTTCTGCGGTCGACCGCTGCCCAGGTCAGGCTGAGCGAAACGAAGCGGGCCGGTATCCGGAGGCTGCTGGACTGGCGCTTGCTGCTCGGCGTCGGCGCAGCCATGGCCGCGGCTGGCGCTGGCGCTGCCATCACCATGCGGCGTCGTTACGCCAGTGCCACGGCGGAGGCCAAGAACGCCACCGAGGCGTCCGAGGACGAACGAGGCACCCAGGCCGGAGATTCCGCTTCTGACGCGACCGCGGGCTCGGAGGTCAACGGTCGGGTCACCACGCCCGGGACGTAACGGGACGAGGCATTCACGTCGCGGAAACTAATGAAGAGGCGCCCGCGGCGCTGCCCGCACGCTGATCGCCAGGCGGCGGTGTGACGAGCAGCGCTGCGGGCGTTTCCGATTCCGCCGTAGGAGCGTACCTGCCTTCAATGGCCTGGGTTTCACCGGTCTGGGCGGCTTTGCCGCGCGAGTCAGGACCGCCGTGGGCATGATCCGGTACCGTCTAGTCACGGACCCGGGAGTGCGGCAACCATGACTGTGACCAGTAGACGGGCGATTTGGTGAGTGACAAGGACGGGGTCGAAGCGACCAGCGCCGCCCAGGTAAACCGTCCGGGCTCGCCCGAACTCACCCCCCACCCACCTCCCCTCGCCCCCTTCACTGGCTGGTTCGCTGCGGCCGCCATCGCGGCCTCGACGCTGGTCATGATCGTGATCTCAGCCGCGGGCCCGAACGTGTCGGTGCCCGCCATGCGCCAGGCGGGCGGCCCCCCGTGGTGGCATGCGCTGCACCTCACGGCCACGTTCGTGACGGTATCGCTATGGGCCGCGATGGCGCTGGGCTGCGCCGGAGTGATCGCCGGCCTGGTCGCCGTCGCCCGCGGAGCCCGACCGCCGGTTCGGCCGGTCATCGGGGCCGCGTTCCTGGCCGTGGCGGTGCTGACCGTGCTCCCGTCGGCCGGCTCGACAGACTCCATCTCGTATGCCGCCAGCGGCCGCACGGTGGTGATCGGACACAGTCCGTACGTCATGACCCCGCTGCAACTGGAGCGGACCGGCGATCCGGTCGGCAGGCAGATACCGTTCGGCGAGATCCCATCTAGCTGGGCGAACGCGGTGTCCGTATACGGGCCCGTGGCCACTGCGGCCGAGTGGGGCGCGGCCGAGCTTGGCGGGACGTCGCTGGCCCGCATCACGTTCTGGCTGAAGCTGGAGGAAGCGATCGCCTTCGGGGCGGTCATCCTGGCCCTGGACCGCCTGCTCCGCTCCGACCCCGAGATGCGCCTGCGGGCCCATCTGCTGTGGTCAGTGAACCCGTTGCTGCTGTGGGAGATCGTCGCGAGCGGCCACATCGACGGGCTAGCCGCGGTGTTCGGGCTGGTGGGAATCGCGGCACTCCGGACGCGCACCCCGCCCCGGGAGAGCGGCCAGCCAGCGGAGAGCAGGGCGCAGGCGCGGATCCCAGTCGGCGGGGCGCTCCTGGCCGGCCTGCTGATCGGTGTGGCGGCCGACATCAAGGTGGAGTACGTCCTGTTCGGCCTGGCCGTGGCCTGGGCTTGCCGCAGGTCGCTCAAGGCCCTGGCCGCCGCCGCGGTCGGCTTCGGCGCGGCGGTCGTCCCGGCCTACCTGGCCGCCGGGACCCCGGCGATCAAGGTGCTCGTCACCCGGAGTGCGGGAATTACCTGGGACACGATGTACCAGCTCTTCTGGCGGCCGGTGCTCGGCTATACCCAGTTCAGCGTGTCGAGTGCCCCGCCGCACCTCGAACTGATCGCCTACCTGCTGTTCGCGGCGGTCGCGGTGCTGGCCCTGTTGCGCCTCCCGGACCGGGTCCCTGGCCTGGCCGTCACCCCTGCCCTGGCCCTGAGCCTGGCGTGGCTCTTCGTCACGGCGTTCCAGCGACCCTGGTACGACGTGATGGCCATCGGCCTGCTCGCGCTGTACTCGGCGTCCCGGCTGGACTGGATGGTCCTGATCCGGCTGCTGGCGGGCGCGACCATCTACGCCCAGGCCATCCAGAGCCCGGCCGAGCCACATTGGCTCTACGACCTCGCACAGTTCAACGGAACCTGGCTCACGCCGACCGTCCGCCTCCTCGGGGCGGCCGCGTTCGTCTGGCTCTGCGTTTCCGGCCGCTGGGGCTGGCGTTCGGTGTCAGCGGCATCGTCCGGACGGCTCCCCGAGCTGCTGCCGATGCTCTGAGCGACGTTCTCCACAAGCACGCATTGTGGATAACTCTTTACGCAACGCCCCAGTATGCCGAGTGCCACTGGCAACCCGATGCCCACTTCTGTGGATTCCGCTGTGGACAACTAAGGGCGCCTGTCAAGGCTGTCTCAGCCAGCTGAGGTGGGTCTACCGCTGTTCTGGGGGATCCCCGAGCGGGTCGGCGGTCAGGTACAGCCGCGGCCAGCGGCAGTCGACGAACTGGTCGAGGTAGCCGGTCAGGCGCTCCTCGAAGTCGTCGTCTTCGGCGCGGGCACCGACGGCTTTCTCGATGTCGGAAGGGCTGTCGACGCCGAACGCCACCGCCCGCACCTCCCAGTCATCACGCTGCGCGCCGTCGTACCAGCGCTGCACCGTTCCCACCTGGCGCGCACAGGTATCGCCAGTAATTGCCTGTCCGTACGTCCGCTCCCATTCCGGACTCCGCGGATGCGGGCCAGCCCCCGGGTTCTGCCTGTCGGCCGACTTGAGCGCGTCGAGGACGAGCGTCCATTCGTAGGCGGGGGCGAGCCACGTGGGTTCCTCCCGCTGGCATAGCCAGCTTCCCCGCGAGACCCTGGACCTGATCGCGGTGGTGACGTGCGATGCGAGCCCGACCGGGCTGACCCGCCCGGCGATCACCGGCACCCGGACGCCGAGGGCCGCATCGACGCCGTGCGAGAGGGCGCAGTCCCGCAACCGGGACGGCATCATCTGCAAGAGCGAAAGCAGCGCGGTACGCGGCACCGGCATCGGCCAGCCGACCAGGTGCGCGAGGACCGACAGTTCGGCCCACAGCCGGATCACCGGATACTCGTCAAGCGCGCGCTGAGCGACCCGCATGTCCCGCAGCGTGCAGGGCTGCCCCACGCAGTCGGCGCCGCAGGTGATGCTGCGCGACCGGACGACTCCGGCCGGGCTGGCGGTGGCGGCCTGCGTGGCTGCTTCCCGGCTGGTGCCGTCGGGCATCTGCGCCAGCAGCGGGAAGTCCATGCCGTCGGCGAACACCGCGGCCTCGCCCGGTTTGAGCGTGACCAGAAACCGGTTCTGCGCCTGCGTCATGTTCATCGTCGCGCCCACGGCATCGCGGTCATCGGCCGCGGGCAGCCGGTGAGTGATCTTCACCGCCGTGTTCTTGATGACATCGGCGATGAGGCGATCCGGGATCTGTTCGGCGATGATGAGCCCCTCGCCGTAGGCACGGATCTCGGCGAGCAGCCCGGCGAACATCTCGACCGCGTGGGCCGCCGCGCCGCCGGAGGCGCCGCTCCCCGGAGCCTCCGGGCGGCGGAGCAGCCGGTGCGCTTCCTCGATGACGGTCAGGTGGCGCAGCGTGGCCGGGGCTCTGCTAGCGCCGGGGGGGATGACCCCCCCGAGCCCCCCCGGGCTCGAAGGCTGGGCCCGGTTCACCATCCGCAGGTGTTCGACCAGCCTGATCAGCACCGTCCCCATCAGGAAGGCCTTGTCGCTGTCGTCCCCCACGTCCTCGATCTCGAGCACGGCGTTGGTCCGCAGCAGCTTGCCGAAGTCGAGTTGGTGACCGCCTTGCAGGAACCGCCCGGTGGTACCAAGCCGCAGGCTGGAAAGCCGCACCTTGATGAAGCCGAGCACGTCGTCGGTGATCCGCTGGCTGTAGCCGATTTCCCGGACGATCCGGATCGCGGCCCGCTGAAGGTCGGCGAGGTTCGGATAGCTGGGGTTGGCGTCCGCCGTGACCGTCTCGCCCAGGGCCAGGTCCCAGCCGGCGTCCTCATACACCCTGGTCAGAGCCGCGCTAAGCACCTGAGGGAAGGGCTCGTCCGAGCGGAAGGACGCGATGAACAGCGCCTTGACCAGGTCGGCGTGGGTCTGCAGCGGGAAGCGGCGGCCGTCTGCGTCCGGTGCGGGCTCGAGCGGATTGAGCCCGGCCGCGATCGCGTCGGATTCACCCGGCCGGATCCGAACCACCTCGGAGACCACCGCGCCGGTTCCCCGGACTCCGCTGCCGATCCCGGCCAGGCGCGCGGCCATCAGCCGGTATTCAGCCTTAGCCGGCTCCACCACCAGCCACGGGATGCCGGCCCTGGTGGCGGCCTCGAGCAGCGTCCGCACGGTCTGCGACTTCCCTGACCCGGTAGCGCCGCTGACGAACACGTGCCGGTTCAAGGAGTCGAGCGGCAGCACCAGCGGGCCTGCTGACCTGCGGCTTCTGTCCAGGATCTCGCCGACGTCGATCGCCTCGCGGCCGGCCGCAGGTTCCTGGGTGACGTCGAAATCCGGCTGCAGCGCCAGCCGGATTCCGGGCATCTCGCGCTCTGGCGGCCGGGCCAGCGCGGCGATCAACTCAGTGCTCGCGTAAAACGGATGGCCCGGCGCCGCGTCTCCCCCGGCCGGGGCCGGGCTCGATTCCTCCAGGACTTCGGCCAAGCTGCGGGCCGCGCTGCCAGCGGGGGTGACGGCGTAGGGCAGGCCGTCCAGATCGGCCGAGGCACATACCAAGGCGGCCACCCGCGACGCGGCCTCGGCACTGGCGCCGCCCGCGAGCAGCCGGACCCGCCACAGGCCCGCCGAGGCGCCCTTCCGCATCTCGGCGTGCCGCAGGCTCAGCCGGCGGGCCGCCATGGCCCGGTCGGGAAACCTGTCCGAATCACCCGCCGAATAACGCTCGAGCTCAGCCAGTTGGTCGGCTATATCCAGGATCTCGGTCGCGCTCAGCGGCTCAGCCAGAAGCAGCCAGCCAAAAGGTCCCGGCCACACCGCGAGCAAACATTCTTCCATCGACGGGGGCGACCGGTCGCCAGTGCGACGCTCATTATCGGGCAGCAGCCCGTCGCTTATTCCGCCAATTGTGCGCCAGGATGGCAACTGCGCCATCAGAGCGGCCATCGTGCCACGCAGTAGTGGCTGGGCTCTCGCGCCACCGGGAAGCGTCAGGAAGACTTCCTGGTCGCTTTCACTGCCGACCAGGCCCGTGCCAGCCACCAGAACCTGGACCGGGCCACCGGTGCCGTGCCTTATCCAGCCGATGGCCAGGGCGGCCGAACCATTACCCTTGGCGTCGGCCCCGGCGTGATACGCCGCGATCAGGGCGGCGAGCCGCTGGGTCCGGCCCGGATCGTTAGGCTGGACCTGCGAGGGTGCCGCATCAGCGTCGGAGCGCCGCGGGATTTCGGTAACCCGGTACGCGCCGAGTTCGTTTAGTGCCTCCCAAGCTAACGTCACGACGCCCCTTCCCACCTCTGTTTGAACCGTTCCATAAGCACATTGGCCTCAGCCTCGCTGATCTCCACCAGCTCAGGGCCGAAGTTCTCGCCTCGCTCCAGCTGGTAAATCGCGTCGGTGAAGCTCCAGGACAGGTCCCGGGCAAGAGACTCGTCCACCGGGCCAGCGGCGGCATGGCGGCGCCGGACAAGCCCTGAGGGGCTCCCGATCGTGCGGTTCACTCCCACTACCGCGTAGTACGTGACCTTCTCCGGCACTTTTATCTTCCTTCTTCTTTATAAGGAGCGAATTCCAGGGCGCCAGGGGGTATGGGTACGGATGCCACTGCCTCACGCTGATAAGCTCGTAGTCGAGTACGCTCTCCGGGCGTGGTGGCGGGATTCTGGATTTTCTCATATGAGTCGTGTGTCTGCTGCTTTGCATCCCAGCTCGCTGGGGTATGGAACTGAACCTCGAAAAGCTGTCCGCTAGCGACGTCACGCCATTGACTATTTATTCCTTTATATACTTCACCCAACCAGCTCGGTTTGCGCTCCACAAGTCTATGTCCGTTGCCTGCCAGCCGGTTTTCGGCGCTGCGGACACCTGCCGAGTAAAACTGGTCGTCGAAAATAAAGGTATAGCGAATTCCATCGTGGATACTCGCGGCATGATCACCGGGCGTGACGTCTGGCTCGAGGGAAATCATCTTGGCCAGCTTTTCCTTGAAGCGGTCGGGGGATTTGAGGGCGAACTTCTCGGTGTCCGGCACCAGGGTGCCATGCTCAAGTTCGGCTTCGACGCGGCGCATCTCGGGGGTAAGGCCCCCTTCGCCGTAGTTGCCTGCCGCGTCGCGGCCCTCGGCGGCCTGGCGGGCGGCGAGTCCGGAATCCGCGACGCGGTTTGCTTCCGGGCCGAGTTCCAGCCCCTTCCACTTCCAGCCGCCGTCGCCAGCGGACCGCGGCTCATCGGGGCGCATGCTGGCCGACGGGCGCCCGGAGGGTTGGTCGTAGGCGCGAAGGACGCGATAACACTCCTCGCGGTCGCGCGCCTCGGCGCCCTCCGCCGACCTGATGTGGTCATACTCGGGTACCCGGTCATCGGCGGCATCACCATCAGTGGGATCGTCGATCCTCATCCGCACACCGTGTCTGCCGCGAGCGCAACCAATTGCCGCCAATCAACACGTTTGGCCGTTACCGATACAGATACCTTAGACACGCAGAGTCGGGCTTAGGAAGGCCGGCGGCTCGCGGCCAGGTATCGCTAAAGATCTCCCGTCGGGCGCCGCGTCGTCACGGGTGGCCCACGGCGACCGGGCGGGATCATACAGGGGGTACGGATCGTAGCCGGGAGGATACCCGTATCTCCAGTCGGGCCGGTATCTGTCTTCGTTGCCCGACGGCGCCTCGTCGTTCCTGCCGTCGGGCCAGTACGGCGGAGACAGCGTCCGCCAGTCCGAGGGATTGAAGGGGTTGAAGGGTTCGTGCCGACGGCGGCGGGGCTCGGACGGTGCCCGCGGACGGCGCGATCGCGCCTTGACCTGCAGCACCGCGAACGCGCCCACGGCGACCACCACCACCGCGACCAGCGCGATCCGGCCCGTGACCGCACCGCTTCCGCCCTGGTGGCCCGCTGTCAGCCAAGCCACCGGAGTCATGACCCAAACGCGGCGTCGCGCTGCCATCGGCTCACCTGCCTTCCCCCGCACGGGATGCGTTCGTTACCGACCACGCCCGGGAAACGCGATCATTTGCGTGACCGGTGCCGCGGCCGCCATCAGTGAAAGAAGGCGGTGATCATGGCCTCCGGGTCACAAAATTCATGACCGGTAGGCCGTGATCTTTCATGGCAGCCGCGTGCACTGGCCACTAACCGGGACTACGGGCAGCCAGCCAGGCACGGTTCGGCCCGGGCGGCCTGCGTAATTTTTCCGTCACAAGTCGTGAGCGTCCCCGAGGACCCGGGTCAGGTAGGGATTACCGAACCTAGCCTCGGGGTCGACCTCGGCGCGGACCCGGCGGAACTCGTCATAGCGCGGGTAAAGCGGACGGAGGCGTTCGGCGTCAAGCGAATGGAGCTTGCCCCAGTGCGGCCGGCCCGCCACCTCCGCCACGATGGACTCGAACCGGTCGAAGTAGGCCCGATAGGGCAGCCCGGCGTACTGGTGGATCGCGACGTAGGCGGACTCGCGGCCGTAGGCGGTGGAGAGCCAGATGTCGTCGGCCGCCGCCACCCGCACCTCGACCGGGAACATGACGGGATCGGGAAGGCGGGGCACGGCGCGGCGCAGTTCGGCGATCACGTGGCCCAGTGATTCACGTGGAACGGCGTACTCGGACTCGGCGAAGCGGACCCGGCGGGGGGTCACGAACACCCGGTGGGACAGGTCGCTATAGGACCGGGAGGACAGCGCGGCCGAAGAGAACCTGTTCAGCGCGGGGATGAGCCGCGGCCTGGCCCGGCCGATCCGGCACAGCGTGCCGAAGGCGGCGTTCTCCATCACCTCGAACTCCCAGAACCTGCGCCACCCGGGCAGGGCCCGTGCCGCGGCGGCGGCATCGGCGGCCGAAGTCCGGTTGTTCCGCTTGACCAGGGCCTTGCGGCCGTAGGGAAACCAGTAGAACTCGAAGTGGTCGTTGGCATCGGCGAGCGCGTCGAACTGCTCGAGAACCTCCTCCACCGGCACCGGACGCTCGTCCGCCAGCAACCTGAACGACGGCACGCAGCGCAGCGTCACGGTAGTAATCACGCCGAGTGCGCCCAGGCCGATCCGGGCGGCCGCGAAAAGCTCCGGCCGCGAGGTGGCCGAACACGACGCCACCGACCCGTCCGCCAGGACAAGCTCGAGCGAGGAAACCTGGGTGGCGAGCCCGCCGAGCCGGGCCCCGGTGCCGTGCGTCCCGGTGGACAGGGCGCCCGCCACCGTCTGCGCGTCGATGTCCCCGAGGTTGGCCATGGCCAGCCCGAGCCCGCTCAACTCGGCATTGACGGCCCGCAGCGTGGTCCCCGACCGCACGGTCACCAGGCCCGTCCGGGTGTCCGCGGCGGTGATCCCGGTCCACTGGGACAGGTCCAGCGCTACGCCGCGGGTCGCCGCGACCGCGGTGAACGAGTGCCCGCTGCCGAGCGCCCGCACCGGCAGCCCGGCCGACGCCGCGTCCTTGATCGCGGCCGAGATCTCGGCCTCGCTGCGGGGCCGGCACCAGCGGGCCGGAGTCGCCGTCGCGGTCCCGGCCCAGTTCCGCCAGGCGCGAGGCCCCGCGGCGGAGGCACCAGGGGAAGCCTTCATTACCCGACAGTATTCAGATTTTCGCAGCGCTGGTCTACTGTGCGAGCATGTCAGTCGACCAGGGGAGCAAGCTCACTGAGCGGGCGGCACCGAAATCCCCGGACACCCAGCGACTAGGCGCCCTGCGCGCGAGGTACGACCACGCCACCGCGGACCTGGACCCGCCGCTGGCCATCGTGGATCTGGGCGCCTTCGACCGCAATGCCGCCGACATGACCCGCCGGGCGGCGCTGGCTGGAAACGGGGGCCGCCCGATCCGGGTGGCCACCAAATCGCTGCGGTGCCGCTACCTGATCGAGCGCGCGCTGGCCAGGCCCGGCTACCGGGGTGTCATGTGCTACTCGCTGACCGAAGCCCTCTGGCTGCACGCCATGGGCACCTGCGACGACCTGCTGGTCGCCTACCCCACCGTGGACCGGCGGGCGCTGCGCGCACTGGCCGCCGACGCCCAGGCCAGGCAGCGCATCACGATCATGACCGACTCCGAGACACACCTGGACGTGGTGGACCGCGCCCTGGGTGACGGTCACCCGGAAATCCGGGTCTGCCTGGACCTCGATGTCTCCTGGCGCCCGCTGGGCCGCAGGCCCGCGGTGCACATCGGCACCAGGCGGTCTCCGCTGCACACGCCGGAACAGGCGGCGGACTTCGCGAAGGCGCTCACGCGCCGCGCGGGGTTCCGCCTGGTCGGCGTGATGGGGTACGAGGGCCAGATCGCGGGCCTGGGCGACGCACCCCCGGGGCGCCCGCTTAGAGCGCAGCTGATCAGGCTGATCCAGGGCCGTTCGGTCCCGGAACTCAACCGGCGGCGGGCCGAGACGATCCGCCTGATCCAGGCCCTGACCACGCTGGAGTTCGTGAACGGCGGCGGGACCGGCAGCCTGGAGTCGACCGCGCGGGACGCGTCGGTGACCGAACTCACGGCGGGTTCCGGGCTGGTCGGCCCGACCCTGTTCGACGCGTACCGCCGGTTCTCCCCCGAACCCGCCCTGCTGTTCGCGCTGCCGGTGGTGAGAAGGCCGGGCCCGGGTATCGCCACGCTGTTCTCCGGCGGCTACGTGGCCTCCGGCACCGGCACCCCGGACCGGCTGCCGCGGCCGTACCTGCCGGCGGGCCTCAGCCTCACCGGCGTCGAAGGCGCCGGCGAGGTCCAGACGCCGGTGCGCGGCGCGGCCGCCGGGGACCTGCGGCCGGGCGACCGGGTCTGGCTGCGCCACGCCAAGGCCGGCGAACTCGCCGAGCGCTTCATGGCGTACCACGTGATCCACGACGACGGGCCGGTCACCGAGGTGCCGACGTACCGGGGCGAGGGCCAGTGCTTCGGGTAGGTCTTCACCGTGGCCGCCGCGGCTCAGCAGAGCTGCGCCGGCTAACTCCGCGGTGATCTGATCCGCCATGGCCTGCATACCCGCGGCGAGTTCGGCGGCTGAGGGGGCCCGCTCCGGGTCGATCAGCCACTGCACCAGGACGCCGCTGACCAGCGCCTGGTGCAGTGAGCCGATCGCCCGGGCCCGCTGCTCGTCGGCGGGGTCCACGCCGTAGAGCAGCTGTGCCCACAGCGTCCTGGCGTCTTCCAGGCCGTCGGCCACCGCGGTGCGCACGTCGGGATCGCGCTGCGCCACGGTGAAGATGTCGAAGGTGGCGAGCCACACCTGGTTGCTGTCCCGGAACGAGTCGATGACGCGGGTCCAGAACCGCTCCAGGCGCTCCCGGGTGGTCGCGCCGGCGTCCAGGTCGCCGATGGCCTGCGCCATCTGCTCGCCGAAATCATCCATGGCGGCCAGCACCGCGGCGTTGAGCAGAGCCTTGGTCGAGCCGTAGTGATAGCCGATCGAGGCCAGGTTGGTGCCCGAGGCCGCGACGATGTCGCGGGCGGTGGTGTGCGCGTAGCCCTTCTCCCGCAGGCAGCGGACGGCACCGGCGAGGAGGTCTTCACGATGGCCCATGGCGGGATCCTAACGAAGAATCTATACAAACGTACTATACGAATGTCTTATACGTTTGTATGATTCCGGGTATGGACAACCCTGCTCTGAAAAACCGGCGCATCCTGATCTCCGGCGCGAGCGTCGCCGGACCCGCCCTCGCCTACTGGCTCGCCCGGCACGGGTTCCGCCCGACCGTGGTGGAGCCCGCGCCGCACCTGCGCGGCGGCGGCTACGCGGTCGATTTCCGCGGCGCGGCCCACCTGTCGGTGCTGACGAAGATGGGCATCGGTGACCAGATCCGGGCGCAGCAGACCCACCTCGCCACGACCACCTACGTCGAGGCGGACGGCCGCCCCGTGGCCCAGATGCCGGCCGGGATCTTCGCCGGCGACGTGGAGATCCTCCGCGGCGACCTGGCCCGGATCCTGTACCAGGCGACCAGGGACGGCACCGAGTACCTGTTCGGCGACTCGATCACCGGCCTGCGGCAGGACGCCGACGGCGTGCACGTCACCTTCGCTCACGCCGCACCGCGCACCTTCGACCTGGTGATCGGGGCCGACGGGCGGCACTCCAACGTCCGCCGGCTGGCCTTCGCCGACAACCCGGGATCGGTCCGCGACCTCGGCCTTTACGTGTCCATCTTCAGCGTGGCCAACTCCTTCGGCCTGGACCACTCGGGACTGCTGTACAGCGTGCCGGGCAAGACGGCCGCTGTCTTCAGCGGGCGGCAGGCTGAGCAGGCGGTGGCGCAGTTCTTCTTCTCGGCCCCGGACCGCGGCCCGATCAGCTTTGACTACCACGACACCGGCCAGCAGCAGAAGATCGTGGCCAGCGCCTTCGACGGCGTGTGCTGGCAGGTGCCGCGCCTGCTCGAGCAGATGCCCGAGGCGGCCGACTTCTACTTCGACTCGGTGAGCCAGGTTCACCTGGACCGGTGGTCAGCCGGGCGGGTGGCGCTCATCGGCGACGCCGGCTACGCCGCCGGGCCGGGCGGTAACGGCACCGGCACGGCGGTGATCGCGGCCTACGTGCTCGCCGGGGAACTGGCCGCGGCCGGCGGCGAGTACCGCGTCGCGTTCACGCGCTACGAGCAGTTGCTGCGCCCCTACGTCGCGCGGGGCCAGAAGCAGGCCCGGGGCGGCGCGGCCTTCCTGGCCCCGGCGACCGTGAAGAAAATCAACCAGCGCGACCGGTTCTTCCGGATGCTGTCTCGCCTGCCGGCCAAGAGGTTCATCAGGTACATGTCCACCCGGACCGCGACGGCCATCAGGCTGCCCGATTACCGGGAGATGGCGGCGCCGCCGCGGTGACGCTGGGTCCTGCTCCTGAACGGCAACTCTGTGTGTACCGCGCGAGCTATTCAGGCTAGGCATGCTGGTCACAGATACCGAGTCAACCGGGGGATACTGTGGCAAGCAATGAACTCATCGTGGCACCGAAGGCGGCTTCCTTCGGCCGCACCGCCGAGCTGACGCCGGCCTCGTGGTCCGGGCCGGACCGGGACCCGCTGCTGATCCGGGCGGCGGCCCGGGCGGGCGAAGTGCGGCGGGCGATGTCCCGCGTCGTGCACGACGTGCGCTACCGGCCGCCGCGGCGGCGCACGGCCAAGCTGCTGGTCCTGATCCCGGCGCACAACGAGGAAGGCTCGATCGGCAACGTGCTCAACGCGCTGCTGACGCAGACCCGGGTACCCGACCGGATCGTGGTGATCGCCGACAACTGCCTGCAGCAACTCGAGGCGGATCTGGCCGCCACGCCCCGGCCCGGCGGCGTGATGGCCAGGTACACCTTCGACCAGCGCTTGGGCGCCTCGGGGATGGCCCGGATGCTGATCCGCATGCAACGCCTGGAGTTCGCCTCCTGGACGGCCGACGCGCTGCGGCGCAACCGCAAGACCTATGTGCGCGGCGGCCAGGCGCCTACGCCGGGCCGATGCTGACGGTGCGCGCGCTGTGGGCGCAGCGCCGCAAGTGGGATGAGGGGATGTCCACGCTGCTGGTCCGCTCGACGCTGAACAAGTGGACCGCCACCCTATGGCGCCAGCAGCTCGGCCTGCTATCCAACGGCATCACCAGGATCGGCTTCGTCTTCCTGCTCGCGGCCTCGCTGATGGTGCACCAGTACGTGTGGAACTGGCTGTGGGCGATCCCGCCGGGCGTCGCCGCGCTGCTGAACCTCAAGCTCGCGTGGCGGGTGCCGAACCGCAGCGCCGCGGCCTGCTCGCCGCCGTGCTCCTCGTCCCGGTCGAGCTGTACCTGATCATGCGGGTGGCCTGCGCCACCGCGTCCTGGGTGAACGTCCTGGCCGGGATCAAGCGCGACGGCTGGGCCCAGCAGGCCCGGGCGGAGCAGGGCAGCTCCGGCGGCCCGGGTAAGGTGCTCGGCGCCATGTGCATCGTCGCGGTGCTGGTCGGCGGCGCGGTCTACGGCTGGACCCACTCGCCGCTGTGGGTCCAGCGGGAGATACTCACGGTCGGCTGGGCCGGGCTGGCGATCGTCACGGCGCTGCAAACGGTCATGATGGTCCTTCGGATTCTTCGTCCCAGCCGCGGCCTGCGGCCGTAACCCACACGACGGACTGAGGGCTCTGGTCTCGATGACAGCGAACGTGGCGGGAGGCATCGCGACGATGTCCCGGCGGATCGCGACGCCCGCGCTGGACGCGGCGAGCACGCCGGTGCCGGGCTGCCCGAGCGGCAGCCGGACGGCGCCGGTGCCGAGGTTCGCCGCGATCCGCAGCCGCCCCCGGCAGACCAGGAGCCAGCGCGCGTCCTCGTCGAAGTCGGCGTGCACCCGGTCAAGCCGCGGATCGGTCAGCTCGGTCCTGGCCCGGCGCAGCGCGATCAGCTCCCGGTACCAGGCGTGCAGGCCCAGGTGCGGCTCGTGATGGCGCTGCTCCCAGTTGAGCTTGGAGCGGCAGAAGGTCGCCTCGTCCTGGGGGTCGGGCACGTCGGCCGCGTCCCAGCCGTGCGAGGCGAACTCGGCCTTACGCCCCTCGGCGACCGCCTTGGCCAGCCCGGGGTCGATGTGGTCGGTGAAGTACTGCCACGGAGTGTCCGCGCCCCACTCCTCGCCCATGAACAGCATCGGGGTGTAGGGCGAGGTCAGCACCAGGCCGGCGCCGACCTTGACCAGCTCGGGAGATAGCGCGGCAGCGATCCGGTCGCCGAGGGCCCGGTTGCCGATCTGATCGTGATCCTGCAGGTAACCAAGGAAGCGGTGAGCGGGAACGCGGAACACGTCGACCTGCCGCCCGTGCGTCCGGCCGCGGAAGGCGGACCAGATGCCGTCGTGGAAGAACACCCTGGTGTAGGTCTTGGCTAGCGCCGCGAGCGACCCGAAGTCGCAGTAGTAGCCCTGCCGTTCGCCGGTGATCGCCGCGTGCACCGCGTGGTGGAAGTCGTCGCTCCACTGCGCGGCCAGCCCGTAGCCACCCGCCTCCCGTGAGGTAACCAGCCGGGGGTCGTTGGTGTCGGATTCGGCGATCAGTATCAGCTCGCGGTTCAGCCGGGCCGCGAGCGCATGCACCTCGGTCGCGAGCTCCTCGAGGAAGTGCAGGGCGCGGTGGTCTTCCAGCGCGTGCACGGCGTCCAGCCGCAGCCCGTCCAGGTGGTAGTCGCGCAGCCACATCAGCGCGTTGCCGATGAGGAACGCGCGTACCTCGTCGGATCCGGGCTGGTCCAGGTTCACCGCCGGGCCCCACGGCGTCACGTGCGCCTCGGTGAAATACGGCCCGAAGTCGCCGAGCCGGTTGCCGATGCCGACGTGGTTGTACACCACGTCGAGCAGGACGGCCAGGCCGCGCTCGTGACAGGCGTCGACGAACCGCTTCAGCCGGTCGGGGCCGCCGTACGGCTCGTGCACCGCCCACAGGTTGATCCCGTCGTAGCCCCAGCCGTGCCGGCCGGGGAACGCCGCCACCGGCATCAGCTCCACCGCGTGCACGCCGAGATCGCGCAGGTGGTCAAGCCGCCCGATGGCCGCGTCGAAGGTCCCCTCGGCGGTGAACGTGCCGATGTGCAGCTCGTAGATCACCGAGCCGTGCAGCGCGCCGCCGCGCCACCGTTCGTCCGTCCAGCGGAAGGCGGAGTGATCATAGGTACGGCTCAGGCCCTTGATGCCGAACGGCTGCCGCAGGGAGCGCGGGTCCGGCAGCAGCTCGCCGTCGTCCAGCCTGAACCCGTAGTCGATGCCGGCCGCCACGTCGGACACGTCCGCGCTCCACCAGCCCGCGCTGGTACCCGCGTTCTCCTGGCTCATCGGATACCGCTGGCCCGCGACCTCCACCTCGGCCTGGCCCGCGGCGGGCGCCCAGACGCTGAACGTGGTCAACGGATGCTGCCGTCCGCGTACCGCTCCTGCTCCATCTCGTAGACCCGGTCCGGGATGAGCAACGCCACCGGAAGCCGCCTGGTCAGCTCGGAAAGCGGCGGCCGCAGGCCGGCGTGCCTGACTCCGGTCAGCACGTCCCGCCAGTGCAGTTCGGGCAGCGGCAGGGCGGTGTCCGCCCAGCCACCGCGCCGCCGCAGCCCGGCGGGCAGCCGGGTCACGACGGTGACCGCGTGGCCACCGCGCAGGAACGCCACCGCGTGCTGGGCGGCCGGGCCCTCGCTCGGCAGCGGAGTGTAGCTCCCGGCGAACCAGTCCCGGTGCTCGCGCCGCAGCCGCAATGCCCGGGAGGTCACCAGCAGCTTCTCCGCGTCCAGGCCGACCGCCTGGTCCGGGGCGGCCTGGAGTGCGGCCAGCAGCCGCTGGCGGCGCTGGTAGTCGACCGGCCTGCGGTTGTCCGGGTCCACCAGGGACAGGCCGGTCAGCTCGCAGCCCTGGTAGACGTCGGCGACCCCGGGCATGGTGAGCTGCACCAGCTTCGCGCCCAGGGTGTTCACCCGGGCGTCCGGCGCGATCCTGGCCACGAAGCCGGCGACGGCGGCGGTCAGTTCCGGGTCGCCGAGCACGGCGTCGGCCAGGCCGAGCACCGCCGACTCATAGCCCATCCGGCGTACGGTCCAGGACGTCCGCGTCTTGGCCTCGTGCATCGCCTTGTCCAGGTACTCACCCAGGCGTTCGGCTCCGATCAGCCAGGCGCCGACCAGGGTCTGCCACATCAGGTACTCGAGATCGGGTTCCGGGGCCCGCTCCGCGGCCTGCGCCGCGGCGCCGTCGGTGAGCCACCTGGCCAGGCCGTGCCACTCGGACACCTGGTGTCCCCACTCCTGCGGCCATTCGGCCAGTACGGCTAGCCGGGCCCGGACGTCTTCCTGCCGTTTGGTGTCGTGCGTGGACAAGGTGGTCATGGTGAACGGCCAGCGCCGCGCGAGGCGGCCGGCGGCGGCGTGGAATTCGGCCGTGCTGATGCCGAAAATGTCCGGGTTGCCGCCCACCTCGTTCAGCGCGGCCAGCCGGGACCAGCGGTAGAACGCAGTGTCCTCCACCCCCTTGGCCAGCACCGGGCCGGTGGTCTGGCCGAACCGGACGATCAGCTCGTCCCGTGCGGCCTGCTGGGCCTCATCATCGGTCACCTCGCCCAGGCCGAGCACGGCGGCCTGGACCACGTCGAGGGCCCGGTGCAGGCGCTCGTCCAGATGGTCCCGGGCCGCCGCGGTGGCCGCGGTCACCGCCGCCGCGGCGGCGGCGGATGGCGGCTCGCCGGGGGTTACGTAGGCCCGGTACACGCCGAACTCGGCCAGCACGGCGACCAGCACGTCATGCAGGTCGGCGGCGGAGTAGCCGTCGAGGGCCCGGTAGCAGGCCCGCGCGAGCAGCCGGGTCAGCCGGGACAACTCGGCGGCGAAGGTGCCATCGGCGATGTCTTGCTTGGCGTCCCGCTCGATCTCGGCGAAACTCTGCTTCCCGCCCGTGAAGCGGACGTATTCCTCGGTCAGCGGGACCTCACCGGCCGGGTCGGTGAACAGCCCGCCGACCAGAGCGAGGGTGTCATATCCGGTGGTGCCCGCGCAGGGCCAGTCGGGCAGTTCCTCGCCATGCGCCAGGATCTTCTCCACCACTACCCAGGCGCCGCCGGTCTCGGCGTCCAGCCGGGTGAGGTAGCCGCGCGGGTCGGCCAGCCCGTCGGGATGGTCCACCCGCAGGCCGTCGATCAGCCCCTCCCGGAGCAGGCGCAACAGCACCTGGTGGGTCGCGGCGAACACGTCGGGATCCTCGACCCTGATCGCGATGAGCTGGTCGACATCGAAGAACCGCCGCCAGTTGAGCTGGGTGGCCGCGTCGCGGGCGTCGGTGAGCCGGTAGTGCTGCTGGGCCAGCAGCACGCCCAGGGGCAGGTCGGCGACGCCGTCCCGGAGCGGAAGCACGTGGTCGAAATAGCGCAGCACCGGCCCGCGGTGCCCGGCGTTCTCCGGGGACCTCGGGGCCGTGTCGATGATGAGATCGCCCAGGCACTCCTGGAGCGGCCCGGCCAGGATGGGCATCAGCAGCTTGCCCTCCTGCGCGTCCCAGTCGATGTCGAACCAGTGCGCGAACTGCGATTGCCGGCCCTGGTAGAGCACGGACCACAGTTGCCTGTTGAGCAATTCGGGGGTCGGCCGGGCCATGTGGTTGGGCACGACGTCGACGATGACCCCGAGGCCGTGCCGGTGAAACTCGTGCGCCATCTCGCGGAACGCGGGCTCCCCGCCGAGGTCCGAACAGACCCGCGAATGATCCACCACGTCGTACCCGTGCGGTGAGCCCGGATTGGCCTGCAGGATCGGCGACAGGTAGACGTGCGTCACGCCCAGCGCGGCCAGGTAGCCGGCCTGCTCGGCCGCCTTCGCGAAGCCGAAGCTGTCCCGCAGCTGCAGCCGGTAGGTGGAAACCGGGGCGCTCTGCTCATTTCCGGGCTCATTTCTCGGCTCATTTCTCGGCCCACCTCCGCGGCCAGCCATACGGCCATCTCCGGGCCCGTCCGCGGAGCCGCCCGTGAACTCAGCCACGGCGCAACACGAGCAGGGAGTGGTTGATCACGGTCATCACGTCTCCCGGCTTGACGGCGCTCTCGTTATCAAAGTCCGTCGCGGGGACCGCCGTGTCCAGCACCTTGGACCACCGCGGGCCGTAACGGCGCGGCGGGATGACGAACGCCAGGTCGTCGTCGCTGGCGTTGAACAGCAGCAGGAAGGAGTCGTCCTGGACGCGCTCGCCCCGCCGGTCCGGCTCGCTGATCGCCCGGCCGTTCAGGAACACCGTCAGCGACTTGGCGAACCCCGCTTCCCAGTCCTCGTCGGTCATCTCCTCGCCCGCCAGGGTGAACCAGCCGATGTCGCCCAGCCGGTTACGGCCGCCGCGGATCGCCTGGCCGCGGAAGAACCTGCGGCGGCGGAAGACCGCGTGGTCGGCCCGGAGCCGGATGAGCGTACCGACGTAATCGAACAGCGCCTGGTCTTCCTCGGCCCGGACCGCCCAGTCCATCCAGGAGATCTCGTTGTCCTGGCAGTAGGCGTTGTTGTTGCCCCGCTGAGTGCGTCCCATCTCGTCGCCCGCGAGCAGCATCGGGACTCCCTGCGACAGCAGCAGCGTGGCCAGGAAGTTGCGCTTCTGCCTGGCCCGCAGCGCGAGCACGGCCTTGTCCTCGGTGGGCCCTTCGGCGCCGCCGTTCCAGGACCTGTTGTCGTCGCTGCCGTCCCGGCCGTCCTCGCCGTTGGCCTCGTTGTGCTTGTGGTCGTAGGAAACCAGATCCTGCAGCGTGAAGCCGTCGTGGCAGGTGACGAAGTTCACCGAGGCGACCGGGCGCCTGCTGTCCTGCTGGTACAGGTCGCTGGACCCGGTCAGCCGGGAGGCGAACTCGGGCACCGTCGAGGGCTGGCCGCGCCAGAAGTCGCGGATCGTGTCCCGGTACTTGCCGTTCCATTCGCTCCACAGCGGCGGGAAGTTGCCGACCTGGTAGCCGCCGTCGCCCACGTCCCATGGCTCGGCGATGAGCTTGACCTGGGAGACCACCGGATCCTGCTGGACCAGGTCGAAGAACGCGGACAGCCGGTCCACCTCGTAGAACTGGCGGGCCAAGGTAGCGGCGAGGTCGAACCTGAAGCCGTCGACGTGCATGTCAAGGACCCAGTACCGCAGCGAGTCCATGATCATCTGGAGCACGTGCGGGTGCCGCATGAGCAGGCTGTTCCCGGTGCCCGTGGTGTCCATGTAGTAGCGCCGGTCGTTGTCCACCAGCCGGTAGTAGGCGGAGTTGTCGATGCCGCGAAAGGACAGCGTGGGCCCTAGGTGGTTGCCCTCGGCGGTGTGGTTGTAGACCACGTCGAGGATCACCTCGATCCCGGCCGCGTGCAGGGCGCGGACCATGGTCTTGAACTCCTGCACCTGCTGGCCGCGATAGCCGCTCGCGGCGTAGGCGTTGTGCGGGGCGAAGAAGCCGATGGTGTTGTAGCCCCAGTAGTTGCCGAGCCGGCGCTCGCTCAGGTGGCTGTCGGTGACGAACTGGTGCACGGGCATGAGCTCGACCGCCGTGACGCCGAGTTCGTGCAGGTGCGAGATGACCGCGGGATGCGCCAGGCCCAGGTAGGTGCCGCGCTGCTCCTCCGGGATAACCGGATGCTCCTTGGTCAGGCCGCGGACGTGCGCCTCGTAGATGACGGTCTCGTGGTACGGCGTACGCGGCGGCCGGTCGAGGTTCCAGTCGAAGAACGGGTTCACCACGACCGAGCGGGGGACGTGCGGCGCGGAGTCGGCGTTGTTGCGCCGGTCCGGGTGACTGAACATATAGGAGAAGACGGGCTGACCCCAGTTCACGCTGCCCTCGATCGCCTTGGCGTACGGGTCGAGCAGCAGCTTGTGCGGGTTGCAGCGATGCCCGTCGGCCGGGTCATACGGACCATGCACCCGGTACCCGTAACGCTGCCCCGGGCTTACGCCCGGCAGGTACCCATGCCAGACGAACCCGTCCACCTCGTGCAGGTCGACCCGGGTTTCCTGGCCGTCGTCGTCGAATAGGCAGAGCTCGACCCGCCCGGCTACCTCGGAGAACAGGCCAAAGTTCGTCCCGGCTCCGTCATACGTGGCACCGAGCGGATAGCTTTCGCCCGGCCACACGGCAGTTGCCGCCAAATGTTCCATCCCTCGTGTTGGGTATGCGTTCCGGCCATCTCTCACTTTCCCACCCCTAGCGGCGCCCATGCGCGGCAGTCGCGTCGTCCCTGGCCACTCGGCCGAAGGCGGGTATCAGAAGTCAGCATTTCCAGCGGTTTAGCACCGCCTGGACAAGTCGGTCGCGTTCGCCCGCTCTTGCTAGTTTCACTTAGCAGACGCTGATAAGCCAATTCATGGTCTATTGACCGCATAGCGTTACCGCCGAGAATCCTGTTCCCCGGTGACAATACTGCCGCGCGGCGGGCGGCTTCCTTAACGGCCGCCGCCACGCGCCGCAGATACCCATGAGTGTGGCGCCCTACCCGCAAGAATCAGTAGAATGCCACGTTCATGTCCTACCGTGGTATCCGCTCACGGTGCCACCGGGACTAACGGAAGCGCGGGTCGCCTTCCCGGGCGTCAGCGGGCGCGGAGGGCGGCGACCAGGGCGGGGATGACCTGGTGCAGGTCGCCGATGATGGCGTAGTCGGCGTGGGCGAGGATCGGGGCGCCGGGATCGGTGTTGATCGCGATGATGTGCTTGGCGCCCGCGCAGCCGGCGATGTGCTGGATGGCGCCGCTGATGCCGCAGGCCAGGTAGAGCTCCGGGGTGATCTTGGTGCCGGTCTGGCCGACTTGCTGCTGGTGCGGGCGCCAGCCCTCGGAGGTGACTACGCGGGACACCCCGACCACGCCGCCCAGCAGGTCCGCCAGTTCCTCGAGCGGGGCGAAGCCGTCGGCTCCGCCCACGCCGCGGCCGCCGCCGACCACCACCCGCGCGGTGGCCAGCGAAACGCCGCCGGTCCGCCCGGCCGATTCAGTAGCCCGCACGACCAGGTCCGCCTCAGCCACCTCGGCCTTGTGGACGTGCACCGACACCGCGTCAGCGGCCACGTCAGCGGGCACCGGAGACACCGCGTCGGTGGCGACGGTGAACAGCGCCACCGGCGCCTCCATGACCGCGTCCTCGAGCAGCAGCCCGGCCCACCGGTGCCGGACGAGCCGGTGCGTGCGACCCCCGTCGGGGGTGACGAGCGTGCAGTTCGCGGCCATCGGCAGGCCGGTGATCGCGCCGAGGTGCGCCAGCACCTCGTTGCCCCGGTCGGTACCGGCCGCCAGCACGGCGGTCGCGCCGGTTTCCGTGGCGAGCCCGGCCAGCACCCGCGCCCAGGCCTGCGGCGCGTAGCAGTGCTCGCCCGGCGGGACGACCCCCCCAGACCCCCCCGCGAGGCGAAGCGTGCTCGGCTCGATCACGTACACGTCGGTGACGCCGTAGTCAGCCAGCGCGGCGGCGGGCACGCTGGCCGAGTCCGCGAACACAACTGACCGGACAGAAGTGTCCCCGGCGGATTGGCTGAGCGTCCGGGCGAGCGTCAGCGCGCGCAGCGAGGCGTCCGCGGGCTCGGCGCCATCGAGTTCGGTCAGGCACAGGACGGTCACCCGAGGATCCCCCATTCGTCCAGGACACGGACCAGCTCGGGTACCGCGTCCGCGCCGTTACCAAGCACGGTGGCCTGGTGCTTGCTCGAGACGGGCACCCGGAGCGCCTCCTTGCGCAGCCCTTCGGCCGCCCAGGCCGGCCAGGAGCGCTCGACCGCCGCGCGCTTGGCCCGCAGCCGTCCGGGCAGTGACGGGTAGCGCGGCAGGTTGATGCCTTCCTTGACGGTGATCACCGCGGGCAGCGGCAGCTCGTACGCCTCCTGGCCGCCGCGGTACTCGCGGCGGGCCACGATGCCGTCGGCGGAGGTCGACAGGTTCTTGATCCCGGTGGCCACCGGCCAGCCGAGCTCGTGCGCGAGCCGGATGCCGACCTGGTAGTCGCCGGTATCAGCCGCCTCGTTGCCCAGCAGTACCAGGTCATACCCGTGCGCCCGGACCTCGGCGGCGATGGCGGACGCAGTGGCGATGGGGCCGAATTCGCGGCCGTCGGTCTCCAGCAGCACCGCCCGCCCGGCGCCGAGCGCGAGGGCGGCGCGAAGCTGCTCGATCGCCGCCTCGGGTCCCAGGGTCAGCACGGACACCGTGCCGCCCACCCGCTCGGTGATCTGCACCGCCTCCTCGACCGCGCATTCCTCGTGCGGGCTGACGGAGAACCCGGACATCCGGGTGTCGATCTCCTGCCCGTCCGGGGTCACCGCGATCTTGCCGCCCACGGTGGGGACGCGCTTGACGCAGACGAGTATCTCCATGATCACTAGCTCCGGATCCGCTCGTTGGCCGGGTCGTACAGCGGGGTGGACCCGGCCACCGCGACCGTCACCGGGTACTGCTCGCCCAGGTACTCCACCAGCAGCGAATTGCCCTCGACGGCGTACTCCGCGGGCAGGTAGGCCATCAGCAGGTGCTTGCCCACCGACGGGCCCGAGCCCGCGCTGGTCACGTACGACGGCCGCCCCTTGGCGTCGACCAGGCGCTCGCCCGCCAGCGACAGGACCGGCTCGCCGCCGAGCATGTACCGCGGCGTCCCGTCCGCCGAGGCATGCGAGTCCACGGTGAGCGTGCACAGCACCGCGCACGGCGGCTCGGCCCGCTGCCGCAGGTAGGCCTGTCTGCCGACGAACGCCTGCTCCTTCACCTTCGGCCGGGTCATGCCCGCTTCCACCAGCGTGTAGTCGGGGGTGAGCTCGGCGCCGAACGCGCGGTACCCCTTCTCCAGCCGCCCGGTGGTGCCGTATACGCCGATGCCGGCCGGCACCAGACCGTGCGGCTGGCCCGCCTGCCACAGCGCGTCCCACAGCCGGGCGCCCTGCTCGATCGGCACGTGCAGTTCCCAGCCGAGCTCGCCGACGTAGGAGATCCGCGACGCCAGCACGACGGTGCCGTCAACCTCGATCTCCCGGCAGGTGCCGAACGCGAACCCCTGGTGCGACACATCATCGGGCGTCACCGCCGCCAGCACGTCCCTGGCCCGCGGTCCCCACAGCCCGATCGTGGTCCAGGCCGAGGTGAGGTCGGCGAGAAACGCCCCGGCAGGCAGGTGGTCCCTGATCCACTTGGCGTCCGACATCCCGGTCGCGCCGCCGGTCACCACGCGGAACCGGTCGGCGGCCAGCCGCATGATCGTCAGGTCGGCCCGGAACCCGCCGTTCTCGTCGAGCCACGAGGTGTAGACCACGCGGCCGATGGCCACGTTCAGCTGCGCGACCGCCAGCGTCTGCACCGCCTCGAGCGCCGCGGGTCCGGATATCTCGAGGACGGCAAAGGCGGACAGGTCGACCAGGGCGCAGGCATCCCGCATGGCCAGGTGCTCGGCGTGGATGACCGGCGACCACCAGCGCGACTCCCATTCCGCCGGGCGCTCCATCAGCCGACCCGCGTACCGGTCAAGCAGCGTGGAGTTCGACTCGTACCAGAACGGCCGCTCCCAGCCTGCCGTCTCGAAGAACACGGCACCAAGCGAGCGTTCCCGCTCGTACACCGGGCTGACCCGCAACGGACGGCCGGACTCCCACTGCTCGGCCGGGTGCACGATGCCGTACATCTTGTTGAAGCCCTCCCGGGCCCGGCCGCGGACGTGCCCGGCGGTCTGCTGGAAGGGGTAGAACCTGGCCGCGTCGGCCTCGTGCACGTCCACCGTGGGCACCCGGCCGGACATGAGCTCGGCCACCGCGCGGCCGCAGCCCGGGCCCTCCTTGATCCAGCTCGCCGCCGCCGACCACAACCCCTTGACCTCGGGCATCTCGCCAAGTAGCGGGTGCCCGTCGGGGGTCATCGAGATCAGGCCGTTGATCGCGTACCTGATGCCGGCCCGCTCGTCGCCGAGCAGCTCGGGCATCAGCTCGAGCGCCTGCTCTAGCTGCGGGTCGAAGTCCTCCTGGGTGAACGGCATCTCGGTGGGCGAGAGCACCGACTCCTCGATGGACGGGATCTCGTCCGGCGGGACGATGATCGGGCGGTGCGCGTACGAGCCGACCTCCATGTCGCCGCCGTGCTGGCGCTCGTACATGTTGGTATCGACGTCGCGGACGATGGGATAAGAGATCTCGCCCGGCGTATCGGCGAACAGCGCGATCGGGCCGACGCTGATCATCTGGTGCACGGTCGGGGTGAGCGCGAGCCTGGCGCCGGCCATCCGGGCGATCCGGGGCGACCAGACGCCGCAGCAGATGACGACGTGGTCGGTCTCGATCTCGCCCGCGCTGGTCGTCACCGCGCGCACCCGCCCGCCGGCACCGCCGGCCAGGCCAGCAGCGCCGGCACCGCCGGCCAGGCCAGCACCGTCGGCCACCGAGATGCCGTAGACCTCGGTGCCCGCCAGGACGGTGAGCGCGCCCGCCTGCTGCGCCCTCTCCCGCATCAGCGTGCCGGCCCGCAGCGAGTCGACCACGCCCACGGTCGGGAAGTGCGCGCCGCCCAGGATGACCGAATCATCCAGGTAGGGCACCAGCTTGTTCACCTCGCCGGGGGTGAGCAGCTCGGCCGGGATGCCCCACGACTTGGCCTGGGTGCACCGCCTGCGCAATTCGGTCATCCGGGCCTGGGTGCGGGCCACCTCGATCCCGCCGCTCTCGGTGAACACCCCGAGCTCCTTATATTGCGCGGTGCTGTCCGTGGTCAGCTCGAACATCATCTTGGAGTACTCGATCGGGAAGATGAAGTTGGACGCGTGGCCGGTCGAGCCGCCCGGGTTCGGCATCGGCCCCTTGTCCACCAGGACGAGATCACGCCAGCCGAGCAGCGCCAGGTGGTGCACAAGGCTGTTGCCGACGATGCCGGCGCCGATGATGACGGCGCTGGCATTCCGGGGCCGTGCCGGAGTATCAGTCATGGGTGGCTCTCATCCCGCCAGTAGTGTCTTGTCGGTTCCGGTGCGCTCCAGGGCCGCCCGGCGCCATCGCTCGGCCGGCTGAAGCTGGTTGAAGGTGAACAGGTGCAGCCCGGCCACGCCCGCGTCGGGCCCGGTGAGCACCGCGGCCGCGCGGTCGAGCAGCCGGTCCGGGCTGTACCCGCCGGGCACCCAGAACCGCAGGATCCAGCCGGGGTGCCTGGTGATGAAGCGGGCCGACTCCGAGGCGCCGGCCACTGCCGCCATCCGCAGCAGGCGGCTGCGCTCGGCCGGCCCGGCCAGCCCCACGTACAGCGGCAGGGTCACGCCGCGGGCCCTGATCCGCTGGATCCAGCGGCCGAGCCGCGCCGCGTCGAAGCACACGTTGCTCACGATGTAGCTCGCGTACCTGCGCTTGTCCCACATCGCCTGGATGGTGACGTCATCGTGGATCTTGGGATGGCTTTCCGGGTAGCCGGTGATGCCGATCCGGCTGAACGGGCGGCCCATCTCGGCCAGCCGCTCGAGCAGCGGCAGCGCGCTGTCGAACGGCCCGGCCGGATGCGGGGCGTCCCCGCCCGGCACGAACACGTCGTCGCAGCCGGCGGCCTTCAGCCGGGCCACGAGGCCGGCCAGGTGCGCGTCACCGGCGACCGAACGGGCCGCCAGGTGCGGCACCACCCGGTAGCCGCGGGCGACCAGCCGCTCGGTGAGCTCGATGGTCGCGTCCAGGCCCTTGGCCGGCGACGCGGTGACCGTGACGGTCATCCCGGCCGGGACCCAGTCCGCCACCGCCTGTTCGGTGCCCTTGGCCGGGAACACCTCGTACCGCGGGCTGCGCAGCAGCACGTCCAGGCTGGTCATCGGTCAGCCTCCCGCACGAGCGAGGCGAGGGCCTGCTCCAGCCGGGACACCCCGACCTCGACCCGGGTCAGCGGCAATCCGAACATCGCCGCCACCCGCTCCGCCTCCGCCTCCAGCACCAACGAGGGCTCCTGGGCCAGCCAGACCAGCCGCTTATAGTGGCCGAAATAATCGGGCCACAGCTCCGGATACTGGTCCAGCCCGAGCTCGGCCAGCACGCTGCGGTCGAAGCTGCGCAGCAGGAAGTCGGTGAGCACGTAGGTGCCCGGTTCGGCCTCGAACATCGCCGCGACCCGCGGCGCACCCGCGAACACGTCGTAGCAATGCAGCCCGGGCAGCCGGCGCACGCCGTACCGGGCGCACAGCTCGTCGAGGGCCCCGTAGGTGCCGCAGTCGGCGTACGCCAAGGCCACCGTCCGGCCTGCTTCCCGGGCTGATACCAGAGCCCGTTCGGCCTCAATGATTATTTTCTGCGGCCGGTTGTGCAGGATCGCGGGCAGGGACCGTACGGCGGCCGGCCAGCCGCGGCGGGCCACGATCTCGCGGACGTGCCCCGCGAGCGCCCCGCAGGCAATGATCTCAAGACGGGAAGGACAGCTGCTCGACGAAGCGGTCGTTGAAGTCGGCGCGGTCAGAGAGCTCGACATACCTCACCTCCTCGAGCAGCGCCAGGCCGCCGGCCCGCTCGCGCAGGCTGAGCAGCGCCATCTTCGCCCCCTCGCCGGCCACGTTGCCCGCCGAGACCACCCGCGGCACCGGGACGTTCGGCACCAGGCCGATCCTGATCGCGCTGGCCGCCGACAGGTAGCTGCCGAACGATCCGGCCAGCAGCACCTGCTTGACGTCGGCCGCGGTCAGGCCGGCCTCCTCGAGCAGGATCTGCCAGCCGGTCGCGATCGCCGCCTTGGCGAACTGAAGCTCGCGGACGTCGCGCTGGGACAGGTAGATGCTGTCCTGCGCGCCCGCACCCCGCCAGTGCAGCACGAACACCCGCTCCTGGCCGATCCGGGTCAGCCCAGGCCAGGCCGGGTGCCCGGACCGCCGCCTCCTCCTCGGCGATGAACCGGCCCGAGGAGTCGAGCAGGCCCACCTTGACCAGGCCGGTCACCGCGTCCACCAGGCCGGAGCCGCACAGGCCCTGCGGCTCGACGTCGCCGATCACCTTGAGGCTCAGTTCTTCGCCGGTCATGGCGACGACCTCGATGGCGCCGTCGGCGGCCCGCATCCCGCACCTGATCGCGGCGCCCTCGAACGCGGGCCCGGCCGGCGCGGCCGTGGCCAGCAGCCACTCCCGGTTGCCCAGGACGATCTCGCAGTTGGTGCCGATGTCGACGAACAGGCGCACCCGGGCGTCCCGGTCCATCCCGCTGGCCAGCAGCCCGGCCATGATGTCGCCGCCGACGTAGGCGCCGAACGCGGGGAACACCACCGCGCGGGCCCGCGGATGCGCGGCACCCGCCAGGCCCACGTCGGCCGCGAGCACCTCGGGAAACAGCCGGGTGGACATGATGAAGGGCGCCATGCCGAGCGGCTCGGGGTCGATGCCGAGCACCAGGTGGGTCATGGTGGCGTTGCCCGCCACCGCGACCTCGTACACCTCGGGCGGCTCGACGCCGCCCAGCTGGCAGACGGCCAGGGCCAGCTCGGCCAGCGTCTCCTGAGCTAGCTGCTGCAGCTTGTCCAGGGCGCCAGGGTCCATCATGGTGGCGCTGATCCTGGTGATCACGTCGGCGCCGAACGGCTGCTGCTTGTTCAGCGTCGACTCCACTGCCACCGGGGTGCCGGTGGACAGATCGAGCAGGGTGGCCACCACCGTGGTGGTGCCGAGGTCGAAGGCGATGCCGAACCGGCGCCCGGTGGTGTCGCCGGGCTCGACCGCGATCAGCACGTCGTCGACGACCACCGCGGTGACCTTGTAATCCGCCTCGCGCAGGGTCCGGCCGAGGGTCTTGAGCACGGCCAGTTCGGCCCGCGGCTCCAGGTCCTCGAGCTGGGCCAGCACCCGCTCCACGTCGCTGGCCTGGTCGGCCAGGCTCGGCTCGGCCAGCTCCAGGTACCGCTTCTGCACCGCCGGGCGCAAGATGACCTGCCGGCCGACGCCCACGGTGGCGGCCTTCGGCCGGGTGGTCAGCGGCGGCACCTCCACTGCCACGTCCTGCGTCGCGGTGGTGCGGCAGGCCAGCCGCCAGCCGTCCTTGATTTCGGCGGCGGTGTAGGCCCTGACGTCCAGGCTGGTCGGCGCGGGCGGGTCGTCGGCGATCCTGATCCGGCACTTCTTGCAGGTGCCGTGGCCGCCGCAGGTGGAATCGATCGCGATGCCGTTCCAGCTGGCCGCGTCGAACAGGGTCACGCCGGACGGGACCCGCACCGGGTGCCCGTTAAAGAGCAGATTGACCCGAACGGGCCCGGGTACGACGTCCTCGGTTACCGTCACGTGGCACCCGGCTGGCGTCGTTGCCCTGCTGCCTGCTGCTGCAGAGCTTGCTCTTTGGCTTGCTGGGCGCGGTGGGCCGCGATCCAGGCGGCGCCCCACTCGTCGCGGCCCAGCACCAGGTCGGCGGCCTTGACCGCGCGGACGATCTGCGGCGACCGCGCGTCCATGATGGCGCTGGTCAGCCCGCATCTGATGGCGATGGGCAGGAACGCGGCGGCGATCGAGTGCCGGTCCGGCATGCCGAAGCTCACGTTCGAGGCCCCGAGCGTCATGTTCACCCCGAACTCGCTCTTGATCAGGGCAATCGTCTCGAGCGTCCGGGTCGGATGCAGGGTGTCCGCGCCGACCGGCATGGCCAGCGGGTCGATGACGATGTCCTCGACTCCGATCTTGTACTTCTCGGTGGCGACGTGGATGAGCTTGCGGACCAGCTCGAGGCGCCGGGCCGGCTCCTCGGGGATCTCCTCCTCGTCGTTCGGCAGGCCGATCACGGCGGCGCCGTACTTCTTGACCAGGGGCAGGATCGCGTCCAGCCGCTCGTCCTCGGCCGTCACCGAGTTGACCAGCGCCTTACCCTGGTAGGCGGCCAGTCCGGCGTCGAGCACCTCGATGATGGAGGAGTCGATGACCAGCGGCAGGTCGGTCAGCTCCTGGATCAGCGTGACGGCTTTGGTCATCAGGGCGGCCTCGTCGGCCAGCGGCGCGCCCATGTTCACGTCGAGCACCATGGCCCCGCCGGCGACCTGCTCCTTGACGTCGATCTCCACCCGGGACAGGTCGCCGCTGCGCAGCTGCAGCTGGAAGATCTTCCGGCCGGTCGGGTTGATCCGCTCGCCGATGATCGCGAACGGCTGGTCGTCACCGATCCGCACCGTCTTGGTCGCCGAAGACAGGATGGTGTGCACTGGTTCTTTCCCTCCGGCGCTTGTTTCTCTTAGGCGTTGGTCAGTGCGCGGCGCTGCGCGAGGAGTTCCTTGGCCCGGACCACGGCCGCGGACGCGTCGGACGCGTATCCGTCCGCGCCCACCACGTCGGCGTACTCCTGGGTGACCGGAGCCCCGCCGACCATGACGATGACCTGGTCGCGCAGGCCGGACTTCTGCAGCGCGTTGATGTTCGCCTTGAACATCGGCATCGTCGTGGTCAGGAAGGCGGAGAACCCGACGATGTCAGGCTTGTGCTCCTTGATGGCCTCGATGAACTTCTCCGGCGCCACCTGCACGCCGAGGTCGATGACCTGGAACCCGGCGCCCTCGAACATGATGTTGACCAGGTTCTTGCCGATGTCGTGCACGTCACCCTTGACCGTGCCCATCACGATCGTCCCGATGGTCTGCGCCCCGGTCTCGGCCAGCAGCGGGCGGAGGATCTCCAGCGCGCCGGCCATCGCCTTGCCGGCGATGAGCATCTCGGGCACGAAGAAGTCGCCGCGCTCGAACCGGGCGCCCACCTCTTCCAGGGACGGGATCAGGGCCTCGTACAGCAGCATCTCCGGGCCGAGCCCCATGGCCAGCCCGGCGTTGGTGAGCTCGATCACCGCAGGCTTGTTACCGACCAGCGTCTGGTCATACAGCTGGCTAAGTAGCTCCTCAGTGGTCACCCGTGCCTCCCGCTCGTGCTCGCCTCATGCCGCACCTGCTTTCCGGGTCTGCCTGCTGGCTCGCTGCCGGTAGCCGAGCACCGCGGACAGGCCCGCCGCCTCCTCCGCGCAGTACCCGGCGACCGCCGCCAAGCCGTCCCTGCTCATCCTGTTGGTCGGGGCCGACACCGACAGGGCCGCGACCACGGCGCCGTCGTAACCGCGGATGGGGGTGGCCACCGCGATCAGGCCGGGCTCGAGTTCCTCCTCGGTCACGGCGTAGCCGCGGGCCCGCACACTGGCCAGGTCGGCGCGCAGCGCCGTCTCGTCGGTGATGGTCTTGTCGGTGCGCCGCTCGAGCTGGCCCGGCGGCAACTGCCCGGCGCCGAAGGCCAGCAGCACCTTGCCCAGCGCGGAGCAGTGCAGTGGCACCGACATGCCGACCCAGTTGGTGCCGCCGATCAGGTAGGTGCTGTCGACCTGGGCGATCTGCTCGACCATCCCGCTGCTGGCCACGCCGAGGTTGATCGTCTCGCCGGTCGCCTTGCCGAGCCGCTCGAGGAACGGCTGGGCCACCGCGACCAGCCCGGCCTCGGCGCCGCCCCGCCAGGCGAAGCTGACGAACATCTCACCGGGCAGGAACCGGCCGTGGTCGTCGCGCCTGACCAGCCCGTTGCGCTCGAGCGCGAGGAGTAGCCGGGAGGTGGTCGATTTGGCCAGCCCGGTGGCCGCGCTCAGCCCGGTGAACGTCATCGGGTCCGCCGAGTGCACAACCTCCGCGAGCAGGTGAGCCGCCCGGTCCACCGCCTGGGTGCCGTTCTGGTTGCTCATCTCTGCTGACTCAATCTTGTTCCGTTCCCGAGTTCCGAGGTTCCACTTTATGGGACCTAGTTCTACTATGTGATCGTAAGGTCCGGTCTAATATCGGTCAAGCTCACGCTTCACTCCCCGTTGGACACTCGAGGGCACGGTGAGAATCGATGTTCGTCAACACGATGCCGAGGTATGAGATCCTCTCCGCCGACTCGATCGCGGTGCTCGACCGCGGCTGGCGCCGGATCGTCTCCGAGATCGGCATCCAGTTCGCCAAGCCGGAGGCGGTTGAGCTGTTCGCCAAGGCCGGCCAGCAGGTGGACGGCGATGTGGTGAAGCTCGACCCGGAGTTCGTGCTCGAGCAGGTGGCCAAGGCGCCCCGTGAGTTCGACGTGCAGGCCCGCAATCCGGCCAACAACGTGCACATCGGCGGCGACCACATGGTGTTCAGCGCGGTGTACGGCTGCCCGTTCGTGCGCGAGGGCGAGGTGCGCCGGGACGCCACGCTGCAGGACTTCCGCCAGCTGGCCATGCTGTCGCAGGCCTATCCCGAGCTGGATTCGGCCGGCGGCGTGATCTGCGAGCCGAACGACACGCCGCTCGACTCCAGGCACCTGGACATGATCTACGCACTGCAGACCATGACCGACAAGATCTACATGGGTAACGTGGTTTCCGGGCCGAACGCCGCCGACACCATCAAGATGACCGAGATCTTGTTCGGCGGCCGGGACGCGATCGAGCGTGTACCCGCCACGATCTCGCTGATCAACTGCAACTCGCCGCTGCGCTGGGACGACCGCATGCTCGACGCCCAGTTCGAGTACTGTGCCGCCGCCCAGCCGGTGGTGCTGACGCCGTTCCTGCTGATGGGGGCGATGTCGCCGGTGACCATCCCGGCTGCGCTAGCCCAGCAGCTGGCCGAGGCGCTGGCCGGCATCGCGCTGGCCCAGCTGATCCGGCCGGGCTGCCCGGTGATCTTCGGCTCGTTCCTGTCCAACATCGACATGCAGTCCGGGTCGCCGTCGTTCGGGACCCCGGAATCGGCCATCGGCCTGCTGTGCACCGGGCAGCTGGCGCGGCACTACGGCCTGCCGTTCCGGACCGGCGGCGGGCTGAACTCCAGCCAGACCGCGGACGCGCAGTCCGCGTACGAGGCGCTGATGACGCTGCTGCCGACCTTCCTGGCCGGCACGAACTTCGTCATGCACGCGGCCGGCTGGCTGGAGGGCGGGCTGGTCAGCTGCTACGAGAAGTTCATCATCGACATCGAGCTGCTGCGCATGCTCCGGGTGGAGTTCACCCCGCTCGAGATCACCGAGGAATCGCTCGCCTTCGGCGCGCACACCGAGGTCGGCCACGGCGGGCACTTCCTCGGCGCCGAGCACACGATGGAGCGGTTCCGCGAGTGCTTCTACCGGCCGCTGCTCTCCTCCACCGCCAACTTCGAGCGCTGGCTGAAGCTCGGCGGCAAGGACACCGCCGCCCGGGCCGGGGACATCTGGCGGGCCAAGCTGGACTCCTTCGAACCGCCGCCCCTGGACGACGCGATCCGCGCCGAGTTGGACGACTTCGTTCAGCGCCGCCGCCGCGAACTAGGCGACTAGCGGGTGAGCCAGCCGAGGCGGCGGGAGGCCTCGGCGGCCGCGCGGCGGACTGCGGCGGCGATCTCTTCGATGCGGTCGGCCGTGATGCGGAAGCTCGGGCCCGAGGCGCTGATCGAGGCGACTACGGTGCCCTCGGCGTTGCGGACCGGCGCCGCGATGGCGGTCAGCCCGGCCTCCAACTCGTCCACCGCGGTGGCGAAACCACGCCGCCGCACCTCGGCGAGCAGCGGGGGGAATTCGTCGACGGCGGCGATCGTGTCCTCGGTGAAGCGTGCCAGCGGCGGCACCAGGCATGCTTTGAGTTCCGCCTCGGACAGGTAGGCCAGTAGCACCTTGCCGTCCGAGGTCGCGTGCAGCGGGATGCGCTGTCCGGCCCAGTTGTGCGGGGACAGCGCGGCCGGGCCTGCCACCTGGTCCAGGTAGAGCGCGTCGCGGCCGGACAGGATGGCCAGGTTGACGGTCTCGCCCACCTCCTGGGCCAGCGCCCGGCAGACCGGCCGGCTTTCCTGCACCACGTCGAGCTTCTGACTCGCCGCCCCCGCGAGCCGCACGATGCCCACCCCGAGCCGGAACTTCCCCCGCGCCGAGTCCTGGGTCACGAGCTCCCGCCGGTCCAGCGCGGCCAGCAGCCGGGACGCGGTCGACTTGTGCACGTCAAGCTCGCGCGCGACCTCGGTGACCCCGGCCTCCCCGTCCCGGGCCAGGATCTCCAGGATGGCCACCGCCCGGTCCACCGACTGCACCGCCCCGGCCCCAGAGCCCCCAGAGGACCCAGAGGACCCAGAAACTCTTTCCCGCCCCGTCACCCCGGCCCCCCATTCCGCCCGTTGTTGCTCATAGCGCAACGCTACCCGGCCCGCCTAGGGGCCGCCCATCACCGTGGGCGGAAACATCCCTGATAGGGGCAGCAGAAGCCCACGATCAGGGGAGCACGCCGCTGCCTTGACCGGAAAGGGGCCGCTGACGCATCATTGTTGCATATAGAGCTTTATATTGCACTATATGCAACAACGAGGTGGGCGATGGGTGCGGATCCGGGTCGGGAGTACGTGCTCACGCTGTCCTGCCCGGACAAGCCGGGGATCGTGTACGCGGTGTCCAGCTTCCTCGTCCAGCATTCCGCGAACATCCTGGCCAGCCAGCAGTACGGGGAGAGCCCGGACGGCCGGTTCTTCATGCGGGTGCACTTCTGTCTGCCGGCGCCCGGTCAGCAGCTAGCCGACCTCGAGCGGGGCTTTTCCTGGGTGGCCGAGGCGTTCCACATGGCCTGGCAACTGCACGACCGGGCCGCGCGGGTCCGCACCCTGATCATGGTCTCCCGGCTCGGCCACTGCCTGAACGACCTGCTGTTCCGCTGGAAGACGGACTCGCTGCCCGTGGATGTGGTCGGCGTGGTGTCCAACCACGGTGATTTCGGCGAGCTGGCCGGTTCCTACCGGATCCCGTTCCACCATATCCCGGTCGCGCCCGGCACCAAGGCGGCGGGCGAGAGCCAGCTGCTCGACGTGATCGACGACACCGGCGCGGACCTGATCGTGCTGGCCCGCTACATGCAGATCCTCTCTGGTGAGGTGTGCAAGCGGGTGGAAGGCCGGATGATCAACATCCATCACTCCTTCCTGCCGAGCTTCAAGGGCGCCAAGCCCTACCATCAGGCCCACGCACGTGGCGTCAAGCTGGTCGGCGCCACCGCGCACTACGTGACGCCGGACCTGGACGAAGGCCCGATCATCGAGCAGGATGTGATCCGGGTGGATCACACGCTCCCGGCCGAGCGCCTGGCCGAGGCCGGCCGTGACGTCGAGGCGCAGGTCCTGGCCCGGGCGGTGACCTGGCATGCCGAGCACCGGGTGCTGCTCAACGATGACCGCACCGTAGTCTTCCATTAAGTCCCGGGGCGGAGCGCAGCCATGACCATCAGCGTCTTTGACCTGTTCAAGGTGGGTATCGGGCCGTCGAGCTCCCATACGGTCGGGCCGATGAAGGCAGCCGGGATGTTCGCCCGGGGCCTCCGGGACGACGGCCTGATGCCACAGGTGCGAGCGGTACGCGTGGCCCTGTACGGGTCGCTCGGCCTGACCGGGCCGGGGCACGGCAGCGACAAGGCCGTCCTGCTCGGGCTCGAGGGCGAACAGCCGGCCACCGTCGACGTGGACGCGATACCGGGCCGCCTGGAGGCCATCAAGCGACGCGGGACCGTGCGGCTGCTCGGCGAGCACGAGATCCCCTTCACCGTGGGCAAGCACCTGGAGTTCAACCGCCGGAAGAAGCTCGGCTACCACCCGAACGGCATGCGGTTCACCGCCTACGACGGCGCGGGCGCGGCCATCCGCGAGCGCGCCTACTACTCGATCGGCGGCGGCTTCGTCGCCGACGAGACAGCCGCCGGATCCGAGCAGACCATCCAAGCAGGCCCGGACCTGCCCTATCCGTTCACCACCGGCGCGGAACTGCTCGAGCACACCAGGTCCAGTGGCCTGCCCATCTCCGGGATCGTGCTCGAGAACGAGAAGGCGCTCGGCCGGACGGCCGGGCAGGTCCGGGCCGACCTGCTTGACCTGTGGCGGGTAATGCAAGCCTGCGTGGAGCGTGGCTGCGGCACCGACGGCCTGCTGCCCGGCGGCCTGAAGGTTCCGCGCCGCGCGCCACGCCTGTTCCGGCAGCTCACCTGCGAGCGGAACGGCGATGACCCGCTGCGGGCCATGGACTGGGTGACGCTGTACGCGCTTGCCGTCAACGAGGAGAACGCGGCCGGCGGCCGGGTCGTCACCGCGCCCACCAACGGTGCGGCCGGCATCATCCCGGCCGTGCTGCACTACTACGACCGGTTCGTGCCCGGCGCGTCCGGGGCGGGCGTGACCCAGTTCCTGCTGACGGCGGCGGCCATCGGCACCTTGTTCAAGGAGAACGCGTCCATCTCCGGTGCCGAGGTCGGCTGTCAGGGCGAGGTCGGGTCGGCCTGCTCGATGGCGGCCGGCGCGCTCGCCGAGGTACTCGGCGGCACGCCGGAGCAGGTGGAAAACGCCGCCGAGATCGGCATCGAGCACAACCTCGGGCTGACCTGCGACCCGATCGGCGGCCTGGTCCAGGTGCCGTGCATCGAGCGGAACGCGGTCGCTTCCGTCACCGCGATCCACGCGGCCCGCCTCGCCCTGCGCGGGGACGGGCGCCACTTCGTCTCCCTCGACAAAGCCATCAACACGATGCGCGTCACCGGACACGACATGCTGGACAAATACAAGGAGACTTCGCGTGGCGGCCTAGCCGTCAACATCGTAGAGTGCTAGCCCATGGGAGGGTTTGACCTGTTCCGCGGCGATGCGCTTGACGCCTATCCGAACTGGCCCGCACCCGCGACGATCGTCAGCGACGGCGCGTATGGCGTGCGCGGATTCCACGGCGACACCGTAGGCTCGGACGCTCTCCCGCACTGGTACCGCCCGCATATCGCGTCCTGGTCGGCGGCCGCGGGACCCGCTACCACGCTGTGGTTCTGGAACACCGAGCTCGGCTGGGCCAGCGTGCATCCGGTCCTCGCCGAATACGGCTGGGAATACGTCCAGCTGGTGGTCTGGGACAAGGGCCTGGCCCACATCGCGGGCAACGTGAACGGCCAGACCATCAGGCAGTTCCCGGTCGTCACCGAGGTGTGCGCGTTCTACCAGCGGGCCTTCACGATTACCGGACCGGGCGGGCCAATGCTGCCCAAGCAGTGGGTCAGGCACGAATGGGCCAGGTCCGGGCTGTCGCTGCAGAAGGCGAACCAGGCGTGCGGAGTGAAGAACGCGGCCACCCGCAAGTACCTCACCAAGGACTGGCTGTGGTACTGGCCGCCGGGGGAGATGACCGAGCGCCTCGCCGCGTACGCCAACGCTCACGGCCTGCCGTCCAGCTGGCCGTATTACTCGCTCGACGGCGAGCGGCCCGTCACCGCCGCCGAATGGGACGCCCTGCGGTACAGCTGGCGGCACGCGCACGGGGTGACCAACGTCTGGTCACGCCGACCGCTGCACGACGAAGAACGGCTGAAGGGCACCCTGCGCCGGGCCGCGCCGCGGGTGTACAACCCGACCGCGGCCAGTTCGGCGCACCTGAACCAGAAACCGCTTGAGTTCATGGAACGCCTGATCACGGCCGTAACCGAACCGGGCGACGTGGTGTGGGAGCCGTTCGGCGGCCTGTGCTCGGCGTCGGTCGCGGCCGTCACGCTGGGCCGCCGCGCCTACGCCGCGGAGACCGACCCGGAGTTCGCGGACCTCGCCGCCGAGCGGCTACAGCGTACCGGGGCCGCCGAGATCGTCGGTGCCTCGAGCATCGTCGATTTCTCCGGGGTCACCCCGGTCGCCGGTTTCACCCCGGTCGGCGGGGAGCTCGCCGCGCTTGCGCGAGCGCCCGGGGCCGCGCAGGAGTGAGATCGCATTATTGTGATATCACTTTTCAGCGGGGAGGCCGGAGGAGCGGGGAAAGCAAGGGATGGAGGATACGGCCCGGCTAGCCGGGCGGTTGTTCACGTGCTCGCCGCGGAGGCGGAAGTGCTCGCGGTCGCCGCCGGCGAAGACGGCGAAGAAGACGGAGACGTGCTGGCTGACGGGGAGGACGACGGAGTCGTGGACGGGGACGTGCTGCCCGACGGGGATGGCGACGGGGACGTGCTGCCCGACGGGGATGGCGACGGGGACGTGCTTACCGACGGGGATGACGACGGGGACGAGGAGGGGGAGGGGGATGACGACGCGGAAGGGGAGGACGACGCGGACGCGGACTTACTCGGCTGCGGGGACGACTTGGCCGGATTGGCGGTCGGGGACGCGGCCGCCGGCGGCGTGAGGGACGGGCTGAGCAACTCGTTGGACACGGACGGGCTCAGGTAGGCGCTCGGCGCGACCGAGACCCGAGGTGAGGCCGATGACGACGGCCGCGGCGAGGCTGCCGGCGCGTTCGACGCCGAGGAGGGCGCAGTCGCCACCGCTCCCGCTCCGGTCTGCGGCTGGACGCCCGAGGCGTGCGGCGTGCGGTCGGCGCCGATCAGAGCGAAGACCGCGACGGCCGCGGCCACCACCAGGCCGCCGCCCAGGCAGGCCGAGGCCAGCGACCGCGAGATGCGGTGCCGTCCGGGCCGGCCTCCGCCGCCCGGCTCCGGCTCGCCGGAAGCCGCCTCGGTCAGCGCGAGGAGGTTGCCCGCACCGCCCGAGGAGACGGCGCCCGAGGAGACAACCCCCGAGGATTCAACGGCCGAACGGTCCAGGCTGAAGCTGGAGACGATCGATTCAGCCAGCCAGCCGGGCCCGGGCTGGATCGCACCGACCTGGGCCAGCAACTCGCGCGCGGTGGGCCGGTCGCTCGGGTGCTTGGCCAGGCAGTTCCCGACCAGACCCCGAAGCTCGCCGGTTACGTCGCCCAGGCTCGCCGGGCTATTGACCAGCCGGTACATCAGCGTGGCGTTCGACCCGGAACCGAACGGTCCCTGGCCCGTGGCGGCGAAGGTGAGCACCGCGCCCAGGCTGAACATGTCGCTGGCTGGGCCGACGTCAGAGCCCAGGACCTGTTCGGGCGACATGAACCCGGGCGAGCCGATCATCAGGTTGCTGCCGGTGGCCACGCTCGCCTCGGCGGCCTGGGAAATCCCGAAGTCTATGACCCGCGGCCCGTCTTCGGCCAGCAGCACATTGGATGGCTTCAGGTCGCCGTGCACCACCCCGGCCGCGTGGATGGCGCTCAGGCTCTCCGCCAGCCCGGCGGCCAGCGCCAGCACGGTGCCCACCGGCAGCGCTCCGCGGCCGCGCACCGCCTCACTCAGCGAAGGCCCGGCGACATAGGCCGTGGCCAGCCAGGGCATCGGGCTGTCCAGGTCCGCGTCGACCACAAGCGCGGTGAACAAGCCGCTGACCTTCTGGGCCGCCGCGACCTCACGCCGGAACCGGGCCCGGAACTCGGGATCGGTGGCCAGCTCGGTCCGGATGACCTTGACCGCGATAGGCCGGCCGCCCGCGGACATGCCGAGGAACACTTGCCCCATGCCGCCGCTGCCCAGCTGACCGAGCAGCTGGTAAGGCCCGATCTCACGCGGGTCCTCGGGCTGTAGTCCCGCGTACCCCAATTTCCACCCCGAATGTCGGCAATGGCTCGCTTTCATGGTATATCGGACCGTGCGATTCCAGGGACCCGGGTAGTCGGGCAAATACGTGCCGTAACTCTTATTTAATAACAATCACTAGTGATAATGGCCGCCGCGGACGGCCGCCCGGGTGGTCAGTCCCTGGGCGGATGATTTACCCCGCCAGCTGCGGCCGGCTTTTCGTCCCGCCCTTCACGCGGCGCCCGCGGCGCAGGCCGGCGAAGCCCGCCGAGGTCAGCAGCGCCCCGGCCGCAATCGTCACGAGCCACGGCGCGGGATCGCCGGGCAGGCGCGGCGCGGTGCCGCCAAAGCCCGCAGCGGCTCCGCCCTTCGGCATGATCTGGCTGCCCGCCGCGTCGACCAGGGCATCGACCTTGAGCCCGGAGGAGTCGTCAAGCACCACGATGGTGTGCACCTGTCGGCAGCTAGCTTGACCGACGTTGCGGCGTGCTCACCCGACGCCGTGAACTGCACCGTCTGCGCGACCGGCGCGACCGCCACGTACGACGTGGCCACGCCGAAGGCCAGCTGCCGCGCGAGAACGTCCGGTCCGTAACTCACGGTCACCAGGTGTTCCTTGAGCGACGCCTGGACGACCCGGACCAGCGCCTTTCCATCGAGGGTGGCCATCTGGTCCTTCAGCACCTCCACCCGCAGGCGCCAGCCCCAGGCGGCCGGCCGCCGCTGATGTCCGGCGCGCAGGCGGAACCGGTTCCCGCTGAGCCGCCCGGCAGGGCGGGGCGGCCCGAAACCGAGCGCGCGCACCCGCCGCAGCACCGACAGCTTGACCGTAGTGCCCAGAATCTGGCCCCAGGAAGGCTCCGCCGCGCGGCGCGGGGCCGCCTTCTTCAGGACAACGCTCCCAGATGGTTCGGGATTTCTGTCGCAGACCGCGGCGCTGCGCGCGCACGCCGCACAGAACCGGCTCGAGGTGCCTGAGGGCTGGGTGTTCGAGGACGAGGGGCATTCCGGTGCCACGCTGGTCCGCCCGGCGCTGGAGGAGCTGCGGGACCTGGCCGCCCAGGGCTGCGTCGACGTGGTGCTGTGCTACTCGCCGGACCGGCTGGCCCGCAAGTTCGCCTGCCAGGCGCTGCTGATCGAGGAGCTCGGCCGCTGCGGCACCCGGGTGGAGTTCGTCAAGGGCCCGCGCGGGGACAGCCCCGAGGACCAGCTGCTGATCCAGTTCCAGGGCATGTTCGCCGAGTATGAGAAGGCCCAGCTGATGGAGCGGTACAGGCGCGGCAAGGCCTACCGGGCCAGGTCCGGGTCGGTCAACGTCCTCGGCGGCGCCCCGTTCGGCTACCGGTACATCCGCAAGACCCCCGAGGCCGGCGCCCGCTACGAGATCATCGAGCACGAGGCGGCGCTGGTGGCGGAGATGTTCCGCCGCTACGCCGACGACGGCGCCACCATCGCCGACCTGGCCCGCTGGCTGACCAGCCAGGGCATTCCCACCCGGACCGGCAAGCACCGCTGGGACCGCAGCGTGATCTGGGGCATGCTGCGCAACCCCGCCTACCCCGGCCGCGCCGTGTTCGGCAAGACCCAGGTCATCCACGAGCAGCCGGGGCTGAACCGCATCGCCCGGCTGCAGGGACGCACCACGCCGCGTCCGGTCAAGACCGTGGACCGGCCGCGGGAGGAGTGGACCGAGATCGCGGTCCCGGCGATCGTGGATGAGGACACCTTCGCCCGCGCGGGCCAGCGGCTGGAAGACAACAAGCGGTTCGCCACCCGGGGCGCCAAGGTCCCCTCGCTGATGCAGGGCCTGGCCGCCTGCGCGGCCTGCGGCTACTACCGCACCTCGGCCCGCACCGCCCGCTGCGCGGCAGCGCAGCCACCGCCAGCACCGACGACCGCCGGCGGGTGCTGCGCCTGCTGGTCAAGGACGTCCTCATCGGCCCGGAGAAGATCACCATCCGCCACCGCATCCCGGTCCGGGAACCAGCAGCCCGCGGCGGCGGCCACCACGACACAACCGACGCCGAGGGTGACATGCGCGAAAGTTATCAACTGTGTCGGGGGCGTGTAGCGCGCGGTCCTCGGTGACAGCAGAGCACATGAGCTGGCCGGTCTCAACCGATATGACGATTTGGCAATTATTTGGCCCATATTGCGTCGAGCGCGGAACGCCCGCTCAGCGGCCCACGGCCACCACGATCGCCTGCCGCCGCTGTGGTTCTTCACGGGGTTCGTGAAACCAAGTCCGTTCGGTCATTAAAGAATTTTTATTTCCCGAACGGGCCGGGTGTTACGGTCATCGGCCCGCGACGGCGACTTCGTA
Organism: uncultured Actinomycetes bacterium; assembly: GCA_963769715.1. Classification (GTDB taxonomy): domain Bacteria; phylum Actinomycetota; class Actinomycetes; order Streptosporangiales; family Streptosporangiaceae; genus Palsa-504. The sequence goes on from CAVYNE010000010.1 coordinate 142,527, forward strand.
GCGCATGTCATAGTTGATGGTGACGGCTGCCCCGGGTCTCATTCGAGCCAGCCTCAGCAGACCGGCACCGCAGCAACAGTGATTGATGGACCGGAGACCCAGATGAGCTTGCCCGGCCGCCAGCAATTGGTTCTTGATCAGATCGAGCGGATTCTTCAGGCGGCTGATCCCCAGCTCAAATCGAGGTTCGCAGCCTTCACCCGGCTGACGTCGCACGAGGACTTGCCGGAAAGCGAGGTCATCTCCGCCAAGCCGAAGCGGCGGTGGATGGTGCTGATCTCCGTTGCGGTGGTCAGCGTGCTGAGCCTGGTCATGATCTTCGTCACCGCCACGAGCAGGGCCTGCCCGGGCCTTTCTTCTGATCAGATCGTGGCCAGCGCCGCGGTGCGGTTCGCCGGCTGCAGCGAGGCCACGAACGCCTGGAGCAAGGGCGGCCGCTAAGCGGCCCGCCGGCCCTACCCGGGATGGCTGCGGCGAGCTGCTTTCTTCAGTTCCGATACGCCGTCTTCAATACCGTGAGCCAGCACGGACAGGTCCGGGTTGGCGGCGAAGTCGCCGGTGATCCCGAAGGTGACGTTGCCGCAGTAGGTGAAGATCGAGATCCCGGTGCGGAGCGTCGTTGCGATCGGGACGTAAGGGATGATCTCCAGGAGTCGGCGGCCCATCCCGTAGAGCGGCTGGCGGGGGCCTGGCACATTCGTGGTGACCGTGACGATCTCCCGCTGGGGCAGCCCGAACGCGAGCCTGGCCCACCGCGACGCCAACGGGAACGGGGTGAAGCGGCCGAGGGAGGTCAGGGTCTGGCCCGCCATCGCTTCCCGGCTCGCCTTCAAGGCCAGCAGTTCGGCCCGGACGGCCGCGAGCCGTTCCGCCGGGTCGGCTACGTGGACGGGGAGATCAGCCAGTACCGCCGAGACCTGGTTCTCGTAGACGTTCTCTTCGCCGGGGGCCCGGACAGATACCGGGACCAGTGAGCGGACCGTGTGCGGTCCGGGCTCCTCGCCGCGGGCGAGCAGCAGCGTCCGGAAGCCGCCGCTGATCGCGGCCAGGACCACGTCGTTCACGGTGCCGCCAAGCTCCTGCTTGATCGTCTTGACGTCATCCAGCGACACCCTGGCCCAGGTGTAGCGCCGTTGCCGGCCGATGTGCCCGCTCAGCGAAGACCCGGTGGCCGGCCGTATGGCCGGGGCCAGCTTCGCCATGCCCCGCGCTGTGTCGGCGGCCTGGCGGGCGGCAGCTACCGGGTCCGCCACGACGCCGCTCAGCGCGAGGGCTTCCCGGACCGGGAGCACGAACGCGTCCAGCGCGGCCCGGGCCGCTAGTTCGATCGCGGAGGGCTCGGCACTCACCACCCGGTCGTCGGCGGCGGCGGGCGGCGAAGGTTCTGCGGAGAAGTCGAAGATCACCCGGTACAGGTCGGTGCCCGAGACCCCGTCGACCATGCAGTGATGCACCTTCGAGATCAGCGCCCAGCGGCCCTCGGCGAGCCCTTCGACCACCCAGTACTCCCACAGTGGGTGGTCGCGGTCGAGCCGCTGAGACATTACCCGCGCCATCAACTCGGCGAGCTGCTGGTCTCCGCCGGGCGTCGGCAGAGCGGTGCGCCGGACGTGGTAGCGAAGGTCGAAGTCCGGGTCCTCCACCCAGACCGGCCGTCCCAGGCGGAACGGCACCGTGCGGAGCTTATGGCGGTAGCGGGGCACGAGCGGCAACCTCCCAGCCAAGTAGGCCAGAAACTCCTCATGGGAGGGTGCCGGTCCGTCGAACACCGCTATCGACGCGATTGCCATCGACACATGCTGGTCTGCGTCCTCCGCATCGACGAACAGGGCGTCCAGCGGGTTCAGCCTGTCCATGACAGCCCCCTTATCCAGCCGCACCGATCTCGCCGCTTTTACCAGCATCGTAGGCCGCGCCGCCCCGGCTGGCCCGGGTCCGTAGCCCCTCCTGGCTAGGACCTTCGGCTCTTGGCGGGCGCCATCCGCTGGCTTTGCGTCCGGTGCGTCTGGCAGGGTAAGTCCATGACCGCAGGTGCACGGGGACCCAGGCTCGGGTAGCGGGATTTGGTGTCCGAAGGCGAGAGGGACTTGACGGTCGCGGTGACCGGCGCGACCGGAACGTTCGGGTTCGGCCTGATCCCCCTGCTCCAGGCCGACGACCGGGTGGCGCGGATCGTGGGCATCGCCCGCCGCCCGTTCGACCCGGCCGCCTGCGGCTGGACGAAGATGGAGTACCGCCGCGGGGATGTCCGCGACCCTGAAGCCCTGCGTGACGCATTCGCCGGCGCCGACGTGGTGGTGCACCTGGCCTTCCTGGTAACCGGGGCCGCGTCGGGTGAGGTGATCCGGTCCATCAACGTCGGGGGCACGCTGAACGCCTTCCGCACCGCGGCCGCGATCGGCGCGCGCCGTTTTGTCTATGCCTCCTCGGTAGCGGCTTACGGCTTCCACCCCGACAACCCGATCGGGATGACCGAGGAGTGGCCCGTGCGGCCCGCGGCCCGGCTGTTCTACGCGCAGGAGAAAGCCGAGCTCGAGTTGGCGCTGCGGGCCGAGGCGGACCGGTCCGCCGGGCCCGCCCTGTACGTGCTGCGTCCGCCCATCGTCCTGGGTCCCCACGCGGTGGGCGCGAAGAGCCTGCTGCCCGGCCCGCTGGCGCCGCTCGGCCGCAGCCTGGCCAGGCGAGTCGGCCGGCTGCCGCTGCCGGTACCCGTGCTGGTGCCGCCGCTGCCTTTGCAGTTCGTGCACGAGGAAGATCTCGGACACGCGTTCCTGCAGTGCATCGTGGCTGCTGGGCCGCCTGGCGCCTACAACCTCGCCGCCGAAGGGATACTCACCACCGCCGATGTTGCCCGCGAGTTCGGCCTGCTCCCGCTGCCCTTTCCAGCGGGTCCGGCGCAGTCAGCCGCCCGGGCCATGGCGGCGCTGCCTTTCCTGCCGCCCGCGGCGAAGTGGGTGGAGGCGGCCGCCCATCCGGCGATCATGGACACGACCCGGGCGAAAACGGAACTGGGCTGGGCGCCGCGCTTCACGGCACTCGAAGCGCTGCGCGACACCGTCCGGCGGGGGCTTCAACCAGACCCCGCCAGTTCGTGAACTGCACGGCCTAGCCGCCACACCCATCCTTCCTTCGTGGCTCGCACTGCGGCCTGGACCAACCCCAGCTCTCCGTGAGAAGAATGTACTTTATTTTCCGGAAAAAAATTGCTTGTTATTGGCTTTAGGCGTAGTTTGGAGACTGGCATCGAGGCTGATTTCCGGTGTCCGTGGTGCTGGTCCCGGGCCAGGCAGGTACACCCACTATCGCGGAACGGCCAGCCCGCCACCGATCCCCTGCCGGCGCATCCGGCCCAGCAGGTGACTCCCTAGAAAGGCGAGCCGCTCATGAGTACCGCCAAGAAGCTCGCGCCCGAGTCCAGGCCAGTTATCCGCAACCGGAGGTATCGCATGACCGAGCATGATCTGCGTCAGTGCGTCGAGGTCAGCGATGATGACCGCACGGTCGCCACGGCCGAGGTGATCACCTCCGAAGGATCTGGAGGCACTGCCCGGGTATCTTTGCACGCCGAGTCAGGGCATATCGCTCCAGGGCGCCGCGCGACGCTGGTCGACGCTGTGCTGGATCTTCCTGAGGTGCAGGGAAGCGCACGCTTGGAGGCGGCCTTCCAGCTTGGCGATGGCGAGTCACTGCACCGACTCCAAGACCGCTGCGACGACGTCAGTACCCGCCCAGCCGGGTGGAGTGCGCTCTTCGATGCGAACCTGCGGTCCGGCCGCGCCGACAGCACGTCCCAGACTCAGCCGGCCGGGAACCCTCTGCCGGGCGCATAACAATTGCAGGTAGCCCTTTACGGCCGCTCACCGCACGCAGGCGGCGATCGCCCGCGCGCATTCCAAAGCCTCGGTGTGTGTTGTGTCCACCCGCAGGTCGTAGACGACACCCTCGTGGACCACTTCTGCCTGGGACGCGGCTATCGCGGTGACCCGGTCACCCCGCGCGATCTCGCGGCCTGCGGCGACCACGCTCTCACCGGCCCGGCGTCAGCGGCGGGCTCAGCCTTGGGGCTCGCCCGCCGCACGCCGGGCCATACGCCGCACCTGACATGACTAAGGTTGGCTCACATGGCAGGCAGACGGGATCCTGGCTCCGTCATCTTCATTAGCTCCCGGTTGTCTAGCTCGCGGCCACCGCGTCCAGGACGGCCCCGCGAGCCGTCACTCCATGATGGCTTCGCCAGCCCAGACCCGGCGTCCGCTCACCAGGAAGCCGCGCTGGTGTAGTGGCCCGGCCGATAATTCAGGCAGCGCGAGACGACGTCGCCGCCGCCGCAGCGCGTCAGGAACCGGCCGCGACCATGACGGGGCGATCACAGTAACGAGCATGAACGGAGGCCAATGAATGACACGGCTACCAGAATCTACGGCACGTCGTTACGGCAAGGTTTTTGATGAGATCGCGGCTGAGTACGACCGTCACCGTCCGACTTATCCTGACGAACTCGTCGACCAAGCTTGTCGGGTCGCAGGGATCGGCAGCGGTGATCATGTGCTTGAGGTCGGGTGTGGAAGCGGCCAACTGACGCGCGGCCTTGTCGCTCGGGGCCTGCACGTCACAGCACTCGAACCCGGCAAGAGCCTCATAGCACTGGCCAGGCAGAACCTGGAAGGTGCTGGAGAGGTTGAATTTGTGAACGCTCAGTTTGAGGATACATTGCTTCCCCGTGAGCATTTTCAGGCCGTGTTCTCTGCCTCCGCGTTTCACTGGGTTGACCCTGAGGTTAGTTGGCAGAAGACCGCTGACGTACTTGTTCCCGGTGGAACGCTCGCCCTCGTGCAATACTGCGGACTTGAGGAGCCGCGTAGCAGGCGAGATCAGGAAGCAGCACTCGCTGCCATAAGAAAAGTCGCCCCGGACATTGCCGCTAATTGGCCGGCCTACAGGGATCTCGACGCCACGCTCGCCGGGATGGAGCAACGCCGTGGTAACGTCTCAGAAGTATGGGCCTGGCTCGGCAGCTACGACATAGGGCAAGATTATGCCGGCCGCTTGTTCGGTGATGTTCAGGTGGCGGTCATGCCAAAGCTCATCGAGCACACTCCTGACGAGCTCAATGCTCTCGTTCGTACGATGTCGTTTTACGCTCGGCTTTCACCAGACCAACGTCAAGCCCTTGAGCGTGAATACGAGGCCATTTATAAACGACTCGGGCGACCGATTCGCGCTAGCACGGTCACGGCTCTCGTCACGGCACGGCGCAGCACCGATTGAGATGATCACCGAATTGAGCCGTTCTTAGATCGTAACTACTCGGGAATCGTGTGGGTGGCCGGGTAGATGTGACTGAGCACGGGTGGCCGGCCACTTTTGCGCGGCATCTGCCAGCGGCCCGCGGTTGCCTCTCTTCTGGGCTGAGCTGATCGAGTCGCCGCGCCCGTTCCCCTACAAGCTGGCGGCCGCGCTTGTCGAGGCCGCCGGGTCCCAGATCACCGAAGTGAAGATCACCCGCCTGCTGGACTCGGTTTTCTATGCCTGCGTCGGCGCGCGCGGCGATCCGGGCCGCAACCCGGAGGCAGCGCGGCACCCGCTGATCAGTGAGCCTGCGGCCGGAGCCTGCCCGCGGCGCCTTGGAGGCCTACCTGACCCGGCTAGGAGTACTGGACCAGCTAGCCGGGTCATCCACCTATCCGCACCCTCCGGCGCGATCGTCAGCGTCTGCCTCGCCCGCGACGTGCAGGGCGACGAACGCCGCTTCCGTGGTGACCGCGAGCGGGGTGATGTGTTCTGCGGGCTCCGCCCGGATCTGCGCCAGCGGGCACCGACTTCCGCTGGCTTGGCCTCGACGGCGTGTGGCGCACTATCACGATGAGGGCGTACAGCAGCAGGAGCGTTACGCCATCGAAGAACAGGCCCGTGATGATCGTCGGGATCGCCGAGCCGTCGCCACTGGTGAGATTCCGCCCGCTGCCCCAGGCCCAGAGCGGGTCGCGGACGCTGAACGACTGGGCGAGTGGCACCTGGCTGCCCCAGGTGACGTCCGCGCCGCTTTCGGAAAGGTAGCCTTCGGTCACCGTGTGGCAGCCGACCCCGTGCCCGACCCCGCCGCTGCAGGCTTGACCATACGACAACGGGTTGAAGGTGTCCTGGTTCTCCGCGCCGACCGCATATGCCCACGAGTTCACTTCGGCGGGCAGGAGAAACACGGTGATACCAGTCATCGCGACAAGCATGAAGATGGCGAACACCCAGCTGCCGTGGTGGCGCGGCGGATAGCGATGCGCGTGAGCGTACAGCGGGTAATGCGAAACGCTGCCCTTCGCGCTCACCCGGACGGCCGCGTCGGCGCGGTGAATGCGTGATGTATCGACGATTACGACAACTAGCCCGGCCAGAACCAGAGCGAGCAGCACGAAGACCGGGATAACGCCGAGGGTTTCCGCCGTCCCGGTGAGGTTCGCGAACAGGTCTACGCCGATCCCCAGGTACACCACGAGGCCAATCACGCTGCCTATCGCCACCCAGGCCCACCCGCGCCGCCGGTGATGCAGCCTGACGAGCTTGGCAACATCCGATGACTCGCTGGTAGCCCGCCGTGCTGGCGCTTGCGGCATCGGATTCTCCTCGCTTGAAGCGCATGAGAGTAATGCAGCCAAGTCTCGCAGCCTATGGCGCCTATCGCGGGGACAGGGCAGACGAGAAACCACGCTGGCTGCAGGACAAGCGCGGCGTCATACGAGGCGAAGGCCATACGTGAGGCTGGCTGTTACAAACCCTCGGACTTGTCCAGGCTCTGGGCGAGTTCCCAGATGTGCCCGCCAGGATCGGTGAAGCTCGCGGTCGGCATGCCACTTCCTTCCGTTGGCCTGCCCTCAGGTGAGGACCATCCTCTGGGACGGACATCACCTGCTGATGTTGTTCTGAGGGTTTGGACCGGTCAGTAGCCAGTAACTCATCGGCCAGGCGCTGGCGAGTTTCCAATCACCCAGCGACAGCGGCGAAGTGACGGTAACGGCACCACACGAGCAGCCCATCGGGCTCACCGCTACCACCAACGGTTTCGTCGCGGAGTGAGGACCTAAGCTCCCGGCGCTGCCCCCATTCGGGCCTGGAAACGGCCCGAGGTGCTTGTCATACGCGGCTAGGGCGTGTCCCGTAGATCTTGGTGGGTCGTTTCCGCTTTGATTGCCTGGTGGATGAGGACAGGCTGAAACGGCATGATCTGACTGATGGTGAGTGGACGCGGCTGGAGCCGTTGCTGCCTGCTCATCCGCGGCAGGGGCACCGGTGGAATGATCACCGGCTGGTGATCGATGGGATCTTCTTCCGGACCCGGGCCGGGTGCCCGTGGCGGGACCTGCCGGAGCGGTTCGGCAACTGGAAGACCGTGTATAACCGGCATCGCCGCTGGTCCGGGGACGGGACCTGGGAGATGATCCTGGACCGGCTGCGGGCCGGGTGCGATGAGGCCGCCGGCCAGGCGTGGATGGTGGCAGCGGATGCCACGGTGGTGCGGGCGCACCAGCACGCGGCCGGGGCCCGGCGCAGGCCGCCGGCTGATGTGGAGCTGGCCCGGGTGGCGCCGGCCGCGCTGAGCGCCCCGGCGCGCGCGGGGGGTGAAGGCGAATGACAAGGACCGGGAGGCGCTTGGCCGATCCCGGGGCGGGCTGACCAGCAAGGTCCATCTGCTGGCCGATTCGGGGTGCCGGCCGCTGGCCCGGGTGACCAGCGCCGGGCAGCGGCACGACTCGCTGGCCTTGGTCCCGCTGATGGGCCGGCTGAGGATCGCGCGGCGGGGCCGGGGGCGGCCGCGGACCCGGCCGGGCCGGGTGCTGGGCGATAAGGCGTACTCCAGCGCCGCGATCCGCGCGCACCTGCGCAGCCGCGGGATCAAGGCGACGATCCCCGAGCCTGCGGACCAGGTGAAGAACCGGCTGCGGCGCGGCAGCCGGGGCGGGCGCCCGCCCGCCTTCGACGCCGCCGCCTATAAGCAGCGCAACGTGGTCGAGCGGGCGTTTTGCCAGCTCCGCCAGCATCGCGCCGTGGCGACCAGGTACGACAAGCGCGATTTCGTCTGGCGCGGGACCATCGACGTGGCCTCGATCCGGATCTGGCTCCGTCATCCCGTTTCATGATCTACGGGGTACGCCCTAGTCCGTCGAGCGGCCCTGCCGTTGGCCGGGAATCAAGGTTAGGTTAGCTGACGTACCGATTATGATCCGTGACGAGATAGATCCGCTGCCGGACAACATGTAGAGTCGGCCGGTGAGGACGTCACCGGCACGCACTACAGGACGGACATCATGGGTACCCTTTTCGGCAGCCCCCGGAAAGTGCTGGTCGTTGCCACAGTGCTGGTGGTTGCCATAGTGCTGGTCGCGCTGTTCGGCTCCAAGAAGCTGCCGGACAACGTCCCGGCCGGCCGCCCCGGACAGGTTTAGTCCCGCCACGGGCACCCGGTCCCGGTGCGGAAGAAGATCCCGTCGATCACCAGCCGGTGATCATTCCACCGATGCCCCTGCCGCAGATACGCGGGCAGCAGCGGCTCCAGCCGCGCCACTCGCCATCAGTCAGGTGATGCCGCTTCAGCCGGTCATCCACCGGACAATCAAAGCGGAAACAGCCGACCAAGATCTACAGGACACGCCCTAGTGCCGCCGCTAGCGTTCGGGGCCCGCGAAGCCATCGAAGCCGCGGCGGGATCTCGGAGTAATCCAGGTACGGATGGTCGCCGCAGCCGGGGCAGATGAGCTCGAACAAGCCGGTGTAGCCGCCTTCGAGGCGGCCGTCCGCGATGCGGGTCGGCTGGCGCCGCAGGAACGCTGTCCGGCCGTGGCCGGGCTGGCCGGCAGACGGGAGTGTCACGGAGCCGCCGGGCCCTATCCGCAGCCACGGGTCATGATTATGGCGCGGGCGCGGGCGCGGGCGCGGGCGCGGTGCGGGGACGGCGGCCGGGCGGACAGCCTGTCCGGTACGTGTCACGATGTCAGGGGCGCCAGGACTGCCCATACAACTCACCGCCAAGCGGTAGTACCCGCCGCTGCCGGGATCTAGAGCAGCGGTGTCCGCTGTTGTCAGCGGCTACTGCGGCTCACGGAGGCTATGCGGGTTGCCAGCCCGTCAGCGCACTTTCGTGCAATTGGCAGACTGCTGGTCTGGTAAACGCGCGAGCCGCCGCTCATCACACTGCACCTATCCTCGGCGGGCGCAAAGCGCCCGGGCCAGTCAGCCCTACATAGTTACTGTCGGTCACGGCGGAGGAGGGCGCATCATCCCAATGGTATGAATTCGGCCCGATGCAGGGAGTTCGGCGCTCGTTATGACGGCGACCTGCATGCGCACTGGTATTGGACGGTCCAGTCGCAGCCTTCCAAGCTGGTAGTGCCGTCCTCCTCGCCGCTCGATTGTCTCGGCCGAGTCTGCCAACGGCCCGAGGGATGGCAGCGACCGAGGAGGATGGGGAGGAGCAGGGCACAAGATCAGCGCAGGCCGGACGAGGGCCGCCGGGCCATTAACTCCGGGTTGCGCGCAGTATGGGTACTGCCGCGAGATCAGCGGTGCGACCGGCCTGGATCACCGGGTGCAAGCGTCCGCCACGTCCCCTGCTGCGGGTCGTACTCTTGCCGTTCGAAGTGGTACATGTCGTCACCTAGCAGGATGAGTGAGTAGGGGCTGGGACCTGTGCCGAGGACGTGGCCGTGGTTGTGGATGTCGCCGGGCGGGGTTAGTGTCGCGACGTCACCGCGGTGCATGGCGCGGTCATCTGCCAGGCGCAGTTCGGCCCGGCCGTCCTCATGGCGAACGGCGTCCCACTGCTGATGGGTCTCCACTCCGCGGACCGGGGCGATCGCGACCCAGCAATGGTGGGAGTGGGTGTAAGCCATCACCCCCTCTGGCCGGTGGAACAGCACCAGGCGGGGACCCCGGTCGGGCTGGACCAGCCACTCTCCCCCGGGGGACTCAGAGGGCATCTCCGCGATCAGCGGACCGAGATACTCCTCGTCGGCGGCCAGCTCCACCAGGAGCCGCCCCACCTGGTCCATATCGAGGATGTCGTCGGAACGCAGATCATCCAGTTGAGCCAGGAACTGGCGGAGCGGGCCCGGGAAAACGCCAGTGCTCACCTTCTCCCCCTAACCCGGTCCGCCCAGAACCCGGCCTGCGCGTGGTCCGATGGGTTGACACATCTGCCATGACAGCGGTCCCTTCCTCAAAGGTGCCTGCCCGAGCGCGCGGCACGGGTCCACTGTCCCGACTCAACCGCTCGGCGTAGGAAAGGGCATCACCCACGAAGGGTTAACGCGGCTGCGGACGCCCGTATGAAGCTGACGGCCGACTCTGGGTGACCTTGTTGTATATGTAGGGGCCGAACACGAAGGCCAGTGCCGCGAAGGCTAGGGGCAGCAGTCCCAAGTAGGTGTGAGGGAGCAGAAGGATGCCGACAGCAACGAGGATGACGCCGATGGCAAGGCGCAAACCCAGGAAGAAACGCGGGAAGCTGTACTCCCATTTCTTGACCAGCAGCTTCTCGAGGATCGACCGCCGAGGAACGGCGTTCTCATCTGATGGGCGCATCAGGATGCCTCCTTATTACCGCGGTCCCCGACCATGGAGGGGGACTATCAATATGATATCACTTTTAGGAAAGCCGTCAACCGCGAGAGCTGATCCGGTGTAAACCGGTAGGAAATCAGGCGGTGACCTGGGAAGACAAGAAATCGGTAGATTGGCCAGAAAACGGTATTCCGTTGGGCTGATGACGGAACGATGAGGCATGCGCTGCCACCCCGTGGATACATCCTGGTGCAGATGGCCGTGGCCTGGGTTCGCCGGCGGTACGGGCGAAATAGTCGTCGCGATGACGCTGCAGTACCAGCGTCGCCACTACGAGCGCGCTGACGTGTCCGTGCCGCTGCGTACGCTGCATTTCGGCCCGCACGACGAAGGGCTGGTCACGTTCCTGGTGTATCCGCCTGATGATCTCGTGCTCGTGGTCAGGATCCAGTGGCTGGGCGATTGAACGGTGCTGCGCTGCGCGTCTTACGCCTGATCTGGAGTCTGACCCGGGTTCGCGCTGAGCAGCTCATCGAGCTTGTCGAGCAGGGCACGCAGCGGCCACTTATAGATCAAGGCGGCTACGCTCCGCGCCGTTGATCAGGCTGCTACGGGCGATCCAGCGAGAAGTTCCGCAGGCCATCGGCAACGCCGTCCTCCCGGAAGCCCGCGTGCCTCAGAACGCCCACAGACGCCGCGTTACCCTCCTCGGTCTGCGCGATGATCCTGGTAACCTCAGGCCGGGACCAGGCCAGGCCGCAGATGGCCACCGCCGACTCACCCACCAGGCCGCGCCCGCGGTACTGCTCGACGATGCTATAGCCAATCTCGACCGTCCCGGCCTCATCCGGCGGCCCGTGGAAACCGATGTCACCGATCACTTCACCGGTCTCGCGCAAGATGATCTGGAACATACCCCACTGACCGTTGTCGCCATCCGCGGCGGCCTCGGCCTGCCGTACGAAATTCCGCGCGGCCACCCGGGTCCCAGGCAGCGGGTAGCCGTGCGCCCAGGACTGCGAATCAGGATCATCCGCCTGCGGGTCGGCCAGGACTCGTACAAGCCCTGCCGGGACTTGCCGCAACTCGACGCGCTCGGCCGCTACGCGAACCGGCTGGACAACGCTCATGACTCTCCCATCGTGATCTGCTCACGCCCCGGGAGAGTATTCATACAGTACTACCGTGTCTTCAATCAGTACGCGTGTCAGACAGCACCGGTCACGTGCTGAATCGTCCTGCTGCCCGCGGCCGTCGTCGTGTTCCAGGTCGTCCTGCCCGGCGGCATGCCCCGACAGCGCCTCGCAACAAGACACGCCGGTCCCGGTTCGGGGACGGGCAGCCTGGGCGGCAGGCCTGAGCATTATGCGCCGTTGCCGTTAGCAGGGACATCATCCGGGCTCGGGAAGGCGGCGGTCGAGCCGAGCGTCTCGTTCATCTCCCGGATGAGCCCGGGATCTGCCGTTCCAGCGACCACAGGCCTGCCGCGCCGAAGCCCGCCAGGCCGGCAAAAGGGCGAGCGAGCCCAGCACAGCCCAGTCCCCCGAGGTGACCGGAGGCCAGTGGGTGTGGAGAAGACCACGACCCGCCACCCCGCAACCTGGCAGGCGGCCACCAGCGCAGGCACGCCCTCCGGCGCCGGAGCACCGCCGATCACCAGATACAGCACTCTGCCAGGAGCGCGCCGCAGCGTGCCACCGTCAATCCACCGGCCCGAACCTCCAGGATGTCTCGAAGGACCGTTCGGCCGGGGACTACCCGAACGGATCTGAGTCGTCTCGAGGGTTGCGAGAATCAATGATCGCCTGCCTTGCGAGCAAGATGACGGGAGCGCCGACGTAGTACCTGCCGCGCTTCTCGCCTCTGGGGGTGAGCAAGCCTGCCTCCACCAAGCGCTGGAGATCCCTGGACGCGGTCGGCTCGGAGATCGGCTCCTCCCCTGTCTCTACGAGCGCCGCGCGATAGGTGGCGTTCCGGATCCGGAAGCCTACGGCCGCATCGAACAGAAGCGGCAGCACCCGGTCAGGAAAGCCATGGCGCCGGGCGAGCGCCTCCAGGTCAATCCACAGGCGCTCCGACTCCCTGATGCGGGTGAGGGTCGTCCGGGCTTGGCGGAGATGCGCGGTGATGATGAACCGCACCCACGGCCGGGCGTCGTTGCCGGGCTGCCACGAGCCACGGCCGACCTCGGCCAGGATGTCGTAGTACCGCTGGGTGTTTCGCCCCAGGTATTCCTCGATGCTGATGAAGACGGGGTCGAGAATGCCGCCGCGGGCGAGGACGAGGCTCTGCAAGCAGCGTGCCATGCGGCCGTTACCGTCCCGGAACGGGTGGATCATCACCAGGTTGAGGTGGGCCATCCCGGCCTGTATCAGGCGCTGGTCCTCCGGCACCGAGTCGTTGAGGCAGGTCATCAGCTCGCTGACCAGGGACGGCACCTCATCGGCGTCTGCTCCCTGGTACACGATCTCGCCGGTTTCGTCCTTACGGACGTAGATCTCTCCCAGCCGCCAGCGGCCGGGCCGGTTCTGCAGGTCATAGCTGGTCATCATGAAGTGCAGGCTCTTGACGAGCTGGGCGCTGTACGCGAAGTCCTCATCAGCAGCCAACTGCAGCACGTAGGTCATGGCCTCGTGATAGCCGGACAGGGCGCGGCGCGTTTCCTCGTCCGCGTCAAGAGGCTCCTCGCCCGCCGCGATCGCGGCCGCATCATCCAGCGATGCGTCGTAACCCTCGATGGTGTTGGAACCCTGGATCTGCCGGGCTTCGGACAACCGCCTCAGCGATCCGTACCAGCGGCGTGGCTCACGGAGCTGATGACGCAGCCGCTGCTTGAGGTCCTCGACCTCGGCGAGTACTTCCAGTTCGCGCGCGTCCGGCTCGGGTGATGTGAACAGCATGTGCGTAACTCCGATACTATCTCCACACTGAGCAGATAATATCTCTCGTCAACGCAGATATTAACTGACTATCCCTCACGATGCACTGCGGTGAAGATCTTGTCCATCACATCGGCGCCAGTGGTGATGACCGGGCGCAGCTCGTACCGGTACACGGTCTCGGTGGTCCTCGAGCTGGCGTGACCGACCAGCCGGGCGATCTCCTCGATGACCACGCCCGATTCGGACATGACCGAGACGAACGTGTGACGCAGCTCTCGCGGCGCCCACACGCCCTCAATGCCCACCTTCTTGCACAGCGCCCGGAAGTCCCGCCGCACGTGCGACGCGTCCAGCGGCGTGCCGACGCTGGTGGTGAATATCAGGCCGGTGTCCTGCCACAACGGCCCGGCGGCCAGTCGGGCCTCCGTTTGCCACTTGCGGTGCTCCCGCAACGCCGCCACCGCATACTGCGGCAGGGCCAGGGTCCGCCGGGACTTCTCGGTCTTGGTGTCTCCGTGCAACCGGACCGACCGCCACACCGCGACGTGCGGCGGCACCGGCGGCCGCGCATCCGGGTCGCCGTCCAGGTCGACGTGATCCCACCGCAGCGCCCGGACCTCCTCGGTCCGGATCCCGGTGGTCAGGGACAGGATCACGTAGGCGCCGAGACGAGGGTGATCCCTGGCCGCGGCGAGCAGCGCGGCCGCCTCAGCCGCGGTCATCGCCCGGGACGGCCGCCCGGTCTTGCCTTGCGGCGGCTTGACGAAAGCCGCCACGTTCCGGCCGACGTGATCATTGGCCTCGGCGTGCCGGATGGCCCGGACGAGCACGTTGTGCGTGCTCGCCATCGTCCGGGTCGACCGCGTCTCGGCCAGCTTGTTCAGCGCTCGACGCACGTCGTGCGCGGTCAGGTCCCGCAGCGGAACATGACCGATCAGCATCGTGACCGGCCTGAGCAGGTCGACATGTGACCGGACAGTCTTGTCCGCAAGCCCGTCCAAGGCCTCAGCCGCCCAGTCATCCACCGCCTTGACCAACCGTGTAGCTAGCCGAGATTTCAGCCCAGCATCCGCTTCGGTCTGGAGCTTCTTGAGCTTCTCCCGGACCCCGGTCTTGGTGCGCCCGGTGACCTTCCGTCGGTTGCACGAACTATCCGGCCGCCAGCCAAGCGAGATCGCACCCACCTGCGTGCCGTTCGCCGCATCCGGTAGGCCGAACCTTCGCCGCGCCCATGGTGCGCAGGAGTTGCCATAACCCGGCCAGTACGCCGGGTTTGGCTCTCCTGCGAAACCTTCAAGATCGCAAGTGGCCTCTGACCTGTGGGCCACCGACAGAACTCGCTGACCAGTAGTTTTAGCAGGTTTCCGGTGTGCTGGTCCCGCGCTGGGCGGGCTGATCTCCCGGCTGGGCGTGTGGTGGCCTGGGTTGCCCGGCGAGCTGGATGGATGGGCTTCCCCTCGTACCGTGGAGACATCGCCTATAAGGAAGGGGCGATGGCAGAAACGCGGCGAAGTTCGATCAGGACTTCCGGGAGGGCGCGGTCCGGCTGGTCCGGGAGACCGGTAAGCCGATTGCGCAGGTTGCCCGGGAGCTGGGTGTCAACGAGGGCACCCGGGGAACTGGGTCAACGATGACCGGCGCCGCCGGGAGGGCAGGCGGCGGGGAGCTGAGCGCGGATGAGCGGGCCGAGCTGGTGCGGCTGCGGCGGGAGAATGCCGAGCTGGCGATGCGGTGTGATGTCCTCAAGCGCAGTCTGGTCCTCTGGGTGACGGACTTCGGCGGGACCCGGTGAAGATGGCAGCCTTCATCGCCGCCCAGAGGACCGGTCATCACATCCCGTGCGCCGTCAGCTGCCGGCGCTGGGCGTGTCCCCCTCCTGGTACTACAAGTGGGCGGGCGGGGAGCTGCCGCCGCGGGCGGCGCGCCGCCAGCGGCTGAAAGCCGAGGTCGGGCGCCTGTTCGCCGGGCATGAGGGCAAGTGCGGGTCGCCGCGGATCACCGCGGACCTGAAGGACGCGGGCTGGAAGGTCAGCGAGAACACCGTCGCGGAGCTGATGCGCGAGCTGGGGCTGGCGGCGCGGCGGAAGAAGAGGCGGAAGGCGACGACCCGGCCGGGCAGGGGCCGGTGGCGGGCGCCGAACCTGGTCAAGCGGGATTTCCCGGCGGGCAAGATCAACAAGAAATGGTACGGGGACGGCACCGAGATCGTCACCGGCGAGGGCAAGCTGTACCTGGACAGCGTGTTGGACGCGGCCTCGCGGCGGGTGCTCGGGTTCGCCCTGGGCGAGCATCATGACGCCGAGCTGGCCTACGGCGCGCTGGTGATGGCGGTGGCGGTGCGCGGCGGCCAGGTGCCCGGGGTGATCATGCACACCGATCGGGGCGGCGGCGCGCCGCGGGCCTGTTCCGTTGGCCTGCGAGCGGCTCGGGATCCGGCAGTGGATGGGCCGGCCGGGATCGGCGCTGGATAACGCGATGATCGAATCCTGGCGCTCCACCCTGGAATGGGAACTGCGGTCGGCGGAGACGTTCGCCACCCGGGCGCAGGCGCGGGGCCCGGGTCGCGGCCTGGATCGAGGAGTACAACACCTCCCGGCGGCACTCGGCCTGCGGCATGATGGCCCCGGTCGCCTGGGAGCTGGCCTGCGGCGCCGGACAGGAGAAGGCCGCGTGACCGCGGCCAGCCCTGCGCGGGGCCCAGGGCATGAAGGAGGCGGCTCCGCCGCCGCTGACTTTCCTGTTTCGCCGCGCAGGGTACGGGGCCGCTCCTCCGGCCTCAAGGGTGCTGCGCATCGCGCTGCGCGCGACAGCCCTGCGGGCTGCCCTGGACCCCGGAGACCTCGGCGGCCCCTGGAGGCAGGAAGGCAAGGCCAGGGCCTGCCCCGCCGGGCGCGCGGCGCGGAACCCCAGTCCCCGCACCCGCGAACGCCGGTGAAGAATGAACTGGTGTTCGATAAGATCAACAAGCGGAAAAATTACAAGATCCGCTAAGAGGAAGTCTCCACACTTCCGGGGATTGCC
>CAVYNE010000011.1:0-233869 GCA_963769715.1 uncultured Actinomycetes bacterium
CGATCCGGCCGTCCTCGATGATCACGGTGCCGTCCGTCCCGGTGACCTCCAGCCGCTGAGGGAAGCCGGGGAAGGCGGCCGTGCTGGACAGGATCGTGCCAACGGCGCCCGAGGCGAACCTGACGATGGCCAGCGCGGTGTCCTCGACCTCGATCTGGTGCGCCTGGGTGGCGCAGACCGCGGTGACCTCGGCCACCGGGCCCAGGCACCAGCGCATGAGGTCCACGTAGTGGATGCCCTGGTTCATCAGCGAGCCGCCGTCCATGGCCCAAGTGCCGCGCCAGGCGGCGGTGTCGTAGTACGCCTGGTTCCGGTACCACTTGGTGCTGGCCTCGGCGAGCACGAGCCGGCCCAGGGCACCCGCGCCGAGCAGGCGCTGCAGGTCGATCAGGCCGGTATCGAAGCGGTGCTGGGAGATCACGGTCAGCGCCACCCCGGCCGTGCGCGCCGCCTCGATGAGCCGGTCAGCGCTGGCCAGGGTGACGTCGATCGGCTTCTCCACCACCAGGTGCTTGCCGGCCCGGACGGCACGGACGCCGACCTCAGCGTGCAGGCCGCTCGGCACGCAGACGCACACCACGTCCACGTCCGGCCGGGCGAGCAGCGCGTCCAGGCCAGGTTCAGCCGCGCAACGGCGGATGGCCGCGAAGGCCGAGGCGGCCGGGCTGGCCACGTCGGTGACAGCCACCAGCCGGGCGCCGGGCAGGGTGGCGATCGCGTCGGCGTGCATGGCCGCGATCGTCCCAGCGCCGACGATCCCGAAGCCGTGGGTTTCCTCCACTGCTGTCACCGCTCCGACTCTAGCCACGCGGTCAGCAGCTCCAGATGCTGGGGGAGCGCCACCTCGGGCTCGCTTATCTCGGGATGCCAGCGTTTCTCCCATTCCACCGAGATCCAGTGCGGGTACCCGCCCGCCACCAGCAGGCCGAGCATGTCCCTGACCGGCACCTCGCCCGCGCCGAGCAGAACCAGCTGCCATTCCCCGTCCGCGGCCCGGCGGGCGTCCTTGACCTGCGCCAGCAGGATGCGAGGGCCCAGGTTGGCGTACACCTCGGCGGGCGTCTCGCCCATCCGGTGCGGGTGATGGCTGTCCCACACCACGCCGACCAGGTCCGAGGGTACCAGGGCGAGCAGCTCGGCCACGGCCGAGGAGGCGGAGAAGGCGTCATGCGTCTCCACGCCGATGGCGACGCCGAGCCGGGCGGCCAGCGGCACGGCCTCCTCGAGCACCCGCGCCCCGCCCCGGAGCCGGTCCCGGCGCGCCGGGGGCGGGTCGAGCGCGCCGCCGAACACCCGCACCAGCGGGGCCTCCCATTCGCTCGCCAGCTGGAGGAACCGGCGCAGCGCGGGACCTGGGTCTTCGCCGGTGAGGCGGATCGAGCTGTCCACCGCGACGACGGGCAGCCCGGCCGCGGCCAGGGTCCGCTTGACCTGCGCCCGGCGGGCGGCGGGCATGGCCGGGTCGATGAGCTCGCCGTCGATGAGCCTGAGTTCGATACCCGAAAAGCCCCAGCGGCGGCCCGCGGAGGCGGCCGCCGCCAGGGTGGCGTCAGGAAATGCGAGGGTGCTGAACGCGATGCGCGACGGCACGCTCCTTCCTTCGGCACTAGCTGGGCTAATGTTCTGGTGGGGTGAGGCCCGCCCCCGGTGGGGGGGGTGCCAGGGGCGGGCCCGCTTAAGTGCCGCGGAGGGTTACCGCGGGCGCAGGTGCAGGAGCACTACCTCGTCGGTGCCGGAACCGGGACCGTTGTTGGTTCCGGAGGGCTGTCCGGACGTGTAGGGGTTGTCCGGCGTGGGCCATCCAGTGTAGTTCTGCGAGTTGTACTGGAACCACTGCGAGGCGGTCGTGGTCGGGATGATCGGCAGGTTCGCCGCGACGAACTTGGCGATCGGCTCCAGCGCCGCGGTCTGCTGGGCGGTGGTCTCGGCCGCGGCCAGCGTCGCCAGCATCTGGTCGACTGCGGGGTCATTCAGCCGCTCGTAGTTGCCGGTCGCGGTGGCGCCTGAGGACAGCGCGCTGTCCAGCCAGCCGTCGTACATGTTGTACGGGGTGATACCGCCGTTGGACCAGTGCGAGGTCAGCTGGAAGTTACCGGAGGCGACGTCGGCGTTCCACGCGTCCACCGACTGGCCCTGGAACGTGGCGTCGATGCCGGCCGCCTTCAACTGCTGCGCGACGAGGGAGTCGACCTGGGCGTAGTCGGTGTAAGCCGACGGGTTCGTGATCGTGATCGAGACGGTCTTGCCGCCCTTGGCGAAGAAGCCGTCCGACCCCTTGGTGTAGCCGGCCTTCTGCAGGATCTGCTGCGCGGCGGCCGCGTCGCCCGTGGCGGACACGGTCATGCTGGCGACAGGACCGCTCCACGCGTCGAACAGCTGCGGGGTCAGGCCGGTGGCGTTCAGGACCGGGTTCTCCAGGCCGGACTCGCCCTCGGAGGCCAGCAGCTGGCGGTTGATCGCGGCGCTGATCGCCTGCCGCACCGCCAGCTGGTTGGTCGGCCACTTGTTCAGGTTCGGCACCAGGCTGTTGGTCCCGCCGGGCGCCTCCCAGTGGTGGTGGTAGTTCGGGTTGGTGTCGACGAAGCTGTGCTGCAGGCCGGGGATGTAGTTACCGGTCCAGTCGATCTGCCCGGAGTACAGCGCGCTGAGCGCGCTCGTGTTGGACGTGTACACCGGGAAGAAGACCTTCGGGACCTGCACCTGGGAGGCCTGCCAGTAGCTGGTGTTCTTGATCAGCGCGAAGCCCTGCGGCGTGAAGCTGCCCAGCTTCATTGGGCCGGTGCCGACCGGGCTGGCGTCCGTGAACGTGGCCGGGTTGCCCACCGAGGCCCAGATGTGCTTGGGCACCATCGCGGTGCCGGCGATGGACTGCAGGTTGGTGAACTGCGGGGTAGCGAAGTTGAGCACGACGTTGTTGCCGGACGCGGTCACGGTGCCGTACTTCACGCCGTTGAGGTTGACCGCTGCGTTCGCCTTCAGCATGTTGAAGGTGAAGACCACGTCGTCCGGGGTGAACGGCTGGCCGTCGTTCCACTTCACGCCCTGGCGGATCGCGAAGGTGAGAGTCTTCCCGCCGTTGGACCACGCGTAGGACGTGGCCAGCCACGGATAGTACTTCGGCGGCGCGACCAGGTTGAACTGGATCAGCGGCTCATAGATGAGCCCGGTTGCGCCCATGCCCCAGGGTGCGCCGGTGGGGACGAACGGGTTGAAGCTCTGGGTGATGGTGGACTCCGGAGAGCTCTCCATGACCAGCTGCTTGCCCGTGGTGGCGGCGCCCGTGTTCGTGTTCGAGCCTGCCGAGCTCGAACTGCTCGACGAGCATGCGGCGAGCCCCGCTGCGAGCAAGCCGGCGGCGCCTATTGCCAGGAACCGTCTATGACTGTGCAATCTCCTCATCAGTCTCGTCTTTCTCTCGTGTGTTCGGTGGGGGAGTTTAGATTTCGGGTTGTGCGTCCGCCTCCCGGCGGGCCGGGACGAGCTCCGGAGCGGCTGCGTCCAGGCGCCAGCAGGCCGCGCCCCGGGTGGCCGTGATGGGCAGGAGGGTCGGGTCCTCCTCCCGGCAGCGGTCCTCGGCGAGCGGGCACCTGGGACTGAACGGGCAGCCGGCCGTCGCGACTTGCTCCGGAGTTCTGGTTCGCTGCGAGCCCTGGCGCCGGGTCCCGTTGGCTCCGCGACGCAACGTGCTGCCGAGGTTGTCGGGGTCCGGGGAAGAGGCGACGAGCAGTTGCGTGTAGGGATGGGCCGGCTGCTGGGTGACCTCCTCCGCCGGGCCGCGCTCCACGATCTCGCCGGCGTACATGACCAGCACCTCGTCGGCGAAGTACCGGGCTGAGGCGATGTCGTGGGTGATGTACAGCATGGCCAGGCTGAAGCGCTGGCGCAGGTCGTCGAGCAGGTTCAGCATCTCCAGCCGGATCGAGACGTCCAGCATGGACACCGGCTCGTCGGCCAGCAGCACGGTCGGGCGGGCGGCGAGCGCCCGGGCGAAAGCGACCCGCTGGCGCTGGCCGCCGGACAGCTCATGCGGGTACTTGACCAGGAAGTGCCTCGCCGGGGTGAGCCGCACCTGTTCCATCAGGGCGGCGACCTCGGTGTCGGTGTTCGCGCCCTTGCCGTGGTGCAGCTTCAGCGGGCGCTCCAGGTGATGGCGCACGGTGTGCACCGGGTTCAGCGAGGCGAAAGGGTCCTGGAAGACGTACTGGACCTGGCTCTTGTAGCGGCGGAAATCGCCGCTACCGGTCACCTCGACCGGCTTGCCGTCCAGCTTGATCTCGCCGGAGGTCAGCCGCTCCTGCCCGGCCAGCAGCCGGGCGGCGGTGGACTTGCCCGACCCGCTCTCGCCGACCAGCGCGACCACCGCGCTGCGGTACAGGTTGAAGGAGACGTCCCGGACCGCGTGCAGGGTCTGGTTGCGGCCGATCTTGAAGTCCTTGCTGACCGAGATCGCCTCCATGGCGAGCGGCCCCCGCGCCGCGGCGGCGGACGTCAGCGTGGTCGTCTGCTCGGTCATGCCCTGCCCTCCACCGACGGTTCCTCTGCCGCTTCCTGCCGCGCTGCTTGCGGTTTCGGCGTCGGCGTCTCAGGTAGCACGAACGGGCAGGCCGTCACGTGCTCCGGGTCCTTGGAGGTGGCCACCGGCAGCAGGTGCATGTCGACTTCCTCGCACGCCGAGGTGCCGTACGCGCAGCGCGGCAGGAACGGGCAGCCGGGCGGCGGGCTGCGCAGGTCGGGCGGTGAGCCGGGGATGCCGGTCAGCTTGCGCCGCGGCCCGCGGAGCGAGGGGAACGAGTTGAGCAGGCCCCTGGTGTAGGGGTGCGCCGGCTCGCGGTGGATCTCCCCGGCCGTGCCGATCTCGAGCAGCTGCCCGGCGTACATCACCGCGATCCGGTCGGCCAGCTCGAGCAGCAGGGACAGGTCGTGCGTGATGAACACGATGGAGAAGCCGAGTTCCTCCTTGAGCTCCACGATCTGGGCCAGGATGTCGCGCTGCACCACCACGTCGAGCGCGGTGGTCGGCTCGTCCATGATGACGACCTCGGGTTCGGTGGCCAGCGCCATCGCGATCATCACCCGCTGGCGCATGCCGCCGGACAGCTCGTGCGGGTAGCTGCGCAGGCGGGATCGCGGGATGCCCACCAGGTCCAGCAGCGACGCGGCCCGTTCCCGGGCCTCGTCCCGCGGGATCCGCAGGTGGGCGTGGATGACGTCGAGCAGCTGATCGCGGACGTTGAGCACCGGGTTCAGCGCGTTCATCGCGCTCTGGAAGACGATGGCGATCTCGCGCCAGCGCAGCCGCTGCAGCTCCTCGGGCCGCATCCGCAGCACGTCGGCGGGCTTGGTCACCCGGCGCCCGGCATACCGGACGCTGCCGCTGGTGACCAGGGCGGGCGCCCGCAGCAGCCGGCACGCCCCGTACACCAGGGTGGACTTGCCCGAGCCGCTCTCCCCGGCCAGGCCGACGACCTCACCGGCCGCCAGGCTCAGGTTCACCTTGTCCACGGCCCGGACGTCGCCGCCCGGCGTGCGGTACACGACCGACAGGTCCCGGATCTCGAGCACCGGATCCCCGCCCGGCGCGGGAGACGCGGCCACCGGGGTCGGGGCCTGGCCTGGATTCGCGGTCATCGGGCCTTGCCTCCCTCGGGTTCGTCGAGCATCGAGCTGCGGGAGAACGAATGCAGGAAGCCGGCCAGCTTGCCGCGGTGCTGTGAGACGTCGGCGAGCACCGGCGTGGGGTTGGCCGGGGGGAGCCAGTGCCCGGCGATCCGGCTGGCGCTGGCCGCGTCGCGCAGGCGCGGGTTGCCGAGCTCATCGATCCCGGTGTTCAGCAGGACCAGGCCGGCGCCGATGAGCGCCACGGTCAGGCCGGGCGGGATGAACCACCACCAGGCCCCGAGCTGCAGCGCCTGCTGGCTCTGCGCCCAGTAGAGCATGGTGCCCAGGCTCCAGTCGTTCAGGTTGGTGACGCCGATGAAGGCCAGGGCCACCGAGGCCCCGATGGCGTAGAGCACCGTGTTCACGAAGCTGGCCGCGATCAGGCTCACCTCGTTGGGCACGATCTCGGCGGTGATGATCCGCCACGTCTTCTCCCCGGTCTCCCTGGCGGCCGCGATGAAGTCGCGGTTGCGGATGGCCAGTGTCTGCGCCCGGATGACCCGTGCCCCCCACGGCCAGCCGAGCAGGGCGAGCACCAGGATGGTCGCGGTCTGGCCCTTCGTCTGCAGGTAGCCGAGCAGCACGATGAGCAGCGGCAGCGCCGGGATGACCAGGAACACGTTGGTGATCAGCGACAGCACCTCGTCCCATACGCCGCCGAGGAAGGCGGCCGTGACGCCGACGATCACCGAGAGCACCGTGGCCACCAGGCCGACGAAGAACGCGAGCTCAAGGGTGAGCCGGACCCCGACCAGCAGCTGGGACAGCACGTCCTGCCCGCTTTGCGTGGTGCCGAGCAGATGCGCGCCGTACGGCGCGTGCAGGGACAGATTGGGCGAGGGATTCTGGAAAGAGGGGTCGTAGGGTGTGACCATCGGGCCGATGATGGCCGTCAGTACGAACAAGCCGAGCAGAATGGCGCCGACCTTCGCCTTGGCCGGCATCCGGCGCCAGCGACCGGGCTGGGCGTCTTCTTTGGGCAGTGCGGCAGGCTCGGCACTGATCGGCAGGACGGCGGTCATCGCGTGGCCTCCCTTCGGGCGCGGGGATCGGCGAACACGATGATGATGTCGACGATCATGTTGGCCAGCAGCACGGTGAAGGTGATCACCAGGAAGATCGCCTGCATTAGCGGGAAGTCGTTCGAGGTGACCGCGTTGAGCAGCAGCAGCCCGATGCCCGGGTAGGAGAAGACGATCTCCATGACCAGGGCGCCGGACACCACGAAGCCGATCGCCAGGCCGAACCCCTGCAGCTGGGGCAGCAGCGCGTTGCGGGCCGCGTAGGTGTAGATGATCCGCCGGCTGGGCAGGCCCTTGGCCTGGGCCGCGATCACGTAGTCCTCGCCGCTCGTGGTGATCATGACGTTGCGCATCTGCAGCATCCAGCCCGCGATCGAGGTGAGCACGATGGTGAGCGCCGGGAGCAGCGAGTGGTAGAAGGCGCTGCCGATGAAGTCCCAGTGCCACCCCGGGATCAGCCCGTTCGAGTAGCCCTGGCCGGTCGGGAAGACGTGAAACCTGATGGCGAGCAGCTCGAGCAGGATCAGCGCGAAGAAGAAGTACGGGATCGCCTGCAGGAACATCAGGCCGGGCAGCACCCGGTCGAGCGTGCCGCCGTGCCGCCAGCCGGCCACGATGCCGAGCGCGGTCCCCACCAGGAAGGCGATGACCGTCGCCGTGCCGACCAGCGTGATCGTCCACGGGATGGTCTCGCCGAGCAGCGTCGAGACCTGGGCGGGGTACTGCGAGACGTCGGTCCCGAAGTTGAGGTGGAAGATGTCGTCTAGGTACGACACGTACTGATGCCAGAGCGAGCCCGGATGCCCCACTCCCAGCAGCGCCTCGAGCGCCTTGTAGGCCGAGGGCTGCAGGTTGGGGAACTTCGCCATGACGCTCTGCACCGCGTTGCCCGGCATCAACCGCGGGATGAAGAAGTTGATGGTCAGCGCCACCCACGCGGTGACCAGGTAGAACACCAGGCGGCGGAGTATGAACGACATGGTGTCTCCTATGCCTTCGCTGCTTGCCGGGCGCGTCGGCGGCCTGGCTTGGGGCTCGGAAGGGCCGACGGCGCGCCGACGAGCTCGGAGCGCGGCACGTCGAGTGTCGGCACCGGCTGGCGGACAATGGTGCCGGGCGGGCAGCCGCAGCTTGACCGCAGAACGAGTTCCGTGGGCAGCAGTTCGGTCGCAGGGCGCAGCGCCGGGTTGGCGAGGCGGTCGAGCAGCCGGGCGCAGGCCCGCTCGCCCAGCATGCGCATCGGCTGATGAATCGTGGTGAGCGGGGGGTCGCACAGGCTGCCGGGAAAGATGTCGTCGAAGCCGACCACGGCTATGTCCTCCGGCACCCGGATGCCCGCCTGGCTCAGGGCCTTGACCACCCCGATGGCCATCTGGTCGTTGGCGGAAACGATCGCGTCGGGCAGGTTCTCCCGTGGCCTGGCCAGCAGAGACTTGCCCGCCTCCTCGCCGCTCTGGACGCTGTAGAACCCCTGGTAAAAACCAACGAGCTGGCACTGCGGGTTGGCGCGCAGCACGTAGTCCAAGCCGAGGCGGCGCTCGCGGGAGTCCGGTGAATCCGCGGGCCCGTGCACCCAGAACAGCCGTCGCCGGCCGTGATCGCGGATGAGATGGGTGACCACGGCGGCCGAACCGGATAGGTTGTCCGCCGTCACCACGTCGGCGGCTTTTTCGTCCGGGGTGCCCGCGAAGATCACCAAGGGGACCCGCGCGGCCAGGCGCTCCAGGAAGGGAGAGGGGACGATCCCCTCGCCGATCAAGATGCCGTCCACCTTGCCGCTGAACGACTCGAGGCGCCGGAATCCCGGGTCGTGCGCGCCCTGCAGGAAGGTGATGAGTAGCGACCAGTCATGGTGACGGATCCGGGCCTCTACTCCGCGCAGCACCTCATCGTAGAAAAGAAGGTTCATATTCTCGATGTCGTATTGCTGCGCCTGGCGCTCCACGCACACCAGACCGATAACGTCCTTGCGGCGGCGGGACAGGCTCTGCGCGGCGCCGTCGGGCACGTAACCGAGTTCCTCGATGGCCTGCTGCACCCGGATCCGGGTAGCCTCGCGCACCCGGTCCTGGCCGTGCACCACCCGCGAGACCGTCGCGGTGGAGACGCCGGCTAGGCGTGCCACATCGAAGAGGGTTACCACCTTTTCCCGATCAGCAGCATTGCTGTTTTCCTCAGATACCAGGTCAACGGGCTCGACATATGGGGTTCACATAAACGACATGTAAACGTTTACACCGGAAATCTAAGCGCTTACACTAACCCTCAGCACAGGGCCGGTCAAGGTTCGTGTCCACGTCGTAATAAGGAGAGGTTGATGACGGATCTGGCGACAGGTGACGAAGGCGCGCTCGGCTTCCCGGAAGGATTCATCTGGGGAGCATCGACGGCCGCCTACCAGATCGAGGGAGCGGCGGAGGCAGACGGCAAGGGCCCCTCGGTATGGGACACCTTCAGCCACACGCCGGGCAAGGTCCACGCCGGCGATACCGGCGACGTCGCCTGCGACTCCTACCACCGCTACCGCGAGGACGTCGCGCTGATAGCCTCCCTCGGCCTGAACTCCTACCGGTTCTCGATCTCCTGGCCGCGAGTCCAGCCCGGCGGCCGGGGCCCCGCCAACCAGCGGGGCCTGGACTACTACCGCGCGCTGCTCGACGAACTCCGCGAGCGCGGCATCGCGGCCACGGCCACGCTCTACCACTGGGACCTGCCCCAGGAACTCCAGGACGAGGGCGGCTGGGCGGCCCGCGGTACGGCCGAACGGTTCGCCGAGTACGCCGCGCTCACCGCTGAGGCGCTCGGCGACCGGGTCACCCGCTGGATCACCCTGAACGAGCCGCAGGTGGTCTCGACCAACGGCTATCGCAACGGCGACCACGCCCCCGGGCTGCGCGACGCCGACGCCGCGGCGGCCGCCACCCACCACCTGCTACTCGGCCACGGGCTGGCCACCCGGGCGCTCCGCGACGTCGGCGTGGCCGAAGTCGGCATCACCCTGGACCTGCATCCGGTCCGGATGCTCGGCGACGGCGGGTCCAGTGAGCTCGAGCGGGGGCGGCTGATCACCGACGCGGCGGCGAACGGCGTTTACCTCGAGCCGCTGCTGCACGGCCGCTACCCGGTGCACGCGCCGGAGGCCCTGCTCCCGCCGCCCTCGCTGATCGCCGACGGCGATCTGGAGACGATTTGCCAGCCGCTGGACTTCCTCGGCGTGAACTACTACTCCCCGATCTTCCTGCGTGCCGGGGACCCCGCCGACCTCAGGCGCAACGAGCAGCCCGCCCGCTGCCGGGTGCCTGGCGTCGTGGAGTACCAGCCCGAAGAGCTGGACCGGACGCCGATGGGCTGGCTCGTTGACGCCAGCGGGCTGCACCAGCTCCTGGTGGACGTCTCCAATCAAGCCCCTGGCCTGCCGCTTTACGTCACCGAGAACGGCTGCGCGGCCGAGGATTACGTGAACCCGCAGGGCGAGGTGAACGACATCGAGCGGGTCAAGTACCTGCATACGCACCTGGAGGCGGCGGCCCGGGCCATCAAGGACGGCGCCAACCTGGCCGGGTACTTTGTCTGGTCGCTGATGGACAACTTCGAGTGGGGCTGGGGCTACCAGAAGCGTTTCGGGATCGTGTTCGTGGACTTCGCGACCCAGCGCCGGATCCCCAAGGCCAGCGCCGCCTTCTACGCCAACGTGGTCCGGGCCAACGCGATCCCGCTGCTGCCAGGCACCTGGCCCAGCTGACCTCGGAGGCCTCAGCCCGGGACCACCTCGAGCTAGCACCGCCTCGTGCTCTGGATCGGTAGCTCACAGCAATTCGCACGTTAACCGGGTCCGGGCATGATGGCGTGTCCGGTGTCCGGCCCGGTCTTAATACGTCGGCGCCTGGACTGCGGATACGCCACCGAGGCGGACGAGGCCTAGGTGGCCAAGGTGGTGTAGATAATGGCCGGTATGCGCCAGGAAACAGCGATCGACGGATTCCGGCTCGCCTACGAGCGAACCGGGCGAATTGCGACAGGGCCGCCGGTTTTGCTGCTACACGGCTGGCCGGGGGATCGGACCGACTACCGCGTGGTCGTCCCGCTGGTGGCGGCGGCCGCCGACGTGATCGTGCCTGACCTGCGGGGGTTCGGCGAGTCCGACAAGCACGAGGCGGATCCGGCCCAGTACAACGCCACCGCCCAGGCCCGCAGCGTCATCGGGCTGATCGACGAGCTGACGCTGGACCAGCCGGTCATCGCCGGCTACGACATCGGCAGCAGGATCGCCCAGGCCATCGCCAGGGACCGGCCCGATCTGGTCCGCGCTCTGGTCATCGCGCCGCCACTGCCGGGGATCGGCGACCGGATCCTCGCCCCGCAGGCCCAGCGGGAGTTCTGGTACCAGACCTTCCACAACACCGAGCTCTGCACTCAGCTAGTCGACGGCCAGCCAGACGCCGTCCGTGCCTACCTGCGGCATTTCTGGTCGCACTGGTCCGGGCCCGGCTACGAGCCTGACCCCGACCACCTCGATCACCTGGTGACGGTCTACTCGCCGCCGGGCGCGTTCGCCGCCTCGATCGCCTGGTACCGGGCGGGCGCGGGTTCGGTCGCGGCCTCCCTGGCGGAGCGGGCCCCCGCCCCGGCCGACCGGATCGCCGCCCCCGCCACGGTGCTATGGCCCGAACACGATCCGCTGTTCCCGCGCGCATGGTCCGACCGGATCGGCGAGTTCTTCGCCGCCGCCGAACTATCCTGGCTCGACGGCTCCGGTCACTTCTCCCCGCTTGAGGCTCCGGGCGCGTTCGCCGCGGCTGTCGTCACCGCGATCCAGGCCAGCCCGACCTAGGGTGAAATACTCGACCATGAAATTCCGCGCGACGGTGGAGCTTGGCGGCAAGACCGCGACCGGGATCGAGGTCCCGGAGGATGTGGTCGCGGCGTTGGGCTCAGGTAGCCGCCCGCCGGTGACGGTGACCATCGGCGGTCACAGCTACCGGACGACGGTAGCGCGGATGGCCGGGCGTTTTCTCATCCCGCTGAGCGCGGAAAACCGGACCGCGGCCGGCGTCGCCGCCGGCGACCAGGTCGATGTCGACATCGAGCTGGACGCCGGGCCGCGCGAGGTGGAGGTGCCCGCCGACCTCGCGGCGGCACTCGCGCATGACCAGGCGGCCCGGGCCAACTTCGACGGCATGTCCTACACCCACCGTAAGGAATGGGTGCGCTGGATAGAAGAGGCCAAGAAGGCCGAGACCCGGGCGACCCGCCTGGCCAAGACGGTCGAGTCGCTGCACGCGGGTAAGCGCGCCCGCTAGGGGCCCGCCGGATCGAGGGCCGCGTTCTTGGCGTCCGACCAGCTGCGCACGATGCTGGTGTCGGAGATGAAGCGGACCCCGCAGCCAGGAGCCCACCGCTGGGCGGCTTCCCGCAGGCACTCATCGACCAGCCGGGACACCGTTTCGGCCTGCTCGCGGGAAGAATGCACAAGCAGTTCGTCGTGCAGGCACAGCACGATCCGGGCGCCCAGGGGCCCGCACCGTGCCCGGACGATGACCGCCCACATCTTGAACAGCTCAGCCGCGGCGCCCTGGATCATCGCGTTGCGCGCGTACCGGCCGTAGGCCGCCACCCGGCTGCTGCTCCGCGGATCCTGGCCGGGAGCAGGCGCCAGCACGATCAGGCGCCCGCCGTAGGTGCGCAGGTCACGGCCGGCCCGCCCGGCCCGGTCGGCGGTGTCGAGGTAGGCCATCGCCACCGGATAAGCCGCGTTGAGGCGCCGCAGCGCCTGGGCACCATGGCCGGTGGTCTGCCCGTACATCGCGCCTAGGACCGCCACCTTGGCGACCGGCCGGTCCACGCCGAGCTGCGCCGCCACCGGCGCGTAGAGATCGTCGGACCGGGCCGCCGCCACCAGCGCCAGATCCCCGGACACCGCGGCCAGCACCCGCGGCTCGATCTGACCCAGGTCGGCCCGGACGAACACGTGCCCGTCGGCGGCCACCACGGCCGGGCGCAGCGCGGCCGGCATGTTGTGCAGGCCCGCCGACGCGGTCATCCGGCCCGCCGCGCCGTCCGAGCCGGTCCACTCGCCGCGTAGCCGGCCGTCCGCGCCGAGATGCCCATCCAGCCACGCGTAGCCGTACGTGGTGGCGATCCGCTCCGCCTTCCGCCACTCGAGCAGCGCGCCGACCAGCGGATGTGCGTCCCGCATCTCCCGAAGCCGCCAGGCTCGGGTGTCCGGCACGTCCACGCCGACCCGGGCCAGCATCGATCGCACCTGAGCCGGGCTGCGCAGGTCGGAGGTGACGCCCGCCGGGGCGTGCCGCAGCACCTCCGCGTCGCGGGCCGCCCGCAGGGCTGCCGCTTCGGCGTCGCTGCGCGGCCGGGGGCCGATAAAACCGGTCAGCACCTGCTCCGCGACCGCCCGGTCCATCGGCAGCCCGTCCGCGGACAGCTCCGCGCACAGCAGTTCGGCGGTGGACTCGCAATGGGCCGTCGCGACGGCCATCGGCCGCCCGGGCAGCGCGGCCAGCGCCGCCTGCTGCTGCCCGGCGACCGCGCGGGCCAGCCCGGCCCACCGGGCCATCCGCTCGGGATTGTCCGACCAGCCGCCGCTGACCCACTCGGCGCGCAGGTGCCCGTCCGGCGCCACCGGGTCGCTGCCGTCGCCGTCATCCATGCCGAACAGGTCGAGCGGGCCGTCGGCCGGCATCGTCTCGGTAGCCAGCCCGCGCAGCCGGGCCCAGGCCCAGCCGGGATCGGCGCGCCAGCCGCCGAACAGCAGCCGGTGCGCCGCGGAGATGTCCCAGCACGTCGCCAACCGCACCCCGTCGGCGGCCAGGCACGCCGCGGTCTGGCCCGACCACACTACCCACCGGGGTCGCAGCGCCTCATCCGCCCGCCCGACCTCGGCCGCCAGGCCAGCGGCGGCACCGGCCGCCAGGCCAGCGCCGGCCGCGACCGGCCACGCGCGATCCGCCGTGGCCAGCCCGAGGCCCAGGGCGGGGGAGATGACCAGCCCGACGAGATCGCCGCGGTTCACCCCCGCCCGGCGCAACGACGTCACGAGCTCGGTACCTGCCACGGACCCAACCCTGCCACGGACGGGCCGATACCGACGCCAGGGATCGTGATCGTTCGTCAGTTTCAGTGGTCATGGCGACCAGACTGACGAACGATCCGATGCGGGCTCGGACCAGCCGCCACCGCAGGGGTTCGGACACTCTGGTAGCGCATGCCCATGGCCGCCTGCACCTCGGCCAGCGTGACCGACGCGATCTCGTTGGCCCGCTCGTTGCCGTCCCGCAGCACCTGGCGGACGTAGCCCAGGTCCCGTGCGTACTCGGCCCGGCGTGCCCGGACCGGAGCCAGCAGGTCGTTGACTGCGGTGATGACGACGTCCTTGAGCGCGGCGCTCCCGCCGCCGATGTCCGCCGCGACCTCTTCCGGCTCCCGGCCCAGGCACAGCGCGGCCAGCAGCACCAGGCTGGAGACCGCGGGGCGGCGGATCGGGTCGTAGTTGATGTGCCGCTCGGAGTCGGTCTGCGCGCCGCGGATGAGCCGGGCGGTCTCGTCCGCGGTGACCGACAGCGGGATGGTGTTGCCGCGGCTCTTGCTCATCTTGGTGCCGTCGGTGCCGAGTAGCAGCGGCGCGGCCGACAGCAGCGCATCCGGCACCGGGAACACCGGCAGGCCGAACCGGTCGTTGAACCGGCGCGCGATCACCCGGGTAATCTCCAGGTGCGGCAACTGATCCTGCCCCACCGGCACCAGGTTCGCCTTGCAGAACAAGATGTCCGCCGCCTGGTGCACCGGATAGGTGAGCATCAGCCCGCTGACCGCCGACTGCCTGGAGTGGGCGATCTCGTCCTTGACCGTCGGGTTGCGGTTGAGCTCGGGCACCGAGACCAGGCTGAGGAACGGCAGCAGCAGCTGGTTGAGCGCGGGCACCGCGCTGTGCGCGAACATCACCGTTCGCGCCGGGTCCAGTCCGATGGCCAGGTAGTCGAGCAGCAGCCCGGTCACGTACTCATCCAGGTGCTCGGCCGTGTCCCGGTCGGTCAGCACTTGGTAGTCGGCGATCAGCACGAAGACCTCCGCGCCGAGGTCCTGCAGCCTGACCCGGTTCCGCAGGGTGCCGAAGTAGTGGCCCAGGTGCAGCCGCCCGGTCGGCCGATCGCCAGTCAGGATCCGGAAGATGGCCGCGTTCCGGTCGATGAGTTCCTCGAGTTCGGCCGAACGCCGCTGGGCGAGGGTAGTAGTCACGGTTTTCCGTCCTCCCTGGGCCCGGGCGGACGAGAGCACGAAAAAGGCCGTCCATCCCGGACGGCCCCGTTGACACGCTGGATTGCGACCGCCCTAAGCGATCGACCACCACTGCGCGCGCTGCATGTTCCCATCATAGCAAAAATCAAGATCATTGTTCCGAACGGGCCGTGGTGCGTGCGACCGCACCGGTGCGTGCCTTCCCCGCCGGCGTGGTCCCCGGCGGCCTGCGGCACCCGCGAACGCGTAGCCCGGCATAGGAGCGAGTGAAATCGCGGCGCCGTGAAAGGCTAGAGACATGGAATACATCCACCTTGGCCGTTCCGGCCTGAGCGTAAGCCGCCTCTGCCTCGGCACCATGAACTTCGGGCCGCTGACCCCGCCTCCCGAAGCCCACGCCATCATGGATCACGCGCACGAGATCGGCATCAACTTCTTCGACAGCGCCAACCGCTACGGCGGGGTACAGAGCCCGCCCGGTCAGCTCGCCCAGCACGACCAGTCGCATCCCGGCTGGACCGAGGAGATCATCGGCGACTGGTTCGCGGGCGGCGCAGGACGGCGGGAGCGCACCGTCCTCGCCACCAAGCTGTACGGGGCGATGGGCGACTGGCCCAACGAGGGCAAGCTGTCCGCGCTGAACATCCGGCGGGCCTGCGATGCGTCGCTGCGCCGGCTGCGCACCGACTACATCGACCTGTACCAGATGCACCACGTCGACCGGGACACTCCGTGGGACGAGATCTGGCAGGCGATGGAGGTGCTCGTCGCCCAGGGCAAGATCCTGTACGTCGGCTCGTCCAACTTCGCCGGCTGGCATATCGCCCAGGCCAACGACACCGCGGCCGCCCGCGGGTTCTTCGGCCTGGTCAGCGAGCAGTCGATCTACAACCTGCTGACCAGGGAGATCGAACTGGAGGTGCTGCCCGCGGCGATCGAGTACGGCGTCGGCATCATCCCGTGGTCCCCGCTGCAGGGCGGGCTGCTCGGCGGCGTGCTGAAGAAGGAGCGCGAGGGGCCTTCGGGCCGGCGCCGCCAGGCCGGCCTGGCCAGGCAGAGCTTGGAGCGGAACCGCGAGCGGATCGCAGCCTTTGAGGCCCTGTGCGACGAACTCGGCGAGGAGCCGGCCAACGTGGCGCTGGCCTGGCTGCTGCACGCCGACGGCGTCACCGGCCCGATCATCGGGCCGCGCACCCTGGCCCAGCTGGACGACGCGCAGCGCGCGGTGACCCTCCATCTCGACGACGACGTGCTCAAGCGGCTCGACGACCTGTTCCCCGGCTACCGCCCCGCCCCCGAGCACTACGCCTGGTGAGAGTTCCGCCTTGAGCGACCTGGCCGAAGCCGATCCCGCTGGTTCGGCCGCTGCTGAACCGGCTTCCAATAGGTTGCTGCGTGATCGTTCCCGGTCGCACCGGGTCACGAACATCGAGCTGTTCTTCGACCTGGTGTACGTGTTCGCGGTCACCCAGCTGTCGCACTACCTGATCGGCCACTCGACCGTTCCCGGCGCGCTGCAGGCCGGGCTGCTGCTGGTGATGATCTGGCAGGTCTGGGTCTACACGACCTGGGTGACCAACTGGCTGGATCCGGATCAGATGGCTGTCCGGCTGCTGCTCGTGGTGCTCATGCTGGTCAGCCTCGCGATGTCGGCGTCGCTGCCCCGGGCGTTCGAAGACCTGGGCCTGTGGGTCGGCGGCGGCTACGCGGTGCAGCAGATCGGCCGGAGCGTGTTCATGGTGATCGCGCTGCGCGGCCACGCGCTGCAGGCCAACTTCGAGCGCATCCTGGCCTGGTGCGTGGTCAGCGGCGCGCTCGCCGTGGCCGGCGGCTTCGCGCACGGCTCCGCCAGGTACCTGCTCTGGCTGCTCGCCGTGGGCGTGGACCTGACCGGCGGCGTGGTCGGTTTCGCGACGCCGGGGCTCGGCCGGTCGCGCACCTCGGACTGGACCATCGAGGGCGGCCACTTCGCCGAGCGCTGCCAGGGGTTCATCCTGATCGCGCTGGGTGAGTCGATCGTCATCATCGGCGCGGCCCTGACCGAAGCCAAGTCTGTCACCGCGTCCAGCGTGACCGCCTTCGTCGTCGCGTTCGCCGGCTCGGTGGCGTTGTGGTGGCTGTACTTTGACCAGAGCGCCGAGGCCGCGGCCGAGAAGATCGCCCGCTCGGACGACCCGGGCCGGCTGGGCCGTTCGGCGTACCACCTCATCCATCCGGTGATGGTGGCGGGCATCATCGTCTCCGCGGCCGCCGACCAGAAGGTCCTGTCCGATCCGGGCGCGGCGGCGAGTACGCCGGTGACGTGGATGATCCTGGGCGGCCCGGCGCTGTTCCTGGCCGGACACGCCGCGTTCAAGCTGATGGTGTGGCGCTCCGTCTCCCGGCCCCGGCTGGCCGGGATCGCCGTTCTGGCCCTGCTGGCGCTGGCCGCCGACGTCATCCCGGCGCTGGCCCTGGCCGCCTGTGCCGCCGTCGTGGTCACCGCCGTCGCCGTCAGCGACCGCCTGCCCTGGCGGCAACGGGCCGCCGGGCCGACTCCGTAACCTCTTTTCACCTGCCCATTCGGCACGGTGGACCGCCCGCATGGCGGCCAGGAATAGCCTCTGCTGACCGAACGCCAGCCGCGCGCCCCGGAGCCCGGCGGTCGCCGCGATGTCGGTCACCGGGTCGCCCGACTTGCCGTACATCCGCCGCGCCCAGCCCGGCAGCGTCGCGAACGCCAAGGCGTCGAATGGCGGCAACGCCAGCTTCAGGGCGCGGTTGCCTTCGGGCACCGGCGGGTGGAACAACAGCCGCAACGTCTCCTTCGCCTCGTCGCACGCGTACAGCCTCGGCCTGATCTGTTCGTAGTAGGCGTCGAGTTCGGCCATGGACGCGGGCGCGGTCCCGGGATCGAGGCCGATCAGCCCGGCGCGCCTGCGCTGCTCATCCACGAAGGCGTCGAGATCCGCCGCGCAGACCGGCATGCCGCTCCGCCTGGCCACGTCGGCGATGGACGCGACCTCGCCGCAATGCACCCAGAGCAGCAACTCGGGCTCGTCCACGCGATACGGGGTGCCGTCGGGATCAGTCCCTGTGAGCGACTCGTGAATCTTGCGTACCCTGCCTCCCGCGCGTTCCGCCTCCGCGAGGGTCCCGAAGGTACACGTCTCGATGAACTTCCTGGTCCGTCTCAGCCGGGCCCAGGCTTCTACCGGCTCCGTGATAGCGGTGGCGTTCTGCAAGGTGCCGCGTATCACGCGTGGATGCAGGGCCTGCAGGAGCAGCGCGCGCACGGCCGCCACCCACATGATCCGGCTGTCCATCAGCCGCCACGTCACCGACCCGGGCCCGAACAGGCCATCGTCCTGCCTGGCGGGATCCTCCGGGCTCGTATAGGTGTATATGTCGCGCATGGTCATCGCGGGCGCACCGGTCGCCGGACCTCGGTTCCTATGGGCATTACCTGGCAGCATCGTAACGTCCGAGGATCTCGCGGGCCGTGGCCAGCAGCCTGGCCCGGACGACCGGAACTCCCGCAGCGCTGAGCGCGGACAGGCCGCGGCGCGAAAGCGGCGGCACCCTCCGGTATCGTTACCTAACAGTAGCTCAGGGCTCGCCGGGTCTTGGGTCCCGAAGGAAGGGTCAGCGACACGATGAGCCATGTTGCGGCTGACAGGTACGCCTGGGCCGAGCCTGAGGTCGAGGACCTCGGCGGGGGCGTGTACCGGATCCCGCTGCCGTTGCCGCTGGACGGGCTTAAGGCAGTCAACGTCTACGCGATCACCGACCCCGGCGGCGTCGACCTGATCGACGCCGGGATGGCGCTGGTCCCGGCCAGGGAACGGCTCACCGCGGGGCTGCGGCAGATCGGCTATGAGCTCGGCGACATCCGCAACTTCTTCGTGACCCACATTCACATCGACCACTACACCCTCGCCGTCGAGCTGAGGAAAAACTTCCGCAGCCTGATCTCGCTGGGCGAGGGGGAGCGCGCGAACCTGATCGCGACCAGGGAAATGATCAACGGCAATCACACCCGTAACAAGATTTTCGGCAGTGAGAGCCTGCGCAGGCTGGGCGCACCGGATCTGGCCGACGAACTTTCCGAGCTGGACAGGCACGGCCCGGCGATCGTCGACTGGGAGGACCCGGACCGCTGGGTGGCCGATGGGACCGACCTCGACCTGCGCACCCGGACGCTCCGCGCGGTTCACACTCCCGGTCATACCCGTGGCCATCTCATCTTCCACGACGCCGCGGCCCAGATCATGTTCGCCGGCGATCACGTGCTCCCGCACATCACCCCCTCGATCGGATTCGAGCCCGCGGGTAACCGGTTGGCGCTGCGCGACTACCTCAGCTCGCTGACGCGGACGCTGGCCCTGCCCGACGCGCGGCTGCTGCCAGCCCACGGCCCGGTCACCGGCAGCACCCATGAGCGGGTCAACGAACTGCTGGCCCACCACGACCTGCGCCTGGCGGAGATCCATCAGGCCGTGCTGGCCGGCCACGCCACCCCGTATGAGGTGGCGAAGGCAATCAGGTGGACCAGGAGTCAGCGCCTGTTCGGCGACCTGGACCTGTTCAGTCAGGTCATGTCGGTCAACGAGACGGCCGCGCACCTGGAGGTGCTCGCGATCCGGGGCCAGGTGACCCGTGAGGTTTCCGCCGACGGCGCCGACACGTACCAGGCGGCCCCGCCGCGAAGTAGAACTCCGTAGTTAGCCCGAAGACGCCACCGGGGCTGAGGCGCCCGCCGTCACCCGCTCGGCGCCGGCGTAGACGTTCATGGTGGCGCCGCGCAGGAAGCCGACCAGCGTCAGGCCGGTCTCCTCGGCCAGGGAAGCGGCCAGCGAGGAGGGCGCGGACACGGCCGCGAGCACCGGCACCCCGATCATGACTGCCTTCTGCGCCAGCTCGAACGAGGCTCGGCCGCTGACCAGCAGCACGTGGCCGGCCAGCGGCAGCAGGCCGCCGCGCAGCGCCCAGCCGGCCACCTTGTCCACCGCGTTGTGCCTGCCCACATCCTCGCGCAGCACGAGCAGCGTGCCGTCCGGGCTGAACAGGCCGGCCGCGTGCAGGCCGCCGGTGCGGCTGAACACGCGCTGCGCGTGCCTGAGCCGGTCCGGCAGGCCGACCAGCACGGCCGGGGAGACCCGGACCGGATCCGCGGCCACGTCAAAGGCGGACCGGGTCCTGATCGCCTCGATGCTGTCCTTGCCGCACACCCCGCACGCGCTGGTGGTGAGGAAGTTCCGGGCAGCCGCCTCGGGGTCGGGCCCGGACGCCAGCGTCCGTCCCGGCTTGAGGGTCACCGCCGCGACGTTCTCGTCGCACATCCGGATCTCGTGCACGTCATCGAGCCGGGGGAGCAGGCCCTCGGTGAACAAGAACCCGGCCGCCAGGTCGATGTCGTCCCCTGGAGTGCGCATCGTCACGGTGAGCGGCGTGCCGTCCACCCGGATCTCCAGGGGTTCCTCGGCCGCGAGCAGGTCGGCCCGCTGCTCCGCATCCCCGGCCACCGTCACCCGCAGCACTCGCCGCCTGGCCGTGTTAGCGCTCATAAACCGAAGGTACGCCACCGGCGAAAAGCCTGATGCCGGGCCCGGCGGGAGGCCGGGCCCGGCATCACGGTCGGGAGGCGATGCTAAGGCAATGATCAGCTGGCGAAGTCGAGCAGCGGCTGCGCGCGGCTCGGGTGGCGCAGCTTGGATAGCGACTGCTTCTCAAGCTGCCTGATCCGCTCGCGGGTCAGGCCGAGCGCCCGGCCGATCTCGTCGAGCGTGTGCGGGTTGCCGTCGTACAGACCGAACCGCATGGCCATGATCGTCGCCTCGCGCGGCGTCAGCGCGTCGAGCGCCGAGCGCAGCTGCTCCGCCATCAGCTGGCGGTCAACGAGCTCGGAAGCCTCGGGCGCGTCGACGTCCTCGATCAGGTCGCCGATGCTGGTCTCGCCGTCTTCGCCGATGGTGGAATCCAGGCTGATCGGCTGGCGGGAGGTGCGCAGCAGCTCCTCGATCTGGTCCGGAGTCCGGTCAAGCTCGACCGCCAGCTCCTCGGGAGTCGGTTCCCGACCGAGCTTCTGGTGCATGTCACGCTCGACCCGGCTCAGCTTGCTGAGCATCTCGAGCACGTGCACCGGTAGCCGGATAGTCCGGGCCGAGTCCGCGAAACCGCGCTGGATAGCCTGCCTGATCCACCACATGGCGTAGGTGGAGAACTTGTAGCCCTTGGTGTAGTCGAACTTCTCGACCGCCCGGATCAGGCCCAGGTTTCCTTCCTGCACCACGTCAAGCAGCGACAGGCCGCGGTCGCTGTACTTCTTGGCCACCGACACGACCAGGCGCAGGTTCGCCTCGAGCATGTGCGCCTTGGCGCGCCGCCCGTCCTCGGCGACCATTTCGAGGTCACGCCGGAAGTTCTCGTCAAGTCCGACTGTGCTGTCTAGACCCAGGCTCTCCAGCTTGTGCTCGGCGAACAGGCCGGCCTCGATCCGCTTGGCGAGGTCCACCTCCTGCTCGGCGGTCAGCAGGCTGGTGCGCCCGATGGACTTGAGGTAGGTGTGGACCGAGTCGCCCATGGCGGGCGTCTGGTCGTCCAGGTCAACCTCGGTGAGCACGGCGGCCTCAGCCTCGAGGTTCGCCACGTCGACGTCCGCCAGGTCAGCGTCGGCGTCGTCGGACCCGGGGTCGGCCACCTCCGCCTCCTTGGCGGCTCGCGCCGTGGCGGGCGCGGAGCGTGCCGGACGGCTCTTGGGAACCCCCTGGTTCTCCGCCAGCTCGTTAGCCAGCCGCACGCCAGCTTCGCTCAGCTCGCGCAGAATGGACCGTCCCTCGGCCGGCGTGAGGCCTGCCTGGTCAAAGGCGGTCCTCAGCTCCGCAAGAGACAGGTGACCCTGGCTTCGCCCGCGCTGGATGAGATCATCCACTCGGGTCGTGCTCGCCTCGTCATCCGAGTCGGCAATGCGCTCGGCGGTTGACGTCGCCATAGCGATCCGCGGCATGAGACACCTCCCTCCTCCTCGTAACAACGCACGCATTACTTACGTCGTTCAATTGGGCTTCCACCAAGTACCCCTCGCCGCCCCGCGTAGTCCTCAGCAGGAGACATTGTCCGGGCACTATTAAGTAACGTTCTCCGCCTCAGTTTGTTCCCGCCGCAGCAGCTCTTGCCTGAGCCGTACGATGTCCTGCTTCCCGCTCGGGAGCATGGGAACGGCATCGATCATTACGACCCTGCTTGGAGCAGCGTAACGCGGTAGATGCTCCCGCACATGCAGACGGAGCAATTCTAGCGCCGGCGGGTCGGCCGGATCGGCTGGCACCACCACCGCGATGACCCGTTCGCCCCATTCGGGGTCGGGTTGCCCCACCACCGCCACGTCCCTGACGCCCGGGCAGGTCTGCAGGACCGCCGCGACCTCGCCGGGGACCACCTTGTGCCCGCCGGTGTTGATGACGTCATCGGCCCGGCCGCGCACCACGAGCCGTCCTGAGGAGTCCAGGCGGCCCAGGTCCCCGGTGCGGAACCAGCGGACACCGTCCGGGGGGGCGGCCCCCCTGGACCCCCCGGTCACGGGGGGCCTGCCCGCCCCCCCGGACTCCCCTGGCCCTGGCCCTGGCCGGTACGCGGAGAGAAGCACCGGCCCGCTGATCCAGATCCGGCCCTGGGCCTCATCATCGTCACGGATCTCGACCCGCACGCCGTCCAGCGGAATCCCGTCGTACACGCAGCCGCCGCAGGTCTCGGTCATGCCGTAGGTCGTCACCACCGGCACGCCTGCGGCCCGCGCCGCGTCGAGCAGGCTGGCAGGCGCCGGGGCCCCGCCGAGCAGCACCGAGGAGTACCCGGCCAGCGGCATCGCCGGGCCGGACCCCAGAACCTCCAGGAGGAGCCTATGGAGCTGGGTCGGGACCAGCGAGATGTGCGCGCAGCCGGAACCGGCGACCGTCTCGGCGTCGGCGCGCTCGGCCAGCACCGGTTCAGTGCCGCTGAGCAGCGACCGCACCAGCACCTGGAGGCCCGCCACGTGGGTGGCGGGCAGGCAGCACAGCCAGCGCTCGCCGGGCTTGGCGCCCAACCGGTCCAGGGAAGCCTGTGCCGAGTGCCGCAGCGCGGCCGCGCTCAGCTCCACCCCCTTGGACGCGCCGGTGGACCCGGAGGTGCGGATGACGACCGCCGTACCTTCGGCGACTCCCTCGTTGTCAGCCGAACGGACCGTGGTGACACCTTCGGCGTCCTCGATCCAGCCCGGGCCGAGGGCGGCGACCACTTCGGCGAGCCGCCCAGACGACAGCCCGGCGTCGAGCGGCAGGATCGCGGGTCCGGTGCCGTCGAGCGCCGCCGCCAGCAACTCGATCAGCCGCGGGGTCGCGCGCTTGACCAGGACCGCGCGCAAGGGACGCATTGCCACGATCGTTAAGGTTAGAACCCTGACTCTGGGAGGTTACGCGTGACCGAATGGCGGCCATCTGGCCCGGAACCGGGGAAGGATGGTCCCGGCGACCCCTCCAGGCCCGCCCAGACCGTCATAAACCGCCCTGAAGTGCGAGTCGCGTCCCATCCCGGAACCCCGTTCGAACGGCCGGACGTCCCCCGCGTCACCCGCCCCCCTGTGATCATTCTCACGGCCGCAGAAGGCGCGGCATCCTGCCCAGGCGGCGACCGGGACGTCCGTGCCGACGGCTACCTTTCCGGCTTCGCCCGGTTCCCCCGCCGCCCATGACGCATCCGCATCGCCTGGGGGTCGGCCTGGTTCACCTGCCCCAGCAGTCCCACGGGTCTCTCGCCACCCGCCGCGCTCGCGGTCTCCGCTCATCGTGTGCGGTTATGGTTATTGCCCCTATCAGGGCAGTAACCGCACACGATCATAGAGGTGGGGCGCAGTGACGGGGCATCTGGCCGGGATGCTCGGGGGGTTGCGGGCGTTCGCGATTCCGATGCCGGTCAAGTTCCGGGGGATCACGGTGCGGGAGGGCGCGCTGATCGAGGGACCGGCCGGGTGGGGTGAGTTCTCGCCGTTCGCGGAGTACGGGCCGAAGGAGAGCGCCCGGTGGCTGGCCAGTGCCGTCGAGTCCGCCACGCGGGAGTGGCCGGCGGCGGTCAGGGACCGGATCCCGGTGAACGTGACCGTGCCCGCGGTCGGGCCCGAGCTGGCCGGCCAGATCGTGGCGAGGTCGGGCTGCCGGACGGCGAAGGTCAAGGTGGCCGAGCGCGGCCAGGCCGAGGCGGAGGACATCGAGCGGGTCGAGGCGGTCCGCGAGGCGCTCGGCCCGGACGGCAAGATCCGGGTGGACGCCAACGGCGGCTGGCAGCCCGGGCAGGCGGCGAGGATGCTGCGCCGGCTGGCGCGGTTCGGGCTCGAGTACGCCGAGCAGCCGTGCGCCACCCTGGACGAGCTGGCCGAACTACGTCGACATATCGATATCCCGGTCGCCGCCGACGAGTCGATCCGCCGGGCCGAGGACCCGCTGCGCGTCCGGGCCGCGGGCGCGGCCGACATCGTGATGCTGAAGGTCCAGCCGCTCGGCGGAGTCCGCGCCGCGCTCGAGGTCGCGGCGGCCTGCGGTCTTCCCGTCGTGGTGTCCAGCGCCGTCGACACCTCGGTGGGGCTGGCCGCCGGGGTCGCGCTGGCCGCCGCGCTCCCAGAGCTCCCCTACGCTTGCGGCTTGGGCACGATGTCCCTGCTGGCCGGGGACGTCACGGCCAGTCCGCTGGCCCCTGAGGCTGGGGAGCTGCCAGTCCGCCGGCCTACCGTCGACCCCGGCCAGCTCGCCCGCTGGGAGGCCGACCCGGCCCCCTGGCGGGACCGGGCCGCGGCGGCGGCGCGGTACCTCCCGGACATGCCGCTGAACGCGGGAGCGTTCGGCCCGTGAATCCGTCTACCGCTTTCGGGATCTCGTTCACCGACGAACTAGTCAGGTGCGGGCTGCGCGAGGTGGTCCTGGCGCCAGGCTCGCGCAGCACCCCGCTGGCCATGGCCTTCTGCGAGGCTGAGCGCCGTGGCCTAGTCCGGCTGCACGTGCGGATCGACGAGCGTTCCGCGTCGTTCACCGCTCTCGGCCTGGCCAAGGCCAGCCGCCAGCCGGTCGCCGTGCTGTGTACCTCGGGCACGGCGGCGGCCAACTTCCACCCGGCCGTGATCGAGGCCGACGAGTCCGGCGTCCCGTTGCTCGTGCTCACCGCCGACCGGCCTCCCGAGATGCGGGGGACCGGCGCCAACCAGGTGATCGACCAGGTCAAGCTGTACGGAAGCGCGGTGCGCTGGTTCTGCGAGGCCGGGGCGCCCGAGGCGCGGCCGGGGATGGTCGGCTACTGGCGCTCGCTGGCCTGCCAGGCCTGGGCGCACGCCTCCGGCGGGGCGGACAGCCTGGCCGGACCGGTCCACCTCAACCTGGCCTTCCGCGAGCCGCTCGTTCCCGGCGACGCCGGGGAGCCGGACTGGCCGGAACCCCTGGACGGGCGCCCGGACGGCAGGCCGTGGACGAGCTTCAAGGTGCGCAACCCAGCGCGGGACGAGCTCGAGCTGCCGTGGACCGAACGCGGCGTGGTGGTCTGCGGAGACGGCGACTACGACGCGGCCGCCCTGACCGAGCTGGCTGGGCGGGCCGGCTGGCCGGTGCTCGCGGAACCCTCGTCCGGAGCCAGGCGCGGGCCGAACGCCCTGTCGGCTTACCAGTACGTGCTCGCCAGTTCCGGCTACATGGCGGCGCACGCCCCGGACCTGATCGTGTCGGCAGGCCGGCCCGGGCTTTCCCGGCCGCAGTCCGCCCTGCTCGCCGGGCAGGCCCGCAGGCACGTGGTCATCGCCCAGGGGCCAGGACGCTGGGCTGACCCGCAGCGGGCCGCGACGGACGTGGCCGCCGCGGTCAGGCTCGTCGCCGCGCCCGGCACGCCGGACTCCGGCGGCTGGCGGGCGGGCGGCTGGCTGGCGGACTGGCGACGGGCGGACGACGCGGCCCGGCGCGCGGTGGACGCCGTACTCGACGACGACGAGAACCTGACGGAGCCGAGGCTAGCCCGGGATCTCGCGAACCACCTGCCAGAAGGCACGCTGTTGTGGACCGGCTCAAGCCTGCCCGTTCGGGATATTGATGGTCATCTTTCCCCGCGGGACGATCTGCGGATCCTGGCCAGCCGCGGCGCCAGCGGCATCGACGGCACCACGTCCTCGGCCATCGGGGCGGCGCTGGCCCACGGCGGTCCGGCGTTCGCGCTGATCGGAGACCTAGCTTTCCTGCACGACGCCTCTGGCCTGGCGCTCGGGCCCGGCGAGCCACGCCCGGACTTGTGCCTGGTCGTGGTCAACAACGACGGCGGGGGCATCTTCTCGACGCTGGAACAGGCGGCCTTCCCCGGCTCGTTCGAGCGGATCTTCGGCACTCCGCACGGGGCCGGGCTGCAGCACCTGGCGGCGGCGTTCGGGCTGCCCTATCAGCGCCTCGAACAGCCAGGCGACCTGAGCAAGGCACTGCAGGGCACGGGCCTCCGGATCGTCGAGGCGCAGACCGACCGCGCCGCGGGCGCGGCGCTGCGGGCCAGACTTCGCGAGGTGGCGGCCGAGGCCATCCGCCGGGCATAGCCCGCGGCGGTCGCTATGGCCGGACGGAGTGACCAGGAACAGCATCCGGGCGGGCGCGGTCCCCGGATTGGTGAAGGCGTGCGGGCAGCCGGCCGGCACGAACATGAAACTGCCTGGACCGCCGCGGACGACCTGGGTGCCGTCGGCGGACTCCCAGGCCGTCCAGTCGCCGGCCGTCCTGATCCGCGACTCGAACGCGAGCAGGTCGAGCTCGCCCTCGAGGATGCAGAAGATCTCC
This sequence comes from uncultured Actinomycetes bacterium, assembly GCA_963769715.1. GTDB lineage: Bacteria > Actinomycetota > Actinomycetes > Streptosporangiales > Streptosporangiaceae > Palsa-504. The sequence goes on from CAVYNE010000011.1 coordinate 26,732, forward strand.
TCGGCTTCGGCGTGCCGGTGCGCTCCGACATCGAAGCCAGGGGAGACGTCGGCTTCGAACGCCGACCACTTACCCGACTGCTCCGCGCCTACCTTGAGCGTCATGCCGGCCCTGCGGAGCCGGTGGCCGGCCCCAGGCCGCCCGTTCGTGATCGGTGATCAGCACGTGCTTGCCGAAGATTTCCTCTTCCAGCGCGGTGCGGGCGGCCGGGTCGACGGACCAGGCCAGGCGCAGGTCCTTGGGCTGGTCGCCGTCGAGCTGCCAGGTGATGACGCGGCGGACCCAGGGCTTGGCCGTGATCGCCTCGATCTCCGCTTCGACCTTTGCCCTGGGCCGGCGGGTCTTGCCGCGGGCCAGGGTGGCGGCCAGCTCGTCGAGCTTCTTCCCGGCCTTGGCCAGCGTGGTGCCGCCGAACCCGGCGGCCTGGCTTTGGTGCAGCTCTGGTGAATGGGTCAGGATCGCCCGCCGCTCGGCGCCGTAGACGACGCGGCGGGTGTCATGGGCGGTCAGGCCGCCGAACCGGCCCGCGTCCACGATCGATCGCCGGGAGGCGGGTAGTGCGGTCAGGTCCGGGCAGTCCGAGGCCGGGACCGACCCGATGTAGTGCATGCCGGCCGCTGCCAGGTGGGTGAAGTTGGCCTCGGAGTTCTGCCCGGCGTCGAAGACCACGGTCATGTCCGCGGCGCCGGCGCTGCCCCCGGCCGCGGCGCAGACCGCCTGGTACTGGCCCAGCAGCTGATCGGTCATCGCCGGGAACTGGGTGACGTCGGGCCGGTCGCCGGGGTAGGCGTGCCAGGTCAGCGGGATGCCGCCGTCCCGGGTGACGACCAGGCCCAGCCCGACTAGCCGCAGGTCGGAGCGTTTCTGCTTGGCCTTGCCCCGCTGCGCGACCGGCGCCTTGCCGTTCGCGGTCGCGATGAACGTGGCGAAATTGGTCATGTCCAGCGCGACCGATGAGCAGTCCACCCCGGACAATCCCACGATCCGCACCGCGATCGTGCGGGAGATCTCCTGCAGCTGCTCCAGGGTGACGGCGTGCATCGCGTCCCAGAAGTACCGGTGATCCAGCGCCGGGGCCGGGATCTTGGCCAGCCGGTCGCCGGCGGTGGTCTTCCACCAGTCCGCGAACGCCGCCTTGGAGCAGGGGGCGACCAGCCGGTTCAGCGCCGCCAGCGCCAGGTAGGTGCCGGCGGACAGCGCCGCCCCGGCCGGGCGGGAGCCGGTCACCTCGTCGATGACCGCGGCGACCCCGAGGTCCTCCAGGATTCCCCAGGCGGCGGCGACGTCCCCGAAGGCCAGGTGCCGGGTCCGTTCCGGCAGCCCGGCCGCCTCCCGCGTCTCCATCGCCGCGGCGATGTCCGCGGCGCTGCCCAGGTACCGCTCGGAGATCATCTTCGGCTTGCCGTCGACGCGGCCCATCTCGCGCAGGTACCAGTACGTCTTGCCGCCGACCTTCTTCGGGTACAGGCTCGCCATAACATTAGGTCATACACCCGTGCCGCAGCTAAATCAAACACCCAGCCGGCGTGTCATCAGGGGAAACTCGTCAAGCCGGCAACCCGGCCGGCCTCACAAAACCATGATCAACTGAAACTCGGGCTAGCGCCTGGATAATCGGCCCGCCCTAGCGACCGGTCATCGTTGTCCAGCTTGCTCGCGAGGCGGACATAGTTGTCCGACTAGCGGGCATAATATTCTTTGCCATGACGCTCACTCAGCTCAATGCGTTCGTCCTGGTGGCCCGGCTCGGCTCGGTGACCGCCGCCGCGAACGCGCTCGGCGTGAGCGAGTCGGCGGTCTCGCAGGCCTTGTCGGCGCTCCGGCTGCACCTGGGCGATCAGCTGGTCACCCGCGGCCCCGTCGGCATGACGCTGACCGCGGGAGGCTCCCGGCTGCTCGCCACCGCGTCGCAGATCGTCGTCCTCGGCGCCGAGGCGCACGCCGCCGTGCGCGCCGCGCAGGGCGCGCCCGAGCAACTGCGGGTGGTGTCCACCTCCACCATCGCCGAGTTCGTGATCAGCCCGCTGACCGACGCGTTCACCAAGCGCTTCCCCGGCTCGGTCGAGGTATCGGCCGGCGTCGCGGTGACCAAGGAGATGAGCGTCCTGATCGCCAACCGGCTCGCCGACGTGGCGATCTCGTCCGCCATGCCGGAGGATCCCGCCCTGGCCCTGGTGACCGAGCCGATCTTCAAGTACCAGCTCGTGGTCGTGACGGCCGGCCAGCCCCGGCTGCGCGGCGGCCCGCGCCAGTGGCTGTGGTTCGTCGACCCGGCCGGCACGGACCCTGACAGCGAGACCGGCCAGATGCTGACCAGCCTGGGCATCCCCGAGGACCAGGTCCGCGTCTTCCCCAACCAGACCGCCGCCTGGGCGGCCGCGGCCGACGGGACGGGCGTCGCGCCCGCGGTGGAGCACCTCGTCGCCCAGCGGCTGCGCCGCGGCGAGCTGTCCCGCGTCGACCTGCCCGGCTGCCGGATGGACGCCTGCTGGCACGTCACCGTGCTGGAACGGCAGCACCAGAGCGCGGCGGTCAGCTCGTTCCGCCGCTACCTGGGCACGCCAGAAGCCATGCACCTGATGCGCTCGCCGGGCGGCGGTGTTCCGCCCTCCCGGTTCCGGCCGCCGGTATACGTCACGATCTGGAGCTTAGACCGGCTGTAAAGCAGCCAGGACGCCAGAAACGCCCGCCTTAAGCAAGCACTTATTCCCCTGTTGCGGCCAGGTCCGGGGCAGCGGATTATGTGACGCGTCGACAGGCGATGGCGCTTGTCCAGAGCAGGAGCATGCGGCATGCGAATCGAATCCGACGGGCACAGCCGCGGTAATCCGCGGCTCTATGAGCTGATCGAGCACGCTCCGAAGACCGGGAAGAGCCCGACCGTCTGGGCCTGGCCCGAGCTGATCGACTACCTCAAGGTCGCAGGCCAGCCGGTGGCAGGACCATGGCCGCCGCACCAGCAGCCGCGACCGGATCCCGAGGAGGACTCGCTCCCGGTGGCTGTGGCCGACCCGGAATCGGTCGCGAGACCCGGAATCAAGGCGAGAAGCCGATCCAGAGCCGGAATCTTAGGACCGCGCCCCTACATCTCCTGCGACACCTGGAGGAACCTATGTATCCGTCGCGGTTCCGGTACGAGGCACCGCGTTCGCTCGACGAGGCGATCGGCCTGATGCACGATGGCGGGGATTATGTGAAGGTGCTGGCCGGCGGCCAGAGCCTGGTGCCGCTGATGAAGCTGCGCTTCGCCTCGCCGGAGCTCGTCGTGGACATCAACAACGTGCCCGGCCTCAACTACCACCGGGCCGATCCGGACGGCAGCTTGCGTATCGGCGCCCTGTGCCGGCACGCCGACCTGGAGCGCTCGGACCTGCTGAAGACGACGCAGCCCACCATGGCCGCGGCGGCACCGCTGATCGCCGATCCCATCGTCCGCAACCGCGGCACCCTGGTCGGCTCGCTGTGCCACGCCGACCCGCAGGGCGACTGGGCCTCGGTGGTGCTGGCGCTCGGCGGCTCGGTGGTCGCGCGGGGGCCGCGCGGCACGCGCACCATCCCGCTCGCCGACTTCGTCACCGGGCCTTTCCAGAACGTCCTCGACCCGGACGAGATCGTCGTGGAGGCCGTGATCCCCGCGGCGAAGGGCATAAGGTCCGGCGGCTACCTCAAGCTGGAGCGCCGGGTCGGTGACTTCGCCACGGTCGGGGTCGCGGTGGCGATCGAAACCAGCGGCGAGAACGTGACCAGGGCGGGCATCGCCCTGACCGGGGTCGGCGGGTCCACCATCGCGGCCACCGCGGCGGCCGAGGCGCTGACCGGGCGGCCGCTGACGTCCGACACCATCGGGCAGGCCGCCGAGCTCGCGGCGCAGGTCGCGCGACCGAGGACCGACCATCGCGGCAGCGCCGAATACAAGCGGCACATGGTGCGCACGTTCGTGCTGCGCCTGCTGAGCCGCACAGACGCGGCACCGGACCGGCGGAAAGGGCAGCCTGACCATGACGACGATCGTTTACGACGACCACGACGGCCAGTCCACGGAAGAGATCCCGGTACGCCGGATCAAGTTCACCGTCAACGGCGAGAAGAAGATCGCCGAGGTGGAGCCGCGGCTGCTGCTGGCCCACCTGATCCGCCGCGGGCTCGGCCTGACCGGCACGCACATGGGCTGCGACACGACCAACTGCGGCGCGTGCACGGTCCTGGTCGACGGCCGGCCGGTGAAGTCCTGCACCATGCTGGCCGTCCAGGTCGACGGGCGCGAGATCAGCACGGTCGAGGGCCTGGCCACCGCCAGCGAGCTGCACCCGCTGCAGGAAGGCTTCAAGGAGGAGCACGGGCTGCAGTGCGGGTTCTGCACGCCGGGCATGATGATGGCCGCGAAGGCGCTGCTCGACGAGAATCCCGACCCGACCGAGGAAGACGTGCGCTGGGCGCTGTCGGGCAATCTCTGCCGCTGCACCGGCTACCAGAACATCGTGAAATCGGTGCTGTGGGCGGCCGAGAAGCTTAAGGTCCTAGGAGGGGCAGAACGTGTCGCAGGCACTGGACGAAATCAAGATCGGCGGGCTGGGCGCGAGCCGCAAGCGTGTCGAGGACAACCGCTTCATCCGCGGCAAGGGCAACTACACCGACGACATCACGCTGCCCGGCATGCTGCACATGGAGATCCTGCGCAGCCCGCTGGCGCACGCGCGGATCAAGTCGATCGACGCCAGCAAGGCCTGGGACATCCCCGGCGTCCACCTGGTCCTCACCGGCGAGATGATGGCGACCAGGAACCTGGCCTGGATGCCAACCCTGTCCTACGACACCCAGGCGGTGCTGGCCACCGACAAGGTGCGGTTCCAGGGCCAGGAGGTGGCCTGCGTCATCGCCGATGACCCGTACATCGCCAAGGACGCGTGCGAGGCCATCGACGTCGACTACGAGCCGCTGCCGCCCATCGTCAACCCGGACCAGGCGGTCGCCGAGGGCGCGCCGGTCATCCGCGACGACAAGGAAGGCCAGCGGGACAACGTCATCTACGACTGGGAAGTGGGCGACGCGGCCGGCACCGACCGGGCGTTCGCGCAGGCTGACGTGATCTCGAAGCTGAAGCTGCATTACCCGCGCTCGCACCCGTCGCCGATCGAGTGCTGCGGGTCGATCGCCGACTTCAACCGGGCCACGTCCAAGCTCACCGTGTACATGACCACGCAGGCGCCGCACATCATCCGGGCCGCGGTCGCGCTGGTCGCCGAACTGCCCGAGCACATGATCCGGATCATCTCCCCGGACATCGGCGGCGGCTTCGGCAACAAGGTGCCGGTCTACCCCGGGTACGTCTGCTCGATCCTGGCCTCGATCCTGCTGGAACGGCCGGTCAAGTGGATCGAGGACAAGTCGGGCAACCTCATCTCCACCGGCTTCGCCCGGGACGTCTACCTGGACGGCGAGATGGCGCTGCGCCGCGACGGCAAGATCCTCGCCGTCCGGATGCACACCGACGCCGACCACGGCGCGTTCTTCTCCGACGCGCAGCCGAGTAAGTTCAAGCTCGGCCTGATCCACTCGGCCTTCGCCGCCTACGACATCCCGGTCGCGCACCTCACGGCGCGGGGGACTTACACCAACAAGGCGCCCGGCGGGGTCGCGTACCGGTGCTCGTTCCGGGTCACCGAGGCGATGTTCTTCCAGGAGAGGATGGTCCAGGCCGCGGCGGACGACCTCGGCATGGACCAGGCGGAGTTCCGGCGGATGAACTTCGTCCAGGACGAGGACTTCCCGCACCGCACCCCGTTCGGCTTCCTGACCGACTCAGGGCAGTACGGCAAGTGCCTCGAGGTCGGGCTGAAGGCCGTCGGCTACGAGGACTTCCGGCGGCAGCAGGAGGAGGCCAGGAAGCGGGGCAGGCTCCTCGGCCTCGGGATCTCCACGATGACCGAGCCGCTCGGCGCGGGCAACAGCCGCGAGTACGACATCCTCGGCATCAAGATGTTCGACTCCGCCGAGCTCAAGGTGCACATGACCGGCAAGGCCATCGTCCGGACCGGCGCGCGAGGCCAGGGCCAGGGGCACGAGACGACCTGGGCCCAGATCGTGGCCCACGAGCTCGGCATCCCGGCCGAGGACATCGTCGTCGAGGAAGGCGACACCGATACCGCGCCGTTCGGCATGGGCACCTACGCTTCCCGTAGCACGCCGGTGGCGGGGGCCGCGGTCGCGATGGTGTCCCGCAAGATCCGCGCCAAGGCCCGCAAGCTGGCGGCGCATCTTCTGGAGGCGTCCGAAGAGGACATCGAGTGGGAGCTCGGCCGGTTCTACATCCGCAGCGCTCCCGACCGAGGCGTGACCATCCAGGAGTGCGCGATGGCCGCCTACAGCAACATGCCGGACGGCATGGAACCTGGCCTGGAGAACACCGCCTACTACGATCCGCCCAACCTGACCTGGCCGTTCGCCGTCTACATCGTCACGGTCGAGGTTGACCCGGAAACCGGGGTCTGGGATGTCCTGAACATGGTCGCGGTGGACGACTGCGGCGTCCGGATCAACCCGATGATCGTCGAAGGGCCAGATCATGGGCGGGCTCACCGAGGCCTACGCGATGGCCAACATGCAGTTCATCACCTTCGACGCCGAAGGCAACTGCGTCGGCTCGAACTACATGGACTACCTGCTGCCCACCGCCTGGGAGACGCCCGGCTTCGAGCTGCACAGCGAGGTCGTCACCCCGTGCCCGCACCACCCGATCGGCGCCAAGGGCATCGGCGAGTGCGCCGCGGTCGGCGGCCCGGCGGCCTTCGTCAACGCGGTCATCGACGCGCTGTCGGGCACGGGCGTCCGCAATATCGACATGCCGCTGCTTCCCGACCGGGTGTGGGAAGCGATCACCTATCGCCGCGACGTCTCCGGCGCGCCGCCGGTTCGTTCCGACGACTGACACGGAGTTGCTGATGGAAGGCTTGGGCGTACTGGAGGAGATGGGTGAGCTGACCCGCCGCGGGGAGGCGTTCGCCCTGGCGACCGTGGTCTGGCGCCAGGGCCCGTCATCGAGCCAGTCAGGTTCGCGCGCGATCATCACCGCCGAGGGCGAGCTGCACGGCTGGATCGGCGGCGCCTGCGCCGAGCCGGTCGTGATCCGCGAGGCGCAGCGGGTGATGGCAGAGGGCACGGCCAAGCTGCTGCTGCTCGGCACGCCGGAGCAGTTCGGCGCGGCGGTCCCGGACGGAATGACCGTGGTCCCCATCTCCTGCCAGAGCGAGGGGGCGATCGAGGTCTACATCGAGCCGGTACTGCCGGTGCCGCACCTGGTGATCGTCGGCGACTCCCCGATGGCCCGCACGCTGGCCAGCCTGGCCGGCGCCCTCGGCTGGCGGACTGACCTCACCCGCGGCCCCGACTTCACGCCGGGAACCGCGGACGAGCGCTCCATGATCGTGGTGGCCACCCAGGGCCATGATGACGAGGACGTGCTGGAGCGCGCGGTCGCCGCCAGGCCCGCCTACCTGGGCCTGGTCGGGTCGCGCCGGCGCGGGGCCACCGTGCTCGGCTACCTCGCCGACCGGGGCCTGCCGAAGGACCAGCTCGACCGGGTGCGGGTGCCGGCCGGACTGGACCTGGGCAGCACGACGCACCAGGAGATCGCGGTCGCCATCCTGGCCGAACTGGTCCAGCTGCGGGCCTCCGGCGCGCTGGCGGGGTCAAGGGTCAGCACGTCCGCAACAGGATCCGCGCGGCAGGCTGGGTCGGAGGGGACCCGGCCCGCCGCGCGGTCAGCGCAGGATCCGGTCTGCGGGATGACGGTGTCCCCGGACGGCCGCCCGGTGCGGTACGAGGACGCCGACTACTACTTCTGCTGCGCCGGCTGCCGCCAGGCGTTCGAGAAAGACCCTGGTGCTTACGTGAAAAGAGAGACCCGATGCTGATCAAGAACGAGTTCGAGGTCGCCGAGCCGGTCGAGAAGGTCTGGCAGTTCTTCGAGAACATCCCCCAGGTGGCCGCGTGCCTGCCGGGCGCCGAACTCACCGAGGACCTCGGCGACGAAAAGTACAAGGGCAAGGTCGCCGTCCGGATGGGCCCGGTCCGCCTGCAGTTCGCCGGCACCGCGGACATCACCGAACGCGACGAGGCGGCCAAGCGCGTGGTCGTGCACGCGAGCGGTGCCGACGAGAAGGGCCGCGGCCAGGCCAGCATGGTCGTGACCGCGACGCTGGTCCGCGCGGGCCGCGGCACCAAGGTCGGCGTCACCCAGGACCTGCAGCTGTCCGGTGCGGCGGCGCAGTACGGCCGGGGCATGATCGCCGACGTCACCGCCGTGCTGATGCGCGACTTCTCGGCGAACATGCAGGACCGGATCGAGCGGATCGAGCGCGGCGAGTCCGCCGAGCAGATCGCGGCGGCCGCCGCGACCCCGGCCAAGGGCTTCACCCTGGGCCTGCGGGCCGCGCTGATGGCCCTGAGCCGGGTCTTTCGCCGTTTCTTTATGCCGTACCAGCCCGCGAGCTGAGCAAGACAAGAGGAGAGCCAGTCATGGTCCTGTGGTGGATAGGCAACGCGATTCTGCTGCTCGTGGTGCTGCCGGTGGTCATCTTCCTGCTCAACCGCGTCCTGGCGGCGGTGGAGCGGATCCGCGGCGCCACCGACGACATCCTGTCCGGCGGGGTGGCCCTCGTCGGGGAACTCAACGGCGTGCCGGAGGCGCTGGCCGTCACCGACACCACCATCAAGGAAGTCTCGGTCGGAGCGGTCCGTTACGCCGGTTCCGTCGCCAAGCTCCTCGCCTAGAAGCTAGCACTGAATAGATATAGATAAGGAGAACGGTCATGCCAGCTGCCGCCTGGGCGACGCTGATCATCGCCGCGCTGATCATCGCGATCACCGCGGTCGGCCTGCTCCGGGTCATCTTCCACCTCAGGGCGATCCGGAAGACGCTGGTCGCGACCACCGGGGGAGTCCAGGCCGTCGCGAGCCTGACGAGCACGGTGCCCGCGCGGCTGACCTCGGTCAACGCGAACCTGAAACCCGTCCGCGACTTCTGCGAAACGGTCTGAGAGACGGCAAGGGAGCCATCTATGAAACCGCATGTCCTGGCCGCGGGAACCAGCACCACCGGCTGGGTGGTGGGCTACACCATCGGCATCGTCATCGTGCTCGTGGTGGTGGCGCTCGTGGTGCCGATCTTGATGCTGGCCCGGTCGATCGGCAACGAGGCGCCGAAGATCAACGATGCGCTGACCGATGCGGTCAAGAACACCGCGCCGCTCGGCGCGCTGCGCACCACGATCGAGCACGCCACGATCATCATCGGCGGCCTGCAGCGCGGCCGCGCCAGGCTGGGAGGGTAGCGATGCACACGCTGGCCATGTCCTCGACCGAGCACAACCTGTGGACGATCGCGAACATCCTCGGCATTGTCGTGGTGGTCGCGGTCGCCGCCCTGCTGAGCCTGCTCATCTACTTGGTGAAGATCATCGACCGCCGGGTCGTCGCCGTCCGGGACACGCTCAAGGCGGCGGCGGCGAACACCGCGGACACCGTGCTGATCCCGCAGGTGGCCAACGGCGTCGAGGCCGTCCTCGCCGAGGGCCTGCAGCACCATCTGTTCCTCGGTCGCGTACTCGGGAAGGTGAAATCATGACAGGGCTGGTCATTTTCACCGTCATCGACGTCGTCCTGCTGATCGCCGGCCTGGCGTTCTACCTGTTCTGGGTGGGCAGCCTGCTCACCCGCATCGCCGGGAACCTGGAGGAGTGCGCCGAGATCGTCCGCACCATCGTGGGCCACGCCAAGCTCATCGGGCCCGGGGTCGAGCACATCAACGAGACCGGCGGCGTGGTCGCCGGCGCGCTGCCGCTGCTGTACGGGATGGCCGAGGACATCGTGACCGGCGTCACCTACAAGCCCGAGCCGCCCGCGGTGCCCGAACCGGCCCGGCCGGCCTCGGGGACGCGCCGCTCGCGCCTGCTCGACGCGGTCGGGTTCCGCTCGCCGGGCTAACCGGGCGGAGACCCGGGACCCTGCGGGTCCTTGGCCAGGCTGGGGGAGGACGAGGTGGTCCCGCCGATCCACTCGTCCTTCCACGCCTGGTCGTACTGCTGGTCGTTGCACCGCGGCTGGTAGATCGCGGTCAGCTCCCTGGCGATCTGCTCCCGGTGCGGCCGGCCGCCGCCCGGCACCTCGAAGGTGCAGATGTAGACCTTCCACTTGGACCCGGCGCGCTTGATCCAGCAGTGCGCGCGCGGATGCTGGAACGGGAACCGCTCCGCGGACAGGTCGTCGGAGTGGCCCACGTAGATGACCGCGTACTTGTCCGGCTTGGTGTCAGGGTCTGGCTTGTACGCGATCGCGTACACCGCCGCCGTGGCCGGCGGCGTCCAGCCAGCCAGCACCCGGGGCCCCTCGAACGGGTACCCGGCCAGCGAGCCGAGCCGGATCATCCGAGCTCGTCCTCGTCCTCGCTGATCGCCTCGGTCCGCACCACCGGGGCGGCTGGCAAGCCGGCCTTCCGGACGGCCCGCCAGAACTCCTCGGTCGCCTTCTCGATGGCCTCCTCGCGGCTGTCGGCCTCCACGATCAGCTGCGCGCCGTACCGGCTGGTGCCGATGCCGGTCGCGATGCCGCCGGTCGCCGCGACCGCGTCGGCCAGCTCAACGACCTGCTCCCGGGTCAGCACGCGGTCGCCCTCGGCCTCGATCCCCACGCTCCACCGCACCGGCGCACCCCCTGTCTAATTAATTGAGCCCTGGCAGCAGGGTAGCGAGTTTCTCCAGGCTAGCCAGATCGTGGCCGGACAGCAGCAGGTCGACGTGCGGTGCGGCGACCATCATCCCCAGCGTGCTCGGCCGGAAGGCCGGGTCGTCGCCCTTGTGCGGGTTCAGCCAGACCAGCCGGTGGCTCAGCCGAGACAGCCGTTCCATCGCCGCGGCCAGCACGGCGGGATCCCCGCGGTCCAGGCCGTCGGAGCAGATCACCACGATGCCGCCCCGGCAGATGCCGCGGCGCGCCCAGCTGCGGACGAAGGCGTCCAGGCTGTCGCCGATCCTGGTCCCGCCGTCCCAGTCGAAGGCCGCCCGCGCCGCCCGCTCCAGCGCCTCGTCCGGGCTCCGGCACTCCATCGCCCCGGTCACCCGGGTCAGCCGGGTGCCGAAGCAGAAGACCTCGACCCGCCCGGCCGACCGCTTCGCCGAGTGCGCGAACTGCAGCAGGCTGCGCGAGTAGTCGGCCATGGAGCCGGAGATGTCGAGGATCAGGATCAGCGGCCGCAGCCGGACCTTCCGCCGCCGCCAGTACAGCCGCGCGGGCTCGCCATGCGTGCGCATGGATTCCCGGACGGTCCGCCGGGGGTCGGGACGGGTTCCGGACCTGGCGGCGGCGCTGCGCCTGGTGCGGCGGCGCGGCGGGGTCAGCCGGATCCTGGCCATGATCCGGCGCAGCGCCGCGAGTTCGGCGGGCGTGCAGGCCGAGAACGACTTGTGCTTGAGCGCGTCGACGTCGGAGGCCATCCAGCCCAGGACGGCCTCGTCCTCCTGGTCGGCCTCGCCCGGCTCCACCGAGGGGATCGCCAGCGTGCCCTGCGCCTCGGAGGACGCACGCAGCATGAGCATCAATTCCGAATCCGGACCCTCGGCGCCGAGGAAGAACCGGCGGAACACCTCGTCGTACCGGGCGATGTCGTCGTGCCGGCTCACCAGCGTGGTCCGCCCGGCCCAGTACAGGTCGACCAGGTCAGACGGGTCCAGCTTGCTCAGCGCCGAACAGTACAGAAGGACGTCCCCCGAGCCCACCGCGAGCCCGGCCGCGCGCAGTTCGCCGGCGAAGCGGACGAGCAGGCCGGTGAAGGGGGATGGGCCAGGAGACGGGCTGCGGGAGCCCCCCGTGAGCGGAGAAGGTGGGCGGGGGATCAGGAGGCACCTGAGGTGATCTCCTCGAGGTTGTCGCGGACCACCTCGAGGTCGTCCCGGTCCTTGACCACGGCGCCGAGCGTGTCGTGCGCGTTGCCGGGGTGCAAGTCCGTCTCGCCGAGGAAGTCGAGGGTCCGGGCCCAGTCGATGGTTTCCGCTACCCCCGGCGGCTTGGCCAGGTCGAACTGGCGGAGCCGCTGGACGGCGGCGACGACCTTGCGGGCCAGCGCCGCGGGGATGCCGGGTTCCCTGATCAGGACGATCTCAACCTCGCGTTCGGCGGCCGGGTAGCCGATCCAGTGGTAGAGGCAGCGCCGCTTCAGCGCGTCGTGCAGTTCCCGGGTCCGGTTGGAGGTGAGCACCACGAGCGGCGGGCTCTCCGCCTTGATCGTGCCGATCTCGGGGATGCTGATCTGGAAGTCGGAGAGCAACTCCAGCAGGAAAGCCTCGAACTCGTCGTCGGCGCGGTCGATCTCGTCGATCAGCAGCACGGCCTGATCGCCGGCCCGGACCGCCTCCAGCAGCGGCCGTTCCAGCAGGAACTTCGGGCCGAACAGCTTGTCCACCGCGTCGGAGGCGTCGGGTCCGGCCACCTGGTGCTCGGACAGAGCCCGGATGTGCAGCATCTGCCGGGCGTAGTCCCACTCGTACAGCGCCTGGTTGGTGTCGATGCCCTCATAGCACTGCAGCCGGATCAGCTTGCGGCCGAACACTGACGCGATGACCTTGGCCACCTCGGTCTTGCCGACCCCCACCTCGCCCTCGAGCAGGATCGGCCGGTTCAGCGACAGCGCCACGAACAGCGCCGTGGACAGCCCGCGGTCAGCCAGGTAGCCACCCTGCCGCAGGGTCTCGGTCAGCTCGGCGACGGTGCCCGGGCCCTCCATTCGCTAGGACTCAGACCCGAGGACCAGGTCCCGCACGCTGCCCGCCGCCGGGTTCAGCTTGCCCTCGCGTGCCAGCTGGGTCCGCCAGGCGACGCGCAGGTCGCCGTCGGTCTCCTCGGCCAGGCCGTCGAAGCCTACGTCGGTCATCCTCTTGCAGGACTTGGTGTTACCGCAGGCTTCCTCGACGTCTTCGGCGGTCTGCCCCTGAGCGCTCCACACCTCGCGGAGCACCTCGAGGACGTCTTCGGTGTTGCCGCTCATTCGCTGACACCCCTCTGGACGGGACGCTGGTCTCATACTGACTGTAGGTCCTGGTCGCTGACCAGGCGACCGCAGATTAAGAGTTCTCTTATCCGGTCGGCACGAACCAGGTCCGTTCGGGGTAAAAGATCTTTTGATCCGAACGAGGTGGGTATCAGCCTGGGCTTTCCAGCGCGCCGCGCATGGGCTGGAACTTAACCAGGGTCTCGGCGAGTTCGGCGGCTGGTTCAGAGCCCGCGACGATGCCGCACCCGGCGAACAGCCGGGCGGTGCGCCCGGAGAGCTGGGCACACCGGATCGCGATGCCCCACTCGCCGTTTCCTTCGGCGTCCATCCAGCCGACTGGGCCGGCGTAGCGCTCCCGGTCCATCTGCTCGAGCTCGCGGATGAGCTCGAGCGCGACCCCGGTCGGGGTCCCGCACACCGCGGCCGGCGGATGCACCGCCGCGGCCAGGGCCAGCGCTGATTTGGGCGTCCCGCCGCCGGCCAGCGTGCCGCGGACCCGGGTGCCGAGATGCTGCAGGTTCGGGAACTTCAGCAATGCCGGACGCGCCTCGACCTTCAGCGTCTCGCACAGCGGCTGGAGCGCCTCTCGTATCGAGTCGACCGCGTAGGCGTGCTCCTCGTTGTTCTTGGCCGAGGCCAGCAGTTCGGCCCCCAGCGCCTGGTCTTGCGCCGGGTCCGCGCCGCGCGGCAGGGTGCCGCCGAGCACCAGCGCGCTGACCTGGAGGCCGTCCCGGCTGACGAGCAGTTCGGGGGTCGCGCCGATCATGCCGTCGCAGGCGAACGTGAAGCAGTCCGGATAGCGCGCGGCCAGCCTGCCCAGCAGGACCCGCGCGTCGATGGGCTCGGCGGCGGTGGCGAAGATGTCCCGGGCGAGCACGACCTTGCGTAGGCTGCCCGCCTTGATCGCCGCGACCGCCCCGGCCACCGCCTGCTCCCAGCGCGGCCCGTCCAGGCTGCCCTCCCGCCAGCTCAGGCCGGTCGGTTCGGCGAGCCCGGGATTCGCCGGCAGCGGCCAGCCCGTGCTCGTGGCCTCGCCTGGCTCGGCCACCGTCGTCAGCCAGGCCTGGCCACGGCCGTCCCGGCCGAGCACCACGCGGGGGACGATCAGGGCGGACCCGTCGGATGACGCATCGAAGGTGAAGGTGCCGAACGCGACCGGCCCCGAGCCACGCACCCGGACCCGGTCGTCTACGTCGGCGGCGTCGAACACCGAGCGGAGCCACTTCTCCCCGGTGGTGAACCTGTCCTCTCCGGCGGGAAGCGTGACCCTGATCGCCTCGCCCCAGCCAGCCAGGCCGGCCCCATGATGCACCCAGGCGACCACGTCTGGCTGGGGGATGCGCTCAAGAAGATCCCCGGGGTCGGGGACGGCGACGGTACGGACCTGCAGCCGCCCAGTTGCCTGACGGTTCAGCACCCGCACGCTGCCGTCTGGGTACGGCGGGCCGCCCGAGTCCGCTGAGCCGTCTGTGTCACCTGATCACCCGCCACGAACCCATATTCTAGGTGCCGCCTGTCACTGCACCCGCTTCCGGGTTCGCCAGTGCGCTCGGCCACCAGACGTGCCACCCGATATCCAAGGTCAGCGCGGTCACGAGCACCGACCGGACGACGATCGTGTCGAGCAGCACGCCCGGTGCCACCGCGAACCCGATCTCGGTGAATTCCACCAGCGGCAGCGTGCCGAGCATGGCGAACGTGCCGGCCAGCACCAGCCCCGCCGAGGTGATGACGCCGCCCGTGGCGGCCAGCCCGGTGATCGCGCCGCGCCGGGTTCCCCGACCGGGCGGACTCCTCGCGTATGCGGGTCATCAGGAAGATGTTGTAGTCGATGCGAGGGCCACCAGGAACACCAAGACGAACAGCGACACCGAGGTGTCGGCGCCCGCAAACCCGAACACGTGCTTGAAGAACAGCGCGGAAATGCCGAGGGCGGCGCCGAAGGACAGCACCACGGTGGCGATGAGCATCAGCGGCGCCACGATCGCGCGCAGCAGCAGGCCCAGGATGATGAGTACCACGCCGAGGATCAGCGGGATCATCGTCGCCTGCAGAAAGGACAGGCCGTCCTTGGTCACCGGCAGGGTGACCGTGGCGACGCCGGGCGTGGCGGCGAGCGCGTTCCTGACCTCTGCCTCGCTGGACGCGGTGGAGATCATGCCTACCGGCTCGCCGGAGCCGGCCGGGAAGTACCTGGCCAGCACCTGCTGGGCGGCGATCAGGTACTTCGACCGGCGGCCGCACACGAACGCGGTCAGGCGGCCGAAGCCGCCTGACCGCGCCTGATCCAGCTCGGCTCCGGGGTCCCCGAACCCGGAGCCCGTGAGTTCCCCGTGTCCTGACCCGGCGCATTACGGGGCGCCCCCGCGGTCCCGTGTGCCACGTCGTCCTCCTCACGTCTTCAAAGATTCTGATAATATTCTTAGGAAAACGATGTATCTTGTTCCTGTGATGTGTCAAGTTATATCTCGAATTTCCCGGTTTTTTTTACGTCTTGTCGTTACGTCGGCTTCCCTGACCCGGCACCTCGCCGGCGTCGATAGCCAGCTTCCCCGGTAAGGTCCGGCCGGCGGATCCCCTGCGTGGCCATCATTCCCGCGTCAGCCGGCCGGCTGGCCCAGTCGCCCATCTGTGCCCTCGCCGTCCACCATTCGGCTGACCCGAGCGGCGCTACCGCCCGCCCGGTCAGCGTGGGCCAAAACTGCCCCTATCAGGGATGTAACCGCCCACGATCCTGCTCAGAGCAGGGTGAGCTGCTCGGGTGGTGCAGGCGAGGGCCGGTGCTGCGCGGGCACCCGAGAGGTGGATACGGCCGCGGGGGGCTCGGCGGCGGGAGGGCGCTTGGCGGCGGTGGATCGCGGGGGCAGGGTGGCGTGACCGAAGCCGGGCCTGGGGCGGCCGATGCCGTACTTCTCCGCGAGCTCGCGGACCTGGCCGGCGATCCGGTTCTGGTAGGCCTTCGGGGCGTAGGCGCTGCGGCCGTACAGTTCCTGGTACGCCTCGACCAGCCCGGGATGCTGGGCCCGCAGCCAGCTGAAGAACCACTCCCGGGTGCCCGGGCGCAGGTGCAGCACGATGGGCATGATGTGCCCGGCGCCGGCCGCGGCGATCTGCTTGACCGCCTCGTCGAGCTGGGCGGGGGAGTCGGACAGGAACGGCACCACCGGCCCCATGAGCACGCCGCAGCGCAGCCCGCGCTCGTTCAGCGTGGCGCACGCCTCGAGCCGCCGCCCGGGCGCCGGCGTGCCCGGCTCGATTGATCGCCAAAGGTCTTTGTCGACAAAGCCGGCGGAGACGTTCAGCCCGACCTCGGTGACGTCGGCCGCCTCACCCAGCAGCTCGATGTCCCTGAGGATCAGCGTGCCCTTGGTCAAGATGGAGAACGGGTTGGCGGCGTCCCTGAGCGCGCCGATGATGCCCGGCATCAGCTGGTAGCGGCCCTCCGCCTGCTGGTAGCAGTCCACGTTCGTGCCCATCGCGATGTGCTCGCCCGCCCAGGTCGGCGAGGCCATCTTCTTGCGCACCAGCTGGGGCGCGTTCACCTTGACCACCACCCGGGTGTTGAAGTCCGCCCCCGCGTCGAGGTCCAGGTAGGTGTGCGAGTTCCTGGCGAAGCAGTTGTGGCTCACCACGCCGTTGGCGATAAAGTCGCCGGTCCCGGTGGTGATGTCGTACATCGGCACGTCAAGCCCGAGCCGCTCGACCTCCGCCACGTGAAGCCCGTCGTGGGTCCTGACCGGCGTGCCCTCGATCGCGCCCGGAGCGGTGCTGGCGGGGTCGACAGTATGGAAGAACCTCAGCGCCTGGCCGGGCCCGCCGCCCAGCCGGACCCCGCTGGCAGCGCCCCGCAGATGGGCCCGCTCCCCGGCGGCATCCAGGCCGAGCGACCGTAGCGAGGAGATCAGCCAGCCGGCCACTTCCGAGTTCGCCGGACAGATCCGCAGGACCCCGTCGCGGCAGCCGCCTCGCGCGTCGAAGCACCCAGCTATGAAGCCCTTGCGCCAATCCGAGTCCGGGTGGTCCGGCCAGCTCAGTAGCCACTCCAGGGTCCTGGCCTGATCGGCGCCCGCGGTACGGATCGCCGTCACCCGCCGGCGCGTGCTCGGCTGCCAGCAACCCGGTTCCATGCGGCCCGGCTCCTCAGTAAGGGTGAAATCGGCGCAGCCGATGCCCGCGCGGGCCAGGTAATCGACGGTCCGGGTCGGCGCGGGGTCGGCCAGCGCCAGCCGGAACAGGTAGTCGCGGTCAGCTGGATGGCCCCGTGGATAGGAGTAGTGGCCGATGGCGCCGTCCGCGCGGATCAGGCCGCACAAGTAGCCGCGCCGGTAAGCGATGGTCTGCTTCGGCGGCTCGGTGAAGCCGCCGGTGCCCATCAGCGCGTGACCGGCCGACAAGTGCGGGCGGCGCCGCAGTCCGCCAAACCAGACCCCGCTCACGTACCTCCACCCGCGCCCGGTGAGGAATCTGTGATCGCCGCTGCACACGAGCTGGGTACCGTCAGCTAGCACGACGCGGTACGCGGGCTTGACCGTGGACCAGTGCGCCAGCACGGTGGTGCGGACGTATTCGCGGTCGCCGCCCCGCCGGACCGTCCCGTAGATGCCGTCCCCGACCCTGACCTGGGCCAGCGGCTTGGTCCGGCCGTCTGCCATCAAGATGGGCGTCTCGCCTTCCAGACAGTAGGTGCATGCATGCTGGCAGCCGCGGTAGGGGTTGATGGTCCACCGGAACGGCATCCGGGATGCCTCGGGCACGCGGTTGACGACGGACTTGGCCTGCACCTCGAAAAAGGTCATGCCGCGGAAGCCCGGCGTGTCGAAGGTGCAGGCGACCGCGCCACGCTCGATCAGCGGGAGCGCCCGGTCCCGGCGGCCGACGGCGAACAGGTCCTCGCCGTCTCCGGTGTCCAGTGGCTCGTCGAGCCGCAGATTGTCCCAGCGCATATCCAACACCATAGAACGACTGTTCGATGAGAGCAAGTATCCTAAGACCTGACTCGCCGTAAGTATTTAACCTGGTCTCGGCGGTGCCTGCCGGGCAGATGGCATACCCTGCCTCTAAGCAGGGCGTTGGGTGACGGAGCGGGCGAAGACCGTTCATCGAGAAAAACAGGCGAAGTGCAAAGCCAGAACAATTGGATAAAGACCGGCTCCTGAGAGATAGTGAGAGGGTAGTCACCCTGTGCACGACGCGGAGGTAGCTGAATGGCGCTGTCGATGGACGAGCAGCGCGCGCTCGCCGAGATCGAGCGGCGGCTCGCGGCTGACGATCCTGGGCTGGCCACCTGCCTGACGGCATTCCGGCGCCCCGGACCGGCCAACGTCCTGCGCTCGCCACGGGCGCGCATCGTCGGCTCGTTGTTCACGGTACTGCTCGTCGCCATGGTCTCGCTGATGGTCTACGCGATGATCCCGTTCCGGACGCACGGCGCGCGCACGTCCGTGACGACAAGCACCGGGACCTCGGGCAATGTGGCGATCACGGCCACCGGAACCGGCGCCAGCCCGCCCAAGTCGCCGGCTAAGGCGAGCGCGGCCGCGGGGACCAGCGCGGCGCCATCGGCTCGGGCGGCCACGCCCTCGGCGGGCCACAGCACGAGCACCGGCCCGACGCAGCTAGGCGGCAGTCAGGCGGCGGCCCAGGCCGCATCGCGGTCGGCCAGCCCGTAAGAACCGTTCTGCAGGTAACCGTGGGTACAGTGCGGCCGGTTGGGAGCAACCGGCCGGTAACCGGTCGCGGCTAAGGATTCCCGCCACAGCTGTACCAGGTAGCGTTCCAGGCCCTCGAGGGTCTTCTTCTCCTGCTGGAACTCGTCGCTGAGCGGGTTTCGGTGGCGGTCGAAGAGCTGCGCGTAGCGGCGGGTCACCTGGTCGCGGTTGCCGGCGTAGACGCGGACCGAATAGTCGCCGACCCCGCCCGCGAGCCGCAGGCCACGGACTGCAGTGCCGGCCAGGCCCATGCTGATGCTCAACTGCCCGCGCAGGTAGATGGCGCTCTTGGCCTCTTCGTCCCAGGCATCGCCGCACGGCGGCGGGGCCTCATCCCACTCCTCCAGGACAAGCCGGACATCGATGTCCTCCTGCAGGCTGCCGACCCAGAGTTGCTCGCGGTTGGTGCTGATCAACGCGCCTACCGGGGGCAGCGGGCCACCCGGTGCGTCCGGATCGACAGACGGGTCGTGGATCCGGAACATTCTCCGTTCCGGAGTGACCGGTATGACCAGCTGTAGCAGTCTGCGGCTCATGGTTCCCCCCCTCGGCACGTTGCTCCCTTGGACAACATCCCGCTTCGCTAGCAAATCTAGACCGCAGACGCACATCATGCGGGGCGAAACGGTGCGGAAATGCTAAACGTGACCACTTGACTACATCCTGCATCGGTGTAGCGTCATATCTGTTATGAACCTTGTGTCCGAACTTGACCTGCCGGCGTTCGATTACACGGCACCGGACTTCTCGGCTGACCGCTACCATCAGCAGCTCGCCGAGACCCGTCAACGTGGCTGGCTGGCCAAGTCGCCTCTGGCCTATATCGTGCTCGACCATGACGCCGGGGAGTTCTTCCTGAGGTCAAGGAAGACCGCGTTTCCCGGTCGCCAGATCGCCGAGTTCTTCGGCGTGACCAGCGGCCCGCTGGCCGAGCACATCAACGCCAACATCCTGAACCTCAGCGGGGAGCAGCACCGTCGGCTGCGGGCGCTAGTCGGACCGGCGCTGACGCCCCGCGCGGCCGACCGCTGGCGCCCGGTGATGCGCGGCTTCCTGGAGAACCTGTGGGCTCGGGTTGCCGCCTACGGCGGGTGTGACTTCGTGGCCGCGGTGGCCCGGTTCTACCCATCGCTGACGATCGCGACCGTGCTCGGAGCGCCGCACCAGGACGCCGGGCGGCTGCATACCTGGTCCACTTGGGTGCAGCGGCAGTTCGACATCCGGGCACTCGAGATCGGCCGGGATGACATCGAGCGGGCCATCACCGAAGCCGAGGAGTACGTGACCGGGCTGCTCGAGGCCAGGCGGGCCGCTCCCGGCGACGACCTGATCAGCGAGCTGCTGGCGGCTCGCGAAGACAGTGGGGAAGGGGAGGCGGGTAGGAAGCTGTCCGCCGCGGAGTGCGTGCAGCTTGTAGTGAACCTGCTGGCCGGGGGCATCGATACCACCGCGGGCCAGCTCGCGCACGCGATCCGGCTCTTCGCCGAGCATCCTGGCCAGTGGGCGCTGCTAGCCCACGATCCCGGCCTGGCCCCGCGCGCCGTCGAGGAGGTGCTGCGGTTCGAGCCCGTGACGCCGTTCACCGCGCGGATCTGCCTGGAGCAGGTCGAGTACCGCGACGTCATCTTCCCGCCGGGCACGATCGTGGCGGTCTGCGCGGAGCGGGCCAACCGCCAAGGCGAGGACGGCGAGAGCTTCGACATCACCGCCTCCCGCGACACCCGGCTGCTCACGTTCGGCGCGGGAACGCACTACTGCCTGGGCGTGAACCTAGCCCGGGCCGAACTCGAAGAGGCGCTGGCCTTTCTCGCGCCGCGCACGCCCGGGCTCGCCCTGGACGGGCCGGCCCAGCTGGGCGGGGTCGAGGGCATCTACGGGATCGACAAGCTCCCGATCATCTGGTCGGGTTCATCCAAGACGAGCCCGAACCACGGCCTCGCGCCGAACGTGTCATAAGTAGCCAGTACTCGTCCGCGGCGAGTACGGACCGAGGGGTTCGCACGATGCAGGCACCGGCAAAGGCCACCCATCGGAGGTCACTTAAAGTGCCTGCTCGACTACCAGAACGGATGCCCGTGCCCGTCCTGGGGCTCGAGCTTGCCTCACGTAACCGTCCAGGCACCTATCCGGGTGCCTATCCATCTCCAGGCACCTATCCATCTCCAGGCACCTATCCATCTCCAGGCACCTACCCAGGTCGGGGCACCGCCGACCCATCACCACGCCCACAGTCCCAAGCCAATCCCAGTGCGGGTACCGGCCACGCCGTCGCCACCCCCGGGCGGCGCGCCCTCATGCTCGCCGTCTGCTGCATGAGCCTGTTCATGGTGGGCCTGGACAACACGATCGTGAACGTGGGGCTGCCTTCCATCGGCCGGGACCTGCACGCCGGCGTCTCTGGCCTGCAGTGGACGGTCGCCTCCTACACGATCGTGCTGGCCGCGCTGCTGATGTTCGCCGGCGCGATCGCCGACCGGATCGGGCGCCGGACCATCTTCCAGGTCGGCCTCTCGCTGTTCATCCTCGGCTCGTGGATGTGCAGCCTGGCACCCAGCCTGGGCTGGCTGATCGGCTTCCGGATCCTGCAGGGCGTCGGCGGCTCGATGCTCAACCCCGCGGCGCTCGGCATCATTACGAACACGTTCACCGGCCGGGCTGAGCGGGCCCGTGCCATCGGCGTGTGGGACGGCGTGTTCGGCCTGTCCATGGCGCTCGGTCCGGTGCTAGGCGGCGTGCTGGTGGGAACGGTCGGCTGGCGCGGTATCTTCTGGGCGAACATCCCGGTGGGCCTGGTCGCCATCTCGCTGACCGCGCTGTTCGTCCCGGACTCCAAGGCGCCGCGGTCTCGCCGCGCCGACCCGGTGGGCCAGTTCCTGATCATCGTCATGCTCGGCTCGCTCGCCTACGCGATCATCGAGGGGCCGACGCACGGCTGGTACTCACCGGAAATCTTCGCGTTCTTCGCCGCGAGCGTGGCCGCCCTCGCGGTGCTGCTCGCCTACGAGCCCCGGCGCGCGGAGCCCATGGTCGACTTGCGGTTCTTCCGCAGCGTGCCGTTCGCGGGGGCCAACCTCAGCGCGGTCTGCGCGATAGCCGCGATGGCCGGCTTCCTGTTCTTGTCCACCTTGTACCTGCAGGACGTGCGGGGCTTGTCCGCGCTGCAGGCCGGCCTGACGATCCTGCCGATGCCCGTGGTCATGGCGCTGTGCGCACCGCTGGCCGGCCGGATGGTCGCCAAACGGGGCCCGCGGGTCCCGCTGGTCATCGCGGGCGCCGCGCTGACCATCAGCAGTGCCGCGCTGTCGCGCCTCAACGGCACGACCGAGCACATGTACCTGATCGTCACGTACGCCATGTTCGGGATCGGGGCCGGCATGGTGAGCTCGCCGATCACCAACGGGGTCATGTCCGGGGTGCCGAAGACCCAGGCGGGCATGGCCTCCGGCATGAACTCCTCCAGCCGTCAGCTCGGCCAGTCGCTGGGCGTGGCCGTCGTAGGCTCGGTCCTGGCGGCCAGCATGCGCGGGTCGATGCAGGCGAGCTTCGTCCAGGCCGCCCACGCGGGCTGGTGGATTCTCGCGAGTTGCGGCTATATCGTGCTCCTGCTCGGCCTGGTCTGCACGACGCAGTGGGCCAAGGCCACCGCGGCCCGGCTGGGCTGACCGCCCAGGCTGGCTGGCCGGGTCGGCTTTATCGCCGGGAGAGAATTGATCACTGGCGGTGACGAAAGTCTCAGCCGCGCGGCCTTGCGTCTCACGCTCCGTCCAAATAGCTAGTTGTAGAGACGCAATTACGTTCACGCCAGTCAATCCGGGTGATACCTCTGCCAGAGCTCAGCCGCCGCCGGCGCCGCCTGCTGGTGCTTGTCATCTGCAGCTCCAGCCTGTTCATCGTGGGCCTGGACAGCACGATCGTCAACGTCGCGCTGCCGTCTATCGGGCGCGACCTGCACGCCTCGGTCGCCGGGCTGCAGTGGACCATCGACGGCTACGCGCTCGTGCTGGCCAGCTTCCTGATGCTGTCGGGCGCGACCGCCGACCGGGTCGGCCGCCGCCGGGTCTTCCTGATCGGCCTGGTTACCTTCACCGCGGGTTCTGGTCTGTGCAGCCTGGCGCCCGGCCTGGGCTGGCTGATCGCGTTCCGCATGCTGCAGGCCATCGGTGGGTCCATGCTCAACCCGGTGGCGATGTCTATCATCACCAATACGTTCACCGACAAGACCGAACGGGCCCGGGCCATCGGCGTCTGGGGCGGCGCCTACGGCTTGTCGATGTCGCTCGGGCCGGTGGTCGGCGGCCTGCTCGTCGACTCCATCGGCTGGCGGGGCACGTTCTGGGTGAACATCCCGGTCGGCCTCGTCGCCATCGCGCTGACCGCGCGTTTCGTGCCGGAATCGCGGGCGCCGCGGCCACGCCTGCCGGACCCGGTCGGGCAGGCGCTCATCATCGTCATGCTCGGATCACTGACGTACGCCATCATCGAGGGACCCGGACTCGGCTGGCACGCGCCGGTGATCATGGCGCTGTTCGCGACGGCGGCCGTCGCCCTGGCGGTATTCGTGGCCTACGAGGCACGCCGCGCCGAGCCGGTGCTCGACCCGCGGTTCTTCCGCAGCGCGCCATTCGCGGGCTCGGTGCTGACCGCCATCAGCGCGACTGCCGCCGTCGGCGGCTTCCTCTTCCTGACCACGCTGTACCTGCAGGACGTGCGCGACATGTCCGCGCTGCGGGCGGGCTTGCACATGCTGCCGATGGCCACCATGATGGCGCTCGGCGCGGTGGTGTCCAGCCGGATACTCGCCCGCCGCGGCGCGCGGCTGCCCATGCTCGCGGCCGGCGTGGGGCTGGCCGTGGGCGGTGTCCTGCTGTCCCGGCTGACCGCGACCTCGGCCCTGGGACCGATGGTCATCGCATTCATCGTGTTCGGTATCGGCGGCGGCGTGGTGAACGCGCCGATCACCTACACGGCGGTGTCGGGCATGCCGGTCGCCCAGGCCGGCGTGGCCTCGGGTATCGCCTCCACCAGCCGTCAGATCGGCCAGTGCCTCGGCGTCGCCGTCACCGGCTCGATCCTGGCCGCGAATCTGCGGGGCAGCCCGCTGCGGACCGGGTTCGTGTCGGCCAGCCACGCCGCCTGGCTGCTGCTGGCGGCCTGCGGCGTCGTCGTCTTCGTGCTCGGCCTGGTCACGACCAGCCAGTGGGCGCTGGCCACGGCCGCCCGCACCGCCGCCACGTTCGACCCAACCGAGCCAAGAGCCCAGGTCATGACCAGCTAACTGCTCACCTCGACTCGGCAGGCTCAGCCGACCCACAGTGCCACCGCAGATGAAACCACTTAGGTTCGCTGACTCGCAATCTTCCGCAGAACCGCCAGGTCGGTAATGGTGAGGTCCCGCTGGCCGGTGCGGATGATGCCGCGCTGCCGCCAGTTACTGAGGGCGCGTGTCACCGTGGCGCGCGACGCGCCGGTCAGGCTGGCCAGTTCCTCCTGGGTCAGCGGCATCGCGACGTGGACCCCGCTTTCCGTCCCGCTGCCGTGCCGGTCCGCTAGCTCGAGCAGGAGGACGGCCAACCGCTGCGCGCCGCTGGTCACCGAACGGGTGCGCAGCATCGACTCCGCGTCGTTCCATCGCCCGGTGACCATCCGCCGGTAGGCGTGGCCGGCTCCGGCATGGGAGTCGAGGAACAAACTGAACTTCTCATACGCCACGATCAGCGCGCGCACCGCGCCGATGGCCTGCACCGTGGCGGTCCGGTACCCCGTGGTCTCGCCAGCCACCTCCCCGACGGTGTCTCCGTGCCCGCGCAGCGCAAGGACCATCTCATGGCCGTCACTGGTCACGCCCAGGATCTTGACCCAGCCGTCGATCAGGACGAACACGTGCGTCGCCGGATCACCTTCGACGCACATCGTCGCACCGGGCGTGAAGACAGTGAACCGGCCGAGATCCAATAGGACGGCCCGCTCTTCGTCCGTAAGAAGACCCCAGAAGCCCCGGACAGGTCCCATCCCATGCAGGTTCATATCACCGTAGGAAATCTCATGGGCCAGCAAACGGGTTATAGCCGGCACTGGTTCTACGATGAGCTATCCGGAGACTGTTGACAAACTCTGAGGTAACGCGCGCCTCCCCGGCCCGCTAAGCCATGGGGGAACGCTGCTCGGCGGGCCGGGAAGAGCCGGGGAGGCGGGGACTCACGCCCCGAGAAGGACCGCGACGGTCCAGGCCAGGAAGCAGCCGGCGGTGATGAACGTCCAGGTGTCGGCCAGGTGGAGCCGCTCCTGGCGGATGCGGGCCGCGCCGAGCATCAGGTTCACCCGGGTCCAGTTCCAGGCCGCCTCACTATCCTCGACGGACGGCATGCTCAGCCACCGCGCCCGGGGATCGAGCGGCGCGCCCGTCCGCCAGCGGTGGTCGTTGAGCTGGTCGAGCACCGGCCGGCCGGCTAGCAGCAGCAGTGCGGCCGCCCGGAGCCAGCAAACGATCACGCCGCCGAGCAAGCTGACCCACGCCACGCCGGCTAGCCCGGGACGCAGTACGGAGGGCGAGAGCGCGGCCTCCAGGGCGATGCCGATCGTGAGCGCGCTCAGAACGCTTCCGCCCAGGAGCATGCTGCCCCGCGCGGTGCGCAGCAGCGCGGCCATCTCCGCGATGACGTCCTGGGCAGGCCCCCGATCTGGCGCCTCACGATCGGCATCGAGCTGATCGTCACCGAAGCTGTATCGCCCACTCATAGTTTCCGCCGGTACAGCCAGGGTCACGGCCATCGCTCTCGCCTCCGTACGTGCGCTTACCTTCGGGATAAGCGAATCAGGCGAGGCGGCGGCGCGCTGTGCCACGCGAGACAGCTTCGCTGTCTCATCTGACGCACGCCGGGAAATGAGGCGAAATCGGCGGCTAACGGCAGCCGCAGGCCCCGCCGCAGCAGCCCCCGCCGCTGGAAGGTCCGGCCGACCGGCCAGCGGCCAGGCCGCCCACCGAGACCGTCGACAGGAGCTTGACCGTGTCGTCGTGGCCCTGCGGGCAGGCGCACGGAGCCGAGGACTCGGTCATCGGGCGGTTCAGCTCGAACGTGTCGCCGCAGGCACGGCAGCGATACTCATAACGGGGCACGCTCACAGTCTATGCGCTGCGGCTCCGTGGCGCAGGAGTGCTATCCCGCCTGGCTACGCCGCCAGAGCCGTCCGCCCTGGTGGGCGGATCGCCGGCCAGGTAGGAAGAGCCGACTCCGTTCGGGCTCATGGTCTTGGAACTGGGGACGGACGGTGCCTTGTCGTCGTAGTAGAACTGCTTGCCGCGCAGCAGCGAGACCAGCGCGCCGGTGACCGACATGATCGCGGCGGCGGTGAAGACGATGACCAGGCCGTGGTGGAACGGCGCCGAGATCAGGTCCGGGAAGAACTGCCTGCCGGTCAGCACCGCGACGTTATGCGCGGGCAGCTTGGACAGCACGCCGTAGGGCGCCAGCAGGTTCTGCACCGGGTTATAGCCGAGCAGCGCGGCGAACATCGTGCTGACCGGCGGCAGGTGGCTGACCTGCGTGGCTACCGACGCGGGCACGCCCTGGGCGGTCAGCCCGCCGAAGAGCGTCTTGGGCAGCGTCGAGGCCAGCCCGGCGATCATCAGCGAGAAGAAGATGCCAATGGACAGGGCCATGCCGGAGTTCTGGAAGGTGGACCGCATACCGGAGGCCGAGCCGCGGTGCCTGGCGGGCACGGCGCTCATGATCGCGGAGGTATTGGGGGAGGCGAACAGGCCGGAGCCGACGCCGTTGCCGAAGATCAGCAGCGCGAATACCCAGTAGGAGAAGTCCACCGGGAGCAGCATCAGCCCGACGAAGCAGAGCGCGGCCAGCAGCAGGCCGGAGGTGGCGAACAGCCGCGGCCCGTACCGGTCGGACAAGGTGCCCGAGATCGGCCCGGCGATCAGGAAGCCCGCAGTGAGCGGCAGCATGTAGATCCCGGCCCACAGCGGGGTGACCACGAAGTCGTAGCCGTGCAGCGGCAGCCAGATGCCCGCCAGCCAGATGACCAGCATGAACTGCAGCCCGCCGCGGGCGACCGAGCCGAGCAGGCTGGCCGCGTTGCCCGCCGCGAACGCCCTGATCTTGAACAGGCCCATCTGGAACATCGGCTCGGCGATCTTCGTCTCGAAGACGCAGAACACGATCAGCACCACGACGCCGCCGATCAGCCCGGCGATGATCCACGGGTTGGTCCACCCGGTGGCGTGCCCGCCGTAGGGCCGGATCCCGTAGGTGATGGCGACGAGCAGCGAGCCGAGGCCCACCGCGAACATGACGTTCCCGATCCAGTCGATCTTCGCCCGCTTGGTGGTCGCGATCTCGCGCAGGCTCTTATACGCCCACACCGTGCCGAACAGCCCGATCGGCACGTTCACCCAGAACACCAGGCGCCAGTCCACCGCGGCCAGCAGGCCGCCGAGCAGCAGCCCGACGAACTGCCCGGAGATCCCGGCGATCTGGTTGATGCCCAGCGCCATGCCGCGCTTGTTGGCCGGGAACGCGTCGGTCAGGATCGCGGCTGAGTTCGCCATCAGCATCGCGCCGCCGAAGGCCTGCACGAACCGCCAGCCGATCAGCCACATGGCCCCGTCAGAGCCGGTGAGCGGGTCAAGGGACAGCAGGATCGAGGCCAGCGTGAAGACGACGAAGCCCAGGTTGTAGATCTTTACCCGGCCGAACATGTCGCCCAGCCTGCCCAGCGTCACCACGAACACCGACTGGACCAGCAGGTACCCGATGATCATCCAGAGCAGGTAGGTGATGTTGCCGGGGGCGAGCGGGTTCAGGCCAATGCCGCGGAAGATGGCCGGCATCGCGATGATCACGATCGAGGCGTCGATCGTGGCCATTGTCATGCTCAGCGTGGTGTTGGACAGCGCGATCCACTTGTACCGGTCAGGCCGCC
This sequence comes from uncultured Actinomycetes bacterium, assembly GCA_963769715.1. GTDB lineage: Bacteria > Actinomycetota > Actinomycetes > Streptosporangiales > Streptosporangiaceae > Palsa-504. The sequence goes on from CAVYNE010000011.1 coordinate 54,410, forward strand.
CGCCGTTCGGCCGGGACCCGCCGGTGGCACCGTTCAGATGTTCTGAGTCAACGCTTTGCCGCACGTTAACCCAGTCTACCGCCGAACACTTGCTTAATGGCAACTATTTATCTCGCGGTCTGACCGGCTGTGATCTCAGACGACTGGCTCGTCGCCGCCGCCGGAGTCCGGGCCAGCGGGGGAGGCAGGGGTACGCTCAAAGATGTAGTAGACAGCGACCAGCGCGATAAGGACGAACGCAGCGATGGCGTTGATCAGGGCGACGATGATCGCGACCACGTAGACCAGCCCGCCGCCGACGAACCGCGCCCGCGCCGCCCAGTGCTTTTCCGGCGGCAGCGGCCGGGCTACGCGCTGGCCGTGCAGCGTCCATTCGAAGATCGAGCCGAAGCCGACCGACATGCCGAAGAACACCAGGGCGTACAGCGCCATCGCGACCCCGGCGTCCTTGTCGTTGGCGGCCAGGTAGTCAGCCACCGTGGCGGTGGCGAACGGGATCAGCACGACGAACAGCAGCAGCACCAGGTTGAGGAAGAGCAGCGTTCGGTCTACCGCAGTGATGGACCTGACCAGCACGTGGTGGTTGACCCAGACGATGCCGATCATGAAGAAGCTGAGCAGGTAGGCCAGGAAGGCCGGCCAGCGGCCGTAGAGCTGATGCAGCAGGGGTCCGTGATCGGGCCCGGCCACGCTGATGTTGAGCGCGAGCAGGGTGATGGCCACGGCGAAGACGCCGTCGCTGAACGCCTCGAGCCTGGACCGGTCCATCGGCTCCGCGCCTCAGCTTGCTGCGGGCTCGGAGTCGACCTTCGCGAGGATCTTGTTCACGCAGTCCTGGATCTCGCGCTGCCTGCCCGGAATGTCCCTGCTGGCGAAGTTGTCCAAGATGGCCAGCACCCGGTCCTGGCCGTTCAGGATCTCGAGCTGCTGCTTGGCCTCGTCGATGGCGCACAGGGCGGCGTGGTCGGTTTCCGGGCGCGGGAGATGCGGCGACTCGGCAGCCGGGCTCTCAGGTGGTGCGGTTGTCTCGGTCATCATGATCCTCCGGGCTGGCAGCCGCTGGTCCGGCCGCCGTGACCAGCAAAGTAGGGCCGGAAAGTAGGCACAGTACTCCGGTGACCCATCGGGAACGCCGCCGCCCTGCAGTTAGCCGGGCTGCTGCTCCAGCAGCCCGTCGATCGTGCCGGCCAGCCGGTGGGTGAGCTGCGCGAGGAGCCGCTCGCCTTCGGCCGCCGACGCGCCGGCCGGGTCGCCCAGGACGCCGTTGCCGCTCACCGCGCGCACGCCCCGCTCGCGCAGTACCGGCATGATCTGGCTGATCGGCCTGACCTCACCCGGCTCGGCTACCTCCAGCCGCACTGCGGCGGGGGCCAGCGCGAGCATGACCGAGGTCTCGAACCAGCCGGCGTGCGCGTCGCCGCCGGGCAGCCCGGCGTGCCAGGCGTGCGCGGCGCGGCCCTCGTAACGGAGCCGGGCGGCCGCCGCCTCGACGGCGGTCACATTGCCGCCGTGCCCGTTGACCAGCAGCAGGGCCGACCAGTGCAGGCTGGCGTGGCGGCCAAGCTCGATCAGGCAGGTGGTCAGCGCCTCGGTGCCGATAGACAGGGTGCCGGGGAAGTCCGCGTGCTCGCCGCTCGCCCCGATACAGAACGCGGGCGCCAGGGCGGTGTCGGCCCGGCCCGCGCAGGCCCGCCGTGCCACCGCCACGGCGATCCTCGTGTCGGTGTCGAGCGGCAGGTGCGGCCCATGCTGCTCCAGCGACCCCACCGGCACCACCAGCAGCCGCCGAGGGCCACCTGCCACCTCCGGCCACCGCGCCCCGGCAAGTTCGAACACGGTCCCTCCTTGGCTCCGTCCCCACCCGGCCGTTCCCACCCGGCTTACTCGACGGTAACGGAGGGTGCTGGGTTGGGCAGTACTACTCGTAATAGTCTTGGCAGGTGCCGAAGGGAACCAGCCAGCAGGGGCCAGACGGCGCGGTGGCCCTAGCGGGACAGGGACCGGGCGGCGAGCTGGTCCCGGCGGGATTCCGCCTGCGTCCCGATCCGGGGTCGCGCACGCTGGCGGACGGGATGGTCATCACAGGCGGTTACCCCACCCGGGTGTTGCGGCTGACCAAGCCCGGGGCCCGGCATGTCGCCGCCTGGTGGTCGGGCCTGCCGGTGCCCGATAACCCGAAGGCCCGCGCGCTGGCGCGCCGCCTCCTCGACACCGGGATCGCCCATCCCGTGCTGGACGGCCCCCCGCCAGCGGAGAAGCCAGAGGTGACGGTGATCATCCCGGTCCACGACCGGCACGTCGAACTGGCCCGCTGCCTGGCCGGCCTGGCCGGCGCGCCGCTGGTGATTGTGGTGGACGACGGCTCCCGCGACCAGGCCGCGATCAGCAGCGTCGCGGCCGCGGCCGGGGCCAGCGTGCTGCGGCGGCCGGTGAACGGCGGGCCGGCGGCGGCTAGGAACACCGGCTTGGCGGCGGCGGATACACCACTGGTGGCGTTTCTCGACTCGGACTGCGTACCCGGACCCGGCTGGCTGGACGCGCTGCTGCCGCACTTCGCTGACCCCGCGGTGGGTGCGGTCGCGCCGCGCATCGTGCCGCACGAGGCCGGGCACACCTGGCTGGCCCGCTATGAGGGGGCAAGTTCCACCCTCGACATGGGTCGGCGGCCCAGCATCGTCCGGCCCGGATCGCGCGTGCCCTACGTCCCGGGCGCGGCCCTGGTGGTGCGCAAAGAGGCGGCCGGGGCGGGTTTCGCGGAGGACATGCAGGTCGGAGAGGACGTCAACTTCGTCTGGCGGCTGGGCGCGTCCGGCTGGCGGGTGCGGTACGAGCCGACGGCCACCATGGGCCACCAGCACCGGGTGCGGCTGCGCGACTGGTTCGCCAGGCGGAAGGACTACGGGACGTCCGCGGCCGCGCTCGAGCTGCGTCATCCTGGTGCGGTCCGTCCGCTCTACGTGTCCCTGTGGACCGCGGCGGCCTGGCTGGCCGCGGCGCTCGGCTATCCGGCGGCGGGTGCCGTGGTCACCGGGACCGGCACCGCGCTGCTCGCCCGGCGCCTGGCCCAGGTCACCGGTGAGGGCTGGCCCCGCCCTGCCGGTTCGGCCGCGTGGCGGCTGGCGACCCGGCAGGCCGGCGGCGGGACGCTCGCGGCCGTCCGGCCGCTGGGCAGCGCGATCTCCCGGAGCTGGTGGCCCGTGGCGGTGCCGACCGCGATCGCGGTGCGGCGGCTGCGGCTACCGCTGGCCGCGCTGGTGCTCGCGCCGCCGCTGCTCGACTGGCTGGACCGCAGGCCCCCGCTTGACCCGGCGCGTTACGTGGCGGCCCGGCTGCTCGACGACGTCGGCTACAGCCTGGGGGTCTGGCAGGGGTGCGCCGAACGCCGGACCGTTCGGCCCCTGCTGCCCCTGCTGCGGGGCCGTGACCTGGCCAGCCGCCCTAAGGGCTTACTTGTGCAGGCCCCGGCTGAACTCGGCGGGCACGATGACGTCGTCGGGGGACAGTTCGGCGATGGAGGATCGGCCGAGCGCGAGCAGCGTGGAGTCGATGCCGCCACGTAGCACGTCGAAGACGTTCTTCACGCCCGCGGAGCCGTTGGCGGCCAGGCCCCACAGGTACGCGCGGCCGATCATGACCGCTCGCGCGCCGAGCGCCAGGGCCTTGACCACGTCGCTGCCGCGCCGGATCCCCCCGTCCAGCAGCACCTCGATCTGCCCGCCCACCGCGTCGGCCACGCCGGACAGTGCCCGGATGGAGGCGGGAGTGCCGTCCAGGTTGTTGCCGCCGTGGTTGGACACCGAGATCGCGGTGGCCCCGATGTCGATGGCGCGGCGGGCGTCGTCGGGCCGCATGACGCCCTTGACCATGAAGGGGCCGCCCCACTGCTCACGCAGCCAGGCGATGTCGTCCCAGCTGGGCGGCGGGGTCTGCATCCACTCGCCGTACACCCCGAAGAATGTGGGCGCCGGCTCGCCCGGGGCGGCCATGTTGGGCACGGTGAGGTCGGGCAGGCCACCGTGCTGGAGCCACTGGCGTACGTAACCGGGCTTCAGGACGCCCTCGGGAGCGAGGCGCAGCAGGGTCCGCAGGTCGATCTTCTCCGGTATCGCCGGGCTGCCCCAGTCCCGGCCGTTGGAGAACGACCAGTCCAGCGTGACGATCAGGGCCTTGGCGCCGGCCTGGCGGCCTCGTTCGGTCCGCTGGATGATCTGGTCCCTAGTGCCTGACCAGTAGGTCTGGAAGAACAGCTTCGGATTGACTGGCGCCACGGTCTCGACCGGCAGGCTGCCGAACGAACTGAGGCCCATCGCCGTTCCGGCCTCGGCCGTGCCGCGCGCCACCCCCACCTCACCGTCGGGATGCACAGCCTGCACGCCAGTCGGGGACGCGATCACCGGCAGCGCGATCTCCTGCCCGAGCACCGACGTCGCCAGCTCCCGGGTGGCCGGCAGGTCCGCGATATGCGGCGGCGTAAACCGCAGTTCGCTGAACGCTGTCACGTTGTCCTGGAGCGTGACGCCCTTCTCGGTTCCGGCGATCAGCGCCATGTAGACCGGCTTCGGCAGGTGCCGCTTGGCTCTCCTGCGCGCCTCCTCGACCGTCTCGAACCACTCGCGTGTGCTTGCCATCGGTCTCCCTCGCACGCTGACTGCCGGACTGTCTGGCGTCTATTTTGACACTGAGTGCCGTAACTATCCAGTCAGCATACTCCGCGGCTTGTCGCGCCATACCTGGCTCCGGCCGTAGGATCCACGTTCATGTCCCCGGACAGCGCAGGCGCCAGGCTCGTGCCGGGCGATCACCCCAACCGGGTCAAGTGGAACGCCAGGTACGCGGCCGGCTTCACGCCGTCGTTCACCCCGCATCCGCTGGCGGCGCGGGTCTTCGGGTCGCTGGCCGCGGATCTGCCGGACGGGCCAGTGGCCGACCTGGCCTGCGGCCCTTCGGGCACGGCACTGCTGGCCGCGGCGCACGGGCGCCAGGTCACGGCCGTGGATGTCTCCGAGGTAGCGCTCGGCCTGCTCGGCGCCGAGGCCATGCGGCGCGGGCTGGCCAACCTGGTCATGCTGGTGCACGCGGACCTGTCGGCGTGGCAGCCGGAGCCACGCTCCTACGCACTCGTCCTTGCCACCGGTTTCTGGGCCTCGGCGGTGTTCACGGCGGCCGCCGGCGCGGTGGCGCCTGGCGGCCTGCTGGCCTGGGAGGCCTTCACCACCGAAGCCCGCCGTTCACAACCCAGCCTCGCCCCCGAGTGGTGCCTGGCCCCCGGCGAGCCCGCGTCCCTCCTCCCGCCAGGCTTCACCCTCCTAGACCAGAGGGACGCACCCGGCCCCGAGCATCCCGTGAGACGCCAGCTACTGGCCCGCCGTCCCCCCTGACTTGGCGCGCATCCCGCGGAATTCAATGAGTGTGACGCTCTGCCCGAAAGAAAGGCCTTTGATAAATCCCGCAACTATCAGGCCAGGTCAGCGGGTCGTCTGGTGATCGAGGCCACGTTCACGGTGTGACCCGGCGCGGCCGGCGCGGCCGGCCGGTGCGGCCATCTCGGGCCTTGTGACTCACAGCCCCCGGCAGACGCACTACCAGGACCCTAAGAGGCACCCTCGCACCGGCTGTTTCATGATCATGAGCAGTTCGGGACAATATTTGTCCCGAACTGCACACGATCATGGTCCGCGCCCGGAATGCCTCACCCTGAGGTTTCCTCATAACCGGACATAACGGATCGCTCGCAGGGCGACGGCCGCTTCATCACCGCCAGCCAGCATCCGCGCGGCTCGCCGGAGGCGTCCTGCCCACTGCGAACGAGCCTGACCAGCCAGCCAAACCCGGACCACGGCCCAGGCAAGCTTCCTCAAGTTCCCAGCAGCGCGGCAGACGGGGCCAGGAGCCCGTGCCCCCCAGACGAGGACGCGCGATCCCAGCGAAAAACGGCACTCTGCCCGGAAGAGTCACCAGAGCGCCACACTCATTGGTTTTCCGCTCAGCTCAAAGCGGTCGTATCAGGACAAACGAGGCGACGTCGCATGGCCTTGCGCCCAGGCGGCGATGTCGCGGCGCTCGATGGCGGCGGCCATCAGGTCACCGAAGGCGTCGGGGGTGCAGGCGAAGGCAGTGACGCCGAGGCCGGCCAGAGCGGCGGCATTCTCGTGGTCGTAACCGGGCGCCCCGTCGTCGGACAGCGCGAGCAGGGCGATCACCTGGGTGCCCGCGGCCGTCATGTCGGCGATCCGGCGCAGCATCTCGTCCCGGTCGCCCCCCTCGAACAGGTCGCTGATCAAGATGAAGATCGTGCTGGCCGGGCGGGTGATCAGCTGCTGGCAGTAGGCCACGGCCTGGTTGATGTCAGTGCCGCCGCCCAGCTGGGTGCCGAACAGCACGTCCACCGGGTCGCTGAGCTGATCGGTCAGGTCCACCACCGAGGTGTCGAAGGCCACCACCGAGGTGCGCAGCGACCGGATCGACGCCAGGACCGCGCCGAACACCCCCGCGTACACCACCGAGGACGCCATCGAGCCGCTCTGGTCCAGGCAGAGGATGACGTCGCGCGCCACCGCCTGCTGCTTCCTGGCGTAGCCGATGAGCCGATCCGGCACGATCGTCCGCTGCTGCGGCAGGTAGTTCCGCAGGTTGGCGCGGATCGTCCGGTTCCAGTCGATGTCGCCAGGCCGCCGGGGCCTGCTCGTCCGGCTGGCCCGGTTCAGCGCCCCCGCCACCGCCGAACGAGTCCGCTGCGCCACCCGTCGCTCCAGGTCCCTGGTCACGGCGCGGACCACCGCGCGGGCGGACTCCCTGGCCTGCTCGGGTATCACCCGGCTCAGCGAGAGCAGCGTGCCGACCAGGTGCACGTCCGGCTCGACCGCGTCCAGCATCTCGGGCTCGAGCAGCAGCCGGGTCAGGCCGAGCCGTTCGATCGCGTCCTTCTGCATGACCTGAACCACGCTGACCGGGAAGAACGCGCGGATGTCGCCGAGCCAGCGGGCGACGCGCGGCGCGGATGCGCCGAACCCGCCCTGCCGCTGTCCGGCACCCTGCTGACCGAAACCGCGGCCGGTGTTCTCGTCGGAGTCGTACAGCGCGCTCAGCGCCGCGTCGATGCGCGCGTCACCCCCGGCCAGCGGCATCTCGATGCCCGCCGCCTCGCCGAGCACCAGGCGCCAGCGCCGCATCCGCTCGTCGGGATCGGCACTCATGACGCCACCGCCTGGGGCCAGCCGAGGATGAGAGCCACGGCCCCGGCGGCCAGCGCCGCCCGCTCCTCGTCCAGGCCGTCAGCGGCCGAGGCAACCACGGCAGGCCGGCGGCCGCTGCCGTCGAGCCGGGCGGCCTGCTGTCCGATCGCCCGCCGTTCCGGTGGCGCGAATTCGCCGAACGTGCGTCGCAGCGCGGGCAGCACGGCGGCGAAGGCGTCCGCGCTCAGCCCGGCCAGCCAGCCGTCCGCCAGGGCCAGCAGCTTGTCGTCGTGGACCAGCAGCAGGCCGCTGCCGGCCAGGAACCCCTCGGCCCAGCCCGCGGCGGCCGGCGCCGGGGCGGCGGCGGACAGCGCGCGGGACATCCGCGATGCCGCCTCATCGGTCGCCAGCCGCCCCGCGTCGAGCAGCAGCCGGGTCAGCCGCCCGGAGATCAACGGGGGGCACCGGGGGGCCATGCCCACGCGGGGGGGTCTAGGGGGGTCGTCCCCCCGGGCGAGCACTGCCAGCATGTCCAGCCAGCGGTCGCGGCTGGCGCGGTCGGCGAGCAATCCGGTGGCCGCGTTCACCGCGTCGATGCGCTCCCGCATGACCCGTTCGGCCGTCTCGTCCAGGGACGCCACGGCGGCCGGCAGTCCGGTGCAGATCCGGGTGATCATCTCGATGGCGACCTCGCCCAGCCGGGCCGGGTCGGTGCCGCGCACGTCGCCGTACCTGGCCGCGCGGACCAGGGACGGCAGCGCCGCCATCAGGTGGGTCACGTCGACCTCCAGTGCGGCGCGGTCCCTGACCGCCACGAGCACGGCCGGCAGGGCGTCGCCCAGGTCGGCGAGCAGGCACCGCTCGGTCAGCGCCGTCAGCTCGCCGAGGGCGGCCGCGCCGGCCGCGCTGGCGAGCACCCGCTGAGTGGCGGCGGCCGCGACCGTGCTTCCCCACATGCTCGCCTCGATCAGGGCCAGGTCAAGCTCGGGCCGCCAGGTCAGCTGCCAGCTCTCCCGGAACGTCCCGATGTTCCTGGCCCGGCTCTCCTGCCGCCTGCCCCAGGCCACCTCGAGCAGGGCGAGCCGGTACAGCAGGCGGCTGCGGGCCAGGTCATTCGACTTGCGCAGGTCCAGGTCGTAATCCCGGGGCGCCGCCTCGGGCCGCAGCTTCAGGCGGCGCTGCTGGTCCTGCAGGTCTCGCTGGAGCGGGACCATGGGGGTGGCCGGCGGCACCGTGCCGAGCCGCTCGCCGACCACCAGCCGCCGCTGGATGAGCCTGGTGAGGACGTCGCTGCCCTCGCAGAGCACCGAACGTGCGGCCTCAGTGACCTCCTCCAGGCCTGCCAGCGGCCGTCCGCGCAGCGCGGCGAGCGCCTCGGCCAGCCGGACGGACTCGATGACGTGCGCCGACGACGCCGGGATGCCCTCCTCGCGCAGGACGGCGGCGGCCCTGGCCAGCCACCGCTCGACCGGCTGGCCCGGGGCGCCGAACAGGTGGTCGTACCAGCCGGGGGAGCGGATCCCGGCCCCGTAGCCCGACGTGTAGGACAGCCGCCCGTAGGTCCAGGGCACCCAGGTCAGCGTGGCCTTCACCTTCGGCAGGCCGCGCAGCAGCCGGTCATCGGCGGCCGCGGGCGGCAGGTCGCCAAGCGCGGGCACGTGCCAGGCGCCGCAGACCACCGCGATCCGCTCGAAGCCGTCCCTGACCGTCCGGCGCAGCACCTTCCGCATGTGCGCCTCGCGGATCGCGTCGCGCGCGTCGGGCTCTCCGGCGCCGGCGCGCAGGATCGCGATGGCTTCGGCCAGGGCGGCGAAAACCGCTGGGCCGGGGACGTGTTCCACCACGTCCTCCCACCAGCGCTCCGGATCGTCGTACCCGGCCGCGGCGGCCAGCTCGCCGACGGGATCGGGCCGCTCCCGCGGTGCCTCGCGGGCCCCCATCGCGAGCTGGTGCGCGGCCGGCAGGTCGCAGAACCGGACCGGGACGCCCGCGCGCAGCGCGTACCGGATCGCCTGCCACTCCGGCGAGAACACCGCGAACGGCCAGAACGCCGCCTTTTGCGGCTCGCCGGGCACGTACCCGAGCAGCGCCACCGGCGGCCGCATCGCCTCATCCGCCGCCAGCACGACCAGCCCGTCGGCCTCCGGCGGCCCCTCGATCAGCACCACATCCGGCCGCTGCTCGTCCAGGGCCGCCCGCACCGACCGCGCCGACCCCGGCCCGTGATGCCGGATCCCGTACAGGACAGCAGGAAGATCTTTATGCCGAACGGGCCGCGGTGCGTGCCCCGGCCCCGCCTCCGTGCTCTTCATCCGGCGACGTCGCGGCAGGCGCGGTAGAAATGGCTCCAGTCATCGCGCTCCCGCACGACCGTCTCCAGGTATTCCTGCCAGACCACCCGGTCGGAAACCGGGTCCTGGACGACGGCGCCGGTGATGCCGCCCGCTATGTCGGCGGGACGCAGCACGCCGTCGCCGAAGTGCGCGGCCAGGGCCAGGCCGCTGGTGACCACGGAGATCGCCTCGGCGGTGGACAGCGTGGCGCTCGGCGACTTGACCTTGGCCCGGCCGTCTTCGGTGACGCCCTGGCGCAGCTCGCGGAAGACGGTCACCACCCGCCTGATCTCCTCCGCCCCGTGCGGGATGTCCGGCAGGCCGATCGAGCGGCCGAGCTGGGCGACCCGGCGGGTGACGATGTCCACCTCCTGCTCGGCCGAGGCCGGCACCGGGAGGACCACGGTGTTGAACCGCCTGCGCAGCGCGCTGGACAGCTCGTTCACGCCGCGGTCGCGGTCGTTAGCCGTGGCGATGACGTTGAAGCCCCGGACCGCCTGCAGCTCGGTGCCCAGCTCGGGGATGGGCAGCGTCTTCTCGGACAAGATAGTGATCAGGGCATCCTGCACGTCCGAGGGCATCCGGGTCAGCTCCTCGACCCGGGCGATCTGGCCGCTGTCCATCGCCCGCATCACCGGGCTCGGCACCAGCGCGTCCCGGGATGGGCCCTCGGCGATCAGCCGCGCGTAGTTCCAGCCGTACCTGACCGCCTCCTCGGCGGTTCCCGCGGTGCCCTGCACCATCAGCGTGGAGTCGCCGGAGACGGCCGCGGCCAGATGCTCGGACAGCCAGGTCTTCGCCGTTCCCGGCACGCCGAGCAGCAGCAGCGCCCGGTCGGTGGCCAGCGTGGCCACCGCGACCTCGATGAGGCGCCGGGACCCCACGTACTTCGGCGTGATCACGGTGCCATCGGCGGCACTCCCGCCCAGCAGGTAGGTAACCACCGCCCAGGGGGACAGCCGCCAGCCCGGCGGCCGAGGCCGGTCGTCGCCGGCGGCCAGCGCGGTCAGCTCGGCCTGATGCTCCTGCTCCGCGTGCGGCCGCAGGACCGTGTCCCGCGGCTCAGCCAGCGCAGTGGTCATCGTCCAACTCCTTCAGCATGTCGTAGCGAAAGCGCAGCACCATGATCGCGTCGTAGAGCGCCGCCGGGGCGTTCGGCTCCGGATCTGGCATAACCTCGGGCGCGCCGAGCGCGGGATCGACTCGCCGGGCCAACTTGTACAGTGTCTCGGCCCCGGAGGGATGGCCGGGCAGCCCGCCTGCGATGGCCCAGCTGACCAGGGCGGCCATCCACTCCTGGTCGCGTTGGGCCATCGCCGCCCGCGACCAGCCGGTGAACAGCACCGGCGTCCAGCCGCCGGCCGGCCAGGCGAGGATCTGTTCGGCCGACCGGCCGAACTCATCGGTCCAGGTGCCTAGCGGGGTCCTCGCCAGCACCCCGAGCACGAGGTGAGCCCGGTCGGCCAGCGGCAAGCGTGCCGCGCCCGGGCCAGGCGCTATCCCGTCCCGCCGCATGGCGGCATCGCATTCCGCCGGCGGGCTGGCGAGCAGGCGCGTGCCGCTGATGCCCCGGTCCAGGCGCAGGCAGCCGAGGGCGCGCTCGGCCATGCGCTGCCCGAGAGCGGACCCGGGCAGGGTCGCTAGGAGGTACGCGGCCCAGCTGCGGACCTCGGCCGCACGGTCGTCAAGCGCGGCCTCGAGCAGTGGCTCATCGGCCAGGCTCAGACCCTTCGACCCAGCGGACTCATCCGCCAGGACGGACAGGAACATGGCCCGCTCCGCCCCGGCCGCGTCCCAGCTCCCGGCGATCAGATCCCGGGCGGCGTCGGGATCCCGGTCGCGCAGCGCGGTCAGGTAGCCGCGCCGCTGGCCGACGTCGCCCAGCCGCCACGCGTCATCGCCGGGCAGGGTGTGCGCCGTGACGAAAGCCCAGTCCGGGTTGAGCCCGGCCAGCCAGCGAGCCCGCGATCCGCCCGCCAGCGCCACCAGGCGGTGCTCGTCGGTGGTCGTGGGCGAGACCCGCCGGGTCCGGTCCAGTAGCGTCGGCAGCAAATGGGCGGGAGCCCGGCGCCCGCGGGTCACGGCCGCCGACAGCCACTCGGCCAGCAGGTCGAGGTGCTCTCCGCTGAGTATCCGTGCCAGGCGATGGCCGGCGGCCGGGCTCACCGCGGGCTCCAGGTCCGGTTCGGCCGCCGGCGGCGGTTCGGCATGCTCCGGGGGGCGGCCGCCCCGGCGCGCAACCGTCAGCAGCGCGGCGCGGTCGAGCAGGGTGGCCGCCGGATCAGCCTGGGCGTCAACCGGGGTGAGCACGCCAGGGACGGCGACCAGTGGAACCGCGGTCCGTTCGGTACCGAGAAGGCTCGCGGTGACCAGGTCCTGCCATGTGCTCACAGCGGCACCGCCCCATAGCCGTTGTCCCAGGCGGTCAGCGGCCACAGGCCGCGCGGGGTCCACTCGCCGGCCACCGTCACCGGACCTCCGCCGGAGATCGCGAACAGCGGCCAGCAGTCGCCGGCGCCCGGATGGAGCGGCAGGGTGTCGCCGGATGCGTCGGACACGGCCGGGACGGGGGAGCGGGCCGGGGTGGCGTCCAGGACGGCGGGCCAGCTGTCCAGCCAGGGGTCCCCGGCGAGCGCCGCGGCGTAGGAGGCCAGCAGCCCGGCGATCGTGTCGCTGGCCGGCGGGCTGCCGTCGAGGGCGTCGTACCTGGTCAGCACCACGGCGCGCAGTGGTACGGTGCCAGGGTAGAAGACCAGGTCCGCATCGGCGCCGGTGCCAACGGTCAGCGAGTCGTCGAGCGCCTGGCCGTCAGGAGCGTAGCTGAGCACGAGTGCGGGCCGACCGGTCTTACGGCCTTGCAGCCAGCTGCGGCGAACCCGGATCCGGTCCTGCTCGAGATCCCGGCGGGCCAGCACCTGCCAGTGGTCCCGGACCGGCTCGCCGCCGGCCAGCACATCGGCCTGGCGGAGGCTGAACCCGATCCTTGACCGGACGGTCGCCAGGAGCGGCGGGGGCAGCTCGGCCTGCCGGCGATAGGCCACGGCGAGCAGGCGGAGCAGCGCGTACTCCTCCAGGAGACGACCGTCCCAGCCGGCGCCGGAATGCGGAACCGAGGCGAGGGCACGGAGACGTTCGGCCGGGCCGGGGGCTTGTGCGTCGACCATCCGGGCGGCGATGTCGTCCCAGTGGCCGTAGCCGGCCCGCTGGCTAGTGGCCAGGCCCTGACGGACCTGATCGCAGAGCCACCGGTCGAGCTCGACCAGGCCGGTGGCGACCCGGGCCTCCCGCTGTTCCGAGCGTTTAGCCGCCGTCTTGGGATCGGCCGGTTCCCGGGCCGGCGCGGCGCCGGCCCTAGGTGCGCGCGCCGTGAGCCAGCTGGCGGCCCAGTCGGGCGGCCCGCTGGGGTCGTCTTTCACCGACTCCTCGGCCCAGAGCAGCAGCAGGGCCAGCACATGCTTGCACGGGAACTTCCTGCTGGGGCAGGAGCACCGGTACGCCGGGCCGGCCAGGTCGATGACGGTGCGATACGGCGTGACGGCGCTGCCGCGGCACTCACCCCACAGCACCGCAGGCTCGGCGGCTCCGGTCAGCGGCCACGAACGGCCAGACGCCAGCGACTGCGCGGCCCGCTGCGACGGCGCGTCGGGCGCCAGGGCGAGCACTCGCGCGCGATCCCAGCGTTCGGCCACGGTCGAAACCCTAACCCCTGGCACTGACATTCGAAGACCACCCGACGGGCCCGAGGGGCCGCGTCATCCGCTGTCGCGCGAGCATCCCGCCCGGTAGCGGGCATACCTGGCGGTCCTATGAAGTTGAGGGGTACTTGGAGACTTAGGGAGGCACGCTAGTGAAGGCAGTACGGTTCGATGAGTACGGCGAGGTCGACGTCCTGAAGGTCGTCGACGTGCCGAAGCCGGCGCCGGGACCGGGCCAGGTGCTGGTTCAGGTCAAGGCGGCGGGGATCAACCCGGGCGAGGCCAAGATCCGCGCGGGCATGCTGGCCGCCAGGTGGCCGGCTACGTTCCCGTCCGGGCAGGGCAGTGACCTGGCCGGGGTTGTGGCCGGGACCGGACCTGGGGTGACGGGTTTCGCCGCCGGGGACGAAGTCATCGGCTACACCGACAACCGGGCCAGCCAGGCCGAGTACGTCGTGGTCGAGGAGCAGAACCTGACCGCCAAGCCGGCGGCCGTGCCGTGGGAGGTCGCCGGGGCGCTGTTCGTGGCCGGGGCTACGGCCTACGCCGCCGTCCGGGCCGTCGCCCTGACCGAGGGTGACACCGTGGTGGTCTCCGGGGCGGCGGGCGGGGTCGGCTCGCTCGCCGTCCAGCTGGCCAGGCGCGCCGGTGCCACCGTGATCGGCCTGGCGAGCCCCGCGAATCACGAGTGGCTGGCCGAGCACGGAGTGATTCCTGTGGCCTACGGCGACGGGGTGGCCGACCGGATCCGGCAGGCGGCCGGAAAGGTCGACGCGTTCATCGACGCGTTCGGCGCGGATTATGTGCAGCTGGCCCTGGAACTCGGCGTCGAGCCTTCCCGGATCGACACCATCGCCAACTTCGAGGCGGTGGGGAAGTACGGAGTCAAGGGCGAGGGCAACGCGGCCGGGGCCAGCGCGAGCGTGCTGGCCGAGCTGGCTGCGCTGATCGCGGATGGCCAACTGGAGGTGCCGATCGCCGCGACGTTCCCGCTCGACCAGGTGCAGGGCGCCTACCAGCGGCTGGCGAGCGGCCACATCCGCGGGAAGATCGTCCTGACGGTCTGAGCCCGGCGCGTCGGCGCGTACTGTCGTGAGTGTGAGGCGAGCGGGAGGCACCCTATGAGCGAAATGCTGCCATTGTTTCCGCTCGGCGCGGTGCTCTATCCGGGCATGCTCCTGCCACTGCACATCTTCGAAAAGCGGTACCGGCAGCTCGTGCAGGACCTGCTCGACGGTCCGGAGCCGCGCCGGTTCGGCGTGATCGCGATCCGCAAGGGCCGCGAAACCGGCATCGACGGCGTGCACTCGCTATACGAGATTGGCTGCACCGCCACCCTGCGCCGGGTCGACCGGCATGACGACGGCCGGTTCGACATCGTCACGGTCGGCTCCCAGCGGTTCCGGCTACACGGGCTCGACGAGACGCGCCCGTACCTGCAGGGCGAGGTTGAGATGCTCGCCGACGAGCAGGTCGACCCGGCGTCGGCTGAGCCCGCCGTGCGCGTGGTCCAGGCCGCGTTCCGCGAGTACCTGGACGCGCTCACCGAGTGGGGCGGCGCCGTGGTCAGGCTCGAGGACCTGCCCGACGAGCCGACGCTGCTCTCGTTCATTATCGCCGCCGCCATGGTCATCGACCTGCCGGAACACCAGGTGCTGCTGGCCGAGTCCGACACCCCGCGTCGGCTGGCCCGGCAGCGCGCGCTGCTGTCACGGGAGACCGCCATGCTGCGCACCACCACCTCCCGGCCGGCCCCCGACCTCAGGAATACGCCCTATAGTCCCAACTGAACTGTGCCCGGGGGCAGGTGGGTGACGGCGATGAGGGGTAGAGACCAGGCCATGGCTGAACCAGAGACCGAAGCAACTGACATCTCGCTGCGCGCCGCCGAGGTAGCGGCCGACATCACCGAGACGGACCGGCCGCAGGAGCAGCGCAGGCTCGTCCGCGCCTTCACCAAGGCCGTGAGTTCGAGCGCCCGGATAGCTGGCCGCGGGACGCGAGCGGTGCGGCGTCGCGCGGGCTCGGGCTCCGGCTGGCTGGTCGGCCAGGTGGTCGCGATGGCGCCGCGGCTGCGGGTCCGCGACCACGCGGCGCTGCGGGCCCAGTTTCCCGGCCTGACCGCCGAGAAGATCGCCGACGCGCTCATCGAGCGCGCGGCCCGCGCCGCGGCGGCGGCGGGCGCGGGGGCTGGCATGGCCGCAGCGCTGCCCGTACTGCCCGCCTTCCCGGCCGAGGTGGCGGCGGAGACCCTGGTCGTGGTGGGGATCGAGATCAAGCTCGTCGCGGAACTCCACGAGGCGTACGGCATCCCGGCCCCGGGGAACTTTCCCGAGCGGATGAGCGCCTACCTCGCGGCGTGGGCGCACCGCCGGGGCGTGTTCATGATCGAGGGCGGGCTGATCCTCGCCGCCGGGTCGCCGATGGCGCGGCTACTGCGCCGGCGGCTCATCGCCCGGGTCGGCCGGAGCGCGGTCTCACTGGGCCCGCTGCTCACCGGAGCCGCCGCGGGCGCCCTATTCAACAGCCGTGAGACCAGGAAGCTCGGCCGCGACATCCAGCGCGACCTGCGCCGCCGCGGGATCGGCTCCTGAGGAGCCGCAATCACAGCGGCCCGGGTGGTCGTGGTCCCGGCGTCAGCGTCCATGACCGTTCTCCCCTGAGCGGTCGGACGGCTCCTTCTCCTGCGTCGGCCCCTTCTCCTGGACTGGCCGGGGCTCGAAGACCAGGCAGGTCGTGGTGGCATGCGCGTAGAGGGTCCCGTCAGGCCCGGTGATCTGGCCGGAAGCGGTGACGACGCGCCGCCCGCCGCTTATCACCTCCCCGGTGGCGATCACGCTCGGCGTGTTCAGGGTCAGCGCCTTGACGATATTCACCTTCAGTTCGAGGGTGGTGTACGCCTGGCCGCGGTCGAGCGAGGCGTGCACGGCACAGCCCATGGCCGAGTCGAGCAGGGTGCAGAAAACGCCACCGTGCACCGACCCGATGGGGTTGTACAGGTGCTCGCCGACGTCGAGGCCGAAGGTGACCCGGCCTGGTTCGACGCGGACGATGCTCATCCCGAGTAGGGCGGCGATCGGCGCCGGCGGGATGCGTCCCTCGGCGATGCCGAGCAGGCAGTCCAGGCCGCTCAGATCGCGGGCAAGGGCCGCGCTGACAAGGGGATCCTCCCAGGTGACCTCGCGACGCCGTGTCGGCGATGCCACGACGGCCTCGGTCGCTTCGGTCATCCGCCTGCCCCTTGCCTGAGTTTTCTCATGAAACCCAATCTAGGGGGAGTGCGTTCTATTACGCAACCCTCTATGCTTATGTTCGTGCAACGGACCAGCTTTGAGGACATGACCTGCTCGGTCGCCCAGTGCCTCGACGTCGTGGGGGACTGGTGGAGCCTGCTCATCGTCAGGGACGCCTTCCTCGGCGTGACCCGCTTCGATGACTTCCAGGCCCGGCTCGGGATCTCCCGCAACATCCTCACCCAGCGGCTGAACCATCTCGTCGACAGCGAAGTCCTGAAGCGGGCGCCTTACTCCGATCATCCGCCACGCTCGGAATACCGGCTCACGAGCAAGGGCCGCGATCTCTGGCACGTGATCACGGCGATGCGCCAGTGGGGCGACCAGTGGGCGGCGCCCGGCGGCCCGCCCGTCGAGACCAGGCATACCGCGTGCGGCCACATCGTCACGGCCGTTCCCGTGTGCTCGCACTGCGGTGAGCCCCTCGACGCCCGTTCGGTCACCGCCGTGCCGGGACCGGGCGCGGCCGAGGGCGACTTCGACCGCACCCGCCTGGCCCAGCCCTGAGGCTGGGCTCCTCGGGACCGGTCGGGACCTTCCGGCGTCCCTCTAAGCTCACCGGCACCGGGTTGGCCGCGGATCCTTCGGTGCTCAGCAGGACCGGATTGGCCCCGGCCCCTTCGGTGCTCAGCAGGACCACCGTCGCATCGAGGCGGATGGCCAGCGACGCCCGCCTGGCCGTCGCGCCCTCGCCGGTGAGAGCTGCCCGCGCGCCGGCCAGCGAGGCCCCGCCGCACGGGCCGGCCGGTATCCCGTTACCCGCCAGGTCACGAGCCGCCGTGGCGCTGCCGGCATCGGCGACGGCGACCGCCGCATCCAGGCCGTCACGCAGGTAGGGCCAGGCGAGCATAGAAGGGGTGCCGCAGTTCAGCCCGGCCATGATCGTCTCGCTGGTGGAGATGGTGCCCAGTTTGCCGCGGACCAGGCTCGCCAGGACGCAGGCGGCGGTGCCGGGCTCAGCCGTGAGCAGGGCTGTCGTCCCTGAGTCCGGCCGGCTGCGGTAATGGGTGATGCCCGCCTGCGCCAGCGAGCCCACTCCCGCCGGGATGACCACCAGGGCAGGCCCGGCCACTCCAGCGTCGGAAAGCTGCACGTCGACCTCAGCGAACAAGGTCGAGTAGCCCTCCACGACCCAGCCAGGCACCTGCTCGTAGCCGGGCCAGCCGGCGTCCTGCACGAACGTCGTACCTGGCTCGCCCGCGGCCTCGGCTGCGAGCCGCACCGCCTCGTCGTACGTACCGGCGATCTCGGTGACCTGCGCTCCCTCCGCCGCAATGGCCGCCACCGCTATGGGATGGACGCCGCCAGGCACGAACACGTGCGCTCGCTGCCCGAACAGCCGGGCCATCCGCGCCACTGCCCGGCCGTGATTGCCGTCGGTAGCGGTCACGAGCGTTATCGCGTCGCCGGCAGGCCGGCGGGACAGCACCTGGTGCACCGCCCAGGACGCGCCCAGCACCTTGAACGCCGGCAGGCCCATCCGGGACGACTCGTCCTTGACGAACACCCGCCCGACGCCGAGTTCGGCCGCGAGGGCCGGTACCTCGGTCAGGGGAGTGGACGCGTAGCCGGGCAACCCCGCGTGAAAGGCCTGCACCTCGGCAGGTGCAGGTGCGCAGGTCCAGTCCCGGGCACTGGGATGCGCGAACCACGGCGGGTACCCTGCAGGCAGGCCAGAGGGAGTGATCACCCCACTACCATGCCGCCCCGGCTGTTACTTCGGCTAGGTGATCTTGACGGTCACGCTATTCGTGTACGCGAACTTCGTCACCTGAAGTGCCGGAATGTCCTTTCACGCTTGCCCGTGGCGCGGCGCCGTTGCGCCAGGAGCTGACCTACGCTTCCTTCCTGGCCGTTAGGCCAGTTCAACGGATATGCGGTAGCGATTTCGGCTTTTCGACTCGTGTCACACTTACATCGTGGGTTTGGGACCGGCTCGCCGTATTAGCCTCCCTGTTTGCGTGGTCGGCGGAACGCCCCTATCGTTGGCACATGCCAATGGCCGGAACCTCTGGCCTGCGCAAACCTGCGGCTAGCCGACGAATCCACACTAGGATTCGTCGGTGTTGCCTGAGCTCTTGACGAGGAGCAACGGTGTGACCGGAACGAGCCCAGTAGCACGTCAGCGCGAGCTTGGCACCCGACTGCGGGTGCTTCGCAACGACCGCGGCATGACCGTAGAGGAGGTCGCGGCGAAGCTGCTCTGCTCCACTACCAAGATCAGCCGACTCGAGACCGCTGCGCGCCGCCCAAGCCTCCGAGACGTCCGTGATTTGTGCGTACTTTATGAAGTTGATGAGCCGACTTCACATTCGCTCATGAGCCTAGCCCGAGAGGCCCGCGAGCCGGGGTGGTGGACTGAGTACGATGATCTTAGTCTGGACCCGCTCATAGGGCTGGAGCAGGAAGCAGTAACGATTACTTGTTACTCGATAAATTATATACCGGGCCTGCTGCAGACTGAAGATTACGCCCGGGGTATCATTAAAACTGTCGCCCCGAAAATGGATCCGGAGATAGTTCTACAACGTACCGAAGCCAGGCTCCGTCGCCAGCAACTTCTAGAAGAATATGACCGGCCACGCTATCATGTAGTTCTTGATGAGGCGGTCATGCATCGTGGCGTTGGCAGGCCGGCGCTAATGGCTGCCCAGATTGATAAGATTCTGGCGACCGTCCGCAGCGGCAAGGCAACCGTTCAGATTATTCCCTTCGCGGCGGGTGCATATGCTGCTGCGGACGGATATTTTGTGCTGCTAGAGTTCGAAGAAGACTCAAATCTATGGCCGATAGTCTTCATCGAAGGCTTGGCAGGCAATCAGTACCTGCAGCACAGGGGTGATATAGCTCGCTACCGCGAGACTATCGAATACCTGCGCGGTCGCGCATTGAATCCGAGCGATTCGATGGAACTTATGACCAAAATGCGAAAAGGCTACGCCAGTAGGTAACAAACCTGCCCGTAGCCGTCCCGAATATCGTTTAGCTGAAAGGAGTTCTCGTGCCGTCACACGCATCGACTGCTGAGGATCTTGACTGGCATGTTTCTCGTACCTGCGACAATGGCCAGTGCATAAAGGTCGCGCGCGCTGGTAAATTCGTCATGATAGGCAACACAACTAAGCCTGAAGGACCGCTTAGCGAGTTTACCGTGGAAGAGTGGCGCCACTTTCTCGCAGGCGTCAAGCTGGGCGACTTTGACGGGATTGCCTGACGCCCTAACTCGCCTTTTCTGCTACATAGATAACATTGGCCACTTATTGCGCACGCGTAACATGCAGGACCCAAAGGATTGACATACGCGGAAACCTCGTGTTTGGGTCAGAAGGTATTCTCACATTCTGACAACTTTTGGGGGTAGCAGTGGGTAGCAAATGGGTTGACGAGCCGCAGTGGCGCATGGCTAGCCGATGCGACAGTGGCGGGTGCGTCGAGATCGGAACCTTGGGCGATTCTGTCCTGATCCGTAATTCTGCGGATCGTGATGGCGAACGCCTTACGCTGAGCCACGACGAGTGGCAGGAGTTCGTCGCCGGGGTAAAAGACGGTGACTTCGATGGCCTCTGACCTGCTAGGTCAGAGGCCATTTTAATAACAGATGAACCTGCTGCGGCGTCACCGCGTCGCTCCCGGTGGCCCTGGCAGGTAGACCGCTTCCATCGGAGCCGTTGGGCTCCAGCCGTCACCCGTTCGGGATGAATCCCGGCTACCTTGTCTCGGCTGCGTACGAGTCTGAGGTAGCCGACGAGTTTTGCGCCCCGGCCGCGAGGCGGGTGCAGGACGACTTCGTTGGGCGCGCCGACCAGGAGAAGTTCGCCGCGGTCGATCACGGCCAGGCGGTCAGCGAAGCCGGGGCGTCGGGGAGTTCGTGGGTGACGAGGATGGCGGGGATGGACCGATCGGGGATCAGAGAGCAGACCAAGGGCAGGCTGACAGACTCCGCGCTCAGCCTGCCTGTCTGTCGGAGTGGGTGTAAACCTCTAGGTCGGTGGCCTTGACCGTGAGCCACACCTGGCTGCCAGGGTCGAGCGACAGCTCTGCGACTGCTGCAGGTGTGACGTCTGCCATGGCCTGTGGCTGTCCGTCGAGGTCGAGCCGGACACGGTCGGCCAGCAACGTGAGCCCGGTGACCTTCGCCTGCCAGGCGTTGCGGGCGCTGCCGTGCTGCGGGCGCTGACTGCTGACGACTATCGCGGAAGGACGCACCGCGACCAGCACGTCACCGTGCAGACCGTGGTCGGCAACGACAAAGGTCCCGCCACCGCTGAGTACCACATGGGAGCCGTCGGCCCGGCCCGGATACAGGTTCAGGCCGACGAGTCTGGCAACGTATTCGGTAGCGGGCTGGCGGGCGATCTGCGCCGGGGTGCCCTCCTGGACGATGCGCCCGCCTTCGAGGACGACGAGCTGGTCAGCCAGCACGAGCGCTTCGAGCGGGTCGTGGGTGACCAGCAGGCACGGCCCGGTGAAGTCGGCCAGGTGCCGTTTGAGTTCGGCCTGCACGTCAAGGCGGGTGCCGGCGTCCAGGGCTGACAGGGGTTCGTCCAGGAGCAGCAGTGCGGGCTGGCCAGCCAGGGCCCGGGCCAGGGCCACCTTTTGCGCCTGCCCGCCTGATAGCTGGCTGGGCTTGCGGTCGGCGAGGTCAGTCAGTCTGAGCCGGTCAAGCCAGTAGCTGGCGGCTGACCTGGCAGCGCGCTTTCCCTGGCCTCGGGCCCGCGGTGAGAAGGCCACATTCTCGGCCACGGTCAGATGGGGGAAGAGCCGGTAGTTCTGGAACACGAAACCGATCGGCCGTCCTGAGGCCTCGACAAAAGCCCCGGTGCTGGCGTCGTCCAGGACCTGCCCGGCGAGCGTGATGCGGCCGGCGGAGACCGGGGTCAGGCCGGCCACCGCGCTGAGCAGGGTGGATTTCCCGGCTCCGTTCGGCCCGAGCAGGCCGACGACCTGGCCGGGTGCCGCGGCGAGCCTAACTTCCAGGGTGAAACTACCGCGCTTTACCTCGGCCTCGACGACGAGGCCGCCGCCGGCGACGTGCGTCATAGGGGTGAGCCGCCCCGCAGCCAGTGTTCGCGCAGGCCGACCAGCACGACGATGGAAACCAGCAGCAGGACGAGGCTAAGCGCGATCGCCGCGTCGGGGTCATTCTCCAGCGCGTAGTACACGGCGATGGGCATCGTCTCTGTCTGGCCGGGGAAGCTGCCGGCAAAGGTGATCGTCGCCCCGAATTCGCCCAGCGCCCGCGCCCAGCACAACACCGCGCCCGCCCCCAGGGACGGGGCGACCAGGGGCACCGTGACCCGGCGGAATACCGTCATCCGTTTCGCGCCCAGCGTGGCCGCGGCTTCCTCAAAGCCCTGATCGGCGGATCTCAGCGCTCCCTCCACGGTGATGATCAGGAACGGCATGGCCACGAAGGTCTCGGCCATTACCACGGCCAGCGGCGTGAACGGGATCGTCAGCCCGAACCAGGAGTCCAGGTAGCGGCCGATGAACCCGGTCCGCCCGAACGCCAGCAGCAACGCGACCCCGCCGACCACCGGCGGGAGGACCAGCGGCAGGGTCACCAGGGCACGCAGCAGCCGCTGGCCCGCGAAGCTGCTCCGGGCCAGCACCCACGCCAGCGGCACCCCGATAACCAGGGAGATCACCGTGGTCGCCGATGCGGTCCACAGCGAAAGAACCAGGGCCTGGGTCGCATCGGACCCGCTCAGGGCCGCCCCGAGATGACGCCAGGGAGCGCGGATCAGCAGCCCGGCCAGGGGCAGCACCAGGAAACCGGCCGCGATCAGGGCCGGCCCCAGCAAGGGCGCCGGCACTGACCGCGACGCACCGCCCCGCGCGGCCCGCCTGGCTCGTTCCCGGGCTGTCAGGCGCGACGGCGCGGTGCGGGTCACCATGGCAGCTCCGGAGGCTAGGTCAGGGCGCCTGGAACCCCGCGGCGGCGAGCACTTGCTGGCCCGCGGGTGACAGCACGTAGGCGACGAAAGCCGCAGCTTCGGCCTGGTGCGTGCTGCTGCTGACAGTCGCGATCGGGTAGAGCGTCGAGGCGTTCTCCCCGGCCGGGATCACCACGCCCTTGACCTTGGCCCCGGCCGCCTTCACGTCGGTCACGTACACCATACCCGCATCGACGTTGCCGAGCTCGACCTGGGTCAGCACCGACTTCACGTCCGGCTGGAGCGTGACCGGCTTGACCGTGATCCCGGCGTTCTTGAATACCTCCGCCGCCACGACCCCGCACGGCACCTTCGGCTCGCACAACGCCACCTTGACCGACGACTTCGCCAGGTTGCTCACGGATGTCACATTCGCGGGGTTGCCCGGCGGGACGGCGACTTCGGCGGTGTTCTTGGCGAAATCTTCCGGGCTGGACGCGTCGCCCGCACTGACGACCGTGTCCATGTTCGCCGGCGCTGCCGAGGCGAACACGTCGGCCGGCGCGCCGCTGGTGATCTGGGTCGCCAGGGTGGAACTCCCCCCGAAGCTGAACTTCACCGTATCCCCCGGATGGGCGGCCTCGAACTGCTTCCCGATCTGGGTAAAGGTCCCCATCAGCGATGCCGCGGCGAATACGGTGATCGTCCCGGTCGCCGCGGCCGCGGCCGGCGAGGACGAACTGCTCGCGCTAGAAGCCGGGCTCGAAGCCGAACTTGAAGAACTGCTGCTAGAACAGCCCGCGACGGCGATGGCCGACAGCGCGGCTACAGCGACAGCGAAACGGCGCATATTAACTCCCTGGTTCGATCTTCGCGGGCCGAGATCAGCTGTTCTTGGGGATCTCGATGGAGACGCTGGTGGCCTTAACGGCGGCAACCGCGAGCGTTCCTCATGGCAGGCTGAGCTCGTCCGCGGCCTCCTGGCTGAGCCGTGACACGAACCTGTGCGACCCAGCTTTGATCTCCACCTGAGCCATCACCGTGTCGCGGACGACACGGCTGACCAGGCCGCTGAACCTCTTCGGCACCGCAGGAGCCATCATCGCCATGTCCTCCCAGAGTCTGCTGACTCGGCCAGATCCTGTGCGGACCTGGCGAGCGCCATCTGCCCGCAGTGGGATCATTCCTCGAACATTGCCACTGATAGTTGCGTGACGCAAGAAATTCAGACATCACTTTGGTGACGGTCCATCGGAGGGCCGAACGGCGCGTCGCACTCGGTGATAACCCCCTTGGCACCCTCCCCGTACTCGGGCATTGTTGACCGGGTGAGTACCCCCAGCCTTCCGCCGCCGGACACCGAGGACCTCCGGGGGCTGGCACGCAGCCTCCGTCTGCTGCTTGAGATCGGGGTCAGGACGCTGTCCGAGGACGCCGGGCCGTCTGAGCTCGCGCTCCGGGTCACCGGCCACCTCGGCTGCGAGCTGAGCACCGTGCTGTCGGTGGCCGAGCGGTTCCCGAAGTGGGAGCACGTGAACATCCAGCGGGGGATCGACGCGTACCTCGCGGCCCAGCACAACGACGCGGAATGGTTCGCGGCGCCGGGAGCAGGCCAACGCCCGCACGAGAACATGCTGTCGCTGATCGTCTCGCCCGAGCAATTCGGTGGCGTCCGGGTCATGGGCCGGCCCCGAATCGGGGTCACGGGCACCGTCAGCGGCCGTGGTGATGCCGGAACAGGGGCGGCTAGCTACGGTACCGTCGCCATCGGTCCGGAGGAGAACACCGAGGTCGTCACCTTTGGCCTGGTGACGGCGACGGCACCGGAAGGCTCCCCGGTCGTGATCGGGGTCCGGGATGAAAGCCAGTTCGGGCCGCCCTTGTGCAGCCTGGAGATACTCGCGGCGGAACGGTCGGCGGCCGCCGCGACGCGCGCGGAGATCGAACGGCTGATGCGTGCTCACGACGCGTTCCGCGGGCAGGTGCTCAGCTTCACCGAGAGCGAGCACCACGGCAACGAGCTGGTCTCGTTCCTGCCCCGGCCGGCGGTCACGGCCCAGGATGTGGTCCTGCCCGACGGCGTACTTGAGAACATCGAACAGCACATCATCGGCATCGCTGACTGGTCGCAAGAACTGCTCAGCGCCGGCCAGCACCTCAAGCGCGGCCTGCTCCTGCACGGCCCGCCGGGGACGGGCAAGACGCACACCGTGCGCTACCTGACGGGCCGCCTGGCCGACAGCACGGTCATCCTGCTCACCGGACGGTCCATCCGGTTCATCGACGCAGCCGCCGCCCTGGCCCGGCGGCTGCAGCCATCCATGGTGGTCCTTGAGGACGTCGATCTCGTGGCTACCGACCGGGACTACACGCCGGACGGAAACCCGCTGCTATTCTCCCTGCTCGACGCCATGGACGGGGTCGGTGCGGACGCCGACGTCACCTTTGTGCTGACGACCAACCGGGCTGACATCCTCGAGACCGCCCTGGCGGACCGCCCCGGCCGGGTCGACCTGGCGGTTGAGATTCCCCGCCCCGACGCTGACTGCCGCGAGCGCCTGCTCCGCGTCTACGTGCGCGACCTGACCCTGGACGCGGACCTGGCCCCGGTGGTGGCAGGCACCGAAGGTGTCACCGCGTCCTTCGTCAAGGAAATGATCAGGCGGACCGTCCTGGTGTCACTGCGGGCAGGCGAGCGTCCGCCGGTGCTGCGCGACGCTCATTTCGCCGAGGTGCTGGCCGAGATGAACGGGGAGCGCCACGCGCTCACCCGCTCGCTCCTCGGCGTCGGCCCGGGTGGCAGGGAACCGGTCGGCGCGGAGCCGATCGACCGTCCGGTGCCCGGCCGTTACCGCCGTATCCGGTAACGGATCCGGCGCACCCGGCACGGAACCCGAGGAAGACAGGAAGAGAGGTGACCGATGTCGCGTAGGACCAGCCCTCCGTTCCGCGCCGATCATGTCGGCAGCCTGCTCCGCCCCCAGCGGTTGCTGCAGGCGCGCGACGATTTCGCCGCCGGCCGGATCTCGGCGGCTGACCTGCGGTCAGTCGAGGATCAGGAAATCCCCAAGGCCATCCGGATGCAGGAGGAGGTGGGCCTGCAGTCGGCCACCGACGGCGAGTTCCGCCGAACGACCTGGCACATGGACTTCATCTATGCCCTCGGCGGGATATCCAAGGCGCCGGGGAACCTGGCCGTCAAGTTCGTCAACCCGTCGGGAACCATCGAGTGGACCCCGGCCGCGCTGCATATCGGCAGCAAGGTCAGGCTGGACGGCACCATTTTCGGCGAGGACTTCACGTTCACCAGGTCCCAGGTGACGACGGCCGTGCCCAAGCTGACGATCCCGTCGCCGAACATGGTGCACTACCGCGGCGGCCCCGCGATGCTCGATACCGATGTCTATCCGGATATGGAGGAGTTCTGGACCGATCTGGCTGCGGCCTACGCCGATGAGGTGGCCCGGCTGGGTGAGCTGGGCTGTACGTACCTGCAGTTCGACGACACGTCGCTGGCGTACCTGAATGACCCGGCGCAGCGGGCCGAGATCGCGGAGCGGGGCGAGGACGCCGAGCACATGCACCTGCGCTACATCCGCCAGATCAACGCCGCGGTCAGGGGCAAGCCGGCCGGGATGGCGATCACCACGCACATGTGCCGGGGGAACTTCCGGTCCTCCTGGGTGGCCTCCGGCGGGTATGACTTCGTGGCCGAGGCGCTGTTCTCCGAGCTGGACGTGGACGGGTTCTTCCTGGAGTACGACGACGAGCGCTCCGGCGGCTTCGAGCCGCTGCGGTTCGTGCCCGAGGGGAAGATGGTCGTGCTGGGCCTGGTCACCA
This sequence comes from uncultured Actinomycetes bacterium, assembly GCA_963769715.1. GTDB lineage: Bacteria > Actinomycetota > Actinomycetes > Streptosporangiales > Streptosporangiaceae > Palsa-504. The sequence goes on from CAVYNE010000011.1 coordinate 80,619, forward strand.
CCAAGCGCCCGGAGCTGGAGTCCAAAGACGACCTCAGGCGGCGGATCGACGAGGCGGCCAAGTACGTGCCGCTGGAGCAGATCTGCCTGTCCGGGCAGTGCGGCTTCTCCTCCACCGTGGAGGGCAACGCCCTGACCTATGACCAGCAAGTCGCCAAGCTCCGCCTCATCACCGAAACCGCCCACGACATCTGGGGCGCCTAACCTGTCCGGCGCGCACGGCTTAAGCGCGCTCCCGCGCGCGCCGCTGGGCCCCTGGCCCCGATAGACGGGGCCAGGGGCCAGCCACCGCGCTTGGCGGCCGGGCGGAGGGAGCTGCCGCGGTGCGGACCATACTCTCCAGGCTTGCCAGTCCGACCTGTGAGAGCCCCGCCTAAAGGCGCTGCCACTTGGCCTGGCAGCACGAGAAGAGGCCGAACATGATGAGCCCGATCGCGACCAGAACCAGGAGCCACGGGCCTAGGGGTGTCGACGCCAGGGCCCGCAGCGAGGAGTCGATTCCCCTGGCCTGCTGTGGCTTGGCCTCGACGGCGGCGACGACGAGGAAAATACCCGCAGTGATGAATACGGCGCCGCGTGCTGTGCCGCCGAACTTGCCGAGAAACTCCGCGATGCGGCGGGTGCGCGGCCGCATCTGCCCGAGTTCGAGGTCGCGGCGGAACTTTTCTTTCCATGCCTCATAGGCCAGGTAGATGCCGCCGCCGATGATGGCGAGGCCGATGACGACGACGAGAACCTGGCCGCCGTGGTACTTCAGCAGGGTTGCGGTCAGGTCGACCGACTGCTGATTACTGGACTGCGGGCCGCCCGTGCCGAGTGCGTACTTCAACACGCCGTAGGCGATGAAGCCATAGATGATCGCCCGGCCGAGCGCAGCTAGCCTCTTGCTGGCCTTCTGTCCACCGGAGCCCGCAGAGCCGTACAGGGCCTCAGACAGCCGCCACAACGCCATGCCGATGAAGCCGATGACCAGCAGCCAGAGCAGGACGCCCCCGACCGGCGTGGCGCTGATAGCGTGCAGGGCACCGGTCCGGTCCGCCTGATGGTTGGAGTGGTTGAAGGCCACTTCAAGGGCGATCCAGCCGATGATGATGTACATGAGCCCACGCGCTGCCAGTCCGGCTCGCGCGAGCCACCGCATGGCGTTGCTATTCGCGGCCCGTCGGCCGGTGGATCTAGTGGATCTAGCAGTACGACCGGCCCTGCGCCGGGGTGTCCAGGTCGCCAATGCGGGCTCCTCTCCTTGGCAGGCAAACGCCCCGGGCTACTTCCCTCCAGGGGAGGGCCTATGCGAAAAAGAATAAATTGACCCCGGCCTGCTTTTTCTCTGGCCCGATTATTGCCGCGCGGCAGGGGAAGCAGTGGGGCATGCTTGCCGTCATCGCGGCGATCCTTTTCGCCATCGCCTGGATTATCAATGCCACCGGCACCGTCACCAACGCGTGGTTTTCCGTAACCGGTCTGCTGCTCATCGGCCTGGCGTGCCTGGGCCTGCATCAGGCTGGCATCGGCAGTGCCTGGGTCCGGCGCCGCTAGCGCCTCACGGCCCGGTTAACGGATACTGACTGGCGCGGCGCGGATCCCGGCGTGCCGTAAACGGCTAGACCGTAAGACCCGCGCCGCGCCGCTAACGGACCGCGCTGCGCACCACTTCGGCCGAGACGATCGCGAGCTTGCGGCGTTCGGCCCGCGCCTGCGCTCTGAGCTGCGCGTAGGCGGCGTGTGCGGTAAGGCCTTGCCGGCCGATGAGCACCCCTTTGGCCTGCTCGATGATGGCCCGGGAGTTCAGCGCCGACTGCAGCTGGGCGGCCAGCTCGGTCTGCTGTTCACCGAGCAGCATGCTGGCGATGAGCAGCGCGGCCAGATCGGTGAACGCGAGCAGCGCGAGCTCGGCCTCCGCCGACCAGGGGTGGCGGTCTACCGACAACACCGCCACCACGCCCACCGCGTCCTGGTTGTAGGGGATGGGGCTGGCCAGTACGGCCCGGACCCCGCGGGCGACCGCGTGCCGGCTGAACGACGGCCACCGGTCTTCGGCCGACAGGTCTTCGGCCCGGACCAGTTCCTTGTCCTCGAAGGCCGCGATGCACGGACCTTCCTGGTGGCGGATCTGCAGCTCTTCCAGGTGGCGCATACGATCATCTGATACCGCGGCGTTCAGCAGGTGGTGATCTACGTCAGCCAGCATCAAGCCGGCGCCATCCACGGCGAAGATCGTGTGAGTCGTCTGGACGATGTGGTGCATCGCGTCCTCGACCCGCATCTCTCCGAAGCGCAGTTTGCCCAGCTCGTTCAACGCTTGGCGTACATCGTGTACCGAGACGCTCATGTACCCGCTTCCGAATCTTCCTTGGCTTCCGCCAAGGCCAGGTCCGGATACTACCCGCGACTCACCGTTCTATCTCGCAGTAAGCGTCGAGACCGGTGAGCTCGAGGATGCGGCGGACGGCAGGGCCCGGACGGCGGATGACCGGCCGCCTGCCCTCAGGCAGCCAGTCCCCGGCACCGGCGATCAGCCGTGCCGAACCACAGTCCACGAAGTCCGTCCCGGCCAGGTCGAAGACGAGCCATCCCGGCTTGTCCCGCGAGACCAGCGTCAGTTGCTCGGCGAGGAACGGCATCGTCACCAGGTCAAGGTCGCCCCTGACCAAGACCGTGGTCGCCCCCCGGGCGGAGTCCACCTCGATCGTGACCCGGCCGGAGCGGGAAGTTATGGGGAAAGGAACAGAACCGAGCCACGTCATGAGGACTCCCACTCAGCACCAGCAACAGGCTTGAGCCGGCTGCTGGCAGGGGGCCTCTTCCTGCTGCTAACCAGGAAGCTGCGACGTCAGCATCGACCTTGCGGCGGGCCGCAGGATTCTGGGCGGCGTCATGGTCGTCTTAAGTATGCCCCAGGCTGGCCGGGCGCAAGCCAACCCGCCACCTGACGGCAAACCGTTGCCATGATCACACTCGAATCGCGTGGTTCCGCCACGGCCGGGTCCGCGTCTACCGAGCGGGTCTGCGAAGGTGTTGTCATGGCGTGGATTGAGCTTGAAGGCGCGGTCAACGTGCGCGACCTAGGTGACCTGCCCACCGAGGATGGACAGAAGACCGCGAGGGCCAAGTTGCTGCGCGCGGACAACCTGCAGGAACTGTCGGCTGCCGACGTCACCAAGCTGGTGCGTGACATTGGCGTGACCACCGTGGTCGACTTGCGCAGCTCCAATGAGCTGGCCGCCGAGGGCCCGGCACCGCTGGACGCCGTCGCGGGCGTGCGGCACGCTCATCACCCGGTGCTCCCCGAAGTGGGCGCTAGCACCGACGTGATCGCCGACGCGTTGCTGGCCAGGGACCGGCAGGACAAGTCCAGGTACCCGCGCGATCCCGTCTGCGGGCATTACCTGGGCTACCTGGAAGACCGCCCCGATCAGGTGGTGGGCGCGCTGCGCAGCATCGCGCACGCTGAGGGCGCGGCGCTCGTTCACTGCGCGGCCGGCAAGGACAGGACCGGGGTGGTGGTGGCGCTCGCGCTCACCGTGGCCGGCGTTCCCGCGCAGGCGGTCGCCGCCGACTACGCGGCCACCGGGGAGCGCACCGAGGCCATCATGGCCCGGCTGCGCAGATCGCGTCTGTACGCCCGCGATATCGACAGCAAGCCCGCTGAGCTGCACCGACCGCGGCCCGAGACGATGGCGGCGTTCCTCGAGCAGATGGACGCCCGCTACGGCGGCGTCGAGCCATGGCTGACCGATCACGGCCTCAGCGCCGACGACCTGGACATCCTGCGCGTCAAACTTCGGGCAGGCGCTTGAGCGGGAAGGGCGGGGCGACGCGCAGCTCCACATTCCGGTCCGCAGCGGTGCCGGCCATGACGGTGACGTCCCAGGGAACGTTGGCCGCGAGCTCACGGTGCAGCGCGGCGAGGTCATCGGAGGTTTCCAGGGAAAGGGACGGCGCCACCGGCGTGTCGTGATCGACCATCGTGGTCACGATGGACAGGTATTCGCCGTGGTCGAGCAGTTCGACCACCCGGGTCTGGCAGGGCCAGTCCACCACTGCGCAGGTGGTCACCTCCCAGAACCCGCGTTTCGGGTCGGCGGGATCGGGGCGCGGGCGGATCGCGTTGGTGTGCGTATGGCCGTTCAGCCACAAGACCACGTTGGGGAACCGGTGCAGCAAGGCCACCAGGCCGGCGCCGAGCAAGGGCTCGCCGTCCGGCCCCGCGTGGCCGCCGCGGCGGTTATCGAGCGTATCGGTGCCGTGGTGCGAGAACACGATCACCAGCCGGTCGTCGTGGCCGGTCCGGACGTTGCTACCGTCCAGTCCCCGGTAAGCCGAATGCACCTCGGCCAGCCTGGTTTCCAGCCATCGCGCCTGCTTGGCGTCCAGGCACCCGGATGCGCCTCCAGCCAGGCAATTGGTGTCGAGCGCGATGAACCGCGCCGCCGGCGTGTCGTGGACGTAGTACGCGGTGCCGTCGAGCCGGTTCCGTTCGGTAAATCCGTGCCCGAATGGCCGTGAGCCGGCCCGCAGGTGAGCGTCGACGAAGTCCCGCCTGCTGATCGGGCGGCGAAACCGATCCGGCGTGACGGGGCGGTACGGGCCGGCCATGAACGCCTCGGGACGCTCGGTGAACTCCTCGAGCGCCCGGTCGTGGTGGAAGTCCTCGGGCAGGCCGGTCGGCTTCTTGCCACCGGTCAGCGCGGCGGCCAGCGCCGGCGTCTGGGTGCCTACGCCCTGGTTGAGCGCCTCGTGGTTGCCGAAGCAGGACAGCCAGGGGATGCTCAGGCCGGTGGCGGAGAACTCGCGCAGCGCGCGCTGCAGCAGGCCCGGGTGGTGCGGGAAACCGAACTCGCGGCGAAAGAAGTCGGGTCCGTCGGCACCCGGTCCGTCCGGCCGCCAGAAGATGTCACCCGGCCAATCCGTCGCCTGCACTCCCTCATAGTCCGGACCACCGGAATCGGGAGACACCAGACCGCCGTCGAACAGGGCGAGGAACGCCTGCAGCTCATTCCACTGCGCGTTGTCGATCGCGTCGCCCGTCGTGACCGCCAGCTGCATCGGCAGTCCGGTTGCCGGGCCGTGGACCGCGCCGAGCGTCCGGATGGTGGCATCGGCGGCGTGCACCGTGAGCGCCTCCTGAGGGCGCTGCACGGGAAGGAGGCCGGCGTACCTGCGGTCCGCGAAGTTGGCGTTGAGGAACTCGAACCGCGTCGGCGACTGGACGTCGGCGAGCTGCAGATCGGTGATGTGCACCAGGCAGAGCAGCGGGCGGCCCGGCTCGTGTGCGGACTCAGACCAGAAAGCCCCGGAAGACCAGAAAGCCCCAGAGGACCCAGCACCGAAGTCGTCGCGGATGAGATGCGGCTCGCCCACGCCGATCTCGACGGCGCGATACGGAGCTGACAGGCCGCGGCGAAGAACCGCTCCGTGACCAAGCCGACGATGGGTGGTCAGCGGTGGATGCCTGCCGCTCACAGGCGCCCTTTCGGCTCGCTCACGCTTGTTCCTCGGCCGCCGAACCGGCTGAGGATGTGTCGGCCGACACCAGCACCGGGTCGGGGCGGATGGTCAGGGCGACGCGACTTCCGGCGGGCAGAGCGGTCGCGTCCGAGGTCGAGAGCTGGGCCAGGATGGTGATGTCGCCTAGGTCGACGGTGACCCGGCTGGTCGCGCCGAGGAAGGTGACGGCGATCACCGTGCCGACCAGGGGACCGGACTCCGGTGCGGCGAGAGACGCCAGGGTCACCGCTTCCGGCCGCACCAGCGCCACCACCCGGCCGTCGGGCACATTGCTTTCCACCAGCGGCAGCGTGCAGCCGCGGACGGTTACCTCGCCGCCCCGGACCTCGCCGGTCAGCCGGTTGGACAGCCCGACGAACTCGGCCACGAACGGCGTGGCCGGGCGCGAGTAGACCTCGGTGGGCGGTGCGAGCTGCTCGATGCGGCCCTCCCGCATGACGCCGACCCGGTCCGCGATCGCCAGCGCCTCCTCCTGGTCGTGGGTAACGAACAGCGTGGTGATGCCCACCTCGAGCTGGATCCGGCGGATCTGGTCCCGCAACTGCGCCCGGACCTTGGCGTCCAGCGCCGACAGCGGCTCGTCGAGCAGCAGCACCTGCGGCTCGATGGCTAGCGCGCGGGCCAGGGCGACCCGCTGCTGCTGGCCGCCGGAGATCTGGCTCGGATACCGGTCCGCCTGCGTGGAGAGCCCGACCAGGTCAAGCATCTCGATCGCACGCTTGTCCCGCTGCGCCGCGCTGACCTTGCGCAACCGCAGCCCGAACGCCACGTTCTGCCGCACCGTCATGTGCGGGAACAGCGAGTAGGCCTGGAACACCATGCCCATGTCGCGCTTGGCCGCCGAGACGCGGGTGATGTCCTTGCCGCCGACGGTGATGTGGCCGCTGTCGGCGTCCTCCAGCCCCGCGACCAGGCGCAACGTGGTGGTCTTGCCGCAGCCCGACGGGCCGAGCAGGGCGACAAGCTCGCCGGGATGCACGGTCAGGTCGAGCCGGTCGAGCGCGACGACGGGGCCATAGTGCCGGCTCAGTCGCTCCATCCGCACTTCGACGGCGGTCCTGGCCGCGCCGTCCTGCGTTCTGGTCATCGGTGAAGAAGCCACGAGCGGAACCTCATCCCCGGCCGCGGCGGCGGCGGCCAGCGTAGGACAGGATCAACAGGAGCACGAAGGCGAACAGCAGCACGGCGAACGAGGTGGAGAAGATCACGCCGGCGTTCGGCGTACTACGGCTGATGGAGTACAGCTCCACCTGCAGGTTGTCATAGAGCAGGAGGTAGGCGATGGTGAACTCGCCGAGCACCAGGGAGGCGGTCAGTATCAGGGCGTTCAGAATGGCCTGCCGCATGTTCGGCGCGATCACCCGCACGATCACGGTGAACCAGCTCGCCCCGAGGCTGCGCGCGGCCTCGGACAGGATCGTCACGTCGATCGCGTTCAGCCCGGCCGCGAGTGCCCGGTAGGCGTAGGGCAGCGCCAGGATCACGTAGACCCAGAACAGCATGAGCGCGGACAGCTCGTAATGCTGGATCCTGTTGTAGATCGAACCGAGGCCGACCACGAGCACGATGGCGGGGATGGTAAGCGGCAGCAGGCACAGGAACTCTACGGTGCGCGCCAGCCACTGCACCCGCAGCCGGATCCAGATCATGGTCGGCACCAGCAGCACCAGCGTGACCACGCAGGTAATGGCCGCGAGTTCCAGGGTGATCTCGATCGCGCTCAGCAGGGGAGGAACGCCTGTCCCCTGGAAGGAGGCGATCTGCCGCCAGGCCGACAATGACCACGTCCCGAGCTTGTCCCCCTCCAGCGAGAACCGGAGCATCGCCAGCAGCGGCAGGGTGAAGAACAGCCCGAACACCGTGAAGACCAGATAGCGGAACACGTTCAGCCGCCTGCGCCGGCGAGCCTGCATGCCGCTCGGGCGCCCGGCCGGCGCGGCGGCGGGCGTCTCGCTAAGTGCGGTTACCGCAGCCATCGGCCTGCCCTGCGCTGCAGCAATGCGTATCCCGTCATGACGATGGTCACCAGGATCACCATGCCCAGGGCGAGCAGGTCGGCCACGTTGACGTTGCTCAGCCCGACCTCGCTGGACAGCGCGGTGCTGATCTGCTGCGGCACGGTGTAGGCGATCTGGTTCTCCCAGGCAATGATGGTAGCGAAGGCCGACAGCGCGTTCGCGAACAGCAGCAGCGTGGCGCCGAGGAAGGCCGGCGCCAGCAGCGGGCCGCCGACGTACCGCCAGTATTGCCACGCCGAGGCGCCGAGGTTCTCCGACGCCTCACGCCACTGGACCTTCAGCCCGTCGATCGCGGGCAGGAAGACCAGCACCATCAGCGGGATCTGGAAATACGTGTAGATCAGCCCGATGCCCCACGGGAAGTTGAAGTACCAGCTGGCGTGGAACAGCAGCCCCACCGGGCCGAGGAGCACGAGGAACGCGAACGCCAGCGTGACCCCGCCGAACTGGGCGAGAACGCCCGAGATGGCCAGGTACAGCCTGCGCACCATGCCGTCCGGGTTCCCCGACGCCACGGCATAGGCCAGGATCGCGCCGAACACGGCGCCCGACACCGACGAGAGCAGGCACAGCTTGAACGAGCCGATGAAATAACCGCGCACCAGCGGGTCGCCGAGCTTGCCGATGTTGGAGAACGCCCATGCGCCGTTCGGGTTCTTGACCGCGTCGACCACCACGATCCCGGTCGGCCATAGCAGGAAGACCCCGACGTAGGCGAAGAACGGGACGGTGCCGGCCCAGGCCGGAGCAGACGGCCGGCGCCCGGACCACGAAGGCCGGGCGCCGGTCTCGGTTGTCGCAGCGACAGCCACGTTCCCTCGCTAGCCGACGGCCTTCGCCCAGTTCGCCGCCAGGTAATTCGCGGCGTCGGTGGCCTGGGACGGGCTGAGGAACGTTGGCGTCACGGTAACCGTAGGCAGCTTCGAGGCCGCGGCAGTGTTGATGGAGCCGTTAGATTGCATGGCCGCCTGCTCCACCGGCCGGGCACCACCCTCGAGCCAGAGGTTCTGCCCGCCGGACGCGGCCTGCGAGTAGAGGAACTCCTCCCACAGCCGGGCCGCCGCCGGGTGCGGCGCGCTCTTGTTGATGGCCTGCGCGTAGTACCCGCCCAGGGCGACGTTCGACGGAATGAACACCTTCCAGTTCGACACGCCCACGTAGCTCGGCAGGTTGAGGTAGTCCCAGTTGAACACGACCGGGGTCGAGCCCGCCTTGATCGTGGCCCCGGTTGCCGATATGGGGGAGAAGTTTCCGGCCGCCTTCAGCTTCTGGAAGAAGGACACGCCGCCGGCGATGTTGCTAGCCGTTCCGCCCTCCGCGAGGTTCGCCATCATGACGCCGTTCAGGCCGGCGTTAGCCGAGGTCGGGTTGCCGTTCAGCGCGACCGCGTTCTTGAACTTCGGGCCGAGCAGATCGTTCAGCGAGGTGATCGTCCCGAACTTGCTTGAGTACCCGACCGCCATGTAGCCGCCGTAGTCCTGCACCCAGATGCCGTTCGGCGCCTTCTGAGCAGTGGGGATGCTGCTCCAGGTGCTGACCTCATACGGTGCGAACAGGTTCGTGTTGGCCAGGGCGGTGGACATGCCGATGTCCAGGACGTCCGGCGCCTTGGCGGTGCCGTTCTCCGTCTTGACCGCGTCGACTTCCTGCTGGCTGGTGCCTGTGGGGTTGGCGGAATTGATCTTGATGCCGTACTTGGCGGTGAACGCCGAAAGGATGGCGCCGTAGTTCGCCCACGTCGGCGGCAGCGCGATCACGTTGAGCGTGCCCTCCTGCTTGGCCGCGGCGACCAGCGCATTCATGCCGCCTCCGGCCGAGGCGGAGGTCTCTGTCGCCCAGTTGGCGCTGCTGCTGCTCGAACTCGCCGAGGAACCCGACGACGAGCAGCCAGCCGCGAACAACGCCGCGGCGGCGACGCCCGCGAGCGCGAATCGATATGAATATCTCACCAGTGCCTCCTGAAGGCTTCCCTGTCCCCGAAGTGGATTACGGCTGCCCGAAAAGGGCCCGGGCGGCGATACCAGAACGACTGGCCGACCCACCTCTCCCCCAGCTAAGAGTGCAGGATAAACGCACCTAAAACGTTTAGCGTTCGAATGCTCACACACCCGCCGCGAGGGTGTCAAGGGACGTTACCGAGTTGCCACACTGAGCCCCGTGAACACCGGGTTAACAGGTAGCTGAGGCGTCTGCATGGAGGCTCGTTCGACCAGTTCAACCGGGGCGACGTAGTCGGTTAGCTGATCGCCCTGAAGCAACCGCGCCATCAGCGCCCGGCCCATTTCCCTGCCGTCCAGCCTGATCGTCGCCAGCGGCGGGTCGAGCAGTTCGGAGGTCGGCAGGTCGTCGTGTCCGATGACGGAGACATCCGGGCCGACCCGCAGGGACAGGTCCCTGGCGGTCTTGTAGATGCCGAGCGCCGTGTAATCGGAGTTGGTGATGACCGCGGTGGGGGCGTCCCGGCGGGCCAGCAGAGGCCCGGCTGCCTTGCGTACATCGATGATCGTAAGGGGCGACCGCATGACCACCGGCTCGACGCCAACCTCGCGGGCCAGCCGCCTGAAGTGGCGCAGCCGGTCCGGGTCGGCCACCAGGCCGCGCGGCGCGGACAGGAACGCGGCGCAGGCATGCCCGAGCTCGGCTAGGCGTCGCATCGCCAGTTCGACCCCGGCCGCGTTATCGGGATACACCCGGGACACGCCGGCGACGCCTTCCACGGCGGCGTTCAGCGCCACCACCGGGGTGCCGGGGCGCAATTCCTGCCAGAGTCGCACCGACTCGCCCTTGCCGACCGGGGCGATGGCCAGCCCGGCGAGGCGCTGGGCGGCCATTTCCTTCACCAGCAGGCGCTCACGTTCCACTGAGTAGCGCGAGTCGAGCAGCAGCAAGGTGGCCCCGGCCTCGCTCGCCGCCTGCTCGGCCCCAGTCAGCACCTCGAGGAAAAAGGGATTGCTGAAGTTGCGGATGACCAGGCCGTAGGTGGTGGTGCGTCCGCGCCGCAGCGCCTGGGCCTGCGGGTTGGCGCGGTAGCCGAGCTCAGCCGCGGCGGCCAGGATCCGGCGGCGGGTATGGTCCGCGACGCCGGGCTGGCCATTGAGCGCGAAGCTCACCGAGGCCACCGATACGCCGGCTAGCCGGGCTACGTCACGGATCCCCGCCGGCTGCCGCGCTCCGCCCTGCTGACTCGTCATGGCCTTATCCACGCTTATGACGCTCTGCTTCCCCCGATAGGAGCGGAGGTACGTCGCTGAGCGCACATCCTAACCACCTGGCTGGCTGCCCGGCCAGCGGCCAGGCACGGCTCTCAAGCTGACCGCTAACGGATGCCGTCGGCGGCGACCAGGCGGTAACTTGGTGACGTAGGGGAGGATGTCCGCGATCGTGTCGAGGATGAGCGGGGCGCCGGCCCGCTCCAGGTCGGCGCGGGAGCTGGCGCCGGTCAGCACGCCGGCTACGATCGCGGCCCCGGCCCGCAGCCCAGACTCGATGTCGCTGGCGGTGTCGCCGACTACGGCCAGCTCGCTGACGGCGCCCCCGCGCAGCTTCAGCAGGGCGATCAGCGGCAGGTCCGGCCACGGGCGGCCGCGACCCTCGAAGCCCCAGAAGCCGGCGTCGGCGGGGGATAGGGCCAAGTCGATCAGCCCGCCCCAGACGAGCTTGTCGATGATGGCGTCCCTGGTGGCGGGGGAGAAGCCGGTGGCCAGGCAGACCCGGACGCCGGCCTGGCGCAAGGCCGTGATCGTCTCCTCGGCACCGGGCACGGCCGCGACCGCGCCGCCGCGGACGGCCGCCGCGTAGTGGTCCTCGAACGCGTCGTTGGCCTTCTGCGCGGTCTCTTCGTCGCCGAGGATACGGCGGAACACCTCGATCTTGGACTGGCCCATGCCCGATCGCACGGCCGTCATGGCCTGGTCGTAGGTAGCCGCAGGCAGGTTCTGCGTCGCGATGGCCGCGGAGAACGCCTCCATCACGGTACCGTCGTCGGCGATGGTCGTGCCTGCCATGTCCAGGCATGCGACCGTGATACGGGTCATCGGAACGTCTCCTCTGCAATGGCGGGGGAACATGTCATGCCACGCCCGCCTGGCCCGGTGACCAGGACAACGCCGGGCTCGACCTCGGCCCTGTGGTAAAGCGCGTGACCGGCCACGTCGGGGTCCAGCTCACTGTAGACCCCGGCCCAGCGTTTGCGCACCTGGCGGTCAACGCCCTGTCGCGCACGCCGACGACCTGACCAGGCCGCCGAGGCCGGACTGCTCACCGCCCGGCAGGAGGTCTTCGCCAACCCCGCCCCGCTGGTCCCGGTGGCCAACGAGCCGGTCCAGCGCCAGTAAGGATTTCCCGGGGCCGAACGGGCGTGGTGCGTGCCCGTCAGCGGGGTTTCAGCGGTCCGGGGGCAGCGGTGGCGCCGTCAGCGGGTCGCCGGGGTAGCCGTAGACCGCCCCGAATCGCCCGGCCGCTCAGTCCTCGCGGGCCCTCTGGCCGGCGACAGCTGGATCCCGGACAGGCCGGGCGGCAAGTGCGCAAGCAGCCCGGGCGCGATGGGCGTTAGCCTGGCGTAGCTGGCGGTGAGGGGCGGGAAATCGGTACAATCCCAGCGTTTGATGGTAGCACCCGGCCGCCGCCGCCCGGGGCCTGCCGCAGACGGCAGCAGCGGGGCAGGGCGGGCAGGGAGAAGCATGACCGAGCTCATCGTCGGCGGGCACCAGACCGACACCCATCAGAAGGCGCTTCGCATCAACCTGGATCCGCGCTGGTACGGGACGATCGCGGAGATCGGGGCCGGCCAGGAAGTGGTGCGCTGGTTCTTCCGGGTGGGCGGCGCCGCGGGCACCGTCGCCAAGTCCATCTCGGCCTACGACATGGCGGTCAGCGACGCCGTCTACGGCAAGGCGGACCGGTACGTCTCCGTCGGGCGGCTGCAGGGCATGCTGGACAAGGAATTCCAGCTCAACGTCGAGCGGCTCGGCGACGAGCGCGGCGACTCCAGCTGCTTCTTCGCGTTCGCCGACACGGTGGTGGCACGCAGCTTCCGGGGCGGCAACGAATGCCACGGCTGGATGGGCGTCAAGTTCCAGGCCCAGGCGCACGACGAGCCCAGCCAGATCGTCATGCACGTGCGGATGCTCGACGTCGAGGCCTGGCTGCAGCAGGAGGCGCTCGGCATCGTCGGGGTGAACCTGCTCTACGGCGCGTTCTTCGAGCACCACGAGCCGGAGCGGTTGATCGAGAGCCTGCTGGACCGGCTGACCGTCGGCCGGATCGAGATCGACATGATCCAGTTCCGCGGCATCGAGTTCCGCGGCGTGGACAACCGGCTGATGGCGCTCAAACTCGTCCAGCTGGGGCTGAGCGGCGTGGCGATGTTCGGTCCCGATCGCGAGGTGCTGCAGCCGAGCGAGGTGCTGCGCAAGAAGGCAATCCTGGTCGAGCGGGGCAGCTTCCGGCCGCCAACCCACGTGAACCTCGACATGCTCGCCACGGCCAGGGCCAAGTTCGCCGAGGACCCCGCCGTGGCCGGCCGGTCCTGGAGCTCACCGAGATCACCATGCGGAACCTGCTGGCGGAACGGACCGAAGTCGACCGGCGGGACTTCCTGGCCCGCGCCGAGCTGCTGGCCGCCTGCGGGCAGACCGTGCTGATCACCGACTACTTCGACTATTACCTGCTGGCTGCCTACATCGGGGAACGGACCACCGAGCGGATCGGCATCGTGATGGGGGTGCCGAGCCTCATCGACCTGTTCGACGAGAAGAACCACGCACAGCTGCCGGGCGGGATCCTGGAGAGCTTCGGGCGGCTGTTCAAGAACGGCCTCAGGCTCTACGTCTACCCGCTGCAGCCCTCGCCGGACGAAGAACTCAAGACCGTCGATGACATCAAGGTGCAGCACGATATCCAGCCGCTGTATGACTACCTGGCCGGCCGGGGCAGCTTCGTCAACCTGGACAACTACCGTCCCGAGTGCCTGCCGATCTTCAGCCGTGATGTGCTGCGGCGGATCGCCGCCAGCGACGACGCCTGGGAGACCATGGTCCCCGAGCAGGTCGCCGAGCTCATCAAGCGCCGCGGCTTCTTCGGCTACGTCAAGCCCGGCGCCCGGGACTGATCCTTAGCCGAGGCGGTAGTCCCGCTGGGTGCTCGCGTAGCGGGCGAAGGCATCCAGGGCCTGCGGGTTCGCCATCGCGTTGCGGTTGGCGGCATCGTCCGGCCTGGCTCCCAGCAGGATCTTGCGGACTGGCACCTCCATCTTCTTGCCGGTCAGCGTGGCCGGGATCGAGGGAACCGCGATGATCTGGTCCGGGACGTGCCGCGCCGTGTACTGGCAGCGGAGCCGGTCGCCGATCTTGCGGCGGAGCGCGTCATCCAGGACGGCCCCCTCGGCCAGCGTGACGAACAGCGGCATGAAGAAACCGCCGCCGGGCAGGTCCAGGTTGACGATCAGCGCGTCCGCGACCTCCTCGACGGACTCCAGCGCGGCGTAGATCTCCGCGGTGCCGATGCGGACGCCGTACCGGTTCAGGGTCGCGTCGCTGCGGCCGAGTACGAAGCAGCCGCCGCGCTCGTTGACCTTGAAGAAGTCTCCCTGCCGCCATACCCCGGGGAAGTCGGCGAAGTACGTCCGCCGGTAAAGCTCGCCGTCGCCGTCGTTCCACAAGCAGACCGGCATCGACGGCATCGGCTGGGTGATCACCATCTCGCCGACCTGGCCGGTGACGGGCTCGCCCGCCTCGTTGAACGCGAACGCGGAGACGCCGAGGTGGCGGGCCTGGATCTCGCCGGCGTAGACGGGCAGCGTGGGCATCCCGCCGACGAACCCGCTGCAGATGTCGGTTCCGCCGCTACCCGTGCACAGCCACAAATCCGGTTTGACGTTGCGGTAGAACCAGGCGCCGCACTCCGCCGACACCGGCGAGCCGGCCAGCATGATGGCGGTCAGCGCGGACAGGTCGTACTTCTGGCCGGGCACCAGGCCGGCCTTGGACAGCATGTCCACGTAGGCGGGGCTCGCGCCGAAGAACGTCACGCCCGCGTGCTGGGTCATCTCCCACAGCACGCCGGGACCGGGATAGCCCGGGTTCCCGTCGTAGAGCAGCGGCCGCACGCCCAGCAGCAGCGAGCTGACCAGGAAGTTCCACATCATCCAGCCGGTGGTGGTGTGGAAGAACATCCGGTCGCCCGGCCGCAGGTCCATGTGGAACGTCTGCAGCTTCAGCTGCTCGATGAGGATGCCGCCGTGGCTGTGGGTGATCGCCTTCGGCAGCCCGGTGGTGCCGGAGGAGAACAAGATCCACAGCGGATGGCCGAACGGCACCTGCTCGAACTCGAACTCCGCGGCCGGCACGGGGAGGTGGTCCATGACCTCGTCCCAGGCCTGGACCCGTAGGCCCTGGGCGATCGCCTGCCCGGCAGGCCCCGGTACGTGGATCACCTGCTCGAGGCCGGGCAGCAGCGCGATGATCTGCTCCACCTCGGCCCTGCGGTCGTAGTCCCGGCCGCCGTAGCGGTAGCTGTCCACGCAGAACAGAACCTTCGGCGCCAGCTGACCGAACCTGTCGCTGACCCCGCGCCAGCCGAAGTCGGGGGAGCAGCTAGTCCAGACGGCGCCGATGCTCGTGGTGGCCAGCATGGCGATCACCGTCTGCGGGATATTCGGCATGCAGGAGGCCACCCGGTCGCCGGGGCGGACTCCCATGGCGCGCAGCCGGGTTCCCAGCACCCGGACGCGGTTCGCGAGGTCCGGCCAGGCCAGCCCCGCGAGCGGCGTGGTTTCCGACTGGTAGTACAGGGCCTGTTCGCCGGGTCGTTCGCGGCGCAGCACGTGCTGCGCGTAGTTCAGCCTGGCGCCGGGGAACCAGTCGGCGCCGGGCATGGTCCTGGCGCCGAGGACCGCCGTCGGCTGGACCGAGGCCTCGATGCCGCAGTAGTCCCAGACCGCCTGCCAGAATCCGTCAAGGTCGGTCACCGACCAGTGCCATAGCGCGTCATAATCGGCGAACCCGAGCCCGCGCTCGCGGGCGAGCCACCGGGCGAACGCGGTGACGTTGGCGCGGCCGACGCGATCAGGTCCCGGCGTCCACAGCAGATCACCCTCGCGAACCTGGCGTTGCGGCTCCACATGGCAGACGGTGCCACAAACCGGGCCGTGCAGGCAATGTGGTGACCGCACAAACGCGGCCCAGGGAAATGCTGGCCCCCCACGCTGGGCGGGCGGCGGGTCAGCCTGGCGTATAGGGTGTCTTCAAATGCCTGGCCTTGACCTTTCCGCCCTGCAGGGGATCGACGTGCATGTGCACGTCGAGTCCGACGGGCACGGGCAGCTGTCGCTGGACGACGAGCTGCTGGCCGCGTCGGCGAAGTACTTCAAGGCCGCGGGTGACCGGGCGCCGACGGTTGAGCAGATCGCGGCCTACTACCGGCCGCGCCAGCTGGCCGCCGTGGTGTTCAGCGTGGACGCCACCACCGCGACCGGCCATCCGGCGCTGTCCAGCGAGGAGATGGCCGACCGGGCCGCCGCCCATGCCGACGTGCTCATCCCGTTCGGCTCGGTGGATCCGCTGGCCGGCGAGCAGGCCGTCCGCCGCGCCCGCCGGCTGATCGCCGGCCACGGCGTACGTGGCTTCAAGTTCCACCCCAGCCTGCAGGGCTTCTCCCCGGACGACAGGAGCTATTACCCGCTGTACGCGGTCATCGAGGAGGCGGGGCTGCCGGCCGTCTTCCACACCGGCCAGACCGGCATCGGGGCTGGCCTGCCCGGCGGGCGGGGGATCAAGCTGCGGCTGTCTAATCCGATGCTGCTCGACGACGTGGCCGCCGACTTCCCCGGCATGCCGGTGATCCTGGCGCACCCGTCGGTACCCTGGCAGGACGAGGCGATCTCCATCGCCACCCACAAGGCCAACGTGTACATCGACTTGTCGGGCTGGTCGCCCAAGTACTTCCCGCCCCAGCTGGTCCGTGCCGCCAGCTCGCTGCTGCAGGACAAGGTGCTGTTCGGCACCGACTACCCGCTGTTGACCCCGGAGCGCTGGCTGCGCGACTTCGAGCTGCTCGAGGTCAAGCCGGAGGTCCGTCCCAAGATCCTCAAGTACAACGCGGCCCGCCTGCTCGGGCTCAGCCCTGAATCGTGAGCGAGCGGCGCAGGTCCTCGAGCTGATCGGCCAGGAGCCGGCGCAGCGAGCCGATCAGCAGCGTCCCGCCCGCAGCTCGTGTTTCGGTTCAGTTACGAATCGATGCCAACTCTGAGCCAACTCTGATCCGGGCTTGCCCGGCCCCGCGCACCAGCCTTGAATGAGGATTCATGCCGGAACTTCCTGGTGACCATGGCGAGGAAACAGGGCGATGAATCCGGGTTCAGTGCTTGAAGTGCAGGGCGTGACGGTCCGTTTCGGCGGGCTGACCGCACTTGATTCGGTCTCGCTCGCCGTCCCGCCCCAGCATGTCCTGGGCGTCATCGGCCCGAACGGGGCGGGTAAGACCACGCTGCTGAACGTACTGTGCGGCTTTATCCGGCCCGATGCCGGCGAGGTGCTGTTCGGTGGCCGGCGGCACAACGCGAGGCCGCACCGGCTGGCCGGCCTCGGCGTGGCCAGGACCCTGCAGGGGGTGGGCCTGTACGGCGGGCTGACCGCGCTGGAGAACGTCATGGTCGGCGCGACCTGCCGGGCCTCGGCCGGATTCTGGTCCGCGTTGCTCTCGCTGCCGCGAGCCGCCCGCGACGAGCGCAGGCTGCGCGAAGAGGCCATGCAGGCTCTGGACCGGGTCGGGGCCGCGCTGGCGGCGCAGGCCAGGCCCGGCGAACTGCCCTACGGCATGCGGAAGAGGGTCGCGCTGGCTCGGGCGCTGGTGGCCAAGCCCGGGCTGATCCTGCTCGACGAACCCGCGAGCGGCCTGGACGAGAGCGAACTGGCCGAGCTCGGCGGCCTGATCCGTGACCTGGCCACCGAGGGATCCCTGGTCGTGGTGGAGCACCATATGGACTTGATGATGTCCGTCTGCGACTCGATCGTGGTCCTCGACTTCGGGCGGGTGATCGCGACGGGCACGCCTGCTCAGGTGCAGGACAATCCCGCCGTGACCGCGGCCTACCTCGGCACCGTCGGCGATCAGGCGCCGGCCGCCGAGGGCCGCGCGCAGCAAGGTGAGCGGGGTCCCGCCGATGAGTAGCGCGGCCGCCCAGCAGGACGAGTCCCCGGCGCTGGCCGTCGAGGGGCTGGTCGCGGGATACGGCGGGGTCATCGCGCTGGACGGGGTTAGCATCTCGGCCGGGACGGCCGCCATCACGGCGGTGCTCGGCGCGAACGGCGCCGGCAAGACGACGTTGCTGCGCGCGGTCAGCGGCATGATCAAGCCCCGCCGCGGCCGCGTCCTGCTGGGCGGTGCCGACATGGCCGGCCGCAGCCCCGAGCAGATAGTCAGAGCCGGGATCGCGCACGTGCCCGAGGGACAGGGGGTAATTCCTGAGCTCACCGTCGAGGAGAACTTGCGGGTGGGCATGATGTCCTGGCCAGGCCTGCTGAGCCGGGCCTCGGGGAGCCCGTCGCGCAATTCGCGGGCCGAACGGGCCGCGGCGCTCGACGAGGCCTACGAGCGCTTCCGGCCGCTAGCCGAGCGCCGGCGCAAGCTCGCCGCCACGCTGTCCGGCGGCGAGCGGCAGATGCTGGTCATCGCGCGGGCCCTGCTCGCGCGGCCGCGGGTGCTGCTGCTCGACGAGCCCTCGCTCGGCCTCGCGCCCCGGGTCATGGCGCAGGTCATGGACCTGGTGGTCCGGCTCAGCCGGGAGCACGGCATCACCATCATCCTGGTCGAGCAGAACGCGCGCGGCGCGCTCGCGATCGCCGACCACGGCGTGGTGCTCAACCTAGGCCGGGTCGTCGCCGCCGCGGACGCCGCGACGCTAGCCGCCGATGTCGCCCTGCGTCACCACTACCTCGGGTTCTAGCCACTCATAGGAGCATGCCAGTGGTCGAGTTCCTCCAGTTCACGCTCAGCGGGATCGTCTTCGGGATGATCTATGCCGCGGTGGCGCTTTCCCTCGTGCTGATCTGGCGAGGTACCCGAGTGCTGAACTATGCCCAGGGCGGGATGGCCATGTTCACCACCTACATAGCCATCGAGGTCATCTACCGCACCGGCTCTTACTGGGCCGGGTTTGTGATCGCGCTGGCGGCCGGCCTCGCGCTCGGCGCGGTATGCCAGCTCACCGTCATCCGGCCGACCATGAACAAGCCACCGCTCAATGCGGTGATCGTGACGATCGGGCTGCTCATCCTGCTCGAAGGCCTGGCCGGCATCTTGTTCGGTGGTCAGCCCCGGTCGTTCCCGGCGGCGTTCTCGATCACCGGGCTGAGGATCGGCACGACGCCGATCGGCGTGTCACATTTCGACGTCTTCGTCGTGATCGCGGTGCTGGTCACTACGCTGGCGCTGGCCGTGATGTTCAAGTACACCGCGGCCGGGCTGCGCATGCGTGCCGCGGCGTTCAACGCCACGATCGCCCGCTTGTCGGGCATCCGGGTCGCGCGGGTACTGACCATCGGCTGGGCGCTGGCAGGCCTGCTCGGCGCGCTCGCAGGCGTGCTCGTCTCGCCATCGACATTCCTGGATCCGAACAGCATGGACACGATCTTCGTGTTCGGCTTCACCGCCGCGGTGATCGGCGGCCTGGACAGCCCGGTCGGAGCTGTCGTGGGCGGCCTGCTGCTCGGGCTCGCGCTCAGCTACGTGGGGGGCTACCTGGGCTCCAAGGGATCGAGCCTGACCTCGTTGGTGGCCTTCGGCATCCTCATCCTGGTGCTGATGGTCCGGCCCGGCGGCCTGTTCTCCACCGCTGCGGTGCGGCGGGTATGACCATGCGGACGCTGCCGCGCAGGCTAGGCCTCGCCGTCGTGATGGCGGTGATCGTCTGGTTCCTGTCCATCAAGCTAAACACGTTCCGTGATTACCAGATCGCCGAGGTTGCGATCGAGTTCACGGCCGTGGCCGGGCTCACCGTGCTGACCGGGCTCAGCGGCCAGATCTCACTGGGCAACGGGGCGTTCATGGCCATCGGAGGCTATACGACGGCGCTGTTGCTGCTGCACCTCAACTGGCCGTTCATCGCCGCGCTGGTGGCATCCGCCGTGGTTACGGCGGCGGCCGGGGCGATCGTGGGGGTGGCGGCGGCCAGGCTGCGCGGCCCGTACCTGGCGGGCGCGACCCTCATGCTCGGCGTCGCGCTGCCCGCGCTGGCCTCCGCATACCAGGGAATCTTCGGCGGAGACCAGGGCCTGAACGTCACCTTCACCGCACCGGCCTTCCTCGGCGCGGCCTTCCCGCTCACCCGGTGGCAGGCCTGGGTCAGCACCGCGGTCGCGCTGGTCAGCCTGGTCCTGCTGGCGAACCTGTGCTACAGCCGGATCGGCCGCAACTGGCGGGCCGTACGCGACGACGAGGTGGCGGCCGCGCTCGACGGCGTGAACGTCGCCGTGACGCGCATCCTCGCCTTCGTCGTGAGCGCCGTCTGCGCCGGGCTGGCCGGCTCGCTGCTGGCCATCGTGACCAGCTTGGTCGCACCGGGTGCCTACACGATCACGCTGTCCATCGCGCTGCTGACCGCGGCCGTCATCGGCGGTCTGGGCAGCCTGCCGGGCGCGCTGTGGGGAAGCCTCCTGATCGTCCTGGTGCCCACCTATGTCACCGACGTGGCTACCAGTCACGGCCTGTCCAGTTCGGCAGGCTCCAACCTCCCGATAGCCGCCTACGGCGCGGTCCTCATCCTCGTCATGCTCGCCTTCCCGCAGGGGATCCAGGGCGGCCTGATGCGGCTCCTGGCCCTGTTCACCGGCCCTGAGCCGAAGACACGTACTTCGCCCGACGCGCTCGCGCCTCACGTCACGCCGCCGGCTGGCGAAACGCCGGCCAGCCAACATGAGAAAGAAGGCAGTGCATGAAACGAAATCCCCGGCTTCGCTGGCAGGCCGCGGCCATCATGACCGTCGCCACGTTCACCGTCGCCGCTTGCTCGTCCAGTTCCAGCTCGAGCTCGAGCCCAGGCACGGGCTCGAGTAGTTCGAGTAGTTCGAGCGCGGCCCTGACCGCGTCCGCGCCTGGCATCACCGCGACTCAGATCCTCATCGGCAGCCACCAGCCGCTCACCGGGCCCGCCGCGCCCGGCTACAGCGAGATCGCGCCCGCGTCGGCCGCGTACTTCGCCTACGTGAACGCGAACGGCGGGGTGTACGGACGCAAGATCGTCTACAAGTACCTCGACGACGCCTACAACCCGACCACGACGGCCTCGGTCGTGCGCCAGCTGGTGCTGCAGGACAGTGTGTACGCCGTGTTCGACGGCCTCGGCACGCCCACGCACCTGGCCGCGATCAGCTTCCTCAACGCGCAGAAGGTTCCTGACGTGTTCGTGGCGTCCGGCTGCACGTGCTGGAACAACCCGACGACATACCCGCAAACGTTCGGCTGGCAGATCGACTACGTGCGCGAGGGAAAGATCCTCGGCCAGTACGTGAAGCAGCACTTCGCGGGCAAGAAGGTCGGCTTCTTCTACCAGAACGACGAGTTCGGCCAAGACGGGGTCAAGGGCCTGTCCGACGAGATCCCGGCCTCGATGGTGGTCAGCAAGCAGAGTTACGACCCGACCAACGTCAATATCGCCCCGCAGGTCGCCGCGCTGCGCGCCTCCGGCGCTCAGGTCGTCGTCTCGTTCTCGATCCCCGCGTTCACCGCGCTGCTCAAGCTGAACTCCCTCAAGCTGGGCTTCAGCCCGACGCTGGCGGTCAGTAACGTGGGCGAGGACCCGATCACCCTGTCCGGCCTGCTCCAGGCGTATGCCAAGCAGGGCGGCGCGACGGTCAACGGCAGCCAGCTCATCAACGGGATCATCAGCGACGGCTACCTGCCCAGCCTCGGCTCCGCGAGCAATAGCTGGATCGCGCTGTTCAAGAAGGTGCACGACCAGTACGACTCGAAGGCGCCGTTTGACGGCAACGTGCTCTACGGCGAGGCCGTCGGCTACACCTTCGTACAGGCCATGTTCAAGGCGGGCCGGAATCCGACCCGGGCGGACCTGGTCTCGGCGATCGAGAATGGGCTGCCTCAGGGACCCGCGGTGGCACCGTACGCTTATTCTTCCAGCGATCATTCGGGCATTACCGGCGCCTACGTGGGTGTTATCACAAATGGCCAGCTAGTGCAGCAGGGGTCGGTCCTGACCACGGACACGTCCGCGTCAGGTGCCATCACCCCCTACACGGGAACCGAACAGCAGGCGCCGACGAGTGGCATTCCCTCACCCTGACGCCACGTCGGCCATCCCACACTGAGTGAAGCAGGGATCAGCCGGATGACAGCCGAAATGAGCCGGATGGCGGGCGGGCGCGCCCGCCCGCCATCGGCGCAGTCCGGGCGCCAAGTCGACGAACGGCCGCCCGCGATAAGACTGCTGGCCGCGGCCGAGGAACTGTTCGGTGAGCGCAGCTACCACCGGACGACGGTCGCGGACATCTGTGCCCGGGCCGGGATGGCCACTGGCAGCTTCTACTCGTATTTCGGGTCCAAGGCGGAGATATTCGCCGCCGTGGTCCGGGCGATCAACACCGACCTGAGGTTGGCCATGAAGGCGGCCCTGGAGCACACCGACGGCAGTCAGCGGGCCAGTGAGCGCGCGTCGTTCCGGGCGTACTTCGACATGCTGTCCCAGCGCCCCTGGATCGACCGCATCGTCCGCGAGTCCGAGTTCATCGACCCGGGTCTGTTCCGCGAGTACTACGAGCACCTGACCAGAGGCTACGCGCGCGGCGTGCGGGCCGCCCAGATGGCCCGCGAGGTGGACGCACACTACGATCCTGAGGTCATCGCGTTCGCCTACACCGGCATCGGCAACTTCGTCGGCATGCGCTGGGCCGAGTGGACGGCCGGCGGGCGCGTCCCCGAGGACGTTCTCGACGACGTCCTCGAGCTCCTGGCCCGCGGTCTGGCCCCACCCGATCCGCCCGGGGTCCCACCCCAGTAAACCCACCGGTGTGGACAACTCTGTGGAAGGCGTGTTGATGAGGCTGTGTGGGCCTGGGGGAAACCCCGTTGCGGGGACGTGTGGACAGCTCAGCTGCGCGCCGCGGGCGGCAGGTCGGCCGCGTCGGCCGGGCCCCACGGCCGCGAGCCAAGGGCGGTGAGCTCGCGGAGCTGCATGGCGCACCACGGTGAGATGGGCTGCCGGCCGGTGCGCACCGCCTCACAGAACTCGTCCCAGTCCACCCACCTGGTGTCCGCGACTTCCGCCGGGTCGGGATTGGGCGGGCTCTGCTCCATCATGTCGGCGGCGTACGCCGCGTAGACCGGGCAGACCTCGTTTTCCAGCACTCCGTTGGCCATCCGCGCCTGGTACCGGAACCTGGGCAGGACTAGCGTGAGCTTGGCCGCGCTGATCCCGAGTTCCTCCCGCAGTCGCCGGCGCACGCTGCCGGACATGGACTCGCCGGGCTGCGGGTGCCCGCAGCAGGTGTTGGTCCACACGCCCGGCCAGGTTCGCTTCGAC
The DNA here is from genome assembly GCA_963769715.1 of uncultured Actinomycetes bacterium. Lineage (GTDB taxonomy): Bacteria > Actinomycetota > Actinomycetes > Streptosporangiales > Streptosporangiaceae > Palsa-504. The sequence continues at coordinate 103,673 of CAVYNE010000011.1, forward strand.
TCGGCCCGTCTGGTCAGCAGGAACTGGCCGGTCTCGTTGAACAGGTAGCAGGAAAAGGCCAGGTGCAGCGGCGTCTTGGCGTGATGCGCGGCGGTCTTGTCCGCGGTGCCGCTGGCGTAGCCGGCTTCATCCAGAAGGACGACGCTTTCCACGTGTTCCTGCCTGAGGGTAGTCGGGGAAACAGAGCAGGGGTGAACACTACCTGGCCCGGCAAGGCGCCCGCAGCTTGAGGCAGGCTAGTGCGACTCGCGTGGCACCTCATGCCCGCTGGCGCCGACCAGGAAGTCCATATCAACGCCCGCGTCCGCCTGCAGCACATGGTCGGTGTACAGGCGGGTCCAGCCCCGGCTGGCCGTCGGCGCGGGCGGCTGCCACCCCGCCCGGCGGCGGGCCAGTTCGTCGTCGGCGACCTCCAGCGTCAGCGTCCGGCCCGGCACGTCCAAGGTGATCCAGTCACCGGTCTGGACCAGGGCCAGCGGGCCGCCCGCCGCGGCCTCCGGGGCCACGTGCAGGATGACGGTGCCGTAGGCGGTGCCCGACATCCGGCCGTCGCAGATCCGCACCATGTCGCGGACGCCGCGCAGCAGCAGCTTCTTAGGTAGCGCCACGTTGGACACCTCCGGCATGCCGGGGTAGCCGCGCGGGCCGCAGTACCGGATGACGAGCACGGTGTCCTCGTCCACGTCGAGCTCGGGATCGTTCGATACCGCGTAGTAGTCGCTCGGCGAGTCGAAAACGAGCGCCCGGCCCCGGTGCTTGAGCAGGTGCGGCGACGCGGCGGACTGCTTGATCACCGCGCCATCCGGGGCGAGGTTGCCGCGCAGCACCGCAGTGCCGGTCCCGGCCGGCTGGAACGGGTCGGCCACCGTCTGGATGACCTCGCGGTTCCAGCATGGCGCGCCCGCCACGTTCGCGCCGATCCCGGCTCCGGTCACCGTCATCGCGTCGGGGTGCAGCAGAGCGTTGTCGACTAGCTCTCGGATCACCGCAGGCAGGCCGCCGGCGTAGCAGAAGTCCTCCATCAGGTACTTGCCGCTCGGCTGCAGGTTCACCAGGGTCGGCACGTCCCGGGCCAGCAGGTCGAAGTCGTCGAGCGTCAGCGGCACGCCGAGCCGCCCGGCGATGGCGAGCAGGTGGATCACCGCGTTCGTCGATCCGCCGATCGCCGCGTTGACCCGGATCGCGTTCTCGAACGCCGCCCGGGTCATGATGGCCGATGGCCGCAGGTCCTGCTGGACCAGATCCACTATCACCTGGCCGGCCCGCTGCGCGGTCTCATACCGGCGGGCGTCCACGGCAGGCCAGGTCGCCGAGTACGGCAGCTGCATGCCGAGCGCCTCGGCCATCGACGCCATCGTGGAGGCGGTCCCCATCGTCATGCAGTGCCCGTTGGACCTGGCCATACAGCCTTCGGCGAACGCGCATTCCTCCTGGGTCATCCGCCCGGCCACCAGGTCTTCCTCGAACCGCCACACCGCCGTGCCCGAGCCCACGTCGGTGCCCTGGTACTTGCCGCTGAGCATGGGCCCGCCGGTGACCATCACCGCCGGCAGGTCCACGCTGGCCGCGGCCATCAGCAGCCCGGGCGTGGTCTTGTCGCACCCGGACAGCAGCACCACGCCGTCCAGCGGGTTGGCCCGCATCAGCTCCTCGGCCTCCATCGCCAGCAGGTTCCGGTACAGCATGGCCGTGGGCCGTAGCAGCGTCTCGCCCAGCGCCATGGCCGGGAACTCGAGCGGGAACCCGCCCGCCTGCCAGACCCCGCGCTTGACCGACTCCGCCACCCGGTGCAGGTGGACGTTGCACGGTGCCAGCTCCGACCAGGTGGTCGCGATGCCGATTACCGGGCGGCCGTCAAAGACCTCGGACGTGAACCCCTGGCTGCGCATCCAGGACCGGTGGCCCATCCCGGTCCGGCCAGTCGCGCCGAACCACTGCCTGCTGCGGAGTTCGGAGTTTGTTGTCATAGAGCAATAAGTAACATCCGGGCTGGTCCCGGAAGAAGGGGGCCCGGGCCCAGCGTGCCCAGCGGTCACCGGGGCACGCACCGCGCCTCGTTCGGGAAATTAACGATCTGGCTGTTAGGGTCACGAACGTGAGCCGTGTTCATGACATGGGCGGGCAGACCGGGTTCGGCCCGGTGCCGATCGGCGAAGAGGGCGGGCCCCCGTTCGCCGCCGACTGGGAGGCGCGGGTGTACGCGCTGGCCACGGTGCTGCGGCGGCGCGGCCTGTTCAACAGCGACGAGCTACGGGATGCGATCGAGCGGCTGCCGCCGGAGGAATACCTGGCGGCGTCGTACTACGAGCGCTGGCTCGGCGCGATCGAAATGCTCGTCGCCGAGAAGGGCCCAGAGATGGGCACAGAGATGGGCACAGCGCCGTGAGTTACCAGGCGGGCAGCACGGTCCGGGTGCGAACCGGGGACCCGGACCATCACACCCGGGTGCCGAGGTACGTGCGCGGGCACACCGGGGTGATCGTCGCAGCCCTGGGCCAGTGGCCGGTGCCCGACGACAGCGCCCGCGGCATCGACCCGCCGCGGGTCGAGACCTGTTACGCGGTCCGCTTTTCCGCCGCTGACCTGTGGGGGAGCGGTGACCACACCGTGACTGTCGACCTGTGGGAGTCCTACCTTGACCGGCCATGATGACCTGCCGGCCGCCGCGCGAGCGCGCCAGCTCGAGGAACGACTGATCGCCGCTGGGCTGACCAGCGACGACGAGATCGACGAGTTCCTGACCCGGCTGGTCGCGTTGGCCTCGCCGGTGAACGGCGCCCGGATGGTCGCCCGCGCCTGGACCGACCCGCAGTATCGTGACCTGCTGCTGTCAGATGGTGACGCGGCCGCGGCGGAGCTGGGCTTCGACGGCCTGAGCTACGCGCTGCGGGTCGTCGCGAACTCCGAGACCACGCACAACGTCGTCGTCTGCACGCTGTGCTCCTGCTACCCGGTGTCGCTGCTCGGGCCGTCGCCGGGCTGGTATAAGAGCTTCGCCTACCGGTCGCGGACGGTGCGGGAGCCACGCGCGGTGCTCGCCGAGTTCGGCCTGACGCTGCCCGATGATGTGGAGATCTCGGTCTGGGACTCGACCTCCGAGGCCCGCTACATGGTGCTTCCGTCCCGGCCGGCCGGGACCGGCGGGCTAGCTGCCGACGAGCTCGCCGCCCTGGTGACCAGGAACGGGCTGATCGGGACCGCCCTGGTTTGACTTCCTCCCCGCCCTAAGGACGCGGATTCCTTCCTTCACAGGTCGGGGTTCCTGTTTCACAGGCAACCGCGCCGGGGGTGTCCCCGTGCGTCTTATGTCGCCTCCGCAGGCAGGCACCGCCAGCCCGGCGGCCAGAATGTTCTTGGCGGCATTGATGTCCCGGTCGTGCCGGGTGCCGCAGGCGGGGCACGTCCAGCAGCGTGTCCCGAGACTAAGAGTGGCCAGCAGGTGCCCGCACGCTGAGCAGGTCTTCGAGCTCAGATACCAGCGGTCTCCCACGGCGACCGCCCGCCCGTAACGTTCGGCCTTGTACTCCAGCATCCGGCGGTGCTCACCCCACCCGGTACAGGAGATCGCGCGGGCCAGCCGCCGGTTCTTCACCATGCCGGGCAAACGGGTCGCGGCCATGCTGCCCCGCGTCGACATCGGCGAGCAGATCCTGGAGGTGATGGGATGGGTGCCGGAGTTCCTGGAGTCGCTGACCGCCCTGTCGGGCGGGGCGGCCCGGATGGCGGACCTGAATGTCACCGTGGCGGCCTGCCTGACCGGCCAGGCCCTCAACATCGGGTACGGGCCGGTCTCCTCGCCGGGGGTGGCCGCGCTGGAACGCCGCCGCCTCGGCCACGCGGGCCGCACCTACCTGCGCGCCGCCGGCTACACCGCCGCCAACCCGCACCTGATCGCCCAGCAGGCCGGCATCGGCTTCGCCCGGGCCCTGGGCGGCGGGGATGGTCGCCGGGATCGACGGCATGCGGTTCGTCGTCCCCGTCCCTTCGCTAATGGCCAAACTCAACCGGAAGTATTTCGGGCCGAAACGCGGGATGACGTTCCTGAACATGATCAATGATCAGGCGTTCGGGACCGGGCATAAAATCGTGGCGGGAACCGACCGGGACTGCCTCCACGCAATCGACCTGTTTTTCAGCCCCGGCGCGGCGAACCTGCCCGAGGTGCTGGTAACTGACGCCGGTTCTTATTCCGACCTGATATTCGGGATTGCGAGCCTGCTGGGCGTCGACTACCGGCCTGCGCTGGCCGATCTGCCCGACCAGAAAGGGTGGCGGGCCGCGGGCGGCGCCGACTACGGGAGCCTGAACACCTTCGCCCGGGGGAAACTCGACCTGGGCAAGGTGCGGCGTCACTGGAGTGAGATCCTGCGGCTGATCGCCACGATCTATACCAGCAAGGTCAGCGCGTCCAACGTGGTCAGGGCCCTGCAACGCGACGGTCACCCCACTGCCCTGGCCGAGGCGATCGCCACTTACGGCCGCATCTTCAAAACCTTCCATATCCTGTCGGTCATCGACAGCGAACCGTACCGGCGCGGCATCAAAGGAATGCGCAACCTCCAGGAAGGACGGCACGCGCTCGCCGAGAAGATATTCCACGGACGCCGCCGCGAACTGTTCCAGCGGTACCGGGAAGGAATGGAGGATCAGCTTGGCGCGCTGGGTATCGTTTTGAACTGCGTCGTTCTCTGGAACACGGTCTATATTGACGCGGCACTGCGCCAGTTGCGATCCCAGGGATACCCCGTGCGAGACGAAGACGTTGCACAACTCAGTCCTTTCATGAGAAACCACATCAACGTTCACGGGAAATACTCCTTCACCCCCGTAAAACCCGCCGGACGTGCCAAAGGCGCCACCGCCACCCGGCAGCTACGTGACCCCGACGCCCGCGACAATGACGAGGAAGACTTCGACGAGGACGACACCTGATAGCGCCTCCGGCAAGGCCGGGCGGGTAGCCGCAAGGCCCGTTCCCCCTCCTGCGAGGCCTGCGGCAGGAGGCCGCCATCCTTATACCGGAACGAAAAGTCAGGCTAAGGAACCCCGCCGGGGCCGCTTAGCGTGACTTTTCGTTCCGCTGCTACTTCCGCCCCGATACCCACTGCTGGCCCGCAAGGCCGCCGCCGAGGTCATCGCCGGCAGCGCGACGTTGACCGCGGTGGCGTCCAGCCCGGCGACGAAAGATCCCATGATCGCCGCGAGCAGCGCCAGCCGCTTGCGGCGAGCATCGGTGTTCTGCAGCGCGGGCATGGGCTGGCGTCAGGTTGTCTTGATCAGGCCGCCGTCGATGAGGTAGTTGACGCCGGTGATGTTGCCGGCCCGGTCAGAGGCCAGGAACGTGATCAGCGTCGCGACCTCCTCGGGTGTGGTGAACCGGCCGGTGGCGAACCCGCCGATCCCGGCGATGACCGTCTTGCGGGCCGTGTCGGCGTCCACGCCGGTGGCTTTCGCGACGGTCTCCGCCACGCCGTGCTCGCCGAGCCACAGGTCGGTGGACACCGGGCCCGGCGAGACTGCGTTGACCCGGATGCCGCGCGGCCCGAATTCCTGCGAGAGCGTCTTGGTGAGGTTCACCAGCGCGGCCTTGGCAGCACCGTAGTCGATCGTGGCGGCGTCGGGCTGGAAGAACGCATTCACCGAGGCGACGTTTACGATCGCTCCGCTGCCCTGATCCACCATCGCGGTCAGGGCGGCGCGGCTGGCCCGCAGCGCGATGAAGAAGTTCATCTGCATCGCCCAGGCGAAGTCTTCGTCGCTGGTGCCGAAGAATCCCTCGGTCCGCATCCGGACGGCGCCGACGTTGTTGACCAGCACGTCAAGGCGGCCGTGCTCCTCGGTTGCGCGCCGGATCAGCTGCGCCGGCCCGCCGGGCGCGGCGAGGTCAACGGCGACTGGCGTGACGCCCTTGATGCCGTCGAGCGCATCTGTAGTCAGCGAGCCGGCAACGACATGCGCGCCTTCATCAGCGAGGGCCATGGTTACGGCCTTGCCGATGCCCTTGCCTGCGCCGGTGACGACCGCGACCTTGCCGGTCAGGTTAAGGTCCATCGAGCTTTCCTTCCGTCGCGAAATGCTGCCGAGCAGAGTCGTTCAGGTCCCGGCGCGCCTTCCCGTGGCGCCGGAACCGTCGCGCTCTGCGGCTAGCTCCGGCAAGCCGGTATGGGACGGCTCTTCCGCCGGCGCGTGCCAGCATCGAGCCTTACAGATCATGCCCCGGCCGACTGCGGCGGTGCGAAGCGCTGCACGAACGCCAGGGCGGTGTCGGCGACCTCGCGCCAGCCGCTGTCGATGGTGAGCGCGTGCCCGCGGCCGGGGATCTCGACGATCTCGGTCACATCCTTGTTGCGGTGCTGGTGCTTGTAGGAGGCATTAGTGATCGGCCACGGGACGGTGTGGTCCTTCTCGCCGGAGATGAGCAGCATCGGGCCGCGGTCGGGATTCTCGGTGTCGACCTTCGCCTCGGTCCACGGGTTGAGGTTGGCGGCGGCGGCCTGGAAGACCGGTAGTCCGGAGGCGGGCACGGCGAAGGTCTCGTAGAGCTCTTTCGCCTCGTCCTCGGACACGGCGTTGGCGAAGGCATACCGGAACTGGTCGTAGGTCAGCGGTACGGCCTTATGCCGGTTGGCCGGGTTCCCAAGCGCTGGCGATGCTGACCGCAGCGCCGAAATCGGCAGGGGCAGCACGCCGCGGAACGGCGCCGGGTCGATCGCCACCGACACCGCGGCGAGGCCTCGCCCGGCGAGGATCTGTGCGAGCAGCCCGCCGAAGGAGTGGCCGATGATGGCTGGCTTGCGGGCCAGGGAGCCGGCGACCGCGGCGAAGTGGTCGGCGACCTGGCCGATAGACTTGTGCGCGAATACCTCGGGATGCTCGCCCGCCTCCGCCCTGGTCTCGGGATCGTCGGGCCATCCGGGTGTCAGCGCCGCGTAGCCCGCGCTCTCGAACAACTCCGCCCAGCGGTCCCAGCTGCTGGGCAGCAGCCACAAGCCGTGGACGAACACCACCGGGGTGAGCCCGGACGCGTTGGCGCGCTGTACCTGCCGGGCTTCGTGCTCAGTGACCGTCGCCGTAGCGTCGGGCTTTTCAGTAGACATGAATCTCTCTCCTTCAGCGGGCGGTGGAGTGCGACTTCGGATCAGGCGTTCAGGACAGGTTTGCTCATCAGGCCGCGCCGGGGGCGCGGGCGGACCTGGTGGCGGCAGCTATGTGCTCGGCGACCTCGGTGGGCTGAGTCAGGGCAACGGCATGGGAGGCGCGGATCTCGGTCGTGTGCGCTCCGGCGCGCAGGGCCATGAACCGCTGGGCCTCGGGCGGGATCACCTGGTCGGCGGTCGCGATCACGTACCAGGATGGCGTCGTCTTCCAGGCGGCCGCTAGTGATTTCTCCTCCAGTGCTGCGGCTGTGATGGGGCGCTGCGCGGCCGCCGCGACCGCGGCCGCGCGGTGAGGCAGGTCGGCGGCGAACAACTGCGGGAAGGCTTCCCGGTCGACGTACAGCTCTACTCCCGGGTCGCCGTTGGCGTCGGGGAAGGTCGCCGGGCGCAGGGCGGCCGCCAGCTGGCTGCCGGGGAAGCGGCCGCTGATGTCGACGGCGCTCTCGCCCTCCGCGAGGGCATAGCCGGTGACATAGACCAGGCCCACGACGTTGCCGGGCGCAGATCTGGCGGCGGTAATGACCGCGCCGCCATAGGAATGGCCGGCCAGCACGACCGGGCCGTCGATCGCCGCCGCGGCACTGGCGACGTAGGCAGCGTCGGACGCAAGGCCGCGCAGCGGGTTGGCCAGGGCGGTCGTTCCGATTCCGGCGGCCTGCAGCTCGGCGATGACACCCGTCCACATCGACCCGTCGGCGAACGCGCCGTGCACGAGCAGCACGGTCGGGGTGCTCCCGTTCCGGAAGACGCCGGAGCGGGTCATCACAGGCTGCCGGACTCGGTATATGCCACGTGATGACCGTAAGACGGCGGCGGGTGCGATCGCTTGGGTCAGGTGACTGCTTTACCGCGTCAACCGCGGCGGGCTGCCTCCTGACAGCGGCCCCGGGCGCGTCCGGTGGCAGCCGTGCAGCGCTGCCCGCTCACCGGCGCCCAGATTGTGCTGATCTGGGTACAGCTAGGCTAGTGCCGCGACCGGTAACGTTTGCACGTCGATGGTCGTCAGATCGTGACGACGACCTTGCCGCCGGGATGACCTTGCGCCAGGTACCGGATGGCCTCGGGCGCCTCACGCAGCGGGAAGGTCCGGTCGATCGCTGGTGTGACCTTCCCCTCCTCGATCAGCGTGGTCAGGTACTCCAGGTCTTCGGAGCGCTCCTTTGCGGTCACGGCTCGCAGCCGCTGGCTCGAGAACATCGACCGAACGGGTGCTCGCAGGATCTGGCGGTCGAAGCCTCCGAGCCACCGGCCGCCTCCTTCGCCGCCGACAATCGCCAGGGTGCCGCGCGGCGTGAGGCCCCGGCGCAGCAACGACACGGGGCGGCGCCCGGCGGTGTCGAGGATCAGGTCGAACTGCGGTCCGCGCGCGTCCACCTCCTCGCGGGTGTAGTCGATCACGTCGTCGGCTCCGATGGACCGGACCAGGTCGATCTTCGCAGTGCTGCACATGCCCGTCACCCGGGCGCCGAACGCGTGGGCCAGTTGGACGGCGAAGGAGCCGACGCCGCCTGCCGCGCCGATGACCAGCACGCGCTGGCCTGGCTGCACACGTCCGACGTCGCGCAGGCCCTGCAGCGCGGTCATGCCCGAGATGGGCACCGCCGCAGCCTGCTCGAAGCTCAGATTGGCGGGCTTGCGGGCAAGATGGCTCTCCCGCGACCGCGCGTATTCGGCGAACGAGCCGGCCGTGGTCACGCCGTAGACCTCATCGCCCGGACGGAATCGGGTGACACGGCTACCCACAGCCTCGACGACACCGGAGAGGTCACGGCCTCGCACGGGCACCTTGGGGCGGCGCACACCCATCCCCATGAGGCGTACGAGGTAGGGACGACCGGTCATGAGATGCCAAACCCCTGGGTCGACGCCGGCCGCCCGTACCCGCACCAGGACCTCGTCGTCGCCGATTACCGGCATTTCGATGTCCCCGAACCGCAACGTGTCGGCGGATCCGTAGACGTTCTGCACAATCGCCTTCATTCAGGTCCTCCCTCGTCCCCTCCGCCCCGAGTCTCCCCTAATTCCGAGGCAGTCGCCAAAGAGGGCAAGCGTTACCGGTCGCGGCACTAGCCTGGCCGCTGCATGCGGCCACGCCGAGTGCTGCCGGGGCCGTTCGCCTGGACCTTGGGTGCGCCGGCGTGTGACGATGACCGCCGGGACCTCTAGCGGATGGATCAGGCGATGCCGGCAGTCACCTCGTTGTTCGGGCGGGAGTCCGAGACGCGGGTTCTTGCTGAGCTGTTTGATCACCTGCACGACCACGGCGGCTCGGTGGTGGTCAGCGGCGAGCCCGGTGTGGGCAAGTCGGCGCTGCTGCGGGAGGCCAGCGCGCTCGCGCAAGATCGCGGGATGCTGGTCCTGATGTGCACCGGCGTGCAATGCGAGGCGCAGCTGCCATTCGCTGGGCTGCACCAGCTTCTGCGGCCGGTCCTCGGCCGGCTGGACGGCCTGGCCGCGCCCCAGCGCGGCGCGATGCTGGCAGCGTTCGGCCTGACCGATGACGTCGCTCCCGACCTTTTCCTGACGGCGCTCGCCGCGCTGGACCTGCTGGCCGAAAGCGCGGCGCGAGCCCCGGTGCTGGTTGTTGCGGAGGACGCTCAGTGGCTCGACCGCGCGACCTGCGATGTGCTGGCATTCGTGGCAAGGAGGCTGGAGTTCGAGCCGATCCTGCTGGTCGCTGCGATCCGCGACGGCTTCGAGAGCCCCTTCAACGACGCCGGGCTCCCGGCCCTGCATCTCGAGCCGCTGGCCGCGGAGGCGGCAGCGGCACTCCTGGACAGCCGCGCTCCTGGCCTCCCGGCCGCAGTACGCGAGCGCGTGCTCGCCGAGACGGCCGGCAATCCTCTTGCACTCGTGGAACTGCCGATTGCCTTCCGGCATCTCAGCACCGGAGCGGGGCTGCCCGCGTGGCTGCCGCTCACAACCCGGCTGGAACAGGCATTTGCGGCGCGAGTGTCTGATCTTCCCGTCGCGACGCGCACCGCCCTGCTGGTGGCCGCCCTGAACGACAAGCCACGGATCAATGAGGTGATTCAGGCAACGGCCCTGCTAGAGGGCCCGGGATTGACAGCCGACGTGCTGGCCCCTGCCGTCGCCGCGCGGCTGGTGGAGATCGACGATTCGGAATACCTGTTCCGGCACCCGCTGATGCGCACCGCGATCCACCAAGAGGCGAGCATTTCGCAGCGGCACGCCGCGCTCGCCCTGCAGGCGTGGAGCGCCGCGCAGCTCGCCGACCTGGGCGCGGCCATTCCTGCCGCCGAGGAGGGACGCCGGCTAGCACAGGAGACGAACCAGCCGCTGGTGCTGGCGACAGCTCAGGCTGTCCAGGCCCTGCTGGTCGCGCTGCGCGGCGACCAGGATGCGGCAGAAGACCTTGCCGCCCAGGCCGAGCAGGTGTCGGTGCCGATCGGCGTCAGCGCCGTACTGGCGGCGGTGCAGTTCGCGCGTGGCCTCGCTGCCCTGGGCGGCGGCCGCCCCGCGGAGGCTCTGCAGCACCTGCGGCGTCTCCATGACCCGGCCGATCCGGCCTATCACGCCGCGGTCAGGTGCTGCACGGTCGCCGATCTTGCCGACGCCGCCCGCCGCAGCGGCGACCCAGACGGCATCGGAGCCATCGCGGACGAGATGGAAGCAGCGGCCAGGCAGACCCCCTCGCCGCTGCTGCACGCTGGCCTGCGCTACGCCCGCGCGCTGCTGGCCGAGGACCACTGCGCCGGCGCGCTGTTCGAGACTGCGCTGCAGTCAGACATGAGCACCTGGCCGTTCCTGCGGGCAAGAGTGCAGCTTGCCTACGGGGAGTGGCTCCACCAGCAGCGGCATGACTCGGCATCCCGGGCGCCGTTGCGCGCCGCCAGGGAGACGTTCGATGCCCTCGGCATAAGCCCGTGGTCCGAGCGGGCCCGCCAGCAGCTCCGCGCGACGGGGGAGACAAGCCGCCCCCGGACTCCCGAGGCACGGGACCAGCTCACCCCGCAGGAGCTGCAGATCGCCCAGATGGCCGCCGACGGGCTGAGCAACCGCGAGATCGGCCAGATGATCTACCTCTCCCACCGTACCGTCAGCTCGCACCTGTACCGGGCCTTCCCCAAGCTCGGAATCACCTCCCGGACCCAGCTGCGAAGCGCGCTGGAGCGCGGGACTCGCGGCCACACCTAGACCCCATTACCCCAGCGCCAAGATCGGAGGGTGATCACCCGCCGCACGATCGCTGCGACGCGCGCCCTGAAGCGAGCAAAGCGCCGTCGGGATCACGGACTCAGCACCTCTGCGAGCTAATGCAAGTGCCTGCATCGGAACGGCCAGTGGCGCTAACACGCCGGTCCTCAGCTCGTTAACGCCACTGGCCGTTCCATTGTTGTATCAAGATGCGTACACCTCGATCAGGACGCCTGCTGGAGCGCCCGGTAGATGGTGCCGCGGCCGACCCCCAGCGCCCTGGCGATCTCGGCCACGGTGATGTCCCGGGCCTCATACCGCGCTCGGGCCAGAGCGACCTGGGCTGGGGAGAGCTTGGCAGGACGGCCGCCCACGCGGCCGCGGGCCCGCGCGGCAGCCCGGCCCGCCGCCGCCCGCTCGGCGATCAGCTCCCGCTCGAACTCGGCCCGCGCGGCGAAGATGTGGAAGACCAGCCGGCCGGTGCTGGTGGTGGTGTCGATCCCCTCATGCAGGGACGCGAACGCCACCCCGCGCTCGGCCAGCGCGTTGACAGTCTCCACCAGATGCCGGAGCGACCGGCCCAGCCGGTCCAGCCGCTACACCACCAGCGTGTCCCCGGCCCGCAGATACCCCAGGCACAACGTGAGCTCCGGCTGCTCGGTCAGCTTCCCCGACGCGGTGTCGGCGAAGATCTTCTCGCAGCCCGCCGCGTTCAGCGCGTCGGTCTGCCCGTCCAGGTTCTGGGATGCGCCGGAGATCCGGGCGTAGCCGACACGCTGGCCGGCGAGAGGGTGCACAGGAAGGCTCATGAATCCCGATCGTGCACCGAAACCCGGCTCTGTTCCGTTGTAGGTCCACCCCCCGCGCCCTGGCGACCCTGGCGCGGGCCTTGGCCCGGTTGCGGGAGTCGCGCTGGCAGCGGGCCAGCCTGCGCTGGTACCGCTCCAGCCTGCGCTGATGCCGTTCCCAGTCTTTCGGGTGGCCGATCTTCTCACCGGTGGACAAGGTCGCGAAATGGGTCAGTCCCACGTCCACGCCGACGCTCTCGCCCGTGGCGGGTAGCGGCTCCGGGTCGGGGATGTCCACGTGGAAGGTCACGAACCATCGCCCGGCCGGGTCACGGACCACGGTCACCGACGTGGGATCAAGGGTGGCCGGGTCGATGTCCGGCCAGGTCCACACGTACCGCAGCGGGGCGTCCGTTTTGGCGAGCCACAGTTGGCCCGCGCACATCCGGAATGCGGCGCGGGTGTAGCTGGCGGATTGGCGTCCGCGCCGGGACTTGAACCGGGGATAGCGGGCGCGTTTCTCGAAGAAAGCCCGGAACGCCTTCTCCTGGCGCCGCAGCGCCTGCTGGAGGGGGACTGCGGATACCTCGTTGAGGAACTCCAGCTCCGGGTCGCGCTTCATGATGGTCAGCGCCCGGTCGGCCTGCGCGTACGAGGTGCCTTTACGTTCCGTGTGCCGCGGCCGCTAGGGCCACGGCCGACCGGGCCAGGACGTCCGGCGCCTGGGTAAAGGCCAGGCGCAGGTACCCGCTCGCCTGGCTGGTGGCACTTAGCAAGCGGCCTGGCACCACGGCGACCCTACGCCTGAGCGCGGCTTGGGCGAAGGCACCGCCGTCTGCCTCACCGGGCAGGCGCACCCACAGGGTGAGCCCCGCCGTCCGGTTCGGGCCAGGTCCACCCGGGCAGGGCGGCCCGCAGTGCCTCGGTCAGCGCGTCGTACCTGGCCCGCAGCCACGCCACTTGACGATGTCGTCGTGCTGGTCGTTGAGCAGCGCGGCCGTGACCGCCTGCGGGAAGGCCGCGCTGCCCAGGTCGGCGGCGGCCTTGGCCGCGGCCACCCGGGCGATCAAGCCTGCGCTGGCGCTGATCCAGCCGGTCCGCAGGCCACCCCAGTACAGCTTGGACAGCGAGCCGACGCTGACCAGGTTCGGCTCTTTGGGCCCGAACGAGGCCAGCGGGAGTGGTGGCGGGGTGTCACCGAGCGGCAGTTCGGTGAGCGTCATGTCGTCGACGAACAGCGTGTCCGGATGGGCGGCAGCGAGCCGGGCCACGCGGCGGCGGTGCCCGGCCGGCATGACCAGGCCGGTCGGGTTGTGATGGGTGGGGATCAGGTAGACCATCGCCGGGTGGTGCGTACGGACCACGTGCTCCAGTCGCTCCGGGTCCAGGCCTGCGCCGGCCGGCATCCCGATCACTCGGGCGCCGGCCCGGTACAGCGCATCGAGCACGCCTGGGAAGGTGGGATCCTCGACCGCGACCGGCTGGCCGGGCAGCACCTCGCACCGGATGAGCAGGTCCAGGGCCTGCTGGCCGCCGGTCGTGACGATCACCTGCGCGGGATCGGCAGGCAGCCCGAGGCGATCCGCCAGGTGGCCGGCGATGGCGGCCCGCAGCGCGGGCAGCCCGTGCGGGAAGTACCCGCTGGTGCTGGTCGCCGCCACCAGGCCGGCCCGGTCCAGGACGGAGGCCGGATCGGCCAGCGCCGCCGAGACCTGCGGCGCGCAGTCCACCACGGCCAGGCTGAGGTCCGCGTCGAGCGCGGCGGTCTCGAGCAGGCCCGCGAAGAAGCCATTGGCCCGGTGCACCGCGGCCGGCGTCGTGCGGTGCGGGACGATGCGGGTGCCGGCGCCCTGGCGGCTTTCCGCCATGCCCTCATCACGCAGGACCTGGTAGGCGGCGGCCACGGTGTTCCCGGTTGGCCGCCGTCAGCTGCGGGCCAGCTGCAGCTGGCCGGCCAGCGCGCGCAGGGCGGGCAGGGGATCGGGGTTGAGGACCTGCACCGCCACATGGTCCGCGCCCGCGTCCAAGTGCGCGGTGACGCCGCGGGTGATCGCCGTCGCGTCGCCGTGCACCGCGAGCGCATCAATCAGCGCGTCGCTGCCGCCGTCGGCGAAGTCGGCATCGGTCCAGCCGAGCCTGCGCAGGTTGCTGAGGTAGTTGGTCAGGCCGAGATACGGATTCTGGACCCGCGGTCTGCCGATGGCGCGGGCCCGCTCCGGGTCGGTCTCGAGCACCACCTTCTGTTCGGGAGCCAGCAGTGGCCCGTTGCCCAGGATCTGCCGGGCCCAGCGGGTGTGCTCCGGCGTGACCAGGTAGGGGTGCGCGCCCGCGGCCCGCTGTGCCGCGAGCCTGAGCACCTTCGGGCCGAGGGCGGCCAGTACTCGTCCCCCGCCGGGGACCTTGAGGTCATCGAGCTCGTCGAGGTAGCTGACGAGCTTGGCGTAGGGCTGCTGGTACTCCTGGGTGGCTTCGGGATGCCCGATGCCGAGGCCGAGCAGGAAACGGCCCGGGTGCCTGGCCGTGATGCGGTGGTAAGAGGCGCCCACAGTCGCGGCGTCGTCCTTCCACACGTTGACGATCCCGGTGGCCACCGCAATGTGATCCGTCGCGTCCAGCAGGTGCTCGACGACGCCGAGATCGCCGGGCGGCGAGCCGCCCACCCAGATGGCCCCGTAGCCCAGGGCCTCCACTTCGGCCACCACCTCCGGGGTGAGCCCCGAGGGGTGCCGCCAGATACCGACCTTGCCCAGTTCGATGCTCATGTCACCGAACAGCCCGGCCGGACCCGGTTTCATTCCGGACCGCTGGCCTAGCGCGGATTAATAGCGTTGTCGGCACGGCGGCTCACGGTTATTGTCCGGGAGTGAGTTCTTCCGGGCACGTCGAGGTAGCGCATGTCAGCCATGTGCTGCCGGATGGGCGGACACTTCTCGACGACGTGAGCTTCCGCATCGGCGACGGCATCACCGCCGCCCTGGTCGGGCCGAACGGTGCCGGCAAGACCACCCTGCTAAGGCTGGTGGCCGGGGACCTCCAGCCGCAGTCCGGTACGGTCACCGCCTCCGGCGGTCTTGGCGTCATGCGCCAGTTCATCGGCACGAACCATAGTTCCCAAGAAGCGCCGATGGTTCGTGACCTTCTGCTTTCCGTCTCATCGCCTCGGGTGCTCCAGGCCGCGGCCCGGCTGGACGCCGCCGAGCTGGCGATGATGGAGCGCGACGACGAGCGCGCCCAGATGCGTTACGCGGCGGCGCTGACCGAATGGGGTGAGGCCGGGGGCTACGAGGCCGAGGTGCACTGGGACGCCTGCAGCGTGGCCGCGTTCGGCATCCCGTACGAGCAGTGCCGGTGGCGTGACGTGAGCACGCTGTCCGGCGGCGAGCAGAAACGGCTGGTGCTCGAGTCGCTGCTGCGCGGCACGGACGGCGTGCTGCTGCTCGACGAGCCGGACAACTACCTGGACGTGCCGGGCAAGCGCTGGCTGGAACAGCAACTGGCCACCACGCCGAAGACCGTGTTGCTGGTCAGCCACGACCGGGAGCTGCTGGCCGCTTGCGCGCAGCGCATCGTGACCGTCGAGGACCGGCACGTCTGGGTGCACGGCGGCGGGTTCTCCGGTTACGCCCAGGCCCGGACCGACCGGATCGGCCGGCTCGAGGAACTGCGCCGTCGCTGGGACGAGGAGCACGAGAAGATCAAAGAGCTGGTCCGCATGTACCGGCAGAAGGCCACCTACAACTCCGCCATGGCCTCCCGGCTGCAGGCCGCGGTGACCAGGCTGCGCCGGTTCGAGGAGGAGGGCCCGCCCCAAGAGGCGCCGAAGGAACAGAACGTGAAGATGCGGCTGCGCGGGGGGCGGACCGGCAAGCGCGCCGTGATCTGCGAGAACCTGGTGCTGACGGGTAACACGAGCTCGTTCGGCACAGAGATCTGGTTTGACGACCGGGTGGCGATCCTCGGTGCCAACGGATCCGGGAAGTCGACTTTCCTGCGGCTGCTCGCGGGGGAGCAGGTGCCGCACGAGGGGCGGTGGCGGCTGGGCGCCCGGGTGGTGCCGGGCTTCTTCGCGCAGACCCACGCCCGGCCGGACCTGGCCGGACGGGCTCCGGTCGAGATCCTGATGACCGAGCACGCGCTCCTGATCAACGAGGCGATGTCGGCGCTCGCCCGGTACGAGCTGCAATCGTGCGCCCGGCAGCCGTTCGGCACCCTGTCCGGCGGCCAGCAGGCCAGGCTGCAGATCCTGCTGCTCGAGCTGGCCGGCTCCACGCTGCTGCTGCTCGACGAGCCGACGGACAACCTTGACCTGCCGAGCGCCGAGGCGCTGCAGCAGGGCCTGGATTCCTACCAGGGCACGGTGCTCTCGGTTACCCACGACCGCTGGTTCGCCCGGTCCTTCGAGCGGTTCCTGATCTTCACGCCGGACGGCAACGTCCGCGAGGCCACCGAGCCGGCCTGGGACTAGCGGCCACCCCCGCTGTATGCATAACTCGGCGGCGATAGCGGCGAGCACATCCAGCTTGGCGGCCCGTCGGGCGGGCCAGCTGGCGGCAATCAGTCCGAGCAAGGCGGCGAGCACGAGGAACTCCACCAGGCGGGACGCCAGCACGACGGTGTCGGTGATGCCCTGCTGTTTCAGCGACGACACCAGCGCGATGCCCATGCCGGTGCCGATGATGATCCCGATGATGGCGCCGAAGATCGCCAGGATGACTGCCTCGGACCGGATCATCGTCCGGACCTGGCGCCGCTTCATGCCGACCGCCCGGAGCAGGCCGATCTCGCGGGTGCGCTCGAACACCGAGAGCATGAGCGTGTTCACGATCCCGATCAGCGCGATGAGCACGGCCAGGGCGAGCAGGGCGTAGACCAGCCCGAGGATCTGGTTGACGTTGGCCGTCTGGGCTTGCTCGAACTGGGCCCTGGTCTGGACCTGCAGGTTGGGATAGGGGGCCAGGGCGTGCGTGACGGCCGTATCCACGGCGCCGCTGCTGTTGGTACGCAGCAGGAGCGCACCCAAAGACGGGTTGCTGAAGTGGGACAGGAAGAACGGGACACTGACCAGGTAGCTGAGGATCAGGGCGTTCGCCTCGTATATGCCGCCGATACGCAGGGTGGAAGAACCGGTCTCGGCGAACTTCACCGGGACCGTGTCGCCGACCGCCAGGTGCTTCGATTTCGCGGTCGTGGAGTCGATGAGCAGTTCGCCTTGGGCGAGGGCGGCCGGGCTGCCCGCCGTCATGCGCAGGATGAGCGTGTCGGCCAGGTGCTGTGTCGACACCCCGGTGAGCGTGGCCAGCGAATTCTGCACCTCGAACTGTGACCGGTAGACGGTGGTCGCTGCGGTGACGCCCGGCACGGCCGATGCCGTGGCCGGCACCGACTGGCTGAGTTGTCCCAACCCGCTGGTCGTGCTCACGATGAGATCGGCGCTGATCGCCTGGTCCACGCTGCTCGTGGCCGACCTGGACAGCGAGGCGCCGAACACCGACATCGCGGCGACCAGGGCCAGACCGACCATGAGCGCCGAGGCGGTCTGGGCGGTGCGCCGGGGACTGCGCATGGAATTCTCCCGCCCGAGCTTGCCAGGTTCCCCGAGCACCCGGGCCAGCGGACGGCCGATCACACTCGACAGCGGGCGCGCGATCGCCGGGGAAAGCATGGCGACACCGATGAAGATGCCGACCGCACCCGCGCCCACGAGCGCGATGGCCGGCTTGGCCAGCCCGATGGCCAGCAGGACTACGCCGACCAGGGCCACGGCCGTGCCCCAGATGAACCGGCGCCGCATCGAGACGCCGGGGCCGGACTGGCGGTCGTCGAGTGCGGCGACCGGGGGGATGCGCACGGCATTGCGGGCCGGGCCGACCGCGGCCACCACCGTCACGCCGACGCCGACGGCGAGCCCGACCAAGACGGTACGCGGCTCGAACACCAGCGATCCCGTCGGCAACGTAATCCCGAACCCGCGCAGGAGCGCCTCTAGCCCCAGTGCGGCCAGCACGCCGAGGCCGAGGCCGATCACCGAGGAGACGAGTCCCACGATGGCGGCCTCGGCGAGCACAGAACGGAACACCTGGCGGCGGCTCGCCCCGACGATCCGCAGCAGAGCCAGCTCACGCGTCCGCTGCCCGACGATGATCGAGAACGTGTTGAAGATGGTGAACCCGCCGACGAACAGGGAGATGAACGCGAAGACGAGAAGGGCCGTGGAGAAGAACGAAAGCGCCTGGCTGACCGAGCTCGTTTGCTCGTTCACCACGGTCTGCCCGGTGACCACCTCGACCCCGGGCGGAAGGGCGCTGGCGATGTCCCGCTGGACCGCGGGCTTGCTGGCACCCGGGGCTGCCACCACGTTGATGTTATCCAGGTGCCCCACTTCCTGGAGGACGGCCTGCGCGGTCGGGAGCGTGAACGCGGCCAGGGTCGCTCCGGCGAGGTTGTTCGCCGACCCGAACTGGGCAATGCCGGTGATGGTGAACGTCCGGGGAGGTCCGGCAAACAGGATGCGGACCCGCTGCCCCACGGTGAATCCGTACTTCTGCGCGGTCCCGGCGTCCATCACCACGTCATCGGCGGTCACCGGCGGGCCGCCCGCGACTAGGTGCAGGCTGGAAATCTGCTGATCCGGATTGAAGCTGACGCCGAGAGTCGGCGCGCCACCGGTCTGGATCGCCTTGCCGTCCTGGGCCACGAACTGGGCGTAGCCCCCGACCTCACCCTGGGCGGCCTGGACACCGGGCACGCCGCGGACCGTGGCCAGCAGCGACTCGGGCAGCTCGTTGCGCGTCGCGTTCGCGCCGCTGCCCAGCTGTGCGACCCCGCGGACCTGGAAGTCAATTTTCTGGTAGATGTTGCCGAACAGCACCGTGAATGTGTTGTTCAGGGTGTCGGTGAGGACGAATGTCCCCGAGATGAAGGTGACTCCGAGCACGATCGCCAGCGCGGTGAGCGCCAGCCGGAGCTTGTGGGCCAGCAGGCCCTTGATGGTCACGTTTCTCATGTCAGGCGCCCAGGGTCCGCATCTGCTCCAGGACCGAGTCGGCGGTCGGCTTGTCGAGCTCGCCGACCACGGTCCCGTCGGCCAGGAAGACGACCCGGTCCGCGTACGCGGCCCCCCGCGGGTCGTGCGTGACCATGACGATCGACTGGCCCAGCTCGGTCACCGACTGCCGCAGGAACGCCAGCAGTTCCGCGGAGGCATTGGAGTCCAGGTTGCCCGTGGGCTCATCTGCGAAGACGAGGTCCGGCTTGTTGATCAGCGCCCGGGCGCACGCGACACGCTGCTGCTGGCCGCCCGACAGCTCACTGGGACGGTGCGTCAGCCGGTCGCCGATACCCAGCTGTTCCACCAGGTAATCGAGCCACTCCCGGTTGACCTTGGCGCCCGCCAGGGCGGCAGGCAGGGTGATGTTCTCGGCCGCGGTCAGCGTCGGGATCAGGTTGAAGGACTGGAATACGAACCCGATCCGGTCGCGTCGCAGCTGGGTGAGCCCGGCATCATCCAGTCTCCCGATGTCCTCCTCGCCCACGAACGTCTGCCCCGACGTGGGCCGGTCCAGGCCCGCCATGCAGTGCATCAGTGTCGATTTCCCTGAGCCTGATGGGCCCATGACGGCCGTGAACCGGCCACGCTCGAAAGCCACGTTGACACCGGCCAGGGCATGCACCGCAGCCTGTCCCACCCCGTACGTCTTGCGCAGATCTACTGCATGCGCAGCCGGTGCGGTCTGCGTGCCTTTGGCCGATTTCGCATCGTTGAGCATCCTATTTTCCTCGCCATCCTGACGGGATCCCCGAAGCCTGACCGGACCCTTGAAGCATGGCCCGGATCCCCAGTGCAAACATCCACCCGTGGGGCTGATTTTGCGTGTTTCCGGCATGAGCCGCAACGGAATTGCTCGTACTGAAATCCACCCATGAGGGCGACGGGAGGGCGCTCGCGGCCAGCCGAAGCAGGTCAGCCGATGTGGTGGCGGTGGGCGTAGCTGATAGCGGCGGCCCGGTTTTGGCGAAGATCCGGTACCAGCGCGTCGCACCCAGGGCCGAACCAGGGGTTGAGATCGGCGCTCCCGGCTAGCCCCGCGTAATACCAGGCCGACGGAAACCAGCGCCGCGCGGAGCACTCAGCCGCCGACCCTGGTCCCGCAGCCTGCGCAGAAGTGGGCGCCGGCGGGAAGCTCGGCGCCGCACTCGGTGCAGTGCGCTACCGCAGGCGCGAGCGGCTGGCCGCAGCCCATGCAGAACCGCGCGCCGGCCGGGTTGGACGCCCGGCAGGACGCGCACACCGGCCCGGACGAAGGCTGGGCCGGGGCCGGCTGCTGCTGAGGCGGGGCCCCCGGGACGCCCTGACCGGAGGGCTGCGGCTGGCCGCCCTGGCCGTAGGGTGGCATCCCCTGCCGCGCGGCCGCCTGCTGGGCCGCCGCCTGCTGCGCCTGCTGGTTCGCCACCTGCTGCGCCCCCATCGCGCTGGCCAGCCCGAACCCGGCCCCCAGAAACGCCCCGTCGACTCCGGAGCCGCCCTGCGCCATGCCCTGGCCCGCGCCGAGCGCCATCTCGCCCTGGGCGTAGTTGCCGAAGCCGCCGGCCAGCTGGGAGTAGCTCGTGTCCTTGGCCAGCTGCTTGAGCTGCTGCTCGTCCTCGGGGGAGAGGTTGACGTCGAAGTTGCCCATCCGGGTCAGCTGCACGCCGTACGCGACGAGCTGGCCGTTGGCCGCCTCGATGGTGGCCTGCTCGATCTCCGCCGAGTACGCCATCAGACCCAGGATCGGCCACCCGTTGCGGATGATCTGCGTGGTGACGTGCGTCCGCAGCACCTTCAGCAGCTGGTCGCTGACCCAGCCGGCGATCCGCTCGTTGTCGGTGACGTCGACCGTGGAGGTCAGGTTGGTCACCAGCCGCACCGGATCGGCCACTCGCAGCGCGTAGTCGCCGAATACCCGCAGCGTCACCACCAGCCCGGTCCGCGGGTCCTGCACGTCGTCGACCCGGCCGCCGAACTTGAAGCCGGTGTACTCGCGGGTACCCACGAAGTACAGCTCGGCCCGGTAGGCGTTCCCGCCGCTGACGTGATCGATGATCGCGCCGAGCCCTGGCAGCTCGTTGGCGTCGATCTGGTGCCGGCCAGGGCCGAGGGTCTGCACGACCTGGCCGGTGTTGACGAACATCGCCATCTCGTCCGCGTTGACGATCGCACGCGTGTAGCGACGGATGGTGATGTCCGGCCATTTGAAGACGATCTGACCTTTGCGGTCGTCAGGTACGGCGATGAATTCCCGCCCGA
Organism: uncultured Actinomycetes bacterium; assembly: GCA_963769715.1. Classification (GTDB taxonomy): domain Bacteria; phylum Actinomycetota; class Actinomycetes; order Streptosporangiales; family Streptosporangiaceae; genus Palsa-504. Next base: position 125,059 of record CAVYNE010000011.1, read on the forward strand.
GCAGTGCCATGCACAGAACCATACCGGTTCTCTCGATTGCGACATAAGGCGTTGTCAGAGGTCCTTTCCTGCTATCTTCCGAGCGTGGAAATGATTCAGTGCGGGTGGTGCCACGCCCAGAACCAGCCGGGTACCACCAGCTGCCAGACGTGTGGCGCTCCTCTCGACGAGAGGGACAAGGTCAGTGACTCCGGCTGGCGCGAGGCGCCCCGGCTGCGCGACATGACGGAGTTCCGGTTCTCCGGTAGCACCTGCCAGGTCGAAGGCGAGCTCGTCCCGGTCGCCGAGATCAACCTCCATCCGCAGGACGGCCTCTATTTCGAGCATCACGTGCTGCTGTGGAAGGACGAGACAGTCCCGCTCTCCTCGCTGAACACCGGCGGCGGGATGAAGCGGACGGTCGGCGGCATGCCGCACATCGTGACCGTGGCTAACGGTCCGGGCCGCATCGCGTTCTCCCGCAACGCGCCGGGCGAGCTCGTCGTGCTGCCACTGCACCCGGGCATGGAGCTCGACGTCCGTGAGCACGCCTTCCTGGTCGCCTCGCACAGCATCCAGTACTCCTTTATCCGGATCAAGGGACTGGTCAACCTGCTGCACGGCGGCAACGGCATGTACATCGACCGCTTCGTCACGACCGGCTACCCGGGCATGCTGCTGCTGCACGGGAACGGCGACGTGCTCGAGCGGACGCTGCGGCCGGGCGAGAAGATCCTGGTCGAGCCGGGCGGGCTCTTGTACAAGGACTCCACGGTGCAGATGCAGGCCGCGCAGATGCCGCTGAAGACCGGGATGCTGCGACATGGCATGTACCTCGCCGAGATGACCGGGCCCGGCCGGGTCGGCATCCAGTCGATGTACGTCCACCACCACGCGGACTGAGCCCCGAGAGAACCGAGATGAACACCTACATCTGCCGGTACTGCCGGCAGCCGAGCGACCCGAACTCGCCCACCTGCCCGCTGTGCGGGGCGCCGGTCGACATCAGGTCCTCGGTCAGCGACTCCGGCTGGGTCGAGCAGCCGCCCATCAAGGACATGGCGCGGCTCCAGTTCGGCCAGTCCCACATCCAGATAGCGGGCACCCGCGTTCCGGTCGCGGAGTTCAATCTCGCGCCCGACGACTGGGTCTACTTCTCGCACCATGTGCTGCTATGGACCGAGCCTGCGACCCGGCTGACCAACATGCCGATGCGCGGCGGGTGGAACCGCAAGATGGCCGGGATGCCGCTGGTCATGGTGGAAGGGCGCGGCCCGGGCCACCTCGCGCTGTCCGACAACCACGCGGGCGAGGTCGTGGCCCTGCCGATGCAGCACGGCCAGCAGATCTGGGTCCGTGAGCACCGCTTCCTGTGCGCTACGGGCAACATCAAGTACGACTGGTACCCGTCGGACATCTGGTACGAGACCGGCCAGGACTCCGACGACCGTGAGATGCACTACCCGATGGGGCAGTACGGCGACGTGTTCGGCGCGCAGGGGGCCCCCGGCCTCCTGCTGCTGCACGCGCCGGGCAACGTCTTCATCCGTGACCTGCAGCAGGGCCAGACCCTGCTGATCCAGCCGAGTGCCCTGCTGTACCGGGACGTGTCGGTGCGGATGGCGCTGCACCTGGAGTACCCGCGGAACATGGGCTTCGCTTTCTGGCACAGCCGGTGGAGCTACCGCAGCATCTGGGTCAGGCTGTTCGGCCCCGGCCGGGTCGCGGTGCAGTCGGTCTACCAGCCGCCCGAGGACACCGAGGTCATCGTCAACCACTCCTACGCCACGACGCATCACTGGTGAGAGTACGCAACCGCGTCATGGCGTCAGCGACGGACGGGAGTTGAGCGCGGCCACGTCGGGCAGTGTGGTCGCCCGGTGATCAGCGCGGGCACGTCCAGCCAGCCGAACTTCCAGTCCGCGAACCACGGCAGCACGTCCTCGACGCGTCCAATCCGGTTCCAGTCGGCGATGTCCTGGCGGCTGCCGGGCAGCATGACCTCGGCCACCCAGTTGAGCAGCGCCCGGCCCCGCCGTTCGGCCTGCCGCGAGATCGGATAGGTGACGAACTTCAGCGTCGCGTTGGCGCCCGCGACCGCGACCGTGCGCCCGGTCAGGAACGGCGCGTCCTCCATCACCCCGCGCCACATCATGATGCCGCCCCAGCGCGGCGCCGGCTCGCCGGGATGCAGCTGGGCCCGGACGCCCGAGTACAGCCCGTCCGCGCCGACGAGCACGTCGGCCCGCAGCACCGAAATATCCCCGCTGGTCCGATCGCGGACCTGCACCGCCACCTGCGACGAAGACTCAGAAAAACCGGTGAAGCAGTGCCGGCGCGTACGGCGTCTGGCCCGAGCCGGGACCGGACCGCGGCGAGCAGGAGCATCTGCAGCTCGCCGCGGTGAATCGAGTACTGCGGCCAGCGGTAGCCGATATTCCGGCCGCTGGCGAAGCCCCAGATCCGGTTGCCGAACCGGTCGAAGTGCACCATCTCCGCGGTGGGGATGCCAGTCGCCTCGAGTTCGTCGCCGAGGCCGAGCTCGGTCAGCTCGCGGACCGCGTGCGGCATCAGGTTGATGCCCACGCCGAGCGGCCGCAGCGAGGCCGCCGAGTCGATCACGGTCGCGTCAATCCCGGCCGCGTGCAAGGACAGCGCCGCGGAGAGCCCGCCGATACCCGCTCCGGCGACGACCACCCGCATAAACACACACCCTGATGGTGACACGGACCCCACATGAGGATAAGCGCCAGCCATGCGGGGGGAAACCCCACCCCCAAGTGGGGTGCTGGCCGCGTTCCCCGCGAGGTGCGGTGTCCGTAGCGTGACCATCACACGCAGCCAAGCGTGCCCGCCTGACGGGGGCCGGGCACGCGACACCAATCGGAGGGTTTCTCATGATCGAGGCACGCGGCCTGGTCAAGCGCTACGGCTCCACGACCGCCGTGGACAACCTCAGCTTCGACGTCCGCCCCGGCACGGTAACGGGGTTCCTCGGCCCGAACGGCGCGGGCAAATCCACCACGATGCGGATGATGATCGGCCTGGACCGGCCGGACGCCGGAACGGTGCGGATCAACGGGAAGAACTACCACGACCTGCACAGTCCGCTGCGGGAGGTCGGCGTGCTGCTCGAGGCTAAGGCGTTTCACCCGGGACGCACCGCCCGCTCGCACCTGACCGCCCTGGCGGCTAGCAACGGAATCCCGCGCTGCCGGGTCAACGACGTGCTCGAGATCACGGGTATGGAGAAGGCGGCCAGCCGGCGCGCGGGCAAGTTCTCCCTGGGCATGGCCCAGCGGCTGGGCATCGCCGCCGCGCTGCTCGGCGACCCAGCGGTGCTGCTGCTCGACGAGCCGGTCAACGGCCTGGACCCCGAGGGCATCCGGTGGATCCGCAACCTGCTGAAGAACCTGGCTGCGCACGGCCGCACCGTGCTGGTCTCCAGCCACCTGATCAGCGAGGTCGCGCAGACCGCCGACCAACTCATCGTCATCGGCCAGGGCCGGCTGCTCGCGCAGACCACCGTGGCCGAACTGTCGGCCCGCAGCAGCTCCCTCGAAGAGGCGTTCTTCCAGCTCACCGAGGGCAGCACCGAGTACTCCGCGACCAGCATCGCTTATCACGGGAGCCTGTCATGACCACCGCTACGCTAACCCGCGGCGCAACCAGGACCGCTGCCGGCTACGGCTTCCGTTCCGTGGCCCAGATGGAGTGGCTCAAGCTGCGCAGCGTCCGCTCGACCGCGTGGGTTTTGCTCGTCTTCGCGGCCGGCATGATCGGCCTGGCCATCCTGGTCCTGGCCCATCAGCACTGGGCCACGATGTCTCCCGCGGACCGGGAGTCCTTCGACCCGACCAATAACAGCTTCGCAGGGCTAGCGCTCGGCCAGCTTGCGCTCGGCGTCCTTGGCGTGCTCGCGATCACCACGGAGTTCTCCTCCGGGATGATCCGTGCCACGCTCGCCGCGGTGCCCCGCCGCCCGTTGCTGCTCGCGGCCAAGGCGGCCGTGCTCGGCGCGGTCACGCTGGTCGTGGGGGAAATCTTCGCCTTCGCCGCCTTCGCCATCGGCGAGGCCGTGCTGAGGTCCCCGGCCCCGCACGCCACTCTCGGCCAGCCCGGCGTGCTGCGCGCGGTGCTGATGGGCGGCGCCTACCCCGCCCTGATCGCGCTCATCGCCCTAGGGCTCGGCGCGGTCATCCGGCACACCGCGGGCGCGATCTGCGCCGTGGTCGGGATCTTGTTCGTGCTCCCGCTCATCCTGGTGCCGCTGGGCTATTCGATCCAGAACTCGGTCGGCCAGTTCATGCCCATGCTGATCGCGGAGAACTCGCTGACCGCGGTCAAGCCGATGTCGCACGCCCTGTCACCCGGCCTGGGGCTCGGCATGCTCTGTCTTTACGCCGTAGCCGCTCTGGCCGTGGGTGGCTGGGCCCTGGCCCGCCGCGACGCATAACGGGGACAATAAGGCCCATGGAAGAGGAGCTCCGGCGGGTGGCGGGCATCATCCTGCGTGCCCCGCTCACCCGCCGGACGCTTCATGAGCTGCTGTACTGCGGCCTGGGCGGGCTGGCGGGGCTGGCCGGGTTCTTGCTCACCCTGGTCCTGCTGACCACCGGCTTCACCGTTTCGGCGTCCATCATCGGCACCGTCATCGGCCTGCTGCTGATCACCGTCACGCTGCGGGTCTCCCGGCGGCTCGGCTCGCTCCACCGCCGCCTGCTCAAACGGCTCCTCGGCCACCAGGTCGAGGCACCGCCGCGGTTCCAGCCGGGCAGCGGCCTCCTCGGCCGCCTCGACCGGCGGCTGCGAGACCGGGCCGCCTGGCGGGGCGTCTGGTACAGCCTGATCAAGCTGCCGGTCGCCGCCGTGCAGCTTTACACCATCGTGCTCACGGTCTTCGGGCTGGTCGACCTGAGCTATCCAGTGGACTGGCTGCTGTTCCGCAATGGCTCGGGTGCGAATCTGTCTCCGTTGGTGGCCGTGGTACCGGTGCCGTTCGGCGGACAACTTGACATCTACAGCTGGTTCGGCACCTTCCCGGCGGCCATCGCGGGCGCGGCCTGCGTGGTGGCCGCGGCGTGGCTGGCCCGCGGTATCAACGCGGCGGACCGCAGCCTGGTCCGCGGCCTGCTCGGGCCGAGCAGCATGGCCGAGCGGGTCAGCGAGCTCGAGCGGACCAGGACGCTGGCGGTGGAAGACTCGGCCGCGGCGCTGCGCCGGGTCGAGCGGGACCTGCACGACGGCGCCCAGATGCGGCTGGCTGCGCTAGCTATGAACCTGGGCATGGCCCGGGAGAAGCTGGGCGAGGACGAGGAGCAGACAGACAACGCCACCGTCAGGGAACTCATCGACGCCGCGCACCGCAACGCGGTGGACGCCCTGGCCGACCTGCGTGACCTGGCCCGCGGCATCCACCCGCCGGTGCTCGACAGCGGCCTGGCCAGCGCGCTGGCCACGCTGGCCGCCAGCAGCGCGATCCCGGCGTCGGTCACCGCCGACATCGACCCGCGGCCGGCGCCCGCGATCGAGACCATCGCCTACTTCTGCGCGGCCGAGCTGATCGCCAACGCGACTAAGCATAGCTACGCCGATCAGATCAAAATCAAAATTTATACCGAACGGACCGGGCTGCTACGCCTCGAAGTCGGCGACGACGGCATTGGCGGCGCGGACGCGGCGCGGGGGAGCGGGCTCGCCGGACTGGCGCAGCGCGTATCCACGGTGGACGGGCGGATCGACGTGGTCAGCCCGCCGGGCGGCCCGACCACGGTAACCGTCGAGCTGCCCCTCCGAGCCTGAAGACGCAGCGAGCCTGAGAGGACATTGATGCGGGTCGTGATCGCCGAGGACGCCGCGCTGCTGCGGGAGGGGCTGACCCGGCTGCTCGAGGACCGCGGGCACGCGATCTGCGCGGCGGTGTCCGACGGCGACGCGCTGCTGGCCGCGGTGGCCGAACACCACCCGGACGTCGCCGTGGTGGACATCCGGATGCCGCCGACCCACACCGACGAGGGGCTGCGCGCCGCACTGCAGTTGCGGCAGAAGCATCCCGGCACCGGGGTGCTGGTGTTCTCGCAGTACATCGAGACGTCCTACAGCGCGCAACTGCTCGAGGGCGGCGCGGCCGGAGTCGGCTACCTGCTCAAGGACCGGGTCGCCAACGTGGCCGAGTTCAGCGCGGCGCTGCAGCGGGTGGCCGACGGCGGGACTGCTCTCGACCCGGAGGTGGTCAGCCAGCTGTTCCGGGCCAGCAGGCAGCGCGGCGGCCTGGCCACGCTGACCCCGAGGGAACGCCAGGTGCTGGCGCTGATGGCCGAGGGCCGGTCGAACGCCGGAATCGCCGCCGAGCTCGTGGTCTCGGGCGGGGCGGTGGAGAAGCACGTGGCCAGTATCTTCAACAAGCTCGGCCTCCCCCCGGACGAGAGCGACAACCGCCGCGTCCTGGCCGTGCTTCGTTACCTGGGACCAGTGGGCGCCTGACCCCGCCCGCCTGGCTTGACAGCCTTGGCTAATTGAATTAGCTTTGTGGCTAATCTACTTAGCCACGGAGGCTGACATGACCGAGTTCCTTGAGGTAAAAGGCGGCAGGATCGCTTACGAGGTGACCGGCGAAGGGCCGCTGGTCGTGCTCCTGCCCGGCATGGGCATCCGCCGCGACTTCTACGGATCGCTGGCCCCTCAGCTCGTCGCGGCAGGCTACCGGGTGACCGCAGCGGATCTGCGCGGGCTCGGGGAGTCCAGCACTGGCTGGTCCTCCTACACCCGCACCGATACCGCGGCTGACACGCTCGCCCTCGTCAGGCACCTCGGCGGGCCCGCGGTCATCGTCGGGCACTCTTTTTCCGGCGGGTCCGCCACCATCGCAGCGGCGCAGGCGCCCGAGCTGGTCACCGCGGTCGTCGAGATCGGCCCGTTCACCCGGGTGCCCAAGATTAGCCCCGGCGCCCTGCTGACTAACTCCCGGTACCGCAAGGGCACGATCCTTCTCCTGCGAACTGGGCTCACCGGCAGCGTGAGCGCATGGACCCGCTACCTCGACCACGCTTTCCCCGGCCTCAAGCCCCCCGGATACGGCGAGCTGATCAGCGCGCTGCAGGCGCACCTACGCGAGCCGGGGCGGATGGCGGCCACGCGGAAGATGGGCCAATCACGGCCGACCGACGCCGAGGCCAGGCTCGGCAACATCCAGTGTCCGGCCCTGGTGATCATGGGCACCCTCGACCCGGACTGGCCCGACCCGAGGGCCGAGGCCGACGGCATCGTGGCCGCAATGCCCGCCGGGCTCGGCCGCGCGGTGATGATCGACGGCGCCGGGCACTACCCGTACACCCAGTTCCCGAGACCAGGTCGCGGCCGCCATGCTGCCGTTCCTGAAGGAGCACGCGAGTGCCTAGGGTCGGTCTGACCGGCGAGGACGTGGTCGCCGCGGCGGCCGGGCTGGCCGACGAGATCGGGTTCCACACCGTCACCATGGGCCTGCTCGCCGACCGGCTCGGCGTCCGCCCGCCGTCCCTGTATAAGCACGTGGGCGGCCTGGCCGACCTGCAGCACCGCCTCGCCATCCTGGCCATGACCGAGTTCGGCGAAGCGATCCGCGACGCGGTGCAGGGCAAGGCGGGACTGGACGCGCTGGCCGCGGCGCTGACCGCGGCGCGGGCCTACGTCACCGCGCATCCGGGCCGGTACACAGCCACGATCGGCGCCGAGTTCACCGGTCCCGACGACCCGTTGCTGGCCGCGGGCACCCGCGTCATCAACTCGATCGCCGCCGTGCTGCGCGGGTACGGCATCGGCGAGGACGAGATGGACCACGCCATCCGGACCATCCGCTGCACCTTGCACGGGTTCGCGGTGCTGGAGGCCTCTCAGGGCTTCCAGTGGAGCGCGGATCCTGACAAGAGCTTCGATTGGATGATCCGGTTCATCGACCGCGGCCTCCACACCGGCACGTTACCCCTCAGCTGTGGCCGAGGACGGGGTGGGGGACGTAGGGCTGCTCGAGCCGGCGTGCCTCGTCCTCGGTCAGCGTGAGCTGGCTGGCGGCCAGAGCGTCAGTGATGTGCCCGAGCCTGGTGGTACCGATGATGGGCGCGGTCACGCCGGGATGGCCGAGCAGCCAGGCCAGCGCGACCTGGGCCGGAGGCGCGCCGCGCTCCGCCGCGACCTCCGTGAGCCGGTCTGCCACGTCGAAGTCGGCGTCGGTGTGGTACCGCTCGTCAGACAGCGGGTCGTTTCCGGCCCGGGCGGTCCGGCGCTCGCCCTGGCGGTTCCGGTTGCCGGCCAGCATGCCACGGGCGAGCGGGCTGTACGGCAGCACGCCGACACCCTGGTCGGCGCAGAGCGGGAGCATCTCCCGTTCCTCCTCCCGGTACATCAGGTTGTAGTGGTTCTGCATGGAGACGAACCTGGTCCAGCCGTTCCGTTCGGCCACGTGCTGGGCCTTGGCGAACTGCCAGGCGAACATGCTGCTCGCGCCGATGTAGCGGGCCTTGCCCGCCTTGACCACCTCGTGCAGCGCCTCCATCGTCTCCTCGATCGGCGTGTCGTAGTCCCACCGGTGGATCTGGTAGAGGTCCACGTAGTCGGTTCCGAGCCGGCGCAGCGACGCGTCGATCGCGGAGAGCACGTGCTTGCGGGACAGGCCCCGGTCGTTGGGGCCCGGGCCCATCGGGAAGTAGACCTTGGTGGCCAGCACGTAGTCCTCGCGGTGGTCGAAGACCCTGCCGAGCAGGCGGCCGGTGATCTGCTCGGTCACGCCGTCCGAGTAGGTGTCGGCGGTGTCGAAGAACGTGATGCCGCCGTCCACCGCCGCCTTGACGATCGGCTCGGCCGCGGCCTCGTCGAGGTGCCAGGCGCGTTCGGCCTGGCTGCCGTAGCTCATCATGCCCAGGCAGATCCGGGAGACCTTCATCCCCGCAGAACCCAGCTTTACGTAGTCCACGTCATGCCCTCTCGTTGGTTTCGTTGCCTTCCTGGTGTACCGCCGCGACACCGAGTACTACCAGGGTGATGCCCGCGACGTCCAAGATGGTGGGGATCTGGTGCAGTACGACGGCGCCGATGATGGTGGCGAACGCCGGCAGCAGCGCCAGCATGAGCGAGAACGTGGCCCGCGTTAGGCGCGCCATGACCGTCGCGATAAGCATGGCCGCCGCCAGCCGGTCGATGCTCCTGTGCTCAGCGTCTTTGTCCTTAGGGCCCGCGTTCGCGATCCGGTGGCCGAGGACGAGTCGACATCGAGGGCACCGCGGAACGCCTCCCTTCCGGCTGCTCGAGGCCACCCCGGACGTTGACGCGATCTTCGTCGCATCTGACCTGATGGCCACGGCCGTGCTGCAGGCCTGACCCGAGCTGCGCCTTCTGGTTGCCCCTGCGTGAATCGGTGCGGGCCCGGGCCGATGATTTTCTCTTCCCGGCCTAGTCCTGATCTTGTGAACAGGCTGAAGGCCGGTGAAAGGAGAAGGACCGGTGAATGACCGTAATCGTTGGATCGCCCTGGTGGTGCTGTGCACGGGGATGCTGATGATCGTGCTGGACATGACCATAGTCAACGTGGCGCTGCCGTCTATCCAAGCTGATCTCGGCTTCTCGCAGGCGGGCCTGGCCTGGGTGGCCAACGCCTACCTAATCGCCTTCGCCGGACTGTTGTTGCTGGCCGGGCGGCTCGGCGACCTGGCCGGGCGAAGGAATATCTTCCTGGCCGGCCTAGCCGTCTTTACCGCCGCGTCACTGCTGTGCGGGCTGGCGGCGAACCGGGAGATGCTGGTCGGGGCGCGGTTCTTGCAGGGGATGGGCGGCGCTGCGACCTCCGCGGTAATCCTCGGCATGATCGTGACCATGTTTCCCGAACCCAGGGAACAGGCCAAGGCGATCGGCGTGTTCGCCTTCGTCGCGTCCGCTGGCGCGGCGGTGGGCCTGCTGGCCGGGGGCATCCTCACCCAGGTACTGAACTGGCACTGGATCTTCTTCGTCAACCTGCCGGTCGGCGCGGCCACCGCCATCGCGGCGCTGCGGATAATCGAGCGTGACCGCGGCGCCGGATTCCGGGCTAAGCGGGTGGGCGCCGATGTGCCGGGTGCGCTGCTGATCACCGGCGCGATGATGCTGGGCGTATTCACCATCGTTGACCCCGCGGCGCAGCAGGGCTGGCTGGCGACCAGGACGCTCGGCCTAGGGGCCGGTTCGCTGGCGCTCCTAGGTGGCTTCATCATCAGGCAGCTCACCGCACGTCACCCGCTGATGCCGCTGCGAATATTCAGGTCGCGCGCGGTGACCGGCGCGAACCTAGTCCAGGTGCTCGGGACCGCGGGCATGTTCGGGATGTTCTTCCTCGGCTCGCTATACCTGCGTCGCATCCTCGGCTACGACCCGCTGCAGATCGGCCTGGCCTTCCTGCCCGTCGCCGTCGTGATGGGCGTGCTGTCGGTGCGCTACACCGACCGGCTGGTGATGCGGTTCGGCGCCCGCAGGCTGACGCCGGCCTAGCCTCGGGCCTGGTGAATACCACGGCCCAAGTCGGCGGCGCGCTGGGGCTTGCCGTGCTGGCCACCGTATCCGCGTCCCGGACCAATGCGCTCATCGCGCACGGCCGCCCGGTCGCAGCGGCCCTGACCGACGGCTATCACCTGGCCTTCTGGATCGCCTTCGGTCTGGTGGTGGCGGCCATTGCGGTCGCCGCCACCGTCCTGCGCCCGCAGCGCCCGGCCGCGCCGCCCGCCTGGGCTGAGGCCATGCCGCAACCCGTCCTAGCGCAAGCCATCCGCGCCGGATGCGCTGACTAACGCCAGTTCACGAGATGTGAGATAGAGCCAGCCTTCGCGATCATGAAGCGATCCGAAGGTGCATGTCCGATTCGATCTTCCCCCACAGGTTAACCGCGCGGATCTGGACCCGGTTGCCCGACTGCAGCGTGACGATCGAGGCATCCCAGTACCCGGCGATGCCGTATGTGAGGCCGTGTGCCTCAAGCCACCCGGCCAGTGGCGCGGTGGCCGCCCGGCCAGCACGCGATAGCCGCAGACCAGGACGACGGCCGGCACCGCGACATAACGGACGGTGAGGTCGCTGACCTGGCCGGGCCGCTAAGGTTGCGTCGCCAAAGATCCAGCCGTGCAACATGAGGTGACCGTGCACTAGGTCCCACGCCTGCAGGTGCTGCGCGAGCGGGCCCGGGCGGGGCGGGCGGGCTGAAGCTGACAGGTCCGCTGCGGTCAGCGCTGCGGCGACCCGGGGGGTGAGCGCCGATCAAGTGGACCTGCGGCAGTTGGCGCATCTGGCCGGAGTAGCGTGAACCAAGATCGCCGTGATTGGCAGGGTGAAGATTCAAACTTCCAAAAAGGAGAACCGTCATGTCCGAAAACGAAACAGGTACTGACACACCCGTCAGCGACACGCTCCTGGTGATGACCGCCACGTCGCTAGAAAACAGCGACTTGAGCGCTCGCGAGCTCATGATTGCCCGGATCGCCGCCCTAGTCGCGATAGACGCATCCGCCGCTTCCTACGCGCTCAATACCGTACCGGCGGCAGACTCAGGCATCACCCTCGATGACGTCGAAGACATTCTCGTCGCGGTGGCGCCCGTCGTGGGTACGGCCCGCATCGTCTCAGCGGCGGCGAACATCGCCGAGGGACTAGGGTTCGTGATCGCCCTAGCCGAAGCTGAACTCGAGGAGGAACTCGAGGAGGAGGCGGCGGCGGAGAACTAAGGGGACCCCAAGGCCGGTCCGCGCGGCGGCGGGTCAGCTATCGGCGGTCGCGGGCTCGGCCGATCTTCGCAGAGAAGGGACAGCACCGGATGACACCGAGGCCTCGAGTCTGAGGCGGGGTGTTCATCCGGTGCTGTGGACCTGAGCTCTTGCTAGGTCGCCGGAAACCGGCGGACCCGCTTGGCGTTTGTCACTCGTCCCCGGGGGGGGTGTCACCCCAGGCGGACCGGCGGGCTGTGGCTTCTGAGGACCTTGGTTTTGTCCGGGTTCCACGCGGTGGTGGTCCCGTCGGGGTTCAGGACCAGGGTCCAGCCCCACCGGTGGATCACCACCTGGTGGTGGAACCAGCAAAGTAGAACACAGTCTCGAACGCTGGTCTGGCCGCCGTTGGCCTTGTGCCTGACGTGGTGGACCTGGCACGCGCTGGCGGGCTGGTGGCACCGCCCGGCCCACTGGCAGTGCCTGTCCCGCAGGATGACCGCGTTGCGGATTCCGGCCGGGATGGTCTCGCTGTAGCCGACATCGAGCGGGAGGCTGGGGCCGCCCAGCCGGGCGCCGAGCTGGCGGCGGCGCAGGAAGGAGGCGAGTCCTCCTGGGCCGGACAGGAGATCCACTGCCTTGCCAATGATCTGCTGCTCGAGCGCTTCGCGGACCCGGAGGGTCGGTGGCTGAGACTCGTCCTGGGAGGCTGCCTCGCCGGTCGCCTCGGCTTCGTTGAGCCGGGCCAGTTCCACGCACAGCCGGACCAGGTCATCCATTACGGGGTAGTTCACTTCCCCTAGCACGACCGGAGTCACCGAGGCGTCGCAAGCGAAGGCACGGGCAGCGTCGCCCTCCAGCCAGGCGGCGCCGTCGCTGCCGCCGACCGAGGCGACGGCGCGGTGCGCAGCCCACCGGGCCCGGACCTCCGCAGTCCACTGCTGCTGCAGCGCCGAGCTGCCATCCAGCATCAGCAGGTCGGCCAGGGAAATGTGCGCCCACACTTTCGCGGGCTGGCCGGCCCGCTCGGGGAGCAGACCGCTTGCCACCAGCCTGCGCATGGCTTCCTGCAGGGCATCGTGGTAGCGCTGGGCGTAGGTCCGGGTGTCCTCCGCGCCGGCCGGGGCCGATAGGGCGTCCAGCACCTCGGTCACCACCGCGGCGCACTCGGGGCTCAAGTCGCCGTTCAGAACACCCGCGCCGCCGAACGTGGTCTCCAGCCGCACCGACCGTTCGTCGAATTCGCCGTCCGGATCGCTGTCGGGGGCATCGGGCCGGGACCGGGCGTGCATCTCACCAGCCAGCTCAGCCAGACCTCGCAGGTCCATCCCGGCCCTCGCGGCGCCGACCAGGATCGTATCTGCGGCATCACGGCAGTCCGCGGGGAGCTTGTCAGACCACTGGCACACGGTGCGAGCAAACGACTCCGATATCTCTCCCTCGGCCAGCGCCTGCGCGATCTGGGGGTGAGCGGCGGCACGGCGGACCCAGGCGGTGTGCGCCACGGCGGCACCCTTAGTCACCCGGGTCCGATTGATCAGCCACGCGCACGGGCTGTAATCCGCGTCAGCTGAGTACCCCTGGCCGGCGGCGAACGCGGCCAGGATCGATGCCCGGGCTGCCGTGCTGATCGCGTCGGCCTGCTCGAGTATTTGCAGGCACTCGGCCTGGGTCTGCACGGGCATCTGGGTGGCGTCAGTGGCGGCCAGGAACCGGAGACCCGCGCGGACCGTCGCCATCGCGTCGGCCGCGCTGGGGAACGCTGGAACCGGGCTCATCCTGACCACCTCCCTCCGGGATGCTCGCGGACTCGTCTTGAGATGGAATTGCCGGTCCTCGCTGTAGTCCTTTCGCGTCGACCAGGCTGATTTTCTAGATCCATGTTAGCGGCGACAACTGACATTTCCCACGTACGAAACGCTGTAAAACAGTAATTTCTCGAATTATTGAGCGACGAGAAAATGGTGCCTGTTCCGGCATCCGGGTGGCGAAGGCCCAGGCCGCGCTGACGTCCCAGCAGCTGGCTGGCCAGCGGGTGATCTTCCTAACGCCCTGGCCAGCAGCTGCTTCCACGCGGCGATGGCCTCGCCCGCCCACTGGGCGTGCAGCCGCGCGAACAGTCCGGCGGCCGCGGTGCCGCTCCACGGCGCGGGCAGGAACTGGGCCGGCAAGCCCGGGTCGATCCACGGGAACCGGCGCCAGGCGTGCACCAGGTCGATGACCCGGGCGAGCGGATCGGGGCTATGGGGGGTGACGTCCCCGCTGAACGCCGCGATGAACTCGTCGTACTCGCGGGCCAGCTCGTCCAGGTCCCAGGCGTGGCCGACCATCGCGGCCAGCGAGCTGCCGCCCTGATAATCGGCCGTGAACAGGTAGCCGTCCGGCAGCCGGGCCTCGTCCAGGATCCGCCGCACCTCGCCAGCGCGGTCGCTGCGCGGGCTCAACCAGACGCCAGGCATGACGTTGCCGAACCCGGCCCAGCGCAGCCGCGTCCTGAGCACGTGCCGGGCGGCGCGTTCGGTCTCGGGCGTGCGCGCGATCACGATCGTCCACTGGCCGTCCCAGTCCGCGGCGACCGCGGTGAAACCGAAGATGCGCTCGGTGCCGTCCTGCAGCAGCCGCTCGGCGGCCGGGGTGAGGCGCCAGACCGTGCGCCGGCCGACCCGCTCGGAGCTCAGCCAGTTGTCAGCCGCCGTGCGCATCAGGGCCTGCCTGGCCGCCTTCTCCTCGACGCCTAGCCGACCGAACACGTCGATGAACGCCGACGTCCAAGCTTCGCCGCCGGTGGGCAGGACTAGCTCGCCCAGCACCGTGAACAGCAGGCCGCGCGCGCTTTCCGCACCGGCGGCATGGCGCCGAAGCAGGGTCGGCTCCGGCTCGGCCAGGGCGGGTGGCTTGGTCTCGGTCATCGTCTCCTCTCCTCCCGGATGGGTCCGGGGATAACCAGCAAGTCTCGGTCCCGGATAAGTCCCGCGATAACTAGCAAGCAAAATACTACGAAGTCTTGACGTTCAACTCAAGTTTTGTAGAGTATGGAGTACCGGCCGGAGGATTCAGCGGGAGGGATCTGCCATGACGGAAGAACGGGTCGAGTTCCAGGTCAGCCCCGACCGCTATCGGCACTGGAGGGTGTCGTACGACGGCCCGGTTGCCACCCTGGTGATGGACGTCGACGAGCAGGGCGGCCTGGTGCCCGGCTATGAGCTGAAGCTGAACTCCTACGACCTGGGCGTGGACATCGAGCTGTACGACGCAGTGCAGCGACTGCGCTTCGAGCACCCCGAGGTGCGCACGGTCGTGCTCACCAGCGGCAAGCCCAAGATCTTCTGCGCGGGCGCGAACATCCGCATGCTGGCCGCCTCCGCGCACGGCTGGAAGGTGAACTTCTGCAAGTTCACCAACGAGACCAGGAACGGCATCGAGGACGCCACCGCCAACTCCGGGCAGACCTACCTGGCCGCCGTCAACGGCACCGCCTCAGGCGGCGGGTACGAGCTGGCGCTGGCCTGCGAGCACATCATGCTGGTCGACGACCGGTCGTCGGCCGTATCGCTGCCCGAGCTGCCGCTGCTCGGCGTGCTGCCGGGCACCGGCGGGCTGACCCGGGTGTCCGACAAGCGGCACGTGCGGCGTGACCTGGCCGACTACTTCTCCACCAGGCCGGAGGGCGTCGGGGGCAAGAAGGCCGTCCAATGGCGCCTGGTCGACGAGGCCGTCTCGCGGCCCCAGTGGGACGAGACCGTCGCGGAACGGGCCGCCGAGCTAGCCGGGCGCTCCGGGCGTCCCGAGGGCGCCGCCGGGGTCGCGTTGACCCCGCTCGGCAAGACCCGCGACGACGACGCCATCACCTATCAGTACGTGTCCGCCAGGCTCGACCGCGATGCGGGCAGCGTCGACATAACCATAAAAGGCCCGCAGGCCGACCCGCCTGGCGACATCGCCGAGGCCCGGAGCGCGGACTTCTGGCCGCTGGCGGTGACGCGCGAGCTCGACGACCTGATCCTGGATCTGCGCACCAACGAGACCGAGCTCGGGACCTGGGTCTTCCGCACCGAAGGGGATCCGGCCGCCGTACTCGCGTACGACGAATTCCTCCTCGCCAACACCAGCGACTGGTTCACCAATGAAGTCCTGCACTACCTCAAGCGCACGCTGCGGCGGCTGGATGTGACCAGCCGCAGCCTGATCGCGGTCATCGAGCCGAGCAGCTGCTTCGCCGGGTCGCTGCTCGAGCTCGCCCTGGCCGCCGACCGCTCGTTCCAGCTGGCCGGGGTGTTCCAGGACAAAGACCCGGACGCCGATCCCGCCACCATCACCCTCGGGGACATCAACGCCGGGCCGCTGACGATGAGCAACGGGCTGACCCGGCTGCAGACCCGTTTCTGGGGCGATGAGGCCGGCTACGAGGCGGCAGGCAAGCGCCTGGGTGCCGCCCTGGAAGCCGAGGACGCGGCTGACCTGGGCCTGGTCACCTTCGCGCCGGACGACATCGACTGGGACGAGGAAATCCGGATCGCGACCGAGGAGCGGGCTAGCTTCAGCCCCGACGCGCTCACCGGCTTGGAGGCCAACTACCGGTTCACCGGCCCGGAGACCATGGAAACGAAGATCTTCGGCCGGCTGTCGGCCTGGCAGAACTGGATATTCAACCGGCCCAACGCCTCCGGCCCGGACGGCGCGCTGCGCCGGTTCGGCACCGGGCAGCGTGCCGCTTTCGACCGGAATCGAGTCTGAAAACCATGACCACTACTGCCGACTACACCGAGAAGATCCCGAACAACGTCAGCCTGCATGAGGACCGGCGGCTGCAGCGGGCGCTGGAGTCGTGGCAGCCCAACTTCCTGAACTGGTGGCAGACGATGGGCCCGACGCTGCCGACCCAGGACGTCTACCTGCGCACCGCGGTCAACGTCGGCCGCGAGGGATGGGCGCAGTTCGGCCACGTCCCCATGCCGGAGTACCGGTGGGGCATCTTCCTGGCCGAACGTGACCCGGGTAGGCGTGTGGGGTTTGGCGAGCACAAGGGCGAGCCGGTGTGGGACAAGGTGCCGGGGGAGTACCGGTCGGAGCTGCAGCGGCTCATCGTGATCCAGGGCGACACCGAGCCAGCCTCGGTAGAACAGCAGCGCAACCTGGGCGCTACCGCGCCGAGCCTGTACGACCTGCGCAACCTCTTCCAGGTGAACGTCGAGGAAGGCCGGCACCTGTGGGCGATGGTCTACCTGCTGCATGCCTACTTCGGCCGGGAGGGCCGGGAGGAGGCCACCGAACTGCTGCACCGCAACTCGGGCAGCATCGACTCGCCCCGCATCCTGGGCGCGTTCAACGAGGAGACCCCGGACTGGCTGTCGTTCTTCATGTTCACCTACTTCACTGACCGGGACGGCAAGTACCAGCTCGGCACGCTGAAGGAGTCGGCGTTCGACCCGCTGTCGCGCACCTGCGAGTTCATGCTCAAGGAAGAGGCGCACCACATGATGGTGGGCACCACCGGCATCGACCGTGTGGTGCAGCGCACCGTCGACGTCATGCGCGAGCAGGACACCGACGACGTGGCCGGCCTCGGCGCGATCCCGCTGCCGATGATCCAGAAGTACCTGAACTTCCACTACTCGGTGTCGCTCGACCTGTTCGGCGGCGAGACCTCGACGAACGTGGCCAACTACTACACCGCCGGGCTCAAGGGCCGCTGGCTGGAGGACCGGCGCCGGGACGACCACACGCTCACCAGCGACTCGATCATGGTGGACGCGCTGTCGGAGGACGCCAGGACGGGCGAGCAGAGCATCGGGCTGACCGAGGTCTCGGCGCTGGTCGGGCTCAACACCGACCTGCGCCGCGAGTACATCTCGGACTGCCAGGGCGGCGTCAAGCGGTGGAACCGCATCCTGGAGGAAGGCGGCATGAAGCAGCGGCTGAAGCTGCCGCACATCGCCTTCAACCGCAAGGTCGGCGCGTTCGCCGCGATCGAGGCCACCCCGGACGGCGAGCGGCTCTCGGCGGAGGAATGGCAGCGCCGCAGCGGCGAGTGGCTGCCGACCGACGTGGACAAGACCTACGTGCGGTCGCTGATGCGGCCGGTGCACGAGCGGGGCAAGATCGCGGCCTGGATCGCCCCGCCCAGGAACGGCATCAACGGACAGCCGTTCGACTACGACTACGTCCACCTGATCTGAGCTGGGGGCGCTCCAGTGACACCAGGACCTGCTAGCGGCGAGCCCTTCAACGCCTGCGACTACCTGCTGGACCGGCACATCCGCGCGGGACGCGGTGACCGGCTCGCGCTGACCGGGATTGCGGGTGACGTCAGCTACGCCGAACTCGCGGAGCGAGTCGGGCACGCCGCCCGCGGCTTGCGGGGCCTCGGGCTGCAAGCCGAGCAGCGCGTGGTTATGGTGATGGCGGACTCGCCCGAATTCGTGATCGTGTACCTCGCGGCGATGCGCATCGGCGCGGTGCCGGTACCGATCTCGACGATGCTGCGCGCCGACGGCATCGCTGAGATCGTGGCCGACTCGCGGGCCCGGATCGTCGCGGTCAGCGCTCAGTACCTGGACATGGTGGCCGACGCGCTCGGCTACCCGGGCACCGGGGAGGTCATGGCCGTGGTGACCGACCAGGAGGTCCGGGTGGTGGCCGACCGGGCCACGGTCGCGCTGAGCCGCTTGCCCGCGGGTCCGGGCGAGATCTACCCGACCACCGCAGACTCGCCGGCCTTCTGGCTGTACACCTCGGGGACGACCGGCACGCCCAAGGGCGCGATGCACCGGCATGGTTCGGTCCGGGTGGTGTGCGAGACCTACGGCACCAAGGTGCTCGGGATCACGCCGGGCGACCGGTGCCTGTCCGCGGCCAAGGCCTTCTTCGCCTACGGGCTGGGAAACAGCGTGCTCTTCCCGCTCTCGGTCGGGGCGGCGGCCGTACTCGAGCCAAGCCCGTCGCGACCAGAGATTATGGCCGAACGGATTGGGTTCTACGCCGCTACGCTCTTCTTCGCCGGCCCGACGTTCTTCTCCAACATGCTTCGAGCCGGCCTGCCCGCGGATGCTCTCGCCGGCCTGCGCCTGGCCGCCTCGGCCGGCGAGGCCCTTCCGGCCGCGCTGTACCAGCGGTGGACCTCGCACTTCGGCATCGACATCCTCGACGGCATCGGCATGACCGAGATGCTGCATATCTTCCTGTCCAATCGTTCCGGGCAGGTCAAGCCCGGAACGACTGGAGTGGCCGTGCCCGGCTACGAACTACGCGTGCTCGGCGAGGACGGCCTCGAGGCCCCGCCGGGCACTCCGGGAACCCTGTTCGTCCGTGGCGATTCGGCCGCGACCGGATACTGGTCGCGCTACGACGCCTCGCGCCAGGTGTTCCAGGGGGAGTGGCTGCGCACCGGCGACACCTACGTCGTGGACGCCGACGGGTACTACGCTTGCCTGGGCCGGACCGGGGACATGCTCAAGGCCAGCGGCATCTGGGTCGCGCCAGCCGAGGTGGAGTCACGCCTGCTCGATCACGCTGATGTGGCCCAGGCCGTGGTGGTAGCCGCGGCCGACGCCGACGGCCTGGAGAAGCCGGTCGCGTTCGTCCAGCTCAATCCCGGTGGCCTGGCCGACGAGGAAACCCTGATCGGATTCTGCCGGACCGGTCTGCCCTCCTTCAAGCGACCCCGCCGGATCGTGTTCGTGACCGAGTACCCGACGACGGCCACCGGCAAGATCCGCCGCGTGGAGCTGCGGGCCCAGGCCGCCGTGATCCTGCAAGCCGCCCAGGACAAGGTGCCGCTGTGACCGGGTTGGGCCGGTCAGCGCCGAATGGGGCGACGCCCGCATCACCTTCGTCGTCGCGCCGAGACCCATCCCGACGGCGCGTGGATCAGGAACTGGCTGCCCACGCACGGCTTCCACGAGGCTTCTCGCGGGCAGCTTCGCCGTCAGGTGGTCCCGTCCGCCGAGGTCATGCGGGCTGGTCCGGGCTGAAGCTTTCCCGCAGCTTGAACTTCTGGATCTTCCCAAACGGCGTCATCGGGAAGGCATCAACGAACACCCAGTGCCGGGGAGTCTTGTACGGCGCCAGCCGTTCCCGGCAATGTGCCCGCAACTCCTCCGGGGCTGGCCTGGGCTGGCCGGGGACCGGGCGCACGTAGGCAGCCACCACCTCGCCCCACTCGGAGTCCGGGACGCCGATGACGACCGCCTCGGCGACGGCGGGGTGATCGAATAGCACATCCTCGATCTCGCGCGGGTAGATGTTCTCGCCGCCGCGGATGATCATGTCCTTAATCCGGCCCTGGATCCGCAGGTAGCCGCGGCCGTCGAGGGACGCAAGGTCCCCGGTGTGGTACCAGCCCTGAGCGTCGATGGCGGCCGCCGTGGCCTCCGGGGCGTCATGATAGCCGCGCATGACCAGGTACCCCCGGGCGCATAGCTCGCCCGCCTGCCCGACCGGTACCGGCCCGCCGGTGGCGATGTCCGCGATCTGGATCTCGGTCTGCGGCAGCGGCGTGCCCAGCGTCTCGGCCCGGTCCTGCGCCGAGGCATCCAGCTCGACCTGGGTCAGGAGCGGAGAGCACTCGGTCGTTCCGAACACGATGCTAAAGCGGACGCCAAGCCGCGCTTCGACCCGCCGCACCAGCTCGGCAGGAACCGGCGAGCCGCCCGACACGGCGGCCCGCAGACAGGACAGGTCACGCCGCTCGAAGTCGGGATGGCCGAGCATGGCGATCATCATCGTCGGCACGCCCAGGAACACCTCGGCCCGTTCGGCTTCGATGAGCTCGAGGACCAGGGCCGGGTCGAACGCGAGCACTGGCACGTGGACGGCCAGGCTCTGCGCGGTTCCCAGGACCCCCATTCCGCAGCCCGCCGTGTGGAACAGCGGCATCGGGTTCACGTACACCTCGCCGGGCCGGATACCCATCCGCCCGGCGAAGAAGCGGGCGTTGTTGGTCAGGCCCCGGTGGTGCAGTTCCGCGCCCTTGGGGAAGCCGGTGGTGCCAGAGGTGTACTGGATCTGCGCGATGTCATCCGCACCCACTTCGGGCAGGACCGCGTTCGCCGGCGCGGTACCCAGGAACTCCGCCCAGTCGGTGAAGAAGATCACCTCCCGCAGCGCGGGGACATCCGGCCGGACTTCGGCCAGGAACTGGGCCATCGGGCTGCGGAACTCGGGAACCAGGAAGATGCCGGCCGCGTCGGAGTGGTTCAGGACGTAGGCCAGCTCAGCAGGACGCAGAGCCGGGTTCACGGTGACCAGGACCACCCCGGCCAGCCCGGCGGCGTACTCCAGGATCACCCACTCGGGCAGATTAGGCGCCCACACGGCCACCCGATCGCCGGGGGCAAAGCGAGCGGTCAGCGCGCGCGCCGCCTGCTCGGCCTCGCCCAGAAGCTCGGCGTAGGTCCACCGCCTGCGCTGGTCCGGATCAGGAACACCACCGACCATGGCCAGCATGTCCGGCCCGGCGGCGGCCGCCGCCCGCAGGATTCCACCGACCGTGGTCTCCAGGACCGGCTCCGAGGTGTCAGCGGGCCAATACGACGTCGCCACGGTTGTCATAGCAGCCTCCCCAGCTGCCCCGATCATAGATGCGTCAGGGCCACCGGAACAGGCAGGAAAGCCGAGGCGGGCACAAAGGCCCGTTCGGACTAATTGGAGGCAGTGGCGCCGTTGGGCAGGGCTGCGGGGACGCCGTTGGGCAGGGCTGCGGGGACGCCGTTGGGCAGGGCTGCGGGGATGGTGAGCAAGGGCTTCGCGGGTATGGCCGGCGGACCGCCAGTTTCCGGCGCTTCGACGGCCTGCGGCCGGGCCAGGGCGGCGGGCTGGGCGGCGCGGTCGAAGAAGCGCAGCAGTTCCACCGGGATGGGCATGACCAGGGTGCTGTTCTTCTCCGCGGCCACCTCGACGACGGTCTGCAGGAGCCGGAGCTGCAGGGCGGCCGGGTCGGCGGACATGATGGTGGCGGCCTGCGCCAGCTTCTTGGACGCCTGGAATTCGCCGTCGGCCGAGATGATCCGCGCCCGGCGTTCGCGTTCGGCTTCGGCCTGGCGGGACATCGATCGTTTCATCGATTCCGGCAAGGAGATGTCCTTGACCTCGACCCGCTCCACCCGGATACCCCAGGGTTCCTCGGTGGGGGCGTCGATGACCTCCTTGAGCTTGGCGTTGACCTCGTCCCGTTCGGACAGCAGCTGGTCCAGGTCGCTGTGGCCGATCACCGATCGCAGCGAAGTCTGAGCGACCTGGGACACCGCGAAGGTGTAGTTCTGCACGTTGATGAGCGCCTTGACCGGGTCGACGACCCGGTAGTAGACGACCGCGTCCACCCGCACGGTGACGTTGTCGCGGGTAATGCCCTCCTGACCGGGCACGGCCGCCGTGATGATCTGCATGTTGACCTTGCGAAGCCGGTCACTGACCGGGTTAACCCAGGTCAACCCCGGTTGGCGTAGGTCGGGCAGCATTTTGCCGAAACGAAAGACGATGCCTCGCTCATACTGATTTATGACCTTGAAGCCGAACATTTCGGCCGCCTCATCCCTGGCGTAAGATGCACCGGGCTCACCAGGCCCGAAGACGGCGCCGACGTGACTGCCGGCGTTCGAAATGCCCTGAACCCAGTTCTATTGTCGCATACCGCCGGGCCCGGCTGGCGCAGGCAGAACCGGCGTTCCGCCAACGCGGTAGGACGGAGGTGATAGTATCTACTCATTCTGGTTGTAGTGGAAGTTCGTGTCGTGTCACAGCGCCAGCGAAGTTCTGACAGCGGGCGCCGCGGATTTCCAGAGTCCGGCTTTTGAATACAGGCGGTCGCCGTAGTCAAGGATCCACGCATGTGGATCCCGAAGATCGTTCCAGTAGGAGAAAGCACAAAAATGGCTCAGGGTACAGTGAAGTGGTTCAACGCCGACAAGGGCTATGGTTTCATCGCCCCCGACGACGGAACGAGCGACGTCTTCGTTCACCACTCCGTAATTCAGGCTGACGGTTACCGCAGCCTCCAGGACAACCAGCGGGTGGAGTACACCGCCAGCCAGGGCACCAAGGGTCCCCAGGCTGACAGCGTCCAGCCGATCTGACGATCCAGCAATAGTGGCGGGGCGCCCAGCCGGTGGCTGGGCGCCCCGCTGCGTCGCCTGCGGACCCGGCCGGCATAATGCGCTGAGCGCGCTCGACTGCCATCCTGATTCCCATGCCATCCGCAGACCACAAAGACGTCTCCCGCGGCCCCGCGTCGGCCGGACCGCGCCCCTGATCGGGTGGGACATCCTGGCCCTGGTCTTCTGCGGCTGGGTGTGGTCGGCCGTATGGCGCCTCGACGCGGAGTCGACGGCGAGCCACGCCACGCGTGAGGAGCCCAACCGCGAGGTGGCTAGCCTCGTCCTACTTGGCGCAGCGATCGCTAGTCTCATCGCCGTGGGGTCGGTGCTGTTCAGGGCTGGCTCCGCCAACGGAGACTTGAAGTACATGGAGGCAGGTCTCGCGTTTGCCTCGGTCTTCGTGTCCTGGACTCTCGTGCACACGGTGTTCACTCTCAGATACGAGCGCCTGTACTACTCGGGGGAAGCCGGGGGGATTGACTTCAACGGGCCGTCAGCGGACGCGTACCCCGTCGATGAGGATGGCGCAAGGGGAGGACAGGACCGCGAGGTCCTCGCGGGGATCGTTTTCATAGGTCACTAGCGTTACCGGCTGACCCGGCTGATCGAAGGGCTCGCCGAGGAAGCGGTAGCCGGTGGTGGTCGCGGCTGCGAGCGCGGCGGCCGGTTCCAGCCCGTGTTCGGCGAGCAGCGCGATCTCGCGGGCGACGGAGCCCGCTATGTCCGTCCCGGTCAGGATGGGCACGCCGAGGTGGTATGCGAGCGGGAGCAGTTCATGGAGCCGCTGCCGGTAGTCGGCGACCCGCTGCCTGACCGCTTCAGGCGCATGGCCGGGAACCGCCAGCACGGCGCACAAGGTCGGCGTCCACCCGGTTCCGGCCTGGGCCATCAGCCGCAACGTCGGCTCGTCTACCGCCGTGCCATGCTCGATCGAATCCACGCCCGCTCGTACCAGGTGCGCGACGGCCTCCGTGGTGACGTGGGCGGCGACCCGGCCCCCGGCGGCGTGCACCGCGGCGGTCATCGCCTCGATCGCCTCGGCGGAATACGTCATGCCTGGCCGGCCCAACGGCGTCCCGTCGACGACGGGCGGGAAATCGGCGATCACCTCCCACCGCCCGCCACGCGCCAGCTCACCCAGCGCGAGCTCCGTCAGCCGCTCCTGGGGCGCCTCCTCGGGCAGCAGCGCGGGAAAATACCGCCCGGCCGGGGCGAGGAACCGGCCCGCTGCCTGCACGCGCGGCATCCCCGAACCGAGCTCGAGTCGCAATACCGAACCGCCCGGCGAGCCGGCATCGCGTACTAGGCACACCCCGGCGGCTGCCCATGTGGCCAGCACGTCCAGCGTCTCGGCGTCGCCCAGCGCGGCCGGCCCCGGCCCCACGGCGGGATGGGAATGGGCATCCACCAGACCAGGCGCGACGTAGCGGCCCGGCAGCCGCTCCGCGTCGGCCGCCGGCTCGGTGACCAGGCACCCGGCCGCATCGACCCACAGGTCAGTCGGCCGGTCGCCGTCGGGCAACGGTACTGCGCGGACAGACCACGACATCTTCTAGATGGCCTCCACCTTGGGGTAGGCGGGCTCCCACATAGCCTGGCGCACCCGCCCGGGCAGATCATCGAGCGGCACGCCGGACAGCCCTTCGGCCTGGGCGGCCCGGGCGACGGCTTCCGCGACCGCGGCGGACACCTCGCGCAGGCTGGTGACCGGGGGCAGCACGGCGGCGCCCGGGGTAGCGGCATCGGATAGCCCGGCCAGCGCGTTGGCCGCCGCGGCCAGCATGCCGTCGCTGACCCGGCGGGCCCGGCTGACGGTGACGCCGAGCCCGAGGCCGGGGAAGATGAGCGCGTTGTTGGCCTGGGCCACCTGGTACTCGACTCCGTCGTAGTCCACCGGCGGGAACGGGCTGCCGGTCGCGACCAGCGCGCGCCCGCCGGTCCAGGCGATGAGGTCGGCGGCCTGCGCTTCGGAATGCGAGGTCGGGTTGGACAGCGGCATGATGATCGGCCGGGCGATGTGGGCCGCCATCTCGGTGACGATCGCCTTGGAGAAGGCGCCGGGCTGCGTCGAGGTCCCGATCAGCATGGTGGGCCGCCCGCGCGTCACTACCTCAGCCAGGCCGATACGGTTGTCCTGGTCGCGCGGCCAGTCGGCGACCTCCGCGGCCGACCGCGCGTAGGGCACCTGGAAGTCCCGCAGCTTCCCGGGATAGTCGCTGGTCAGCAGGCCCTTGCTGCCCAGCGCGTAGAATCGTGCGGTGGCTTCGTCGCGGCCGAGGCCTTCGTCGATCATGACCTGCCGCAGCGCATCGGCGATCCCGATCCCGGCGGTGCCCGCGCCGTGAATGACCACCGTCTGATCGCGCATCCCGGTCCCGGTGGCCCGGACCGCGCATAGCGCGGCGGCCAGCACCACGGCGGCGGTGCCCTGGATGTCGTCATTGAAGGTGCAGCAGGTACCGGCGTACTTCATCAGGATGCGATGGGCGTTGGCGGCACCGAAATCCTCCCAGTGCAGCAACGCGTTCGGGAACAGCCGGGTGGCGGTGCTGACGTAGGCCTCGATCAGCTCGTCATACCGTTCGTCCCGGACCCGCGGGTGCCTGATGCCCAGATACATCTCCTCGGCCAGCAGGCCCTGGTTGTCGGTCCCGGTGTCCAGCACGACCGGGATGATCCGGCGGGGGTGCAGGCCGGCCGCGGCGGTGTAGACGGCCAGCTTCCCGACCGCGATCGCGATCCCGCCCACCCCCCAGTCACCGATGCCCAGGATGCCTTCCGAGTCGGTGGCCACGATCAGGTCCACGTCATCGGGTCCCAGACCGTAGTTGCGGAAGGCCGTCTCTACCTGGTCGGGATGATCCACGGACAGGTACACGCCGCGCGGACGGCCGAACTCCAGGCTGTACCGCTCGATCACGGTCCCCACCGTCGGGGTGTACACGATCGGCAGCATCTCGGAGATGTACTCGGTCAGCAGCCGGTAGAACAGCACCTCGTTGCGGTCCCGCACATGGCCGAGAAAGATGTTCTTGGCCAGGTCATCGGGCTGGCGCAGATACTGCGCGTAGACCCGCCGCAGCTGCCCTTCGATCGTCGACACGCCGTCGGGCAGCAGGCCGGTGAGCCCCAGCGCCTCCCGTTCGGCCAGCGTGAACGCGGTGCCCCGGTTCAGCATCGCCGACGTGAGCACCGAACTACCCCGCAGCCCGACCCGCGCCACCATGCCCTCGGATGTCCAGGCGAGCTCATACGCACGATCTGACATCACACCACCTAGAGTCCGGTTAACCCTTCGTGTGCCAAGTCGTAACACACGAAAGACCTTTTTTACACCGAACGAGCCGTGGTGCTTGCTCTCGCCGAAACTCTTACCGCCAAGGCCGGGTCAGTCGAACGAGGGTTTACGGTCCCGGCTCCGCTTGAGCTCGAAGAAGCCGTCCGTCGCGGTCACCAGCGCCACCCCGTCCCACAGCCGTCCGGCGGCCTCACCCCGGGGCGCGGGCGTAACGACCGGGCCGAATATGGCGTTGCCGCCGATGCGGATCACCGGGGTACCCACGTCCAGGCCGACATCATCGAACGCCTCGTTGTGCGAGTCCTTGATGAGCTGATCGAATTCGGTGCTCTCGGCCGCGCTGGCCAGCGACGCGGGCAATCCCGTTTCGGCCAGGGCCTCGGGGATTACTTCCGGGTCCTCCCGGCGCCCTTGGACGTGGAACCGCGTGCCGATGGCGGTGTACAGCGGCTCGAGGATGCCGGGGCCATTGTGCTGGGCGGCGGCCGCGACGACCCGAATCGGTCCCCAGGCCCGGCTCATCCGTTCCAGGTAGTCCTCGGTCAGGCCCTTTCCCTCGTGCTGGACGAGGTTCAGGTAGGCCAGCGACATGATCCGCCAGTCGGTGCGCACCGGCCGGACCTTCTCCACCTCCAGCATCCAGCGGGAGGTGATCCAGGCCCAGGGGCACAACGGATCAAACCAGAACTGCACGTCTTCTTGCGGCTGTCCCGTCATGCCCGCGGCAACAGTTACCGGCGTCGGAGTTATTCCCGCCCAGGACAGAGGCCAGAGGAGCTGCCGAGGCGACGATCGCTTCAGGGCAGCGAGGCGAGCAGCGTTATTTATAAGTTTTCCGATGTGATAGATAGAGTTCATGACACCATGAGCGGAGTGACGCGGACCTGGGTGAACCGGCTTCCGCTGGTCGTACTCGCGGTCATGGCGGCCGGTTTCCTCGCGCTCGGCGTAGCCGAGGCGCGGGCCGATGCCCCGACGTTCGACGAGCCGGTATACGTGTCGGCAGGCCTGGCCGCCGTGCTGCATCACGACGTGACCCTCAACGATGAGCATCCGCCGCTGCCCAAGGTGCTAGCCGTGCTCCCGGTCCTGGTCACGCACCCCGTCGTGCCCGCCAACGGACGATGGTCAGGCAACGACGAGGAGAGCTACGGCGCCCGCTTCATTGCCGCCCAGCTAGCCGCCGGGAAGCTGGGCAGCGTCACGTTCTCCTCCCGGCTGGTCCCGCTGGCGGAGACGGTCGGCGTCGCGTTCGTGCTGTTCGCCGTCGCGAGCGAGCTATCCGGCCCGGTCGCGGGCGTACTGGCCGGGCTGCTGTGGCTCGCCTCGCCTCTTGTTCTCGGCATCGGTCACCTCGACGGCACCGACGTCCCGTTCGCACTCGGGGCGTCGCTGAGCTCGTGGGCGCTCGTGCTCTGGCTGCGACTGCGCGATAGGAGAACCCTGATCTGGCTGGGATTCGCTCTCGCGGTCGCGGCGGAAACTCAGGTCACCGGCCTGCTGGTCGTCGGGTCGGGCCTTGCCGTCGTCATCGGAGCGGAGTGGCGGTCCGGCGTCATGCGGGCGCTCAGGCGGGCCGCGCTGGCTGGCTTGATCGTCTGGGCGTCCGTCTGGGCGGTCTACGTCGTCCTTGACCCCGCGATGCTGTCGCAGGTGCCGCTGCTGGTGCCGCGGCCGTATCTCGACGGCATCGGCTATCTCGCTGGTCATGACACCACCGGGTCGTCCGGCTATATCGCAGGTATCGCGTACGCGGGCGGCCGGTGGTGGTACTGGCCACTCAGCCTGGTGATCAAGTGGCCGGGGGCAGCCCTGGTGCTGCTGGTGGCCGGTGTCTTGGGATGCCTGCGGCTGCCATCGGACCTGCGCCGGCGGGCCGGGCTCGCCGTCGTCCTGCCCGCCACGCTGATCACCGGCTTCACGCTGACCACGCCCAAGGATGTCGGCGTGCGTTACCTGCTGCCGGCCCTCGCCCTGTGGGCGGCGGCTGCGGCCAGCGGACTGGTCGCGGTGCTCGGCGCCCCGACCGGAGCATGGCGCAAACGCCTGGCCGGAACCGCCGTGGCCGTCATGTTGGGTGCGGCGGTCGTCAGCACCGCCGGGTCGTTCCCGCGCTCCATCGCCTGGACCGCCTGGCCGTTCCGGCCAGGCTACGCGATGGTGACCGATTCCAACCTCGACTGGGGCCAGGGTCTCTACGCCCTGCAGTCGTGGAGCACGAGCAGAGATCCGTGGGTGGCTTACTTCGGGCCCCGCGGTATCGCCACCGCAGACATTCTCGGTGCCCGGCCGCTGCTCGGCACCGCGCCCACTCGCGTTGATGGCTGGGTGGCCGCGTCGGTGACCGCCCTCAACAGCGCGAACCGCTCGTCACTCAACTGGCTTCGCGCCTGGTGCCCGGTTGGGATCCTGGCCGGAACGATCCTCGTCTACCACTTCAGCCGGCCCCCAGCGTCGACGTCGGCCCAAGGGCGTCCTCCGCCGCGTCCGGCTCCACTGTGCCCGGGGCCGTGGAGTTCCGCTCGCTAGAACCGGGCTCGCCGGAACCAGCAGGCCGGTACTGCAGCGCGGGCACGAGCGGCACCGCGACCTTGGTCATGACCAGCCAGGTACCCACCGCCAAGACGATGCCGCCGATGATGTCCGTGACGTAGTGCTGGCCGAGGTAGACCACGCTGAACCACACCGCCGCGCACCAGGTGTAGGCGAGCGTCGCGCCCCGCCGGGTCACCGGCCAGAGCGCCAGCGCGGCCAGCAGCGGAAAGGCCGCGTGCAGCGAGGGAAACGCCGCCGCCGCGTCGGGGTTCAGCCAGTTATAGAACGGGCTCACCGTGCTGGGCAGGGCGATCAGCGAGTGCACGCCCGGCAGCAGGTGATGCTTGTCTGCCAGCCACGGCGGTGCCACCGGAACGAGCAGAAAAACGACGAAGGCGGCGAAGGACATGGCGAGCAGCGCGACCGTGAAGCGCAGGAACTGCACCCGGTCGACCAGCCACAGCACCAGGCCGATGGCGATCGGGATGATGAAGTGGCAGAAGTAGACGACGGTGCAGGCGATCGCCAGCCAGCGCAGCGAGCCCAGGTGCGCCTGCAGCCACTGGCTGGGGTCCGTGCCGCCGAACATGACCTTGTCGACGTTGATCACATACCTGTAGTGCACCGGGATGCCGCTCTTCGGCGCGATGCCGCGTACAGCCTCGTAGCCGAGGAACAGCGCGATGAACGGTACCCAGTCACGCAGGAACGTCAGGGACCGCCCGCTCAGCAGCGCCACCGGGACCAGGATCAGCAGCAGGTAGTCAGGTGACACGGAGATCCCGCGCCAGATCATCACGCCCGACACCAGGAGCAGGTACGCCAGGGAAACCGTCACCAGCGGACCAGGGCGGCGTACGTAACGGGGTGTCGGTAAGACTGCTGTCATGTGGTACACGCGATTGCGTTTGTCCTGGTCAGTGGCTTTTTTGCGGGCCGATTGAGTATCTTTCGCAGTTAGCGGGGCACGGGCGATCGGGCGCGGCCAGTATTGATCCGGATTCGCTGGGTTTGCGGTGGATGGTGGCCACCGTACTGCGGGAGAGCCGGACGCTCCGTGGCGCGTGAGCTGGACGAGGATGAGCTGATCGGGAACTGGACCCTGGTCGGCGATGAGCTGGAGCAGCTGTCCGGGAGGCGCGGGGCGACGAAACTCGGGTTCGCCCTGCTGATCCGGTTCTACGCGGTGCATGGCCGCTTCCCGGCGGGCCGCAGCGAACTCCCGGACCAAGCCGTGGACTACGTTGCGCGGCTAGTGGACGTTCCCGCGGCTGAACTTGGGTTCTACGAGTGGGACGGCCGGACGATCAAGGCCCACCGGGCCGATATCCGGAAGTACTTCGGGTTCCGGGAGTGCTCGGTCGCGGACGGGGACAAGGCGGCGGAGTGGCTGGCCGCGAACGTGTGCGAGAAGGAGCAGCAGGCCGACCGGGTCCGCGAGGAACTGCTGGCGCACCTGAAGCGCGAGCAGGTCGAGCCGCCGGCCCGTGACCGGATCCGGCGGATCATCGGCACGGCCCTGCGGCAGGCCGAGCAGGCGCTGACCACGCGGATCGCCAGCCAGGTACCTACTGAGGCTGTCGCCCGGATGCGGGCGCTGATCGCGCGGGCGGCCGACCCCGGGGATGAGGGAGGCGCCGGGCCCGGTGACGAGGGCGCTCTGTTCGGAGCTGCGGAGGTCGCCGGGGCGGACGTGTTCGCGGCGATCCGCGAAGAGCCCGGCAATGTCAGCGTGAAGACCATCGGGCAGGAGGCATTCAAGCTCAGCGCGATCCGCGCGGTCGGCCTGCCTGGGGACCTGTTCGCCGATGTCGCCCCGAAGGTGCTGGCGGCATGGCGGGCCCGGGTCGCGGCCGAGGCGCCCAGCCATCTGCGCTCCCACCCGCCCGAGATCATGGTGACGCTGCTGGCCGCCTACCTGTACTGCCGGCAGCGGGAGATCACCGACGCCCTGGTCGACCTGCTCATCGCGACCGTGCACCGGATCAACGCCCGCGCGGACACCAAGGTGACCAGCGACTTCGTGGCGGAACTGAAGCGGGTGTCGGGCAAGGAGAACATCCTGTTCAAGATGACCGAGGCCGCCCTGCGCTCTCCCGGGGAGCGGGTCGAGGACGCTATCTACCCGGCAGTACCCGGAGGGCAGGAGACGCTGGCCGCGCTGCTTCGCGAGTACAGGGCCAGCGGCACGTCCTACCGGCAGCACCGGCAGCGTGTCTTCAAGGCCTCCTACAGCAGCCACTACCGGGCCGGGCTGATCCAGATCGTCGAGGTGCTGGAGTTCGGGTCGACCAACACCGCGCACGCGCCCATGGTCGAGGCGCTCGCGCTGATCAAGCGGTACAAGGCGGACGTGCCAGGCCGGGCCAGGTGCTACGCGGCGGGCGAGCATGTCCCGGTCGACGGGATCATCCCGCCCGAACTCACGGAGCTGATGTACGCAGGCGACGGCAAGGGCCGCCGGATCCTGCGCACCGTGTACGAGTGCGGGGTGTTCCAGGCGCTGCGGGAGAAACTGCGATGCAAGGAGATCTGGGTGGCCGGGGCGGAGAAATGGCGCAACCCCGACCTCGACCTGCCCGCCGACTTCGAGGCCAACCGCACCGACAACTACGCCCGGCTCCGCAAGCCGCTGGACCCCAGGCGGTTCACCGGCCAGATGCGGGAGGAACTGGACGCTGAGCTGTCGGCGCTGAACAACGCGCTCGGCGGAAAGGGCCTCACCTGGCTGAAGATCGCCGACCGCGGCCGCAGCGGGGCGATCCACGTCACGCCGCTGGACGCCGCGCCCGAGCCGCGGAACCTGCGCCGGCTGAAGACCGCGATCCGCGACCGGTGGGGCGTGGTCCCGCTGATGGACATGCTCACCGAGACCTGCCTGCGCACCGGCTGCCTGAGCGCCTTCACCCCGGCCGGCACCCAGAACCACCTGGACCCGCACGTGCTGTTCGAGCGGCTCCTGCTGCTGGTCTACGCCTACGGCACCGGGGCGGGAATCCGCGCGGTCGCCGCCGGGGACCACCCGCACACCGAGGACGACCTGCGCTACGCGCGCCGTCGCTACCTCACCGTCGACGCCTGCCGGCAAGCCGCCCGCGTCATCGCCAACGCGACCTTCGCCGCCCGGCAGGCCGCGCTGTGGGGTGAGGGGACGACCGCGGTCGCGTCGGACTCCACGCACTTCTCCGCGTTCGACCAGAACATCTTCACCGAGTGGCACTCGCGCTACCGGAGGGCGAAACGCGGCGTCCTGATCTACTGGACGGTCGACACGGCCGGATCGATGGCCGTGCACAGCCAGCTGATCAGCTGCTCCGCCTCCGAGGTCCACGCGATGGTCGAGGGGGCGATGCGGCACGGCACCAGCATGGAGATCGAGCAGAACTTCGTCGACTCCCACGGCGCCAGCTTCGTCGGGTTCGGCATCACCAGGCTGCTCGACTTCGACCTGATCGCCCGGTTCAAGCAGATCAACACGATGAAGCTGTACGTGCCGGGCCCCGGCGGCCAGTACGCCTACCCCGCGCTCGCCCCGGCGCTGACCAGGCCGGTGCGCTGGGAGATCATCGAGAACAACTACGACCTCATGATGAAGTACGCGACCGCGATCCGGCTGCGGACCGCCTCCACCGAGGCGCTGCTGCGCCGCTTCACCTCCGAGACCACCCACCCCGCCTACGCCGCGATGCTCGAGGCCGGCCGCGCCCAGCGCTCTATCTTCCTGGCCCGCTGGCTCCGCGACCGCGACCTCCAGCGCGAGACCGAGTCCGGCCTCAACGTGGTCGAGAACTACAACGGCGTCAACGACTACATCAGGTTCGGCAAGCGCGGCGAGCTCGCCTCCAACCGCCGCGAGGAGCAGGAACTCGGGATGCTGTGCCTGCACATCCTCCAAAGCAGCCTCGGCCTGGTCAACACCCTCATGATCCAGGACACCCTCGCGCTGCCCGAATGGGAAGGCGTACTCACCGACGCCGACCGGCGCGGCCTCACCCCGGTCTTCCACGCCAACATGACCCCGTACGGGGAGATCCAGCTGCGCACTGACCGCCGCCTGGACCTCACCGGCCTTCCGGCGGCCGCCACCTGATAATCCCGCCCAGCGCACGCCCCGGCGGCCTGGCCTGGCTTCTGCTGGATCACCTTGGCTGCGCGCGGTCCTCGCCCTCGACGCCCAGGACGCGTCTGGACAGCGAGGACGAGTGGCGCGCGGCCTGGCGTAGCGCGGCTTACACTGCTTCCCTGGACGTGATAACGGACCGTTATCACGTCCAGGGGTGCGAGACAGCGGCTTGATGAGGTGGTCAGCGCCTAGGGAGCGGGGAAACTGGCTCATGTATGGCGATTTCGGTGTCGGCAGCGGTAAGAAGGACACTTTGTGGAAGGCGATGTCCTTGACGGGTGCCGCATGGTTGTCGGCGCGCCGCCGCTGGTCACGAGGATCGGCACGCCATGCCCCGTGGCCGTCTGCTTAGATCAACTCGATAAGTACGGGCGAGTCGGATCTGGGTGGCCGGGCACGAGAGATTGTGCGGGCAGAGTTCGCCAAGCCGTGATCCTGGTCGGTGCCGGGCCGATCGTCGGTGCGGCTACGCGGACCGATGACGACCACGACGCTTGCTTGGCGGCGTGATCGGCCTGGCTGGCAAGCAAGCTACCCATCCCGGCTGGAGCCAGCCTGCACCACGGTGATCGCCGCCGGTGACCGCTCCTGCCGGACCGTCAACGGAATCCTGGCCGCGGGGACCAAACGCGAGGCTGGGGGTGCCCGCGCGGGTGACCACTCAGGATGATGTCAGGTGAGATGAATGTCGGCGACCTCGATGTCGATGTGGCCGAGGGTGAGGCCGAGCTGGCGGCGTGCGGCGGCGTGCACCGCGGCCCGCACGGCCCTGGCGGCGGTGAGGGCCGGCACGCCGTAGCGGAGGCTGATGGTCAGCTGGAGGCCGGTGGAGGTGTTCCTGTCGTGGGCGGCGGGGATGAGGCGGCAGCTTCGGGCGCGTACGCCATCGACGGTGTCGCCCGCGGCGCGCAGGACGATGGCGGCGGCACGCTCGCTGATGTCTAGCCGCATACCTGCCGGGCCGGGCAGCGGGATGCGGGGAGCGGGGTGAATCCGTGCGCGGATCACGGCCATGACCCGGCCGGAAAGGTCGTCTGGGGGGGACACCGGTTCGGCGGCCAGCTCGTTGGTGGCTGTGAGCAGGGGGCGGATCTCGGAAAGGGCGGCCTGGCAGTGCTGGCACCCTTGGGCGTGCTCGTCGGGGGTGCCTCCGGCGAGGTGGTTCCACAGCTGGTCGATGTGGTGGCCGCAGGGGAGGCGGTCGCCGGCCGGGTTCACCGCCATGCTTTCAGTTCCTCTGCCAGCTGGGGGCGGGCCCGGTGCAGCCGTCCGCGGACCGCGCCCGGGGTTGTGTGCAAGATGGTGGCGACCTCCTCATATGACATGCCCTCCATTTCCCGGAGTATCCAGCAGGCCCGCTGTTCGGGTGTCAGGTGGTTCAGGGCGCATCTCAGCGCGGCCCGCAGGCCGCCGGCCAGCGCGTGCTCCTCGGGTCCGGCGGACCGGTCCGGGCCTGCGGCCGTCTCGTCGAGAGGTACCTGCGGCCGGCGGGCGCGTGCGGCGCTCAGCGCGCGCGTGACGGTGATGCGGTACAGCCAGGCGGCGAAGGCCTGCTCGGCCTTGATGTCATGCAGGCGCCGCCAGGCGGTGATGAAGGCCTCCTGGGCGGTGTCGGCGGCGCTGGCGGGGTCGGTGAGGATGCGCACCGCGATCCGGTAGACGGGGGCCCGGTAGCGCCGGACGAGGGCCTCGAATGCGGTGTTGTCCCCTTCGCGGGCCCGGACGACGAGGGTGGCGTCATCGAGGGTGACGCCTGCCGGCCAGGAAGGACCCCCGGCACATGCCGCATCCCTTCGCCACGCCCCCATGCCAGGCTCCAACCCTGGGTGAGCAGCTGACCCAAGCAGCCACCGCATCGCGCGGTTGATATGCCCCAGCCACAGCGGATAAACCCGCGCTGCGTGTGATGCAGTTCACATCGCCGCGCCCGTGACGTCCGGCGCCGGCGCGGCGTCTTGCTTGCAAGCCCTGCTACCGCGGCGACCTAGGACGGCGCCGGCCGCTGCAGGGCGGGACTCCAGGCAGGCATCGGCATGAGGGAGGCGGCACGGTGAGTACACCGGCATCCGAGAAGACCACGACGACGACTGCCGCGCGGGAGGGGCCGCGGGGCAGGACAGCCGAACTAGTAAGCGAGCACGGGCGCACGAGTATCGCCGATACGGTGGTAGCGAAGATCGTGGCGATGGCAACCCGCGAGGTGGACGGCGTGTATGCGATGGGCGCGGGGGCCGCGCGCATCGCCGGGGCCGTGCGCCAGCGCCTCCCGGGCGCCCGGGTCAGCGAGAGCCAGGGGGTGGCGGTCGAGGTCGGCGAGCGGCAGGCCGCCGCCGATATCGACCTGGTGATCGAGTACGGCGTGGCCATCCCGGATCTGGCCGCCGCGGTTCGCCGCAACGTGATCAACGCGGTGGAACGGATATGCGGCCTGGAGGTCACCGAAGTCAACATCAGCATCGACGACATTCACCTGCCCGGCGACGAGGAGCCTGAGGCGGGGGAGTCGCGCGTTCAATGACCGGCCGGGACGACCCGGCGGAGGTGGCCGGGCTCGCGGACCGGATCGTGGGAGCCGTGACCGGGTGCGCCGCCGTGGCCGGGCTGACTGGGGCCCCCGGCGGCCCGGTGGCCACCTATCTGCCGGGCCGGATCGTGTCCGGTGTGGCGGTGCGGGCCGGGGAGGTCGAGGTCTGTGTGACCGCCCGGTACGGGCTGCCGCTGCCGGAGGTCGCCGAACAGGTCCGGCAGGCCGTGGCGCCGCTGGTGCCGGGCCGGGTGGTGGATGTCGTCATCGGCGACATCACCGTGGCCGAAGCGGGAGAGCAGAGGGCCAGGCCGTGACCATCCAGGGTGATCCGGCCGGCAAGCGGGCGTTCCGGGGGTGGGTCCGGGCTCATCATCCCGACCTCGGCGGAGACCCTGAGGCGTTTGCCGAGGGGCTGCGGCAATGGCGGGCACGGATGACCGGGCTGCGGCCGGTGCCGGGACCACCGGTAGTGGTCACCGGCTACCGGCGGCGCAGGGGAGTCGCCGGCTGGGTGGCGCACTGGCGCAGACGGCGCAGCCGCCTCAGGTCGCTGCGGCTGCGCTGAAGTGGCCCGGCGCGGCCGGGCCAGCGGAGTAAGAAGAGAGGAATCTGCCAATGGATGAGGTTCGCATCATGCCGGTCCTCGGTCTCGTGTTCGGAGTCGCCTTGGGCTTCGCCGGCGCGTTCGGCGGCGTGGCGGCGTTCGTGATCGTGCTGGTGCTCGGCCTGGTCGGTTACCTCGCCGGGCGGGCACTGGCTGGCGAACTCGACCTGAGCGGGCTGTTCGTCACCCGGAACCGGCGGCCACGATGAGCGCCCCCGATGCGGCGGCGGCTACGCTGCCGGCGCCCGAACAGCGGGGCCGGACCGCTATCGCCGACCGGGTGGTTGCCCGGCTGGCCGCCCGGGCGGTCGCCGAGGTCGAACAGACCGGCGGGGCCGCCCGGCAGCTGATCGGGGTCGCGGTCGGCCGCGAAACCGGCGAGGGGACGGCGCGTGTCTCCGCGCGTATCGACGGTCACCTGGCCATGATCGAGATGCGCCTGTCCCTGGCCTACCCGGCCCCGGTCCGCGCCCTCACCCGCGAGGTACGCCGGCACGTAATTGAGCGGGTCACCGGCCTGACCGGCCTCGAGGTGCGCCACGTGGACATCGAGGTGGCCCGCCTGCTGCGCGGGGGGAAACAGTGACCGGCATCGCCAGCCGCCAGGGCGACACCCAGGTTCTGCCCCCTGCCGCCGGGCCGCCGCGCCCGGCCCGGGCCGAAGCCTGGTCACACCGGGGCCCACGCCGCAAAGCCCGCCGGGAATTCCGGCCGCGGCGATCCGTCCCCGGGGTGCTCGTCGCGGCGGTGCTGGCTGCGGCGGGAATTCTCGGCGTCATACAAGCGGCATCGGCCGCGCTGGGCCGCCCGCTGTGGAAGCTGCCACACCGCTATTTCGCCGGACCGTTGCAGGACACGCACTGGAACGACACGGCCACGCTTGCCGTTGCCGCGGCGGTCGCGTTCATCGGCCTCGTGCTGGTGCTGGCCGGCCTGATCCCCGGCCGGCCGCGGGCCATCCCGCTCGCCTCCGGGGATGAGTCGGTCGTGACCGGCGTGCCACGGCGCAGCCTGCGCCGCTCACTCGCCCGGCTCGCCGAAGACATCGACGGCATCGACCGCGCGCGGGCAAAAGCCCGGATGCGGTCCGTCACGGTGCGCGCCACCACCCGGCTGCGCGACACTGCCGGCCTGCGCGAGAACGTGCACAGCGCCGTTCAGGACCGTCTCGCCGCGCTCGACCCGCTCTGGCCGCCGCGGGTCAAGGTCCGGCTACGCCGCAAAGCAGGCGGATAGCGATGACACGTCACACCGCGCGCGTCAGCCGCGCCGGGCTTATCCTCACCGGGCTGATCCTCCTCGCCGGCGGCGGTACCGCCCTGGCCCGCAGCCTGGGCGCATTCCCCGCCGTCCTGGGCCGCTCCACCGCGCCGCTGCTCAGCCACGCCCAAACCCGGTACCCGGCCGGCCATGCGTGGGTGTGGCCCGGCGCCGCCGTGGCCGCCGCCGTCATCGCGCTGCTAGCGCTGTGGTGGCTAGCCGCCCAGACGCGCACCAATACCGTGCGCCGCCTGTCCCTCGAACCCGACCGCACCCACGGGGTCACGGTTCTGCCCGCGGACGCAGCCATCGGCGCGATCACCGACGAACTCGAAAGCTACCCCGGCATCCAGCGGGCCAGCGCTGCACTGCAAGGATCCCCGGCAGCGCCCCGACTGCAACTGTCAGTCACCGCAGAAGACCACGCCGACCCCGCCATCTTGCGCACCCGCATCGAAACCGAGGCCCTGGCTCACCTGCGCACCGCCCTCGAACTCGACACGATCCCCACCGTGCTGCGCATCCGGTTCAGCCCGGCACACCACAGGCACCTCGCCTGACCTATGGCCCGGATACACCCCGTCCGTCCCCGCGTCCCGGTTTTGCGGGCATCACCTCCCCGGCGCCGCGATCCAACAGGATCGTTCCGCCGGGCACGTGAACGCTCACGGAAACCACCTGACGAGCCCGCTCGGCGCGTACTGGCGTCCCCTGCCTCCGCCGCCACATGCAGATCTACGGCACCACGCCGGACGGTCGCCTGCTCCGCAGTGGCAACCCCTCAAACCGTAGAGACTTCGGCTGCGGGCCAGCTGCGGCGACGACAACGGTGCGGCTATGGGACCCGGCCGCCGGCGCCCAGCAGCACGCCCTGACCGGCCACGTCAGCGATGTGGCGTTCAGCCCGGCGGACGGCTGCTGGCCAGCGACGGCAGCGACCACTCGGTGCGGCTGTGGGGGCTCACCCCGACCGGCAGGTAGCTGACGGACCTTTGCCGCGCACATGAACGGGGTAGAACACAATCCCGCGGGGGCAACCGACCGGGCCATATTAGCGTGGTCAATGCAGTGGCCGCGGCGCCGAACTGCCGGACGGCACAGCTGTCAGCGGCGGCGGCACAGGCAACGCCACGATGCGGATATGGACCGCTGGCCGACAGCGCACCAGTCGTGTCTCCTCGCCGCCTATCCGGACCGGTACGGGGAATCGCCGCCGTCCCCCAGCTAATCCTCCCATGACCCAGACGGAAGCTGTTCGATGCCCGGTGGCAACGACCGGCCGGACGGAGCACCAGATAATGGGCTGTTATCCGGTACATCAGCGCGGCACAACCCCGGCCGAGCAGCCGGTCCCGGCCGGCGGCGACTGCGCGACTCGCGCACGTTATCCGGTACATCATCAGCGGCATGGCGGAGGCGGCATGGCAGGGCAGCAGGCGGGCACGGCCGTGACCGCGATCCGGGGCGGCGCCGTCACCCTCGCCGAGGCTGCCGACGCGTTCCTGTCCTCGCCGAGGGCGGACAGCCCCAACACGCGCCGCGCCTACGCCGGCGTGCTCGACCGCCTGGCCGCCGAGCTCGGCCCGGGCCGGCAGCTCGCCGCCGTGCCCGGCGACGAGATCGCCGCCGCGCTGCGCCGCCTGTGGGACGGCTGCGCCCGGCGACGTGGAACCGCAACCGGGCCGCGATCGTGTCCTGGCTGACCTGGTGCGCGCAGAAGAAGCGGTGGCCCGCCCCGCAGCTGCCGCCCGACGTCGAGCGGCGCAGGGAGAACAACGACGCCACCAGGGCGCTGCCCCGCGGCCGCGTCGAGCGGCTGCTGTCCCGTCGCGACGTCCCGCTGCGGGAGAAGACGCTGTGGCGGATGCTGTACGAGACCGCCGCCCGCGCCAGCGAGATCCTCGCCCTCAACGTCGAGGACCTCGACCTCGAGCAGCGCCGGGCGACAATCCAGTCCAAGGGCGGCGACACCGAGTTTGTCTACTGGGACACCGGCACCGCGCACCTGCTGCCCCGGCTGCTGCGCCTGCCCGACGGCTCCAGCCGCACCAGCGGGCCGCTGTTCCTGGCCAGCCGCAGGCCAGCCCCCGCCCGCCGGCCCGCGCCCCGTGACATCTGCCCTCACACCGGCCGGGCCCGCCTGGGCTACGACCGCGCCCGGATCCTGTTCAGGAAGTACACCGCCACCACCGCCAGCGGCGGCCTGGACCTCCACCAGCTCCGTCACTCCGCCGCGACCCACCTCGGCGACCAGAAGGTCCCGCTGCAGCTGATCATGGCCAAGACCCGGCACAAGTCCCCGCGCACCGTCATGCGCTACGTCAAGCCCGGCGACGAGGCCGTCGCCGAGGTCACCAGCCTGCTCGGACCGCCCCGGCGCACTCACTGAACCGGGCCGCCAGCCGATAGCTCCGGGAGTACCTGGCACGCTGAGCAGGCTCAACGGCATCGCGTGTACCTGATGACAGCAGTCTTACCGACACCCCAACTTACAGGACCGCGTTGGCGAGCAGGCCTATCTGGTCGGGTGAGGCGGTGGTCGGGACGAATATGAGCTCGTCGCAGCCGGCCGCGGCGAACGCGGTGGCGTAGCCCTTGACCATCTCGGCGCTGACGGCAGCGCCCGCCGCGATCTGCCTGCTGATGTCGCCCATCCACGCGTAATAGTGCAGGAGATAGTTATCCGCCTGGTCGCGGGCATTGGGCCCGAGCGCGAAGTAGGCGAGCGAGAGCTTGCGGGGCTTCCCCGCGCGGCCAGCCTCCTGCCAGGCCGCCTCGACGCCGGCCGCGGACTGGGCGAACATGTCCGGCGTACCGCCGCCCATGATCCAGCCGTCGCCGAGCATGGCCACCCGGCGGAAGCTGGCCTCGGCCGAGCCGCCGAGGATGAGCTCGGGGCCGCCGCGCCGCACCGGCTCGGGCCCGATCGCGCCGGCGTAGCCGTAGCGTGCGCCGGACCAGATCCGCTTCATCTCGGTCAGCTGCTGGTCCAGGCGGCGTCCCTTCCCCGTGGTCGGCAGCGCGCTGGCGGTGAAGTCGTCGTCGCGCCCGCCGAGTCCGAGTCCGAGCACCAGGCGTCCGCCGGAGAGCCGGTCGAGCGAGGCCGCCTGCTTGGCGAACAGGGCGATGTTGGTGTACAGCGGCGCCAGCAGCACGCTGGTGGTCAGCCGGATCTGGTTGGTGACCGCGGCGGCGGCGGATAGGGCGACCAGTTCCTCGTAGTTCTGGTACACGAGCCGGCCGATCGTGCCCAGGGTGCTGAACCCGGCCTCTTCGGCGTTTTTGGCCCAGTCGATGAGCCTCCTGCCCTCGGTAGCCGGCACCGCGTTGGGCAAGCCGATTCCGATGTCCACGTACTACCTCCGCTGGCGTCGCCGCCGGACGGTTCAGTCAGGTTCCGGTCAATCCAAGCACGCTGGCCCCGTCCCGCTCGTGGCGGGTACCGGGGCTAGGAGCCGGCTGGATACCAGCGGCTGACCGTCAGGCGCGAGAACCCGGAGGTAGCGTCGATGTAAAACCGGGATGTGGCGGTGGCCCAGCCGGGCGGGGACAGCACCGTCCCGCCCGCGACCCCGGTCAGGTTCTGGTCATCGACCGACACGAAGGACGCGCCGCCGCCCATCGTCACCTGGGCCGGCACGCCGCCGGGCAGGCTCAGCAGGAACTGGCTCGCCCCGCCGGCAAGCAGGAAGGGAAGGGTCCCGGCCGGCTTGGGCAGGCTCACGTCCAGGATGTCGGAACCGGCCGTCACGGCGATCCCGCCCACCTTGCCGCCGCGCAGGTCGGCCACGGTGCGCTGGGTACCGCCCGCCAGGTCCAGGCTCCACGTGACGGCCGAGTTGAGCACCACCTTCACCGCGTAGCCGGAACTCTGCCCGTTGTCGCCGGGGCCATGGGCGGCGCCGGCCAGCGAGAGCACGATCAGCCGGGAGCCGGAAAGCACCGGCCGGACCGGGGCATCGTCCGGCGTCGAGACCCGCAGCAAGGTGCCGCCGAGCTTGCCGACGCTGACCTCGAGGACCGGCGTCCCGCTGGTGATCTTGAGCGCCGCGCTGGTCCGTCCGGCCGTCGGCACGGACACGACGTGCGACGAGGCGGACGTCGTGAGCGCGAGGGCTGTACCGCCGACCGCTACGGCGGCCACCGCGACCACGACCGCCACGATGACGCGCCCTCGGGTGAACCAGCCGGATATACCGCGCACGGACCTCACCCTAGGACGTTCCCCGCGGCCCCGGCGAGGAGGTGCCGCTCGCGACAGAAAAGGTTTAGATGTTGCCGCGGGCCATGCCGATCAGGCGGTCAAGCACGGCCCCGTTGCTGACCCGCAGGCCATCGTGCTCGTACTCGCTGGTCACCCAGGCCTGCAGGCCGCGGATAGCGTGCGCGGTCTGCATCGATAGCTCACGATCCACGTACATGTCGTTGTAGTAGACGGCAGCGGCCACCGGCACCTCGTTCGCCGCCAACCGCGTGGGGTCGTACAGGGGCGGCCAGTCATCTCGTTCGGCCAAAATATCGGCGGCCTCCCGCAGCGGGCGCAGCACCGGGTCAGCGTCGATCATCCACGGGTAGATCATCTCGCCGGTGAAGTACAGGGGATCGGACCCAGTAACCTGCGGGTCGAACTCGCCGAACTCCGCCCTGATCCGCTGCGCGGACCACCGGGTCGCGAACCCCTGGGCGTACGACGCCTCGTGCAGCAGCGCGTACAGCGGCCCGGTGGCGAAGCTGAGCTCGTTCATCATGGCGTACCGGAAGGCGTCGGAAAGCTCGTCGCCGGCGAACGGGTCCTCGAGCAGGTAGTGCAGGGCATGGCTGCCGCCGCTCTGCCCGAGCACGGCGCCGGCCGACTGGAACGCCGCGGTGGTAAGCGGCGCGCCGTCCGGCAGCCGGACGGCGTGCTCCGCCAGGTATTCGGCCACCCGCCGGATCCGGTCCACATCGTCCGGGTACCGCTCGTAGTACGCGGCGTTCTTGGCGGCCACGGTGCGGTAGGTGCGCCGGTAAATGTCGTCGGCGGTCACGGTGAGCCCGGGCAGCCCGCCGGTGATGAACGCCTCCCGGATGCCGTGCGGCGCGAACGACAGGTAGGTGACAGTGCACATGCCGCCGAAACTCTGCCCGAGCACGCTCCACGGCTCGTCGGTCAGCTCGCGCCTGATCAGTTCGGCGTCGAGCACGATGCTGTCGGCGCGGAAATGCGTCAGGTAGTCGGCCTGGGCCTTAGGACCAAGCCGGGCCAGGGTCCGGCGGTTCGCGGGGGAGGACCGGCCGGTGCCACGCTGGTCGAGCAGCAGGACCCGGTAGTCGTTGAGCGCGCGGTCCAGCCAGGACTCCCGGCCTTCGGGCCGCTGCGCCCCGAATCCGGGGCCGCCCTGCAGGAACAGCAGCCAGGGCAGGTGCGCGTCGGCCTTGTCGGCGGCGACGACTTCCCGGGCGAATACCTCGATCTGCTCGCCGTCTGGCCGCTGGTGGTCGAGCGGGACGCCGAAGAAGCGATCGGTCAGCACGGTGCCTGGGTGGCGGAAGCTGGTCACGATCTGACCGTACTAGGGTCGTCGCCATGGGAAGCGGTATCCGGCCGGTCAGCGTGGCCGAGCGGCGGGCCCGGCTGGCGGTCCGGCACCACCTGGCCCCGGCAGGAAAGGCCGCCACGGTGGCCGGCGCGGTGGCGGACATCATCGGGCTGCACGGCACCGACCCGGCGTCGGTCTACCTAGCCGCGTGGGCCCGGACCCGTTCGGCTGACCATGTGGCCATCGAGCACGCGCTTTACACCGAGCGGGCCCTGGTGCGGATGCTCGGCATGCGCCGGACGGTGTTCGTGGTGCCCGCCGACCTGGTGCCAGTGATCCAGGCCGCCTGTACGGACCAGATCGCCGAGCGGATGCGGCGAGACCTGGCCCGGCGGGTGGAGGATTCCGGCATCGCCGCAGACGGGGGGAGCTGGCTCAAGGAGGTGGGCGAGGCCACGGTGCGGGCGCTGGCCGCCCGCCGCACCGCGACCGGCGCCGAACTCGCCCAGGACGAGCCGCGGCTGCGCGCCCAGATCGTCTACGCCGCGGACAAGAGCTACGGCGGCCCGGTGAACGTCACCACCAGGCTGCTCACGCTGCTGTCCGCCGAAGGGCTCATCGTGCGTGGCCGCCCGCGCGGCGGGTGGACATCCAGCCAGTTCACCTGGTCCGCCGCCGAGGACCAGGCGCGTCCGCCGGCCGCCGCCGCCCGGGCCGAGCTGGCCCGCCGCTGGCTGCTCGCGTTCGGCCCGGCCCCGGCCGCCGACCTGCAGTGGTGGACCGGCTGGACGGCCGGACAGGTCAAGCAGGCGCTTGGTCAGCTGGAGGTCGCCAAGGTCGATCTCGGCGGGACCAGCGGCGTCATGCTGGCCGCCGATGCGGACGAGCCGGCGGCGGCCGAACCCTGGTCGGCGCTGCTGCCCGCTCTCGACCCCACCGCGATGGGCTGGCGCGAACGGGCCTGGTACGTCGGCGAGCATGCCCCGGCGCTGTTCGACCGCTCCGG
The DNA here is from genome assembly GCA_963769715.1 of uncultured Actinomycetes bacterium. Taxonomy (GTDB): domain Bacteria; phylum Actinomycetota; class Actinomycetes; order Streptosporangiales; family Streptosporangiaceae; genus Palsa-504. The sequence goes on from CAVYNE010000011.1 coordinate 168,690, forward strand.
CAACATCGGCCCGACGGCCTGGTGGGACGGCAGGATCGTCGGCGGCTGGGCCCAGCGCAAGGGCGGCGAGATCGTGGTCCGGCTACTTGAGGATGTCGGCGCCGACGCCTCGGCGGCCATCGCCGCCGAGGCGCAGCGGCTCCGCGAGTGGATCGGGCCGATCAGGATCACCCCGCGCTTCCGTACTCCGCTGGAGCGCGAGCTAGCCGACTCGAGCTAGCTGGCTCGAGCTAGCTGGCTCGAGCTAGCTGGCTGGGGCCAGCCGCCGGAACACCGGGGACGGCGCGGGAAGCCGCCCGTCGCGAGGCGTGCACTGGCTGGTGATGCGGGCCGCCGCGTCCGGCAGGAACGGCGTCAGCTCCGCGCCGACCGCCGAACACGCCCCGATCAGTGCGGAAAGGACGGCGTCGAGCCGGGCCGGGGCGTCGCCGGCACGCTCCGCCGCGGCCAGCTCCCACGGCCGGACGCGGTTGATGAACCGGTTCGCCTCATCCGCGATCGCCCACACCGCCGCCGTGGCCTGCCGGAAATCAAACTCCTCCAGCGCCGCGCCGACTAGGTCGCCGACCTGCCGCAGCGCCGCGTCGAGGTCCTCCCCGCCCGGCGGGACCGGGCCAGGGGCGGGGACTCGCCCGTCGCGGTACTTGCCGATCATGGCGACCACACGGTTGACCAGGTTGCCCAGGCCGTTGGCGAGTTCGTCGTCGGCCCGGGCGATCAGCCTCCCGACGGTGAAGTCCGCGTCGCCCACCCGCGGTACCTCGCGGAGCAGCCACCAGCGCACCGCGTCGGTGCCGTACCTGGCGGCCAGCGCGGCCGGCTCCAGGGCGGCCACCTCCCCGGCCGCTCCAGCGGACTTACTGATCTTCCTGCCGCCCGCGGTCAGGTAGTCGTGCACGAAGATAGCGGTGGGCAGCGGCTGCCCCGACGACAGCAGCATGGCCGGCCAGTAGACCGCGTGAAACCGCAGCACGCCCTTGCCGAGCAGGTGAACGCGGTTACTCCTCTTTGGGTCCGGGCCGGCCCACCACTGCTGGTAGGCCTCGCCGTCCTGGCCGTAGCCGAGCGCGGTGACGTAGTTGCACAGGGCGTCAAACCACACGTAGATCACCTGGCTGGGGTCGCCGGGCACGGGAATGCCCCACCCGCCGGCCCTCATCGCAGGCCGTGATACCGAGAAGTCCTCCAGGCCACCGTCAATGAACGCGAGCACCTCGTTGCGGCGCCCGGCGGGCTCGATGCGCAGCCGTCCGCTGCTGATCGCCTCTCGCAGCAGCTCGGCGTGCCGGGACAGGCGGAAGAACCAATTCTCCTCGGTGACCTGCTGCGGCACGGTCTCATGCTCGGGGCAGCGCCCGTCGCGCAGTTCGTCGGGCGGGTAGAACTGCTCGCAGCCGGTGCAGTACAGGCCCTCGTACCGCCTGCGGTACAGGTCGCGGGAGCAGGCCCGCCAGAACCGTTCGACGCCGGGCCGGTGCCGGGGATCGCGGCTGGTGCGGATAACGTCGTCGACGCTCAGCGACATCGCGTCGCCCAGCGCCACGAACGTCTCGGCGTTGCGGTCGACGAACTCCCGCACCTCGACCCCGGCCGCCTCGGCGGCAAGCACGTTCTTCAGCGAGTTGTCGTCGGTGCCGGCCTGGAACCTGACGGCCTCCCCGCACCCGCGGCGGTAACGGGCCAGCACGTCGGCCTGCACGAGCTCGAGCGCGAACCCGATGTGCGGGCGCGCGTTCACGTAGGGAATCGTGGTGGTGATATAGGTATACGGCGCGGTCATCGCAGCCTCCTTTTAGGGGCTCCGAGCGCCTGAAACACATCGAGGCCCCGTCGCAGGGCCTCGGAAACGAAATGTCCGGACGCGTCAGTGGCCCCGCGCGCGGGGCGTCATCACCTGTCGTCCGTAACTGTTCACAATCTCAACCATACCTGCCCCGATCCAGATGGCAGCATGATCGCTCGATAGGTTGGGCCGGTGCGACTTGGCGTAAACGTCCCGAACTTCGGTCCAGGCACCAATCCGTACGTGCTGCGGCGCTGGGCCCTGACGGTGGAGGGCGCGCTCGCTCGGCGCCGGCACCGTGGTGCTCGACCCGTTCAACGGCGACCAGCAGGAGACGGCGCATCCGGAGACGGAGTGGCAGGCGCTGGCGACCGTGGCCGAACGCTGGAACCAGCAAGAATCAACAGACATTGATGCCGAACGGAGCTGAGGTGACACATACCGAGCATTCCGACGGTGGTCCGGACGCCGTCGCCCCGGAAGACCTGCCGCACCTGCGTCGCTGCGTGGAGCTGGCGGCCGAGGCAGTGGACGCCGGGGACTTCCCGTTCGGTTCGGTGCTCGTCGCGGCGGACGGCCGGGTCCTGGCCGAGGATCGCAACCGCGAGAACACCATGGGCGATGCGACCCGCCACCCGGAGTTCGAACTGGCCCGCTGGGCCGCGGCCAACATGACCGCGGCCGACCGGGTCGCCGCCACCGTCTTCACCTCGGGGGAGCACTGTCCGATGTGCTCGGCCGCGCACGCCTGGGTGGGGCTGGGCCGCATCGTGTACGTGAGCTCGTCTGAGCAGCTGACGGCGTGGCTCGCCGAGCTGGGCGTGCCGCCGTCTCCGGTGCGCGCGCTGGCGGTCAGCCAGGTTGCTCCCGGCCTGCAGGTGCGGGGCCCCGTGCCCGGGCTCGACGAGCAGGTCCACGAGCTGCACCGCCGCTTCCGCAGCTGATGCCGCTCCGGACCGGGCCATTCTGCGACCATCGGCGTGTCGTTTTGCCTGAATGTCGCCCCTATGAGGATCGTAAGAGCGACGTAACCAACGATTCTCTCACCCCGCAAGACAGTCAGCGGGCACACTGGAAGCTGAAAGGGGGGCACCCCGGATCATGGGCGAGGGCAGCGTCGTGACCTGGCCGGACGCCGTCGCGGATCCGCCCGGTATGTCGGCTTCAGGGCCGTTGGCGAGCTCCCTGCCGCTGGGGGCGCTGCCGGGCGCCACGCCGTGCGCCCGCCTGCACGCGCGCGCCGTGCTGGTCGAATGGGGTCTCGAGGACCTGGCCGAGTCCGCCGAGCTCATCGTCAGCGAACTGATCACCAACGCCGTCCGGGCCTCGACGGCCCCAGACGGCAGGCCCCGTTACGACGGGGCTCAGATGCCGGTCGTGGTCCTGCGGATGGCCAGCGACGGCATCCGGCTCCTGATCGAGGTGTGGGACGGCATCCCGGGCGCCCCGGCCGCCGCGCACCCCGGGCCCGACGACGAGAGCGGGCGGGGCCTGATGCTGGTCGCGGCGCAATGCGACCGCTGGAGCTGGCAGACTGTCCCCGGCTGGCCCGGCAAAGTCGTCTGGGCCGAATTGCACAGCGAGTAACGGTTCCGGACCTCACCCCTGTGGGGTGTGGTCATTCCTGCGGCGCCGCACTACTGTCGGTAGGTGCACGTGATCCTCACTACGGCCGCTCCCGAGGCGTCGGCTGGGACGTTCAACGAGGTGATGGATCATGTGGCCCAGGGGTTCGAGGCCCTGGGCACCGCCATCCTGGTCGTCGGCGTGATCTGGTCCTTCGTGCTCGCGGCGGTGGCCGTGCGGCGGTCCGGGTGGTCGTCCATGGCTTACCTGGTGCTGCGCCAGGCGTTCGGCGGGACCCTGCTGCTCGGGCTGGAGGTCCTGGTCGCCGCCGACCTGATTCGTACCGTCGCGGTCGCGCCCACCCTCCAGAATGTCTACGTGCTCGGGCTGATCGTGGTGATCAGGACGTTCCTGAGCTTCTCGCTGGAAACCGAGATCGAGGGCGTGGCGCCGTGGCGGCGGGCCATGCTGGGCGGCGCGGGGACGATTCGCCGGGCTGCGGCTAGCGCGCTGAAGCCGGAGACGCCGCCGTGACCCGGACGGCGTCGCCGACACGGATCCGGCCGGGGTGCAGCACCTCGGCGTAGACCCCGGCGCACGGCTCAGGGTCGAGCCCGGCCAGCGGCGTGACCCGGTTGTGCCGGGCCAGCACCCGGAGGGCTTCGGCGTCGCGGGGCAGGTCGCCGTGGGCCAGGGTGGGCACGGCGCACCGGGGCGTGCGGGCGATCACGCGCAGGACCAGGTCATCGCCGACGCGCAGGTCCCGGCCGACCCAGTCGTTCTCGGGGAAGCCCCCCGCTCCGGTGCGGACGACGACGTTGGGCCGGTAACGCTCCAGGTGGGCCCGCTGGTACGGGCTGAGCTCGGCGATGCGGTCAAGTGTCGCGGTGGCGAGCAGGTGGAGCGGCGCGAAATCCACGAAGGTACCCGGCGGGGCGCCCGCGCCGATCTCGATGAGTTCGGCCGGGACCAGGGCCTGTATCCCGTCACGGAGCACGGCCTCGGGAACGGCCCGGTCCAGCGACGCGCCGGGCGGCGGGGTCGCGGTCAGCGTGACAGGCTCGTTCAGCAGCGCCGACAGGACCTGGTCAATGTCCGCGTCGGTGCTGCAGACGGTCTTCCCGTCGGGGAGGGTGATCCGGGCGGCGTCGTTGAGGGCGGCGTCGTCTAGGGCTTCGGCGGACAGCGTGAGCAGGTCCCGCCACAGCCGCGGGTATTTCGCGCTCGCGACCTTGCCGGTCCGTCGGCTGACCACGGCCAGGCGGCGGTCCCGGGCCAGGCCGCGGTGGCTGACGTCGCTCGCGGCCAGGTCCTCGCCCAGCATCGACTTGACCGGATACCGGCGCAGCGTGGTCACGGTTCCCAGCACGCTCACAGGTTACGCGCGGACCTGGACCGTTAGGGTTCGAGGAGGAGGAAGTAGCTATGGCGGAGATAGGTCTGGTCATCGGTGCGGCCGCTCACTGCAGCGATGGGTTTCCCGGTGAGCTCAAGTCCCTGGTCGTGGACCCCGGAGCCCGGACGGTAACCCATCTCGTGATCGAGCCGGAACTTGAGCACGGGACGGGGTACGGGCTGGCCCGGCTGGTTCCGCTGGACCACGTCGACGCCATGGCGGATGAGATCAGGCTTCGCTACACCGAGGCGGAGTTCAAGGACCTGAGCCCGGCCGAAGAGGCCCTGGCGGAGTACGTCCCCGTACAGTTGCTCCCGGCCACCCCGGGTTGGCGAGGCACGGGCGAAGAAGTCATGCACGGGGACGAGATCCGGCCGGTCCGCGAGGTGGAGGAAGTCGACCTCGTTCCCGAATATGAGGTGGAAGAGGGCCGCGGCGATCACATCCATGCCACCGACGGCCACGTCGGGCAACTCCACGGGCTCCGCGTAAACGCCGATGGCGGCCAGATAACCCAGGTGATCGTCAAGAGGCATCCGTGGAGCCGGAAGGAACTAGCCATTCCGATCGACAAGGTGTCCGGGTTCGACGCTGGCATCCAGCTCAACATCGCCAAGCGGGACGTGCAGGCGCTGGCGTCCTAGTCGCCGATGGCGGCGGGGGGCCCGGCCGTCGGCGTAGGCTGCCCCGGTGCCGTACTCCGCCCTGTCTCACCTCGACTGCTCGCGCTGCGGCGCCCGCCACGACGCCGACCGGGTGCAGGGCACCTGCTCCTGCGGGTCCCCGCTGCTGGCCCGCTACGACCTGGGCCTGGTCCAGGCCTCCCCGCGCGACATCGCGGGCAGGCCAGCCGACCTGTGGCGCTACCACGAGCTGCTGCCGATCCGCGAGGCCGGTCACGTCGTGAGCCTGGGCGAGGGGATGACGCCGCTGCTCGCCCTGCCGACGCTGGGCCGGGCGCTCGGCGTGCCGAACCTGCTGATGAAAGACGAGGGCCTCATCCCCACTGGCACGTTCAAGGCGCGCGGCGCTGCGGTGGGTGTTTCCCGGGCCGCCGAGCTCGGGGTCTCCGCTATCGCCATGCCGACCAACGGGAACGCCGGGGCGGCCTGGTCGGCGTACGCGGCCCGGGCGGGGATGCAGAGCCTCATCGTGATGCCCGTCGCCGCCCCGGTGATCACCCGCGCCGAGTGCACGGCGGCCGGCGCCGAGCTGTACCTGGTCGACGGCCTGATCTCAGATGCCGGGAGGCTGGTCGCCGCGGCCGTGGGACGGCGGCCGGGCTACCAGGACGTCTCGACGCTCAGGGAGCCGTACCGGATCGAGGGCAAGAAGACGATGGGCCTGGAGATCGCCGAGCAGCTCGGCTGGCGGCTGCCCGGCGTGATCGTGTACCCCGCCGGCGGGGGCGTCGGCATCATCGGCATTTACAAGGCCCTGCGCGAACTGCTCGAGCTCGGCTGGGTGTCCGGGAACCTGCCGCGGCTGGTCGCGGTCCAGTCGACGGGCTGCGCGCCGATCGTGCAGGCGTTCCAGGCCGGCGCCGCGGCCAGCGAGCCATGGCCGGACGCGAAGACGGTGGCGTTCGGGATCACGGTGCCGAAGGCCTTGGGTGATTTCCTCATCCTCGAGGCTCTCTACGCCACCGCCGGGACGGCCGTGGCCGTGACGGACGAGGCCCTGCTCGGCGACCAGCGCCTGGTGGCGCGCCTGGAGGGCAGCTTCATCTGCCCGGAAGGCGCCGCCTGCGTCACCGCCGTCCGGCAGCTGCGCGAGTCCGGCTGGCTGTCCGAGTCGGACCAAGTCGTCGTGCTCAACACCGGCACCGGGCTGATCTACCCGGACACCGTCCCAGCCCGAGCGCCCGTGCTCCCGCCGTCCGGGTCGATTCCGGCGCGGCCGCCCGTCCTTTGACGTGGCAGGATAAATACAGGTCCGGTCGGGTCTGGTGGTGGCCTGGAGGAAGCAGTGCGGGTGGATGTGAGCGCTGAGGCGGGAGAGTTTGTCCGCCAGCGCGGCGGGAAGCTGTGGGTCTGGGCGGCCCACCCGCGGGTGTGCTGCGCGGGGACCCCCGCGTACATGCACGCGGCCACGGTGCCGCCGCCGGGGTTGTCTGGTTTCAACCCGGCACACTCGGACGACCTGGAAGTCTGGTTTCGCGCCCCCGCGGGCCAGATGCCCGACGTCCTGGAGATCGGGATGCGCGGCCGACGCCACCCGCGGGTCGAGGCCTACTGGGATGGCTGCGCCTTCGCCCTGTGAGCTCACCCCACCACTTCGGTTTGGGCCCTGCGAGCAAACATGGACGGAATCCTCCCGATAGGGCCGCGTGTTCGTCACCTCAGCTACCCTGGCCGGGAAAGTTAACCAGCCCAGGTCTGACGTCGGCGGCTATCGGATTTTCGAGCGGCGCAGCCGCGACCAGCGCCGAACCGTGTGGATCAGCAGCAAGATAGCCAGCACCACGCCGGTGATGGCGTGCCAGCGGACCTTGGTCGGATGCCCGCCGAACCAGTCCCAGAAGCCTGAGATCAGCATGCCCGCGGTGATCACCGCCAGTAGCACGTCGGCCAGGGCAAGTCGGCCCGCGGGCCTGGTCAAGGCGCGCACCCGGGCTAGCCGGGAGAGGAGGTTGGCCGATACCCGCCGCCGCTGAGCGAGGTGCATGCCGACCAGCGCCACGAAGACCAGGCCGACGGCGATGTGGATCGTCAGTACCAGCGGCTCGAACACCAGGGATACGACGACGGTGGCGATCAGCCCTAGGTGGACGAGCCACCTGAGCACCGCCCGCCTGGCCCCGTCCCGCGCGGCGTGCCCGGAGTGGCTGGTCATGCCCACCAGCCTGCCCGTGCCCCGGGCCGGTGTCGTCATGACCGAGGCTGATCTTTCCTGGCCGTAACAGCGGGCCGGGTCGTCTCCCGGGTGACAAGAGATCCTCCTGCCGGCTGATTCTTCCCCACGGCGAAATTGCTTAGGCTGGTCAGATATGGAGGCTTCGCGGGACGCGACACCGGGCCGCCGGCTCTCTCGCCGGGTGACCGACCGGCTGGTCGCCGCCGGGCTGCTGGTCTGGGCGCTCCCGGACGTGCCCTGGTGGTGGCGACCGCCGGGACACAGCGCCGCGACGCCGGTCGTGCTCGGCTACATAGCCCTGATGCTGGCTCAGTCGGTGCCGTTCCTGTGGTGGCGGCGCGTCCCGATGCTCGTGGCCGGGCTGGCGGCGGCCGTGCTGGCCATCAGGACCGGACTCGGCCAGAATCCCTACTCCGCCGCAGCGGCTACCGCGGTCGGCGCGTTCGGGCTGGGAGCGTGGGGAGGACCCCGGACCCGGCTGGCGGCGCGGATCCTGACCGCCGCCGCCGTGGCCGCCGCCGCGGTCGTGCTGCTGACCTCCCATGGCCTCCGGGAGGAGGCCCTGCCGCTCGCGCTGCTGGCGACCGCGCTCGGCCTGGGCGAGGTCACCGCGGCCAATCGTGACGCGGCGACTGCCTCGGCCCGGCTGGCGCATGAGGCGGAGCGGTCCCGTTTCGCCCGCGAGCTTCACGACGTCATCTCGCACCAGCTCAGCGCCATCGCCGTGCAGGCGGGCGCGGCCCGGCTGGCCAGCGAGCAGGATCCGGGCGTGGCCGTGCGGACCGTCGGCGGCATCGAAGACGTCGCGCGTCAGGGCCTGATCGAGCTCAACCGGATCGTGGGCGCGCTGAGGCGGGACTCCCGCGAGCAACTGGACCGCCGTCCGCAGCCGCGCCTGGACGACTTGCCGGACCTGATTGACGGCGCGAGATCGGCGGGACTGCCGGTTCGCCTGGCGATCGCCGGGCCGCCTCGGTCCCTGCCCGCCACCGTCGAGCTGGCCGCGTACCGGGTCGTCCAGGAGTCGCTGACCAACGCCCTGCGTTATGCGCGGTTCGCATCGGTGAGCGTGGCGCTGAGCTACCTTGACGGCGGGCTTGACCTGCTCGTCGAGAACGACGCTCCAGTGGTCCTGGCGGCCGGGCGCCAGGTGCCCGCGGCGGGGGAGCGGCCGGTAAACGGCGGGACGCGGGGACTGCAGGGCCTGGCCGAGCGCGCTCAGCTGCTCGGCGGCAGCCTGCAGGCGGGTCCTCGTTCCGGCGGAGGATTCTCGGTCCACGCCTGGCTCCCGGCCAGCCAGTGACAATCCGGGTCCTGGTGGCCGACGACCAGGCGCTGGTGCGCGCGGGGATCCGCATGCTCGTCGAGACTCAGCCTGACCTGGAAGTGACCGGCGAAGCCGCGGACGGGATGGCCGCAGTCAACGAGGTAACCAGGTCGCGCCCGGATGTCGTGCTCATGGATATCCGGATGCCCCGCCTAGACGGCATCGAGGCCGCCCGGCGGATCGTGGCGCTCGGGCCGGGCTCGGCCAAGGTCGTGATGCTCACCACCTTCGACCTCGACGAGTATGTCTTCGACGCGCTGAGCGCCGGGGCCACCGGGTTCTTGCTGAAACATGCTCGCCCCGAGGAACTGCTGTTCGGGATCAGGGCCGCGGCCGACGGCCACGCCCTGATCGCGCCCGCGCTCACCCGCCGGCTGATCGAGCGTTTTGCCTGCAGCCGCCCGCGGGCCGCGCCTGAGCTCGGCCGGCTCACCGAACGAGAACGCGAGGTGCTGATCCTGCTCATCCGAGGCCGGTCCAACGCCGAGATCGCCCGTGACCTGTTCGTCGGCGAGAGCACCGTCAAGACGCATGTGGCCAGGATCTTCACCAAACTCGAGCTACGGGACCGGGCTCAGGCCGTGATCTACGGCTACGAGACCGGCCTGGTCACGCCCGGCGGCCGGTCATTAGCGGGACGTTCCTCACCGTGGTGGCGCTTCGCCAGGACGGCTGGTTTGAGCATTTCCTGACACCACTGGCGAAAACTGGTGGTGGACCGCGAAGTGCAGAGCCCGGTGAGACGGGACAACACGGCTGTAATTAGGGCGTGCCACCCACCCCGGTTCGGCATATTGGTATCCCGGGACCGGGGGAGAGGCGGCTGTCCCGGGCAGGGCGTGGGTCGAACGAGGAACAACAGCAGCCTCAACGTCGGCTGCAAACGCTCCTAGACCGGATGCTCGGTCCTCACAAGTCCTAATGCGGATGCCCCTGTCCGTCTCAATGAACCTGGCCGCAGCGCACAGCGGCTCGCCCTCGAACGATAGAGCCCCGACAGGCGATAATGGGCGCCGTGGACAACAGCCACTACAGCCTTGTCATCGCGGCTGCCCAGGCTGCGGGGCCGTGTCCTCCCGGTGAGGAGGCGGCATGGGGCCGCCGGGTGCACGGCCTGACCGTGGACCTGCACTTGATCGCCCAGCAGGCGAGGCAGGACATCGAGCGACTGGACTCGGCACGGACCTTCATCGCGTTCCTGGAGAAGGTCGAGATTGAGGAATCGAGCCGTCGCGGACTGCTCACGTTGCGCCTGCCATCGGGCGAGAGCGAGCCGATCCGCACCGAGCAGAAGGACACCGACCGCGGACACACGCTGATCGAGCGGGCCCGCTCCCTGGAAGGACGCTGGGTGCTGGTCTACCGGTACAACGAGCGGAAGACGGGGCAGCGGAACCAGTCGATACGGATGCTGGCGCACCTGATGGATCTCGGCGTTGATGGGGCCGTGCCCAACAACACGGCGAAGAAGATGGTGCTGCAAGAGGCAGGTGGCGACGTAGCGCGTGCCCAGCAAGCGTGGACGGCTGCGGGTCTGCCGCTGACCGGCCCGGTCAGCGTTGATCAGCTGGAGCAGGCCCGCGTGGTGGTGCGGGAAGCCGGGTAACGGCGCTGGAGGGATGAAAAGTGCCTCTCAGCTCGCTCGTTTACAGAATGCTGATAACAGCAAGAAGCGGGGCATGGCAGACGAAGCACGCCGCCTTAAGGCGCTGGACTGGTCCGGGTCGAACCGACTCGGACCGCGTTGATTCGACCCGGACCGACCCGGACCACATATCACTAGGCAGCTCAGCGCTCTGGCTACATGTTGCCACGCTTCTTGCTGTTATCACAGAACGGATATCCTTCGGGACATGCCAGCTCCGGAGGCCCGCAGGCCGGCACGGGACGCCATTGACGACTTCATCCGTCATCTGGCCGACTGCCAGTTCGCCATCACCACCCAGCGGATCCGCAAGCACTTCCTCGAGGAGTACCTGCAGCATGCCCAGCAGGCCGTCGGCGCCATCGATATCGTGGTCGGTGAGCTCATGGACCCTGCGCGTGCCGAGGTATGGCTCCTCGACGCGGCCGCTGGCAACACCCGCACCCGCAACACCTTGGGCGGTCCCGATGCCGCCGCCTACCCAAACTCGATGCGCGTGCGCATCGACTCCTACAATGCCTTCGCCGAATTCCTCTGCCTGCCCGACCGCTATGACAGCCAGCCGCCCGCCGACGGCTACTACCTAACTCCTGCCGATACCGAGCGCCTCCTCCACGACCTGGCCGTCCGCAGGCCCGTCCACGCTAACGCCGCGACATCGCTGCGCACCGCCGCCGTTGCCGCGCTCGTCGCCGACACCGGCCGGACCGTCCCCGAACTCGCCCGGCTCAATGTCAGTGCCCTGCATCTGGAGGGCGAGGCATGCGTCGAACTCGCCGACCGATCTTGCCCGCTCAGCGGCCGGACCGTGCAGATCCTAACCCGGTGGCTCGGTGCCCGAGCGGCGATCATCGCCGAACTCGAGGGCAGCGACCCAGGCTACCTGTGGATCCCGACCAAGCCCGGGCGGCCCCGAGGCGGCCGCGAGCCCGTCAAGCCCGGCCTGACACGCGCGGCCGTCCGCACCCTCCACGCCGCCCACCGCACCCTCGTCAGCCAGGTGCTCGGCACCCCGCTCCGTCCCGGCGCCTTCCGCGCGGCAGGCCTGTCACGTTCTCGATCCATGCCAGCGGCGGGAGATCCGATTCCTGGACAATCGACGATCTCGACCGGGGACACTACTTTGAAACCCCGTCCGCATAGCTAGCCGGACCGTTCGTGCTGGCCGGCGGTACCGCTGGCGTATCACCGCAGGTCAGCCGACGCGTCCGCACGGGCTGAGACGGGACAACTGATGATGCGCTATCGGGACGCGCGAGGACGGCTGATCAACAGCATTACTTTACATAATGTACATTATCGGCGTTAGACTGAGCCAGGGGAGCCGAGCGTCCCTGTCCATCTGTCCCGTGACAGCGAACATGTCGCTTGACAGCCATCTTGTCGTTTCGCATGTCATCGTGACAGCCCTCATGTCGCCTGGCGACTGCCAGTGTGATTCCCAGCGACAAGTGGCGTTTCCCAGATTTACCTGGCGCGAGACAGCAGATCCGGACTTCCTCTGGAGTCACTCCACCTCATTTCCGGCAGTCTGCTGATCGAAAATAATTTCTAATGATATTGGGCATGTCGCGACCGCCATCCGCCGGTTGTCCCCTTGCGATTTGCCCGATGGCATCCAGCTCGTGTACGCCGATGACCATGGCTGGCACAAAATAGTGTCTCGTGACAGCCATCTGCTGACTACCAGGGTCCCAGCAGGCTCAGCGCGCCGAGGGTGTGGAAACGGAGGGCAGGGCTGCGAACGCGCGTATGCCGGATACGAAGATCAGGCCGCCGGCGACGATGAATATCAGGCTGACCGAGTTGAGGGTGACGCCAGCGAACGAGGCGCGGAAGCTCCGCAGGACGGTGCTCGTCAGCCAACCGGAGACGACCGCCGAGAACATAGACGCGAACTGGTTGACTGGATTGAACACCGCCATCACCCGGCCTAGGTATTCGCGCGGTGCCGCATTCAGGAGCAACGGCGCCACCGCTGTGTTCAGCATGGCGATGGGCACGGCGTAGATCGCCAGCATGACGAGGCCAGCGAGGAAGCTGCGCTGCAGCGCGTAGCCGACCGCCAGGACGCCGGTTGCCAGCAAGCCCGACCAGGTGAGCGCGCGTGCACCGATCCACCGCACCATGCGGCCGGCCGCTAGCGCGCCGACAATGAAGCCAGCCCCCATCGCCGTCTCCGCGAAGCCGAACAAATGGGACGACGCGTGCAGATCCCGGGTCACGAAGAACACGTTCAGAGTGCTGATCGCACCGGTGCCGCACTGGCAGATCATCGTGACCGTCAGGAGCGTTACCAGAAACCGGTTGCGCGCGAAGAGCCGCAGGCCGACGGAGAACTCAGCGTGCAGGCTGGTCTCGCCCGCTGCGGCAGGGGCTGGCGGGCGAGGCTCGGGCGTCAGCCGCAGGAAGCGGATGGCCAGATAGGACACGACGTAGGAGGCGGCGTTGGCGGCCATCGCCCACTGGAAGCCGACCGTGAACAGCAACGGGGCCGCGATTGACGGGCCGATGATCCCGGCCGCCGACGTGGTGGCCTCGGCGAGGCCGGCCGCTCGGGCCCTGTCCTCCTCGCCATGCACCACGTCGCCAGTCGTCGCGAACCTCGCGAGGCTGAAGAACTGGCCGGCCGCGTTCAGGACGAACACGACCAAGTACACGACGGCGAGCCACAGCCCGACGGGGAGGTCGCGGACCGGGACGAACGACAGCCCGGTGAGACCTGCGACCATCGCCGCGCGGATCACCTCGGTCCGCATCATCGTCGACTTCCGGTTCCACCGGTCCACGAAAACCCCGGCGACCGGCCCGACCAGGGCAAACGCGGCGGCCGCAGCGACAAGGATCCCGCTGACCGCGGCGGGGGCCCAGGACCGGCCGCTCGCGAGAACTTGCGACACCCACAGCACGAGCGTCGTGCCGAAGACGCAGTCCCCGACCGCGGACACGGCCTGGCCATACCATAGCTTTGCGTAATTCCGGTTAATCAGCGCACGCTGCAGCGACAGCAAGTTCACGTTGTGATTGTTGTTAATGAAGCGCTTAGCACGGTTTTCACATATTGGTGCCATTGTTATTACACGTGCTGCTTTGGCTGCTGATCTCTTGGTAGCTGCGGGCCTGGCCGACCGAATGTCAGAGCCTCATCACATCCTGCGCTCATGAACATCACGGCTGCCCGCCACAAACCGGCTCGTCAGGAAGCCGGAGCTCGCCGGCCTGACGTCGTGCCTTCATCTTTGAGCTCTTTCGGAAACAAGAATTTTCAGTTATGGCGAACAGCCCGTAACGATAACGAGTTGCTCATTCTGTAGCTCGAGGCAAGGGTGGCACATCGAGTCACATCGGCATCATCCGTCAGTTTCGTGGACCGGCCGCAAGGTATGCCGTTACCGTCACGTTATTTGCGGAGTAGCCAGTAAATCTCGCGTTTCCCAAAATTGCAGGGCACGGAGAACGGCCCACGGCCGGCACCACCGCATAGATGGCGGGGGCGACTGCGCTTCCCCAGGCTGACCCCTCCCTGGATCTTCGCCCCCGATGGTGCTCACAGACACCGGCACTAGGCCGTCGAAGTCCTTGGTCCGAGGGCACAATGCCGCCCCCGACCGGTGCCCGCCCGTGGGTGGTCGATGTCACCGCCGGGCAAGGTGATGTCGATGACCCGGCCGGAGAACCGCGCTCCGATCGCAGCTGCCGACAAACCCACGGAACAGTCCCGCATGCGGTGGCTACCGGCCGGAACTGTCGAATTCCCCGTTTCGTACGCCGCCGAGAAAGGCGTGCCACTCCTCGGATGTGAACCGGAGGACCGGCCCTCCGGAGTCCCTGCTGTTGCGGACGCCGATCTCGCCGCTGGGCAGGCTCGCCACCTCGACGCAGTTGCCGTTGGCGTAACTCAGAGAGCTCTTAATCCAGTAAGAACCTGGACCCGGCCGTTCGTGCGGACTCCTGAGCGAAATGCTTTTCACGTAACCCCTTCTGGTTGGTGTCTTTTCCCGAATGTGCAGCTAGGGGGGACGGCGAGCTCCGGCCGCGATCGCCGGACAGGGGCAGATCGGGCTGGAACGCGAGAGTGAAGTACACGACCTTGCCCGCAGGGGTCCGGAAAGATCCCCATTCGGCCGACAGGGTGGCGACCAGCACCAGCCCGTATCCAGTCCCCGTAACGGCTGGTTCCTCCACCGCCATTGGCAGAGAACGCGACGTGTCGTACAGGTCAATGCGCAGACGACTGCAGGAGCATCTGATGGCCAGCGTGACGGTCTTACCATCGCCATGCATGATGGCATCGGTCACCAAGTCGCTGGCGAGCAGGATCGCGATATCGGGATCGACGGGGACCTTCCAGGCGCAGATAGCCGCGCGGACCTGGCTGCGGGCTTCGGCCGCCGCAAGTGGTTCCCTGGTCAGCCGGACGCGACGCTGGTGTAGTTCGGTCGGACGGGTCGGTGCCATCATGTCTAATCCGGTTCCTCGGCTGACGTGCTCGTTTGCTTATTGCTCGTTGCATCGAAAATGCTGCTGCAACTTTCAGTGCAAGACATCGGTCAGCTGACGGATATTGAACCGCGACGCTACGGCGGCCGCTCTCCAGCTCCGTCTAGGTCCCGTTCGGAGGATTCTTATCACTGCAAGCAGTGACCGGGTGCCGAGTTGACGCACGCTTGGTAGCCCGGCGAGCCACTCGGCCAACCTGAGGGCTGCGAGATTGCGGGTCGGCACGACCCCCACGTCGGGCTCGGCCCGGGTTGGATGACATCGGATGGCAGGCAACAGAACCGCCGCGCCAGTGACCCGGAAGATCAAGTCGGGCGAGACGTCTACGTCATACGGTTGCCAGTACGGGCCGTGAGGCTCAGGCGGAGCCTGCTGGCCAGCGCGCGGGCGAACATCTTGGGCAGTGCGCTGGTGCAGGGACCGTTGAAGATGATGAACTCGTCGAAGGTGTGCACGCCGGGTCGGCTTGCGGCGGATGCGGCGGCGTCTCGGACCGCTGTGAGTTGGGCCACCGTCATCTGCAATGGTACTTCGCCGGGCTGGTAGGTGGCGCCGAGCGGGAAATCGTGGCCGGGGCGGCGGGTCATCTCGATGTGGCAGCCCAGCACGTGGGTCACCGGTCGGGACTGGGTGAATGCGACCAGCGTGTCCAGTGTCGCGGTGAACGCGGCGAAGTCTCGGGCGTAGAGCCGACCAGGGAGAACCGTGTCACCGGTGAGCAGGAACCCGGTCCACGGGTCGTAGACGGTGATCGCCGCCGGGTGGTGTCCCGGGGAGCCGATCACCTCCAGGACGCGTCCGCCCAGGTCGAACCTGACTGTCTCCTGCGCCCAAGTGCCGAAGCCGAAGAAGGCCCGGACGCTGTCGGCGTCCCTGGCCACCATCCGGGTTTTCGGACGGTCGGTGAACTGGCTGTCCGCGGCAACGTGGTCGCCGTGCCCGTGAGTGTGCGCGACGACCAGTTCATAGCCGGGGCGAGGGTGCTGGGCAAGCCATTGGGTAAGGAGCGCGTCGACGGTCTCCCGCAGTGGGAACAAATCCGGATCGGCCGTCGCGCCGGTGTCGAGCAGCAGAGCCCGCTCGTTGCCGCACAACAGGAACAGGAACGGCGCTTCGAAGCTCACGGTCTTACTCTGGCGCAGGATGAAGGTATGCGCGCCGTAGGGATGCACCTGAATCTTCGGGTCGATGTCGCGCCGTTTCGACGGTGAACCGTGGATCCAGCGGACGTCCAGGGAGCCGCCCACCGGTGCGCCCTGGGTGAAGTCGATCAGACTGTCATGTATCGGTGTCAACTTCGCTCTCTCCCAAGTCGAGGTCGGGTAGCGGGGAAGCCGCCAGGAAGAACCGGACGTAGCGTTGCCCGGGTTGGAGCTGGGCGTCGTTTGCCTCCGCCTGGGCGAGGTAGGGCGCGAGGACCTGGCTCCACCGGTCTTTGATGTGGACGAGTTCAGCAGCCGAAAGCGGGATGGTTGCTGCCGCGGGAACGGCTGCGTTCCGCCATTCGGCGGGTTCTCCGGGTTTCCGATCGAGATATTCCAGGACCCGCTCGGTCTCCCGCTTGGCGAGGACCTGACCGAAGACGCTCGCGCCGGTCGCGGCCCGGACCGGCATCCTCGACGAACCCGTATCTGGCCAGCTGGCGCAGGTGGAACGAGCAGCTCGCCTGCGAGACCCCCAGGATCCGCCCGCACCGGGCAGCCGTCGCCGGACTGATTCCACCCAGCAACTCCAGGAGATCGAGCCGCAGCGGATGAGCCAAGGCCCTGATCGCCTTCGGGTCACTGATCCGCATATCCCAAAGAATATTTCGGGATATGCGGACGTCAAAGACTTCTTTGGCTTCTCGCGCGATCAGGCCCGATTCAGTGCCTAGACGGCATCCTGAGGGGCTAGGGTCAGACTCGAGAGCAGGAGGCCTAGACTGACCGCTCGTGACCAACCTGGATGAGCACGGTCGCCCGGAACCTCCTCCCGCGGCTGACGAGAACGCGACTCTCCTGGGCTTCCTGGACTACCAGCGCGCGACCCTGGCGTGGAAGTGCGCGGGACTGGACGCAGCCGGCCTGGCAGCGACGGTCGCCGCCTCGCCGATGACGCTGGGCGGGATGCTCAAGCACCTGGCCTACGTCGAGGACATGTGGTTCTCCCGGTTCCTGCACGGGCGGGACCCGGAGCCCCCGTGGGACACGGTGGACTGGAACGCCGACCACGACTGGGACTGGCACTCGGCCACCAGGGACACTCCCGAGCAGCTCCATGCGCTCTGGCAGGACGCCGTGGACCGCTCCCGGGCCCTGGTCACCGAGGCGCTGGCCGACGGCGGCCTGGGGCAGCTGGCCCGGCGCACCTGGCCCGACGGGCGGGCCCCCAGCCTGCGCTGGATCGTGTGCCACATGATCGAGGAGTACGCGCGGCACAACGGCCATGCCGACCTCCTCCGGGAATCGGTCGACGGGCTCACCGGGGAGTAGCCTCCGGGAAGCTAACCGCGAGCGCGCTCCGCGAGTGCAGCCAGCGCGGCCCCGAACGCCGCGCGGATCACCGGGTCCGCGATGATGCCATCAGGGCCGTCCGCGTCCCGCGGGACCGGCACGCGGACGCAGGCCTGCTCCGCACAACCTACCCGGCCAAGGCCGCTCCCCCGGCTGTCCCGAGCCATCAAAAAATATTCAAATATAAATTTCAAAGTCATCATGCCGAACGGGCCTAGGTGGCACGCCACGGCAGGCCCTCCGCGCCTTCCTGGCGGCCGCCGGCCTCCGGCTCCCACCTGACTCCCAGGCCACCACCGACTACAGGTTTCGTAACATGGCCGGGTATTTTGTCCCTGATGCCGACTAGCTCGTCCGTTTCCGGGCCGGCGTGCCCGGAGCGGCTGCCGTGACCGACGACCGCCGTGCGGGACCCGGCGGCTCCTCCCCCGGCGCCGGCGGTTTAAGCTGCCCGCGCCGAACACGCCAGCTGACCTGGTCACGCTGGCCGACCTGGAGGCCGACCCGCATCCAGCGCTGGCCCGGCTGCGTGCCGTCGCGCCCGTCAGCTGGGTGCCCGCCCTCGGTGCCTGGCTCGTCACCGGGTATGACCAGGCCGTGGAGGTCCTGCGTGATGCGCGGACATTCACGGTCGACGACCCTCGTTTCTCCACGGCCAAGGTGGTCGGGCCGAGCATGCTCTCGCTGGACGGCGCGCAGCACGCGCGCCACCGGGGTCCGTTCAACCGCGCCTTCCGGCGTGACGAGGTCCACGCGCGGCTCGCCTGGTTCGCCCGGGCCGAGACCGGCCGCCTGGTGTCGGCCATCGAGCCCCGCGGTGCGGCCGAACTGCGCCGGGCCGTGGCCGGGCCGCTGGCCGTCGCGGTCATGACGGAGGCGCTCGGACTGGGCCCGGCCGATCCCGCCCGGGTCCTGGCTTGGTACGACGGGATCGTGGCCGCGGTGCAGGCCGAGGCCGCGACGGCCGATGCCAGCAACGCAGCCGCAGGGCCGGCCGGGACGGAGGCGTTCGCCGAACTCGCGGCCAGCCTGCGCGAGGTGATCGCGGCGCCGGGGTCTGCCTGCCTGCTGTCGCAGGCCGGACCGCTGACCGAAGCGGAGGCCATCTCGAACGCGGCAGTCATGATGTTCGGCGGGATCGAGACCACCGAAGGCATGATCTCCAACGCCCTGTTGCACCTGCTCTCCTCCCCCGCCCAGTTTGAACTGGTGCTCGCCGACCGCGGCCTGGTACCCGCGGTGATCGAGGAGTCGCTGCGGCTCGAGCCGGCCGCAGCGGTCGTCGACCGGTACGCGACCAGGGACGCCCGGCCCGGCGGCGCCGGCATCCAGGCCGGTGACCAGGTCACGGTGTCCATCACCGGAGCGAACCGGGACCCGGCGATCTTCGGCAAGCCCGACATGTTCGACGTCCGCCGTCCCAACGCCGGACGGCACCTGGCCTTCGCGCATGGCCCGCATTTCTGCCTCGGCGCGCACCTGGCCCGACTGGAGGCGCAGGTCGCCATCGAAACCCTGCTGGCCCGGCTCCCCCGGCTGCGCCTAGACCCCCGGTACCCTAGCGCGCCGCGTGGCCTGGTCTTCCGCAAGCCGCCCGACCTGCGCGTGCGCTGGAATCGATCGGCGTTAGGCTGCTGCGGGCTGGTCGCGCAAAGACATTCTTGTCGGGCAGAATGGAACAAGGCCCCCTCCATGTATGAGATGGAGGAGGCCTTGCCAGGCCTCGCCACGCTAGGTGGGCCAGTTGCCCGGCCTACCCGGCGCCGCGCGCCGCCCGCCGGGGCCAGGCACCCGTGCGAAGGGCCAGTTGCCCGGCTCTTCTAACGCCCCGAGGTCGCCCCCGGATGGTGCCCGTTTCCAACGGTGAAAGTATTTCTACTGCCTTCCCCGGTGTCGCGCAAGAGCCGCCGGCCATTCATTTTAAGTTTTTTCCTTATCCACATAATGTCCACAGAACGCCGGCGGTTATCCGCACGTGACGGCGGTTATCCACCGGATCATGCACAGCCCGTCCACAGGCTACCTAACGTAATTTAGCAAGTACTAATAAGGCTGTCGCTTAATGTGACCGGCAGACTTTTTCTCAGCTATCGCCGGGGGTCGCCCGACCTGGCCATCAGCGCCCGGGGCCTGCGCAGCCACCTCCAGTCGATGCGGCCCCGGCCGGGTAACGGTAACTTGGACCACACCGGCTAATACCGCAGGAGGCGCAATGTCAGAGCAAGATGACTTTCCTGAGCGGTTCCACCGGGACCGCCGCGAGCACGCAGGCGCATCGCAGCGTCTCGACGACGACCAGCTCGCCCGCCTCACCGAGGAGGAGCGAGTCGCCGCCGGGCTCGACGCCTACGACCCCGACGAGGTGCCGCCGGCCACGGACACGCCGCCGCAGCCGGAGGACATCACCCAGAACGAGGACTGGCAGGAAGAGCGAGCCGAAGTCCGGCGCGAGGAGGACAAGGGTGAGCTAGGTCGTCCCGTCGACGAGCGCCACCCGTTCCCGCCCACCCGGTACGAGTAACCTCCGGGCGAGCGGCGGGGCGGCTAGTCGTGCCTGGCGGCGGCCAAGGCCACGCTGGCCTCGGCGGTGTAGACGAGGAAGGTCAGAGATTCGGTGAAGTACAGCTGGACCGTGTCGGCGTCGTGGGAGAGGTAACCGATCGACAAATCCTGGCCGAGGCGCAGCTCGAAGTCGCCGCCGCGGGCGGAGAGCAGGAACGCGCCGTCGATGGCGGGCGCCCAGACGATCTCCCCGTCGATGACGCGGGCCAGGTGCTCGCGGATCGGGTAACCGTGATCGGAGGTCTCGCTCACCATCGTGTAGGCGTCGGCGGACAGCAGCAGCGAGAACGGGCCGCCCACCCCGGCCAGCCGCAGTGAGCTCACCGCCTGGCTGACCACGTTCGGGTAATCGCGGGCCTCGGCGGGCAGCGTGAGCGCCGGGTTGGAGGAGCTCTGCCTGACCCCGGCGATCCCGGCGGCTGGGTAGCCCTCGAAAACCGCGCGGTCCTCGGCGAAGCCGATCTTCTTGGCCGCGTCCTTGACCGGCTGCCAGTCGGGGTCGTGCGCGCCGCGCTCCACGTCGTCCACGTCCTGCCTGCTCACCGCGAACGGGGCGCGGAGCTGGACGAGCGGCTGGGCGGTGCGCAGCCAGCCGATGACGCCGTCCGCGGGCGCCTCGATATCGCTCAGGTGGCCGGTACCCACGCTGGCCAGGCCCTGGCCCTCGGGCCCGGACAGGTCCACCACCCGGCGGGCGGCGACGTGCTGCTCGAACGTCCGGCGCGCCTCCTCCTCGATGCTCGCCCAGGCGGCATCGGAAACGGGGGCAAGCTCACGATGCAGGTTGTTCATGGCTTATGTGCTCCTCTTCAAGCTGCCGATGCCCAGGGAACCGTTATCCGCCGACCCGGCCGCCACTTCGGAACCGGCCGGACCCGGCGGGCTCGGCGGATCGGGAAGGTCGTCGAGGAAGTCCGCCGACGGCGCGAAGAACAGGCAGCCGGTGACCGCCGTGGAGAAATCAAGGATGCGGTCGGTGTTACCTGGCGGGTTGCCGATGAACATGTTGACCAGCATCTGCTCGGTCACGCTCGGGGTGGCCGCGTAGCCGATGTAGTAGGTGCCGAACTCCCCCCGTCCCACCTCGCCGAACGGCATGTTGGCGCGCAGGATCTGCCGCTCGGTGCCGTCGGGATCTTCGATGGTGTTCAGGGCCACGTGGGAGTTGGCCGGCTTGACGTCGTCCGGCATCTCGATGTCGGACAGCTTCGAACGCCCGATCGTCTTTTCCTGGTCCTCGGTGGTCAGAGCGTTCCAGGCGGCCATGTCGTGCAGGTACTTCTGCACGATGACATAGCTGCCGCCCACGAAGTCCGGATCGGAATCGCCGGCCAGCGCCGCCGTCCCGGCCGCCCGGCCGACCGGGTTCTCGGTGCCGTCGACGAAGCCGAGGAGGTCGCGCTCGTCGAAGTAGCGGAACCCGTGCACTTCGTCCACCACGGTGACCGCCCCGGCCAGCCGCGTCATGGCCTGGGTGACGAACTCAAAGCACAGGTCCATCCGTTCGTGCCTGATGTGGAAGAGCAGATCCCCCGGCGTGGCGGGGGCGTGGTGCACCGCCCCGGTGAGTTCGCGGAACGGGTGCAGTTCGGCGGGGCGCGGGCCGGAGAACAGGCGGTCCCACGCCGTCGACCCGATGCCGACGACGCAGGCCATGGGAGGGCCCGGGGCGCGGAAGCCGACCGACCGCGTCACGGCGGCCCAGTCGCCGAGCAGGTCCCTGACCGCGGTTTCCTCGCCAGGCTGGATCGTCAGCACCATGAAGATCGCGGCGTCGGTGAGCGGAGACACCACCGGCTGCGGCTCGGGCTCAGGCAAGGGTCGCGCGACAGCGGGAACCTGTGACCACTCCGTCACGAAACCGCCCCTTCCGCAGCAGGCAACAAGCTTCACAGGAAAGGCTATCGGTGCCGATTCTCCCCGTCCGCATGGGGGGGACCGCGGGCGGAAGGCACGCACCACGGCCCGTTCGGTCATAGGGGTCTTTAAGGTTTTTTGCTCTTGCCCATCCAGCCACGGCGGCGGAACAGCGTGAGCAGGGCGACGACGGCCACGACTTCGGTGCCGATGCCGACGCCGATGAATGCGCCCAGGGAACCCAGCCGCCCCACCAGCCAGGCGAAGTTCTGGCCGAAGAACCCGGTCAGGAACGATAGCGGCAGGAACACGGTGGCGATGATGGTCAGCTGCTTCATCTGGTCGTTGAGCCGGTTGGACACCATCGACATGTACGCATCAAGCGAGCCGCTGAGCAGGTCGCGGAGGCTATCCACTAGGTCGCTGATCCGGATCAGGTGGTCGTACAGGTCCCGGATGTACCGCTCGCTCTCCGCGGTCATGCCGGGGATCGGGATCACCTGGGCCAGCATGGAGGCCACCATGTCCCGCTGTGGGGTGACCATCTTGCGCATGTCCACCACCTGGCGCTTGAGCGCGAACACCGCAGCCAGCTGCTCTTCCTCCGGGTTTTCGAAGATCTGGTCCTGCAAGTCGTCGATGCGGTCGTCCATCGCGGCCAGGTACGGGAACATCGTGTCCACCAGGGCGTCGAGCAGGCGGTACAGCGCCACCAGCCGCCGGTCATTACGCAGCCGGGTCAGGGTATGGCAGGCGTCGTCGACGGCGGGCACCTCGTCGCGGTGCACGCTGACCAGGAAGTGTTCGGCGTAGAAGCAGTGCACCTCGGTCAGCGGCTCGTCCAGGCCACGCGCGCCGTAGACGACCAGGGAGACGAAGTCGTCGTAGTCCTCGACCTTCGGCCGCTGGTTGAACTCCTTGACGTCCTCGATCGCGAGCGGGTGGAGCTTGAACACCTCGCGCAGCAGCGTCAGCGTCTCGTCGTCAGTGTCCTGCAGGTCCAGCCAGAGCAGCTTGTCCTCTTTCAGGGCCAGCTCGATGTTCGGACGGGTGACCTCGTCCTCGATGCAGTTCGTGAGCAGCAGATGTCCTCGCACCGCTCTATGGTGTCAAAGCCGGCCGCCGGCGCGTCGCTAGACTTGACCTTCATGACCATCGAGCCGCCTGAGGCCAAGCAGATCCCGAGCCCGCGCACCTTCCACGGCGACACCGTGATCGATGATTACGCCTGGCTCGCGAACTCCGGCGACCCGGACACGATCGGCTACCTGAAGGCCGAGAACGCCTACACCGACGCGGTCACGGCTCACCTAGACCCGCTGCGCGACCAGATCTTCGCCGAGATCAAGGCGCGTACCCAGGAGAGCGACCTGTCCGTCCCGGTGCGCAAGGGCGACTGGTGGCACTACTCCAGGACGGTGGCGGGCAAGCAGTACGCGTTGCACTGCCGCCGCGCGGTCCGGCCCGGCGAGGTCATCCCGCCGATGGCCGAGGACGGCAAGCCGCTCGACGGGGAAGAAGTGCTGCTCGACGGCAACGAACTCGCTGAGGGCCACGACTTCTTCAGCCTCGGCACGTTCCGGCTCAGCCCGGACCAGCGCTGGCTGGCCTACTCCACCGACTTCGCGGGCAACGAGCGGTTCACGCTCCGGATCAAGGACCTGGCCACCGGGACCACGCTGGCGGACGAGATCCCGGACACCTACGCCGGCTCCGCGTGGTCCCTGGACGGCTCCACCGTGTTCTACACGACCGTGGACGACGCCTGGCGGCCGTACCGCGTCTGGCGGCACCGGATCGGCACCCCGGCGGGGGCGGACACCATGGTGTTCGAGGAACCGGACGAGCGCTTCCACGTCTACGTGGGCCTGACCCGCAGCGAGGGCTACCTGACGATCCGGTCGTCCAGCGTGCTGACCAGCGAGGTGTGGCTGCTGGACGCGGCCACGCCTTCGGCTGAGTTCACCGTGGTGGCGCCGCGCCGCCAGGGCGTGGACTACGACGTGGAGCACGCCGGAGACCATCTGCTCATCCTGCACAACGACGGCGCGGAGAACTTCGAGATCGCCACGGCGTCGCTGGCCGATCCGGCCACCTGGACCCCGCTGGTCGCGCACCGGGCCGACACCCGGTTGCTCGGCATGGACGCGTTCGCGGACTACACCGTGGTGTACTTCCGCCGCGACGGCCTGACCGGCCTGCGGATCCTGCGGAAGGACGGCGAGCACGAGGTCGCCTTCGCCGAGCCCGTCTACCGAGTCGGGCCCGGACTGAACCCCGAGTTCCAGGCCAGCCGGTTCCGGCTGTCCTACACCTCGCTGGTGACCCCGGGCTCGGTCTACGACTGCGACATGGCCACCGGCGAGCTCACCCTGCTCAAGCGCCAGCCGGTGCTCCCGGCGCCGGACGGCACCGCGTACCGGCCAGGGGACTACGAGCAGCACCGGGAGTGGGCGGTGGCCGCCGACGGCACCCGGGTGCCGATCTCGCTGGTGTGCCGCAAGGGCACGCCGCGGGATGGTTCGGCGCCGTGCCTGCTCTACGGCTACGGCAGCTACGAGATCTCCCGGGACCCGAGTTTCTCCATCCCGGTGCTGTCGCTGCTCGACCGGGGTTTCGTCTACGCGATCGCGCACATCAGGGGCGGCGGTGAGATGGGCCGGTCCTGGTACACCGACGGCAAGCTGCTGCGCAAGAAGAACACGTTCACCGACTTCATCGCGTGCGCCCAGCACCTGGAGCGGCAGGGCTGGACCTCTGCCGACCGGCTCATTGCGCGGGGCGGCTCGGCGGGCGGGCTGCTGATGGGCGCGGTGGCCAACATGGCGCCCGAGGCGTTCGCCGGGATCGTGGCGCACGTGCCGTTCGTCGACGCGCTGAACACGATCCTGGACCCGACCCTGCCGCTGACCGTGACCGAATGGGAGGAGTGGGGCGACCCGCTGCACGACCCCGAGGTCTACGCGTACATGAAGTCGTACACGCCGTACGAGAACGTCACCGGCCGGTCCTACCCGCCGATCTTCGCGCTGACCGGCCTGAACGACACGCGGGTGACCTACCACGAGCCGGCCAAGTGGATGGCCAGGCTGCGCGCGGCGGCCGACGGCGGCCCGTTCCTGCTCAAGACCGAGATGGAGGCCGGCCACGGCGGCCGCAGCGGCCGCTACGACGCGTGGCTGGAGGAAGCCCTGGTGCTGGCCTGGATCATCGAGACAGCCAGCGCGGCCGCCCGGCCCAGTGAGCGAGCCCAGTGAGCGAGCTCAGTAACCAACCTCAGTGAGCGAATAGGGAGCTGACCGACTCTCCGTTGTGGATCCTGCTGATGGCCTCGGCCAGCGCCGGGGCCACCGACAGGACGGTCAGCTTGGGGTGCTCCGCCTGCTCCGCCGACAGCGGCGCCGAGTTGGTGCAGACGATCTCGATCACGTCGGCGGCGGCCAGCTTGTCCAGCGCGTTGTCGGCGAACAGGCCGTGCGTGCAGGCCACGGCTACTGAGCGCGCGCCCTCGTCGCGCAGCCGGTCGAGCAGCTCGAACACGGTGGTGCCGCGCGAGATCTCGTCGTCAAGCACGATCACGTCTCGGCCGGCCACGTCGCCGATGATGGCGGTGATCCGCACCTCCGAGTCGCTGATCCGCTCTTTCGCGCCCGCCGCGACCGGCAGGCCGAGCCTGCGGGCGAACGCCGAGGCGCTCTTGGCGTAGCCCAGGTCAGGTGAGACCACCACGGCGTGGGACAGGTCCCGGCCGCGGAAGTGGTCGGCCAGCTCGCGCAGCGCGTGCAGGTGATCCACCGGCACCGAGAAGAACCCGTGCACCTGCGGCGAGTGCAGGTTCAGCGTGAGGACCCGGGTGACCCCGGCGGTGACCAGCAGGTCGGCGATCAGGCGGCCGCCGATGGAGATCCGCGGCGCGTCCTTCTTGTCCGACCGGGCGTACGCGTAGTGCGGCATCACCGCCGTCACCCGTGCCGCCGACGCCCCCCGGGCCGCGTCCGCCATCAGCAGCAGCTCGACCAGGTGCTCCTGAACGGGACGCACCAGCGGCTGGATCAGGAACACGTCCCGTTCCCGGCAGTTGGACTGCAGCTGGACCTCCAGGCAGTCGTTCGCGAACCGCTTGAGCGCCACGGGGCGCTGCGGCACGGTGAGGTGCGCGCAGATCTCGGCGGTCAGCGCCGGGTGCGCGGAACCGCCGAAGACGGCGATCTCACGCACCGGCGGATCCCCGGTGCGTGACGTGCTCCCCCTCGCCCGCCTGCGGCGGCAGGCCGAGGCACTTCCTGATCTGCTCCTGGACGACCTCGGGCGCGGGCCGGGCGTCCACCGTGAAGACGTACTCCTTGCGCCGGAACAGGTCGAGCACCGGGTTGGTCTTCTCGTGGTAGTCGCGCAGCCTGACCGCCAGCGCCTCCTCGGTGTCGTCTTCCCTGGTGACCAGCTCTCCCCCGCATGAGTCGCAGCGGCCGGAGACCTTCGGGCTGTTGTCGATCAAGTTGTAGTTGATGCCGCAGCTGGCGCACAGCCTGCGGTTGAGCACACGGCGGCGGACTTCGGAATCGGGCAGGTCGAGCACGATGACGCCGTCGATGTCGTAGCTTTCCAGGAAGAACTCGGCCTGCCGCCGGTTGCGCGGGAATCCGTCGATGATGAAGCCGTAGTTCCAGTCGTGCTGGGTGAGCCGGTCCCTGACCTCCGACTCCACCAGGTCGTCCCCGACCAGCTCCCCCGCCGCCATGGTGCGCCGGACCAGCGCCCCCAACTTGGTGTGGTTCTGCACGTTCCAGCGGAAGATGTCACCCACGCTGATATGCACGAGGTCGAGGTCGGACGCCAGCATCTGGCTCTGCGTGCCCTTGCCGCTGCCCTGCACGCCCATGATCACGTATTTGCGCATGTCATCAGCCTGGCATACGCAGCGGGGTATCGGTATCCTGCAGGCCGCGCCAAGGCCTGCATCCAGCTCCCCTGGGATTTCCTGGACTATCGCTATGCAGCTTATTACGGAGCACTGGTTACTAAGGAGCACTGGGCAGGCGCAGGCCGAGCTTGCGCTCGCAGGCCCGCCGCATCCGGTTGCTGACCAGCAGGCTCAGCTGCGGCCAGTCCTCGCGCAGCCGCTGCGCGTTAAGGAAGCGGGCCACGTCGTTCCGGCGCCCCTGGCTGATCACGATGCTGTACAGCAGGAGCCTGGGCTTCTGCTTGGCGACGTCGAACTCCCGGAGCTGGTGCCAGGTCAGGTGCACCGGCAGCACGACGGTTCCCTGCCAGGGGCCGTGCAGGTCGTCGAGCCGGTCAGGCAGGTGACTGGCGTGTGCGATGAAGCCCGTGCGCAGACCCATGCGGGAATTATCTACCGTCGGCGCTACCCTCGTGGCATGGAAAACGCGGGCCCGGCGGATACCTCCGGCACGGCGGATACCTTCGCCACGGCGGATGTCGCCGCTGCGGCGTCGGCTGAACTCTCGGGTCCCGTGTGGCACTTCCTCATCAGGCCCCGTTGGCTAAGCTGGCACCTGCTCATGGTGGTCTCCTTCTGGGGCATGCTCTGGCTGGGCGACTGGCAGCTCCACCGTGCGCTGGCGGGCAACGGGCTGAGTTGGGCGTATACGTTCGAGTGGCCGCTGTTCGCGGGCTTCGCCGTGGTCTTCTGGGCCAAGACGATCAGGGATGAGTTCCGG
Organism: uncultured Actinomycetes bacterium; assembly: GCA_963769715.1. Taxonomy (GTDB): domain Bacteria; phylum Actinomycetota; class Actinomycetes; order Streptosporangiales; family Streptosporangiaceae; genus Palsa-504. The sequence goes on from CAVYNE010000011.1 coordinate 196,358, forward strand.
ATCAGGCGGGGCGAGATGCCCGATCCCAGGGCGGCATCCGCCGAGGCGGAGACCCTGCCGGCCGGAGTCGCCAGCGCGGTCCAGGCGGCCGGCGCTGTCCAGGCTGCCAACGCCGCGCCTGGTGAGGAGGACGAGGAGCTCAGCGCGTACAACGCCTACCTGGCGCGGCTCAACGCAGAGGTTAAGGACCACGGCCGGTGGCACGGCCTGCGATAGGAGATGACAAGCGTGGAAGCAGCGGTACTCCGGTACCGGGTAATGGCCTACGTGACCGGCGTGGTGCTGGTGATCTTGTGTTTCGTCGGCATCCCGCTGCAGGTGGCTGGCTATCCCGCCGTGGCCAACGACGTCGGCGTGCTGCACGGCCTCCTCTACATCATCTACCTGGTGTTTGCCTGGCTCCTGGCCCGGCGGCTGCGGCTGTCGGCCGGCCCCACCGTGATCATGCTGCTAGCCGGCACCATCCCGATCATGACGTTCGTCGTGGAGCGATGGGTCACCCGCCGGTTCATCAACCCCGCGCTGACCGGCCCGGCCGAGCCGACCGTGCCGGTGCGCTGAGCGTTCTGCCCGCCTTGACCGAGCACTACTTCTCGTCACGACCGCAGGTCCCGCATCGCCCCGGCCAGGTGCGGGTGATCCTCCCCGACGTCTACCTAGAACTCGCCACCGACGCCGGGGTGTTCTCCCCCGGTCGGCTCGACCCGGGCACCCGGCTGCTGATCCAGGAGTCCCCCGCGCCGCCGGCCTCGGGTGACCTGCTCGACCTGGGCTGCGGCTACGGCCCGGTCGCCTGCGTGCTGGCCAAGCGCTCGCCGGGCGCCACCGTGTGGGCGGTCGACGTCAACGAACGGGCGCTCGAGCTGTGCGAGCGGAACGCCCGTGCCGCGGACCTGGAGAACGTGCGCTGCGTCGCCCCCAGCGATGCGTCGCGGCCGGCCCGGTTCGCCGCGATCTGGTCCAACCCGCCGGTTCGGATCGGCAAGGACGCGCTGCACGCGCTGCTCGGCGAGTGGCTCGGCCGCCTGAGCCCGGGCGGTTCGGCGTACCTGGTGGTCGGGCGCAACCTCGGCGCCGACTCGCTGCACCGCTGGCTGGCCGGGCAGGGCTGGCCGGTGACGCGGCTCGCCGCCCGGAGCGGTTACCGCCTGCTTCAGGTGGATTTCAAGGCCGAACGAGCCGAGGTGACCCGCCCGTGAGCCCGCCCGTGCCCGCTGGGGCCGGCGCACCCCGGCAGCTTCGCCCCACCGAGGTCAAGCGGCTCAACCGCGAGTGGCGCCGGGCCGGCGACGCGCGTCTGGCCCTGCTGCTCGACTCGGTGGCCCAGCCGTTCAACGTAGGCTCGATCGTCCGCTCAGCCGCCGCGTTCGGGGCCGAGCACCTGTGGCTGTGCGGCCACACGGCCCCACTCGCCCATCCGGGCGTGGCCAAGACCGCGCTCGGCACGCAGCGACTGGTCGAGGCCACTCTGGAGCCGAACCCGGTCACCGCGGCCAAGGCGGCGGCGGCCGCGGGCCTGCGGGTGGTGGTGGTCGAACTGGCCACCGGCGCGGTCCCGTTGCACGAGGCGCCGCTGGACGGCAACGTGTGCCTGGCCGTCGGCAACGAGGACCACGGCTGCACGGCGGCGCTGCTCGCCGTCGCCGACGCGGTCACCTATATCCCGCAGTCGGGCCGGGTAGGGTCGCTCAACGTCGCGGTGGCGGCGGCCGTCGCGATGGCCGAGGCCCGCCGCCGGGGGTGGGCTCCCGGCTAGGACGCGCCACTGGCTGGACATCCCTCGTTCACCAGGTCACCGCCAGGAACGGGCATACTAGCGATCGTGCCGGTACCGTTCCTCGACTTCCCGCGTCCGCACGCGTTCGCGCACCGTGGCGGCGCGGCTCACGCGCCGGAGAACTCCTGGACGGCTTTCGAGCATGCCGTCAAGCTCGGGTATGCGTACCTGGAGACCGACGCCCGCGCGACCTCGGACGGGAAGCTCATGGCGTTCCACGACCGCACGCTTGACCGGGCGACCGACGGGTCGGGGCCGATCGGCTCGCGCACCTACCACGAGGTCACCGCGTTGCGGGTGGCCGGCTCGGAACCGATACCGCTGATCGAGGACCTGCTCGGCGCCTGGCCCGACGTGCGCTTCAACATCGATCTCAAGGACGAGCCGGGCATCGCACTGCTGGCCGGAGTGCTGCGCCGCACCGGGGCGTGGGACCGGGTGTGCCTGACCTCGTTCTCCGGCAGCAGGCTGCGGACCGCGCGCGGGCTGCTCGACCGGCCGGTGTGCATGGCGACCTCGCCGGCCGTGATCGCCGCGGTCCGCTGCACGATCGGCGCCGCCGCGGAGAGGCGGCGGCCGGGTCTGCTCGCCCGCCGGCTCGCGCAATGGCAGGTGCGCTGTGCCCAGGTGCCGGGAAGGGTGGCCTCCGGGTCGTTCGTGCGCCGCGCCCACGCCCTCGGCCTTGACGTGCACGTGTGGACGATCAACGACCGGGCCGAGATGGGCCGTTTGCTGGATCTGGGCGCCGACGGGATCATGACCGACCACATCCAGACGCTCCGCGAGGTCCTCATCGAGCGAGGTCAGTGGCACCCCCGCGGGCCCTAGGAGCAGGTAACCGCGATCTTTCTGCCGAAATACGATTGGGTAACGCCCCCAAGGGGAATCTTGTCCGGGTATTCAGCGTTGCCTAATCAGACCGCTGACCGCCTGGGAGGCAGCAAACAATGGCCGAACGCGCACTTCGCGGCACCCGGCTCGGTGCGACGAGCTACGAGAACGACAGGAATACCGACCTGGCACCCCGTCAGGACGTCGCTTTTGACTGCCCGAACGGGCATCATTTTAGCGTGCCTTTCGCCGCCGAGGCGGAACTTCCCCCGACGTGGGAGTGCCGTGTCTGCGGCGCGATCGCCATCGCGGCCACCGGGGAGTCCCCGTCGCCGAAGAAGGCCAAGCCGCCGCGCAGCCACTGGGACATGCTCATGGAGCGCCGCACGGTGGAGGATCTCGAGGCCGTTCTCGCCGAGCGCCTTGAGGTCATCAGGGAACGCAGGAGCGCCGACCAGGACACCGGCCGCCCGCACCGCCGGAGCGCGTAGCCGCTCCCCCGCGGGTAGCCGCTGTCACAGGCAGGCATCCTAGGCAGGCCCAGGTTCCGGGGTGTCGCTGCTTGTCTTACCTGAGGGAAGCTCTTACTACCGGCGGGACCGGCGAAGCTGGCGGAGCCACCGGGCGACGCCCCACTGCGCGACCCGCCAGAACGCCTCCATGATGATGCTGTTGCTCATCTTGGACGCGCCGTGCTCGCGTTCCACGAACGTGATCGGCACCTCGACGATCTTCAGGTCCGCATCGGCGACCCGGATCGTCAGGTCGATCTGGAAGCAGTACCCGGTCGATTCCACCTGGCTCAGGCTGATCTTCCGCAGCGTGGCGGCGCGGTAGGCGCGGAATCCCGCGGTCGCGTCGCGGACGCTGAGGCCGAGCATGAGCCGGGTGTAGATGTTGGCCGCGCGGGACAGCGCCTCCCGGGACTTCGGCCAGTTGATCACCTTGCCGCCAGGCACCCACCGGGACCCGATGGACAGGTCCGCCTGATCCAGCGCGCCGACGAGGCCGGGCAGGTGCTCCGGCTGATGCGAGCCGTCCGCGTCCATCTCCACGATCACGTCGTAACCACGCTCGAGCGCCCAGCCGAACCCCGCGATATAGGCCTTGCCTAGTCCCGCCTTCTCCGTCCGGTGCATGACCTGCACGCGCGGGTCGGCCTCGGCCAGCTTGTCCGCGATGTCACCGGTCCCATCCGGGCTGTTGTCGTCCACGACCAGCAGGTCCGCCGCCGGAAGCGCCGTGCGCACCCGGCCCGCGATGGACTCCAGGTTCTGCCGCTCGTTGTACGTCGGCATCACGATGACGATCCGGCCCGCCGAGGGCATAGCGGATGGAGCCGACGGCTCAGCGGATGGGTTTGGCTCAGTCACGACCCCTGCCTATCGCTGTGTTGGTTAACAGGCGGTGCTTGCTCACGGAGGTTAGTCACGGACAGTGCAGGCTATGATATCCCCGTGCTGGCCTTCGCTCGCTGACCGCGATTTCCCGATGCCGCCCGCTACTTGCCTCCAGCAGAACGTTGGTTCTCAGCAAATAACGAAGCTGCCCTCAGATTCGTGCCTGAACCGGCACGTGGGCGCCTTGGTTCTCGCTTCCCCGCGAAGTTCCCCGCGAAGGAAAAGGACCCGGGCAGCGCCTTCGGACCGGAGGCCGTCCCGTTGGCCACGGGCTTGGTCCCCGTTGTCTACTGGGTGCCCGGGCCCTTTCCAGGCCCAACCCCCCGTCCAGCCGGATGAGCGCGGCAGACCCTTCCTGCCCGTTCTAGTGCCACGCCTGGCCCAGGGGCGGCTGGCTGCGGGCGCCCCCGCCATGACATAGCCCGGCTAGCGAGCCCGGTGCTGGACTGATCAGCAACTTACCCCTGATCCCAGCAATGTCAACCGTGAACCTGACCACTGCACTACCGACAGGTCGTTTATGATTACAATAAGTGACGGCGCCCCCTGGGCCAACGGCTTTCCGGTCGCGGCTGGCCTGCGGCCGTCGCCGTTTGTTGGCCCAGTTTGCCCGGGGGTCTATACCTTTCGCCCGCGGCGAGGAAAAATAGGCAGCGGCTGTCCTCTTGCGCACAGTGCTTTCGGGGTATAGATCCCCTCACTTAGCGTCTCCCGATGTCCGTCGGCCACCCTCCGTGGCCGGCCCCCGCAGCTTCCCCTGGAGGTGATTGGATGGATAGCAGCGCCGACCGGTTCCTCGACCTGATGCACCAGCTTGAGGATTTCACCCACTCGGTATCTCCTGAGCAGGCGCACACCCAGTTTGACGAGACGACCCTCCAGCTGTTCTGGATGCGGTGGCCGCAGTTGTCCGCGTGGGCGGGTTCCCTGTGGCGGCTGCTGTCCGAAGAACTCGCCGGGCCGTCATCTCCGCACGACGAGTCCGAGCTGTTTGAAATCGGCGAAAGTGGCTGACCCCGCCCGCCGGCCGTTCACGGTCGGCGACCTGATGCACTCGCCGATGGTAACGACCAGCCCGGACAGTCCGGTAGCCGAGGCCGCCGCCGCGATGGTGCGCGAGAAGGTCGGCTCGGCCCTGGTCATGCAGGGCCCCTTTCTGGCCGGCATCCTCACCGAGCGCGATGTGCTCAAGGCCGCGGCATCTGGGTCGAACCTCACCACGATGCCGGTGTCGGCCTGGATGACCAAGGACCCGCAGTCAGCGGGCCCGGATACGCCAGTCGAGGACGCGGCCCAGATCATGCTCCTGAACGGCTTCCGCCATCTGCCCATCGTGGATGGGCGGCGGGTCCACGGTGTGGTCAGCCTCCGTGACCTGTTCGCCGCCAGGATCAGCCGGCCGCCCCAGCAGCGCAGCGCAGCGAGTTAAGCGGCCGGGTGATGTCATAGCCCTGTGTCTAATCGGCGGATGCTCGAGACACCAGAGGAAATCGACCGCCTGCAGCAGCTCCTAGACCGCAGCGCGGCGGGCGCAGGCCCGCACCTGCGGGGCATCGTTACCGACGAACGCCGCCTGTCCGCCGCGCGAGTGATCGAGCGGCTGCAAGGGATGCGGCTGCTCACCGTGGCCACGGTGACCGCGGACGGGCGGCCGCTCGCCGGACCGGTCGACGGCTACTTCCTGCACGGGTCGTTCTACTTCAGCTCAGGCCGGAACTCGGTGCGCATGCGCCACCTGGCCGCCCGGCCCGCGGTCAGCGCCACCCATCTGCCCGGGGAGGAACTCGCCGTGACCGTGCACGGCCAGGCTGAGCTCTTCGAGCTTCGCGACCCGGCCCACGGCGAGCTGCGGCAGGCGATGCTGGACTACTACCTGCCCAGGCAGGGACCGGAGTTCGAGACCTGGCTGGATCAGCTGGACGCCGTCGGGGCGCGCATCGCGGCGGAGAAGATGTTCACCTTCAGCACGGAAAACTAGGAAGCATGGCGCCGGACAGCGAGACCCCCCAGGACCCAGGCCCGGCCGACCCGAGCGCGATCCCCGAGGAGTTCCGGCCCGCCTGCGGACGCCCGGGCACCCGCGTCATCGTCCGGCATTTCCCGGTGACCATCCCCCATGCCTTGTGCGACCTGACCGGCGTCGCGCTGTCTTACCCTCGCCACGGCGGCGCCACCGTTCACAGCAAGCCCGGCACGATCTACAACAGCCTAGGGTTCACCTTGACCGTCCATCCGGACACCCTCGATGTCACCGTCGACGTGAGGCTCCGCCCATCTGGGCTAACAGGTTCCAGTCGTGGCCGGCGGCTAGGTCCGCCAGGTGCCGCGCTCGGCGGGCAGGTGATGATCGCATGGTAGTCCGTGAGCCTATCGGCAGGCCATGCGGCGGACGGACTACCTGACGATGACCGTCAGGCGGAAGTGACTTTGATTCGGGCTGCAGGCGAGGGCCTCGCCGCAGGATGCCCTACTGGCCGTGATCACCACCGTGCCCGGTGCCAGCGCGGTGAAAGACGTCTGTTCCGGGATGCAGCCGAGACCTGGGATAGTCGGGCAGTCGCTTGGCCGGGCCAGGTAGCTGGTCGCACCGTCCTGTCGCAATACCGCAGGCGAGGAGCTGGGGTCCACGTTCCAGTAGTCGCTCGCGAGAATAAGTTCGAGCCGGTCACCCACGCTGACCCGTACCGTTTTGCCGTTGAAGTTGTCGCGGGCGACCACCAGGTGCGAGTTGCCGACGGCGGTCGCGGTCTGCGAGCAGCCGACGGCGAGCAAGGCGGCCGCAGCCACGGCCACGCTCTGCAGCGGTCTCAGGCGGACGGCGTATGAGCTCATCTTTCCCCCAGGTATCTCGGATAGGCCAGTTAGACGGCGCAGGTTCGCGCGCGGTTCCGTACTACACGCGCGTTACGGAACCAGGCGGCCTGCGGTGACCAGGTGGGTAGTCTGGCGGACGTGGACCACGTCCTGACCACGGAACGCCTGGTTCTGCGTCCGGTGACGGCGCATGACCATGCCGTGCTGCTGGCTCACTGGGCCCTGCCGGACGTCCGGCGGTTCTTGTTCGACGGCGAGGCGCTGTCCGCGGCCGAGGTCACGGAAACCATCGAGGAAAGCGCCCGGGATTTCAACGAGAGCGGGTACGGAATCTGGCTCATCCACGAGGAGCGCGAGACCGGACTGGTCGGCACAATCGGGCTGAGGCCGCTTCAGGACCTCGGGCTGGAGATGTTCTACAGCCTGGCTCCCGGCTCGTGGGGTAAGGGATTCGCCACCGAGGCCGCCCGCACGGTGATGGAACACGCCCTCGTCGACCTCGGCCTGCCCGAGGTGCTGGCCGAGGTCGACGAGGGCAACGCCGCCTCGGTCGCGGTCGTCAGGCGGCTCGGCATGACCCCCTTCGGCGTGATGCCCGGAGTACTCGGCCCGATGACCCGCTACCGCAGGACGGCCGAGACCGCGTAACCGGGGCTGATTCCGAAGATGGGGCCACCGTTGCACCCTAGCGGCGACCAGGCAGGAATCTACAGAAGCAGGCGACGGGTCACGACACCCCGCCCGATATCGGTCCCGAGCCAGAGGCTGAAGTGGCTGCCGATGCCGAGATAATCAGATACGTCGTCGCCGACGACCCGCAGCGTAACCATGATCTGCGGGCTCCCGGCCCGGAACGGCCCGTCGTCCTCTCCGTCGACCAGGGCGCTGAAGACCTGACTGCGCTGCGTCTCGCTGTTCTGGGCGCGCAGCACCATGCGGTGCGACCCGGAGCTCAGCTTGGCGCGCGCATCGCCGTCATCGTCGGCGCTGGGCGTCACCAGGGCCTGGTACTTGAATCGCTGCAAGCCCGTCACCACCTTCGAGCATAAACATCGTAACGTGATATTCATGTTTGCTGAAGGCCCGCCGGCACCACGACGGTGCCGGCCGCGGTCACGGCGACGATGGGCTCGCTGAGTACCAAGGCGGCCGAATCCCCGCGCGCGTGGTCGGCCCGGCAGACCACTCGGGCCTCGAACGCGAGCTGCCTGCTGCGCCGGCCGACCGCGGTGACTGTGGCCGTCGCCTCGATGATGTCGCCGGCCAGAACCGGCGCGCGGAACTGCACGTCGGAGTAGGACGCGAACAGCCCCTCGTCGGCGTCGGTCCTGATGCACACCTCGGTCGCCACGTCGCCGAACAGCCCGAGCACGTAGGCGCCGTCGACCAGGTTCCCGCCGTAGTGGGCGTCCCCGTACTTCACGTACCGGCGGTGCGTCACAGACAGACCGGTCAGGTTACTGTTCATAGGGCTCCGCCTCCTTTCCGGGGGACTCCATCCGCCCGGACCCCCCTGGCGAAGCCAGCGCGTGCACCAGGTAGCTGGCCACCTCGCCCGGCGTGGTACCGCGGCCGAAGATCTTGTCCACGCCGAGGTCATGCGCCGCGCTCGGGTCGAACCGCGGGCCGCCCACCACCAGCAGCGGCCTCTGGCTCTCCGGGGCGAACCCGGCGTGGAACGCCGCCGCCATCTGGAGGGTGTTCGTCAGATGCGCGTCGCGCTGGGTGACGACCTGGCTGACCAGCACCGCGTCGGCGGACTCGGCGGCGGCGCGGGCCACTAGGTCCGCGACGCCGACCTGCGACCCCATGTTCACCACGCGGATCTCGCGGTAGTACTCCAGGCCCTTCTCCCCCGCGTGCCCCTTGACGTTGAGGATCGCGTCGATGCCGACCGTATGCGCGTCGGTGCCGATACACGCCCCGACCACGACCAGCTTGCGGCCGAGCGCCGCACGGATCCGCAGGTTCACCTCGGCGGCCGGCAGCACCGGGAATTCCCGTTCGGCCACGGTCACGGCGGACAGGTCCACCACGTGGCCCACCCGCCCGTAGACGATGAAGAAGGTGAAGTCGGGTCCCATCCCCTTGGCGTGCACGACCATCGCCGGGTCCATGCCCATCTTGGCCGCGAGCTGCAGCGCGGCGCCTTCGGCCCGGGCCCGTTCAGACTCGTCGCCGAACGGCACGGGCAGCGTGAACGACAGCTGCACGCGCCCGTCCCCGGTGGTGTCGCCATAGGGCCGCACGATCCCGATTCCCCCGGTCAGGCTCATGACGTCACCTCGGCACCTTCGAGCATCTCGGCCGCTGGATTGTAGTAACCGTCGGCCCGCTCCACCACGCCGTCCAGCCCGCGCCCGCCGTCGGCCGGCCGCTTGGTTACCCCGAACGTCCCCTCGGCGATCGCGTTGAGCAGCCCCTGCGAGCCGATCTTGCGCAGCAGGTCGATGGCCTCGCCGAGCACCTGCCGGGCCCGCTGGGCGACGAACCCGTCGGGTTCGGGCCGGAACGAAGCGCCGAGCCGCCCGGCGGCGCGCCGTACGTAGCGGACGTTCTCCAGGGCCAGGTCACGGTCGGACAGGAACGGGGTGTGGATGCCTTCGGTCATCATGCCGATGAGCAAGATGGACTGGTCGGTCATCACCCCGGCCAGGTTGAAGAACGCGTCGAGCAGGTAGCCGGCGAACACGTTGCCGGTCATGTGCTTGGTCGGCGGCATGTACTTCAGCGGCGCATCGGGGAACAGCTCCCTGATCAGCTGGGCGTGGGCCAGCTCGAGCAGGAACGAGTCCGGCACCTCGGGGTTGATCTCGAACGCGTGCCCCAGCCCGAGCTGGGCGTCGGCGAGCCCGGCCTCGCGGCCGAAGTACTCGTTCAGCAGCTGCGACACCACCACGGTGTGCGCCGCGTCCACCGCGTCGGCGGTGGTCAGGTAGTTGTCCTCGCCGGTGTTGATGACGATGCCGGCCCGCGCGTGCACCTGACGGGAGAACCGCTGGTCGATGAACGTCCGCACCGGGTTGATGTCGCGGAAGATGATGCCGTACATGCAGTCGTTCAGCATCATGTCCAGGCGCTCGAGCCCGGCCAGCGAGGCGATCTCCGGCATGCACAGGCCGGAGGCGTAGTTGGTCAGCCGGACGTAGCGGCCGAGCTCGCGGGACACGTCGTCCAGCGCGGCGCGCATCAGCCGGAAGTTCTCCCGGGTCGCGTAGGTCCCGGCGTACCCCTCCCGGGTCGCGCCCTCCGGCACGTAGTCCAGCAGCGACTGCCCGGTGGACCTGATCACCGCGATGACGTCGGCGCCCTCTCGCGCCGCCGCCTGCGCCTGCGGGATGTCCTCGTAGATGTCCCCGGTCGCCACGATCAGGTAGATCCACGGCATCGGCGGGTCGGAGGTAGCGGCAATCATCTGGTCCCGCTCCGCCCGCCGGTCGTCGATCAGGGAAATTCCTTGACGGACCGAACGGGCGGCGGCATCCCTGGCCGCTTCCGCCTCGTGCCCCGCGGGCAGGCGGAACTTGACCAGGCCCGCCGTGGCGTCGACGGCCAGCGTGCGCAGGTCGGCGTAGCCGCCGCATCGCATCGCGTCCCAGACCGGCAAGGCCACGCCATGTTCGAGCCCGGCCGACTCGCGGACCGCGTCGGTGAGCCGGTTCACCCACGGCATCCCGCCGGAGTCCGCCCCGTCCAGGCCGGCCAGCCGCAGCACGGCGCGCTCCACGGAGACGGTAGTGTGCGTCCGGGCCAGGTCAGTGACCGGCTGCCCGGCGAGCCTGGCCAGCTCGCGGGCCTGCGCCACCAGCGCCGGGTCCAGGTCCAGCTTGCCGTTCATGAGGCGATCCGCCGTTCGAATAGTGTCCGTACCGATGGCACGCTACGGATCAGGCCGAGCGCGAGGTCGGCGTGGCCGGGCACGTAGCCGTTACCCACCAGCATCGTCACATCGGCGGCCATGCCCTCCGCGCCCAGCGCGGCGGCGGCGAAACTCGTGGCCATGCTGAAGAAGATCACCGTCCCGCCCTGCTTTGTCGACAGGATCGCCCCGCCTTCGCAGCCTGCCGCGTCGACGCACACTACGGTGACATCGGCCGGTCCCCCGGCCGCCTCCACCTTTGCCGCGAGTCCTACGGGATCCCTGGCGTCGGCGATCACTACCTCGTCGACCAGGGGGGACTCCGGCCACGGCATGTGCGTCGGGCGACGAGAAGACCGACTCTGCTGATTTCCGGTGGCGCCCGCCGCACTTACCGCGCCTCCGTCCTGCGTGGATGCGGGGTCGCGCAGTAGGTCGGCCTCAGCTTCGGTGGGGACGACTCCGATGATCTTGGCGGCGCCTGCTTGGCGGGCGGCTACGGCGGAGAGGGAGCCGCTCTTTCCGGCGGCACCGATGATCACCACCACCGCCCCTTCTTTCACCACGCGGCTTGTCAGGGCGGGGGCGCCGCAGACGTCCATTACGGCTAGGGCTAGGGGGACGGGGAGGTCGTCGGGGAGGACGGCGGCTATGGACCTGGCGAACAGGATGGCGTGGCCTTCGCACGGGACCTGCTCGGAGCGGGCGTCCCAGCGGGACAGGCCGTCGGTGATGACCAGGGGGGTCAGGGTGAGGGAGACCAGGGTGGCTATGCGCTGGCCGGGAACTAGGCCTAGCGGGGATTCGGGGCCCGCTTCTTCTACGGTGCCGGTTAGCATGCCGCCGGAACCGGTTACGGGGTTCTGCATTTTGCCGCGGGTGGTGATGATGTCCCGGACGGCGGCGCGGATCTTGTCGGGGTCGGCGGCGTAGGCCTCGCGGATCTGGCGGTAGGAGGCGGCGTCGAGGTTGAGGCGGTCTACCCGGATGCGCACCTCGTCGGCAGCGATCGCCGGGCTTGGGTCAAGCTGCCAGGCTGCCTGCGGGAGGACGCCCGGGGGATCGATCACCCGGTGCAGGCCGAGGGGCGAGGAGGACGAATGGGTCATGGGCTGGTCCTTTCCCGGCTGGCGTCTACCTGGGCTGTGCGTGCACGGGTAACTACGCAAGACGTAGGTCCGTTCGGTAGAATTTATTGTCTTGGTGCTCTGTGACAGGAACTTATTGTGTATAGTAGCTTATTATATGAAGATTTTCTCGTGACCCGCAGGATCATGGACCTGAGGGGTGCCGTCCGCGGGCGGGCGGTCAACAACGCCGTAGTTCCGAAAGATCTACGGTCTAACCCGTTTTGTACCGCAGGTTCTTCGGTATCATGCAGGAATTAGAGGGGTGGCTTCCATGGTCTCGCAGCCGTATGTGTACCAGCGACGTCAGCTAGCCGAACCAGACTGGCGCCGGTTCCCGGGCTGGGCCGGGGTGTCCGCCGCCGACTGGGAATCCCCGCAGTGGCAGCGTGCGCACTGCGTCAAGAACGCCCGGCAGCTGCGGCAGGCCACCGGGGCGGGGCTGGCCGAGTCCTTCTTCGAGGACCTGGAGCGCGACCAACGCGAGCGGGCCACCATGTCGATGCTGCTGCCGCCGCAGATGCTCAACACCATGGTGCCGAACGGTTCTGTAGACCAGCCCGGCTTCACCGAGGCGTTCTACGCCGACCCGGTGCGCCGGTACATGGTGCCGGCGTTCAGCGACCGGCGGACCGACTGGCCGTCCCACCCGTACGCGCAGCGCGACTCGCTGCACGAGGCCGAGATGTGGGCAGTCGAGGGCCTCACCCACCGCTACCCCACCAAGGTGCTGGCCGAACTGCTGCCCACCTGCCCGCAGTACTGCGGCCACTGCACCCGGATGGACCTCGTCGGCAACCCGACGCCGGTTACCGACAAGCACAAGTTCGCGCTGGCCCGGGAAGACCGGCTCGACGCCATGCTCTCCTACCTGCGCCGCACGCCCGGGGTCCGGGACGTAGTCGTCTCCGGCGGGGACGTGGCCAACCTGCCCTGGCCGCGGCTCGAGTCGTTCGTGGCCGCGCTGCTGGAAATCGACTCGATCAGGGACATCAGGCTGGCCAGCAAGGCGCTGATGGGGCTGCCGCAGCACTGGCTGTCTGACGAGGTGCGGGCGGGCATGGCCCGGCTCGCCAGTACGGCCCGCTCACGCGGGGTGAGCATCGCCATCCACACGCACGTGAACTCGGCCCAGTCGGTGACGCCGCTGGTGGCCCGGGCGGCCCAGGCCATGCTGGAGGCCGGCGTCCGCGACGTACGGAACCAGGGCGTGCTGCTGCGCGGGACCAATGACAGCGCCGAAGCGCTGCTCGACCTGTGCTTCGCGCTGCTGGACGGGGCCGGCATCATGCCCTACTACTTCTACATGTGCGACATGATCCCGGGCAGCGAGCACTGGCGGCTGACGCTGGACGAGGGCCAGTCCCTGCAGCACGAGATCATGGGCTATCTACCCGGGTTCGCCACCCCGCGGATGGTCTGCGACGTGCCTTACGTCGGCAAACGCTGGCTGCACCAGGTGTCCAGGTACGACACCGACCACGGCATCTCGTACTGGACGAAGAACTACCGCACGGCCATCGAGGCCGACGACGAGCTAGCGCTCGGCCGCGAGTACCCGTACTACGACCCGATCTACATGCTGCCGGAATCAGGCCAGGCCTGGTGGCGGCATTTTGGGTCCCAGCGTTCCCGGTCGCACGCCGGGGCGGCCGGGGTGGTCAGGCTGGCTGGTAACGGCGGCTCAGCTCGTCAAGACGCAGTCTGACCGAGGGCCATTCGGCCGCGGTGATGCTGAACCGGACAGAGTCCCTCGGGTTCAGGTCCGCGCCGAGCCGGTGCGCACGCAGGATGCCCTCGAAGCGCGCGCCGATCCGCTGCATCGCGTCGCGTGAGCGCTGGTTCCGCGCGTCGGTGTGCAGGCACACCGAGCGCACCTGCCAGACCTCGAAGGCGTACGTGAGCATGAGGCGCTTCATCTCGGTGTTGGCGCCGGTCCTGATCGCGGTAGGGGCCAGCCAGGTGTGGCCGATCTCGCACGTGTCGGGTCCGTTGCGCGCAACGGCGTCGGGCCACGGCCAGTAGCCGAGATCGGTGAACCGGGTCGAGCCGATCACCGTGTCGTCGGCCATTCTGACCACGGCGAACGGCACCGCCTGGCCAGCGTCCCGGGCCGCGACCGCCGTCTCGACGTACCGGCGAACCTGGGCCTCGTCCTGCGGCACCGGGGACCAGCGGTAGAGCTCGCCGCCGCCGGAGGCCGCGACCAGCAGGCCGGGCACGTGCTCGTGCTGCAGCGGTTCGAGCCGGAGGTGCTGGCCGGCGAGCGTTCCCACGGTGAGGGCGCCCGGGCCGGCCGGCGGCCTTTCCGCCTGCGGTGGACGCTCCAGGTACCTCGAAGGATTGCCGTCCGGCCGGGCGAAGCCGAACGAGCGGTACAGGCCGTGCGCATCCGAGGTATGCAGCATCCAGCGCCATCCTGCACCCGGGCCGTCCTCGATCATCATCGCGACGATGGCCCGGCCCAGGCCGGCGCCGCGGTGGGCGGGCAGTACGTACACATCGCCGAGGTAGGCGGACCCACCGTCGCTGAAGGCGCGGGCGAAGCCGATCATGGCGCCGGACTGGTCGTAGGCCCCCACCACCCGCCAGGCCGCGGCGATCTGCCGCCTGATCTCCGGCTCGCCGCGCCACCGGCCCCAGTAGGCCTCGGTGGTCAGGAACGACACCGCGGCTGCGGGATCGATCCTGGCCGGGTCGTCATCGATCTCATAACTTCCGATCGAACGTCGCATAACAGCACCCCTAGGGCATGGTCGAGGTCGGTGATAAGGTCGGCGACGGGCTCCACGCCGACCGACAGCCGGATCAGGCCGGCCGGTGCGGTCTCGCCCGGCCACCTGGCGCGGCGTTCCCAGGTCGACTCCACGCCGCCGAAGCTGGTCGCCGGCAGGATCAGGCGGGAGCTCGCCACCACCGTGTCCGCGGCCTCGGCGTTATCCGGCGTGACCTCGAAGGACAGCAAGGGGCCGAACCCGTCCGGCATCTGCCGGCGGGCCACCTCGATTGTCGATGTATCGATACCGGGATAGTGCACCGCGGTCACCCGGGGATGGCCGGCCAGGTGCCTGGCGACGGCCAGCGCACTGTGCGACTGGCGTGCGATCCGCAGCGGCAGCGTCTTGAGGCCGCGCAGCGCCAGCCAGGCCTCGAACGGCCCCGGGATGCCGCCGCCGCTGGATCGCCAGGCCCGCAGCGCAGCCAGCAGTTCGGCGTCTCGGCTGACCACGGCGCCCAAGACCACGTCGGAGTGCCCGGACACCAACTTGGTCAGCGAGTACAGCGAGGCCGTCGCGCCGGCCTCGAGTGGCCGCTGGAGCAGGCCGGTGGCGACGGTGTTGTCCACCACCATCGGCGCGCCGGCCGTGGCTGCGAGCGCGCCGAGGCCGGCCAGGTCGGCCACCCGGAGCAGCGGATTGGTCGGCGTCTCGGCCCACAGTACCGAAGGCGCGGCCGTCAGCTCGCGCTCGACGGCGGCCAGGTCCTGCAGGTCCACCGGGACCGGAACGGCCCCGTGCGGCCGCAGCCGGTCCGCCAGGACCCGGCCCCCGTAGTAGCCGTCGTTCGGCAGCACGATCTGCTCCCGGCCCGGGGCCAGGGCGAGCATCAAAGCCATCGAGGCCGCCTGGCCGGAGGCGAAGGCCACCGCCTCCGCATCTTCCAAGCCGCCCAGGGCCCGCTCCAGCGCTTCCCAGCCCGGGTTGCCGTCCCGGCCGTAGGCCCGGCCGGGACGCGGGGGCCCGGCCGATACGTAGATGCTCGTCGGAGCCAGCGGGGGCGTGCCGGGCAGGCCGGGCGTGCGTTCGGTGCCCGCGTGGATCAGCCGGGATTCGGCGGAGAAGGTGCCAGCCATAGGGGGGTCAGCCATGGGCGCGTCGCCTTCCAAAATGTTACAGTACGTATTGTGAATATACTGGTACAATATATCCCACGAGGTCGGACCGCCAAGGAGATATCGGCCAGCGTGGAAGCGGGCGTCCGCAGCGGGCAGCTGACTCCCGGGGATCACCTGCCTCCGGTCCGCGAGCTGGCCGGCCAGCTGGGCATCAGCCCGACCACGGTGGCGGCGGCCTACAGCGACCTGCGCCGCCGGGGCCTGACCACCGGCACCGGCCGGGCGGGCACGCGCATCCGGGGCGCTCCCCCGGTCAGCTCGCGGGTGTACCTGAGCGCTCCTGCAGGTACCAGGGACCTGATCACCGGCGGCCCGGATCCGGACCTGCTCCCGCTGCTCCCGTCCCAGCCGGCCAGGCGGTCCGCCCGGATGTACGCCGAGGCGCCGGTCGCACCCCGGCTGCGCCGCCTGGCGGCCGGCCAGCTGGCCGCCGACGGCATCGAGGGCACCAGCCTGACCGTCACCGGCGGCGCGCTCGACGGCATCGAGCGGGTCCTGGCCACCTGGCTCACTCCCGCCGACCGGGTGATCGTCGAGGATCCCGGTCATGCGGTCACCTTCGACCTGCTCGCGGCCATGGGCCTGACCGCGGTCCCGGTCCCCGTCGACGACCTGGGCATCCGGCCTGCCGAGCTGGCGGCGGCGCTGACCAGGGGCGCGGGCGCGCTGATCGTCACGCCCCGCGCCCAGGCCGCCACCGGCGCGGCGTGGGACGCCGGACGCGCGGCGGAGATCGGCGAGGTCCTGCGGCGGCATCCTGGCGTCGGGGTCATCGAGGACGATCACGCCGGGCCGGTGGCCGGGGTGCCCGCATTTTCCGCCTGCGCGGGCCCGAAGGGGCCAGCACGCTGGGTCACCCTGCGTTCGGTGTCCAAGTCGCTCGGGCCTGACCTGCGGCTCGCCGTGGTGGCCGGCGACGAGGCCACCATCACCCGGGTCGCGGGCCGGCAGGCGCTGGGCACCGGGTGGGTGAGCTACCAGCTGCAGGAGATGGTCGCGGACCTGTGGTCGGACGCCTCTGTAGCGCGGACCCTCACGGCCGCGGCGCAGGTGTACGCCGCCCGCGGCGCGGCCGTGCGGTCAGCGCTGGCGGCCCGCGGGATCACGGCCAGCGGCCGGTCGGGCTTCACCTGCTGGGTGCCCGTCGCCGACGAGGACGGCGTCGCGACGACGCTTGCCCGGGGCGACGACCCCCCAAGACCCCCCCGCGATGGCATGGCCGCAGCGGGCTGGGCGGTGGCCCCGGGCCAGCGATTCCGCATCGCCGCGCCGCCCGGCGTCCGTATCTCCTTCGCCCGCCTGGCGGAGGCGGACGCGGCGTCGTTCGCGGCCGAGTTCGCCCTCGCCCTGCGGCACCGGGCATCGCGCCTGGACTAGGTCAGTCGCGCGCCGAGGAGCTCGGTCTACCGCTCCGGCTCGGCGGGCGCCGGGGCCCGTGAGCCGACGCTGGCGTCCGGATCGCGTCGCTGGACCGAACTGAGCGGGATCGTGCTGAAGGCGAATCCCCGCAGCTCAGGCTGGCCTGGACCCGACGGGCCGGACTGGCCCGCCCGGTCCGGGATGCGGCCGCCGGCGGCTGGCTCGATGGCCAGGATAGTCAGCTGCCCGTCGGCTAGGTCGTGTTCCCCGGCCCATGTCTGCAGCGCCTCGATGACGTCGGGGACATGGTAAGCACAGGCGTTCGCCTGCCGGTGAGCCTGCCGCGGGCGCGATGCCTCCAGCTGAACTTGGAAGCACGGCGCGTGCAGGCACGTAGTATCCGCGTCGCATCCACCCGTCGACGGCCGGTCCTGCGGCGGAATCATTCTCCGCCCGGATCGCCGGGGGCACCCCAATCCAACGGTGTCCGACGTGCTGTCATCGAAGGATTTCCTTTCTGGAAGTGCCTGGCATAAAGACAGCGCACCCCGTCGCGAGCGGGAGGGCCATCGCCGTCAATGTGATGACGACCCGCCACCATACGGAATTCCGCGGCGACCGCGGACCGTCCGAAGCAATATTGTCCGCACCGGGATGTCACCCGCCATCTCATTGGGAGTATTCGTCTCAGTTTTGCTCAACTACGTAGTTGAATGAATACGCCCCGTACATTTCCAAGGTGACCACGGGTAAGTTCCGCCTCATCACCACCGGATCCGCGTCCAGCCTAGACCACCCGTTCCCGCATTTCGCCTTATGTCTTCAGGATTACGGTAACGATCCGGAGCGCGCCGAGTTGATCTTCTCCGGCCCGGAGTGCCGATTGTTAGCGCACACAATCTACTCGCGAGTACGGCAATGACCCGGCCGATAAGGCGCGAATCTTACGATCATGGATATACTCGGGAACGTTTGCATAAACAGCTGGCTTACAGCGGCACCACAATTTGATGGCATTCGAGCGTTTACAGCCGACAGTCAATCGCCCGCAGTCGGCAGCTCTCACCCCGTCGATGCCGTATCCGCAGGCCCGCCACGCCGCCTCTGCCCGTCCAGCACCGCTTCGAGCGCCTAGCTCTCCGCGGTCACATCATGATGGCCGCGCGGGGAGTGACGAGATCCGCGCTCCTCACCGATACCATCAGCGCAGGAGACGACCCCGCCGCCGACGAGCGCACGCCTCCAAGACGGGATCCGCTAGCCCTCGCCGGGATTCAATGAATGTGGCTCTCTACCCAATAGATTCATTAGAGCGCCACGTTCATTGAAACCGGATTGGGGTCTTCGTGGCTGATGAGGGTGGTGGTGGAAGGGTGGCGCGGACGGGGCGGGACACAGGGTGAGGGACGGGCGCCGACGCTGTTGATGGGGATCTGGGGGCCCTTAAGCGTGACTGGCAGAGCTGGGACGTTCGACCTGTGACCGGTGGGTGCCGACCGGTAAATCCAGCTTATAGAGTCGGAAATATAGATAATGGGCGCCGCCACCTCGCGGATACCGAGGTCTTACCTATAGCGTTGTCCCATGGCGCAGCGCACGGAGCAGATCAGCCTTCACCTCAACGCGTACCTGACCGCGCACAGCAGCCCGCCAGACGCCGTCCTGCGGGAGCTGGCGAACGAGACCGCGGACCTGTACCCGAACGAGACCGGCCTGGCCATCGCCCCTGAGCAGGGCACGCTCATGACGCTGCTGACCCAGATCGCCGGCGCCGCATCGGCGATCGAGATCGGTACCTTCACCGGCTACTCCTCCATCTGCATCGCCCGCGGGCTGACCGCGGGCGGACGCATGCTGTGCTGCGACATCAGCGAGGAGTGGACCTCGGTGGCCAGGAAGTACTGGGAGAAGGCCGGCCTGGCGGATCGCATCGAGCTGCGGCTCGGCCCGGCCATCGACACGTTGCGGTCGCTGCCCGACGAGGAGATGTTCGACCTGGCGTTCATCGACGCCGACAAGGGCGGCTATCTCGGCTACTGGCGCGAGGTCGTGCCGCGGATGCGCCCGGGCGGGTTGATCATGGTCGACAACACGTTCTCGCACGGCCGCGTGATCGACGCCGGCAACGACAACCCGCTGGTGATCGCGGTCAGGGACTTCAACGACCACGCCGCCGCCGACGACCGGGTGGATCTGGTCATGGTCCCGATCGGCGACGGGCTGACGCTGGCCCGCAAGAAGGACTAGCCGGTCCCTACCTAGCCAGCACTGACGGCGCCGCCGAGGTAGAGCGCTCCGATCTCGGGGTTCTCCAGCACCTCACGCCCGCTGCCGGACAGCCGCACCCGGCCGCTCTCCATCACCACGCCCTGGCTGGAAAGCCGGAGACCGGCCCGGGCGTTCTGCTCGACGAGCAGGATCGTCGAGCCGGCCGAGTTCATCTGCCTGATCGCGTCGAACACGGTCCGCAAGATCTTCGGTGCCAGCCCCATCGACGGCTCGTCGAGCATGAGCAGCCGGGGCTCGAGCATCAGCGCCCGGGCGAACTCCACCAGCCGCTGCTGCCCGCCGGACAGGCTGCCCGCCTTCTTGCCCGCCCATCCGGCGATGTCCGGGAAGATGTCGAACACGGCCGTCACCCGGCGCGCGGTCAGCGCCCGGTCCGACAGTATGTAGGCGCCGAGCTCGACGTTCTCCCGTACCGTCATGTCACGGAACAAGCTGTGGTTCTGCGGCACCTGCACCACGCCGAGGCGCAGGATCTGGCGCGGCGACATGCCGACGAGGTTCTTGCCGTCGAGCGTGATCGACCCGAGGCGCGGCCGCAGCAGCCCGCTTATCGATGACATCAGCGTGGATTTCCCGGCGCCGTTCGGCCCGACCACGCAGGTGATGCCGCCCTCGGTCACCTCAAGGGAAACCCCGCGCAAGACGTCCCCGCCGCCGTAGCCCGCCACCAGGCCTTCGATCGTGAGTACCGAACGGGCCGTGGTGCCTGCCCCGGCTCCCTGCGCCGAACCGCCTGCTGGCGCGGTCATGCCTGCTCCCCCGGGTGCGGATCGTCGTCCTCCAGGTCTTCGCCGAGGTAGGCGTTGAGCACCCGGCGGTCGGTCCTGATGATGTCGGGCGGCCCGGCGGCCACCACCGTGCCCGAATCGAGCACCGTGACCCGGTCGCACAGTCCCATCACGAACTCCATGTTGTGCTCGACGATCAGGAAGGTCTTGCCGGCCGCGTTCAGCTCGCGGACCCGGTCGGCGATGTGATTGACCAGTGAGGGGTTGACACCGCCGGCCTCGTCGAGCAGGATGACGGCGGGGTCCGAGACCAGCACGTAGGCGAGCTCCAAGAGCTTGCGCTGGCCGTAGGACAGCGTGCCGGCCAGCGCGGCGTGATGCCCGGCGATGCCGACGAACTCGAGCTGCTCCATCGCGCGCTTGCGCGCCGCGGCGCCCCCGTGCTTCGAGGCGACCAGCATGTTCTCGAGCACGGTGAGGCTGGCGAAGATCCTGGTCAGCTGGAAGGTCCGGCCGATCCCGCAGGCGAAGACGTGCTCCGGGGCGATGTTGGTGATCTTCTTATCGGCCAGGTACACCTGCCCGTCGTCCGCCTTCGCGTACCCGGTGATGACGTTGAACAAGGTGGTCTTGCCTGATCCGTTCGGCCCGATCAGGCCGGCGACCGTGCCCTCGTCGATCTCCACCGTGCACGAGTCGAGTGCGTGCACGCCGCCGTAGGCCTTGCGCACGCCCTCAGTGCGCAGCAGCGCGGTCATCGTTTGGCCTCCCTGGCGGGCGCCTCGGTGGCTGCTGAAGGCTCGGCGGCAGGGGTTGCCGGTACAGGCGCAACCGCGGGCCGGCCCCTGGTCCGCAGCCGCCTGATCCATTCGCCGATGGTCGGGACGAGGCCCCGCGGCACGAACAGCACGATGAGCAGGAACAGCGCGCCGAGCAGGATCTCGCTGAGGTACCCGTTGGTGAACCTGATGGTCAGGTAGAGCTGACCGGGTTCGATGATGAGCGCGCCGATAATCGGGCCGACGATGGTCCCGAGGCCGCCCAGGAACGCCATCAGCACGAGGGTCAGGTCGAACAGCGGGTCGAATCCCGATTGCGGCTCGACCTGGGTGAGGTACAGGAACCACACCCCGCCGACCAACGCCGTGACCGCCCCCGACAGCACGAACGCCGTCAGCTTCACCCGCATGGCGTGCACGCCGAGCCCGCGCGCCCGGTCCTCGTCGTCCCTGATCGCCCTCAGTTGCAGGCCGAACCTGGACCGCCGGATCAGGACGGCGATGACGATCATGGCCGCGGCGCAGCCCAGCGTGATGTAGTAGAAGTGGTCGTTGAAACTCGTCGGCGACCAGGGCAGGAACGGCGCCGCGACGCCGATCGTTCCGCCGGTGAAGGAGAAGTTGAAGGCCATCAGCTGGAAGATGAAGAACACCGCGATCGTGATCACGATGAACGTGTGCCGGCGCACCCGCAGCGCCACCAGGCCGAACGGGACCGCGATGACCGCCCCGACGGCCGCGGCCAGCGGCAGCAGGGCGAACACGGCGACGCCGTTGACGTGCCAGTCCCTGGCCGCGATGCCCACGGTGTAGGCGCCGCTGCCGAAGAACACGGCGTGGCCGAGCGAGATGTACCCGGAGAAGCCGGAGAATACGTTCCAGGCGGAGACCACGGCCACGAAGATCAGCGCGTAGATCGCGTAGTTCGTGATCACCGGACTGCTGAACACCAGCGGGAACGCGATGGCCGCCACGGCCAGGACGATCAGCGCCAGCCCCGCGGCCGCGCGTTGCCGACTCACGCTGGTCGCCGTCGTGCCGGCCAGCGCTTCTTCGGCCTTCACGGTGCCAGCCTTCATTGGGCCCGCACCGGCTGCCGGCCGAAGAACCCGGTCGGGCGGATCACCAGCACTATCACCAGGGCGGCATAGAACACGACGATGGCCCATTCCGGCGACCAGATATCGACGAGCGACTCCAGGGTCAGCATGAAGACCGACGCGGCGAGCGCGCCGCCGATGCTGCCGAGCCCGCCGAGGATGACGATCGCGAGCAGTCGCGAGATCAGGTCGTAGCCGCTGTTGGGGTTGAAGGTGTTGGTAGCGCCGAACATCATGCCGCCGGCCGCGGTCACCGCGACGCCGACGCCGAAGGTGATCGCGGCGACGCGGTTCACGTCGATGCCGATGAGCCGTGCCGCCGTCTGGTCCTGCATCGTGGCCCGCACGCTGCGCCCGAACGTGGTCCGGTACAGCAGCAGGTATATGCCCGCGACCAGCAGCACCGCCAGCGCGAAGCCGTACAGGTAGATGTCGGACAGGTAGAAGCCGAATATGTGCACGCTGGACTGCACGTACGAGGCGTTCAGCGTCTTGGGGTTGGGCCCGAAGATCTCGTAGAGGATCCCCTCGATGATCAGTGCGACCGCGTAGGTGACCAGCAGCGTCATGGACGTGCGTTCCCGGCCGCGCAGCCGCCGGATGAAGGCCCACTGGATGACGACGCCGACCACGAACATGGCGGGCACGGTGACCAGCAACCCGACGAACAGGTCGATGTGAAACCGTGCCGCCAGTTCGTAGCTGAGGTAGGCGCCCAGGATGACCAGGACACCCTGGGCGATGTTGATGATGTCGAGCACGCCGAAGATCAGCGTAAGGCCGACGGCCATCAGGGCGTAGACGCCACCGGTGAGTATGCCGTCGACGATAGCCCGGTAGATCTCCTGTGCCATCTGACTAGCTAGTCCAGTTCGGCTTGGGGTTGATGATCGCCACCGAGCCGGCTGCGCCGACCGGAAGGACCTGCTTGAACAAGGTGCCGCTGGACTGCCACTGGAAGGTGAACGCCGCCGCGGCGCTGTTCTTGCCCAGCGAATCGAATTTCACCGGTCCCTGGACGGTGCTGATGGTCACGTCGCTGTGCAGGTAGGTGATGATCTTCGCGTTGTCGGTGCCGCCGGTCGCGGTCACCGCCTGGGCCGCCACCTGCCCCACCGAGTAGGCCTCAGCCACGTCCGCGTTGACATCCGACGGGGACCCGCCGTACTTGGCCACGTACGCCTGCACCATCGCCTGGCTGGCCGGATTCGCATACCCCGGATACCAGCCGTTAGGCACCATCATCCCGGTCGCGTTGGGCTTGCCCACCGCGGAGGTGAACGCAGCGCCCTGGTCCGGGCCCGCCGCGCAGATGAACATCTTGGGGTTGTAGTGCTGCTGCTGGAACGCCTGCATGAACGCGGCCACGGTCGGGACATCGGTGGATCCGAGCACCACAGCCTGCGCGCCGGTGGCGGCCACCTGGTCGGCCGCCGGCTTGTAGGAGGCGACCTCAGCCGGGAAGATCTTCGAGTACACCGTCTTCACCCCGAGCGCCTGCAGCTTCTGCTGGGCGAGCTGGACCGGGGGGTCGGCGAACGGGTCGTCGGCCATCGGGTAGGCCGCCGTCTTCGGCCGCTGACTGGGTGGCAGTGAGGCGACCCAGTTGACGAACGGCAGCATCTCGTCTTCGATCGGCAGGCTGACGTCGAAGATGTTGTGGGCCGCGGTGTTGGCCGGGCTCTCGAACACCGATGGCGCTCCGCCCGCGCCCTCTATGAGGGCGTAGCTGTACCTGGCCGCGACCGATGCCGAGGGCGTGGTCAGCAGCGAGGAGAACGGCCCGAAGGCGAGGTCCACCTTGTCCTGGGCGAACAGGGTCTGGTAGTTCGTCGCGACCTGCGTCGGCGAGCTGTTGTCGTTCAGGATCTTGAGCACGACCTGCCGGCCAAGCAGGCCGCCGTGCGCGTTCACGTCGCTGGCCCACAGCTGGTAGCCGCGCTGGAAGGCCTGGCCGTCGGCGGAGAAGTCGCCGGTCAGCGAGAGCGACGCTCCGACGGTGATCGGCGCCTTGGTACTCGGGCTGGAACTGCTGGAACTGCTGGCCGTGGCGCCGGTGCTGCTACTACTGCTGCTGCTACAGGCAGCCACGACGCCGGTCGATAGGATGGCTGCCGCGCTCAGTGCGAGGCAATTCTTGGAGAGCCAGGGGAGGTGGGGTCTCACGCCCGGTGCCTCCTTTCTCCTCGTTTGGGTTTATCACGGATCAGGTGTCGCTGGTGTCGAGCCCGTCGGAGACCTCCGCGTGCTCGCTGACGAGCGGCAAGCCCGCGGAATCCGCCTGCTGCTGCAGCAGCGCGGCAAAGTCGGAATCACCGTATCCGCGTCCCACCAGACCCTGAATCAGCTGGTGGACCACCGCAGCAACCGGCATGGGCACTTCGTGTTCTCGCGCGGCGGCCAGGCCAAGATCGAAGTCCTTGCGCAGCAGCGTTGCGGTGAACGTGGGCTCGAAATCGAGGTTCACGTACGCCGGCGTCTTGTAGCCGGTGAACAGCGAACCCATCACACTCTTGTTGAGACAGTCGAGGAATGCTTGCCTGCTTATCCCGCTCTTTTCCGCAAGAACGGTTATCTCGGCGAGCGACTGGGCCACCACGCCGAGGAACAAATTGTGGCAGAGCTTCACCGTCCTGGCCACCTCACCGTCACCAACGTAGGTGACGCCGCGGCCCAGCATGTTCAGGTAGGGTTCCGCCAGGACGAACGCGTCCCGGGGTCCGGAGACGGCCGCGGTCATCTTTCCGGCCCGTACTACCTTAGGATTGCCCATCACCGGCGCGGCAAGCAGGGCGGTGCCCCGATCGGCGATCTCGGCCCGCACCCGGGCTGAAGCCTCGGCCGACACCGTGGAGCAGTCAACGAGGACGGCAGGCGCCGCCCCGGGGCCGGACATGAGCCCGCCCGGACCGAGCACAGCGGAGATGAGATCATCCGAGGAGCCGACGGTAATGAAGACGATGTCCCTGGTCGCCAGCTCCGCGGCGGCACCCGCGGGCTTGGCGCCCAGCTGTATCAGCGGCTCGGCTTTCTCCATGGAGCGGTTGAAGACGGCAAGGTCACAGCCGGCTGAGAGAAGCCGGCGACCCATCTCCACGCCCATGCGGCCGGTGCCTAGCCAGCCGAGCCGAAGTGCGTCATCATGTCCGACCATGTCGCCAGATCCCCTCCTTCTCTGGTCACAATCGTTTGCACCCTTGAGATTGGTCCTTCGGCCACACGTTTGTCAATGCCGCATGTCCAACCTGTTACCAAAGCCGGACCAAATCGCTGCCATGAGACGGCATCGCACCGTCGCCCGCTGAGCGAATCCGCCCGGCCCGCTTCGTCCCGTGGCTGCTGGCGAGGCTGCAACCCGTAGCGGCGCCATGCCGTCCCGGCGAGAGCCGTCGCCTGAGGACCGCTGGTGATAGCCTGTGCGCGAGTGATCACGGCTCTCATAGGAGTCGTGCCCACATTAGCAATCGATTGCTACATCTTCGCCTGCCCGCGCCTCATCGGAGCGGGGCGCAGCGGGACCGGCGGGCTGACCGCCTCGCCGGTGCCTTCCTGGCCGGTCCCGGCCTCCGGCGCGAGACGTTCGGACGTGGACCCCCGAACGATGAGCTCCGGCGCCAGGTAGAGGATCTTCACCGGTCCGTCGCTCCCGCTGATCCGCTCGAGCAGCAGCTTCGCCGCCTCGGTGCCCAGCTGGTAGTGCGGGAAGCGCACCGACGTGAGCGGCGGCCGGAGCCGGTCGATGAACGGCATGTCGTTGAAGCCGATCACCGAGATGTCGTCGGGGCACTGCAGCGAGCATTCGTCGAGCGCGGCGTAGCACCCGACTGCGAGCATGTCGTTGGCAGCGGCCACCGCGGTGAAGGCCGGCTGGCGGGCCAGCAGTTCCCGGCAGCAGCGGGCGCCTTCCTCAACCGTGTACCTGCTGGCGTAGGTGATCAGGCCCTCGTCCACCTCCAGACCGTGAGTCGCCATGCCGTCCCGGAACCCGCGCAGGCGGCTCACGCCGGTGGACGCCTCCTGCGGGCCCGCGATGTGCGCGATGCGGGTGTGGCCGAGCCGGGCCAGATGAGTGACGGCCATCCGCGCGCCCTGGTCGTTATCGACTGAGACCGAGGGGAAGCTGTAATCCTGCGCCAGCCGGTTCATCAGCACCACGGGCACTTCCGCCGCGGCCGCCTCGGCCAGCAGCCGGTCGTGCAGCGTGGCGGTGGCCAGTACGAAGCCGTCGACATGACGGGCCCGCATCTGCTCGAACAGATTGCGCTCGCGGTTGGCGTCGGCGTCGGTGTTGCCGATCAGGGCCACGTAGCCCGCCTCGGCCAGCTTGTCCTCCAGGCCCCGGACGATCGGCGGGAACAGCGGGTTGTTCAGGTCGGGAATCAGCACCCCGACCGTGTGCGAGCGCCGGGTCCGCAGGCTCCGGGCGACCGGGTTGGGCCGGTAGCCCAGCTTGGCGGCGGCATCCGTCACCCGGCGCGCGGTCTCCTCGCTGACCAGGATGCGGGTCTCCGGGTTGAGCGCGCGGGAGGCGGTGGCCGGGTGGACGCGGGCCGCCGCCGCAACGTCTCTCAGCGTGGCCGGTCGTTCAGGCATCGCTCATCTCCGCTCCCCCACCTCGCGTACACAACCATGTCGGCCAGTGTCCGTTTTAGACGGACTAACCCTACCCAGGGAGTATTACCCAGCGCTACTGGCCGCGCTGAGCATCGAGGCAGGCAGCAGGCGAGCCAGGACATCCCGGTGCGTCGGCACCGCCTCGGCGTGGCAACGCTCGCCCGCCTCGGCGCTGCGGAGGGCGAATGTCGGGGCCGTGACGCTGTTCGGGACTTACATCTCGTTCCAGTTCCTGGTCACGCAGTACCTGCAGACCCTGTCCGGCTGGTCGGCGCTGTCCAGCGCGCTCGCGTTCCTCCCGCAGGCTGACCAGCCGGCCACCGGCACGGCGGCGGCCGGGGTCGCCACGGTGCCCGGGTTCGCTAGGGACAGCACGGCAGCGTAATCCGCTCGCGGTGATATCAGGCCGAACGATGGGCCGAGATGATGATCACCAGGGACGAACCGCGCCGGCCAGCCCGGCCGGCGCGGCCGGCGCGGTTGCCGTCCGCGGGACCGGGCCCGCCCGCCGGGGCCAGCACGGTCCGGGTCCAGCTGACGTGCCACCGCGGCCAACGGCGGCGGCCGGTCTGCCGGCGGGATGCCGTCTGCTGCACGAGCTCATCGCGGCGCTGCGCGATCAGGGTCTTGGCGATTTCCGGATGCATGATCTCTCCTCGTGCCGTTCGACGGTGCTAAGGGTTGACGGTAATTACGATGTATCTTGAGTTGGATGATTGTCAAGATATATCTCAAGTTTTATGGACAGCCGGGGCTAGGGCTCGTGGCTGCGGGCGGCTGCGGGCGGGGGGCTTTGGTTACCCAGCCCGGCCATTATGCCGAGGGGGTCTGACATTTCCGGCGGGCTCTGGGCCGGAGTTCAGCCCGCCGGTCCGGCGTCTGGGTCTTCGTCGGCCACGTCTTGATCCGGCAGCGGCGGCGCGTCCAGGATGGGGTATCCGAGCAGGACAAACTCGACTGCGACCGAGTCTGGCGGGCGGAGCGCCGGGTCCCTGCGCTCGGCAAAACGGTGGTGCGTGCCGACCATGCGCTCGAAGGTCTTCATGATCTCCGCGTGCAGTTCCCTGGCTTCGGCGGGCGTCACGTACAGCCTGCTCGATGCCGCGCCCAACCCTTCGTCGAGGTCCTCCGGCCACGAGGTCATCGCGGTGAGGCTGCCGCGGGCCCGGCTCAGCAACCGGTCCAGCCACACCTGATCGAGGGCCTCGGCGGCCTGCGAGGCCTGCGGATCTGGCTGGCGGGTCCGCCAGTTCATTCCGTCATAGGTCTGGCGCCAGGGCCGTTCCCGGCCGCGGCCGCCGCCCGCCTCCTCGACGAAGCCGTACTTCGCCAGGGTCCGCAGGTGGAAGGCGCAGTTCGCCGGCGACTCGCCGAGCATGTCGCTGGCCTGCGTCGCGGTGAGCGTCCCGGCCTGGCCGAGGGCCTCGAGCAGCGCCCAGCGCAGCGGATGAGCCAGCGCCCGGATGGCCTTCGGGTCGGTCAGGTTGAGCCGCCCGCGACCGCCTCCCGGATCGCCGGCCGTCTCTCCTGGGTCCCCGGCCTCGCCTGGGACCAGTTCTTCGGAACTCATGTTTCGAAAGACTACTCTCGAAAGAGTTCTTTTGACAAGTCTTTCGAAACACTTCTTCCGAGAATCTCGGCGGCAGTCGCCGGGTCAGCCATGGGACAGATCGGGTCAGCCATGGGGCAACTGCAGCGCGGCGCCGACAAGCACGCAGATGACGAAGACGGCGACGAGGAGCGTCATCACGGCCGGGGCGGGTTGGCGCGCCCTGGCGGCGAGAACCGCGGCTGGCACTGTCCCTAGCGCCGTGCACCCGGCGAAGATCAATAAGGTGACGCTGAGGAAACCGGTCACAGCGTCACCCCCTTACTGGTCCTAGGTTGCGGGCTTACCGCGGATCAGCATGCGCTTCATCCGGGCCTTTGTCACCTGCGGCCCCCGTGATCCCAGCCGCGCGTGCGCGCCCCAGGCGCCGAACGCAGCGCCTGCCAGCGGGCTGATCAGCAGCACGATGAGATATCCCGCCGCGAAGGCGCTGTTGCCCGCCACGTAGCCGAGGCGCGGGTGGAGGACGGACGTCACCTGGCCCACCACGGGTGTCCACTGGCCGATGTGGCCGGTGGCCCAGTGCTGGAGCCCGGTGTCGTAGGGCAGGATCGCGATAGTGGCAGTCGACAGGACGGCGACGGCCAAGGCCGCGGCGGTCCCGGAGCACAATCCGGCCATAGCCCCCTGCCGGGCAGCGGCGCCAGCGGGCAGTGAGCGGCCAGCCCGCCGGGCCGCCGCGCGTCCCGCCGTCACGGGGACGCACAGCGCCAGCAGCACCCCCAGGGCCAGGGCCGCGTCGTACAGGCGGGCTGGCCACGGGCCGGCGAAGCGAAGCGGGAAGCCAAGCGGTCCAAGCATGTAGACCAGGACGCCGAGGGCGATGCCGGTCACGGTACCGATGGCCACGGTGGCCGGGAGCACCGGTGAGCGTCGCGCGGTAAGTACCAGGATCAGGGCCGCATAGCTGGCCATCACCGCCAGGAAGACTGCCTCGCCCGTCCAGGCTACGGCCGGTCCTCCCCGGTTGTTGGGCGGGGCGTCGGCAACCCGTTCCACCGCGCTCTTGGCCAGGACCAGGGCGAGGACCGCCATGTAGCCGCCGGTGCGCACCAGTCGCGCGAGCCGGGCGTCTGCTACCGGGCCGCGGACCCGGCGGACGATCCAGGGCAGCCCGGCCAGGATCACCACGACCACGATCACGTCGGTCCTGTTGATCTCGATGGCTGAGTCACCGGACGGCCCGGACCATGCGCTCCATCCCGTACCCGCGGCCGCGGCGGCGAAGGCCAGCGGGTACCAGAGCCTGCGGCCTCGCGCGGCCTCCTGCACAGTCAGCCGCAACCCGCCCGCAAGCCAGCGCAGCCGCGGCCACCCGGCCGGAACCTCGGCCACCTCCGCCCAGGCCGCTTCGGCCCACTCACGGCGGCCGGCCGGCACCAGCGCCACCGAGCGCCGCAGCACCGCCACCATCGCCCGGGTCAGCTCGCTCATGATCAGGCCTGCGTACTAAGCCGTCGTCGCGGGGACAGGCCGGCCCGAGCCTGAGCCTTCGCCGCCGTGGGCGTGTAGGCCAGAGCCGCCGTGGCGCTGGCCAGCCCTTCGGGCGTCAGCCGGTACAGATGCCGCCGGGGGCGCCCGGCCGGCTGCTCGTCCTCCCAGCGTGCTTCCATCAGGCCACGGTCGGCCAGCCGGATCAAGATCGGGTAAAGCGTCCCCGACTTCAGGCCGGTATCCCGGGCGATGGCGTAGCCATGCAGCCAGGCTGACGGCTCGGCACAGAGCGCCGTCAGCACAGACAGAGTCTGGGCGGAGAACTCCGAACGGCCGGCCATACCTGCACTCTACCTAGGTAGAAAGCATTACGTCTAGCCGCAAGCGGATCACGATGGCTCAGGCGTGCCGATCACAGCAGACGGCCGGCCAGGCTGAATACCTGCCCGGTGGTTCCGTGCGGCGGGAGACTCGCGATGAACAGCGCGAGGCGAGCGACCTCGCCGGGCTCTTTCAGCCATTCCCCGGCGCTGCTCCAGCGCTGTTCGGTCTCCTGATTGGCCTCGATGTCGTCGCCCATCCCTGGCGTCCGCGTCGGTCCAGGGATCAACTCGTTGACCGCGATGCGGGCGGCTCGGAGTTCGACCGCCAGCACGCGGGTCAAGGCGCTCACGCCCGCTTTGGCGACGGCGTACGCACCCGAGCCTGTGGCGCTCACCCGGGCCAGGCCGGAGCCGATGACGATGATCGACCCGCCTCCCCCCGCCGTCAGGGCCGGGACGGCCGCTCTGGCCGTATTCCAGACCCCGGTCAGGTTGATATCCAGCATCTCACCCCAGCGGCCTGGCGAGCAGCCGAGCACAGGGCCGGGCGATGGCTGGATGCCGGCGTTGGCCACCGCGATGTCCAGGCGCCCGAAACGGGTCAGTACCGCATCTACCGCGTCACTCATCGCGCCGGGCCGGGTCACATCGGCACAGGCGGCCATGGCACCGCCGCCCGCAGCGGAGATGCGACCTGCCACCTCGGCGAGCGGATCGGGCCGCCGGCCCGTCACCGCGACGCTGGCCCCGGCAGCAGCGTACGTTTCCGCGATTGCCGCTCCGATCCCGGTTCCGCCGCCTGTCACCAGGGCGACTTTCCCCGCAAGAGAGTTCATGTCCTCATGGTGACACGGCTGCCGGAGACGATCCCGCGCCGGGTAATTTTCATCGCAAATCATCTCAGTTACTGTCGCTCGGCCAGATCAGCTGTTCTCCGCGCTACGCCTGGTGACCTGTGGAAGGGCTGTGCATAAGGCGGTGGAAAACCGACGTTTAATGCGGATAACCAGTCACATTCTGTGGATAGCGTGTGGATAGGCGAAAAACCCCGAAAATGATACGGCGGAGGGCTTGCGCAGTCCTGCGCCGAGGCAGTAGGAATGCTTTCACCGTTAGAAACGGGCACTGCCCGGAGGTGACTCTGGGACGTGGGAGGAGTAGGGAAACCTGAGCCTCGCGCGGGTTCCTGACTCTGGCGGGCGGCGCGCGGCATCGGGAAAGCCCGGCAACTGGCTGACCTGTGCGGCGCAGCCAGGCAAGGTCCCCTGCATCTCATACATGGAGGGGACCTTGTTCTATTCAGGCCGGCATAAGCGCCTTGGCCAGGACCGGAACGCCGGCAAGCATTCCCATGGCAGCCGCAGGCACTCCTGGACGTCCCAGCGCAAGAACCGTGCAGAAACCGACCCGGCTGAGGTGCCCGCGGACCCCGGCCCGGGCGCACGGCAGCCGTTCGCGCCGGCCGAGGAATAGCCGCCCCGCGATCAGACGGGCCAGGCTTCCTGGCGGTAGCCCATGTCCCAGAACATCCACTCGTAACGGCTCGTGGTGCGGAAGTGGCGGTGCACCCGGTCGCGCTCGTGCGCCCCGAGGCCGGGGCCCAGCTCGTCGGTGACGTTAACTACTTCCCGCGCGACGTCACCGAACTCCTCGCTCCCGTACATGTCGATCCACCGCTGGTAGCGGAGGTCCGGTGAGCCGCGGCGCAGCAGTTCCTGGCCGACTTCGGCATAGATCCAGTAGCACGGCAGCACCGCGCCGACCCCTTCCGCGTAGGACCCGGTGCTGACGGTGGCGAGCAGGTAACTGGTGTAGGCGAGGTTCGCCGGGGCGGGCTCGGCCTGCCCGGCGCGGACGGGGTCGATGCCGAGGTCGGCGAGCAGCGACCCGTGCAGGGTCTTCTCGACCGCGATCGCATCCGCCGCATGCCGCGCGAACATCTCGGTTTGCGCGGGCGCGGGGGCCCGGCTGGCCACGGCCGCCAGGGCCTGAGCGTAGCTGTGCAGGTAGATCGCGTCCTGCACGACGTAGAAAGCGAAGGCGTCGTGCGGCAGGCTGCCGTCGGTCAGACCGGTCAGGAACGGGTGGGCCAGGATCGCGTCATAGACGCCCGCCACCCCTTGCCACAACTCACCGCTGAAGCTGTCACTCAACGCGCGGGCTCCCTCTCATCGGACGGCAGTGTCGTAGGACGGTAATCGTGCAGGACGTGGACGGGGCCCTCGCCGGCGCCGAGCCCGGCCAGGCCATGCGCCACCGCCTCGCCCGCCACCACCGCGGCCTGGCGGGCCGCTTCGGCCAGCGGCAGCCCGGCCGCCAGCCCGGCCGCGAGCGCCGCGGAGTGGGTGCAGCCGGCGCCGTGCGTCGCGGCCACGCCGTGCCGGGCGACCGGGATGGCGATGTGCTGCGATCCGTCGAACAGGTGGTCCACCGGCTCGGCCCCGTGGCCCCCGGTGACCAGGGCCGCTCGCGCCCCCATCGCGACCAGACGCTCGGCCAGCGCCCCGCGATCCTCGGTCGTCATAGCGGTGAGCGCCTGGGCTTCCGGCAGGTTGGGCGTCACCACCGTGGCCAGCGGGAAGAGCCGCGCCACCAGGGTCCCGATGGCGTCCGGGAGCAGCAGCCTGCTCCCGGAACTCGCCACCATGACCGGGTCTACCACCAGCGGCAGATCCCGGGACTCGAGCGCCCCGGCAACGGCCTCGATCAGCGCCGCGGAGAACAGCATGCCGGTCTTGGCGGCGTCGGCTCCGATGTCGTCGAGGACCGCGTCGATCTGCGCGCGGACGAACGCCGGCGGGACCTCGTGGATGGCGCGGACTTCCACCGTGTTCTGCGCGGTGAGCGCGACCATCGCCGACATGCCGTGCGCGCCGCAGCGGGCAAAGGCCTTCAGGTCCGCCTGGATGCCGGCGCCGCCGCCGGAGTCGGACGAGGCGATCGTGAGCACCCGTGGGACGCTCACGCCGGCAGCTCCGGCCGGCCGTCCACCGGACTGGATGCGCGGGCGTGCCAGCGGCGCGGGATGCGCCCAGCCGTCCGGGCGGCGTACCCGGCCGCTACGGCCAGCCGCATCGCCGTGGCCATGCGCTCGGGTTCGGCCGCGCGGGTGATGGCCGAGGCGATGAGGACCGCGTCGCAGCCCAGTTCCATCGCCAGGACCGCGTCGCTGGCCGTCCCGATCCCGGCGTCCAGGACGACAGGGACGCCTGCCTGCTCGACGATCATCGCGATGTTGTGCGGGTTGCGCACGCCCAGGCCAGACCCGATCGGGGCGCCGAGCGGCATGACGGCCGCGCAGCCGGCCCGCTCGAGCTGCCTGGCCAGGACCGGGTCGTCGTTGGTGTAGGGCAGCACCACGAACCCGTCGGCGACCAGCATCCGGGCCGCGTCGCGCAGTTCGGTCGGGTCCGGCAGCAACGTGTGGTCGTCGGCTACCACCTCGAGCTTGACCCAGTCCGTCCCGAGCGCCTCCCGGCCGAGCCTGGCCACGAGCCTGGCCTCGCTCGCGGTATGGCAGCCGGCCGTGTTCGGCAGGATGCGCACGCCAGCCTCCTGCAGCAGGCCGAGCAGCGAGCCCTCCCCGCCGGGGGTGACCCGCCGCATGGCCACGGTGGTGAGCGCGGTCGCGGAGGCGGCGACCACCCGCCGCAGCACGTCCAGGCTCTGCACTCCCCCGGTGCCCAGGATCAGCCGCGAGCTCAGCTCGTGGCCGGCCAGCACCCACGGCTCGGCACCGGCCGTCTCCTGGCTCAGCAGATCCGTATCAGTCACGTCAACCTCCCTGAACCGCCGTGACGACTTCCACCTGGTCGCCGTCGCGAAGCGGGGTGGCGGCCCAGGAGCCGCGCGGTACCACGTCGCCGTTAAGGGCGGCGGCGACGCCGGCCGGGGCCGCGGTCAGCCCGGCGACCGCCTGCGCGATCGTGCTGCCGTCCGGCAGTTCGCGCGGCTCGCCGTTGAGTTTCACTTGCAGGCTCACCGCGCTCCCTCCCGGGGCCGGGACAGGAAACGCTCGGGCGTGAACGGCTCCCATTCCGTCGCGGGCGGCTGCCCGGTGAGGCAGGCCACGATGGCGTCCGCCGTCACGGGCGACATCAGGATGCCGTTGCGATAGTGGCCGGAGGCCAGCAGCACGCCGTCGACGCCGAACCCGCCCACGATCGGGCCGTTGTCGGGCGTGCCTGGCCGCAGCCCGGCGCACGTCTCGGCCAAGATCAGCTCGCTCGTCACCGGGAGCACGCTCATGGCGTCGTGCAGCAGGTCGTGCACGGCGCCCGCGGTCACCGTCCGGTCTGGGCCGCGTTCTTCCTGGGTCGCGCCCACGACCACCTCGCCGTCGGCCCGCGGCACCAGGTAGACGTCCGCGCCGCGCACCGTGGCCCGGATCGTGTGGCTGATGACGGGCGGCATCGCGTCCGGGTGGCGGAGCCGCAGCAGCTGGCCCTTGACCGGCCGGACCGCGGCCCGCACCTGTTCGGGCAGCCCGGCGACCGCGCTGGACCAGCATCCGGCGGCCACGACGACCTGAGCCGAATCGACCTCGCCGCCGTCCGCAAGCCGGACGCCGCGGGCCCGCCCGTCCCGGGTCAGCACCTC
Organism: uncultured Actinomycetes bacterium; assembly: GCA_963769715.1. Classification (GTDB taxonomy): domain Bacteria; phylum Actinomycetota; class Actinomycetes; order Streptosporangiales; family Streptosporangiaceae; genus Palsa-504. The sequence continues at coordinate 230,895 of CAVYNE010000011.1, forward strand.
GGTCACGCGGTCCCGCACCATCCGCACCTTGGCGATTGCCGCCGCCTCACGCAGCGCGGCCATGTACCGCCGGTTGTCGACCGACCAGTCGGCCGGGAACAGCACGCCGCCGTGCACGTCGGGGGTGAGGAAGGACTCCAGCTTGCGGCAGGCCCGGCTGTCGAGTTCTTCCGCGTCCAGCCCGGCGGACCGGCGGAACGCCGTCAGCCGCATCAGCGCCGCGTAGTCGCCGGGGTCATAGGCGATGGCCAGCGTGCCCTCGCGGCGCAGTCCGACCCGCTGGCCGGTCACCTCTTCAAGCTCGGCTGCGAAGGAACCGAATCTGGATACGGCGAGCAGGTTGATGCGGAGCAGCGCGCCCTCGCCGAACAGGGCCTCCGAGACCGGGGCGAGCATCCCGGCCGCCACCAGCGACGCGGCGTCGCCGTGGGCCGGGTCCACCAGGACGGTATCGAGCCCGGTCGCGGCGGCCCGCCAGGCGATCGCGGTCCCGATGACGCCGCCGCCCGCGACGACGACATCCGCGGTAACGGCCAAAGAGCACTCCCTTCGCCGGCATTACCCGGATCAGGTGCGACGGTCGGAGGCGCCTGGCCTCCCTCTCAGCCCCTACGGGCTCCCGTGGTCGGAATTGTCTCCGAATATTCACCCTATATCAGCCGGGGGCGCCGCAGGCAGCGGGCAAGCGCCGCAGGCACCTGGCGGGCGCCGCAGGCACCGGGCGAGGAGTGCGCCGCGATCCGGCGTGGGACCAGGCAATGATTGGATGTCACGGTGACCACTGATCTGCGGGCACGGCTGGCGGACGCGCGGCTCTACCTGTGCACGGACGCCCGGCGACCCCGGGGCGACCTGCCGCGCTTCCTCGACGCCGTCCTCGGCGCCGGGGTGGACATCGTGCAGCTGCGGGAGAAGGGCCTGGAGGCGGGCGAGGAGCTCGCGCTGCTCGAGGTGTTCGCGGCCGCCTGCCGGCGGCACGGCCGACTGCTGGCGGTGAACGACCGCGCGGACGTCGCGCTGGCCGCGGGGGCCGACCTGCTGCACCTGGGGCAGGATGACCTGCCGGTGCCGGTCGCGCGGCGTATCCTCGGCCCGGGCCCGCTTATCGGGCGCAGCAGCCACAGTCCAGCCCAGGCCGACGCGGTGGCGGTCGAACCCGGTGTCGACTACTTCTGCGCCGGGCCGGTCTGGGCCACGCCGACCAAGCCGGGACGCCCGGCGACCGGCCCCGGCCTGCTGGCCCACGTCGCGCAGACCAAGCCGGCGCGGCCCTGGTTCGCGATCGGCGGCATCAGCCTGGACCGGCTGGACCAGGTACTCGCCGCCGGGGCCACCCGCGTGGTCGTGGTCCGCGCGATCACCGAGGCCGACGATCCCGCCGCCGCCACGCGGGCGTTCACCCGCCGCCTGCGCCAGGTATAACCGGCGACCTGGATGACCCGCGTCAGGGGTCGTGTAACGATAAGCAGATGCGGATCGCCAGCATCGAATCAACAGACTTGTTCGTGGGAACCGCGCAGCGCCCGCTGCAGGTCGTCCGGGTCACGCTGGTGAACGAGGAGCCAGGGGCGGCTTCCGCCCGCCTGGGCGTGCAGGGGGCCGGAGTGCGGGACCCGGGCCCGTTCGGGATAAATGACCTGAACCCCGGGGAAGAGAAGGCCTTCGAGGTCCCCGTGGAGATCGCCGCGCCCTACCAGCCGGGCAGCACGCGCAGGGTCACGGTGACCTTGGAGAGCGAGGCCGGGCGCGCTGCGGCCGAGGCGGACATCACCGTGGCCGAACCGGGCTGGACCATGTGGATGGTCAGCCACTTCCACTATGACCCGGTGTGGTGGAACACCCAGGGCCAGTTCACCGAGGCCCGGCTCAGCCTGCCGGACGAGGACGGCCAACGGCCAGCCGTCCGGAGCGCGTTCGAGCTGGTCAGCACGCACCTGGACAAGGCCAGGAGGGACGCCGACTACAAGTTCGTGCTGGCCGAGATCGACTACCTCAAGCCGTACTTCGACGCCTTCCCGCAGGACCGCCAGGACCTGCGGCGGCTGATGGCCGAAGGCCGGGTGGAGATCGTCGGCGGCAGCTACAACGAGCCGAACACCAACCTGATCAGCGCCGAAGCCATCATCCGCAACGCCGTCTACGGCATCGGGTTCCAGCGGGACGTGTTCGGCGGCGACCCGCGCAGCGCGTGGATGCTGGACGCGTTCGGGCACGATCCCGGCTATCCGGGCCTGATGGCGGCGGCGGGCCTGACCTCCTCGGCGTGGGCGCGCGGGCCGTTCCACCAGTGGGGCCCGTCCGGTGCCGAGGGCGGCGACCGGCGGATGCAGTTCGGCACCGAGTTCGAGTGGATCTCGCCAGATGGCCACGGGCTGCTCACCGCCTACATGGCGCACCACTACGGCGCGGGCTGGCGACTGCACACCCTGCCGGACCTGCAGGCCGCCGAACTGGAGGCGTACGGGCAGTTCCGCGGCTTGGCGCAGGTCGCGACCACGCGGAACGTCCTGCTGCCGGTCGGCGCGGACCACGTCATCCCGGCCCGCTGGGTGACCGACATCCACCGGGACTGGAACCAGCGGTACGTGTGGCCCAGGTTTACCACCGCCGTGCCCCGCGAGTTCTTCGACGCCGTCCGCGCCGAGGCCTCCTCCGGCGGCCATGCGGGCGCGTGGATCACCCCGCAGACCAGGGACATGAACCCGGTGTACACGGGCAAGGATGTCTCCTACATCGACACCAAGCAGGCGCAGCGCGCCATCGAGACCACGGTCACCGAGGCGGAACGGCTCGGCACCCTGGCCTGGCTGGCCGGCGAGGCCGTACCCGCACGCGGGGTTGGACAAGGCCTGGCGCCTGCTGGCCTACGGCGCCCACCACGACGGCATCACCGGGGTCGAGTCCGACGAGGCGTACCTGCAACTGCTGGGCGGCGGCCGGGAGGCCTGGGAACTCGGCTCGGCCGCCCGCCGCGA
>CAVYNE010000012.1:0-44612 GCA_963769715.1 uncultured Actinomycetes bacterium
CCGTAGCGGAAGTACCCGGCCCAGCCGCGCAGGAACAAGTTCAGTTCCGTCACGATGACCTCGACCGGCACCAGCAGCCGATCCCGGCCGGTGATCTCCCGGATCCGGTCACGGGCATGCTGTGCCGCCTTGCGTGAGGGCCAGCGGGCAAGGAAGGTCAGGTGCGCCGACTTCGGGGTCCGCCCGCGCACCAGCCGGTGATGAAACCCGAGGAAGTCAAACCCCGGGCTCCCCTCGGCCAGGTGCACGATACGGGTCTTGGCCGCCTTGGGCTCCAGCCCGAGCCCGGCCAGCAGGACCGTGAGCTGCGCAAGCGCAGCCTCGGCCTGTTCCCTGGTGTCACACATCACCACCACGTCGTCGGCGTAGCGGACCAGCTCGCCGTGCTCCTTGGCCCGCCATGCCCGGTCCAGCCGGTGTAGGTAGGCATTACAGAGCAACGGTGAAATCACACCGCCTTGCGGAGTGCCGGCCACGCCACGCCGCAACGACCCGCCCTCCATCACCCCGGCCCGCAACAGCGTGCGGATCAAGGCGAGAACAGCCTGGTCGCAGACGCGTTCCTCAACCGCCTGCATCAAACCGCAGTGTGGAATCGACTCAAAACAGCTCGCGATGTCGGTTTCCACCACCCAGCGGCGACCCCGCCAGGACTCGTCAATGAGCACCTGAAGGGCATCGTGCGCCGACCGCCTCGGGCGGAACCCGAAGCTGCACGGCAGGAAGTCCGCCTCGAAGACCGGCTCAAGCACGATCTTCAGCGCGGCTTGCACGATACGGTCGCGGACAGCAGGAATCGACAGCGGCCTCTTCTCATCCGTTCCCGGCTTCGGGATGAACACCCGCCGGGCTGGCAACGGCCGGTACCGTCTCTCCCGCAGTTCCGCGGCCAGCTCGCCGAGCAGCCGGGACACCCCGTACTCCTCGACGTCCGCCAGCGTCACGCGATCAATGCCAGCAGCGCCGCGATTGCGGCGCACGTCCTCCCACGCCCTGTCCAGCACGTCGCTGCGGTGGACCTTGTCGAACAGCGCATGGAACCGTCGGCCGGGATCGGCCTTGGCCGCCCGGTAAAGCGCATGCTGAAGCGCTCTGACTCTGTCCCCGCAGACAGCCGCCAGGGTGGACCTAGCCGTACCAGAACCGGCACTCACCAGCCAGAAGCCTCCCGCTCGCGCGCGAACGAAGCAGCGGCCCTTCCCTCCCCGCAGGTTGTACTGTCCTGCGGATCGACCGGTACTACGACCGCCTCCGACTCCCTCCCGGCCGCCGCCCACTTCCCGGCTCCACACCGGTTATAGGACCGCGCTTTCCGCGCCTTTCCGCAGGACGCTTCGTCCGGGGAGGGCCTCTCCAGTTCCCGCCGCCACCATCTGAACGTTCCGCGCCCTCTTACGCCGGAGAGTCCCTCGCGGCTGCATACCAGGATCTTCACCGCTTCCATGGCCTTCGCCGTGAACCGCCCGGCTCGGCTCTCTCTTCGGTGTCTAACGACGCGGCAGGCTTCGCTTGCGCTGCGGACCGCTCAGTTGCTCCCCCTCAAAGGGCTTTCGACGCTGGGCTCCGGCCCGGCCCGTTTCCAGGCCAGGCCGCCAGCCTGCTACCGGGCTCCCTGGCGATTACCCGGACCGGACTTCCACCGGCAGGCGAAGCACGTTAGGGCCTGTCCTTTGTCAGGGTACCGCGCCGCACTTCGATGGACACCCCGGCGACGGCGTGCACGCCACCGAAGTCGCGGGTCACGTCCACCGCACGAAGCACCACGCCCTCATCCGGTGCAGCAGAAGAAGGTACCGAACGGGTGATGGGGCGCCCGGCCATGCTCACCGCGGATCCATCGTGGCCCATCGCATCAGCCAGCCCGGGCTCCGGCGCGGAACCAGCCGGTGTCACCGCATCCTCGTTCGGTATCTCTATATGTTTGGGCGGTGCGCTGGCCCCTATCCTGCGGCGGCGCTCGGGCGGCACCCCTTGCGGCCGGAACCAGAGAAAGACCACGATCAGCAGCCCGATCGCCACCCATTGCAGGTCGTCGACCAGGCCAGGCGGCCCGAACTGGGGAATGTACCTGGTGGCCTCCTCGAAGCCGACCGGCACCAGGATCGCGCCGAGCACGGCCCCGCGATGGTTGCCCGCGCCGCCGATGATCACGGCCGCGAAGAGCACGATGGTCTCCGCGTAGCCCCACGCCGACGGTGCCCACAAGTTGATGAACCCGACCAGGATCGCGCCGCTCAGCGCGGCCAGCGCACCGCCGAGCCCGAGCACCGCGGCGCGCAGCGAGAGCAGGTTCTTGCCCAGCGAGTCAGCCACGATGTCGTTGTCGCGCATCGCCCGCAGCGACCGCCCGTGCGGCGATTCGGTCACCCGCCGTACCAGCAGGTAGACCGCGGCCGCCAGGACGAGCGTGACCGCCGCGTACAGCCACTGGTAGCCCTGTCAGTCCCTGGATGACCTGCACCGCGAGCTGCGCAGGTGCCGGGCCGCCGCCGCCACTGCGGCCGGGCGGGCGGGAGCCCAGGTGGCCGCACTGGGTACCTCACCCGGCCCGGTCGAACCCGAACTGGTCCGCACGAGCCTTTACGAGCGCATGGCCGAGGCCTTCGGCCTGACCGCGCACGAGCAGCTCACCTGTGGCTGCCATGTTCATGTCGAGGTCTCATCGGCCGACGAGGGAGTGGCCGTGCTGGATCGCATCAGGCCGTGGCTGGCCGTCTTGCTGGCGCTGAGCGCCAATTCGCCGTTCTGGCAGGGCCTGGACAGTTCGTACTCGAGCTTCCGCTACCAGGTGTGGGGGCGCTGGCCGAGTTCCGGGCCGACGGAGCCGTTCGGTACCGCCGAGGCGTATCGCGAGACGGTACAGCAGATGGTAGGGACCGGCACGCTGCTGGACACGGGCATGGTCTACTTCAACGCGCGCCTGTCCGAGCGCTACCCCACCATCGAGATCCGGATCTCCGACGTATGCCTGCGCGCGGACGATGCCGTGCTCATCGCCGCGCTGGCCCGGGCGCTCGTGGAAACCGAGGCCCGGTCCTGGCGGGAGGGAAAGGCCATTCTGCAGTCACGGACCGAACTGCTGCGACTGGCGGCCTGGCGTGCCAGCAGGTCCGGCCTGGACGCCGCCCTGCTCAACCCGGTGACCGCCCGGCCGGGGCACGCTCAGATCGTGGTGAACATGCTGCTTGACCACTGCCGGGACACGCTGGCCGAGGCCGACGAGGCCGACACCGTCGCGGAACTGCTCACCGCGTTGCTCACGCGCGGCAACGGAGCGACCTTCCAGCGGGCCGCCTACCGCCAGTCCGGCCGCCTGTCACATGTGATCAGCAGCGCCGTCGAGGCCACAGACGATAGCTAGCAGAGCCTGACCTGGAGCAGAGCCTGCGACGGACCGAGACGCTGCTCACCAGCCGGGAGCTCTACGTGATGATTCGCAGTCGACCTCAGCGGCCATAACGCTACCGGCTCGCCGCTGCACGACGTGACGCAGCGCCCCAGTCGCGCCTCTGTTCGATCTGGACGGTTCCGATAGTCAATGAATGTGACACTCTACCTAAAAGAGTCAATAGAGTGCCACATTCATTGAATCCGCGCCGTGCGCGGGCTGCCAGTTATGCGGCATTTGGGCAGGATTGCGAGGTTCTTGGATGGAGCTTTGGGACAGTCGCTGATAGGCGGCGGGGGCATTCTGGTCCCACTGTGTTAAGTCTCATCTCACGTGACATGGTGATCTTCCGCGACCTGCGATCTGCCGACTGTCTCACTGGGAAAACGTCGCCCGCGAATTGCTCGCCGTCTGCGGTCAGTATGATCGGCCCGTCCCGGCCGGTGCTCAGGAGCGTGATGCGGTGACAGTTCCCGAGGTGGCGGATCTGGCCGGACAGGGCGGTGTGCGAAGGCCGCGAGCACCTCGATGAGCTGCTCGGGGCGCTCCTGTCACGGTCACGGGAAGGGCAAGGACAATGAGGAAGCTGATCGAATCGACTCATGTCGCCCTCGGCGGGGAGATCGACTCGCCGCAGGACTGGGCGTTCCCCTACCTGGACGACGAGCACATGCGCTACGCGACCGGGCTACTGGCCGGCGCGGACGCCCTAGTGCTGGGCCGCCGGACCTACGAAGGGCTTTCCGCGGCCTACACGGCCATGGCTTCCAGCCCGTTCGTCGACCGGATGAACTCGATCCCCAAGTTCGTAGCGTCCAGGACTTTGCCGGAAGCCACCTGGAACGCCACCATTATCCCCGGGGACGTGGCCGGTTTCGTCGCGGAACTCAAGGGCAGGCCAGGCGGCAGCATCGTGAAGTACGGGAACGGCGAGCTGGACCGGGTTCTCATGGCGGACAACCTGATAGACGAGTTCCACCTCCTCCTGACACCGGTCGCAGCAGGGGCAGGCCAGCACCTGTTCGAGGAGATCGAAGGCGTTCCGCACCTGTCGCTGGCAGACGTCAGGCGCTTCGCGAGCGGCGTACTGGTCTTGATCTACACGCCCAAAGCGCAGGCGTCCTGAGAACAGCCCACTATGGGCGGCGCGAGCAGCACCTCCTCCGCACGCGGACCCGGCTAGTGACTGCGACAGCCGCAGCCAGCGGGATACCTGGCCGCCGGACTGTGACGTCCCGTGCGGCCACGTCGGCTGGAGATCATGGCATCGCTCAGATCCCCGGTACTTGCTAGCCGCCTGACGTCCCGTGTGGACAGGTGCCCCTGGCGGCCGATAGCGCCCGTTTCCGCGTGCTCAGTCCCCGAGGGTTGCCGGGAGCCCGAATCGGGGCAGGGTGCTGGGGTCGAAGCGGGTCATGGCCGAGATCTGGGTGCCCGAAAGGGTGAGGACCATCAGCCCTACCGTGTAGAAGCCGCCAGTGTCCGGGTCGCGGGCGTAGAAGCCGAGGGCGGGCTGGCCGTTGGCCCGGGCCGGTATCAGCCGGGCAGTCCAGCCGGGCCGCAACGCCGTGGCGGTGAGGAACCGGGCGGCCAGCTCGCGTCCCTGGTACTCCATCGGCAACGGCGGCATGGTCAGCCAGACGTCCTCGGTGAGCAAGGCGATGATGCCGCCCACGTCGGCTGTCTCGAACGCCCTGGTAAACCGCTCCACCAGCTGCTGCTCGGCGGCAGAGCCAGGCAGCGGGGCTAGCTCTTTCCGCCCTGACGATCCCTGGTGGCGCTCGAGCGCCGCGCGGGCGCGCTTGAGCGCGCTGGTCACCGACTCCTCGCTGGTGTCCAGGATCCGGGCCGCCTCGCTGGCATGGAACCCCAGGACATCGCGCAAGATGACGGCGGCCCGCTGGCGGGGCGGCAGCAGCTGCAGGGCGGTGATGAAGGCGAGCGAGATCGATTCCCTGGACTCATACCGGGCCTCCGGGCCGGGTGCGCTGTCGGCGAGCCCCGCTAGCAGCTCGTCAGGGTAAGGCTCGAGCCAGGGCAGCTCACCGAGCCGGGTCGGCTCCGGCGGTTCCAGCCCGGCGGGCGGCGCGGTCACCGGCGGGCGCCGGCGGGCCGAGCGCAGCGCGTCCAGGCACCGGCTCGTGGCAACCCGGTACAGCCAGGTCCGCACCGAGGCGCGTCCCTCGAACCCGGCCAGGTGCTGCCAGGCCGATAGCAAGGTGTCTTGCAGCGCGTCCTCGGCGTCGGCCACCGAGCCGAGAAACCGGTAGCAATACACCTGGAGCTCACGCCGGTACGGATCGACAAGCTGGCCGAACGCGTGTTCGTCGCCGGCTTGTGCCAGGGCGAGCAGTTCCGCCGTCACCGCGCACCCCTGCCCATCGCCGCCTCCTCCAGCTCCGCGCCCGCGGGCCAGTACAGACGACGGCGCCGCCCGGAACTGGGCGCTCGCCAGCCGCCCAGTCTTCCCGGCCAGCCGCCGTCTAGATCAGCAGTAATACCGCAGATCCGCTAGCCCGCAAAAGGAGAATCCAGATGTCTGCCCAGAACCAATCCCCGGCCGCCGCCATCGCCCGCGCGCACGTCGAAGCCTGGAGCAACCACGATTTCGACACCGCACGAGGAGGCCTCGCGCCCGACGTCCGGGTCACCGCCACCACGACCCAGCCGATGCCGCCAGCCACCGACCTGACCGGCGCCGCTGACTACATGACCGGCCTGACCCAGTTCGCGCAGGCCGTCGTGCCCGGCAGCCTGCGCATACTCGCCAGCACCGGCGACGAGCACAACGCGCTGCTCATGCTGACCGTCGAGGCGGACTTCGGCGCCGGGAAGGTGACGCTGCCCGGCGCCAGGCTGTACCTCCTGGACGACAACAACAAGATCAAGACCGAACACGTCATCTTCTACGCAGCCCAGGACTGACCAAGGCCGGGGGCCGGGCCGGCGCCGCCCGGCCCCCGACGGGTACCCCAAGCCAGCCGCCCCCGCACCCGGAGCCCACGCCGGCCACGCCGCCGCTCGCAGGGCATGAGCGCAGGTCCAAGGCCGCCGCCCCGATCAGGGCAGCCAGACGCGGAACGCGGGCCTCCCAGCCCACCTTGTCCCCGCGGCACAGCACACGGTCCAGCCGCACCCCGCAGGGTCCCGCGCCAGGTAAATCCGGGAACCGCCACCTATCTTTGGCAGTCACAGGCCTCACGAAGGGGCCATGTCGACAAAGCGGCTGTAATGGCCCTGGAATGCCACGGTCACGGTCATCGTTGGGCCGTTCCTGTGCTTGGCCACGATCAGGTCCGCCTCACCAGCCCGCGGCGACTCCCGCTCATAAAGGTCTTCACGGTGCAAAAGGATCACGACGTCCGAATCCTGCTCAATGCTGCCCGATTCGCGCAAATCGGACAATAGGGGCTTCTTGTCGGTGCGCTGCTCGGGACCGCGGTTGAGCTGGGACAACGCGATAACGGGGACATCGAGTTCCTTGGCTAGCAGCTTGAGCGACCGGGACATCTCCGAGACTTCCTGCTGCCGGTTCTCCACTCGCTTAGGCGAGGACATCAGCTGCAGGTAGTCGATGATGACGAACTTCAGGTCATTCCGCTGCTTCAGCCGACGGCACTTGGCCCTGATCTCCATCAGCGACATGTTCGGCGAGTCGTCGATGAACAGCGGCGCGTCCGCGACCTCGCTCATCCGCCGGGCCAGCCGGGCCCAGTCGTCATCGTTCATCTGCCCGGTGCGCATCGTGCTCAGAGGCACCCGAGCCTCCGCCGACAGCAGCCGCATTGTGATCTCGTTCCGCCCCATTTCCAGGCTGAACAGCACGGTCGCCATGTTGTGCTTGATGGCGGCCGCCCGCGCGAAGTCCAGTGCCAGCGTCGAATTGTGCGTCGGAATCATGGAACGACTGGCTAGATACATCTGATCGCGGCTGTCTACCTGGACGCAGCGGACAGCGACACTGTCCACTGGGCGCATGGCGGTGATGAAACGCTGTCGAGTTCGCGGTGTTGTCTTCCCCGGTCTGCGCTCTCGATGGGTCGTTCGCTTCCGTTCCAGGCGGAAGACGTCGTCGGTCGTCGTGAAGGTAATCGTGTACGCGATGGAGGACGTCGCGGAAGCACCGGGTACACGTTTCTCCGACCAGCCGCACCGATAACCGAGCGACATAACTAGCTCACGCACATCAGAGGCCAGGCGCTGGGAAGTCACGCTGAACTGGACGGATCCTGTCGGGGTCACAGTTCCGTCAGTGTCAAGCAATCCAGCCAGCAGATCGCGACGTTGTCCCTCTGAGGCACGAAGATATTCGACCGGAATGTGCTTATTTCCAAGGACGCTTAGGGTACGAAGAATCGCCTGTGCAGTTCCGTGGTGGTTCCGGCAGGTCTGGCACTGCCTACCTCCGCTCGATGGCTGTCCGCAATCAGGGCAAACAGGCGGCGGCGATGCACCCAGGACGGAACGCCATTTGTTCGATCGGGACCGCCCGCCGCAGGTCCTGCCGCAGGTTCGGATCTGGGACGTCTTAGGTGTGAACGACCGCCCGCAGACCGCGCAAACCCGCTCCCCTACAGGGCGCAGATTATCCAGACGGATCGTGTAACCCAGGGGAATCCCGCGCGACTTGACGACCCGCAGCCCATCAGCCTGGATCTCGGCCGCTATCTGCGGGTCAGCCGAGACGAACCTCGCAGACTGGGACAGCCCGTCGCCAAGCCAGACACCCAGGGCGTAGGGCGGGAACGGGAGATTCTTGTGCGGCAGATCGGCAGGCTCAGCCACGGCGACCGCGTGGTTAAGACGTCCATCGGCTGGATGGCGCAAGGTCTCCGCGATTTGTGCCGTCGTCACTATGTCCAGGTGCGTGACCGTGGTGGCCGCGTTCTTGGGCTGGTCTGCGAGCTGGACCATCGCAGCGAGTAGCGCATGCCTTGAGGAGTACGCCGGAGCCCGCCAGCTATAAGACCTCATGGGTCCCGCTGCGCTTACAGGGATCCTTTCCGGCGCCAACCCAACTCCACGCCCGGCCGTGTGCATTAGGTTCCTGAACTCGGATCCCACGGCCTGGAGTACCTCCGTGGCAGTAATGCACCGGTCGGGTTCCATCAGGGCTGCTTTGCACGCCGACCGCAGGCGCAGCCTCGATTTGCTGGGCCAATACCAGGCTGGGCGCGTTTCGGCTCGCTGCCTACGCGTCGCGCGGGTAGTCGTTCTCCACTCATGTTCCGTATCGGCGATGATGACGGTACCGTCGTCGAACTCGACTTCGTAGCAGGGGCGGCCGTGCATGATCTCGGTCGCGGCCACGACTTGGGTGGGCTTGCCGTCGGCGCCGATCAGGTGGTCGCCGACGCGGACCTCGCCCATCGTCGTCCATCCCGTCGGCGTCGGCAAGGGCGTGTCGAGCGCGAGGGCCTTGCCCACGGCGGGGCGCGCGGCTATGACGATCATCTGGCCGGGGTGCAGGCCGTTGGTGAGGTGGTCCAGGTCGGCGAATCCGGTGGGCACACCGGTGAGGTCCCCGCCGCGGCTGCCGATGGCTTCGATCTCGTCCAGCGCGCCGGGCATGATCTCCGACAGCGAGTGGTAGTCCTCGCTGGTCCGGCGGTCGGTGACCGCGTACACCTCGGCCTGGGCGCGGTCCACGAGGTCGTCGGCGTCGGCCTCGCCCGCGTAGCCGAACTGGACGATCCTGGTGCCGGCTTCCACCAGGCGGCGCAGGATCGCGCGCTCCCGGACGATGCGCGCGTAATAGCCGGCGTTCGCCGCGGTCGGCACCGAGGCGATCAGGGTGTGCAGGTAGACACCGCCGCCGACGCGGGCGATCTCGCCGCGCCGGGTGAGCTCGTTGGCGACCGTGATGGCGTCGGCGGGCTCCCCCCGGCCGTACAGGTCGAGGATGGCCTCGTGGATCAGCTGGTGGGCCGGCCGGTAGTGGTCGGTCGGCCGGATCACCTCGATCACGTCCGAGATGGCGTCCTTCGAGAGCAGCATTCCGCCGAGCACACACTGCTCCGCCGCCACGTCGTGCGGCGGGGTCCGCTCGAAATCGTCACTCCGCGGAGGAACCTCGGTGAGGCTCACCACCCCTCCTCCCCCGTGTGAGTGGCCCTGCTCGCCAGTGAACGGGGCACGAACGTACTTCTACTTACGCCTGACACCGTTGTATCCGGTGTCTCTGACATTTTGCCGCCCGCCACGCCCGGCACCAAGTCGCGACGTGGACGAAGGTGTGGACAAGGTGTGCAGACACGCCGGCCACGTTGTGCGCAGTCTGGGGACAGAACTGTGGAAACGGTTGGCCGAGGGATAGGTAAACCCCTATAAGCAGGTAAAACGTGATCCACCGGTTGTGTGGAAGAAAAACTACGCGGGGGATTTCCCGGTCCGTGATCCACAGATGTTGTCCACAGGAAGGCCGACGGGACCTGTGGATAACCGGACTTACGGAAGCCGGCGCGCAGGCACCATCGACCTGATAATCTTCGACGGTGTGTTCGATAGAGGAGTCTGCTCTCAGGCGTGTGGCTGAGGCCATCGATCAGCTCGACGCCGACCGTAAGGGCGCGGACTCCTCCGGTCTGGAGGCACGGATCGCCGCTGTCTGGGCGATGGTGCGCGAAATCGACCCCGAGCTAGCCCGGCTAGCCTCCGGTTACGCCAGTCCCGCCGACTAACCGCCTTACGGCGGACAGGCAGCTACGCGCACCTCCCGCCAAGGGCATGGTCGTGACACCCTGCCCACTCTTTCGACTACGGTGTCACAACCATGCCCCACGGCACGGGGCCGCGGGGGGGCTAACAAGGCCCGCACAGGCGTCAGCGTGCGTGGAGCTGCCTGTCGCGCGAACGCGAGGCCGACCCGGCGTCAGCTGGCGGTGATCTCGATGTCGACCGGGGCGCTGACTTCGGGGTGCAGCCTGACCCGGACCTGGTGCGAGCCCACGGTCTTGATCGGGTCGCGGACCTCGATCCGGCGGCGGTCGAGTTCGGGGCCGCCGGCCTCGCGCACGGCGGCCGCGATGTCCGCGGGTCCGACCGAGCCGAACAGCCGGCCGCTGGCGCCCGCGCGCCGCTGCATCCGCACGTTCAGGCCCTCGAGTTGCCCCGCCACGGCCTTCGCGTCCTCGACGCCGCGGATCTCCCGGGCCGCCCTGGCCCGCTGGATCAGCTCGATCTGCTTCTCCGCGCCGCGGGTCCAGTTCATCGCGAAGCCGCGCGGGATCAGGTAGTTGCGGCCGTAGCCCGCGGCCACGTCCACGACGTCACCAGGTGCGCCGAGACCGCTCACTTCCTGCGTGAGGATGAGCTTCATCGGTGTACGACTCATCTGCCTGACTCCCTAGCGCGCCGTGCTCGTGTACGGAAGCAGCGCCATCTCGCGGGCGTTCTTGATCGCCGTCGCGACGTCCCGCTGGTGGCGCGTGCAGTTGCCTGTCACCCGCCGGGCGCGGATCTTGCCGCGGTCCGAGATGTACTTGCGGAGCAGGCCGGTGTCCTTGTAGTCGACGTAGGAAATCCGCTCCTGGCAGAACACGCAAACCTTCTTCTTCGGCTTGCGCAGTGGTGGCTTGGCCATCATGGTGCTCCTTAGAGCCCCGCTCGTCGCGGGGATGGTCGGTTATCTGTATTTCTGGCTTGTTTCAGTATTAGAACGGGGGTTCGTCGGAGTAACCGCCCGGACTGTCGGATGCCCACGGGTCGGCGTCCCCGCCGCCGAAGCCGCCGCCGGAGTTGCCCTGACCGCCGGAGGACCGGCCGCCGGAACCACCGGAACCACCGGAACTCCGCTGGCCGCCGCCGTAGCCGCCGTCCGGAGAACCGGAACGGGCGACCTTGTTCACCTTGGCCGAAGCATTGCGCAGCGAGGGGCCGACGTCGTCGACCTCGACCTCGTAGACGGTCCGCTTCTCGCCTTCCTTGGTCTCATACGACCGCTGCCGCAGCCGTCCGGAGACAATGACGCGCATCCCCCGGGTCAGGCTCTCGGCGACATTCTCCGCCGCCTGGCGCCACACGTTGCACGTCAGGAACAGGCTGTCGCCGTCCTTCCATTCCCCGGTCGAGTTATCCCGGAACCGCGGCGTCGAGGCCACCCGGAACCGCGCCACCGGCTGTCCTGCCGGGGTGAAACGCAACTCCGGATCGTCGACGAGGTTGCCCGCGATCGTGATCTGGGTATCGCCTGCTGCCATCGGGGTTACTCCCGGTCGCTAAGGATTCGGCTGTCTGTTCTCTGCTGCCTGATCAGTTCTCTGCTGCCTGATCAGTGATGATGCTCGGGCCGCATGACCTTGGTCCGCAGCACACCCTCGTTGAGGTTGAGCTGACGGTCCATCTCGAGCACGGTGGCCGGCTCCGCCGTCAGGTCCACGACCGCGTAGATGCCTTCTGACTTCTTCTCGATCTGGTAGGCCAGGCGGCGCTTACCCCAGATGTCCACCTTGTCGACCTTGCCGCCGCCACCCGTCACGACCTTGAGGAACGGGTCAAGCGACGGCTGGACGTTACGCTCCTCGAGGGTGGAATCGAGGATGATCATGATCTCGTAATGGCGCATGGGCGTCCTAAGCCTCCTCTGGACTAATGCGGCCACGGTCCTTCCGTGGCAGGAGGTGTCGCGGTCACGAGCCGGCGCAGGTAACAGCCGGGTTTGTCCGCAGCGCGGTCAGTCTACCCAACATCCCAGTTACGTGTTAACCGGATGGCGAGCCGCCGCGGTGCCGGCCCGGGAAATCCGCCGGAAAACCTGTGGATTCCGCACCGCGGCAGCGGGGAAGGAAGATTGTCGGGTGAAATCGTATGCTCGCCGGGACAGCCAGGAGGTGGTCACCGTGGCCGGCACTCTCCGGAACGGCTCGCGTGCGAACATCCTGAACTCGGACGGGCAGCCGCATCCGGTCCAGAACATCCTGACCATCATCACCCTGCTTCTCGGCCTCATATCCTTCGTCCTCGGCATGATCATCCGGAATGCCCACACCGGCGCCGCGGTGATCATTACCGCGACCGCCACCGGGCTGATCGCGTGCCTGGTCGGGCTGTACGTGCAGATGATCTCGGCCACCCGCAACCAGCGGATCCTGATCGTGACCGGCATCATCGCCGGGTTCGTCGGGCTGGCCCTCGGCCTGTCCAAGGGCGGCTTCACCGCCTGACCGCCGGCACTTTGCTAGCCCGGGGGGACGACCCCCCGGAACCCCCCGCGCACAGGGGAAAGCCTTCCCCCCGTACCCCCCTGGCCCCGGTACGCTCGGGGCATGGCGCGCATCGGAGCCCACTTCCACGTTGACAACCCGCTGAACGAGGCGATCGCCCGCGGCGCGGACGCGGCCCAGTTCTTCCTCGGCGATCCGCAGGGCTGGAAGGGACCGGTGATCCCCGGCGGGGATCCGTCGGCCATCCGGGACGCCTTCGCCGCGGCCGGCGTGGACATCTACATCCACGCGCCGTACGTCATCAACGTCGCCACCAGCAACAACCGGATCAGGATCCCCAGCCGAAAGCTGCTCGACCAGCAACTCAAGGCGGCCGCGTCCGTCGGGGCCAAGGGCCTGATCGTGCACGGCGGGCACGTCACCGCGGGCGTGGACTTCGCCGACGGCCTGGAGAACTGGCGCAAGGCGGTAGAGCGCATCGAGCGGCCGCTGCCGATGCTGATCGAGAACACCGCGGGCGGCGACGGCGCGATGGCCCGCTCGCTCGAGGCCATCGGCAGGCTCTGGGACGCGGTGACCGACGCGGCCGCCGGCGACGCCGCGAGCGTCGGCTTCTGCCTGGATACCTGCCACGCCAACTCGGCCGGTATCGACCTTGCCGACGCGGTGGACCGGGTCAAGGCGATCACCGGCCGGATCGACCTGGTGCACTGCAACAACTCGCGGGATGAGTTCGGCTCGGGCCGGGACAGGCACGCCAACATCCCCGCCGGGACCATCGACCCCGCCCTGTTGCTCGCCGTAGTCCGCGCCGCGGGCGCCACCGCCATCTGTGAGACCCCCGATGACGACGGCAGCCTGGCCGCCGATGTCAGCTGGCTGAAGCGGAACCTGCAGGCTTAGGCCGCCGAACCCAGGCGGGCCAGCGCAGCCTGAACTGGTCCGCGGCCTGGTCGAGGACGCCGCCGGCCGGATCATCGTGGCCGAGGGCACGCACGAGGTCTCGTTCGGGATAAAGAATGTCCCGCACCACATAGGCGGCGAGCAGGGCTACGGCGAGGAACCTGGCGAGGAGGGCGGCGAAGTACCACCCGGTGCTGATGCCGGCGTAGCCGGTCACCGGGTTGCCTTCGCTGGCGTAGACGAAGATGAGATAGCCCCAGATGCCGAAGAAGTAGGCTACCTCGGCCAGTTGCCAGAGCAGGTAGGGCCACAGCCGGGGACGGGCGAGCACCGCCAGCGGCACCAGCCAGACGACATACTGCGGCGACCAGACCTTGTTCGTCATCAGGAACGCGGCCAGCATCAGGAAGCACAGCTGCGGCAGACGCGGGCGGCGGGGCGCGGCCAGCGCGAGCACCGCGATCGCGGCGCAGGCGACGGCGAAGAAGGCCGCCGACATCTCGTTCAGGGCGCTGAGCTGTGTGTTGCCGAGCACGGGCACGTTGAAGTGCTCGAACAGGTACCAGACCGAACCCCAGTCGGCGCCCCGGTCCTTGCTGAAAGTGTAGAAGTAAGCCCAGCCAGACGGCGCGAGGATCATCACCGGCAGGTCGACGGCCAGCCACGCGAGCACGGCGGCGGCCAGGGTCTTGGCGAACTCGCGCAACTGGCCGGCCCGCAGGCAGAGCAGCAGCAGCGGCCCGAAGACCACCAGCGGGTAGAACTTCGCCGCGACCCCGAGGCCGAGGAAGACGCCCGCCCACACGCCGCGGCGGCCGGCCCAGGCGGCGATCCCCAGCGCCGTCAGCGCGAAGGCGATCAGGTCCCAGTTGATGAACGCGGACAGGATCAGCGCCGGGGAAAGCGCCACCATCAGCGCCTGGGCGCGCCGGCCTGGCCGGCCGCCCGCGCGGTTGCGAGCACGCCGGCCACCGCGCAGACCGCGAGCAGGACGACGGTGACGTCGAAGAACTCGCGGCCCCTGATCCCCAAGCTGACGTTCCTGACCAGCCAGGCCGCGGCCTGCATGGCGCCGCCGATCAGCACCGGGTATTCGACCGGGTGGCCGGTGTAGGGCACCTTCCCGGCGGACAGCCCTTCGTTGTAGTACAGCGGGTAGATGTCGGTGTAGCAGGCGTCTTGGAACTGCTTGGCGTAGACGTTCCAGGCGCCGGACCGGCACGGGGACTTCTCCGCGAACGCGAGCACCATGCCGAGCACGGACGCGGCGAGCAGCACGCTGGTGCTGCCGAGGGCGACCGCGAGGGCGAGGGGCCGGGACGGTCCAGAGCGCTCGCCTCCGCCGTCGTACCGCGTATTCGTCGACCCTGGGGCGTCCACCCCCATATCTAACCGCGCCTTTCAGGATCGGTCATGTTTGCGCATGCGGCGCCGTACCCACAGGCAGGTCGCGGGCAGCCCGGTGAAGATGCCGCCCACCGCCCCGCCGACCGCGGTGGCGTTCACCGTTTGCCCGTTGCCTCCGGCGGGGCCGCAGGTCACCACGGTCGGGTCACAGCTATAGGTGGGGAAGGGGTTGGGGTTTCCCGGTCCCTGGCCCGGCTGGCCGTTCTGCCCGTGGTTCTGCTTCTTGTGCTTCTTCGCGACTTTGCGCAGGCCCGGCGGAACCAGGTTCCACGTGCCGCCGGTGAAGGTCGGCTGGGTGAACTGCTGGAGTCCCAGCGGCACGAACTCGTTCTGGGCGTAGGTGTGCCAGATCGCGGCCGGCCAGGTGCCGCCGAATCCGCCCTGGGAATTGCCGCCGAGCATGTCGAGCGTCTGGGTGCCCTTGCCCTGTTGGTTGGTGAACAGCGCGACGGCCAGGGCCTGGCTCGGCATGGCGCCGATAAAGAACGCCGACTGGGCGGTGTTGGTGGTGCCGGTCTTGGCGATAATCTCCTGGCCGTTGCTCAGCCCGGCGGTCGGCGCCGTGCCGTAGGGCGCGGTGTCCTCGGACATCGCCCACTGCACCTGCTCGGCTTCACTGGCGTTAAGCGTCGAATTGGCGCTGAACACCGGGTAGCTGGTGATCTTGAGCGGCGTCGGCGGCGCGTTGTTCTGCGTGATCGACGTGATCACGTGGGCGTCGTGATAGATGCCGTTGTCATCTATCGTCGCCAGCATCGTGGCCTGCTCGCCGACGGTCAGCGAGGCCTGGCCGAGCGCGAGGCCCGCCTGGTCCTCCATCCCGCCCGGCCCGGTGATGCCGGCCGCGTCGGTGTTGACGCCGAACGCCTGCGCCATGTCGACCACGTTGGCGCCGTGCGTGCCGGCCACGACGTGCCATAGGTCCGCGTACGCGGTGTTGATCGAGACCGCCATCGCTATCTGCGGCGTGTACGGCCCGTTCTCCGCGGCGGAGTCGTTATGGACCAGGTACCAGCGGGCCTGGCCGGCCGGGACGGCGGTGGCCGGGTACGCCGACGGCTCGGTGTCCTGCGGGATGTACAGGTTGTTGTAGCCGTCGAGGGTACTGGTCTTCACGTTCATGCCCTGCTTGACGGCGGTCGACAGGATGTACGGCTTGAACGAGGAGCCGACCTGCTCGCGGTTGTACACCGCCATGTTCACTTCACAGGCGATCTTCTTGCAGTAACTCTTAGTGATGACCTTTCCGGTCCCGTTGTACTTCGATCCCGGGTAGCCCGGTCCGGGGTACAGGGCCTGGATGGAGCCGTCGGCGGGGTTCTCGAGCACCGCGCCCGCGTGCATGTAGGTGGGATCGAGCGGGACGCTGCTCGCGTCGATCTGCGCCTCGTTGTCGCGCACCGCCTGGTAGAGGGCCTCCATCTTGGCGTCGTTGATGGAGGTGTGGATGACGTACCCGCCGTTGTAGATCTGCGACTGGGTGAAGTGATAGACGTCAGCCAGTTCGTTGTAGACCATGTTAAGGACGTAGGGATCCCAGACGTCGTTGCCGACGCTCTGCGCGGTGAAGTCACCAGGTTTCGGGAACTTCATCGTGTCCGCCTGCTGCTGCGTCAGGTTCCCCATCTGCACCATGCCGTTGAGCACGTAGTGCCAGCGGTTGATGAGCTCGGGGCGGAACTGCGGCAGCGGGTAGGTGCTCGGCTGCTGGATGATCGCGGCGATCACGGCCGCCTGCGCCACATCCAGCTGGGCTACCTTCTTGCCGTAGTACGTCTCAGCCGCCGCCTCGACCCCGTAGGCGCCGTCACCGAGGTAGATCGTGTTCAGGTAGTTGGTGAGGATCCACGGCTTCGACTTCTCCTTGGCCACCTTCATGGCCACGAAGATCTCCTTGATCTTGCGGCTCAACGTCTGCTGGGTGCCGATGCCGGAGTAGTACTGCCGGACGAACTCCTGGGTGATGGTCGAGCCGCCCTGCAGCGAGCCATTGCTGCCCCTGAGGTCTTCGTAGGCGGCCCGCATGATGCCCGTGGGCGAGACGCCGCCCTCGTTGAAGAAGTTCCGGTCCTCGGCGGCGAGCACCGCGTTGATCAGGGGCTTGGATTGCTGAAGCTCGGCGTAGGTCAGCATCTGCCGGTTGGTGGTGCCGAACCGGCCGATCAGGGTGCCGTTGCTCGAGTAGACCACGGACTGCGAGAAGCTGGTGGCGGCCATCGCCGCAGTCGGAACCGGCGTCTGCTCATAGACCATGACCACCGCGATGGCGCCCAGCACGATGAGGGCGCCGACCGTCCCCAGCAGTACGCCTAGCGCCTTGCGCAACGTCCAGTGCCGCCACCAGCTGCCCTTGACCCTGACCCTGGTCCGGTCCAGTCCGCTGCGCCCCGGTCCGCCGAAGCCCCTCGGGCCTCGCGGCCGCCGCGGCCCGCCGGGCCCGCCCGGGCCGCCGCGGCCTGGGGACTCGGGAGTCCACAGGCCACCGGCAGGCTCGGATTCCCACCCCAGCTGGCTGGTCTGCTCGGTGCGTGCCGCGCGCGTGCCTGCCGGGCGCGCGTGGCTGCCGTCCTTTCGGCTCCGCAGCGCGCGGCCGTGGTCCGGGCGGACCGCGGTGTCGACACCGCCGCTTCCGGTACTGCCACTCCCGGCACCGCCACTCCCGGCACCGCCGCCGCCGGCACCGCCGCCGCCGGCAACGTCGCTCGCGGCACCGCCGATGACGCCGGCCTGGCCGGGCTCGTGGCTGCCGAGGAAGTCCGCCTCCGGGCGGCGGAACCCTTGGGTGTCCCAGCCTCCGGCGTCATAGCCCAGGTCGTAGTCGATATCCCCCGCGCCCGCGTTGCTCCGATAGCCCCCGTCAGCCGCCGGGCGGCCGTGCCCCGGCGTGCCTACATCGCGATACCGAACGTCAAAGTCATCAGCTTTGCTGCTCACGCGCCCTCGCTGGTGGCTCGGAGGTCGCGGCTAGTGGGAATGCGACCTCTACTCGAAAGGCGGGTCCGCCCGTCCCGGGAACCCGCCGAACTCAAACGTTACCTCCTGAGCCGGTTGTTCACTGGCTGCTCCGTTGTTACTGGCTGGTGCGTGCACGCCGCCTCCGGCGTACCGCAGGCTCGCCAGTGCCCAGAACGTAGGAGGAAGCAAGGTGGTTCCACCCGCAACTTTGGCAGACTTCGACCACATAGACCCGGAATTCGCCGTATTCGGCCGCCATTTCCGCGAGTTCGCGAGCTTGCTTGACTCGTCCTTCATACTGGCCGAGCTCATCGCCGTAGACGTACGTCACGTGGGTGAGCTTGGCTTTCCGGCAGATCGGGCAGCGGTCTTCGGTTGGCTCGCCGTGGAACTTCGCGGCCCGCAGCAGATAGGGGTGAGCGTCGCAGACGTCGGTGACGGTCGTGCGCCCGGCGCGTACGGACGCGAGCGTGGCCCGGCGGGCCAGTCCGTAGTCCACGACGGAACGCCTTGACGTCATGTTCGCCAGCGTACGTCGGAACTGAGCGTGAGCCGAGCCCGGATTTGATCGTGTTTGCGGGCAAAGCCGGTGGGACCAGCAGAAACCGGCGCGCACTTGCGCCCGGGCCGACCCCCGCATAGTATCCACATGTATCGGTTCGATACATCGTGGCGATCTAACAGACCGAAGTATCGTCGCGAGGCATCGAGTCGGTATATATCGGGATACCACGACCTTCTGGGGGAAGCGTGGGACGCAACCGCTCCGGCGTACTTGAGCTCGCCGTGCTCGGGCTGCTGCACCGGGCGCCAATGCATGGCTATGAGCTGCGCAAACAGCTATACACCGTACTAGGCGCGTTCCGTGCTCTCTCCTACGGGTCGCTGTATCCCTGCCTGCACGAACTCCTCGCCGCCGGCCTGATCGCCGAGGAGCACGACGAGGCCGAGCCGGGAGTACCGGCCGCCGCGAGCGGGACCACGCGGTCGCGCTCGGGCCGCCGGTCGCTGAAGGTGTACCGGCTGACCGCAGACGGCAAGGAGAGGCTGCAGGAACTCCTCGGTGAAGGTGGTCCCGCGGCGTGGGAAGACGACGGGTTCGGTGTTCATTTCGCGTTTTTCGGGCAGACGAGGGCCGACGTACGGCTCCGGATCCTCGAGGGCCGTCGCAGCAGGCTCGAGGAACGCCTGGAGGCCATCCGGGCGGCCTTCACGCGGACCAGGGAACGTGTGGACAGTTACACCCTGGAACTGCACCGGCATGGCCTGGAATCAGTGGAGCGGGAAGTCCGATGGCTGAACGAGCTGATCGCGTCAGAGCGGCAGGCCGGAGGACCAGACAACAATTCCGAGAAGGGGTCATCCTGATGGGTAAGGTGCGCATCGCCATCGTGGGGGTGGGTAACTGCGCTAGCTCCCTGGTGCAGGGACTGGAGTATTACAAGGACGCCGACGAGGGCGCCCGGGTTCCCGGCCTCATGCATGTCCGGTTCGGGCCGTACCACATCAGCGACGTCGAGGTGGTCGCCGCGTTCGACGTGGACGCGAAGAAGGTCGGCAGCGATCTCGCCGAGGCCATCAACGCCAGCGAGAACAACACCATCAAGATTGCCGAGGTCCCGCCGACCGGAGTGACCGTGCAGCGTGGTCCCACCATGGACGGCTTGGGCGAGTACTACCGGGAGATCATCACCGAGTCCGACGAGCCGGCCGTGGACGTGGCCCGCGCGCTGCGCGAGGCCGGCGCCGACGTCCTGGTCTCTTACCTGCCCGTCGGTTCCGAGCAGGCGGACCGCTACTACGCCCAGTGCGCTATCGACGCGCAGGTCGCCTTCGTGAACGCGCTGCCGGTGTTCATCGCCTCTGACCCGCAGTGGGCCGCGAAGTTCACCGAGGCCGGCGTCCCGATCATCGGCGACGACATCAAGTCCCAGGTGGGCGCCACCATCACCCACCGCGTGCTGGCCAAGCTGTTCGAGGACCGCGGGGTCGAACTGCTCCGCACCTACCAGCTGAACTTCGGCGGCAACATGGACTTCATGAACATGCTGGAGCGCAAGCGGCTCCAGTCGAAGAAGATCTCCAAGACCCAGGCGGTGACCTCTCAGGTCCCGCACGAGATGGAGCGCGCCGCCGTGCACATCGGCCCGTCGGACCACGTGCCGTGGCTCGACGACCGCAAGATGGCCTACGTCCGGCTGGAGGGCCGCGCGTTCGGCGACGTGCCGCTCAACCTGGAGTACAAGCTCGAGGTCTGGGACTCGCCCAACTCCGCCGGGGTGATCATCGACGCGGTGCGCGCGGCGAAGATCGCGCTCGACCGCGGTATCGGCGGCCCGGTGACCTCGGCCAGCTCGTATTTCATGAAGTCGCCGCCGGAGCAGTACGGCGACGACGTCTGCCGGGACCTGGTCGAGAAGTTCATCGCGGGCGAGGTCGCGCGCTA
The DNA here is from genome assembly GCA_963769715.1 of uncultured Actinomycetes bacterium. GTDB lineage: Bacteria > Actinomycetota > Actinomycetes > Streptosporangiales > Streptosporangiaceae > Palsa-504. The sequence goes on from CAVYNE010000012.1 coordinate 20,261, forward strand.
AGGCGCCGCATCCGCCAAACCCCTAAGCTGGACGGGTGGCCCGGCGCAGATCGACGTTCATCGCCGACCTGCGCGCGGTCCTCGCCGAGCGGGGCTTCCGCCGCCTGTTCGCCACCAGGCTCGTATCCCAGGCCGGCGACGGCATCGTCACCGCCGGAGTCGGCACGTACGTGTTCTTCAATGCGTCGTCGTTCCCGAGCCCGGCGGCGGGCGCCGGGGCGTTCACGGTCCTGTACCTGCCGTACTCCGTGATCGGCCCCTTCGCCGGGGTGTTCATCGACCGCTGGTCGCGGCGCCAGATCCTAGTCTGGTCGGCCGTGCTCCGGTCGGCATTCGTGGCGCTGACCGCGGTGTTCATGGCGCTGGGCAACCGGGGGGTGCCGCTGTACGTGGCGGTGCTGTTCGTGCTCGGCGTGAACAGGTTCTTCCTGTCCTCGCTTTCGGCCGCGCTGCCGCACGTGGTCGCCGAGGACAAACTGGTGATGGCGAACTCGGTGTCGCCGACCGTCGGCGGCATCATGGCCTCGGTGGGCGGCGGCGTCGCCCTGGGGCTCAACGTGGCCACCGGCAACACCGAGCGCGGCGCCGCGATCACCTTGCTCGCCGGCGGCGCCTGTTACGTGGTGGCCAGCCTGATCGCGGCCACCATGCGACGCGACCTGCTCGGGCCGGTGCGGGAGCCGGGGCAGCCAGGGCCGGCTGCGCAGCGAGCTCGCCTCGGTCGCGGCCGGCCTGGCAGATGGCGCGCGGTATGTCGTCAGGCGGCGCGGCCCGGCGGCGGCGCTCGGTGTCACCGGCGGTTTCAGCTTCCTTTTCGGGCCGCTGTTCCTGATGTCGATCCTGCTGTACCGGAACTATTTCTACTCCTCACGTGTCACCGTGGCCGAGGGCCACATCGGCGGCCTGCTGATCGCCTCCGCCATCGGCTACGCCTGCGCGGCGCTGATCACGCCGCCGATGACCAGGCGGCTGTCCAAGTCAGCCTGGATCACGATGCTGCTCGCCGCGAGCGCCGTGGTGACCGCCGCGCTAGGCGAGACCTTCACCCAGATCGCCTACCTAGCCATCGGGTTCTGCCTGTACCTGTGCAGGCAGGGCGTGGCGATCTGCGCTACCACGATCCTGCAGGAGGAGGTGGACGACGCCTACCGGGGCCGGGTCTTCGCTTTTTACGACATGATGTTCAACGTCACCTTCGTCGCCGGGGCCGCACTGAGCGCGGCCTTCCTCCCCGGCAACGGCCATTCCCCGGCCGTCCTCGGCCTAGTGGCGGCCGGGTACGCGATCCTCGCCGCCGCGTACTGGCTGTCCCGGCCGACGGGTCAGTCCTCGTCCGGCTCCGGAGGAGACGGAATGATCCCTTCGGCGGCCGCCCAGCCCAGCAGTTCCTGAGTAACCCGCTCCCGGCCCAGCTCACCCCCTGCGATCCGCAGCTCGAGCAGGTAGTCGTAGGCTCTCCCCACCACCGGGCCAGCGGGCACGCCCAGGATGCGCATGATCTCGTTGCCGTCGAGTTCCGGCCTGATCCTGGCCAGCTCCTCCTGCTCGCTGAGCTCGGCGATGCGCTGCTCGAGGCCCTCGTAGGCGCGGGCCAGCCGCGCCGCCTTCGCGCGGTTCCTGGTGGTGCAGTCGGCCCTGGTCAGCACGTGCAGCCGGGGCAGCAGCGGTCCGGCGTCGCGGACGTAACGGCGGACGGCGGCGTCGGTCCATGCTGGCTCCGGGGGGGACGACCCTGCTGGCCTTGCCGCCTGCGGCGGCGGGCCCGAGCCCCCCCGATCAGATCTGGCGGCGCCCTCACCGTAGCCGTGGAACCGCAGGTGCAGCTCCACCAGCCGGGACACGTCCCGCACGATGTCGTTCGGGAAGCGCAGCGCGGTCAGCCTGCGCTTGGTCATCTTCGCGCCGATCACCTCGTGCAGGTGGAACGCGACCCGGCCGTCCGGCAGCAGGGACCGCGTCCTCGGCTTGCCGATGTCGTGCAGCAGCGCGGCCAGCCGGACCGTCAGGTCGCCTTCGAGCCCGTACCGCGGCTCCAGCTCGATGGCCTGCCGCAGCACGGTGAGGCTGTGCTGGTAGACGTCCTTGTGCCGGTGATGCTCGTCGGCCTCCATCCGGAGCCTGGACACCTCGGGCAGCACCTCATCGGCCGCGCCGGTCTGGACCAGCACGTCGATGCCGAGCGCGGGGTCGGGCGTCAGCATCAGCTTGGTCAGCTCGCTGGTGATCCGCTCGGCGGACACGATCTCCAGGCGGCCCGCCTGTTCGGTCATGGCGGCGCGCACCTCGGGCGCGACGGTGAACCCCAGCTTGGCCGCGAACCTGGCCGCGCGCAGGATCCGCAACGGATCGTCGCTGAACGACTGCTCCGGGGATCTGGGGGTCCGCAGCATCTTGTCCCACAGCGCATCGAAGCCGCCGAACGGATCGACGAACTCGTAATCCGGCAGCCTGGCCGCCATGGCGTTGATGGTGAAATCCCGGCGGCCCAGGTCTTCCTCGAGCGACCGGCCGTACTGGACGCCAGGCTTGCGCGAGGTCCGCCCGTACTGCTCACTCCGGTAGGTGGTGATCTCGAAGACCGAATTTCCCTTGCGCAGTCCGACCGTGCCGAAGGCGATCCCGACCGTCCACGTCTTGTCGGCCCAGCCTCTGGTCATCTCCAGCACCTGCTCCGGCGTCGCGTCCGTGGTCAGGTCGAGGTCGCCGGGCTGCTGGCCGAGGAATACGTCCCTGACCGGGCCGCCGACCAGCGCAAGCTCGTGGCCGTGGCTCGCGAACAGGCGGCCGATCTCGGCCACGGCGGGCACTCGCTCCCGCAGCAGCGCGGCGGCCTCTGTCCGCTGTTCATCGCTCATGGGCACGGCCACTGAGAGTATCGACCGCACGGGTTTGGCGCGAACGGCAATACCATTCGGTGTGTGCACGGCGTGCTACCGGTGAAGATCAAGCGGCGGACTTTGTCCCTGGCCGCCGTTCTCGCCGTGCCTGCCGCGATGGTGACCGCCGGGCTGGCGATGGCCAATCCGGCCCAGGCCAGTGCCGCGCACCAGGCCAGTGCCGCGCACCAGGCCAGCCCGGCCCACCAGGCCAGTGCCGCCCACCAGGCCAGCCCGGCCCACCAGGCCAGTGCCGCCCACCAGGCCGGGACGGGCGGCTTGTCGGTCACCATCAACTCGATGAATCCGCAGTACGCCGCGCCTGGTGCCACGGTCAACGTAGAGGGAACGGTCAGCAACCGGACCAGGCAGACGCAGGCCGGACTCGAGGTACAGCTGTACACCTCGGCGATCCCCTTCTCCAGCCGCGACGGAATGGATTCCTACCTCACCCACGGCCAGGACAGCAGCCTGGTAACCGCGGGGACGCCGTTCATCATCTCCGCCCGCGTGGCCCCCGGTGGCAGCGCCTACTGGTCTGCTTCGTTCCAGGTCAGCGTCCAGGGGATAAGCGCGTTCGGGGTGTATCCGGTCACGGCCCAGCTGCAGCAGGGAACGTTCGGCGCCAATGTGCTGGCCGCCGATCAGACGCTGCTGCCGTTCTGGCCCGGGCAGCAGCAGGCGGGTCTGCTGCGCCCGCTCGAGATCTCCTGGCTATGGCCGCTCATCGACCAGCCGCACCATCAAGCGTGTGCCGCCTTGACCAATAACGACCTGGCCGCGAGCCTGCAGCCGGGCGGCCGGCTGGCCGCCCTGCTGACCGCCGGGGCGAGCCACCCCGGTGCCGACCTGACCTGGGCCATCGACCCGGCGCTGCTCACCGACGTCGCCACCATGACCGGCCCTTATAAGGCGGGTTCCGCGCCGAACTGCGGCGCCGCAGAGGAGCCGGCCAGCAAGGCGGCGGCGAGCTGGCTGGCCGCGTTGAAGATGGTCACACCAAGCCAGCCGACGCTGATCACCCCGTACGCCAACGTGGACATGACGGCCCTGGTCCACCAGGGCCTGCCCACGGATCTCGTTACCGCCTACAACACCGGCGACGCGGTGGCGGACAGCGTGCTGCAAGGAAAGTTCGGGCATGAGCTCGCCTGGCCGCCCGGCGGAACCGCAGACCTGTCCGTGCTCACCAACCTCGCCGCCAAGGAGCACGTCGGCACGGTCGTGCTGAACAGCAGCGAGATGCCGCCCACGGACCCGACCGCCTTCCAGCAAGACGCGGTCACCTCGCTCCGGGTCGCGGGCCTGCCCATGAACGTCCTGCTCTCCGACGACACCCTGACCGGGGTGCTCAAAGCCGGCGACACCAGCTCCGGCGTCCTGCCGAAGAACACCGAGTTCGCCGTCAAGCAGCGGTTCCTGGCTGAGACGGCCATGATCGCCGCCCAGGAGCCTAACTCCGCCCGCACGATCGTGGTCGCGCCGCCGGAGGACTGGAGCCCGCCGGAGGCACTGGCCAGCGACCTGCTCGGCGAGACCATGACCGCCCCGTGGCTGAAGCCGGCCGCGCTGGCCAGCCTGAGCGCGGCGCCGGACACCGAGCGAACGTTGCCCCGGCAGCCGCCGCCGGCCAGCAAGGCGAGCCCGGGCGAGCTCAGCCGCAGCTACCTGGCCCAGGTGAAATCGGTTGGCGCCCAGCTCGGCGTGTACCAATCCATGCTCTACAAGCCCGAGCCGGGCTACGTGCCGTCACTGGATCAGGCCCTGATCGCCACGGAGTCGGCGGCCTGGCGCGGCGGCGGGAGGTCACAAGGCGAGGCGCAAGTAGACAGCCTGTCGGACTACCTCAGCGGGGCCGAGAACAAGGTCAGATTCATCATCACGTCGGCCCAGGTGCAGATGGGCGGTTCCTCCGGGCTGGTCCCCGTGTCGATCCAGAACGGGCTGCTGCTTCAAGCCGTGCAGGTCAGATTGGTTGCCAGCGCGGCCGACTCGCCGCTGACCATCGGCCGCTTCCCGGAACCGATCATTATCCCGCCCGGGCAGATAGTGACCGTGCGGCTGCCGATCAGCTCGGCTCCGCAGGGATCGACCCAAATCCGGCTCAGCCTCACCAGCGCGGACGGAAAACCGCTGACGTACGTCACCGGCAACTCGATCACCGTGCATTCGACCAGGTATGGCCGGGCCATCCTGGTCCTGATCGCCGCCGCGATCGGCGTCCTCGTGCTCACCTCGGTGTATCGCGGCGCCCGGCGGTGGCTGCACGGCGACACGCATCTTGTCAACGAAGAGGCGGACCCACCGGGTAGCGTCGTGACTGGCACCAGCGATGCGCTACACCCGACGGAGGCACCGGATGACCTGGCCGATGCACGACGCTGGGTCGACGACGCCTGACCCCGGGCCCGGGCAGGCTTGGCGCGAAGATCCTGATTCCGAAGACCCGGACACTCCGCGCCGGGGGCGCCATGCCTACCCGGATCCGCTGCCGCCGATCGAGGGCCCGATGCTCGGCGGCGGCCCGACTCCCGCCGAGACCACGCTGCCGCTGGCGCTCAGCTGGCCCGCCCCGCCTGCTCGCCCGCCCAGGGCACCCCGCCCGGCTCCCGCCGAGCCACCGGGAGCGCCGTTCTCGCCCGGGGCACCCGCCGGCTGGCGCCGGGTGCCCAGGCCTATCGACTACGCGCCGCCAGGCCAGGCCCCGACCCAGAGGACCCAGACACCCCAGACGACCCAGACACCCCAGTACCCGCGCCCCGGATACCCTCCGCCCGGTCTACCGGGGCCACCCGGGCCTCCGGGGCCACCCGGGCCTCCGGGACCACCCGGGAGGCAGCGGTCCAGCCTGGTCCGGTCCGGCGCCGGCATGGCGGTCGGCACGCTGGCGTCGCGCGTCACCGGGTTCCTGCGCACCTTCGTCTTCGTGGCCGCGCTCGGCACCGGGCCGCTAGCCAACGACTACAACAACTCCAACACGCTGCCGAACACCGTCTACTACCTGATGCTGGGCGGCATCTTCACCAGCGTGGTGGTGCCGCTGCTGGTCAAGGCGGCCAAGCGCGATCCGGACCACGGCGAGGCCTACGCGCAGCGGATCTTCACGCTGGGCGTGGTCGCGCTGTTCACGGTCACGCTGGTGGCCACGCTGGCCGCCGGGCCGCTGGTCTACCTGTATGCCGCCGCCATCAAGGGCACCGAGCACAACCTCATGGTGGTGTGGGCGTACTTCTTCATCCCGCAGATCTTCTTCTACGGGATGAGCTCCCTCATCGGGGCGATCCTGAATACCCGGGGCCGGTTCGCGGCACCGATGTGGACACCGGTCATCAACAACCTGATCGTCATCATCGTCGGCGGCCTGTACGTGGTGATGTTTGGCCTGCACGAGACGCCCTCGACGATCCCGGCGTCCGCCGTGCAGTTGCTCGGGATCGGCACCACGCTCGGCGTCGTCGCCCAGACCGCCGCCCTGCTCCCGTCGCTGCGGCGAGCCGGGTTCCGGTGGCGGCCCATGCTCGGCTTCAGGCCCGGCGAGCTCGCCGAGATGGGCCGGATGACCGGCTGGATGTCGGCCTACGTGCTCACCCAGTGGACCGCCAACCTGGTCGTGCAGAACATCGCGAACATCGCGGGCAAACACAGCCAGTCCGGTTACTCGGTGTATTCCTACGCCTGGCAGCTGTTCCAGCTGCCCTACGCGATCGTCGGCATCTCCGTGATCACCGCGCTGCTGCCCAGGATGAGCGAGCACGCGACCACCCGCCGGTACTCGCTGGTGCGAGACGACTTCTCGACCGGCATCCGCCTGTCGGCGGTGCTCGTGGTGCCGGCCGCGATCTTCCTCGCCGTGCTGGGCGGCCCGATCGGCGAGTTCTTGTTCTCCTTCGGCAGCAGCGGCATCTCCGGCGGCGAGCACATCGGCGTGGTCTTCGGCTTGTTCTCCCTCGGCCTAGTCCCCTTCATGATCACCCAGCTGCAGCTGCGCGTCTTCTACTCGTTCCAGGACAGCCGTACGGCCGCCTTCGTCGGGCTGCTCATGATGTGCGTGGGCATCGCGGGGAACGTCATCGTGCTCCAGATGCTGCCGGCGGCGGCCGTGGTCGCCGGACTGGCCGTGGTCTACGGCATATCCAACCTGGTCGGAGCGGTGGCGGGATGGGCGCTGCTGCTGCGCCGGGTCGGCAGCCTGGACGGCTGGACGATCGCGCGGAGCCTGACCCGAATGCACCTGGCGACGGTACCTGGCGTGATCTTCCTGGTGGGGGTCATGGTCGGCGCGGCCCACCTCATAGCCGACCCGAGCCGCGGCTATGGCCTGGTAGTCACCATCATCGGCGGCGGTGGCGCGGTCGCGCTCTACGCACTCTGTGCCAGGTCACTGCATGTAGCCGAGTTCGGATTTCTGACGAAGACGATAGCGTCAAGGTTCGGCCGGCAGGGCGGGCGGCATTAGCATGGGTGGCAACCTATGAGCACATACACGTCGGAACCAGGAACCCGGCTGGCGGGACGATACCGTCTCGTTGACCAGGTAAGCGCGGGCGCCGGCTGGACATACTGGAAAGCCACGGATGAGACGCTCGCCCGCTCAGTCACCGTGCTCACCTTCGCGACCGGTTTCCCCCGGGTGGCCGAGACCATCACCGCCGCCAGGGCCGCGAGCAGGCTCGGCGATCCGCGCTTTTCCCAGGTATTCGACGTGGAGGACGCGGACGACTTTGCCTACGTGGTGCTCGAGTGGGTGGCCGGGGAGTCGCTGCTCGACATGCTCTCCGAGGGCCCGCTAGATCCGCCGCGCGCGGCCTTGATGATGGCGGAGGCGGCGCGGGCGGTCGCGGCCGCGCACGACACCGGCCTGGCGCACCTGCGGCTGGATCCGGCCTGCCTGCACTGGACACCGGGCGGCGGCGTGAAGATCGCCGGGCTCGGCATCGACGCCGCCCTGGCCGGCCCGGATCTCACCGCGGCGCAGGACGGTACCGATGACCCGGAGCTCATCGATACGCGGGATCTCGCCCGGCTGCTCTACGCCGCGCTGACCGGCTACTGGCCCGGTCACCGGGGATCCGCCGGGGCCGCGCCCGGGCTGCTCCCGCCCGCGCCGGAAAACGACGGAGGGCCGTGCACGCCGCGCCAGGTGTCCGCGGGCGTCCCGGCTGGCATCGACGACGTGACCTGCCGCGCCCTGTTCCAGCGACCGAACCGCCACGGCCCGGCGCTCAGCACCGCGGCGATGTTCGCCGACGCCCTGACCAGCGCCGCCCCGCCCATGCCGTTGCCGTTTTCTCCCGCGTCCCCGCCGGTCGGCCTGACCGCGACGCACGGCTACGGATACCAGCCGGACGGGTCCACCAACCCGTACCCGCCGCAGGGTACGGCGCCCCGGACCCGGAGCGGCGGCGGCCGCACGCCGCGCCGCGAGCGCTCCACGGCCGCCCGCGCCGTCATCAGCGTCGTGATCGTGCTCGTCCTGGCGGCAGTCGGCGTGGCCGCCTGGTCGATCAGCCACAGCCTGCATCGCTCGGCCGCCCTGACGCCGACCCGTCCGCGTACGTCGGCGCCGGCGTCGGCCGCGGCTGCGTCCGGCCTGCTCAAGCCGGTCAGCGCGAGCAGCTTCAACCCGATCGGCAACCCTCCGGGCCCTAACGAGGATTCGGGCGAGACGGGCAATGCGATCGACGCCAGCGCCAGCACGTTCTGGCATACCAGCTACTACGTCGGCAACCCGGTCTTCGGCGGCCTGAAGAAGGGGACGGGACTGCTCCTGGACATGGGCCGGCCGGTGCGGCTGAGCCAGATCCTGGTCCAGTTCGGCACCAGTTGCTGCGCCCACGTGCAGATTGAGATCGGCAACGACAACACCCCCGTCGCCTCGGCCCTGAGCACCTTCACCGTGCTGCAAAGTTCCGGCACCGCGCAGGGCAACACGACGTTCAACGTGACCAAGAACGCGACCGGCCGCTACGTGCTGATCTGGCTTACTTACCTCCCGCCACTGGCCGGATCCTCCAATCAGTACCAGGCGCAGATCTACAACGTCGTGGTCCACGGTTCCGCCGCGAGCCAGTCGGGCTGATGCCCGATGCCGGACGCCGACGGGGATGAGCCGTCTGATCAGGAGTTGCTCCGCCGGCATGTGGCCGGAGACACCGATGCGTTCGGCGAGCTCTTCCGCCGGCACCGTGACCGGCTGTGGGCGGTGGCGCTGCGCACGGTCTGCGATCCCGAGGAGGCCGCCGACGCGCTCCAGGACGCGATGGTCTCCGCGTTCCGCCGGGCCGCCGACTTCCGCGGCGAGTCCGCCGTCACCACGTGGCTGCACCGGATCGTGGTGAACGCGTCACTGGACCGGCTGCGCCGCCGCGCCGCCAGGCCGGCCCTGGCCGCCGGGGACGAGCAGGCGTTCGAAGCCCTGGTGGCGCAGGACGGCGATCCCGCGCGCGCCGCGGACACCAGGCTGGACGTGGATGCCGCGCTGCGGATGCTGCCGCCGCAACAGCGCGCCGCGCTGGTCGTGGTCGACATGCTCGGCTTCTCGGTGGCCGACGCCGCCGCCATCCTTGACACGTCACCAGGCACGGTGAAGAGCCGCTGTGCCCGGGCCCGCGCCCGCCTGCTCCCCTATGTAGCGCATCTGCAAGGGAACCGATCTCCCAGCCGGAGCGTCTCACCTGCGCAGGGAGGCGATACATGAGGGGGCAGATGACCCACCTGGACACCGATGTCCTGGCCGAGTTCCGCGCGGGACTCATCACCGGCCGGCGCGGCGTCAAGATCGCCGCGCACCTGGCAGGCTGCGATCGCTGTACCGCCGTCGACGATAAGCTCGCCGGGGTCTCCGCGCTGCTCGCGTCGGTCCCGGCACCCCCCATGCCCGACAGCGTGGCCCAGCGGCTTGAGGTCGTACTCGCGGCTGAGGTGACCAGAAAGAATCATCCCGAACGAGGCCAGGTTGACCGCCCGGGCGAATCCGGAGCGCACGACCGGCCCGGCGCCAAGCGCGGTTTCCGCCTGGCGACATGGCGCGTGCTCGTCCCCGTCGGCGCGGCCGTGGTGCTGCTGGCCGGGGGCGGCTACGGCCTGAGCCTGATCGCCCACAGTCCGGGAAGCCAGACCACCGCCTCCTCGGCGGCGGGCCGTACCTCCTCCTCGGCCGCGGGCAGTGCCGGGAAGCCGGCCAGCAGCAGCGTGCCGGCGGCGGCGCCTATCAGCGGAGCGGCGGGGCGGCGGGAGATGCCATCGGCTCACCTCACCGTCCGCGTCGCGACCAGCGGCACCGACTTCGTGTCCGCCAAGGCCACGCTCAAGCAGCAGCTCCAAGCCGCGCTGCGCGCGCCGGAGGGCACAACGCACGCCGCGTCCACCCAGACGAGAGGATGCGTACAGAACGTGGCCGGTAACGCCAGCCTGATCCGGGTCTATAGCGCTCACTTCGAGGGCCGCGGCCACCATCATCGTCGCGCGCACGGGCCAGGGCGACACGGCCTGGGTCGCGGGTCCGGCCTGCTCAGCCACCAGCCGTGACCTGCTGGCCACCATCACCCTGCCGTCGGGAATCTCCGGGCCCTAGGATCGGTTCACTGGAGTGCCAGTCAGATGAGGGGTTGATAACGGTTGGCAGAAGTGACCGAAGTCCGGAACGTCATTGTCATCGGATCCGGCCCGTCCGGTTATACGGCGGCCCTCTACGCGGCTCGCGGCGAGCTGAAGCCCTTGGTCTTCGAGGGGTCGGTTACGGCGGGCGGCGCACTCATGCAGACCACCGACGTGGAGAACTTTCCCGGGTTCCCCGACGGCATCATGGGTCCTGAGCTGATGGACTCGATGCGCAAGCAGGCGGAGCGGTTCGGCGCCGAACTGGTGGCGGACGATGTCACGGCGGTTGACCTGACCGCGAACCCGAAGGTGGTCAAGACCGATAGCGAGACCTACCTCGCCAAGACCGTGATCATCGCCACCGGCTCCAAGTACAAGGAACTCGGCGTGCCGGGCGAGAAGGTACTCGGCGGGCACGGCGTCTCCTGGTGTGCGACCTGTGACGGGTTCTTCTTCCGCGGCCACGACATCGCGGTCATCGGCGGAGGGGACTCGGCCCTGGAAGAGGCCATGTTCTTGACCAGGTTCGGCAAGTCGGTGACGGTGGTCCACCGGCGCGACACGCTCCGGGCCTCGAAGATCATGCAGGAACGGGCGTTCGCTAACCCCAAGGTCAACTTCCTGTGGGACAGCGAGGTGGCTGAGGTCCTGGGCCCCGACCGGGTCACCGGCCTGCGGATCAGGAGCACCAAGGACGGCACGGAGCACGTGCTACCGGTGACCGGAGTGTTCGTGGCCATCGGCCACCATCCGCGTTCGGAGCTGTTCACCGGCCAGCTCGCCACCGATCCCGACGGCTACCTGCTGGTCGACCAGCCGTCGACGCGTACCGCCATCGAGGGCGTCTTCGCCTGCGGCGACGTCGTCGACCACACGTACCGCCAGGCCGTCACCGCGGCGGGCACGGGCTGTGCCGCCGCGCTCGACGCGGAGCGCTGGCTGGCCAGCAAGGAACGCTGACACGCGCGTGCAGCGCAGGAATTATTCAACGCAAGTTAAGGGATGTGATCGCAGTGGGCGCGACCAAGGTCGTGACGGCCGAGACCTTTGAGGTGGAGGTCCTGAAGAACGACAAGCCGGTCATCGTGGATTACTGGGCCGAATGGTGCGGTCCGTGCCGCATGGTCGCCCCGGTACTCGAGGAGATCGCTACCGAGTACGCGGACAAGATCGACGTCGTAAAGCTCAACATCGACGAGAACCCCAGCGTGTCGCAGCGTTACGGCATCATGGCCATTCCGACCATGAACGTGTTCTCCGGCGGGCAGGTCGTCAAGCAGATCGTCGGGGCCAAGCCCAAGTCGGCCCTGCTCCGTGAGCTTGCCGAATATATTCTGTTGCACCAGGAGCGGATCGAGGCGACGGCGAACGAGACGGTGTCGTGGTCGGTGCCGACGTTGACTCAGCCGGTGTTCGAGGTCAGGTCGTAGATTCCGTAGGGCACCGCCTTGCACAGCTCCTCGTCAGCGAAGTCGTGGACGCTGACAAGCTAGAGATGCACGGCCGGTGCTCATTCCGCGCCGCCGTTCCTGAAGTTCTCGACATTCTCCTTCTTCTTGGCGTCCACGCTGATCACAGGGCTGCCGTCGTCCTGGAACACTGTGACCTGGGCGTTGATGTACCGGAACTGGGCGTCACGGTCGGGGTGCTCCTTCCCCTCCACCGTCTTGGCGTTGCCCTGCAGGCTGTACCCGGCCCCGGCCAGCAGGCTGGCCACGGTCCGCGCCGTCACCGCGTGACCCTGCCTGGTCAGCTCGCCGGCAGATGGGCGGTCACTTCGTCGTCCAGCGCAGCGGTGACATGGGGTCGCCCCTGGTCGCCGGATCGACCAGCTAAGTTCCGGCCAGCTGAACCCGCGGAAACCTGGAGGATTTCGCGGGTTCGCTGTCTGTTGGCTCACACGGGCCGCAGAGCGCCCTGGGGAGCCGAAGGCGTCATGGACCCGAGCAGGCGCTCGAGAGCCACCTCGACGTCCTCCCGCCAGGTGAGCACGGTCCGCAGCTCCATCCGGAGCCGCGGGTAGTGGTGGTGCGGGCGGATGGTCTTGAATCCCACCGCGAGCAGGTAATCCACCGGCAGCATGCAGGCCGGCGATTCCCAGCGCCGGTCGCCGAACGCCTCGATGGCCCGCACGCCACGGCGGGTGAGGTCCTTGGCCATCGCCTGGATGAGCATCCGGCCGATACCACCGCCCGCGAACTCGCTGAGCAGGTGGGCGGTCATGAACAAGACCGCATCGGCGCTCACCGGGCTGGTGGGAAAGGCTATCGAACGCGGTACGTACTGCGGCGGCGCGAAAAGCATGTATCCGGCGGGTACGCCATCGACATAAGCGATCTTGCCGCAGCTCCCCCACTCGAGCAGCACGGAAGATACCCACGACTCCTTCTCGAGTTCCGGGTCGCCGCTCTCCTCGGCGCGGGCCCGGCTGACCGGGCCAAGTTCCCAGAAAACGCATTTGCGGCACTTCGGCGGCAAGTCACCGAGATTATCCAGCGTAATGTTGACGATACGACGTGACATCCTGTCCCCGGCTTCCCCGGCAGAATCCACAAGCGTTCCCGGCAGATACCCCGTATCCTGGCATGGTACTCGGCCGGGGGTCTGGGGCCGAGGGGGTCTGGGGGAAAAGGTTTCCCCCCAGGAGCAGGGGGGTCTGGGGGGGATCGTCCCCCCGGAATAACAGAGCCGACTTCAGGAGAGGCCGTGACACCCGAACCGCAACCGATAATGCAGCCGCAACGAATTGACCGTTATGTTGGTCAGTACGCCGCACGCGCGGTTGACATGGTGGCTTCGGAGATCAGGGCCCTGTTCGCGGTGGCCGCCCGCCCCGAGATCGTGTCGCTGGCCGGCGGCTCACCGAACGTGTCGGCCCTCCCGCTCAACGCCGTCGGCGCCATGGTCGGCCAGCTGATCGCCACCCAGGGCGCGACCGCGCTGCAGTACTGCACCGCGCAGGGTGACGCGGGACTGCGGGAGAGAATCTGCGACGTCATGGCGCTCGAGCAGATCCGCGCCCATCCCGACGAGATCGTGGTTACCGTCGGCTCGCAGCAAGCCCTCGACCTGCTGACCAGGATCTTCATCGACCCCGGTGACGTGGTGCTGGTCGAGGCCCCCTCCTACGTGGGCGCCCTCGGCGCCTTCGCGTCCTACCAGGCCGACGTGGTGCACGTGGCGATGGACGAGGACGGGCTCATCCCCGAGGCCCTCGAGGAGGCCATCCGGCGCACGGCCGCCGCCGGACGCCGGGCCAAGTTCCTGTACACCGTGCCGAACTACCAGAACCCAGCCGGGGTCACCCTAGCCGCCGGGCGGCGGCACCGCATCCTGGACATCTGCCGCCGCGCGGGCCTGCTCGTCGTCGAGGACAACCCCTATGGCCTGCTTGGTTTCGACGGCGAGCCGATGCGCGCGCTGCGCGCCGACGACGCGGACGGGGTCGTCTACCTCGGCTCGTTCTCCAAGACCTTCGCCGCGGGCGTGCGGGTGGGCTGGGCGGTCGCGCCGACAGCCATCAGGGAGAAGCTGATCCTGGCGGCCGAATCGGCCGTGCTCTGCCATTCGAGCTTCTCGCAGCTGACTGTGCGCGAGTACCTGAACACCCAGCCCTGGTACGAGCAGATCAAGGACTTCCGCGAGCTCTACCGGGAGCGCAGGGATGCCATGCTGGGCGCGCTGTCCCGGATGATGCCGCCCGAGTGCCACTGGACCCAGCCGGCCGGCGGGTTCTTCGTCTGGCTCCGCCTGCCGGACGGGATCCACTCCAAGGCGATGCTGCCGCGGGCCATCTCCTCGCGGGTCGCCTACGTGCCGGGGACGGGCTTCTACGCCGACGGCTCGGGCGGCCAGTACGCCCGGCTCTGCTACTCGCTCCCCGACCCGGAGCGCATCGGCGAGGGAATCCGCAGGCTCGTCTCGGTGATCGAGACCGAGATCCAGCTGCGGGACGATTTCGGACCAGCTTAAGCACCCTAGTTAAGGTGACATTTCGTAATCATGAGCGATCTTGAGCGTATCGTCGTACTGGCTGGCGGCCTGTCCCCCGAGCGGGAAGTGTCGCTGCGTTCCGGGGACCGGGTCTGCGACGCCCTGGTCGAGGCGGGCATCCACGCGATCGTCGCGGACGCCGACTCGGCGCTGCTTTCTCTGCTGCGCGCCGACCCGCCCAGTGCCGTGTTCCCGGCCATTCACGGCGTCTGCGGCGAGGACGGCGCGATCAGGGAGGTGCTCGGGCTGCTCGGCGTGCCGTACGTCGGCTCGGTGGCCAGTGCCTGCCAGATGGCCTTCGACAAGCCGACGGCCAAGGCCCTGACCGCCGCCGCGGGACTGGTCACGCCGCCGTCTGTGACGCTGCCGCGGGAAACCTTCCATGATCTCGGCGCCGCCGCGGTCATCGACCTCATCGTGGCCAAGCTCGGGCTGCCGCTGTACGTCAAGCCGTCTCGCGGCGGTTCCGCTCTGGGCGCCAGCCCGGTCCGCACCGCGGCTGAACTGCCGGCGGCGGTGCTGAGCTGCTTCGCCTACGGCGACATCGCGCTGATCGAGCGGTTCATCTCCGGCACCGAGGTGGCCGTCGGCGTGATCGACCTCGGCTACGGTCCGCAGGCCCTGCCCGCGGTCGAGATCGTCCCCGGCGAGGGTGAATACGACTACACGGCCAGGTACACCGCGGGCAAGACGGAGTTTTACGTTCCGGCCAGGCTGCCCGGCGAGGTCGCGGACGAGGCGGCGAGGGTCGCGGTCGCCGCGCATACGGTGCTCGGCCTGCGCGACCTGTCCAGGACCGACCTCATCGTCGACGAAACGGGTACCGCCTACTTCCTTGAGGTCAACGTGTCGCCAGGGATGACCGAGACGAGCACGCTGCCGCTGGCGCTGGAGGCGTCGGGTCACTCGTTCGGCAGCACCTGCGTCAGCCTGCTCGAGCAGGCGGCCGCCCGCGGACGGCTCGAGTAGAAGGCCTTCCCGGCCTGGTCCTAGGCTCGTGGGCATGACACCACGCAAGAGCTTCGGCAGCGACAACCACGCGGGCATTCATCCGGCTGTGCTCCGCGCGATCGTAGACGCGAATTCCGGCGACGCGCTTCCTTACGGCGCCGACGCGTGGACCGAGCAGGCAACCGCGGGCCTGCGCGAGATCTTCGGTGCCGAGGATGCCTTCCTGGTACTGAACGGCAGCGGCGCCAACGTCCTCGGGCTGAGCCTGCTGCTGCGCCGGCACGAGGCCGTCATCTGCGCCGAGTCCGCGCACATCAACACCGACGAGTGCGGCTCCAGCGAGCGGCTCATCGGCACCAAGCTCCTCCTGGTGCCGACGGCGGACGGGAAGATCACCCCCGAGCTTATCGCGGAGAAGCTGTCCGGGCGCGGCGACGACCACCGGTCCCAGCCCGGTGTCGTCGCCATCACCCAGTCGACCGAGCTTGGCACCTGCTACACCCTCGCCGAACTGCGGAAGATTGCCGACTTCTGTCACGCCAGCGACCTTCGCCTCTACCTGGACGGGGCCCGCCTGGCCAACGCGGCGGCCGGCTTGACATGCTCGCTCGCGGAACTGGCCGAGTGCGCGGATGTGCTCAGCTTCGGCGGCACAAAGAACGGCGCGATGGGCGCGGAGGCCTTGATCGTCATGCGTTCCGGCCTGGCCGCCGCCGCCCCGTATCTGCGCAAGCAGCAGACCCAGCTCACTTCGAAGATGCGCTTCGTGGCCGCCCAGTTCAACGCGCTCCTGCACGACGACCTCTGGCGCGCAAATGCGGCTCATGCCAACGCCATGGCCCGCCGCCTCGCCGAAGGAGCAGACGTCATCGACGGCATAGAAATCGTCCACCCCGTCCAGGCCAACGCCGTCTTCGCCAGGCTTCACCCCCGGCACATCGCCGCCCTCCAGCAAGACTGGACCTTCCACGTCTGGGACGAGAAGCAGTCAGTCGTCCGCTGGATGGCCGCATTCGACACCACCGAAGCCGACGTAACTACCTTCCTCGCCAGCATCCGCTCGACGGCCTCGTTGTAGTTCCCGGATCAGCCAGCGAATCAGGGGCGGCAATGTTTCACGTGAATCATCCCTGGCTCATCCTGAGGCGCTGAGGGATCCGTGGTGACGGCCGGGGCATCTCCCGGAAGAACGAAAAGTGCCCCGAGTATCCGGAAGAAACGAAAGCTAGCCCTGGGACTCGGGCTCGGGGGTACTGGGGCTCATGGCTTTGACGATGCGCTCTAGGTCATCGGGGGTGGCGAACTCGACGATGATTTTGCCTTTGTGCCGGTTCATTTCCACTTTGACGCGGGTTTCGAAGAGGTCGGAGAGGCGGTCGGCTAGACGACGGAGGCCGGGGGCGACAGGTTGGCGGCCTGCTGGAGTGCGCTTGCGCGGGGCTTCGTCGCCGCCCAGGGAGACGATCTCTTCGACGCTGCGGACCGAGAGGCCTTCGGCGATGATCCGGGCGGCTAGGCGCTCTTGGGCGGCGGGGTCGTCTAGGGCTAGGAGGGCGCGGGCGTGGCCGGCGCTGAGGACGCCCGCGGCGACCCGCTTCTGGACGGCCGGGGGGAGATTGAGCAGCCGGAGGGTGTTGCTGATGTGCGGGCGGGAGCGGCCTATTTTCTGCGCGAGCTGCTCGTGAGTGGCGCCAAAGTCGTCGAGTAGCTGCTGGTAGGCCGCCGCCTCCTCGAGGGGATCGAGTTGCTGGCGATGCAGGTTCTCGATCAGGGCGTCCCGGAGCAGGTCATTGTCCTGAGTCTGCTTGACGATGGCGCCGATCTCGGTCAGCCCGGCCCGCTCAGAGGCGCGCCACCTCCGCTCGCCCATGATGAGCTCATAGCGGCCTGGTCCGGCCGCACGGACCACCACCGGCTGGAGCAGGCCGACCTGCCTGATTGATTCGGCGAGCTCCTCGAGCGCATCCTCATCGAAGGTCCGTCTCGGCTGTCGGGGGTTCGGCGTGATCGCGGAGACCGAGATCTCCATGTAGTGAGCCCCGAAGACCTCGACCGGAGCATCCGGGGCATTCGCCGACCCGGCCGGCGCCGCGCCTGCGGCCTGGTCCGCCCCGCGGGCGGCATTGCCGTCGGCCAGCAGCGGGGATTCCGGGATGAGCGCGCCGAGTCCCCGGCCTAGTCCACGCCTTTGCTGAGCCACTGCCTCTCCCGATCTCGACGTACCGTACTAGCCGTGCTGGCGCGTGCCGACCGACTGCATCGCCAGTTCGCGTGCCGCTTCGGTGTACGCGATAGCGCCGCTCGACGCCGGGTCGTACGTGATCACCGACTGCCCCCGGCTCGGCGCCTCGGATACCCGGACGCTTCTCGGGATGATAGTGCTCAGCACCGAGGTGCCGAAGTGCGCGCGCACGTCGTCAGCCACGTCCGACGCGAGGCGGGTCCGACCGTCGTACATGGTCAGCAGCACGGTGGAGACGTGCAGTCCCGGGTTGAAGTTGACCCGCACGAGTTCCGCTGTGTTCAGCAACTGCTGGACGCCCTCGAGGGCGTAGTACTCACACTGGATCGGCAGCAGTACCTCTTCGGCGGCCACCAGTGCGTTCAGCGTCAGCAGCCCGAGCGACGGAGGACAGTCGACCAGCACGTAGTCCAGGTTCGACATGTCAAACGCCCGCAGCGCCCGCACCAGCCGCAGTTCCCTCGCCACCACCGGGACCAGTTCGATCTCCGCCCCGGCGAGGTCGATGGTGGCAGGCGCGCAGTACAGTCCGGGCAGCTCTCCAGCCGGCTGGATGACCTCGGCCAGCGGACGGTCATCGATCAGCACGTCGTAGACGGAGGGAACACCCGAGTGATGCGGCACGTCCAGCGCCGTCGATGCGTTCCCTTGCGGGTCCAGGTCCACCACCAACACGCGCAAGCCGTGCTGGGCCAAGCTGGCGGCCAGATTTACGGCCGTGGTCGTCTTGCCGACCCCGCCCTTCTGGTTCGCGATCGTCATGATCCGGCAGCGTGGTGGCCGCGGCCACGGCTGACTGTCGCCCTTGCCTCGCCCGCTGACCGCGGCCTCTGCGGCCCGCGCTATCGGAGTGTCCGCCGGGTCCAGTCGAACCTCCGGGACCACCACCGGCCTGGTTCCGTGCGCCACCGCCTGGTCCAGGCTGTGAGCTTCATCCCCATGGGCCACACGAGCCCCGGGAATCTCGATGCCGTCGGCTGCAGACCTGCCCTCGTCCAACTGAACGCCTCTCGA
Organism: uncultured Actinomycetes bacterium; assembly: GCA_963769715.1. GTDB lineage: Bacteria > Actinomycetota > Actinomycetes > Streptosporangiales > Streptosporangiaceae > Palsa-504. Next base: position 38,936 of record CAVYNE010000012.1, read on the forward strand.
TCCTTGGCCGACACTCTGTCCTGAACTCACGGGCTCCGGGCTTCGGGACTGCGGCCCCCGGGACCAGCCTGAACTCCCGGGCCAGCCTAGGCCCGCGATCCCGGCCCGTGAGCCTGCCGCCGGGCCGGCCATCGCCACACCGTGCGCCCTATTCGCTAGCGACCCTTCCGGCCAGCCCAGACCCGCTGTTCTCAGACTCGCAGTGCCCTGCCGGTAATAGCTGAGCCCCACCTATGCCCTGCCTCATCTTGCGAAGAACCGCACGACGGTAGTCGCAGGAATGACCTTACCTTGCCCCGCGCGCACAACCTCGGCGCCGCGGGCACCAATTCGCCGGAGCACCGGGCGGGCCTTTTTCAGTTCGTCAGCAGCAGTTCGCCCTTTGATCGCGAGCACCATTCCGCCCGGCCGCACCAGCCTGATCGCCAGTTCCGCCAGCCGGTCCAGGGGTGCTAGCGCCCGGGCCGTGGCCACATCCGCCCGCAGGACAACGTCCTCGGCGCGCCCGCGTAGCACGCTCGCATTGTCCAGCCCAAGCTCCGCTACGCACTCGGACAGGAACCGGCAGCGCCGCTCCATCGGGTCGAGCAGGGTGACGTCGATCTCCGGCCGAACCATGGCCAGCACGATGCCGGGGAGTCCGGCCCCTGACCCGATGTCCACCAGCGTCTCGCACCGGTCACCGATAAGCTCGGCCACCACGGCGCAGTTCAGCAGGTGCCGGTCCCAGAGCCGTGGTACCTCGTGCGGCCCGATCAGGCCTTGGTCGACCCCGCGGGTGGCGAGGATCCGGGCGAACGCCTCGGCACCATCCAAGGCGGCCCCGAATACGGCCGCCGCGCCCGGCGGGGGCAGGACATCAGTGTCCGGTGCTGTCACTGCGCCGGGAAGACCACCACTCGCCGGTTGGGCTCCTCACCCTCCGACTCGCTGCGCTGACCCGCCGCGGCTACCGCGTCGTGGACGATCTTCCGCTCGAACGGTGACATGGCGGCCAGGCTCTTCGGCTCGCCCGTGCGCGCGACCTCCTCGGCCACCGTCCGCCCGTAGTCGGCAAGCTCGGCGCGGCGCCGGGCCCGGTAACCGCCGATGTCGAGCATCAGCCGGGCCCGGGTGCCAGTCTGCCGGTGCACCGCGAGCCTGGTCAGCTCCTGCAGCGCCTCCAGGACCGCACCGTCGTCGCCGACCAGTTCCTCCAGCGTGGCGCCGACGACCGACACGATCGCCCGGTCACCCTCGACGTCCATGTCGATGTCGCCGTCCAGGTCCGCGATGTCCAGCAGGCCTTCCACGTAGTCCGCGGCGATATCACCCTCGAGCTCGAGATCGCCCAGCTGGGCCTCGTCCGTGGATTCCCCGGGTGCCCCGGCGTCGTCGGCGTCGTCGGCTGCTCCGCCGAGGACCTCCTCCACGTCGGTAACCTCCACGTCCTGCTGGCTCACAACCGGACCTCCCACTGCGCTTGCGTGGCCGTCACCGCTTGCCCGACCGCTTGCTTTTCGGCTGCCGCACCGGCTGGACCCGCTCTACCTTAATGGCGGGCACGTCGTCCTGGGGCTCGGGCTCCGGTTTCGGCCAACCCAGTCTCAGCAGCCCGCGCTTTTCCGTGCCGTTCGGCGCGGCGGCCGGGCGGGACGCCGGGGCGGCCGGGCGGGCAGCGGTCCCGGTCCGCGTACCGCCGGCTCCGTTGCCGGACCGGCCGGAGCTAGCCGCCGTGCCGCCCTTGGCCCGGGCCGAACCCGACGCGCCCGAACTCGCCGGTGCCGCTCGCCCGCTGGCCGTCGCGGCCTGCGCGTCGCCGGCGGCCGATCCGGTCCGCGGGCCATCCGTCCGCGCGCCGCCACCCGTCGCCTTGGCGGCACCGGCCTTAGCGGCACCGGATCTTGAAGACCCCGGACGCGGCGAGCCAGGACGCGGCGAGCTCTGCGTGGTCCGCGCCGGGCCGCCGGTAGCCGCACCGGCCACTGCGCCCGCCGCCCCGACGGGCTCGGTGGTCCAGTTCCTGAACATGAACCACTGCTGGCCAAGCGTCCACAGGTTGGTCGTCACCCAGTAGAGCACCAGGCCGTACGCCCAGTACAACCCGGTCAGCGAGAAGAACGGGACGATGTACTGCATGAACTTCTGCGACTGGGCCATCGGGTTGTCCGGGTCCACGTTGGTCTGCATGAGACCACGCTTGGCGCTCTGCCGGACGGTCATGAACGTCGTGCTGGCGCTGACCGCCACGGTCAGCACGATCACGATGGCCACGTGCAGCGGTAGCGACTGGTGCGAGAACAGCAGCTTGTCGCCCAGGTGGACGCCGAAGATGGTCGCCTTCTGCGCGCTCACCACCACCGGCACCGTCAGCCCGTACTTCGGTACGGTGCCGTGCGTCCAGCTGGTGATGGCGTGCAGCACGTTGAACAGCGCGAAGAACACGATCATCTGCGGGATCATCGGCAGGCAGCCTGCCAGCGGGTTGACCCCGTTTTCCTTGTAGAACTTCATCGTCTCTTCGTTGAGACGCTGCTTGTCGCCCTTGTACTTCTTCTTCAGCTCCTGCAGCTGGGGCGCATGCTGGGCCATCTTCCGCTGGGCGTGCACCTGCTTGACGAACAGCGGCACGAGCAGCAGCCTGATGAACATGACCAGGATCACGATCGACAGGCCCCAGGCCGCCCCGGTGGCCGGGCCGAAGACCGTGCCGAGCACGGCGTGAATCCGCATGATGACCCACGCCACCACGTTGTTCAGTGGATCGAGCGCTTGCACCGGCTAGCTCCTCGCGACCTTGGCGGGTTTCCTGGTCGGCACCGGATCGTAACCGCCGGGATGAAACGGATGGCATCGGGCGATGCGGGCCACCGCGAGCCAGAGCCCCCGGGCCGCGCCGTGCTCGGCCAGTGCGGCCAGCGCGTACTCACTGCAGGAGGGTGCGAACCGGCAGCGCGGGCCGAGCAACGGGCTGATGAATCGCCGGTAACCGGCAACGGGGAACATCAGCAGCCGCGCCGGCACCGTACCTTTATCGGGCGCGGTGCGGGCCGGACCGTTAGCAGTACCTCTATCTGGCATTACCGACGCGCGCCCCAACCTGCCGCCGCAGCAACCTGCTGATCACCGAATCCAGATCTGCGGCGAGATCTGTCTGGCTTGCGTGCGCGGCTGCGGCATTTGCGCGCACCACAAGAAGGCTACCGCCAGGAAGCGAGTGAAGATACCCGCGCATCAGCTCGCGAAGCCGCCGCTTAACACGGTTCCTGGTGACCGCCGAGCCCACGGCCCGGCTTACCACAAATCCTACCCTGGCCGGTTCCTGCTGGTGAAGAGCGTCTGGCCGGACCAGCAGGTGGCCCACCACGCGGGGCGTGCCCGCGCGGGTCCCGGTGCGCACGGTCAGCGAGAACTCCGCGCCGTGACGCATCCGGGACTGGGACGGCAGGATCAGGCACTCAGCCGGTCGCGGCCCTTGTGCCTACGGGCGGCGAGGACGGCGCGCCCGGCCCGGGTGCGCATGCGCAGCCGGAAGCCATGCGTCTTCGCGCGGCGCCGATTATTCGGCTGGAACGTGCGCTTACTCACTGGGGCTCCAGGTAAGGGATCTTGATTGCGGGCAGGCTCAACCACAGCCGTGCCGTTCTCGGATTCACCACAGGCTACCATCCGGAACACCGCCGTTTGCCAGGCGTGCCCCGCTGCCGCGACTTAGGCTGTGGAAAGCTATTCTCCCAAGGTGCTGCAGTCACGCTATGCAGCGGGGATGCCACGTGCACAACATGTGGATAGTTCTGTGGATCGTGAGCGCGGCTCGCGACGCGGGGATGCGAGGGGAGCGCGCAGGTGGCAAATTCAGACCTGGCAGATGTGTGGGCACGATCCCTCGACGGGCTAGCCGACTTGCAGATCCAGCCGCATCAGCGGGCCTGGCTGAAGCTCACCCGGCCGCTCGGGCTGGTGGAAAACACCGCCCTCATCGCGACGCCGAACGAGTTCGTCAAGGAACAGCTGGAGACCAGGCTGCGCGCCCTGATCACCCAGGCGCTTTCCCAGGAGCTCGGACGCGACATCCAGCTCGCCGTCACGGTCGACCCGGCGCCCCAGGCCACGATGCCCGGGTCCGGCACGGACCTGGCGACGGAGCCGCAGGCGCCGCGGCTGCCGGGCCCGCAGGTCCCCGAGCCTGACCTCGGCTCACAGCTCGGGTCCCCGGCGTCCGGGCCGCACGCTCATCCGGCTCACGACAGCGCGGCCGGCGAGCCTGCTCCTGGGGTTCCTGGGGGCACTGGGGGCCTTGTCGTGCAGCTTGGGGGTCCTGGGGTTCACGCCGATCCGGGCCGTCCCGGGGGGCCCGGCGCTCTGCCCCAGGCCCCCCGGCTCGGCGGCACGCGGCTCAACTCCAAGTACACCTTCGAGACGTTCGTCATCGGCTCGAGCAACCGGTTCGCGCACGCCGCCGCGGTCGCGGTCGCCGAGGCCCCGGCCAAGGCGTACAACCCCCTGTTCATCTACGGCGACTCGGGCCTGGGCAAGACGCACCTGCTGCACGCGATCGGGCACTATGCGCAGACCCTCTACTCCGGCCTGAAGGTCAGGTACGTCAGCTCGGAGGAGTTCACCAACGACTTCATCAACATGATCAGGGACGGCAAGCAGGACGGCTTCCGGCGCCGGTACCGCGACGTCGATGTGCTCCTGGTGGACGACATCCAGTTCCTGGAGAACAAGGAAGGTACGCAGGAAGAGTTTTTCCACACCTTCAACACCCTGCACAACGCCAGCAAGCAGATCGTCATCTCCAGCGACCGCGCCCCGAAACGGCTGGTCACGCTGGAGGACAGGCTCCGCAGCCGGTTCGAGTGGGGCCTGCTGACCGACGTCCAGCCGCCCGAACTCGAGACCCGCATCGCCATCCTGCGCCGCAAGGCGATCCAGGACACCCTGAACGTGCCCCCGGAAGTGCTCGAGTACATCGCCAGCCGGATCTCCACCAACATCAGGGAACTCGAGGGCGCGCTGATCCGGGTGACGGCGTTCGCCAGCCTGAACCGCCAGTCGGTCGACCTGCAACTGGCCGAGATCGTGCTCAAGGACCTCATCCCCGAGGCCCAGGGCCCGCAGATCACGGCCGCGACGATCATGGGGCAGACGGCCTCCTACTTCGGGCTGTCCATCGAGGACTTGTGCGGGACCTCCCGGTCACGAGTGCTCGTCACCGCCAGGCATATCGCCATGTACCTGTGCCGCGAGCTCACCGACCTGTCGCTGCCCAAGATCGGCCAGCAGTTCGGCGGCCGCGACCACACCACGGTCATCAATGCCGACCGGAAAATCCGCTCCCTGATGGCCGAACGCCGGTCCATCTACACGCAGGTCACTGAGCTAACCAACCGCATCAAGCAGCAAGCCCGAACGGGCTGAGCCGACGGGCGCATCGCCATGCACACAGTTTGTGGACAACATTGTGGAAGACATTCGGATAACCGGGGGACAACCAGTGGCAAGCCCGGGCAGCCTCAGCCGCCGACCACAGGACGGGTCGCGCCGTCCCCTTACGCCGCACATCCCCTGTGGGCAGAAAATAGCTGCCGACCTGCGGGAACTCCGATTCTCCCCAGAATCCACCGCACCTATGACTATGACGTTTCTCTAAATAAGAAAGAACAACACCAAGTAGGCCCGGTGCACTCCGACC
>CAVYNE010000013.1:0-114886 GCA_963769715.1 uncultured Actinomycetes bacterium
GGAAAGCAATACTGGGACACCCCCGCCGGAAGCGATCTGGTACAACCGCACCTCTGGTATCTGGCAGACGGTTTGGCTTGAGCCGGTCCCCGCGACATACGTCGGAGATCCGCTGGACGGCCTGACCTCGACCGAGAGAGGCTGGCCGTCCAGGTATCGATGGTACGGCCGCCCACCTCGGGACCTCTTCGCCTCCGGCTGGAGTTGCACCTGCACGGCGAGACGCTGGCCGATGACACCGTCATGGTCGAGGGGACAGAGCTTATTCGGGAGATCGCCATTGCCGCGGGTGTGCCGTCTACCACGCGCAACAAACGCCTCTGGTCGCCCGAGCATCCCAACCTCATCGACGCGACCCTCACCCTCTTGGATGGCGACGTGGTCGTGACCAGGTCATGAGTTATGTCGGCTTTCGGAGCATCAAAGTGGGGCACGGAAGATTCATTCTGAACGGCCTGCCGTATTTTCTTCGGCTGGTGCTATCTCAGGGTTATTGGCCGCAGTCACATCTCGCATCTCCGGATAGCGACGCGTTGCAGCGCGAGGTCCTTGCGATCAAGATAATGGGCTTCAACGGCGTGCGGGTGCATCAGAAGATCGAGGATCCGCGCTTCCTCTACTGGTGTGACCGTCTGGGCCTGGTCGTATGGTCCGAAATGCCGAGCGCTTACTCCTTCTCACCATCCGCCGTGGAGCGGCTCACCCGCGAGTGGCTCGAGGTGCTGCCCGTGACTACAGCCACCCTTGCGTCGTAACGTGGGTGCCGTTCAACGGAGCTGGGGTGTGCCCAGCCTCCCGGGTTCGGCGAAGCAGCAGGCCTACGTCCGGGCGATTTTCCATCTCACGCACGCCATCGACAGCACTAGGCCGGTACTCGCAAATGACGGGTGGGAGCATCTAGAGAGCGACATTCTTGGCATTCATGACTACACCTCGCATGGGCAGACCATAGGTGAACGCTACGGCAACCCGCAGGCATTGGAGCGTACGCTCAGGGAGGTACAGCCAGGCTCCCACAGCCTCACCGTCGACGCGTTGGGAACAGAGAAACGGTAGTGCTGAGCGAGTTCGGCGGTATCACTTTGCCGCCGTCGACGAAAAGAGGGTCGTGGTATGGGTACGGCTTCGTGCGCGACGAGGAGGCCCTCCTCGCCAAATATGCGGAGCTGGTCGGCGCGGTTCTCACTTCGACCGCGCTAGCGGGGTTCTGCTACACCCAGCTCACCGACGTAGAGCAGGAGCCTAACGGCTTGTTCACGGCCGACCGCAAGCCCAAGCTCGACCCCAAGCGCGTTATGGCCATCACCTCTCAGCCCGCCGCTGCACACCCCGGGGAGGCGATTCACCCGCCGCCAGAATCTTGACGTGGGCCGTAGTGATCTTATGGGGCCGCTCGCTGGACGGTGATGAGGACACTGTGTTCACCAGCCGCGCAGCCTCAACCCTCTCCGCGTGGAATCCACGTCCGCTCGAGTTGAGCGAGCAACACGGCATCGACAAATTCCACTCCTTGCATCACTGAGTGGTCCATATTGCCGATCTCGTAGAGCCAAGCCCCAAAGCGGCCCCGAGACCAGATGTCGCGGCTACGCAGCCAGGGCTGGATCGTGCCAAGTGCGGCGTCCCGTCCGACGGTTGGACCGGATAACTCCTCTTTGGAGAGACGCGCCAGAGAGCCACAATTCGGTCCCGGTGGCATCCTCCAGTAGCCCGGTCGTTAGCAACCCGTTGAGTACCCGGGTGACGATGGTGCGTGGATCCTCCGGCCTGTATTCGGACCAGGATGTCTCGGTCAGCAGACTGAACTGACTCGGCCTTGGCGTCAAATATGGCGAATAATTGGACAGGTAGGTCACCCGGTAAAAGGGGACCTCGCTCTCGGGAAAATAGATCCAATTTTTCGTGCTGTCAGTCGGCCGGTCAACGCCGATCCCAACGACGTGAGTACCGCTCCAGCGCAACTTGCGTGCCGCATGGCGGACCAGGTCTGGCACGCTCTCGATAGCGGCGACCAGGTCATCGAGCGGTATCGTGGATAGCAGGACGTCGTAGTCGAAGACCTGACCGTCGGCCGTGGCGACGCGTTTTGCCGCGGCGTCCACCGCGACGACGCGGCACCCGAGCCGGAGCCAGGGCTCCACAGCGTGGCTGATCTGCTCCCACAGAAATCCCGTTCCCCCGCGCAGCGGATAACTGAAACTGCTGTTAGGTCCCCACGTCATATCTGGCTCATCCAACAAGACATTTCGCAGCAGTTGGTCGATATTGACAGCTGCCACTCGCTCGCCGATCCAATCGGAGCTCATCAGCCCGGCCGGTGTGGCCCACACTTTCGAGTTATAAGGAATCATAAATGGTCGGCGATCCCGTCACCCATGGTGGCGGGACCCACTCATCGAAGTTCCGCGGTCTTCTGAGGTCACGCCACTCAAACGCTGCGCGCACGGCGCCGCTCACACAGTCATACACTGTCTGCCGCTTCAACCCACGGATGTTCATCTGGAATGGGTAGCCGATAAAGCGGTTCTCCATCCATATCCACGCCTGCCGACTCACGGTCGAGACCTGGTCACCCAGCATGTGCTGGACCAGCCGGTCGTAGTATTCGTAGTGGCTGAACATCACGTGGCCGCCGATATCCCACGTGAAGCCGTCGTCATCCACGTACGACTTCGCCAAGCCGCCAACCCGGTCGTCGGCCTCGAGCAGCACCCAGTCGTCGTAGCTCAATTCCTGCAGGCGGTGGGCCGCCCCCAAGCCCGTCGGGCCCGCGCCAATAATTACGATCCGTGGGCTGGATCCGGTGCCCACGCATTCTCCTCGTCGAGTGCTACGCTGCCATACTAGTGTTATTCTTTCCCATACCGGCCTGGGCGGCTTTCCGGCACGCCGCGAGGATTCCAGGCCCATATAGCGGCGGGATTCGGTCCATTCGTCGTTCTGCTCCGCCAGCACCGCGCCGACCAGGCGGATGATGGCGTCACGGCCGGGGAAGATGCCGACCACGTCGGTGCGGCGGCGGATCTCCTTGTTCAGCCGCCCCTGGGGATTGTCAGCCTGGATCTGGCGCCAGACCTCGTGGGGGAAGACGGTGAAGGCCAGGATGTCGTCGCGGGCGTCGTCGAGATGGGCGGCGGCCTGCGGCAGCTTGGCTTCGAGCGCTTGGACGACCTGGCGGTGCTGGGCGCGGACCGAGGCCGGGCCGGGCTGCTCGAAGATGGTGCGGACCCCGGGTGGAGACCCACGGCTGGGCGGTCTTGGGCACCCGGGTGAGCAGGTTGCGGCTAATGGGTGCAGCAGCGCTGCCAGGAGGCGCCCGGCAGCACGGCGGCGATCGCGTTCACCAGCCCGGCGTGGTCGTCGCTGGTCACCAGGGCGACGCCGGACAGGCCGCGGGCCACCAGGCCGCGCAGGAACGCCAGCCACCCCGCGCCGTCCTGCGTACTTCCACCGGGCATCGAAGCTGAACCGGTCCACCGCCTCCGGTTGCCGGAACCCGGACCACGGTGGCCGTGCTGACCGAGCCGACCAGCGCCCAGCGGCAGGCTTTCGACCTCATCGGCGCCCCGATCGCCGGCTGGCCGGCATGACCGGGGCGGCTCTGCCCGACATCGACAAGCCTTCCAACCTGTGGTTCGGCTGGTCGCCGTTCCCGGCGGCCGTCGACCGCTTTCACATCCGCATCCAGCGCGAGGCCCCGCGCCGCGCCCACCTAGAGCTGCTGGCGGCGGCCGCGTTCGGCTCCGCCGCGCTTATCGCGCTCCGCAGGCCCCGGGGCACCGGCCTATCGAGGCACCGGCCTATCGAGATAGCGGCCTATCAAGGTAGCGGCCTATCAAGGTAGCGGATAGCGCAGGCCGACCAGCGAGGCCAGGTCGCCGAGCGTCATCTCGAACATGGGCGCCGCGTCCTCGAGCGCGAACTTCAGGTGGCCGAACACCTCCATCGACACCGCCCCGTACAGCACCGTCCAGCAGCGCAGGAAGGTGAGCACCGCGCCGACCGGGAGGTCGGCGCCCAGTGCGTCGCGATAGCGGATGAGCTGGTCGCGCAGCCTGGCGTCGATCTGCCCGGGGGCCGGCACACCGAACGGGCCCGCTCGCCATAGCTCGAGGAACAGCGCGAAGAAGGTGCCGGCGAACGTCAGCGCGCATTCGTCGGCGATGTCGTTCCGCCCGTCGTCGAGGCCGGGCAGCGGCACGCCGAACAGCAGGCCGAACTCAGCCTTGTGGTTCAGCGCCCAGCGGCGGAACTCACGGCAGGCCGCGACCAACTTGATGGTCAGCTTGGTGGCCAGCTGGTCCGGCGTGGGCTCCGCGGGCCCCGCCGGCGGCCTCGATGGCCTGGTGGATGTCCTGGGACAGCTCGGTGAAGATGCCGGCGATGACGTGCCTGACCAGCTCCTCGTGGCTACCGAAGTAGCGGTAAAGGCCCGGCGCCGTCATGCCCATCTCCCGGGCGATGGCGCGCAGCGAGACCGCTTCCGGCCCGCTGGTGACCAACAGCCGCCGCGCCGTGGCGATGATCTCCTCGATGGTCGCCGCGCGCAGCCGGTCGCGCCGGGTCGGCGGAATCACGCCTGGCTCTGCCCGGGCGTTCCCGGCGGCCTCTACCGCCTGCGTCACAACTGCCTCCTGGACCAAGTCTTACCTTCCGGAACCTCCGCCGGCGAGACCGTAACGAGACTCTCACGGAAGCCGTAACGGGACCCGTGAAGAATCAACAGTGGCTCGATGCTAACTCACTTGACAGTAGTGAACGGCGTATGCGAAGTTATCCACGTAATCAGTTTACGCCGTTTACTTGAGTAATCAACATTAGTATCACATCTCCGGGAGGCGAGATGTTCGAGGCATGGGGACGGGGCTTGTACCGAAGGCGGCGGCTGACTCTTGGCCTCACGCTCGTGTTCGTGGCGTTCGCCGCGGTCTGGGGGACCGGGGTCTTCGGCCGGCTTTCTTCTGGGGACAACTTCACCCCTCCGGCCAGCCAGAGCCAGCGTGAAGCCAACCAGGGCGCCCGCGTGTTCGGCCGGAACGACGCCGACGTCGTCGTCCTGTACCGCAGCGCCAGCATGACCGTCGGCGACCCCGGTTACCGGCAGGCGGTCACGGCCGCGCTGAGCGGCCTGCCGCGCGCCGACGTAGTCCGGGTGAGGTCGTACTGGTCGACCGGATCGCCCAGCCTGGTCAGCGCCGACCGGCACTCCACTTACGCGGTGCTCCAGCTCACCGGGGCCGATGACGCCGCCAGGCACAAGACCTACGACGCGATCAAGACCGAACTGGCACCCGCCGGCCTGGCGGCCAGCGGCGTAACCGCCAGGGTCGGCGGGACCGTGCCGATGGAGGTCGCGATCAATTCCGAGGTCACCGCCGACATCGCCAAGGCCGAGGGGTTCTCGATGCCGGTCTTGCTGATCCTGCTGCTGGTGATCTTCGGCAGCCTGGCCGCGGCCTCGCTGCCGGTGGCGATCGGCGGCGTGGCCATCCTCGGCTCGTTCACCGTGCTGCGGCTGCTCACCATGGCCACCACGGTGTCCATCTACTCGGTGAACATCACCACGATCCTGGGCCTGGGCCTGGGCATCGACTACGGGCTCTTCATGGTCACCAGGTTCCGCGAGGAACTGCACCGGCAGCCCACCGTCGAGCAGGCGGTCGCCCGGACGGTGGCCACCGCGGGCCGGACCGTCGCGGTCTCGGGTGTCACGGTTGCGGTCGCGCTGACCAGCCTGATGCTGTTCCCCGAGGACTTCCTGCGCTCGATGGGCTACGGCGGGGTGGCCACCGTCGCGGTGGACATGCTGGCCGCGCTGACCGTGCTGCCCGCGCTGCTCGCCGTCCTCGGCCACCGGGTCAACGCGCTGCGCATCCGCCGCTCGGTGCGGTATCCAACCGGGGGGCCAGCCAGGGACGAGACCAGCGGGGCCTGGTACCGGCTGGCGCACAGCGTCATGCGCAGGCCCGTCGTCTACGCCACGGTGATCGTGATCGGGCTGCTGGCCCTCGGCGCGCCGTTCCTGCGCGTCTCCTGGGGTGGCACGGACGCCAGGACGCTGCCCGCCGCCTCGACGGTGCGGCAGGTGTCGCAGACGCTGGCCAGTGACTTCCCGGTCAACTCGACCGATCCGATCGAGGCGCTCGTCACGCTGCCGCGCACCTCGGGGGCCGCGGCAGCGCTCGACGCCTACCTGCACCGCATCGAGGCCATCCCCGGCGTCACCGGAGCCCAGGTCACCGGGGCCAAGGCCGCCACGGTGCGGGTCGACATCGGCTATGCCCCGGCCCCGGTGTCGTCGGCGGCCAGGCACATCGTCACCCAGATCCGGGACACCTCGCCGCCGCCCGGCGCGGCGGTGCTGGTCGGCGGGACCACCGCCGGGCTCGTGGACGAACTGGCCAGCCTCGGCGCGACGCTGCCCTGGATGGCGCTGCTGGTCGGCGTCTCCACGTTCGTGCTGCTGTTCCTGGCGTTCGGCTCGGTGGTGCTGCCGGTCAAGGCGATCGTGATGAACGTGCTGTCGCTGTCGGCGACGTTCGGCGTGGTCGTGTGGATCTTCCAGTGGGGGCATCTGTCCGGCCTGCTGCGGTTCACCCCGACCGGCTCGATCGACCCGACCATGCCGATCCTGATGCTGGCGATCATCTTCGGCCTGTCCATGGACTACGAGGTGTTCCTGCTGTCCCGGATCCGCGAGCGCTACGACCAGACCGGCGACAACACCGCCTCGGTGGCGGCCGGCGTGCAGCGGACCGGCGGCCTGATCACCAGCCTGGCGCTGCTGCTGATCATCGTGGTCGGCGCGTTCTCGGCCTCCGGCATCACGTTCATCAAGCTGATGGGCGTGGGCATGATCGTGGCGCTGCTGGTGGACGCCACCGTCGTGCGCGTGCTGCTGGTGCCGGCCACCATGCGGCTGCTCGGCCGGGCCAACTGGTGGGCGCCGCGGCCGCTGCGCCGCCTGTACGCCAGGTACGGGATCAAGGAGGAAACCGTTCCTGACTCATCAGCGTCTATCAGCGTGGGCTGATGGTAGCTGTCGACCGAGCCGGAGTGCTCAGCCACGGCGGTGCGGCCCCCGCTCACTTCGGCTCGGCCGCCCGGCGCCGGTTGTAGAGGCGGATGGCCCAGAGGTAGGCCACGACAGCGATGCCGATGCTCCAGGCGATGGCGGCGATGGCGTGGTCGCCAATCGCGGCGCCGCTGAGCAGCCCGCGCACGGTGTCGGCGACGGGGGTGAACGGCTGGTACTCAGCGAACTGGCGCAGGCCCGTTGGCATGGTGGCCGTGGACACGAAGCCGCTGCTGAGAAACAGCAGCAGGAACAGGATCATCGGGGTGTTGCTGGCGGTCTCGACACTCTTGGCGGCAAGCCCGAGCGCGACGGCCAGCCAGATCAGCGCGAAGGCGAACAGGGCCAGTATCCCGATCGCGGCCAGCCAGTGGAGCGGTCCGGCAGCAGAGCGGAATCCGAGTCCGAAGGCGACTGCGATGAGGACGGCGATGGCTACAAGGATTTGTATCAGGCTGCCCAGCACATGGCCGGTGAGGACCGAGGCACGGGCGATGGCCATGGTGCGGAACCGGTCGATGATGCCGCCGGTCATGTCCATAGCGACCATGATTGAGGTGCCCTGGATGGCTGAGGCCACGGTGAGGAGCAGCAGCCCTGGCACCACGTAGTCGAGGTAGGCGCTGCGCCCCTCGTGGGCGCCGAGCCCAGCGCCGAGCTGGCCGCCGAAGACGTAGACGAACAGCAGCAAGAGCACGATGGGTATGCCGATGAGCATCACGGTCATGGACGGGTAGCGGAGCTGGTGCTTGAGATTGCGGCGCAGCATCACCCGCGAGTCGCTGAGCGTGTAGGCGAGCGTGGTCATGACAGCGGTACTCCTTGTGGTGCGGGGTCTGCGTTGAGCTGCGCGGTGACATGGCTGCCGGTGACGGCGAAGAACACGTCGTCGAGGTCCGGGGTATGGATCGACAGCCGTTCGACGGAGATACGGGCTTCGTGCAGCTCGTCGAGCAGGCCCCGGAGCGAGTCGACGGTGCCGTCGGCCGGGACCTGGAGGACGAGCTGGTCCTCGTCGAGAGCAGCCGCCCCGAGGAGCTCGCTCGCAGAGTGCAGCAGGTGGGGATCGGCGAAGTGGAGCCGGACGTGGCCGCCGGGGATGCGGCTCTTCAGCTCGGCGGCGGTTCCTTCGGCGACGATCCTGCCCTGGTCGAGCACCGCGATCCGGTCGGCCAGCTGGTCTGCCTCGTCGAGGTACTGGGTGGTGAGCAGGACGGTGACCCCGGCAGTAGCGAGCTCACGAATGATCTGCCACATGGTGCGACGGCTGCGCGGGTCCAAGCCGGTGGTGGGCTCGTCGAGGAAAATCACCCGGGGCTTGCCGACGAGGGTCATCGCCAGGTCGAGCCGTCGTCGCATCCCGCCTGAGTAGGCCGAAAGCAGCTTGTGAGCGGCGTCGGTGAGGTCGAACTGCTCCAGCAACCCGGCCACCCGCCGCCGCCCAGCCTCGCGGCCGAGGTGGCGAAGGTCGGCCATCAGCTGCAGGTTCTCGGCGCCGGTGAGCAGGTTGTCCACGGCTGAGAACTGGCCGGTGACCCCGATGACGGCCCGTACCCCGTCCGGGTCGGTGACCACGTCGTGACCGGCGATGCGCATGGAGCCAGAATCGGCCGGGATCAGGGTGGACAGGATGCGGACCATCGTGGTCTTGCCGGCTCCGTTGGGGCCGAGAAGCGCCAGGATCGTGCCCTCCTGCACGGACAGGCTCACCTTGTCTAGCACTAGGTGGCCGTCGAACGACTTGCACATGTCCTGGGCCAGGATCCCGCTCCCAGCGGACGCGTTTGTCATGGCCTTCTCCCTCCTTGCCGTGTGGCCGGGTCGTCGGGAAGCTCGCTCGCGGCACGCAGCGCCTCCCGTTGCGCGATCCACTCCTGCTCCAAGACCGGGAGTCGCCCGACCAGGAAATCGGAGAATGCCGCCCACTCCAGCAAGATCGCTTTCCGCTCAGGTGGCGCCCCGGCCAGCAGGCGCAGACCCTCTCGGGCGAGTTCGGCCATCTCCCGGTACTCGGAGACGTCGAAGCCCATCGCGTGGGACGACGACATGTCGATGCGTACCCGGTCCATCCGCTCGCCCGCAGCCCGGGAGCGCTGGATGAGCCCGAGGTTCTCCAACGCGTTCACGGCGCCGGCGATCGCGCTCCGGCTCGCCAGCAGGGCGTCGGCCAGCTGGCTGATGCTCTGCTCGCGCGGGTCGCACACCGCCAGATAGCCGATCAGCCGGCCCACCATCGGCGCCATCCCGAAGCGCCGGGCATAGAAGCGCCCGGCATGGTCGGCAAACGTGATCTCACCGTCACTGGGCATGCCAACCAGCCTACACAGTCTCCTGAGATAACACAAATCCGTGTTATCTCAGCACCGCCACACAGGCCGCGCAACGCGGCCGGCTAGATCCGGCCGGCTCCACGGGCTTCGGGCCAGGTAGTCCCGAGGCGGCCGGCCGCCGGGCCAGGCGTATCCCCTGCCTTCGCCGTCCGGCACCTGGCCCACCATCCGACCGGGCCGCCGATCCCGTTTTCCTGCGTCTGGGACTTCCAGGACTCGACCGGTTTAGGGCTGTGGCAGGAGGAGGAGGAGCTGGAGCACCCTTGCCCGCCCGGCGTTCGGCCGGCGGGTACAGTAGCGTCGCGGCCAGCCACACCAGGCCGCGACGATGAGTCCGCTTGAGGAGAGATCTAGATGAACCAGCCCGTCGCCGTGCCTGAAGTGCTGTCGGCGGACCTGCCGGCCGGGGTGTTCCTGCTTGACGTGCGTGAAGACGATGAGTGGACGGCGGGCCACGCCCCCGATGCCGTGCACGTGCGGCTCGGTGAGCTCGGCGCGCGGGTGGACGAACTGCCCCGCGACCGCGAGGTGTACGTGATCTGCCGCAGCGGCGCCAGGTCCGCCTACGCGGCCCAGGCGCTGACCGCCGGCGGGCTGAACGCCGTCAACGTCGCCGACGGCATGACCGGCTGGGCCGTCGGGGGCCGCCCCATGATCAGCGAGGACGGCGCCGAACCGCACGTCGCCTAACCGGAGGTAGTGGCCAGCGCCAGGGGCAGGGCGGCGCGGGCGCCCGCCTCGCGGAGCAGCCGGACCGCGACCGTCATCGTCCACCCCGTCTCGATGCGGTCGTCGACGACGAGCACCGGGCCGTCCAGGCCGCCGACAGCGGCCCGGACGTCGCCGGGCACCTCGAGCGCGAGCCACAGGGAGCTCAGCCGCTGCGCGCTGTTGTGCCGCCGCGGGCCGGGACCGGCGTCGCTGGTGTAGGCCAGGGCGCCGAGGTAGGGCAGCCGGCCGACGCTGGCGAGCCGCTGGCCGAAGCTGGTGATCAGCTCGGGCCTGGTGCGTGACGGCAGGGTCAGCACGCCGGCCGGGCGCTGCGCCCAGTCCCAGGCCGCGAGCACCTTGATCGCGGCGGCCACGACCGGCTCGGTGACCGGCTCGTCGGGCGCGCCCTCGGCCAGCAGCGCCCTGAGCATGACCCCCCAGCCGATGTCGGTGAGCCTGCCGATGGCCCGGCCTGGCTCCGCGGTCAGCGTGGCCGGGATCTTCCCGGCCACGTCGAGGCCGAGGGCCTTCAGCCCGGTCGGCCACATCCGCCGCGGCTCGACCTCCACGCCCGGGCGCAGCAGCCGCTCGCGCGCCGCGGCCGCGCTGGCGTCCGGCACGTCGCCCTGGACCCGCTGCCCGGTGCAGTTGTCGCAGCGTCCGCAGGGCGCGGCGGCCGGGTCGTCGAGCTGCCGGCGCAGGTACTCCATCCGGCACCCGTCCGTCGCCTGATAGGCCAGCATGGCCTGCTGCTCGCGGTCGCGTTCGGCCGCGACCCGTTCGTAGCGCTCGGCGTCGTAGTGCCACGGCTGGCCCGTCGAGGTCCAGCCGCCGCTGACCCGGCGCGCGGCGCCGTCCACGTCGAGCACCTTGAGCATGGATTCCAGCCGGCCGCGGGACAGGTCGACGCGGGTCTCGAGCACCCCGGCCGACATCGGCCGGTCCGCCTCGGCCAGGGCCGCGAGGGCGGCGCGGACCTGCCGCTCCGGCGGGAACGCGAGCGAGGCGAAATAGGCCCAGATGTCCCGGTCCTCGCGGCCCGGCAGCAGGATCACCTCGGCGCGCTCACCCCGCTCACCGGACATGGCCCGCCCGGCCCGGCCGATCTGCTGGTAGTAGGCGACCGGTGACTGCGGCGCGCCCAGGTGCACGACGAACCCGAGGTCCGGCTTGTCGAAGCCCATGCCGAGCGCGCTGGTGGCGACCAGCGCCTTGACCCGGTTGGCGAGCAGGTCCTCCTCGGCCCGCGCTCGGTCGTCCGGCTCGTCGCGGCCGGTGTAGGCCGCCACCGTCATGCCCTGCTCGCGCAGGAACGCGGCCGTCTCCTGCGCCGCCGCGACCGTCAGCGTGTAGACGATGCCGGATCCGGGCAGCTCGCCGAGCCGGGCCGCGAGCCAGCCCAGCCGCTGGTGCGCGGTGGGCAGCGCCACCACCGCCAGCCGCAGCGAGTCCCGGTCCAGCGGGCCCCTGAGCACCAGCGTCTCGCCGCCCGCGCTCGCGCCGAGCTGATCGGCGACATCCCGGGTCACCCGCGCGTTCGCGGTCGCGGTGGTGGCCAGGACCGGAATCCCGGCGGGCAGGTCGTCCAGCAGCGTGCGCAGCCGCCGGTAGTCGGGCCGGAAGTCGTGTCCCCAGTCGGAGATGCAGTGGGCCTCGTCGATCACGACCAGCCCGGCGGACCGGCTGAGCTCGGGCAGCACCTGGTCACGGAACGACGGGTTGTTCAGCCGCTCCGGGCTGACCAGCAGCACGTCCGCGTGGCCCGCGGCGACCTCCGCGTACAGGGCTTCCCACTCCGCGGTGTTGGCCGAGTTGATGGTGCGCGCGCGGATGCCGGCCCGCTCGGCCGCCTCGACCTGGTTGCGCATCAGCGCGAGCAGCGGGGACACGATCACGGTCGGCCCGGCACCGCGGGCGCGCAGCAGCGCGGTGGCGACGAAGTAGACCGCGGACTTGCCCCAGCCGGTCCGCTGCACCACCAGCGCCCGGCGCCCGTCGGCGACCAGGGCACTGATCGCGGTCCACTGGTCTTCCCGCAGCCGCGCGTCATCGCCCGCCAGCGCCCGCAGGCACTTCTCCGCCTCCTCCCGCAGCCCCATTCCGTCCCCCGGCCCTGCCTGGTTCTGCCGTGCTGCCTCGTCTTCGGCCATGTCCTCATTGGTATCAGCCGCCGCCGTCAATCGGCCCAGATCGGCGGTATGCGATACTCGGGGCAAACATCGGATCTATCGGGGGCGGGCTGGTGGGTGCCTTGGCGGTAACCGACGAGGCGATCGAGAAGATCAAGGCCATGATCACGTCGGGCGCGCTGCGCGCGGGCGACCGGCTGCCGCGCGAGGCCGTCCTGGCTGCCGACCTCGGGCTGTCGCGCAGTTCGCTGCGCGAGGCGGTCCGCGCGCTGTCCCTGGTCAACATCCTCGACGTCCGGCGCGGCGACGGGACCTACGTGACCAGCCTGGAGCCGCGCCTGTTGCTCGAGGCGCTGAGCTTCATCGTCGACTTCCACCGCGACGACACGCTGCTCGAGTTCCTCCGGGTCCGGCGCATCCTCGAACCCGCCGCCACCGCGATGGCGGCGGAGCGGATCACCGACTCCGAAAGCGACGGCCTGCGCGCCCTGCTCGACAGCATCGGGCCCGATCCGGCGGCCGAGGACCTAGTGGCCAACGACCTGGAGTTCCACCGGCGGATCGTGGCCTATTCGGGGAACTCGGTGCTCGCCTCGCTGCTGGAGTCAATGTCCGGGCCGACGACCCGCGCCCGGGTCTGGCGCGGTCTCACCCAGACCGGCGCGCTGGCGCGGACACTGGCCGAGCACCGCGCCATTGTCGACGCGCTCGCTGCCCACGACCCGGAGGTGGCCAGGTCGTGGGCGACGGTGCACATCGCCGGCGTCGAGCAGTGGCTAGCCTCGGTGCCGTGACGGACTACGTATCGGTCAGGGACCTCAGCGTCTCCGCCGTCATCGGCGCGCACGACTGGGAGCGCGAGATCGAGCAGACCCTCCTCTTCAGCGTGGACATGGCCGCCGATGTGCGCCGGGCCGCCGCGACCGACGACCTGGCGGACGCGCTCGACTACTCGGCGGTGGCGACGACGATCGCCGCCGTGGTGCGCCAAGGCAAGTTCCAGCTCATCGAGACCGCCGCCGAGCGCGTCGCCGAACGCCTGCTCGCGGATTTTCCCGTGACCTGGCTCCGCCTCGAGCTACGTAAGCCCATCGCCAACGACGCCTACACCGCTTCGATTACCATCGAACGCACACGCTAAATTCGATGATCACTAGGGATTTAGTACCTCCTGCGGTACCAGATCTTTCGCGATCATGAAATGGTTTCCAGCTCAGCCCAAAGCGCGTCCGGGATGGACGTGGAGAGGTAGGCGACGTCGCTTGCTATTTCCTCGGAGCTGCGTGCCCCGACCACAGCGGCCGTTACCGCGGTGTGGCGCAAGGTGAACTGAAGGGCCGCCGCGGCTAGTGGGACGCCGTACCTGGCGCAAACGTCGCCTATCCGGCGGGCGCGGGCGGCCACGGCGGGCGGGGCCGGGGCGTAGTCGTAGGTCGCGCCGTCGCCCGCTCCGGCCAGGATGCCGCTATTGAACACGCCGCCGGCTAGGACCGCCACGCCCCGCCGCAGGCACAGCGGGAACAGGCGGTCGGCCGCCGAGTCGTCCAGCAGTGTGTACCGGCCGGCCACAAGTACGCAGCCGAAGTCGCAGCGCTCCACGAGCCAGGCCAGCTTCGCCGCCGAATTCATCCCGGCGCCGATGGGTGGAGAAGATCAAACCCGCGTACACGAGCCAGCGCTGCTCGGCGTGCGGGCAGGTGGACGGGACGTCGCGCGAGAGCCAAGCCGTCTTCCGGTGCACCGCCTGCGGATACGCCTGCAACGCGGATGTGAACGCGGCCAGGAACATCGCGGCGGGGCACGCCGTGACTGCGCGGGGAGGCGACGGGGCAGCCCGGCCCGTGAACCGCGAACCTCAACTGCTGCTCCAATCGGCGTAGTAGCTGGAATCCCCGCCTTCAGGCGCGGGAGGATGTCAAGGGAACCTCCTGGTGGCGTGTTCTCCGGGTCTGCGGCGCGCGCCGGTGCGGGTGTGGGAGAGGTACTCGGAGTGCCGTGTGCCAGGAAATAGATCGGATGTATATGTGATGTCATGGGGGTGTAACCAAGAATCGGGCGGCCGATATTAAACAGATACGTCTGTGTCATCCGATCTTTGAGGATTTTCGGGCCGTCTAGGCTGGCCTCGGCCGCGTGCGCAGTCCTTGCATGCCGCCGTCCACGGCCAGGGCCGTGCCGGTGGTGGCCCCGGCCAGTGGGCTGGCCAGGTAGGCGATGGCCGCGGCAACCTCGTCCGCGCTGACCAGCCTGCCCATGGGCTGGCGCGCGTTGAGCGCGGCACGTTCGGTCACCGGGTCAGGCGCGGCGTCGAGCAGCCTGCTCACCCACGGGGTGTCGGCCGTGCCGGGGTTCACGCAGTTCACCCGGATGCCCTCGGCCACGTGGTCGGCCGCCATGGCCAGCGTGAGGGCGTAGACGGCCCCCTTGCTCGCGGAGTAGAGCGCCCGCTGCGGCAGGCCCGCGGTGGCCGCCACCGAGCAGGTGTTGACGATGGCGGCCTGGCCGCGCTCGCGCGCCGCCTGGCGCAGCCACGGCAGGGCCGCCCGGGTGGTACGCACGATGCCGAGCACGTTCACGTCGAGTAGCCGGTGCCACTCGTCGTCGTCGTTGTCCTCGACCGTCCCGGCCGCGCCGATGCCGGCGTTGTTCACGACGATGTCGAGCCGGCTCATCGCGCGGGCGGCTTCGGCGACGGCCGCGCGGACCGCGGCGTCGTCGGTCACGTCGGCGATAACCGGGTAAAGGTCGGTGGTTTCCTGGGCGGACTTGAACCCTTCAACCCCTTCGGCCCGGTCCAGCACGGTCACGCGCGCGCCGCGGGCGGCCAGCAGCCGGGCCGTGGCCAGGCCGATGCCCGAAGCGCCCCCGGTGACTAGCGCCGCCATCCCCCCGAACTCAGATGGTTGCTCCGCCATACATTTGATGTATAACGCATGTCGCGACCGTGGTCTAGGGCCGCCGGAGCCGGGTGCTCAACCGCCTAGGTCGAAGACAGTCAGCCGGGCAGGCGCTGCGGCCAGCCAGCCCGTACCTGGACGCCGGGGGCGTACAGCACGCTGACCGGGTCGCCCGCCACGGTCAGGCCGGCCGAACTGATGAGGTTCTCATCCAGGTCGCGCAGCGTGGCCCGGTGCAGGGGCCAGCGAGGGTGCTCGTTCGGCACGTAGAGCGGGTGTCCTGCGTACCAGCCGACGTGCAGGCCCCAGCGAGCGGTGAGGAACTGCTCGAGAGCCGAAGGGCTGGCCACCGGGTCACCGACTTGGACCTTGAGCCGCAGGTGAGCGCCCGCAGGACCGGGCCATCGCCTGCTGTTCGTGTAGCTGACCGTGCTGCCGTCACGGGTCGCCCGTATCCGGGACCACCGGTACGGCAGCCGCAGGCCAGCCAGCGCGGTCACGGCCGGCACCAGCCGGGCGGCATCCAGGGAGAGGAACACGACCCCGCGCCGGCCATCGGGCCCGGCCGAATAGACGCGGACGTTGATCTCCGGGAACCAGCCGAGGTAAGGCACCGGCGGCAGGCCCGGCGGGCCGACGCGGCACATCAGCAGGGCGATCAGCCCGACGTACGTCGTGCCGTCCATGATGTCTGGCGTCACCGACCGCGGCAGCAGCCGGGCAACCCGCTCCGGGTCGGCGGGCCAGTGGAGGAAGACGACCTCGCGCCAGTCCTGGTTCAGCAGCGGCCGGCCTGGCCGCGGCGCCTGCGCCGTGACGGGTTCCGGCCGGACCGCCGGCGTACTGCCGCGATCAGTCAACGGCTGCTCCACTCCGGGTTAGGTGTCGCCGTGCGCATGCCCAGGCATCCGGTCCCTATGACAACCGTCTTGCCCTGGCCCAGGCCAGGGGACACCTGGTCGACCTGTTCACCGCCTACCACCCCCAAGACGGGCAGCGCCGCATCGACGTGGTGCGGATCAAACGTGAGGACTGGCAGATCACCGTGCCACCGGACAATCAGCGCACGGTGCGCCTTCCTCGACGGCGCGGGCCCCATCCCGATCGGACTTGTCCGCGCTGTCCGGATCCGTCCGGTCACGGCACTGTTGGAGCTGGATGACGGGTAGCGGGCGGCCGGTTTTGGCTTGCATCTTGCCGTAGGCCGGGTAGGCGCCGGCCAGTTTCGGTCAGCAGCTGGCGCGTTCGCTGTCAGGCAGGATCCGGGCGCGGAGCCTTGCGCTGGTCATGACCCCCGAATGGGGGTCATGACACGGAGGGTCAGTCGCCATGAGAATTACGCGCGTAAAGAAATTCAGGGCCGAGGACGGGCACGTCCTGTCTCCTTCGCCACGGGGGGGGATCGTAGCTAAGGGAGTGGGAGGAGGTGCCCGTCCTCGACGGCTCGATAGTACCGCCTCTAATTTGGCCGGAAGTGCGCGCCCGGCCCGGACCCGGAACCGTCCAGCCCGCCGCCGGAGCGTGTCCATTCAGGGGTGAGGTCGGCTGTGGGTTTTCATCTTTCCATCGCCTCGGGCAGCTTTGACCCCGGGTCCTGGCGGTTTCTCACTGGTCTGTCAGCAAGACTTCTCACCAATCTGTCTGTCATTTTCCTCGGCGGCCTCCGGCCCGCGCACCCCCGGCGCCACATAGGAAGCTGCCGGGATGTGGCCCGGGCTGTCCATGGACAGCCCGGCGGTGCGTTCCTGCTCGGTCGGCTGGTGTGCTAACCAGGCTCCTAGTTAGCTACACCCGCTATGCTTTCGGCCCCGAGGTTATGGCTGGAAGTAGACCGTCACGGTCGACCCGCACGGCACCCTGGTCGTCTCCGGGGGACTCGTTCCCCAGACAAACCCGGCAGGGAAGTTACCGGGCGACGTAGCGCTGTTCCCGGGGAAGATCTTCGCCGTGATTACTACCGACTGGAAACCGGCGCTGTGCACGAGGGCGGCGGCATTAGCTGAGGTGGCATCAAGAAGATCCGGCACGAGGCAGCCGGTAGCCGAGGCCGCCGGGGCGGCAGCCGCCGGAGCAGACGGGGATGATGACGGTGCGCTCCCCACCCTGGTGAGGGTGACCGATTGCTGGCCCGGCACCAGCAGAATCATCGTGTTGCCGGAAATCGTGACCGTGAGCACGGCGGTAGCAGGTGACGTAGCTTGCACGCAGGTACCCGGCTCATAAAGATTCTCGGTTCCCGCGAAAGTCCCGGGACCATTCCCTTCTGAGAATGCGCCAATGTCTGTGGCAGCGGGCAAGGAGCAGTTACCGGCCGGAACCTTCAGCACGGTTTTCGTGGTCATGTAGTAGAAGCCGCCATCCCCGGTGATGGAATACTGGCCGAGGACGCTGGCGGGGGCTGAGCTGTAGGCGACATCCCATGTCCCTACCGGGCTGGCAGCCGCTGCCGGTGTCGGTGCCGACGTAACGGCAGCAGGTGCGCTGCTCGGTGTCTTCTTCGTCGCGGAAGCAGCGGCCGAGTGCGGCTGGACTCCCGGCGTGCTCTGCGCCGAGCCCGAGCAGCCTGTGATGGCAATAGTTCCGGCGAGTGCGAGAGCGCACAGGCCAGCTACGATGCGTACGTGCATCTTATCTTCCCCCCTGGACCCGGCCGATCTGACCCGGGGTCCCCGGAGGAGCCTATCCTGCACGCAGGACCCCTGTCCATCCAGGAAAAGCGCAGGTAGGTGGTACTCCACCCGACCTGTGTTCGAGGCCCGGCGAGCTCCGCGAGCGCTACGACGAGGCCGCCAAGCGGCACCAGGCCGTCTCCGGGTACTGGCACCCAGGCAACCCTCGCCCGCTGGTGCCGGCATCGCGGACATGACCGCCGGAAGAAAATATCCTCGCGCAATTGCGCCAGCGTTTCCGCGGAAACGCGCCTGAGCGCCTAAGTCGTCACACCGGAACCTCGCGGCTCTGCGGTGCAGTTCCTTAAGCTAATTGCGCGCGATACCGGCGTTACGAGGGACCGGCTGCCCTGGCCTTCTGCACGGCCTCGGCCACGCCCCGGGTCCACGGGTCGCCGTGCCCGGGCAGCAGCAGGTCCGCGTCGATCCCGCGCAGCGCGTCCAGCGAGGCGAGCGCCTGGGCGGTGTCCATGTTCAGCCCGGACGGCATGATCTGCGGGCCGAGCCTGCCGGTGAGCGGGTTCTCGGTGGCCATGACGTCGCCGGTCAGCAGAGCCCGGCGGCCCTCGAACAGGATCGCCGCGCTGCCCGGCGTGTGGCCCGGCGCGTGCACCGCCCGCGGGCGGCCCGGCACGTCGATCACCTCGCCGTCGGCGAAGGCCGACACCGCCGCGATCGGGATCATCCGGGCGGCGCCGCGGCGCAGCAGGGAGAAGCTGGTCCGGGAGAAGGCCGCCCTGAGCAGGTAGGACGTGATCTTGCCGTCGTTCTTACCCGCCGCCTTGCCGACCCGAGCGGCCTCCTGGTCGGCCCGGTGGATCCACACCCGGGCCCCGGCCTAGCCGTTAGGCTGACGGGGTGGCTGAAGGAGCGGAGGAGGGCCTGCCGCCGGACGGGACCGCGGATGTCTGGTGGGCGCGCAGGCAGGACGCTTCGGACCGGCACGCGGGATTGCTCGATGCAACCGAACGCCGCCGCTGGCTGGCCTACCGGCGCGATGAGGACCGCGCGCGTTTCCTGGCCGGGTGCGCGCTGGCGAAGACCGCCCTCGCCCGGTACACCGGCCTGCGGCCGGCGGACGTTCGCTTCGACCGGACCTGCGACCAGTGCGGCGAACCGCACGGCAAGCCGGTCATCGAGGGCCCCGTCATCGAGGGCCCCGTCATCGAGGGCAGGGCCGTCGAGCATTCCGTCGCGCACTCCGGCGACCTGGTCGCGGTCGCGGTCGCGCGGATCCCGGTCGGCGTGGACGTGGAACAGCTTGACGGGCGCCCGCACCCGCTGGGTGGTGACGGCGATCCGGAGGCGCTCGCGCGCCTGGTGCTGTCCGCGGCCGAACGGGCGGCGCTCGCCGCGGTCCCTCCGGCAGGCCGGGCCCGCGCCTTCCTGGTCGCCTGGACCAGGAAGGAAGCCGTGACCAAGGCGACCGGCGATGGCCTGCGCGCCGCCTTCAGCGATGTCGTGGTGGCCGCGGACGCGGGCCCGCCCCGCCTGGTGTCCTGGCCCTACGAACGGTCTGTCCACAGCGTGTCCCTGCTGGACCTGGACGTCGACCCCGGGTACGTAGCAGCGCTCGCGGTCATCGGCCGATGCGAGGCGGTGCGGGCCAGGGACGGGTCGGCGTTGCTCGCGGACCCGGCCTGAGGCCGGGAAACGTCGGATGTGTCTGCGGGGGCGCTGCGCCGCGGCGGGCGCGGCTCTTGTAGCGTGGCGGGCGGAGGCGGCTTGATGCGCATCGGCTTGTTCGTGACGTGCCTGACCGACACGCTGTTCCCCAGCACCGGCCAGGCCGTGGTCGCGGTGCTCGAGAGACTGGGCCATCAGGTGGATTTCCCGGTGGCCCAGGCGTGCTGCGGCCAGATGCATTTCAACACCGGTTACCGGCGGGAGACGGTGCCGATGGCGCGCCGGTTCACCGCTGCCTTCGGCGGCTACGAGGCCATCGTCACCCCGTCGGCCTCGTGTGCCTCGATGGTCCGGGAGTATTTCCCGGCGCTGGCCATCGAGGCGCGGGATCCGGGCCTGGCCCGGGCGGTGGCCGAGGTCGCGCCCCGGACCTATGAGGTTTCGGAGTTCCTGACCGGCGTGCTGGGGGTGACGGATGTGGGCGCGTACTTCCCGCACCGGGTGACCTATCACCCGAGCTGTCATTCGCTGCGGATGCTCCGGGTGGGCGACGCCCCGCTGCGGCTGCTGCGCGCGGTGCGCGGCCTGGACCTGGCCGACCTGCCGGAGGCCGAGACGTGCTGCGGGTTCGGCGGCACGTTCGCGGTGAAGAACCCCGATGTGTCGGCCGCGATCTGCGCCGACAAGGTCGCCGCGGTGCGCCAGAGCGGCGCCGAGGTGCTGTGCGCGGCGGACAACTCGTGCCTGATGCACATCGGCGGCGCGCTGGACCGGCAGCGGTCCGGGGTGGCCGTCATGCACCTGGCCGAGATCCTGGCCCGCACCGAGGACGCCCGGTGACGGCGCCGGGCGCCGGCGGCGCCCGTCCAGGCGCGCCCCCGGCGAGCGCGCCTCATCCGGGCATGCCGACGTATGTGGGCATGCCGTCGTTCCCGGTCGCGGCCAGGGCCGCGGTGGCCGACTCCCAGCTGCGCGCCAACCTGACACACGCCACCCACACGATCCGCGCCAAACGGGCCGGGGCGGTCGCCGAACTGGCCGACTGGGAGCAGCTGCGGCAGGCGGCCAAGGCGATCAAGGATCACACCCTGGCTCACCTGGACACCTACCTGCTCCGGCTGGAGGCCAACGTCACCCGGGCGGGCGGGCACGTGCACTGGGCGGCCGACGCGGACGAGGCGAACGCGATCGTGGCCGGCCTGGTCCGGGCGGCCGGCGCCGACGGCGTGGTCAAGGTGAAGTCGATGGCCACCCAGGAGACCGGGCTGAACGAGGCGCTGGCCGCCGACGGCATCAGCGCGCTGGAGACCGACCTGGCCGAGCTCATCGTGCAGCTCGGCCACGACCGGCCCAGCCACATCCTGGTCCCGGCCATCCACAAGAACCGGGCCGAGATCAGGGAGATCTTCCGCACCCAGATGCCCGACGCGCCGGCCGGGCTGACCGACGACCCGGCGGCGCTCGCCGCCGCCGCGCGGGCGCACCTGCGCCAGGCGTTCCTGTCCGCCCAAGTCGGCGTCTCGGGCGCGAACTTCGCCATCGCCGAGACCGGGTCGCTGGTGGTGGTGGAGTCCGAGGGCAACGGCCGGATGTGCCTGACGCTGCCGCGCACGCTCATCTCGGTGGTGGGGATCGAGAAGATCCTGCCGTCCTGGCGGGACCTGGAGGTGTTCCTGGCGCTGCTGCCCCGGTCCTCCACGGCCGAGCGGATGAACCCCTACACCTCGACCTGGACCGGCAGCACGCCCGGGGACGGACCGCAGGACTTCCACCTGGTGCTGCTGGACAACGGCCGCACCTCCGCGCTGGCCGACCAGACCGGCCGCCAGGCGCTGCGCTGCATCAGGTGCTCGGCCTGCCTGAACGTGTGCCCGGTCTACGAGCGGACCGGCGGCCACGCCTACGGCTCGCCTTACCCGGGCCCGATCGGCGCCATCATCTCCCCGCTGCTGCGCGGCGTCACCTCCCCGGTCGACGCGTCGCTGCCCTACGCCTCTACCTTGTGCGGCGCCTGCTACGAGGTGTGCCCGGTCGCGATCAACATCCCCGAGGCGCTGGTCCACCTGCGCGCCCAGGTCGTCGACGCCAAGCGCGAAAAGACTTTTTCTCCCGAACGAGTCATCTTCCAGCTATCCGGCCGGGTGCTCCGCTCGCCCCGGCTGCTCGCCTCGGCTCAGCGTGCCGCGGCGCGGGGCAGCAAGCTGATAGCCAGGTCCGGCCGGATCAGGCGGCTGCCGCCGCCGCTGAACGGCTGGACCGAAACCCGCGATGCCCCCGCCCCGCCACCGGAATCGTTCCGCGCCTGGTGGGCCAGGACCAGGGGCTCGCGATCATGACCACCTCGAAAGAGGCGATCCTGGCCAGGATCCGCGCCGCCGACGCCGCCGCCAGCTCGGCCGCCAGCTCGGCCGCCAACCGGGCCGCGGGCGGCGCCAACGGCGGGTCGGCGGGCCAGGCGGAGCGCGCCGGGGCCGATACCGACGCGGCATACGCGGTCCTGCCCCGGGACTACCTGCGCGCCCACCACGACCCCGCGACCGCTGACATCGCAGGCCTGTTCGCCGAGCGGACCGCCGATTACCGCGCCGTCGTCGAGCGGGTCCCCGAGGCCAGCGCCGCCGCCGCCATCGCCCGCATCCTGGGCGAACGCGCCGCCGTCGCGCCCGGTCCCTTCGTCGTGCCGGAAGGCCTGCCGCCCGGTTGGCTGGCCGCGCTGCCCCCGGCCATCGAGCTGGCCGGCGACACCCCGCCGCTCCCGGCGGCCGAACTCGACCGGATGGCCGGGGTCGTGACCGGATGCGCGGTCGCGATCGCCGAGACCGGCACGATCATCCTGGACCACGGTCCCGGGCAAGGGCGCCGTGCGGTCACCCTGGTGCCCGACTTCCACCTGGTCATCGTCCGGGCCAGCCAGGTCTACGCTGACCTGGCCGACGCGTTCGACCGGCTCGACCCCTCCCGCCCGCACACCCTCATCTCCGGCCCGTCGGCCACCAGCGACATCGAGCTGATCCGGATCGAGGGCGTGCACGGCCCGCGCCACCTGCACGTGCTCCTGGCCGAACGCCATTAACCGGGGGGCACGGGGGCGATCGCTTCAGGCGAACATCGTTCGGAAATTTACCGGGGCTCGTCTTTCTTGAGTGAGTATGACTCAAGTTATACGGAGGCCATCATGAGTGAAACGCTCACACTGCCGGTGCTGCCACTTGACGATGAAGTGGTGCTGCCGGGGATGGTAGTGCCGCTGGAGACGTCGCAGCCCGAAATTGGCGCCGCCATCGATGCGGCCCGGATGCCGTCCAGGCAGGTTCCCGGCATGCGTTCTGAAGTTAAGGCGCAGCTGCTGCTCGTGCCGCGGCTGCCCGATCGCGGGCTCGCCGGGGTCGGCACGCTCGCCTTGGTCGAGCAGGTCGGACGCCTGCCCGGCGGACAGCCCGGCGCGGTGGTGCGTGGCATCGCCCGGGTCAAGATCGGCTCGGGCACCACAGGTCCCGGCGCGGCGCTGTGGGTGCAGGGCACCGTGGTCGAAGAGACCGGCCGCGGTCCGCGGGCCGACGAACTGGCCCAGCAGTACAAGTCCCTGGTTACCGGGATCCTGCAGCAGCGCGGCGCGTGGCAGGTCATCGACGCGATGCAGCAACTCGACGCGTCAGCAATCGCGGACCAGGCCGGCTACGCCAGCTACCTCAGCACCGCGCAGAAGCTGCAGCTGCTGGAGACCTCGGATCTGGTCGAGCGGCTGGAACTCCTCATCGGCTGGACCAAGGAGCACCTGGCCGAGCTGAACGTGGCCGAGTCCATCCGCAAGGACGTCGCGGAGGGCATGGAGAAGCAGCAGAAGGAATTCCTGCTGCGCCAGCAGCTCGCCGCCGTCCGCAAGGAGCTTGCCGACCTGAACGGCGACACGGCCACCGAGGAGGACGACTACCGGGCCCGGGTGGAAGCCGCGGACCTGCCGGAGGCGGTCCGTGAGGCCGCGCTGAAGGAAGTCGACAAGCTGGAGCGCACTCCCGACGCGTCCCCCGAGACGGGCTGGATCCGCACCTGGCTGGACACCGTCCTCGACATCCCCTGGAACTCCAGGACCGAGGACGCCTACGACATCGCCGACGCGCGGCGCATCCTCGACGAGGATCACACCGGGCTCGATGACGTCAAGGAACGCATCATCGAGTACCTGGCGGTGCGCAAGCGCCGCGCCGACCGGGGCCTGGGCATCATCGGCGGCCGGCGCTCCGGCGCCGTGCTCGCGCTGGTCGGCCCCCCTGGCGTCGGCAAGACGTCGCTCGGCGAGTCGGTCGCGCGCGCCATGGACCGCAAGTTCGTCCGGGTCTCGCTGGGCGGCGTCCGGGACGAGGCGGAGATCCGCGGGCACCGGCGTACCTACGTCGGGGCGCTGCCCGGCCGGATCGTCCGCGCTATTCGCGAAGCAGGCTCGATGAACCCGGTCGTGCTGCTCGACGAGGTGGACAAGATCGGCTCGGACTACCGCGGCGACCCCGCGTCGGCGCTGCTCGAGGTGCTTGACCCGGCGCAGAACCACACGTTCCGGGACCACTACCTCGAGGTCGAGCTCGACCTGTCCGACGTGGTCTTCCTGGCCACGGCCAACGTGCTCGACACGATCCCCGGACCGCTGCTCGACCGGATGGAGCTAGTCCAGCTGGACGGGTACACCGAGGACGAGAAGGTCCTCATCGCCCGTGATCACCTACTGCCCAGGCAGCTGTCCAAGGCCGGCCTGAACGCCGACGAGGTGTCGGTGGGCGAGGACGCGCTGCGGAAGCTGGCGGCGGAGTACACCCATGAGGCCGGGGTCCGGTCGCTCGAGCGCTCCATCGCGCGCATCCTGCGCAAGGTGGCGGCGCGGGTCGCCCTCGGCGACACCGCCCTGCCGGCCAACGTCGGCGAAGGCGAGTTGCGAGACTACCTGGGCCGTCCCCGGTTCACGCCGGAGACCAGCCTGGCCGCGCCAGACCGCCGGACGGCGGTGCCCGGCGTGGCGACCGGTCTCGCGGTGACCGGCGCGGGCGGGGATGTCCTGTTCATCGAGGCGTCGCTGGCCGACAGGGAAACCGGCGAGACCGGGCTCACGCTCACCGGGCAGCTCGGTGACGTGATGAAGGAATCGGTCCGGATCGCGCTGTCCTACCTGCGCTCGCACGGCGCCGAGCTCGACCTTCCGGTCAGTGAGCTCAAGGACCGCGGCGTGCACGTGCACGTGCCGGCGGGCGCGGTGCCCAAGGACGGGCCTAGCGCGGGCGTCACGATGACCACCGCGCTCGCGTCGCTGCTGTCCGGTCGGCCGGTGCGCTCCGACGTGGCGATGACCGGTGAGGTGTCGCTCACCGGCCGGGTGCTGCCGATCGGCGGCGTCAAGCAGAAGCTGCTGGCCGCGCACCGGGCCGGGATCACCACGGTGCTGATCCCGCAGCGGAACGAGCCGGACCTGGACGATGTCCCGGCCGAGGTGCTCGAGAAGCTGGACGTGCACACGCTCGGCGATGTCCGCGAGGTGCTCGCGCTCGCGCTCGAGCCCGCGCAGGCTCCGCAGGCCGTGGTGGCCGCCTAGCCAGCGGGCTTAGCTGGCAGAGGCGCCGGGATCGTCGTCCTCCGGGACGGCGCCCGGCGCCTCTTGCGTTGAGCTGGGCTGGACGGCGGCCGGGAAGACGTCGGTGGCGGCCAGGTCCCAGATGTAACTGGGATCGGTCGCCGGGGCCTGGCGGAACGTCGGCCGAGTCGGCCGGGCCGGAGCATTCGGGTCGGTCTCGGCGGACAGGACGAGGCCGGCGGCGCGTGACGGCACGGTGAAGTCAGGGGCCTCGGGCGGCGCGTAATCGGCCGGGACCGGGGCCGCGGCGAAGTCTAGGTTCTGTTGGGCCGTGAGGTTCGGCAGGCCGGGGAAGCCCGGGTCGATGTCGTCATCGACGGCGGGCCGCGGCGGGAAGTCCGGGTCCGGCGACGTCATGAAGTCGAAGGGCGCGGGCGGCAGGAAGTCGGGCGCCACGGCGGGCAACGCCGCCATGTCCCCGGGCACCCGGATGCTGGGACCCGGATCCGGCGGGAGCGCGCTGTTCGCCACCACCGGGAGCGGCCCGAACGTGCGCTCGGGCTCCGGCGCGGGCGCCCAGGGTGGACCCGAGGAGCTCGCGGCCGTCTTGGCCGTCTTGGCGGCCTTCGGCGCCGGCGTCATGACCGGGCGGTACGGCGCGCCGGAGGAGTGGGCGATCTCGCCCACGCTGCCGCCCTGCCAGCTTCCGGCGGCGGGCCAGTTGCCCGTGGTCACCGGCCCCGCTGGCACCATCGCCGGCCCGGGCGGGGCCATCGCCGGCCCGGGCGGGGCCAGGCCAGAGCGACTGGTGGCGGTACCTAGCCCGGTGAGCCCACCGGCGCTATGGCCCGGCTCGGGCCCGGGCTCCGGCTTGCGCTGCTCGTGCAGCCCCCGGGGACGGCCCCGGGTGGATCCGGACCCGAGGCCTGCGGCCGCGGCGGCCCTGGCCCTCTCCCGGCGGGAGCGGACGACCAGGGTCAGCACTACCAGCAGCACGATCAGCGCGCCCAGCCCGGCCACGACGTAGCGCACCAGCGACCCGGCCAGTGCGCTGGCGCTCGCCCGGTGAGCTGCCGTGGTCGACAGCCGCACCTGCTCATGCGGCCGGGCCGTGGGCCTGGCCGGCTGGCTGCGCTGGCCGGCCGTGGTGATGGCGGCGGCCTCCTGGACCGCCCGGGCGGCGTCGACGGTGCCGTGCCCGGCGCCCGGGCGGCCCGCCTGGTCGGTGGTGGTGCCGCCGGCCGTGCCCTCGGTCAGGGCCTGAGTGACCTGAGCCACGGTGAGGTGCGGGTACCTGGACAGGATGAGGGCGGCCAGGCCGGCCACGATGCCGCTGGACGTGCTGGTGGAGCTTATCCGCGCGTAGTCATCGGGCGGGGCCGCCGCCATCAGGCTGACGCCCGGCGCGGTCAGCGACACGTACGAGTGCCTGCTACTGAACGGGGCGAGTTGCCCGTCGCGGGCGACCGCGCCCACGGCGATGACCCCCGGGTAGGCGGCCGGGTAATTCAGCAGGCCCGGTCCCAGGGCGTCATCGCCGGCCGGGGCCACCAGCGCCACGTTCTTGCGCAGCGCGTACGTCACCGCCGCCTGCTCGGCCCGGCTGCCGCCGGCCGCGGCCGGGTCGCCCTGGCCGGTCAGGCCCGCCGTCCCCGGGTCCAGCGGCAGGTCGATGACCCTGGCCCCGTGATCGACCGCGTAGATGATGCCCTCGGCGATGGCCGCCGGCAGCCGCCGGGCAATGGCCGGATCGGCGTTCAGCGGGTCGTTGTATTCCAGGCTGACCCGGATGGACAGGATCTTCGCCGCGGGCGCGATGCCGAGGATGCCCGCCTCGCCGCCGGTGCCGTGCCCGTGCCCGGCGATGATCCCCGCGACCTGTGTCCCGTCGATGCCCCAGAGGGGCCCGCCTGCCGTCCGGCCCGAACCGGTGAAGTCGGGTCCGGTCGACACCGAGCCGGCCAGGTCAGGATGCCCGGCGGCGACGCCCGTGCCAAGCACAGCCACGGTGATCCCGGCTCCCTCGGTGCTCTGCCACGCCTGCGTCACGTGCAGGCCAGGCAGCCACCACTCCTGGGCCTGGATGGTGGCGCCGGCGACACCGTAACCCCCGGAGGCGTGCGCGGGGGTAGACCCGACGACCCAGGAAACAGCTGCAACCGCAGCTAGTCCCGAGGTGACCGGGACCAGGGTGCGGCAGAACGATCTGTGTGACACTTTGGTCAGATATCTCCTCCGAGGCTGGCCAGGCTGGCCTGCGGTAGCGATGTTCCGACCCGGCCTCTGTAATGGTGCCACGCGGTCGCCGCGCGCGGAATGAATCAGCCATGAATAGTTTGCGGTAGGGCCGCGATCGATACCCGTGCGCCGGGCGGCAGGCCGAGCCGCTGGGCGGCGTTACCGCCGTTGACCGCGATGGAAACCAATCCCGCGCTGTCCGTGTAGGCGACGAGGTCGCCGGTCGCGACCGCGCCGAACATCTCCCGGTAGGGCAGGGTCAGCTGGCGGAAGCCGCAGTGCACGAGCACGGTGCCGCCCGGCTTGGCGCCGATTTCCGCCACGTCCGCCGCGGTGATCGTGAGCTGGACATTGCCGAACCGGTCCACGGTCAGCACTTCCCCCTCCGCGGTGCCGTCGCGGACCAGCCGTCCGGGAGCCGGCAGCGTGACCAGGTCGCCGACGTCGATCTGTTCCCCGACCGCGGCCAGTTCGGTGTCCGCCGCCAGGTGCGCGGCCACCGGGATGAAGATGTCCCGGCCGTGGAAGGTCGGCGTCACCTGGCTGAGCCACAGCGTGGAGTTGGTCAGGCTGTACGCGCGCGCGGCACCGCCCGCCGCGGTCACCGCCCAGGACAGCAGGCCGTTGTCCGGTCCGATGAACACCGAATCCCCGGCCGCCACCGCCACCCCGCGCCTGGCCGTGCCGACACCGGGGTCGACCACCGCCACGTGCACCGCGGGCGGCAGGTAGGGCACGGTCTGAGCGAGCACGGCCGCGCCGCGCCTGACGTCACCCGGCGGGATCAGGTGGGTCACGTCGATGATGTCCGCGTCCGGCGCGATCCGGGCGCTGACCCCGTGGCACGCGGCCACGAAGCCGTCTTCGAGCCCATAGTCGGTGAGGAAGCTGAGGTAGCGAAAACGGGTCACGACCCGTGAGCGTACGTCGGCGGCCCGCCCGGGTACACCCCCGCTTCTGTTGTACGGTCTGGAATGAACCGGGAGGAGGGTCTTATGTCCGGGCTGTCAGAACGTGACATGCGGATCCTGGCGTTCGAGCGGCGCGGCTGGCGATCGCCTGGCGTGAAGGAGCAGGCCATCGCCGAGGTGCTCGACATGCCGGCTACCCGGTACTACCAGCTGCTGAACGAGCTGATCGACCGGCCCGAGGCGCTCGCGTTCGACCCGGTGCTCGTCAAGCGGCTGCGCGCCCAGCGGGCCCGCCGGCAGCGCATCCGGTCGCCCGGCTCGAAGGGCGCGAAGGGGCGGCCAAGATGAGGTCATGCCGATGATCTCACTGGCCCGGCCGGCCACCCCGGAGGGCCAGGCCGGCCTCGACGCGCTGCTCGCGGACCCGCGGCACGCGCTGGTGGCCGCGGACTTCGACGGCACGCTGGCGCCGATCGTGGACCGTCCGGGCGACGCGCGCGCCCACCCCGGCGCGGTGCCCGCCCTGACCGCCCTGGCCGGGGCCGTGGGCACGCTGGCCATCATCACCGGCCGGCCCGCGGCGGACGCGGTCGACCTGGGCCGGTTCGAGGCCGTCCCCGGCCTCATCGTGATCGGCCACTACGGCTGGCAGCGGTGGCAGGACGGCCAGCTGACCACGGCCGCGGTCCCGCCGGCCGTCGAGGCCGCCCGCGGCGCGCTGCCCGGCGTGCTCCGCCAGGCCGGGGCGCCCGACGGCACCTGGATCGAGGACAAGGCGCACGCGGTGGCGGTGCACACCCGCGGCACGGCCGACCCGGAAGCGGCGCTGCGCCGGCTCCGCGACCCGCTCGGCGAGCTGGCCGCCGGACTGGGGCTTGACGCGCAGCCCGGCCGTTTCGTCATCGAATTGCGCCCGCCGGGCGTGGACAAGGGCACCGCGCTGACCGGCCTGGTCGGCGAGCGGGCCGCGCGTTCGGTCCTATTCTGCGGCGATGACCTCGGGGACCTGCCCGCCTTCGCCGCGGTCCGCTCGCTGCGGGCCGGCGGAATCCCCGGCTGCGCCGTGGCTAGCGCCAGCGCCGAGTCGCCGCGGGTCGCCGCCGAAGCCGACCTGGTCGTGGCGGGACCCGACGGGATCGTGGCCCTGTTCGCCGCCGTCGCCGACCAGCTGGGGCTTTAAGCCTCGCCCTCACGATCCAGCGACGCGAGCTGGGCGCCCAGCCAGCGCGCGGGCGGGTCCGCGGCGGCGGTGGCGGCCAGCGCGGCGCTGCGGCGCTGGCGTTCGGCGTCGGACATCGAGAGCGCCTCATGCAGGGCCTCGGCCGTCTCGGTGATGTCGTAGGGGTTGACGAGCAGCGCGTCGGCGGCCAGCGTCGAGGCGGCGCCGGCCTCGCGGGAGAGCACCAGCGCGCAGCCGCGCTCGGACAGCACCGGGCCCTCCTGCGCGACCAGGTTCATGCCGTCCCTGACCGGGTTCACCAGCAAGACGTCGGCGACCGCGCAGGCGGCCAGCGACCGCGGGTAGTCGTCCTTGACCTCGAGGATCAGCGGGTCCCAGTCCGGGGTGCCGAACTCCTCGCTGATCTCCCGCGCGAGCCGCCGCACCCGGTCGGTGTAGGCGCGGTACTCCGCCAGGGCCGACCTGGACGGGTAGGCGAAGGCCAGGTGCACGACGCGGCCCCGCCACTGCGGCCGGGTCGCCAGCAGCTCGCGATACGCGACCAGGCCGCGGACGATGTTCTTGGACAGTTCGGTCCGGTCGACCCTGACGATCAGTTTCCGGCCGTCCGCCGCCGCCCTGAGCGTGCTGACGTGGGCCTGCACGTCGCCAGCCCGCGCGCGCTCCCGCAGCGCGGGGGCGTCCACGCCGAGCGGGTGCACGCCCACCTGGGTGACATGGCCCCGGTGGGTCACCCGCCCGACTGGGCCCGGGCCGCCCAGCCCGTCCCTGCGGGCCACGTCGGCGCCGAGCAGGACGGCGCAGCAGTCCATGAACGCCGTGGCCCACCGCTCGGCGTGAAAGCCGGCGTGGTCCGCGCCGAGGATGCCGTCAAGCAGCGCCCGGCCCACCTCCTCGGGGAGCAGCCGGTAGTAGTCCAGCGGCGCCCAGGGCGTGTGGCTGAAGTGCGCGATGCCGACGTCGCTGGCCGCGTCGCCCAGCTTGTCCCGCAGCATCCGCGGAGCCAGGCACAGGTGGTAGTCCTGGATCAAGATCCGCGGGGCGCCGGACGGCGGCTGCTCCCGCCCGGCTGCTTCCCGGGCTAGGGCATCGCGGGCTTCTTGGGTCAGGGCGTCGGCGAACACCTCGTTGTAGGCCAGGTAAGAGTCCCAGTCGCGGCGGAACTCGTGGCCGAACTGCGGCTGGTTCGGGGTGTCGAACAGCAGGTGGTGAACGAACCACAGGGCTGAGTTGGCCACGTTGTTGTAGGCGCGGTCGAAGATGCCGGGCGGGATGTCGAGCATCCGGACACCGATGCCGTCCTCCTCGTGGAGGCCTTCGCGGGCGGCCGCCCGCTGCAGTGCCGCGGCCACGCGGTCCGCGTCGCTCAGCGCGGTGCAGATCCAGGTCACGTCGGCCTCCGGCCCGAGCGCCACCAGCCCCTCCGTCACCCCGGCGATCATGCCGCCGCCGCCTCGCTGGCCTGCCGGCGAGCCGTCGGTGCCGAACTGGTACGACACCGGGCCGCGATTAGACGCCACGAGGACTCGCTGATTCATAGTCCGGCAGGTTAGCAAGGGGGGTCCGGGGGGATGGGTCCCCCGGTCTCGGGGGCCAGGGGGGTACGGGGGGCGGGTAGCCCCCCCGTGATCGGGGGTTCCAGGGGGTCGCCCCCCTGGGCCAGCACTGAGGTATTCTTATCCCGTTTGGGACAACTGAATAACGCTCATCCAGAGGGGTGGAGGGATCGGCCCTGCGAAGCCCCGGCAACCTAGCGCGCATGCATGCCCGTCGTGAACGGCGAGGCGCGTGACATGGTGCCAACTCCGGCCCGTGGTCAGGGTGACCGCTGGGAAAGATGGGGAAGGAAGTCCTCGCCGGTGACTACAGCAACGACACCTACGTCTCATGAAGCTTCCGGGTTCGGCCACGCCACCGGGCTGTCCTGCCGCGAGTGCGGCAAGGTCTACGAGCTCGGCCCGTACTACGCCTGCGAGGAGTGTTTCGGGCCGCTGGAAGTCCGCTACGACTACCCGCAGCTGACCAGAGCGGACATCAAGGCCGGCCCGCCGAACATGTGGCGGTACGCACAGCTGCTCCCGGTGCCTGCCGACATCGCCCAGCGCCCCACGACCGAGCCCGGTTACACCAGGCTGATCCGCGCCGACAACCTCGCTCACGCGCTGGGCATGCGCAGGCTCTGGATCAAGGACGACCGCGGCAACCCGACGCACTCGTTCAAGGACCGGGTGGTCGCGGTGGCCCTGGCCGCCGCCACCGAGATGGGCTTCAAGGTGCTCGCCTGCCCGTCCACCGGCAACCTGGCCAACGCGGTGGCGGCCGCGGCCGCGCGGGCCGGCATCCGCTCCGTGGTGCTCGTGCCCGCCGACCTGGAGCTGGGCAAGATCATCACCACCTCGGTCTACGGCGGCACGTTCGTCACCGTGGACGGCACCTACGACGACGTGAACCGGCTGGCGTCCGAGCTCGCGGGCGAGCATCCGGACTGGGCATTCGTCAACGTCAACGTGCGGCCCTACTACGCCGAGGGGTCCAAGACGCTCGCCTTCGAGATCGCCGAGCAGCTCGGCTGGCGGCTGCCCGATCAGGTCGTGGTGCCGATCGCGTCGGGTGCGCAGCTGGTGAAGGTGGACAAGGGCTTCAGCGAGCTGACCTCGCTCGGCCTGGTGCCGCAGACGCCGTGGCGCGTGTTCGGGGCCCAGGCCACCGGGTGCTCGCCGGTGTCCGCCGCCTTCGCCGCCGGGCACGACGTGGTGCGCCCGGTGCGGCCGTCCACCATCGCCAAGTCGCTGGCCATCGGCAACCCGGCCGACGGGCCCTACGTGCTCGACGTGGTACGGCGCACCGGCGGGTCGATCGCCGACGTGAGCGACGACGAGGTGGTCGACTCGATCCGGCTGCTCGCCGGGTGCGAGGGCATCTTCGGCGAGACCGCCGGCGGCGTCACCCTGGGCGTGCTGCGCAAGCTCCTCAAGGAGGGCCAGCTCGACCCGGAGGCGGAGACGGTGATCATCAACTCGGGCGACGGGCTGAAGACCCTCGACGCGGTCATCGCGGCGGTGGACGTGCCCGCCCCGATCAGGCCCACCCTCGAGGCATTCCAGGAGGCAGTGTCGTGACAGTGCAGGTGCGGATCCCCACCATCCTGCGGTCTTATACCGGCGGCGCGGCGGAGGTGACCGCCGCGGACGGGACCCTCCGCGAGGTCATCGCCGGCCTGGACGCCACCTATCCGGGCCTGGGCGGCCGGATTATCGATGACGGCGGAAACCTGCGCAGGTTCGTCAATGTGTACGTGGGCGACGAAGATGTGCGTTTCGCGCAGGGACTCGACACGCGAGTGCCGCCGGGCGAGCGGATTTCCGTCATACCCGCGGTGGCTGGCGGGGCGCCCGAGACTGCGGCCGACGTGCGCCAGATAGCGTGATTGGTGGGTAAGTGGCGCCAGGCAGCCTCGGTACAAGGTAAGGTCAATTCCGGTCGCCGTCGGACGGGAACGGGGTTTGTGCGCTTTGCGTACGTAGCCGTTCTCACCCGGTGCGATCAACGGGTTCCGCGGTGACAAGGGCGGGGCTCGAGTCCCGAGCGCAGTTAGGGAGTTGTTTGGAATGGCTCAGGGCACCGTCAAGTGGTTTAACCCGGACAAGGGATACGGCTTCATCGCCGTCGACGGTGGCAAGGACGTTTTCGTCCACTTCTCAGCGATCCAGTCGGATGGCTACCGCACCCTCGAAGAGGGACAACGAGTCGAGTTCGAGATCACGCAAAGCGATCGGGGCGCGCAGGCCGACAAGGTTGTTGTGGTCTCTTAAGTTCGCTCGTGGCCCCGGGTTCGCGCGGGACCACAGATCTGCCGGGTTCAGCTGGCCGGCCCGGCCCCACCGGGGCCGGGCCGGCCTGATTTAACCCGTGCCCGCACCGTCGCGGGACCTGGGCGCACCCTGCGCTCTGATGTTCCGCAGTCACGTGTTGCGCAGCCATGCGGCTGTGCGCCACGGCGCGGCCTCGTGGTATCCGTGCGTTTGCACTCTCACTATGAGAGTGCTAAACATAGTGCTGGCACTCTCCTTATGCGAGTGCCAGCATGATGGCGGGATCGGGCGATGAGGCAACCCCCTCGCGGCAGGAAGGGACTGCCGCGAGGAATGCCGTCCGTCGCGGGCGTCGGCTCGATCCACGCATACGCCACGGAGGACTGGAGCCTATGGCAGCGAAGATGATCGCGTTTGACGAGGACGCCAGGCGCGGCCTCGAGCGCGGTATGAACCAGCTCGCCGACGCCGTGAAGGTAACTCTCGGCCCCAAGGGCCGCAACGTGGTACTCGAGAAGAAGTGGGGCGCACCCACGATCACCAACGATGGCGTGTCCATCGCCAAGGAGATCGAGCTCGAGGACCCGTGGGAGAAGGTCGGCGCGGAGCTGGTCAAGGAAGTAGCAAAGAAGACCGACGACGTGGCCGGGGACGGCACGACGACGGCGACCGTGCTGGCTCAGGCGCTCGTGCGCGAGGGCCTGCGCAACGTCGCGGCGGGCGCCAACCCGATGTCGCTCAAGCGCGGCATCGAGGCGGCCGTCGAGCGGGTGAGCGAGGAGCTTTCCAAGCTCGCCAAGGAGGTGGAGACCAAGGAGCAGATCGCGGCCACGGCCTCCATCTCGGCCGGCGACCCGGCCATCGGCGAGATGATCGCCGAGGCCATGGACAAGGTCGGCAAGGAAGGCGTCATCACCGTCGAGGAGTCCAACACCTTCGGCCTGGAGCTTGAGCTCACCGAGGGCATGCGCTTCGACAAGGGATACATCGCGCCCTACTTCGTCACCGACCCGGAGCGGCTCGAGGCCGTCCTCGAGGATCCGTACATCCTCGTGGTGAACTCCAAGATCTCGGCCAACAAGGACCTGCTCCCGCTGCTCGACAAGGTGGTGCAGTCCGGCAAGCCGCTGGTCATCATCGCCGAGGACGTCGACGGCGAGGCCCTGGCGACCCTGGTCGTGAACAAGATGCGCGGCCTGTTCAAGTCGGTGGCTGTCAAGGCCCCCGGCTTCGGCGACCGGCGCAAGGCCATGCTCGGTGACATCGCCATCCTCACCGGTGGCCAGGTCATCAGCGAGGAAGTCGGCCTCAAGCTGGACAACGTCGACCTCGACGTGCTCGGCCGGGCCCGCAAGGTCGTGGTCACCAAGGACGAGACGACGATCGTCGACGGCGCCGGCGACGCGGACCAGATCTCTGGCCGGGTCAACCAGATCCGTACCGAGATCGACAACACCGACTCCGACTACGACCGCGAGAAGCTGCAGGAGCGGCTGGCCAAGCTGGCCGGCGGCGTCGCCGTCATCAAGGCGGGGGCGGCCACCGAGGTCGAGCTGAAGGAGCGCAAGCACCGCATCGAGGACGCGGTGCGCAACGCCAAGGCCGCGGTCGAGGAAGGTGTCGTGCCCGGTGGCGGCGTCGCGCTGCTGCAGGCGGGCCGGAGTGCCTTCGAGAAGCTCGACCTGGTCGGCGACGAGGCGACCGGCACGCTGATCGTGCGCCGGGCGCTGGAGGAGCCGCTCAAGCAGATCGCGGTGAACGCCGGCCTCGAAGGCGGCGTGGTGGTCGAGAAGGTCAAGACGCTGCCCGCTGGGCAGGGCCTGGACGCCGCGACCGGTGAGTATGTCGACATGTTCAAGGCCGGCATCATCGACCCCGCGAAGGTCACCAGGTCGGCGCTGCAGAACGCGGCTTCGATCGCGGGCCTGTTCCTCACCACCGAGGCCGTGATCGTGGAGAAGCCGGAGAAGGAGAAGGCCCCCGCCATGCCCGGCGGTGGCGGCGACATGGACTTCTGATCCGCACGGAAGTCGAGTCACCCAGACGGCCCGGGGTTTTCCCCGGGCCGTTTTGGGAGCGGGCGATACCAAGCTGCGATCCGGCGTCCCGGACCGATAGCCTTAGAAGCGCCCATAGCATCCTGTCGGTCGCCTGATCGCTGGTTGTTCATTTGTTCTCTTCGACGTGAGGTCTGCGCGTGCCTACCGGCAAGGTCAAGTGGTACGACTCCGACAAGGGGTATGGCTTTCTCGCCCGTGACGACGGCGGTGAGGTATTCGTGCATTCGTCGGCGCTGCCCGCGGGGACGACCGCGCTGCGGCAAGGGCAGCGGGTGGAGTTCGGGGTAGCCGAGGGTCGCCGCGGTGCGCAGGCGCTCCAGGTGCGGATCCTCGAGCCGCCGCCGACCGTCGCGGCGGCCAAGCAGTCCCGCAAGAAGCCCGACGAGATGATCGTGCTCGTCGAAGACCTGATCAAGCTGCTCGACGAGGTGTCGACGACCTACCGCCGCGGCAAGCAGCCCGATGCCCGCGACGCCAAGAAGATCGCCGCCGTGCTCCGCGCCGTCGCCGACGACATCGAGCCCTGACGATCGAGCCCTGACGATCGAGCCCTAAAGATCAAGCACTGACCTAGCGGGGGGCGGGGCGAGGTCGACGGCGGGGCGGGGCGGGTTCTTCGTCCAGCCGCTGGGCGAGGATGCGCTGCCTGCGCCGGGTGACCATCGTGACCAGCGCGGCGGTCAGGCAGGCGGCCGCGATGGCCAGGCCGGCCGGGCCGTTGTCCAGCATCGAGACCAGGACGCCGACCAGGCTGCCCGCGACGTTCGCCACCTGGTTCAGCGTCTCGGACACCGCGAACGCCGACGACCGGATCTCCTCGCCGACCTCGCGCTGCACGGTCGAGTCGAGCGACAGCTTGGCCAGACCGGCCGCGAGCGCGGCGGTGAACGCCACCGCGATGGCCGCCGTCAGGCTGAAGAAAAAGGCGCACGCCGCCGTCACGATCGGCGCCACGGTGAGCATGGCGAACAGGATGAGCACCGGAGCCCGGGCGCGGATCAGGGAGCCGATCGCCATCGCCGCCAGACCGCCGGCCGCGGCCGCCGCCACCAGGGCGCCGAGCGCGAAGTTGTGCGACACGCTGAAGTGCGCGGTGCGCAGGTAGAAGGCCAGGAAGAACACCATGTAGCCGGAGAACGCGCGCAGCACCGCGTTGCCCCGCATGGCCTCGCCCACGATTGGTCCCACGTTGGCCAGGCCCCGCCAGCGCCGGCCGCCGGTGGCCGTCCTGCCCCGGCCGGGCGCGGCGGCTCCGTCGGTAACGCGTTCGGCTGCGCCTGGGGGCAGGGCGGCCGGCTCGAACGGGATGGTACGGCCGTCGCGACCAGCCGACCCGGATTCGCCCAGCCACCGGTCGGTGCTGTTGGCCGGGGCGTATCGCCCATCCCCGTTCGGGTGAAAATCTGGCGGGGGACCGGCGGCGGCCGGGGCCGGGGTGGCAGCGGGAGCCGCCGGCGAGTCCACCTGGTCGGGGAGCCGCAGCGCGAGGAATATGGCGGCGAGGTAGATCAGCGTGCCCGCCCGGAGCACCCAGGCGGCCCCGGCCGTGACCTGGATCCCCGCCGCCAGCGCGCCGCCGAGCATGGAGGCGGTCAGCGTGAATAGCTGGGACCGTGCGTTGGCGGTGACCAGGCTGATTTCCGCGGGCAGCAGGCGCGGCGTGACCGACGCGCGCAGCACGCCGTACGCCTTCTGCAGCACCAGGATGCCGAACGCTGCGGGCAGCAGCGTCACCGGGCTGTGGATGGCGGCCGACATCCCCCAGCAGAGCAAGCCGCGGGCCAGCAGCGTACCCGCCAGCAGGTAGCGACGGCCCTGCTGCATGCGGTCGAGGGCCGGGCCGATGAATGGCGCGAGAACCGCGAACGGGGCCATCGTCACCAGCAGGAAGAGCACCACCCGGCCGCGGGCCTGATCCACCGACGTGCTGAAGAAGATCGTCCCGGCCAGCGACACCGCGACGAACGCGTCTCCCGCGCCGCTGGCGGCGGTCAGTTCGATGAGCGTGGACAGGCCGGTCCGCCCGGCCCCCGAGGCGCCGGTCACCCGGTGTACGAAGCCGCCGGTCCGGCGGGTGGCGGTGGCCCCGGCCCGCGCGCCGGACCGTACCGCGCCGCCGGTGGCGCGGGCCGCGCCGCCGGTTCGCCGCATCGCCTCGGACATCCGCATGTAACCAGTATTCTTGGTTGTTGGCACTGCGGCGACCCTGACCCCTTTACCGTCACTGTAAACGGCGGGTTACCGCACATGCATCATGCGTGATGACTGAGAATTGGTAGCCGTGAGCCCCACCCGCATCCGAACCAGGGAACCAGATCAGGCGTGCGCCGAGGCGGTCGACCTCGCGCGGGACGCCGTCGTTGCCATCGTCGGCGCCGACGAGGTCGGTGACCACCTCGGCGTGCAGGCAGAAGGCGAACGCATCGTCACCCACCTGTTCGAATGCGCGGACCCCGGCTACGTCGGCTGGCGATGGGCGGTGACCGTCGTCCGTGCGCCCAGGGCCAAGGCGGTGACGGTCAGCGAGACGGTGCTGCTGCCCGGGCCGGGGGCCCTGCTCGCGCCGGACTGGGTGCCATGGCACGACCGGCTGCGGCCGGGGGATCTCGGCGTGGGCGACCTGCTGCCCGCGCCGCCGGACGACGAGCGGCTGGTGTCACTGGTCGTGCTCGAAGGCGAGGACGCCGTCACCGACTGGTTCGACAGCGGCGAGGACGAGGGTCCCGGGGAGCCGGCCGAGTTGCCCGCGCCCGGACGCTCGCGCGTGCTGTCGGCCATCGGCCGGGAAGGCGCGTCCGAGCGCTGGTACGCCAGTGAGCACGGGCCGCGGACGCCGCTCGCGCACGCGGCGCCCGCGCACTGCATCAGCTGCGGGTTCTTCGTGCCGCTGAGCGGCGAGCTCGGCCGCCTCTTCGGCGCCTGCGCGAACGCGTACGCGCCGGACGACGGCCGGGTCGTGTCGGCCGATCACGGCTGCGGGGCTCATTCGGAGGCCATGGGCGGCGCGGTGGCCGCGCGCGCGGTGGCGCCGGTCATCGACGAGTTCGGCTACGACCTCGTCGACCTGCCCGGGGTCTCGGTCGAGGAGACCGTGTTCGAGCCGTTGTCCCGCGGAGCCGACTGACCCTGCTCACTCTCGGGCTCACTCTCGGGCTCACTCTCGGGCTCACTCTCGGGCGCCCGCTGGGCCGCGGCCCGGGCTCGGCCGCGCTTGAGCCTCGGCACGTACCAGAGCGCGAACAGCCCCATCGCCAGCCCGGACACGCAGGTCCAGATCCACCAGCGGTCGCCGGCCGGCAGGCTGCCGCGGAGAATAAGCAGGACCACCAGCGCGATCGCCCATCCGGCCGTGCCGACCGCCGCGACCAGCTTGTCGTTCGCCTCGAGCGGCGGCGGGGGCAAGGGGCGCGCCCCCGGCTCGCGGGTTAGCTTCACCCCCTCAGGCTACGAGGTCCAGCGCGGCGGCTGCGCGCGGTTCGTCGGCGTGATGTACTTAGTCCACGTTCTAGGCCTGCCCGACGAAGGTTACCGACCATGACAGCCAGCCAGACCAGCACCGATGCCGGGCTGGCCACCGCTCTGCGGATCTCGGTGAGCAGGCTGGCGAGGCGGCTGCGGGCCCAGCGCACCACATCGGGAATGACGGAGGCGGTGCTCTCCGAGACTCAGCTGGCCGCGCTGTCGGCGCTGGAGGTCCACCAGGCGATGACCCCGGGCGAGCTGGCGGAGCACGAGAAAGTTCAGCCGCCGTCCATGACCCGCGTCATCGCCGTGCTCGAGGAGCGCGACCTGGTGCTCCGCTCGCCGCACCCGACCGATCGGCGGCAGGTGA
This sequence comes from uncultured Actinomycetes bacterium, assembly GCA_963769715.1. Classification (GTDB taxonomy): domain Bacteria; phylum Actinomycetota; class Actinomycetes; order Streptosporangiales; family Streptosporangiaceae; genus Palsa-504. Next base: position 39,025 of record CAVYNE010000013.1, read on the forward strand.
TTCTCACCGTCACCGACGAAGGGCGCGCCGTCGTCCAGCGCGTCAGGCGGCGGAAGGACGCATGGCTGGCCCGGCGGCTGACCGAACTGACCGCCGAGGAGCGCGCCACGCTCCGGGCGGCAGTGCCGATCCTGGAGAAGCTCAGCCAGTCCTCGTGACCGGCGGCGTCCTTTGCGGCGGCGGGGTCCCCAGCGGCCAGCTTGCGAGCGAGGTGTACCGGGGGTGCTCGGTCGCGCCTAGGCGGCTGCGGACCAGGTGAACGCGGTCCGCGGTCCACGGCTGCCCCTGGTAGTCCTCCAGCGCGGTCACCAGCGGTGTGACGTCGGCGGCCATACGGCACCTGGCCAGGGTCAGGTGCGGCTGGAAGCGGCGGCCCTTGTCGGGCGGTGGCGCGCCCGCGCGGCTTGCGCCCGCGGCGACGGATTCGGCCAGCCGGGCCAGCGCCCCGCGGTCACCGGACAGGCCGCTCCACAGCACGTTCGCCCGGGTGACGGCGGGAAAGGCGCCCGCACCCGCGAACGCGAGCCGTACCTGGTGGTGCCGCCGGGCGGCCCGCTCGAGGCGCGGCAGCAGCCTGGCCGTGGCGGCCTCGTCGACGTGGCCGAGGAAGGCCAGGGTCACGTGCCAGGCCTCCCGGTTGGTCCACCGCAGGTCATGCCGCTTCGCGCGGAACGGCTCCACCAGGGCATCGAGTTCGTCGAGCACCGCGGAGGGCGGAGCGATGGCCACAAACAGCCGCATGATGTCCCCCGAAGCCGCAGTCGATCCGGGGAGCCGCTTGATCCCCTGCTGCGTCCGGCGGGTCGTTGGGTCTAAACCGGTCCGCGGGGAGTGCGCGGGCTCGCTCAGCAAGTCGGCCCGGTGAGCGTTGTCACCCATGACCCACCTCGGATCTTGTCTCGTCTGCAGGTTAATAGGCTGTCATCGTGAACCGGCTGCCCCGATGGCTTCTTCCGGCCGTACTCGTGCTCCTCGTGCTGACGGTGCTGATCTCCTCGATCATCCGTTAGCTGTCTCCGGCGTTAGCCGCGATGCGTTCGGCTACGTAGTCGATGCAAGCGGTCAGGGCTTCCACGTCCCCCGGATCGACCGCGGGAAACATGCCGATTCGCAACTGGTTACGCCCTAGCTTCCGATAGGACTCCGTGTCCACGATTCCGTTCGCCCGCAAGGCCGCCGCAATGTCGTCAGCGGACAGCCCGCCGGTGATGTCTACCGTGCCGACGACCTGCGAGCGCTGCGCGGGATCGGCGACGAACGGGTCCGCGAAAGCCGCCTTCTCCGCCCACGTATACAGTATGGCAGCCGACCGTGCCGTCCGGGCCGTGGTCCAGGACAGGCCGCCACGGTCGAGCATCCATTCGATCTGATCGGCCAGCAGGAACAAGGTCGTCACCGCGGGCGTGTTGTAGGTCTGATCCTTGGCCGAGTTCTCCAGGGCAATCCGCAGCGAGAGGAAGTCGGGAATGTACCGCCCGCTCGCGGCGATTTCCTGCGCCCGCTCGACCGCGGCCGGGGACATCAACGCGATCCAGAGGCCGCCGTCCGAACCGAGGCCCTTCTGCGGGGCGAAGTAGTACACGTCGAACTCGTCGGCCTGGACCGGGAGGCCGGCCGCGGCGCTGGTCGCGTCGACCACGATCAGCGACCCGGGATCGGCGCCCGGGACGCGGCGCACCGGCATCGCCACGCCGGTCGAGGTCTCGTTGTGGGTCAGCGCGTAGGCATCCGCCCGCGGGTCCGGCCACGGCGCCGGATGGCTGCCCGGAGCGGACTCCACCACCGTCGGTTCGGACAGCCACGGCGCGCGGCAGGCCAGGGCCGCGAACTTGGCCGAGAACTCGCCGAAGCTCAGGTGCTGCGAGTGCTCGCGGATCAGCCCGAACGTGGCCATGTCCCAGAATGCGCTGGTGCCGCCGTTGCCGAGCGCGACCGTGTAGTCGGCGGGCAGGCTGAACAGCTCGGCCAGCCCGCCGCGAATCCGCTGCACCAGCGACCTGACCGGCGGCTGGCGGTGCGACGTGCCGAGGTAGGCGGCGCCCGATTCCGCGAGCGCGGTCAGCTGCTCGGGGCGGATCTTGGCCGGCCCGCTACCGAACCTGCCGTCCTTGGGCTTGAGCCCCGCCGGGATCACGATAGTGCTCATTAGCGCAGCTTACCGGCGGGATGGCCAGGCGCTAACACCTGCCGGTCGAGCACTTCCGCCGCGCCGGGGACGTCGCGGACGGATCGCGTCGGGGGACCGATGTACCGGGCGGCGGGCCGGACCAGCCTGCCGGTGCGCTTCTGCTCCAGGATGTGGGCCGCCCAGCCCGCCGTGCGGGCACAGGTGAACATCGAGGTGAACATGTGCGGCGGAACGCCGGCGAAGTCCAGCACGATGGCCGCCCAGAACTCCACGTTGGTCTCGAGCACCCGGTCCGGGCGCCGCGCCCTGAGTTCGGCCAGCGCGGCCTTCTCCAGGGCCAGCGCGACCTCGTACCGCGGCGCGCTCAGCTCCTTGGCCGTGCGGCGGAGCACCCGGGCGCGGGGGTCCTCGGCCCGGTACACCCGGTGCCCGAATCCCATCAGCCGCTCGCCCCGGTCCAGCACGGACGTCACGTACCGGTCAGCGTCCCCGGTCCGTTCGACCTCTTCGATCATGTGCAGGACCCGCGCGGGCGCGCCGCCGTGCAGCGGGCCGGACATCGCGCCGACGGCCCCGGACAGGGCGGCCGCCACGTCGGCTCCGGTGGAGGCGATCACGCGGGCGGTGAACGTCGAGGCGTTCATGCCATGCTCGGCCGCTGACGTCCAGTACGCGTCGACCGCCCGCACCTGCCGCGGATCCGGATCGCCGCGCCAGCGGATCATGAACCGCTCGGTGATCGTCGTGGCCTGGTCCACCCGGCGCTGCGGCACCATGGGAAGCCCGGGGCCGCGGGCGGCCTGCGCCACGAAGGACAAGGCCATCACCGAGGCGCGGGCAAGGTCATCGCGGGCCTGCTCGTCGCTGATATCGAGTAGCTGCCGCAGCCCCCAGGCGGGTGCGAGCATGGCCAGGGCACTCTGCACGTCGACCCGGATGTCGCCGGAATGGACCGGGATCGGGTAAGGCTCGGCAGGTGGCAACCCGGGCGCGAAGGCATTGTCGACGAGAAGACCCCAGACATGCCCGTAAGGGACATGGCCGACCAGCTCTTCGATGTTAACTCCGCGGTACCGGAGCGCACCGCCTTCTTTGTCCGGCTCGGCGATTTCCGTCTCGAAGGCGATGACGCCTTCAAGTCCTGGCTTGAAGTCCGACATCGGTGTCTCCTCTCTTCTTCCTCATGGGTGTCAGAGGGCACCTCACGCCATGTGCTGGCCCGAACCCGAACAACCGTCAAGCACCGCGCAGATGGGCGGCGGGGACGATTCCAGCGCTACCATTCAACCGCCCTGACCAGGGTTGCGGTAGCCGAAACAGGTGTGAGGATCATTACCCATGGACACGACACAGCGTGATCCCGATTCGGACGGCCTGTCAGAGGGCATCATGGCCGGTGACCCCATGACGCAGTTCGCGCGGTGGATGGCGGACGCCGAGGCGCTGGGCGGGCCCGAGCCGACGGCGATGGTGCTCGCCACCATCTCCTCCCAGGGCCGCCCGCGAGCCCGCACCGTGCTGCTGAAAGCGCACGACCAGGCCGGATTCACCTTCTACAGCAACCGGACCTCGCGCAAGGGCCGGGACCTGGCCGCGAATCCCCGGGCGTGCGTGGTCTTCCCCTGGTACGCCATGCGGCGCCAGGTGACCGCCGAGGGCAGCGTGCGCATCATGTCTCAGGCGGACAGCGAGCCCTACTACCGGTCCCGGCCGCGGGGATCGCAGATCGGGGCGTGGGCCAGCAGGCAGTCGCAGGTCATCGGGTCGCGCGCGGAACTCGACGATAGGGTCGCCGAGCTCGAGCAGCGCTGGGCGCCGCCCGCCACCGTCCCGATGCCCGACTTCTGGGGCGGATACGTGCTGATCCCGGAAACCGTCGAATTCTGGCAGGCGGGCACGTTCCGGCTGCACGACCGGCTGCGCTACCGGCGTGCCGGTGACGGCTGGACCATAGAGCGCCTGTCTCCTTAGCTGCTGGGCATAGCATCACAAGCAGGAGGATGAGGAGTTGACAGCCCAGGGGCTCATTGACACGACGGAGATGTACCTCCGTACCATCTTCGAACTCGAAGAGGAGGGCGTTGTACCGCTGCGGGCGCGCATCGCCGAGCGGCTGACGCAGAGCGGCCCGACCGTCAGTCAGACGGTGGCCAGGATGGAGCGGGACGGGCTGCTGCACGTCGCCGGGGACAGGCAGCTCTCGCTGAGCGACGTCGGCCGGACGCTCGCCACCAGGGTGATGCGCAAGCACCGGCTGGCCGAGTGCTTGCTGGTCGGCGTCATCAAGCTGCCGTGGGAGGAAGTGCATATCGAGGCGTGCCGCTGGGAGCACGTGATCTCCGAGAGCGTGGAGCGCCGCCTGCTCGAGCTGCTCGGTTACCCGGTCCGCTGCCCGCACGGCAATCTCATTCCTGGCCTGGCTGAACTCGGGCTGCCCGCCGAGGCCCTCGACCGGGTGCACGCGGCCACCAATGAGACGGGTGAGGCGATGACAAAGATCGCCTCCTCCGGCGATACGCGGGTCGTCATCCGGCGAATTGGCGAGCAGATTCAGAGTGACCTTGTTTTGATGCTTAAACTCAAGCGCGCCGGGATACAACCCGGACGCGAGGTGTTTCTCATGGCAGGCGAGGATGGTGTGCGCGTGACGGCCGGCGACTCGATGGACGCCATCTCGACCGAACTCCCCAGTCACATCGCCGCGCACATTTTCGTGTCCATTAGCAGCCGGTATCAAACGGTGGCCGGAGCGTGATCATCAGATTCGCGGCGTGGAGACCCCGGTCTTCAGGCCGGGGAGGAAACGCCGCTCCACCTCCTCCGGAATGTCAGTGCGGTGCGGTATCTCCAGGTTGTCTGCGATATCCAAGCGGGCATGTAGCTTCAAACCGCGGCAGGGCATGCCTGGGTCGGGGAGCGCGGACGTGACGGGCTGGGGTGAGGCAGCCTTCGACGCATACCTCCCCGCGGCCATGGTCCTCGGCCGGGCCGATATCGCGGTCGTGGTCACCGACCGGCTCAGCAATCTCCTGTTCGTCAACGAGTTCGCGGCGAGGCTTTTCCAGGTTTCCGGCGACGTCGCGCGACTGGCTGGCTGCCCTGTCCTTTCCCTGGGCCTGTTCGCCGACGACGGCGTGCGCAAGACCGAGGACCTGGCCGGGCAGGTGCTGCGCGGCCGGACCTGGGAGGGAACGTTCGAGAGCATGCGCGGCGACTCCTCGCGCCTGCTCATCCGGGCCCTGGCCGTGCCGCTGCGGCACCCCGGCGGTGACATCGACGGCATGGTGATCCTGGCCCGGGAGGCCAGCAGGCGTGACAAGCAAGGGGAGCACGACCGGATCGCCCTGCTCGAGCGGGTGGGCGAGCGGCTGGCCGGCTCGCTGGAGATCGGCACCACGCTCAAGCACGTAGCGGAGATCCTGGTGCCGCAGTTCGCCGATCACTGCTTCATCGACCTGTTCCAAGGTGAGGCGCTCATCCGCCGTGCGCAGCGGCACGCGAGCGACTGGGTGCCGCCGCCAGGGACCTGGGCCCAGGTGGGCGAGCAGATCCACTACCCGGACGGTCACTTCTGCCAGCAGGCGATGGCGCGCCTCGACACGATCGCGGTCAACGACCTGGACAGCGAGTACTACCCGGCGCCGAGCCCGGAGAGCATGACGGCCGCGCACGCGGCCGGGCTGACGTCGGTGATCGCGGCACCGCTCTACGCCCGGGGGGAACTTCTCGGCGTGATGAGCCTGGCCCTGTCCAGGCTCACCGAACGGGACGAGCACTACTACGACACGCCAGACCGCGATCTCATCGGTGCCATCGCCAGCCGGGTGGCCATCGCGATCGACAACGCGATGCTGTTCGAGACCGAGCGGCAGACCGCTCTGGCGTTCCAGAAGAGCCTGCTGCCGCAGGCGATCCCGGAGCTGGACGGCCTGGAGGTCGCCTGCCGGTACGTCCCGGCCAAGCCGCTCGAGACGCAGGGCCAGGGGATCCAGACGCAGGTGGGCGGCGACTGGTATGACATCATCCCGCTGGCGGCCGGGCGGGTGGGCATCGTCATCGGTGACGTCGAGGGCCGGGGCGCGCGGGCGGCGGCGATCATGGGCCAGCTGCGGGCGGCGCTCCGCGCATTCGCCCAGGACGAGAAGCCGCCCGCGGACATCATGCGCAAGCTCGACGAGTGGTGCCGCGCCCTGGCTCCCGTCGACGAGAACGGGATGACGGCCGGGGACCCGCCCACCGTCAGCTGCATCTACATGATCTACGACGCGTGGTCGCGGGAACTGACCTTCGCGAACGCGGGCCACGACGCCCCGCTGGTGATCAGCGCCGGGCAGGTGCGGCAGCTTGAGTTCCTGCACAAGGGCGTCCTGCTCGGCGTGCGCGGTAAGGGAATCCGGGGGCTGCCCACGTACAAGGAGCAGACGATCGGGATGCCGCCCGGGGCCATCCTGGTGTTCTACACCGACGGCCTGACCGATCGGCGGACCCGGGCCGACGGCTCTGGCCACTACTCGGAGGCCGAAGCGGTCCAGATGCTGCAGCACGCGGTCCGCGCGGCCGCGGCGAGCGGGGACGCCGACGCCGTGGCCACGGCGGCCGAGTACGCGGTGCCCGGCGACATCGACGACGACATGGCCATCTTGGTGGTAAAGTCCGCGCCGTCCGAACTCGCCTCGACCGAGCGGACGTTCCCGGCCGAGCCCATCATGGTCTCCGAGGCCAGACGGGTCGCCGCCCAGACGTTCAGGTCCTGGGGCATGGACCGCGGGCAGACCGAACTCGCGTGCCTGCTGGTCTCCGAAGTGGTCACCAACGCCGTCCTGCACGCCTCGGTCACGCCGAGCCCGGGCCGCCTGGATTTCGACATGGAGCCGCTGATGATGTCCGCTTCGGTCGGCGGACATGGCGGCCCCATCGGATCCGTCGCGCCGCCCCTGCCGGCCGTGCCGGCCCAGAAGACCGCGTCCGGCCCGGGGGCGCCTGTTCGGGGGGGTGCCGCGTCGGCCTGGCGCGACGCCTCATCCGATGCCGCCCCGGCGTCGGCCCAAAATGCCCAAAATACCCAAATGCCCCAAAACGCCCACACTGCTCCCAAGGAGTTCGCGCTGCGGCTGCGACGCGGCGCGACCTCGGTGTGGGTGGAAGTATTCGACCCCGATCTCAGGCTTCCCCGGATCCGCACGGCGGGGGAGACCGACGAAGGCGGCCGCGGCCTCTACCTGGTCGAGCAGCTGGCTACCCGATGGGGATCCAGGCCGACCCCGGAAGGCAAGGCGGTCTGGTTCGAGATGCCGCGCAGCGGCGGCCGGCTCTAGCGGTGCGGCCGGCTCTAGCGGTCCCAGCCGGTTCCCGGTCGGCTCAGGCGCTCGGTCTGGGGTGCCTTAGTGGCCGTGGATGTGCGACGACCACATCCAGAGCAGAACGATGCCGACAATGACGATCGGCCCCAGCCAGTGCTTACCTGACACACTTAGCTTCATCTTGCCGCGCAAGCGCGTCCAGCCAAAGGCGACGATGGCGCCGATGAGTAGTAGCAAGATGAGTCCGGTCGTCATGGCCGCCTCCTGAGCCTGCGGTTTTGCGAACCCATTTGGAGACTACGGCATACTGTCCCCTGGCGCGAGACGAGGTACCGTGAGGTCTGGAGCGAAAGCCGGCAAACGGGTCAGCCGCTCGCAGTGGCCCGGTAGCCCTTGGACGGAGGCCGTGATGGCGGAAGCGTTCATAGCCGGTGCGGTGCGTACCGCGATCGGTAAGCGGAACGGATCCCTGGCCGGGGTTCACCCGGTCGACCTCGGAGCCCATGCCCTGCGCGGGCTGGTGGACCGGACCGGGATCGACCCCGCCGCGGTCGACGACGTGATCATGGGGTGCGTCTCGCAGATCGGCCCGCAGACCTTCGACATAGCCAGGAATGCCTGGCTATCGGCCGGCCTGCCGGAGAGCGTGCCCGGCGTCACCATCGACCGGCAATGCGGGTCGTCCCAGCAGGCGGTCCACTTCGCCGCGCAGGCGGTGATGTCCGGCACCCAGGACCTCGTGGTCGCGGCCGGCGTGGAGAGCATGAGCATCGTCACCATGGGCTCAACCGTCACCTTGCCGGCGCAGGCGGGCATGCCGGCTCCGTGGGGTCATAGCTGGCGAGAGCGCTACGGTGACCAGGAGATCTCTCAGTTCCGTGGCGCCCAGCTGATCTGCGAGCAGTGGGGCATCAAGCGGAGCCAGCTGGAGGAGTTCGCCCTCGAGAGCCACCAGCGAGCGGTCCGCGCCATCGACGAAGGCCGGTTCGAGCGGGAGATAGTGCCGCTGGGCGGCTTCGGTCAGGATGAGGGACCGCGCCGGGACACCTCGCTGGAGAAGATGGCTGGGCTCGCGCCGCTCCGCCCGGACTGGGAGATCACGGCCGCGGTCGCCTCCCAGATATCCGACGGAGCCGGCGCCCTGCTCATCGCCTCGGAGTCGGCGCTCGAAAGGTACGGCCTGACTCCGATGGCGCGGATACACACGCTGGCCGTGGTCGGCTCGGACCCGGTGCTGATGCTGACCGGCCCGATCGAGGCGACCAGGAAGGCACTGGCCAGGGCCGGAATGAAGGTCGGGGACATCGACGTGTTCGAGGTCAACGAGGCGTTCGCGCCCGTCCTGCTGGCATGGTCGGAAGACACCGGGGCATCGCTCGAGCGGACCAACCCGAACGGCGGGGCGATCGCGCTCGGGCATCCGCTCGGCGCAACCGGGGCGATCCTGATGACCAAGCTCGTGCACGAACTCGAGCGGACTGGGGGCCGGTTCGGCCTGCAGACCATGTGCGAGGGCGGCGGCCAGGCCAACGCCACGATCATCGAACGGGTCTAACCACCCCAGGCTGTCCGGGCGCCCCAGATCCGGTCTGCCCAGGTCCGGGCGGGCCGGATCTGGGCGGCGCAGCGTATAGCCGACGCCTCGGCGGGTGTAGATGAGCGGTGGCCCGAGCCGGTGGAGCTTGCGCCGCAGGTAGCTGACGTAGGTTTCCACCACCTGGGCCTGGCCCGTGTAGCCGCGGCCCCAGACCTGCTGCAGGAGCTGGGTCCTGCTTAGCACGCTGCCCTGATGGCGCATCAGGCAGGCCAGCAGCCGGAATTCGGTCGGTGACAGGTCCACCGGCGTTCCCGCCCGGTGCACCGTCCACCGGGACTCATCGAGCACGAGGTCGCCGCAGCGCAGCAGGCGCGGCTCGCGGGCTTCGGAGTACTCGCTGGAGTCCCGGCAAAAATCATGAGCTTCAGCCATGGTGTATGCGGGATCGAGGGCGTATGCGGGGTCTGTGGCCGCTGCGGGGTCTACGGCGTCGAGCCGGCGCACCCGCGTGGAACGCGGGTGCGCCGGCGAGGTGGGCGCCGCTAGCGGCCGGCCGACTCGATTCACCAGGAAGTGGGAGCCGAGGTCGGCGTGCTGACCGGCGTCGTGCCGATGCCGGTTGTTCCGGTGGTGCCGGTTGTTCCGGTCGTCGTGCCCTTGCTGGCGCTACCACCGACGACCGAAGTGCTCAGCGGGGTGAACAGGACCAGCTGAGCGTGCAGCGTCCAGTGCGAGCGCGTGCCGGCGACCAGCGCTAGGTCACCGCGGGCGAGTCCGGCCGTGGGCAGCCACGCGTTCTGGGTGAACGTGATGGGACTCCACGTCGGCATGCTCGCCACCGGGGTGGTCGCGGTCTGATTTACCGTGGCCGTACTCCTCGTCACCGTGACCGTCACGGTGAGGTTGGTGTTGGCCACCTGGACGGTGACCGTCTGCGCCGCCGGGGTCGGCGTCAGCAGCGCCGCCGCCGTGGTCGGGCTGCCGGCCAGCAGCGTGGTCGCCGGGAGCATGTTGCCCGAGGTCATCGCCTGCTGCGTCGCGCCGGTGCTCGCGGTGAGCGCCTGCGTGCCGGCCGTGGTGTTCGAGACATTCTGGAAATGCGTGTTACCGGTCAGCAGCCACAGGTGCAGCGACCCGTTGGCCGACTGCAGGATCAGGAACTTCTTCGCGGCCAGGACCACGATGCCGCGCTGCACGGCGAGTACCTTGCCCTGGTGGGTGGTCTGGCTGAACTGCCGGGCCTGGGTGAGCTGGGCGAGGTTAGAGTATGAAGTCTGCCTGGACCAGGTCCAGCTGTTCACGGCCGAGCTGATTTCGGTTCCCTCGTTACCGAAGCGAGACGCGTAAGCGGCCGACGTGGCCGTGGTGGCGGCCCCGTGGCTGGTGAGTACCGCTGCTGCGGCCACTGCGCCACCAACCAGGACTGCGGTCGCGATGCCGACCCGGGTCTTCACGGAGCTTTTCCCGTAACGCCGATCGCGGGCCATCATAGATGCCTCCTTGTTCCTTGGACGCCACGCCCGCTTCGCGCGTCCTCGTAAGACGGTCCGGGCCTATGGGGTTCCAGGTAGCCGATGGACGGCCCGTTCGTATCCATGGGTCCGACACTGCCCGATCGGCCGCAGCCGGGCCCGCAAACCGGGCTCCACGTAAGCAGTACGTTCGAGAGTTCACATGCTCGCGGCACGGCCCGCCGGGGGCCCCGGCGAGTGGCGGCGGAGTTCAGCTCCCGGTTACATCCGCTCGGGGACGGGCACCCCGAGCAGGTCAAGACCCTTGGTCAGCACGTCCAGCGTGAGCGCGCAGAGCGCGAGCCGACTGGCCCGCAGCGACTCGGGTTCCGCCTTGAGTACCGGGCATTCCTCGTAGAACGTGGTGAACAAGCTGGCCACGTCGAACAGGTACGCGCACAGGCGGTGCGGTTCCGCGGTCTCGCCCAGCTGGGTGACCATCGCGCCGAAACTGAGTAGTCTCAGCGCCAGTGCCCGCTCCGGGCCCGCGGTGATCGCGACACCCGACACGCGGGCGGCCGCCTCCGCATCGCCGGTGCCGGTGCTGACGGTGCCGGTGCTGACGGTGCCGGTGCTGACGGGCCCGGCGTCGGCGGCCCGGCGGAAGATCGACCGGATCCGCGCGGTCGCGTACTGCAGGTACGGCCCGGTGTTGCCGCGGAACGAGATCATCCGCTCCCAGTCGAACAGGTAGGCGCTCTCGCGGGCGGTGGACAGGTCGGCGTACTTCACCGCGCCGATGCCGACCGCCTCGGCCACCGCGTCCAGTTCGGCCGCGTCGAAGCGGGCGGCCGCGTCCAGCTCGTCCAGGATCCCGCGGGCCCGGTCGACGCCCTCTTGGAGCAGGCCGCTGAGCTTGGGCGACTCGCCTTCCCTGGTCTTGATCCGGTTGCCGTCCTGGCCGAGCACCATGCCGACCTGGGCGTGCTCGAAGCGGGCGCTCTCGGGTATCCAGCCGGCCTCACGGGCCACCGCGAAGACCATCTGGAAGTGCAGGGCCTGCTCCGAACCGACCACGTAGATGGACCGGTCGGCACTGAGCTTGTCTACCCGGTAGCGGACCGCGGCGAGGTCGGTCGTGGCGTAGTTGTAGCCGCCGTCGCTCTTGCGGATGATGAGCGGCAGCGGCCTGCCCTCGCGGCCGGCGAAACCCGCGGGGAACGCGCACAGCGCGCTGTCGCTCACGGTCGCGATGCCTCTGTCCTTAAGCACGCTGACCGTGTCCGCGAGCATGTCGTTGTAGAAGCTCTCACCGCGGATATCGTCGTCGGTCAGGGTCACGCCGAGCCGTGTGTAGACCCGGTGCAGGTACTCCTTGGAGATATCGACGAGCCGCTGCCAGATGGCCAGGGTGTCAGGATCCCCGGCCTGCAGCCGCACCAGCCGGCTGCGCGCGCGCTCGGTGAAGGTGGGCTCGGTATCGAACTTGCGCCGGGCCGCCTGGTAAAACGCGTTGGGGTCAGTCATCAGCAGGGCCGCTTCGGCGGAGTCCTCGCCGACGTCGAGCAGCTGCTCGATGAGCATGCCGAACGGGGTGCCCCAGTCGCCGACATGGTTGTCCCTGATCACCCGGTGCCCGGCGAACTCCAGGACGCGCGCGATGGCGTCACCGACGATGGTCGTGCGCAGGTGCCCGACGTGCATCTCCTTGGCGACGTTCGGGGAGGAGTACTCCACCACCACCGTCTGCGGGTTCGCTACCGGCGCGAGCCCGAGCCTGGCGTCGTTGAGCATCCGCGAGGCCTGGGCGGCGATCCAGTCGTCGCGCAGGGTGAAGTTGATGAAGCCGGGCCCGCTGACCTCGGGTTCGGCGCACATGTCCGTCACGTCCAGCCGGGCGGCCAGCTCGCCGGCCACCTGCCGCGGCGGTCGGCCGAGCCGCTTGCCGAGGGGCAGCGCCACGTTGGCCTGGAAATCGGCGAATGAGGAGGGCCGGATCAGCGGGTCGGTATCGCCGTACTCCGGGCCGAACGACGCCACGATGGCGTCGCGCACCCGCTGCGCGAGAACCTGCTGTGGATCGGCCATGACCTAAGCCTATAGGCGTTGCCGCAGGCTCTGCGCGTGCTTATCGCGGCGCCAATAACGGGCGGCGCCGATAACGGGCGGCGGAGGAAATGGCCGCCGCGGCTGGCGGACCGGCCCGGGCCTAGGCGCTGCGTGATCTTTTCCGTGATCTCGCCCCGGGCCAGGTCGGCCGCGAGCAGGCAGGCCGAGGTGACGGCGCGGGCGGTGCTCGCGCCGTGAGCGATCACCACGGTTCCGCCCAAGCCAAGCAGGACAGCTCCGCCGTAACTCTCAGCGTCGAGCCGCGCGGCGAGCTCCCGCAGCCCGCGGCGCTGCAGGAACGCGCCGATCCGGGCGGTCCGCGTCGCGGTCACCGCGGCCCGCAGTTCGGCCGCGGCGAACCGGATCGTGCCCTCGAGCGTCTTCAGCGCCACGTTCCCGGTGAAGCCGTCGGTCACGATGACGTCGAGATCGCCGGCCAGCAGGTCACCGCCCTCCACGTTACCGGCGAAGCTCAGCGGGAGCGCGCCGTGCGGCGGATCGCTGGCCAGCAGTTCGTGCGCTCGCCTGGTGAACTTGTTGCCCTTGCCCGGTTCGGTCCCGATCGTCAGCAGGCCCACCCTGGGCGCGGGCACGCCGAGCGTGAGCTGGGCGTAAGCCACGCCGAGCTGGCCGAACTGGACGAGCATCTCCGGCTTGGGGTCGGCGGTCGCGCCCGCGTCGATGAGCACGGTGCGGCCCGGGTGGGTCGGCAGCACGACGGCGAGCCCGGGCCGCAGCACGCCGGGCAGTGACCGCAGTCGCAGCCGCGCCGTGGCCACGATGCCGCCGGTGGACCCGGCGGATACCACGGCGGCCGCGTCGCCGCGCCTGACCAGCTGGCACGCCACCGCGACGCTCGATCGCGGGCGGCGCAGGCTGGCCAGCGCGCCTTCGTCCATCGCCAGGTTGTCTTCGGCCGGGACGATCTGGACCTCATCGATGGCGCCCATCCCGCCGAGTACCTCGCGCAGCCGCGCCGGGGGTCCGGTCAGCAGGACGCGGACGCCGTGCTCGCGCTGGGCCGCGAGCGCCCCGGCCACGATCTCGCCGGGGGCGTGATCCCCGCCCATGGCGTCGACCGCGATCACCGGACCGGACCCGCCGCGGCCCGGGCGCAGCGCGTTGTCCGCGGGGCGCCCGGGATCCGCCTGGTCCCCCGGGCTGGCTGGATACCTGGCCCCCCCGGAGTCCCCGGCCTCCGCGGAGTCTGCGGCGGGCCGGGAACCACCGCTCTCGCCGTCCCGGGCCAGGGACCGCCGCTCCGGGCTGTCCGGCGCGGCGTTCAGCGGATCACCCGGGTGCGCGACCGCGGATGATGCCCCATCCTTTGTATGCCCTTCGACCTTCAGTGCCGGTGTAGTCGCCCCATTATGGCCCTGACGAGGAGTTCGGGCCCCCTGGACCTTGGAACCCCGCTGGTCCGCTTGTCGCGGATTGGCGTGAGCCATACGGAAGGTAACCGGCACTGTACGCCCGGTATTGTCCGGCTAAATAGGCACAGAATGGACCGCGGATCAATACTGGGGTCTTGGAAGTTGCTGTGATCTGGCCGAATACTTCCTGCGAAACATGGTAATTGTCTCGACAGCAGAAAGGTGGAAGGAGGATCGGAACTGTCGAGACGGCCGGCGCGTAAATAAGCGTGGGAGAGCAGTTTTGGCCAGGCGTTAGCCGGGGAACGCGGCCAAGCGGGGAAAACCGCTGGGGAGCGGGTGTCATTGGGCTATTTTCGTGCGTTTACGCGGCGCTTCGGCCGCGCAGCGCGCCGGACGGAGGGAGAAGATGCGTGACTGACATCCAGCAGGCCGTGCCGTCGGCACGGTCGGCGGGCCGCGGGTTCCGTGCCTATTCGGCGAAACATCTGGACATGCTCGGGCAGCGGGCCGGCCTGCCGCCAGCAGAACGGCTGGCGGTCCGGGCGGTGGCGACCGTGCTGCCGTTCCGGACCAACTCGTACGTGGTCGAGAACCTGATCGACTGGGACGCGGCCCCCGACGACCCGATCTACCGGCTGGTCTTCCCCCAGCCGGACATGCTGCCCGCGGCGGACGTGCGGCGGCTCGCCGACATGATCGACGGCGGCGCTCCCGAGGCTGGCCTGCGCGCCGCCGCGCACGAGATCCGGATGCGGCTGAACCCCCATCCGGCCGGCCAGCTGCTCTTGAACGCGCCCACCTTGGGCGGCCGGGCCGTGCCCGGCCTGCAGCACAAGTACCCGGAGACCGTGCTCTTCTTCCCCCGGCAGGGGCAGACCTGCCACGCGTACTGCAGCTACTGCTTCCGGTGGGCGCAGTTCGTCGATGAGCCCGACCTGAAGATGGCCACGGACGATATCGGCACGCTGGTGGCCTACCTTGGCGAGCATCCCGAGGTGACCAGCGTTCTGATCACCGGCGGCGACCCCATGATCATGGGCGAGCCGGTGCTCCGCCGCTACATAGAGCCGCTCATAGATCCGGTGAACCGCCTTGACCACCTCGAGTCGATCAGGATCGGCACCAAGTCGCTGGCCTACTGGCCGCAGCGCTTCGTCAGCGACCCGGACGCCGACGCGACCCTGCGGCTATTCGGCGAGGTCCTCGCCTCGGGCCGGACGCTGGCGGTGATGGCGCACTTCTCGCATCCGCGCGAGCTCGAGCCGCCGGTCCTCGCCGAGGCCGTGCGCCGGATCAGGGGTACCGGGGCAGTGATCCGCACCCAGGCTCCGCTGATCAGGTCGATCAACGACGACCCGGAGGCCTGGCGGGCCATGTGGCGGACGCAGGTCCGGATGGGCATGATTCCCTACTACATGTTCGTGGAGCGGGACACCGGCCCGCAGGACTACTTCGCGGTGCCGCTGGCCCGCGGATACGAGATCTTCCGCGAGGCCTACCAGGGTGTTTCCGGTCTGGGCCGGACCGTCCGGGGTCCGTCGATGTCGGCTACGCCGGGGAAGGTGTGCGTCGACGGCGTGACCGAGGTGGCGGGCCTCAAGGTCTTCGTCCTGCGCATGATCCAGGCGCGCGACCCGGAGCTGGTGGGAACGCCGTTTTTCGCCAGGTTCGACCCGGCCGCCTGCTGGCTCACCGACCTGGAGCCCGTGTTCGCGTCCCGGTTCCCCTATGAGCCCGCCCGCTATGAGGCCGTCCCTGACGAACTGCCCGGGCTATGGCCCGCGGAGCCGGACGAGCCGGGTGAGCTCATGGTCCCGGCCATCTGACTCCGGGCCGCACCGGACGCCGCCGTAGGGTCCTGGCCGCTGGCCTTGTTCTTGATGGCGAGGCAGCTAGCCGCGGCCAGGGCCACCACGGCGATGGGCATGACCGTGGTCCTCGGCGCTAGCCTCGCCGTCGGCCCACCGGCCCTACGGCGTCGGAGCCGCGGCGGGTATGCTCCCGGTCATGGAGCTGAACGGTAATTCGGCGGTCGTCTCCGGCGGCGCGAGCGGACTCGGCGAGGCGACTGCGCGGGTGCTGGCGACGGCCGGCGCCACCGTCGTCATCGCCGACCTGAACGAGACCCGCGGCAAGCAGATCGCGGATGAGATCGGCGGGGTGTTCGCCCGCACCGACGTGGCCGACGAGGTATCGGTGCAGGCGGCGGTGGACGCCGCGGTCTCTACTGGCTTCCCGCTGCGGGTCGCGGTCAGCTGCGCCGGCATCGGCTGGGCGGCGCGGACCGTCGCGCGCGACGGCACCCCTCATGACCTGGCCGCCTACCAGAAGGTCATCGCCGTCAACCTGGTCGGTACCTTCAACCTGATGCGCCTGGCCGCCGCGGCCATGGCCAAGACCGAGCCTGTCGACGCCGACGGCCAGCGCGGTGTCGTCATCAACACCTCCTCGGTCGCGGGCATCGAGGGCCAGACCGGCCAGATCGCGTACTCAGCCTCCAAGGGCGGCATCATCGGGATGACCGTGCCGGGCGCGCGCGACCTGTCCGCCATCGGGGTACGGGTTCTCGCGATCTGCCCGGGCATCATCGACACGCCGATTTACGGGTTCTCCGGGAACGCCGAGGAGTTCAAGGCCCGGCTGGTGGCCCCGGTGGTCTTTCCCAAGCGGATGGGGCGGTCCGATGAATTCGGTCACCTGGTCCGGGTGCTGATCGAGAACGACTACATGAACGCCGAGGTGGTGCGCTTCGACGGCGGGATCAGGTTCCAGCCCAAGTAGGCTGGCCGGGGCACGGATTCTCCTACCCCGATCGTTTTGGCGGCACGCATGTGCGGAATTACCGGCTGCCTGGCCCTGGCAGACGGAGCAGGGCCCGACACCGAGTGGGTCGGCCGTGCCGCCATGCGCATCGCCCACCGCGGGCCCGACGACGAGGCTTTCTTCGCCGATCGCGACCTGGCCCTGGGCTTCCGGCGGCTGGCCATCATCGACACCTCGGCCGCCGGGCGGCAGCCGATGCACTCGGCGGACGGCCGCTTCGTGATGGTCTTCGACGGCGAGATCTACAACTACGTCGAGCTGGCCCAGCGCCTGCTCGCCCGCGGCGTCCGGCTGCGCAGCAGGTCAGCGGCCGAGGTGCTGATTGAGATGTACGCCTGGCTGGGCAGAGACGTGGTTCGCCAGCTCAGGGGCATGTATGCGTTCGCCATCTGGGATCGGCGCACCCGTGAGCTATTTTGTGCACGCGACCCGTTCGGCATAAAGCCCTTCTTCTACGGGCTGACCAGCGGCCACCGGCCCAGGTCCGGGCCTCAGCTCTGGTTCGCCTCCGAGCGCAAGGCACTGGCCGATGCCGGCGAGGTGACCGCGATCGACCCGGACGCGCTGGGCAGGTACCTGTCGTTCCAGTACGTGCCGGCGCCGGCCACCATGGTGCCGCCGACGCGGTCGCTGCCGCCCGGGCACGTGCTGATCGCCCGGCCGGGCGGCCGGGTCGACGTGTTCAGGTACTGGCGTCCCGAGCTGCGGCCAGCTAGGTCCCCGTCGTCGAGCTCGCCGGAAAAGATCCTGGCCGCGCTGCGCGACTCGGTGGCCGTTCACCTGCGCAGCGACGTCCCGGTCGGCGCGTTCCTGTCCGGCGGGGTGGACTCGGCCACCCTCTGCGCGCTCGCGGCCGAGATCTCTCCCGGCTTGGCGACCTTCACTGTCGGATTCGAGCGCGAGGGCTACAGCGAAATCGACGACGCCATGGCCACGGCGACCGCGCTCGGTGTGAAGTCCGTTCCGTACGTGATCAGCCCCGAGGAGTTCCTCGCCTGCCTGCCCCGGATCATCTGGCACCTGGACGACCCGATGGCGGACGCGGCCGCCGTCCCGCTGTGGTTCGCCGCCCGCGAGGCGCGCAAGCACGTCAAGGTGGTGCTGTCCGGTGAGGGCGCCGACGAGCTGTTCGGCGGATACGGCGTCTACTACCAGCCGGGCTTGGTCCGGGCCGGGCAGGCCCTGCCCGGATGGGGACGAGCGACGATCGGCCGGGTCGCCTCCGAGCTGCCGTCCGGGCGCCGGGGCAAGGGCCTGCTCAGCCGGACCTCGACGCCGCTGCGCCGACGGTACATCGGCAACGCCTACGTGTACCACGGTGCGGAGGCGCGCCTCCTGGCCGCCCACGGCAACGGCAGCGAGTTCGACGTGACCGATCCGGTGTACCGGCAGGCGGCCGAGGCCGGGCTGGACGACGTCGCCACCATGCAGCTGGTCGATGTCAACACCTGGCTGCCGGGCGACATCCTGGTCAAGGCCGACCGGATGGCCATGGCCCACGGCCTGGAGCTGCGCACGCCGTTCCTCGACCGCGAGGTGCTCGCGGTGGCCGCGCGCCTGGCCCGGGTGGAGAAGACCGCCGCGGGCACCACGAAGTTCGCGCTCCGGGAGGCCATCGGCGAACTGCTGCCGCAGGCCGCCGCGGAACGCGCCAAACTGGGCTTTCCGGTGCCGCTCGGCTACTGGCTCCGCGGCGGCATGTATGGTTTCGCGGAGCAGGTGGTCCGCACGGCGCAGACCGGCCAGTGGCTGAACAAGGGCGCCGCGCTCGAGATCCTGCGCCGCTTCCGGGCCGACGATCCCGAGGTGACCTGGAGGCAGGTGTGGCTGCTGGTCGTATTCTCGTTGTGGCACCAGATCTACGTCGAGCGCGTTTACGACCCGGTGGCCCTCGGCTGGTCAGGGGGCCAGGGGGGTACGGGGGGACGGGCAGTCCCCCCGTGATCGGGGGGTCCAGGGGGGGCGCCCCCCGGATGAAACGGAGAACGAGCCTTTGAGTACTCCCAGGATCAGCGTCGTCGTGGCGTTCTTCAACAACGAAGACGATCTCGGCGACTGCCTGGACTCGATCGCCGCCCAGTCGTTCGCTGACCTTGAAGTGATCATGGTCGACGACGGTTCCACCGACCACAGCGCCCAGATCGCCCGGGCCAAGGCGGCCGTCGACCCCCGTTTCGTGCTGCTGCAGCCGGGGCATGGGGGCCCGGGCGGCGCGCGTAACCGCGGCGTCGAGCGGGCCGGCGGGGAGTTCCTGGCCTTCGTCGACGGCGACGATGTGCTGCCGGCCAACGCGTACGAGCTGCTGCTGCACGCGCTCGAGCAGTCGGGCTCTGACTTCGTCAGCGGCGCCGTATTCCGGGTGGGACCGAAGGGGATCAATCCTTCGGCACTGCATTCGCTGGCGCTCAAGGGCAGGCAGACGGGCACCCACATCACTAAGACACCGCGGCTGCTCTACGACGTGTCGGTCTGGAACAAGCTGCTGCGGCGCAGCTTCTGGGATGCCCACGAGCTGTCCTTCCCGGAGGGCGTGGTCTGGGAGGACATCCGGCTCATGACCAAGGCCCACGTGCTGGCCCGGGCCGTGGACGTGATTCCCGACACCGTCTACTACTGGCGCGAGCGCGCGCAGGGCCGGCTGTCGATCACGCAGAGCCGGACCAGCATTGCCAACCTGCGTGACCGGATGACCGCGCTGGCCGACATCGACGAGTTCATCGCCGCGCACTCCACCGGCAGCCTGCTCCGGGCCCACCAGCGCAAGGCCCTCAAGAACGACCTGTGGCTCTATGTCCAGGACCTGCACAAGGTGACCGAGGCCTACCGGGCCGAGTTCGCCGACCTGGTGAACGGTTACCTGGACCACGTCGGCCGCCGGGTGCTGCGCAGCCTGCCCGCTCCCCACAAGCTGGCCTATTACCTGGTGCGGATCCGGGCGATGCCGCAGCTCGCCGAGCTGGCCGCCTGGCTGATGGAGCAGCCGGTGCGCCAGGTGCCCATGATCCGGCGCTGGGGCAGGCTCCGCGCCGACCTGCCGTTCCGGGAGAATTCGCCGGTCCCGGTGCCGGCCCGCGTGTTCCGGCCGCACTGGCGTGACCTGGACCCGTACATGCAGGTGGACGACATCGGCTGGGCCCGTGACAAAAAGGGGCAGAGTGACAAAAGGGGACCCCGTGACAAAAGGGGGCAGAGCGGGAAGCGGGACCGGCTGGTCGTGACCGGACGGGCCAACGTGCCCTCGGTCGATATCCCCCGGCGCAGGAACACGTCCAAGATCGTGATCCTGCGGCCGCCTGGACCCGGAATCCGGCGGCTCCCGGTCGTGCGGCCCGCACGCTCGTTCCTCCACCCGGAGGCGACGGCGCTGTCCGAGCAGGACCGGTACAACTACGACTGGTCGGGTTTCCGGTTCACGGTCAGCCCCCGGTGGTTCCGCGGGACCGGGCCGTGGCAGTGCTACATGCTCGTCCGCGGCCACGGCGTATGGCGCCCGGCCCGGGTGCACACTCCGGTGCCCGGCCCGGCCGAGCGGCCGCAGCCCCGCCAGGTCGCGCCCGGCCTGCGGTTCGGCGCCCGCTGGGCCGGCCTCGGCCTGAACGTGGCCCGCTGGCGGCTGGGCGCGGTGATCACGGCTGTGGACTGGCACGACGCAGACGCAGGGACCGCGGAGATCGAAGTCGAGATGCCCGCGGGATCGGCCAGCGCCGACCCGGCCGAGCTGGTACTGGTGCGCAACCGGGGGGCGGCGGCCCGTTCGGTCCCTGCTTTTGCGGTGGCGACCCCGGCCGGCGCGCCGCTCAAGTTCCGCGCGCTCGTCCCGCTAGCTGACCTGGCCCGCGCGGCGGACGTGGTGGACCGGGCCGGCCGGGTGGCCGGCGACGACGTGATGGCCTGGGATGTCTTTATCAAGCTGGCCGGCCGCCCCAGGGTCAGGGTGGCGTGGCCGGAAGGCATGCCGGAGAGCAGGCACCTGTTCGGCGGCCGTGAGGCCGTGGTCGGCCAGAGCCGCTACGGTGACTTTGTGCTATCTGAACGTTCTCCACGGCCGGTGATCGACGAACACGAGTGGCAGCCCGACGGGCGCCTGGTGCTCCGCGGCAGCTTCCTCGGCGCCGGCCTCCCCGGCGGCGACCGGTACGAGACGGTGCTGCGCCGGATCGGGTCCGCCGA
The DNA here is from genome assembly GCA_963769715.1 of uncultured Actinomycetes bacterium. Taxonomy (GTDB): domain Bacteria; phylum Actinomycetota; class Actinomycetes; order Streptosporangiales; family Streptosporangiaceae; genus Palsa-504. The sequence continues at coordinate 59,919 of CAVYNE010000013.1, forward strand.
CTCACACGTCATCGGCTTCGCAGTGGACGGTGAGCGCTTCAGCATCGAGGCCGACCTGGACCAGATGCCGTTCTTCGGCTCGGCCATCCCGCTGCGGGACGGCGAATGGAACCTGTACGTGCGCCCGGCGGGCGGTGCCTCCGAGATGCTGGCCGAGCTCAAGTACGACCACGACCGGCTGGGCGACGTCGCCGCCCAGCGGGTTCCCGCCGGGCCCAAGTGGTACCGGCTGATGATCACCGGCCATGACGATCCGCTGATCACCGCCGAGCCGCGGCTGCGCCGCATCGAGCAGGGCAACTTCGCCCAGCGGGCGCTGCGGCGCGGGTACTACCCCTTGATGCTCCGCACGCCGGTGCGCGATTCGGTCTTCTTCGTCAGCTGGAAAGGCAAGCAGTGCGGCGACAATCCGCTCGGCATCGCGGAGGAACTGCGCCGCCGGGGCGATGACCGAGAGCACCTGTGGGCCGTCACGGACTGGTCGGTGCCGGTGCCCGAGGGTGGCACCGGGGTGCTCCGCGGCACTGAGGAGTACTACGAGGCGCTGGCCCGGTCGAAGTACCTGATCTCCAACGACGACATGCAGGCGCCGTTCCGTAAGCGCGACGGCCAGGTCTACCTGCAGACCTGGCACGGCACGCCGCTGAAGCGGATCGGGTTCGACATCTCCAACCCGCAGTTCATCAGCGGGACGGCGTATTTCGACCACCTGGCCGCAGACATCGCACAATGGGACCTGCTGCTCTCGCCGAACCCGTTCAGCACGCCGATCATGCGCCGCGCTTTCAGGTACGACGGGGAGATCTGCGAATACGGGTACCCGCGCAACGACCTGCTCAGCCGCGCCGACACCGCGGAAGTGGCCGCGCGGGTGCGGGCCCGGCTCGGGCTGCCGGACGGCAAGCGAGTCGTGCTCTACGCGCCCACCTGGCGGGACAACCAGGTGTACGCCAACGGTCGCCGGTACCGGTTCGACATGCGCCTGGACCTGGAGCGGGCCTGGCGGGAACTCGGCCAGGACCACGTGTTCCTCATCCGCGGGCACCACCACATGGCGGACGACGTGCCCGCCGGGATGCGGGACGGCTTCGCGATCAACGTCACCGCCTACCCCGACATCGCCGAGCTCTACCTGGTCTCCGACGTCCTGGTCACCGACTACTCCTCGGCCATGTTCGACTACGCGGTCACCGGCAGGCCGATCCTGTTCTTCACCTATGACCTGGCCGAATACCGCGATAACCTGCGCGGCTTCTATTTCGACTTCGAAGCGGAAGCCCCCGGCCCGCTGCTGGACACCTCGGCCGTGCTGATCGAGGCGGTCAAGGACATCGATTCCGTCGCCGTCTCCTACCGCGATGCCTACCAGCGGTTCGCGGCCAAGTTCTCCTCCCTGGACGACGGCAAGGCGGCCGCCCGCATCTGCGACCGTCTCTTCTCCGACTGACCCGCCGTGCGTGGACGGGCGGGCCATCATCGTGTGCGGCTGCTGCCCCTATCAGGGCAGTTTCTGCCCACGATAACGGGAGGACCCCGGGTGGCCAGGAGGTAAAGGCAGCGCTTCGTCCAGTTTAACGGGCGGGCCTTGGATAACCTGGGTTCCAGTGTGCCGTCCGGCCTGGAGCCGGCGCCTTGGGAAGGGACAGCTGTGTCGGACACCGACATCGGGCCTGAGGACCCGGCCGGGGCGACCGCGCCGACCGCGCCGACCGCGGCGGTCGCGGCGGTCGCGGCGGTCGCGGCGGTCGCGGCGGTCGCGGCGCCAGAGCCGCGCGGATCGGCCTCCTCGGCGACGGCCCGGTCGGCGGTACTGCACGGCCGAGCCAAGCGCCAGAAGCCCTCGGCGGGCGCGCGGCGATGGAGCGACTGGCTGGTTATCGTTGTTCCCGCGGCTACGGCGTTCGTGGTCGGCGGGTACGAGCTCGGCGGACCTTCGCTCTGGCGGGACGAGGCGTACACCAAGGACGCGATCACGCGCCCGGTCAGCCAGATCTTCGCCCTGCTCGGGCACCAGGACGCCGTGCACGGCGCCTACTACATCCTCATGCACGTCATCGCGGCCGCGGCCGGCACCTCGGCGGTCGCCTTGCGCTTCCCCTCGCTGTGCGCCATGGTCATCGCCACCGCTTTCACCGCGGCGATCGGCCGCCGCGCGGCCGCCCTGGCGCTTGCCCCGGGCGCCGGGCGCGAGAGTCGTCTGGACATCCCGGCGCTGACCGGCCTGCTGTCGGGGATGGTGTTCGCGACCGCGCCTTACATGACCTACTACGCCCAGATGGCCAGGTCCTACGCGATCGTTACGATGTTCGCCACGATCGCCACCTACCTGCTGATCCGGGCTTACCACGAGGGCCGGTGGCGGTGGTGGTCGGCGTACGCGGCTGCCGTCGCGCTGACCGGCCTGTTCAACCTGTTCGGGCTGCTGATCCTGGCCGCGCATGGCCTGACGCTGCTGCTGACCGACGCCCGCGGCCAGGCCGCGCAAGGCGGCCGGAGCGCGCAAGGCGGCCGGAGCGCGCGGGGACGCTGGATCGGCCGGATCCCGGTGCGCTGGCTGGCCGCCTCGGCGGCCGCGGTGATCGTGCTCGGCCCGCTACTCGACGTCGCGCACCGCGAGCAGAAGCAGATCGCCTGGGTGTCCCGGCCAGACTTCGCGACGATCGAGAAGCTCGTATCTGACTTCGCAGGCTCGAGGGCCCTGGTGCTCCCGTTTGCCCTGCTGGCGCTGGCCGGTATCGCGGCCGCCTGCCTCGCGGACAACTGGCGTCCGCTCAACCCCGCGGCGATAGCGCTGCCGTGGCTGGTCGTGCCGCCCATCCTGCTGATCGGCGCGTCCTTCATCAAGCCGGTCTACGTGGAGCGGTACGTCGAGTTCTGCCTGCCCGCGCTGGCCATCCTGGTCGGCGCGGGCCTCGTCGGGCTCATCAGGCTCGCAGCGGCCCGGCCCCGACTTACCCGACGTACCCGACAGACCCGACGGTCCGGTCGGCTGAGCCTGACCTGGCTGCCGCCTGCCCTAGCCGCGCTGGTCGTAGCGGGGCTGGCGATCATGCTCATCGGGCCGCAGGGCGCGATAAGACAGACCGCGGCCCGGCCGGATAACCTGCGGCTGGCCTCGGCCATCGTGGCAGCCAACGAGCAGCCCGGCGACGTGGTGTTCTACATCCCGGTCAACATGCACGTCCTCGGCACCGGGTACCCGGCGCCGTTCCTGCGGCTCCGCGACATCGCGCTGGCCGAGTCCCCGATCGCCTCGGCCACCCTAACCGGCACCGAGATCACCAGTCCGGCGTTGCTGAAGAGCCGGTTTACCGACGTCAGGCGCGTGTGGGTGGTCACCGGCAACAGCAACTACCAGTTCCCCGCGCCGTCCTCGCCGGTGGACAAGGAGAAGATGGCGCTGATAGCCGACGCCGGCCTCCGCATCCTGCACCGCTGGCAAGCCGGCGAAGTCATGCTCACCCTCTACGGCTCCTAGTGCGATTCAATGAACGTGGCGTTCTACTTGAAAGAGTCAGTAGAACGCCACGTTCATTGAATCCGTCCCAGGTCGAGCGCGGGTGGTATGGGTGGAATGTCCGGTTTGTGACCTGATGGCAGCCGCGGAATCGAGGCTAGCCCCCGGGTAAGCGGCCTTGAGCCCCGGGTAAGCGGCCTTGGGCCCCGGGTAAGCGGCCTTGGGCTCAGGCGCCGGACGACTCCGCCCGCGGGGCGCCGAATCCGCTGGCTATCAACTGCTCGCGGATCTTCCTGCGGCCGCGGTGCAGCCGAGACATCACGGTGCCGACGGGCGTCCCCATGATCTCGGCGATCTCGCGGTACGGATAGCCCTCGATGTCCGCCAGGTACACCGCCGTGCGGAACTCACCAGGCAGTTCGCGTAGCGCGCGCAGCAGGTCGGAGTCGGTGGTCCGGTCTAGGGCCTCGGTCTCGGCCGAGGGCACCGGCGGCGTGAGCCGGTCGGCCGACATCTGCCATTCCTGCAGGTCACCGCCGAGCGCTTGCTGTGGTTCGCGGCGCCGCTTACGGTACACGTTGATAAAGGTGGTGGTCAGGATCCGGTTCAGCCACGCCCGCAGGTTGGTGCCTGGAGTGAACTGCTGAAACGCCGCGTAGGCTTTGACTGACGTCTCCTGGACGAGGTCCTCCGCGTCGGTCGGGTTCCTCGTCATCCGGAGCGCAGCCGGGTACAGCTGGCCAAGCTGCGGAACCACGTCGCGCTCGAAACGCTCGCGGTCTTCGCTAGAATGTTCGGCGCGGCTCATGTTCACCCCGGTGGTTTGTCATCTCAGTTTATATAGACGCTTAACAGGCCCTGAAACGTCCCCCCTGTTACGGAAATCACGTCGGCGCCGTCCTTGGTTCGCCGCCCGCGACAACACCATGATGCAGAAACCTGCTGAAGACACGCTGAGAGCCGGCTGAAGGGACCGACAGAAGGAGTCGGCCAGGAGTGAGTGGAGTGGGGTGGGGTGGGGTCGGCCCGGACTAGGGGAAACCCGCCTCGGCCCCTCAGATCCAGCCGCGGCCTATCCGGTACCACATATGGCTGTACCAGTCGTGGTAGGGGATGACCTTGCCGGCCAGGATGGCATAGAAGTACCAGAACATCAGCAGCACGCTGAGCAGGTAGATGCCGACGATGAGGGCTCCGATCGAGCGGCGCAGGGCGCTGGCGGTGGCCGGCCCGAGGATCAGGCCCAGGCACAGCACGATGGCCAGGATCAGGAAGGGCTCGAACTCCAGCGCGTAGTAGTAGAACTTGGTCCGGGACACCAGCGGGAACCACGGCCCCCAGCCCGCCAGCACGCCGAGCAGCACCGCGCCGGCCCGCCAGTCCCGGTGCAGCAGCCACCAGCCCAGGCAGAACACCAGCGCCAGCATCGACCCCCACCAGATCGCCGGCGTCCCGATCGCCAGCACCTCCTGCGACCACTCCGCCCCGCCATAGCCCGACGGGCAGTAATGCGCCGGACCCGCCACCGGGCCGGTGTAGCACTCATAGAAGAACGCGACCGGCCGGGTCATCACCAGCCAGTCCCACGGCTGCGACTGATACGGGTGCGGCGTCTTCAGGCCCATGCCGAACTGGATCGCTTGCAGGTGGTACTCGAACAGTGAGTACAGGGGTGAGATGACCGGGATGCGGACGCCGTGCTGCTGGGCGTAGTCCCGGTCATAGCCGGTGCCGGTGGCGAACCAGCCGCTCCAGCTGGCCAGGTAGACCGCCAGCGGGATCACCAGGAACGTCACCGGCAGCCAGCGGGCCTCCCGCAGCCCGCCGCGGACGAACGAGGCCAGCCCGGCCGCCCGGCGGGCGCCGATGTCCCACGCCGTGCCCAGCGCCGCGAACCCCGCGATGTACCAGGCCGCATCCCACTTGACCGCCACCGCCAGGCCGAGGAAGACCCCGGCCGCCACCCGCCACCGGCGGATCCCCAGCCGCGGCCCCGCCGGGCCGCCCTCCCGCCGCGCCACCCGCTCCGCCAGCGCGGCCCGGGAGACGTCCCGGTCGGCCAGCACGCAGCCGAACGCCGCCAGCACGAAGAACATCAAGAAGATATCCAGGATCCCGGTCCGCGACAGCACGAACTCCAGCCCGTCCAGCGCCATCAGCAGCCCGGCCACGCAGCCCAGCAGCGTCGACCGGGTCATCCGCCGGGCGATCCGGCAGATCAGCAGGATCGCCAGCGACCCGAACACCGCGCTGGCGAACCGCCAGCCGAACGAGTTCAGCCCGAACAGCCACTCCCCGGCCGCGATCAGCAGCTTGCCCATCTCCGGCTGCACCACGTACTCCGCGCACGTCTCCGGCGTGCCGTTACACGACGCGAAGATATTGCCGTGCCCGGCCTGGATCAGGGCATTGGCGTTGCCGGCCAGGTTCAGCTCGACGCCGTGGTTCAGGATACTCCAGGCGTCCTTGGCGTAATAGGTCTCATCGAAGATCAGCGCCCGCGGCACCCGCAGCCGGTCGAACCGCAAGAACGCACCGAACGCCGTCACCAGCAGCGGACCCAGCCACCCCCACCACCCGTCATCAGGCATCGGCGACACCAGCCTCGCGCGGAGCGCCGCGAGCCGGCTGGCTTCGTCGGTGGCCGGCATGGCGGGCATGTCAGCCTGGGTTGCCGTCATCGGCCACATGCTACTGGCGACGGTAAAGTCCGGCTAGCCGGATGGTGATGTGTGAGATCCAATGCGGAGGACGGGGCGCGATACAGACATGTCAGGATCGGCGGCGGGTGAGGCACAGGATGCTGAGGCCCGCGAGGCTGAGGCCCGCGAGGCTGAGGCCCGCGAGGCTGAGGCCCGCGAGGCTGAGGCCCGCGAGGCTGAGGCCCACGGGGGAGGCGGCGTGCTAACGCTGGCCGCGGTCCCGATCGGCCGGGCCGAGGACGCGTCCTGGCGACTGGCGGCCGAACTCGCCCAGGCCACCCTGATCGCGGCCGAGGACACCCGCCGCGTGCGCTGGCTGGCGTCGAGCCTGAACATCGAGCTCAAGGCCCGTGTCGTCTCCTACTACGACGCCGTCGAGGCGCGCCGCACGGCCGAACTGCTCGACGAACTGAAGGCGGGTCGGGACATCCTGCTCGTCACCGACGCGGGCACCCCGGGCATCAGCGATCCCGGCTACCGGCTCGTCTCGGCCGTGGCCGCGGCCGGCCTGCGGGTCACCGCCCTGCCGGGCCCGTCGGCGGTGACGACCGCGCTGGCCGTCTCCGGGCTGCCTACCGACCGGTTCAGCTTTGAGGGGTTTCCGCCTCGCGGCCAGGGCGAGCGGACCAGGCGCTTCGCCGAGTTGGCCGGCGACCGCCGCACCCAGGTCTACTTCGAGTCCGGCCGCAGGCTGGCGGCGACGCTGGCCGAGCTCGCTGCCTCCCACGGCGACGACCGTCCGGCCGCCGTGTGCCGCGAGCTCACCAAGATCCACGAGGAGATCAAGCGCGGCACGCTGGCCGAACTGGCCGCGTGGGCGGTCCTGGTCAGCGGGGCGGATCCCCGCGAACCCAAGAAGAAGAAGGGCGGCACAGCGTCAGGCGCCGTCCGCGGCGAGATCACGCTTGTCGTCGCCGGCGTCGCCCGCAGAAGCCGGAGCCGGATCCGCGACGGCAGCGACAGCAGCGACGTCCGCGACCCCGGCGCTGTGCTGCCGCCGCCCCGCTAGCCGTCGGGCCAGGTCACCGCCTGCGGTGCCCGGGCTGAACGCCAGCGCCGCCGCGAGGCATGCGAACGGCACCGCCACCAGCACGTACCGGTAGTCGAACTCGGCGGTCGCCGCCGGGATCACGACCAGCGCGAGCGAGATGGTCCACGGCAGCAGTGCCTCCCCGCCGAACCGCCGCCAGGCCAGCACCATGCCGCCCAGCCCCGCCAGCAGGATGAGCCCGTACACGGTGCCCGGCAGGTAGACGTGGTGCTCGTACAACCGCAGGACGTTGGCGAAGGGCGCGACGACCTGGGTAAGCGGATTGCCGTGCACGTACGCGGCCGCATACGAGCTGTACGGCCCGAGCTTGGCGTCATCCCAGGACGGGATGGGCAGCGAGCTGTAGCCGAATATGTACTCGTCGTAGGTGGGGGCGTTGGGGAAGACCACCCGGTTCCAGCCGAACGCCCGCCAGGTATCGGCGAACACCGCCTTGGCATAGTCCAGCGGCTGGGCCTCGATGGCCCGGATGGCGAAGTCCTCCGCCAGCTGGTTGGGCACCGGCGAGAACTTCGACGGCGGGAAGCGGTCCAGCGGGGACTCGGAGGTCCAGATGTAGGCCTGCGCGATCGGCCGCTGGGCCGGCGGGACAGTGGTGCACAGCGAAAGCTCGTTGGCAGGCACGTGCATCTTGGCGCACTCGGCGAACGTCATCACCCGGGAGTACAGGAACACGCCGGTGCTGTCGGTCATCGCGAACTGGCCATGCTCCAGTTCGAACCACCCGGCGTAGGCGACGACCGGGAGGAAGCACACCACGATGGTGGCCGCGACCTTCCGCCAGCTGACCCGCCTGATGATCATGTACACGGCGAACACCGCGAGCAAGGGCAGCCCGACCGACCGCACGACCTCCGCGACGCCGAGCAGGGCGCCGACGACCACGCACCGCAGCGTTGACGGTACGGGGTCCCACAGCAGCAGCGTGGTGGCCAGCATGATCAGGAACAGGAACGGCACGTCGGCCATGATCAGGTGCTCGAGCTGGATCTCGAACCCGTCGTAGAGCACCGGCACGGCCGCCAGCGTGGCCAGCCAGGCCGGCGCCCGGAAGCGGTGCCGGGCCAGCGCGTAGATCATCACGCCGACCGCCAGGCCCATAAGATGTTGCAGAATCGTTACAATGGCGTAGGTGTGAAACGGCTGCAGGATCTTCAGCCAGATGGAGTACCCGGATACCCGGGTCGGGTCGAGCTGGAAGTGGACCGTGTTCTGCACGTACTGGAACGAGTCGTTGAACCACGCCTGCCACCGGTAACCGAGCTCGGCGTCGAGGCGGAGCAGGGCGGCGGGAGCGAGCACGATGATGAACAGGCGGTGGCCGGACCACACCCGGGCAGCCAGCCCGAGGGCGCCTCGCCCCGTTGCCCGGCTGGGCTTTGTCGACCGGATTGACCAGGCTCGCCGCGCCGATGGCGCACGCGACGGAGCCGCAGGCATTACCCTCAAGCCGTACCCTCCTGTGCTGGGTTGATGACCCTGACAATGAACAAGCGGCCGGTTCGGTGCGTTCGTCCCTCGCCTACGGTAATACGATGCGCGACCAGGACGGCGGCCGGCAGCCCGATCCGCGGACAGTGAAGGAGACGAAGAAGGTGGAGCTGACCGTGGTCATGCCTTGCCTCAACGAGGCAGAGACCGTGGCGACGTGCGTCCGCAAGGCTATTGGATTCCTGGCCGCAAGCGGTATCAGCGGCGAGGTCCTGGTCGCCGACAACGGCAGTACGGACGGCAGCCAGCGGCTGGCCGAAGAGGCGGGCGCCCGCGTGGTGCCGATCAGCGACAAGGGTTACGGCAACGCGCTGATGGGCGGCATCGTCGCGGCCCGCGGTAAGTACGTCATCATGGGCGACGCCGACGACAGCTACGACTTCACCAACTTGATGCCTTTCGTGGCGGAGTTGCGCAAGGGTGCGGACCTGGTCATGGGCAACCGGTTCGCCGGCGGGATCGCGCCGGGAGCGATGCCGCCGCTGCATAAGTACCTCGGCAACCCGGTGCTGAGCTTCGTCGGCCGCCTGTTCTTCCGCAGCAAGATCGGTGACTTTCACTGCGGTCTGCGCGGGTTCAGCCGGGACAGCGTGATGGCGCTCAACCTGCAGGCGACCGGGATGGAATTCGCCAGCGAGATGGTGGTCAAGGCGACCCTGGCCGGCCAGCACGTGACGGAGGTGCCGACCACGCTGGCTAAGGACGGCCGGAGCAGGCCGCCGCACCTGCACACCTGGCGGGACGGCTGGCGGCACCTGCGGTTCCTGCTGCTGTTCAGCCCGCGCTGGCTGTTCTTCCTGCCGGGCCTGGTGCTGCTCATCGCGGGCCTGGCCATCGGCGCGATCGTGGTGCCGCATCCGTTCAGCGTCGGCGCCGTGACCTTTGACGTGGACACGCTGGTGGCGGCGTCGGCGATGGTCGTGATCGGGTTCCAGTCCGTGCTGTTCTGGCTGTTCACCCAGGTGTACGCCGGCTCGGAGGGCTTCCTGCCCGAGGAACCGAAAGTACAGAAGGTCCTGGAGAAGCTCAGCCTGGAGCGCGGGCTGCTGGCGGGCGGCGCGATCGGCCTCGCGGGCCTGGCGGGGCTGATCTTCTCGCTGCTGTACTGGAACACCCAGAAGTTCCATCAGCTCAACTACGAGCACTCGCTGCGGCTGATGATCCCCTCGGTCACCGCGCTGATCGTGAGCTGCCAGGTGGTCCTGGGCACGTTCTTCCTGTCGATCCTCGGCATCAAGCACACCCGCCATCCCGTGACGGTGGCATCGTCCGCGGTCACGGACAACGCGGTCACGGACAACGCGGTCACGGACAACGCGGTCACGGACAACGCGGTCACGGACAACGCGGTCAACCACCGGGAGCAGTCGGCGGCTGCCCCTAGGCTTTAGTCATGCGCACCATCTTGTCCGCCCCGGCCTGGCCCTACGCGAACGGCCCTCGTCACATCGGGCACGTCTCCGGTTTCGCGCTGCCCTGCGACATGTTCAGCCGGTACCAGCGGATGGCGGGCAACAAGGTGCTGATGGTCAGCGGCACGGACGAGCACGGCACCCCGATCCAGGTGCAGGCCGACGCCGAAGGCGTGTCGGAGCGGGAACTGGCCGACCGGTACAACCGGATCATCGTCGACGACCTGACCGGCCTGGGCATGACGTATGACCTGTTCACCCGGACGACCACGCTGAACCACCACGCGGTCACCCAGGAGCTGTTCGTCCGGCTGCTGGAGAACGGCTACATCTTCCCCAAGACCACGCTGGGCGCGATCTCGCCGTCCACCGGCCGGACGCTGCCTGACCGCTACATCGAGGGCACCTGCCCCATCTGCGGTTACCCGAGCGCCCGCGGCGACCAGTGCGACAACTGCGGCAACCAGCTCGACCCGGCCGACCTCATCAACCCCCGGTCGAAGATCAACGGCGAGACGCCGGTGTTCACCGAGAGCGAGCAGTACTTCCTCGACTTGCCCGCGTTCGCCGAGGTGCTCGGCAGCTGGCTGCAGGCCAAGGCGGGTCACTGGCGGCCGAACGTGCTCAAGTTCTCGCTCAACCTCCTGGATGACCTGCAGCCCCGGGCGATCACCAGGGACCTGGACTGGGGCGTGCCCGTCCCGCTCGATGGCTGGCGGGACCGGCCGGACAAGCGGATCTACGTCTGGTTCGACGCGGTGATCGGGTACCTGTCCGCGTCGATCGAGTGGGCCCGGCGCAGCGGCGACCCGGACGCCTGGCGCGCCTGGTGGAACGACCCGGAGGCCGAGTCGTACTACTTCATGGGCAAGGACAACATCGTCTTCCACTCCGAGATCTGGCCGGCCATGCTGCTCGGCTACAGCGGGCTCGGCGCCCGCGGCGGCTCGCCCGGCCCGCTCGGCACGCTGAACCTGCCGACCGAGGTGGTGGCGAGCGAGTACCTGACGATGGAGGGCCGCAAGTTCTCCTCCTCCCATTCGGTGGTGATCTACGTTCGCGACTTCCTGTCCCGCTATGACGTGGACGCGCTGCGTTACTACGTGGCCATCGCCGGGCCGGAGAATCAGGACACCGACTTCACCTGGAGCGAGTTCGTCCGCCGTAACAACGACGAACTGGTCGCGACCTGGGGGAACCTGGTGAACCGGGCAGTCTCGTTCGCGGCCCGCAACATCGGGTCGATCCCCGAAGCCGGCGCACTGACCACCCTCGACCAAGAAGTGCTCGCCCATTCCAGGCAGGCCTTCGGCCCGGTCGGGGACCTCCTGGCCGCCTCGCGGTTCAAGTTCGCGATCACCGAGGCGATGAAGACGGTGGCCGAGGCCAACAAGTACTTCTCCGAGCAGGCGCCCTGGAAGCTGCGCGAATCGGACCCGGACCGGATGCGGACCGTGCTGCACGTGGCCCTGCAGCTCGTCGACGACGCCAAGACGCTGCTCACCCCGTTCCTGCCCCGCTCGTCCCAGCGGGTGCATGAGATGCTCGGCGGCGTGGGCACCTGGTCGGACATGCCGCACATCGAGGAGGTCGGCGAGGAGGGCGGACCGTCCTACCCGGTGATCACCGGACACTACGACGGCGCCGCCCGCTGGGCGTCGCGGCCGCTGCGCACGGGCACGCCGCTGGCTACGCCGGTGCCGCTCTTCACCAAGCTGGACACTTCGGTGGTGGATTCCGAACTTGCCCGGCTCGGGGCTTCATGACCAGTTTTTGGCCGAACGGTCTACGGTGACAGCCCCGGTTCCCCCGTCTCCGCTGCCCCGGCCGGCGCTGGACAGCCACACCCACCTCGACATGATCGACCTGCCGATCCCCAGGGTGGTCGCCGCGGCTCGGGCGGCGGGGATCGCGCGGATGGTCACCGTCGGTACCACCTTGGAGTCGTCCCGCTGGTCGGCGGCGTGCGCCGGCGAGTACGACGAGGTGTACGCGGCGGTCGCGATCCACCCGAACGAGACCGTCGCCGCCGTGGCGTCCGCGCTGACCGCCGAAGACGTGCTGGCCGACATTGAGGCGCTGGCCGCACATCCGCGGGTGGTCGCGGTCGGTGAGACGGGGCTCGACTACTACCGCGACCACGCCGCTCCGGACGTGCAGCGCTGGTGGTTCCGCGAGCACATCAAGATCGCCAAGCGGACCGGCAAGGCGCTGATGATCCACGACCGGGAGGCGCACGCGGACGTGCTCCGGATCCTTGAGGAAGAGGGCCCGCCGGACGTGGTCGTGTTCCACTGTTTCTCCGGCGACGTGGCCATGGTCAAGCAGTGCGCCGAGGCCGGCTACGTGATGTCGTTCGCGGGCAACGTGACGTTCACCAACGCGCAGCCGCTCCGCGATGCCGCTGCGGCCGCCCCGGCCGGTCTCATCCTGGCCGAGACCGACGCGCCATTTCTCACTCCGGTGCCGAACCGGGGCAGGCCCAACGAGCCCGCCCTGGTCGCGGACACCCTACGCTGCCTGGCCGAGGTCAAGGGGATGGAGGTGGCGGAGCTGTGCGACACGGTCACCGCCACCGCCGAGCGCACCTTCGGCCCCATCGGCCCCGCCTAAGACCGGCTCGTGCCAGCGGCTGACCGAAGCGTACGGTTGCTCACCCCAGCTGACGTGCGGGAACTCGCCGGGCGGCTGGGCGTGCGGCCGTCCAAGCGGCTGGGCCAGAATTTCGTCGTCGAGCCGGGGACCGTTCGGAAAATCGCCACGCTGGCCGCTCTGCAGCCGCAGGACGTAGTGCTCGAGGTGGGCCCGGGGCTCGGCTCGCTCACGCTCGCCCTGCTGGAAGCCGGGGCCGGCCAGCTGGTGGCCATCGAGATCGACCGGGCGCTGGCCGGCCAGCTGCCGCTGACGATCGCCGCCCGCGCGCCGCAGCTCGCGGACCGGATGGCCGTGGTCACCGCGGACGCGCTGCAGGTCGCCGACCGGGACCTGCCCGCAGTTTCCGGGTCTTTCGGGGTTTCCGGGTCCTTTGGGGTTTTCGGGTCGCCGACGGTGCTGGTCGCGAACTTGCCCTACAACGTGGCGGTGCCGGTCCTGCTGCACCTGCTGGCCGTCCTGCCCACGCTGCGGCGGGGCCTGGTCATGGTCCAGGCCGAGGTGGCGGACCGGATGTGCGCCGGGCCCGGGTCACGGGTGTACGGCACGCCGTCGGTGAAGCTGGCCTGGTACGCGGCGGCCCGGTCAGCCGGGCCGGTGCCGCGCACCGTGTTCTGGCCGGTGCCGAACGTGGACTCCCGCCTGGTCGCGTTCACCAGGCGGGACCCGCCGGCCACCACGGCGACCCGCGAGGAGGTGTTCGCGGTCATCGACGCGGCGTTCAGGCAACGACGCAAGACGCTGCGGGCCGCGCTCTCCGGCTGGGCCGGTTCGGCGCCGGAGGCCGAACGGCTGCTGCGGGCGGCCGATATCGATCCGGGCGCGCGGGGGGAAGCGCTCGGCGTCGAGGAGTTCGCGCGGCTGGCGGCGGTGCACCGAGAAGGACCGCGTACGCTTTGACCATCGTGACCGGTGTGACCGTGCGGGTACCCGCCAAACTCAACCTCCAGCTCGCGGTGGGACCGCCGCGGGCTGACGGCTATCACGACCTGGTGACGGTCTTCCACGCCGTCTCGCTGGTCGACGAGGTCACCGCGGAGCCAGCCGGGCGCAACCGGGTCACGGTCACCGGCGAGGGGGCGGACCGGGTCCCGGCCGGCCCGGACAACCTGGCGCTCCGCGCGGCGGCGGCACTGCGGAAGGCGCTGACCGGCCGTACGGCCGGCCGGCGAGCCAGCACAGGAGCCGGTCCGGCGGGCGTGCACATCACGATCGCCAAGCGCATTCCGGTGGCGGCCGGGCTGGCCGGCGGCAGCGCCGACGCGGCCGCCGCCCTCGTCGCCTGCAACGAGCTGTGGGATGGCGGCCTCGCCCAGCCGCAGCTTCTCGAGGTCGCCGCCCGGGTAGGCAGCGACGTGGCCTTCGCGTTGCTCGGCGGGACCGCGGTGGGCCGCGGCCGGGGCGAGCGGCTGACACCGGCGCTGGCCCCGTCGACCCAGTACCACTGGGTGCTCGCCTTCGCCGACGGTCACCTGTCCACCCCCGAGGTGTACGCGGCGCTGGACCGGCTGCGGGCCGCGGACGGCGCCGGCGGCAGTGCCGCCCGGGGAAGGGCCCAGGCCGCGGCCGCCGAGCCGGACCTGGACACCGCGCTCATGTCGGCGCTGCGCGCGGGTGACGCCAGGCTGGTGGGACAGGCCCTGAGCAATGACCTGCAGCCGGCCGCGCTTTCGCTGTTTCCCGCGCTGCGCAAGACCCTGGCGGCCGGACTCGAGCTGGGCGCGCTCGGTGCGCTGGTGGCGGGCTCGGGCCCGACCTGCGTGTTCCTCGCGGCCAGCGCGGACCGCGCCCTCGACCTGGCCGTGTCCTTGTCCGGCGCGGGCGTGTGCCGGTCGGTGGCGCGGGTCACCGGGCCGGTGGCAGGCGCGGCCATCGTCCCCCCGTCGAAGTGACGTGAGCGTGGCCAACCTGATCAGCCTGGAGAAGGCGGCCAAGGCGTACGCGCACCGCACCCTGCTCGACGGCGTTTCGCTCGGCGTGTCGGCCGGGGACCGGATCGGCGTGGTGGGCCGCAACGGCGCGGGCAAGTCCACGCTGCTTGCGCTGCTGGCCGGGCGGGTCGCGCCGGACACCGGCCGGGTGGCCATGGCGGCCGGCCTGCGGGTCGGCTACCTGCCGCAGGCCGGCCAGCCGGCCGGAACGGTCGGCGAGATCGTATTCGGGCCTGGGGGCGGTTCTACGGCCAGCTCGGCCGGCGGCCTGGCGGTGGCCGGATCCGCCCCGCACCCGGCCGGACCCGATATCGCGGGGGCACCGTGGGAGGCGGATCCCCGGGCGCGCGCGATCATGGCCGAGCTGCTGCCCGGGATCGGCGTGCAGGCTCAGGTCGGGCAGCTGTCCGGCGGCGAGCGGCGCCGCGTCGCGCTCGCTGCCCTGCTGGTGGCCGAGCCGGACGTGCTGCTCCTCGACGAGCCCACTAA
Source organism: uncultured Actinomycetes bacterium (assembly GCA_963769715.1). GTDB lineage: Bacteria > Actinomycetota > Actinomycetes > Streptosporangiales > Streptosporangiaceae > Palsa-504. The sequence goes on from CAVYNE010000013.1 coordinate 75,104, forward strand.
CCACCTCGACATCGAGGCGATCGACTGGCTTGGCAGGCACCTGCGCGATCGAGCCGAGAATAAGCAGTGCGCGGTCATCGTGGTCAGCCACGACCGCTGGCTGCTCGACACTGTTTGCGAGCGGACCTGGGAGGTCGACCGGGGCCAGGTGCACTCCGCCGAGGGCGGCTACTCGGCCTACGTGCTCGCCCAGGCCGAACGTGAGCGCGGCGAGGAAGCCGCCGAACGTCGCCGCCGCAACCTGGCCCGCAAGGAGCTCGCCTGGCTGCAGCGGGGCGCCCGGGCCAGGACCACCAAGGCGAAGTTCCGGGTCGAGGCGGCCAACGCGCTCATCGCGTCCGAGCCGGCGCCACGCGACAGCGTGGAGCTGACCCGGCTGGCCACCGCCCGGCTGGGCAAGACCGTGATCGAGCTGGAGGACGTTTCGGTGTCGGTCGGCGCCGATGGCCGCGAGCGTTCCCTCCTCGATCAGGTGACCTGGCGGCTCGGCCCCGGGGACCGGGTCGGGATCGTCGGGGTCAACGGCAGCGGCAAGACCTCGCTGCTGACGGTGCTAGCTGGGGAGGGGCCAGCTGGGGAGGGGCTAGCTGAGGGAGGGCTCGCCGGTGGAGGGCTCGCCGGTGGAGGGCTCGCTGGTGGAGCGGCCCCCGGCCCAGCGGGGCCGGGGCTGCACGCGGACGGAACGGTCATCCGGGGCAAGACCGTGCGGCTGGCTCACCTGTCCCAGGAGCTCGTCGAGCTCGACCCAGACCAGCGGGTCCGCGAGGCGGTGGAGGAGATACGGCTGCGGATCCGGGTGGGCGACCGCGAGCTCTCCGCGGGACAGTTGCTCGAGCGGCTCGGCTTCACCGCGGAACGGCAGTGGACCCGGATGGGCGACCTGTCCGGCGGCGAACGGCGCCGGGTCCAGATGCTCAGGTTGCTCATGGGCGAGCCCAACGTGCTGCTGCTCGACGAGCCGACCAACGACCTGGACATCGAGACGCTGACCGAGTTCGAGGACCTGCTCGACGGCTGGCCCGGCACGCTCGTGGTGGTCAGTCACGACCGGTACTTCCTGGAACGCGTGACCGAGCACGTAGTGGCGTTGCTCGGCGACGGCAAGCTCGCCTTCCTCGGCGGCGGGGTGGACGAGTACCTGGACCGCGTCCGGGCCGCCCGGGACGCACCCCCGCCGACCCGGCCCGCGACGGCCGCGCCGAGGTCATCGGCGGCCGACGAGCGCAGCGCCCGCAAGGAACTCCAGCGCCTCGAGCGTCAGCTGGACCGCCTCACGGCCCGCGAAACCGAGCTCACCGCCCAGCTAGCCGCCAACGCCACCGACTACGAGAAGCTCACCACCCTAGGCGCCGACCTGAAAACCACCCAGGCCGAAAAGGACGACATCGAGAACCGCTGGCTGAGCGTCGCGGCCGAGCTCGACGGGTGAACTCCCGGGAGATCTCATTCAGCGGCGTCGAAGGGGGCGAGCAGGATCCGCATCAGGTCGGCCAGGTGCTGGCGTTCCCCGGTATTCAGGCCCGCCAGCAGCGCCCGCTCGCGGCGCAGCAGGCCGGCCAGCGCCGCGTCCACCCGCGCCTGGCCCTGGTTGGTGAGGGTGACCAGCACCCCCCGCTTATCCCTGGGGTCGGGCTCCCGGCGGACGAGATCGGCAGCGGCCAGCCGGTCAATCCGGTTCGTCATGGTGCCGGAGGTGACCAGGGTGGCGCGGAGCAGTGCACCCGGGGTGAGCTGGAACGGCGGACCCTGCCTGCGCAGCGCGGAAAGCACGTCGAATTCCCACGACTCGAGCCCGTGCTCGGCGAACGCGCCGCGCCGGGCGATGTCCAGGTGCCGGGCGAGCCTGGAGATCCGGCTGAGTACCTGCATCGGCTCGACATCCAGATCGGGCCGCTGCGCTTGCCACGCGGCGACGAGGTCATCCACCTCGTCGCGCAGCAACGGTGCGGGGAGGATCTCATCGTCGGAGTCCGCCTCGGTGCGGGGACCGGCGCGCTGGCCCATTACTAGAGGGTATCTCTTGACGTCAAGAATCCCCGTCATGTACAAGGGGATCAGGTCGGCTGCGGGGGGCTAGGGGGGCGTCTTCCGCGGCCAACGCAGTGTCTCTCGGTATCAGGCAAGGATTGACCACCATGTGGGATGCGACCCTGTATATGCGGTTTGGAGGCGAGCGCGCCAGGCCGTTTTTCGACCTGCTCGCCCGGGTCGGAGCTGAACTTCCCGGATACGTGGTCGACATGGGCTGCGGCCCGGGCAACTTGACCGCCCTGCTCGCGGAGCGCTGGCCATCGGCCACGGTCTGCGGCGTGGACAGCTCGCCCGAGATGATCGAGGCGGCCCGCAAGTTCGCCATGGCCGGTGTCCCGCGATCCCCGGCGCCCTCCGGTTCCGGGCCGGTCGCGACGAGCCACGCGCCAGGATTGTCGTTCATGCTCGACGACATACGGCACTGGGAGCCGCAGAGCCTGCCCGACGTGATCATCTCCAACGCGGTGCTGCAGTGGGTGCCCGGCCATCGTGAGCTCCTGGTCCGCTGGGCGGACCAGCTGGCCGACGACGGCTGGCTGGCTTTCCAGGTTCCGGGTAACTTCGACCAGCCTCACGCGCGGATCCTGCGCGTGATGGCGGCCTCGGCCCGGTGGCACCCGCTGCTGCGGGACGTGGAGCTGAACCGGCAGTCAGCCGACCCAGCGGACTACGCAGAGCTGCTAGCCCGGGCCGGCTGCGAGGTCGATGCCTGGGAGACGACGTACGTGCACATCCTGCAGGGCACTGACCCGGTCCTGGAGTGGTACCAGGGCACCGGGCTCCGTCCCGTGCTGGCTGCGCTCGACGCGGACCAGGCCGCGGACTTTCTCGCCGAGTATGGCGCGCAGGTTCGCGAGGCGTATCCGCCGCGCCCGTTCGGCACCATCTTCCCCTTCCGCCGCGTGTTCGCCGTCGCCCACCGGGCCGGCTGAACCCTCCGCAATCCAATTTTTCCCATTGATTTAATGGGGAAACTCTGGCAGGATCACGGCATGCGCCGTGGCATGCCTCTCCTGTCAACGCCTGTCCGGCCGCGCGTTCTGCCCGGCGCCCTCCCGCTGGCGCCCGGCGCCAGGCGATGTCCGGCCGGCTCGCCCTGACCCGACCGGCTCGGTCCAGCCAGCCCGTCTGGTCCCTTGAGTTCGCCTGGTTCCGCTGGCGCCTGCCGCCAGCGATGTCGACGTGAGGAGAGACACGATAATGAGCACGATGATCCGGCCGGCGTCACCAGCCAACGTGCAGCCTGGCCGGCTGCTCGGCGCACGGCAGCTAGCCGATGTGGTGCGGCGCCTGGCGGCTAGTCCCGCCGACTGGCTGGGCCGGGTGCGGCTGAACCCGGAGGGCCGCTGGTACGAGCGGATCCACCTCGACGACAGCCACGAGGTCTGGGTGATCAGCTGGCTGCCGGGCCAGGCGACCGGGTTTCACGACCATGGCGGGTCGGCCGGCGCGTTCGCCGTGGTCTGGGGAACCCTGATGGAGCGCCGGGTGGTCGGGGCCACCACGACGGGGCAGGTGCTGGCCAAGCCGGTGGGAGCGGGCGGCTCGCGGGCGTTCGGTCCCCGCTATATCCACGATGTCCGCAACGCCGCCGCCTCGGCGGTCGCGGTGAGCGTGCACGCGTACTCGCCGCCGATGCCGGAGATGACGCGCTACGACCTGACGCCGGGCGGTCTGATCAAGCTGGCCACCGAAGGCGCCGCTTCGTGGTGACGGCCAGGCCGCCTGGCGCCCGCGGCATCGAGGAGATCCTGGCGTCCGCGCGGGCCCGCCTGCTGCGGCTGACGCCGCGGCAGGCCTTCGACGAGCTGTCCGGCGGCGGCGTGCTCATCGACATCCGGCCCGCCGCGCACCGGGCCGAGCAGGGCGAGATACCCGGCTCGACGGTCGTGGAGCGCAACCACCTGGAGTGGCGCCTGGATCCCGGTTGCGACGCCCGGCTGCCCTGGGTCACCGGGTACGACCACCGGGTCATCGTGTTCTGCTCGGAGGGATATACCTCCAGCCTGGCCGCGGCGGCGCTGCAGGACCTGGGCCTGCACCGGGCCACGGACGTGATCGGCGGGTTCCGGGCCTGGAAGGCCGCGGGCCTGCCGTCCGCGGCCGGCGGTGCGGGGACCGTCACGCTGGCGCCAGGCGCGGCGCCGGCGCTGTTCCCGCTCAACTCCGGGGCGCGCCCTTAGCCGGCCTTTTGGCTCGCCCGGCCGTTCGAGTCCAGGTGGGAGAGGCCGTTCCAGACCAGGTCGATCAGGTTGGCGGCGACCTCTTCCAGCTTGGGCTTGCGGGCATCGAGCCACCACTGCCCGGTGAACGCGACCATGCCGACGACCATCTGGGCGTACATGGGCGCGAGCTTGGGGTCATGGCCGCGGGAGGAGAGGAAGTCGGCCAGGATGTACTCGACCTGCCCGGCGATATCGCTGAGCAGAGTGCCGTAAGTACCCGTGCCCGAACCGGGATTTGAGTCCCTGACCAGAATGCGGAACCCGTCGGCGTTGTCGTCGATGTACCTGAGCAGGGTCACCGCCGCGGCCTCGAACTTCTCCCGGCTGTGGCCGCCGTCGAGAAGCGTGGTCGCCATCATCAGCAGGCGTTCCACTTCCCGGTCGACGACCACCGCGTAGAGGCCCTCTTTGCCGCCGAAGTGCTCATACACCACCGGCTTGGAGACGCCCGCCTGGGCGGCGATCTCCTCGATCGAGGTCCCCTCGAAACCTCGCTCGGCGAACAGCCGGCGCCCGATCTCTATCAGCTGCTCCCGCCGTTCCTTCCCGGTCATTCTTTTACGGCCGGATCTTGCGGGCTGGGAATTCACTTGTTCATCATCGCGACTCCGCGGACACCGCGCCACGTACCCGGTCGGCGCGCCGTGTCATAGAGCCGAGTTTCCTCGTCGCCGTGGCCGGACGCTTGGCCTCGAGTCGCTCCTCATCCGGCCAGCGCACGTCGTAGGCCCAGCCCAGCTTCTCCAGCGCCCAGATGACCCGCGCGCTCGGGTCTAGCTGGCCCTTGAGCGCTCCGTGCCGCGCGCAGGTCGGGTCCGCGTGATGCAGGTTGTGCCAGGATTCGCCGAAGGAGGCGATCGCTAGCCAGGACACGTTCCGCGACTTGTCGCGGACCTCGAATTCCTCGCTGCCGAAGGTGTGGCAGATGGAGTTGATCGACCAGGTGACGTGGTGCAGCAGCGCGACGCGCACCAGGGTGGCCCAGAAGAAGGCGGTCAGCGCGGCCTGCCAGGACATCCCCCACAGGCCGCCGATGAGGGCGGGCAGCAGCAGCGTGACCGCGACGAGCCCGGGGAACCAGGCGTCGACGCTCTTGATCCGCCGGTCGGCGAGCAGGTCGGGGGAGAACTTCTCCTGGGAGGTCTTGTTCGGGTCGAAGAGCCAGCCGATGTGGGCGTACACCAGGCCCTTGGACAGCGCCTTCCAGTCGTCCCCGTACCGCCAGGGCGAGTGCGGGTCGCCTTCCTTGTCGCTGTACTTGTGGTGCCTGCGGTGGTCAGATACCCAGGTGATGACGGGCCCCTCGATGGCCAGGCTGCCCGCGACGGCCAGCGCGACCCGCAGGCCGGTCTTCGCCTTGAACGACCCGTGGGTGAAGTACCTGTGGTAGCCGACCGTGATGCCGAGCCCGGACACCCAGTAGAAGACCAGCGCGATCACCACGTCGTGCCAGCCCAGGCCCCAGCCCCACATCAGCGGGATGGCGGCGATCAGCGCCACCAGCGGGATGGCTACGAAGACTCCGACCAGGACACGCTGGAACGTCGAGGTCGGCTCGTCGTCCAGGTCCGGCCGCGGCTGGGTTCTGGTGACCGTTCTGGTGGTTCCCCCGATGGATCCCGCGGACGCAGGCGTGGTGGGCGGCGTGCCCAGGTCGGCCGTGGTGGTGGCCAGCCGGGCTACCGCCATGGTGGCTTCAGCCGCGTTGACGGTGTCGGGAGATGTGGTCATCGTGCTCCTCGGGTATCGGAGAGGTTGCAGGAGCGCTTGTACGCTTACGTAACCGTAGCCTACTGTACCGTAGGTTAGGCAAGGCCTGGCAGGTGAACTTCTGCAAATGGGCCTATGAATTCCGTATGCACGCCGCCCTGCCTGTCTCGGCATGCGAGACACTTCGACGTTCCGTGTCGCGGACGTCACGTCTCGCTGACGCGCCTTCGCTCCGGCCTTCGCTGCCCTACCCGCCTCGCGTGGGCCCATGCGTGGTTGCACCGCGATCTAGCAAGCTAGTCGGCGCGACAGTCCAAGGCAGGTGTCGCATTAGCCAGGTAAGGTGCTGAACCGGCAGCTTGCGATGACATTAACCGTGCCGATCAGTTGCATGAAATCGAATATAGTTCCGGCGCCTGGACTCGAACCAGGACGACCCAGCTTCAAAGGCTGGTGGGCTGCCAATTACCCAACGCCGGATCAACACTCGGTTACGGAGATTACGAGTGCCGCGACCGTCAATCCACGATACCGGCCGGGCTGCCATGGCGGTATCAGCAGATCCCTGGGTATCAAGGGTTCGTCTGCTGCTACTCGGCTTGCGCGCGACGTCCTGCCATGCCTGCGGTTGCCCAGCCTTCGATCCTGCGGTAGAGGCCTGCGCTGCGGCGGACGTCGATGCGCAGGCAGCCGTGATAGTTCGTCGCCCACGTTCTTCCGCACGGTCTTCGGGTTGTGGCGCTTCAGCGCGGGGGTACGGAACTGCTCCGGCCGACGCGCCGGTAACGTCCAGCCAGAACCGCTGGGCCGATTCCGGACATCGGCGCTCTCGTGGATAAAGACGCGGAAGGCAAGGTCTGTGCGGGGAGTCCTGGTCCGTCGAGGAATCGCAGGAAGAACTGGATCAGTGCGGGGTCGCTGTTCGTGAAGATGACGCGGTCGCTGCGCCGGTACGGCTTGCTCTTCGCGCCTTCGCACCAGTAGGCGATGGCGCCGGCGATGAGGATCTCGCGGTCGGTCAACTCGCCGATCTCGGCGGCGGCGGCCTCGCGGGCCGCGGCGCGGCGCGCCTCGCGGGCCGGACGCTCGGCTTCCCAGTAACGGCGAGCGCCCTCGGCTGATCGCTTCCGGCATTCCGCGTAGCTCAGCCTCGCCGGCGTGGGCAGGTCGCGTACCCAGAGGGAAACCGAGCTCTTGGCCACGCCGAGAGCGGCGGCGATCTCTTCGTAATCCAGGCCCTGGCCGCGCAGCTCGCGAGCCTTGGCCCGAAGCTCGTCCTTGGCCTTGGGCCGTCGGGTCCACTCGGGTGGAGGCTCGTCCTTGAGGGCGTTGTTAAGCGTGGCATTGCTCATCGGCCCCAGGACCGCCTTGATCTGACGAAGGGATTTGCCTTGGCGGCGCAGCATGACTGCGCGCTTCCTCAGCAGGTCAAGCTCTTGTGAAGTGCGCATATTCGAATTCTAGTACGAGCTACTGACATTTCAGTCTGAAAGGTCCCCGGGTCGAATTCGGGGGTCACCTGAAGTGAGGCGAGGCGGGCATAAGGGACGGCAGGGGCATGTTGGAGCGGGAATATGCCCCGTCAATATGCCCAAAGGGCGTCCTGGCCGCCTGGGAGCAGGCCGGCGAGCGGCTGGCCGGGACTGTGCGTTATAGTTAGTTGACGTCAAGCAAGTTTCTAATGATGCCAAAGTTTCCTGTGGGGGCTTAGCCCATATGAACTCGAATTCCAGTCAGGCGGGGGCTGGCGTGCCTGGGCACGAACCGCAGACCCCGCAAGGTGCGCTGGGCTCACGCGGCGCCAGCGCGGCCGCGCTCAGTCCGCACTACAAGTGGATCGCGCTGTCGAACACCACCCTCGGCGTGCTGATGGCGACCATCAACCAGTCGATCGTGCTGATCGCGCTGCCGGACATCTTCCGCGGCATCGGGCTCGATCCGCTGAGCCCCGGCAACACCAGCTACCTGCTGTGGATGTTCATGGGGTTCCTCGTGGTGTCCGCGGTGCTGGTGGTGTCGTTCGGGCGGCTGGGCGACATGTTCGGCCGCGTCCGGATGTACAACCTCGGGTTCGCGATCTTCAGCGTGGCCTCGATCTTCCTGACCGTGACCTGGATGCACGGCAGTTCGGCCGCCTTGTGGCTGATCATCTGGCGGGTGGTGCAGGGCATCGGCGGCGCGTTCCTGTTCGCCAACTCCGCCGCGATCCTGACCGACGCGTTCCCCGCCAACCAGCGCGGCACCGCGCTGGGCATGAACGCGATCGCGGCCATCGCCGGCTCGTTCATCGGGCTGCTGCTCGGCGGTGTGCTGGGCCCGATCAACTGGCACTACGTGTTCCTGGTCTCGGCGCCGATCGGGGCGTTCGGCACCATCTGGGCGTACTTCATGCTGAAGGACATCGGGACGCGGCGCCCGGCCCGGATGGACTGGTGGGGCAACATCTTGTTCGCCGCCGGGCTGATCGCCATCCTGGTCGGCATCACCTATGGCCTGCTGCCGTACGGCGGGCACCCGATGGGCTGGACCAACCCGTGGGTGCTGACCGCCATGTTCGGCGGCCTGGCGGCGCTGGTGATCTTCGGCTTCGTCGAGACGAAGGTCGCCGAGCCGCTCTTCCGGCTCTCGCTGTTCCGCATCCGGGCCTTCGCCGCGGGCAACATCGCCAACTTCATGCTGGCGCTCGGCCGCGGCGGCATGCAGTTCATGCTGATCATCTGGCTGCAGGGCATCTGGCTGCCGCTGCACGGGTACAGCTTCAGCCAGACTCCGCTGTGGGCGGGGATCTACCTGGTGCCGCTGACCATCGGCTTCCTCGTCTCCGCGCCGCTGTCCGGCGTGCTCTCCGACCGGTACGGCGCCAAGGCGTTCACCGCGGGCGGGGCGCTGCTGACCGCGCTGAGCTTCTTCCTCCTGCTGTTCCTGCCGGTCAACTTCCCGTACGCGGTGTTCGCGCTCATCATCGTGCTCAACGGCTTCGGCTCGGGCCTGTTCGCCTCGCCGAACCGGGCCGAGATGATGAACTCCGTCCCGGCGGACCAGCGCGGTGCGGCCGGCGGCATGATCGCGACCTTCCAGAACACCGCGTTCGTGTTGTCCATCGGGATCTTCTTCTCGCTGATGGTGGCCGGGCTTTCCAGCAAGCTGCCGACCGCCATGTTCGGCGGCCTGACCGCGCAGGGCATCCCGGCCGCCGCGGCGCAACAGATCGCTCACCTGCCGCCGATCGGGGTCCTGTTCGCCGCCTTCCTCGGCTACAACCCGATGCAGCAGCTGCTCAGCCCGCAACTGCTGGCGCACCTGCCCGCCGGGCATGCCATCTACGTGACCGGGCGCCAGTTCTTCCCGCACCTGATAACCGCCCCCTTCAAGGACGGTCTCGGGGTGGCGTTCGCGTTCGCGATCGCGGCCAACGTGATCGCCGCCATCGCCTCGCTGCTCACCGGCCGGCGCAACCGGGTCGGCGCCGCGCCCGAGCAGCTCGGCGCCGAGCTGGCCGCGGTGGCCGGTGAGGGCGGCATCGAGCCCAGTGAGCTCGTCGGACCTGGGCCTGCGGCGCAAGGCGCGCCTGAATCGCGAGGGAATGGGCAGTCACCTGCGGTTACTAAGTCCAGCGGTAAGGAGCCAGGCTGAACGCTGGGGCCCGGTGGCCTTAGGCTTAGGACTGGATCCCGGGATGAAGGACTTGTCCCGGCCGTCGGGGAAACCTGCCATCCGATCATGGCAACCGGACGGTATCCTGCGGGTGAGGGGTGGGTTAACACATTCGCCGTCACATCCGGGAACCCGAAGCATCCTAAAAAGTGCCGGCTCGGCGGGCTCGACGGTCGATACCCTCGAAGGCCCCGGAAACCGCAGATGCAGGCGCGATACCCGAGGAGACTTGCCGCGTGAGCGAACCTCGCCCGGTCGCTGTCATCGTCCTTGCCGCAGGCGAGGGCACCCGGATGAAATCGCGGACCCCGAAGGTGCTGCATTCCCTGTGCGGTCGCAGCATGCTCGGGCACGCGCTGACGGCGGCGGGTGAGCTTGACCCGCAACGCGTCGTCGTCGTGGCCGGCCACGGCCGGGACGAGGTCCGCGCCGAAGCCGCCCGGCATGTGCCGGACGTGTGCGTGGTCGTGCAGGAACGACTGGCCGGAACCGGCCACGCGGTCCGCATGGTGACCGAAGCGCTCGGCGTCATGCCCGGCATCGTGGTGGTGACCTACGGCGATATGCCCCTGCTCCGGGCGCGGACGCTGGCCGCGCTGGTCCGGGAACACGCCGCCGCCGCCAACGCGGTGACCATACTGACCGCGCGGGCCCCTGACCCGTCCGGGTACGGGCGCATCATCAGAGACGACGACGGCTCGCTGGCCGAGATCGTCGAGGAAGCCGACGCCACCGCGGCGCAGCGGGCGACCAACGAGATCAATTCCGGCTGTTACGCCTTTGACGGCGCCCTGCTCGCCGACGCGGTCAAGCGGGTCGCCACCAGCAATGCGCAGGGCCAGGAGTACCTCACCGACGTGGTGGCGATCCTGCGCGGCGACGGCCACCCGGCGGGCACGATCCTGGCCGCCGACCCGGCCGAGGTCCAGGGCGTGAACGACCTGGTGCAGCTCGCCCAGGCGCGCCGGGCCTACAACGAGCGGCTGCTCGAGACGTGGATGCGGGCCGGGGTCACGATCGTGGACCCGGCCGCGACCTGGATCGACGTCGATGTCACCCTGGCCCCGGATGCGGAAATCCTGCCGGGGACGCACCTGGAGGGGCATACGGTAGTCGGATCAGGAGCCCAGGTCGGCCCGGACTGCCTGCTCAGGGACACATTGGTGGCGCCGGACGCGAAGGTTCTCTACGCGGTCTGCGAGTCAGCCGAGATCGGCCCCGGCGCCGACGTCGGTCCGTTCGCCCGCTTGCGGCCCGGCACCCGGATCGGCCCGGGGGCGCATATCGGGACCAACGTGGAGCTGAAGAACGCGACGGTCGGCGAAGGCTCCAAGGTGCCGCACCTGACCTACGTGGGCGATGCCGACATCGGCGCGCATTCCAACATCGGCGCGGCCACGGTCTTCGTGAACTACGACGGGATCGCCAAGCATCGGTCGACGGTGGGTGACTACGTGCGGATCGGCGCGGACAACATGCTGGTCGCTCCCGTGGAGATCGGGGATGGCGCCTACACGGCCGCCGGGTCGGTGATCACCGAGGACGTTCCCCCGGGAGCGCTCGGGGTGGCCCGCGGTAAGCAGCACAATTCGGAAGGGTGGGTCGAGCGGCAGCGTCCGGGCACGCCGGCGGCGGCGGCGGCCGCGCGCGCCCGCCAGGCCGCCGAGTCGGGCTCGGGCGAGAGCTCAGGCTCAGGCGAGAGCTCAGGCTCGGGCGAGAGGTCAAGGACTTCGGGCGAGAGCCCAGGGACTGAAGAGAGCCCAGGGACAGCCGAAGGCTCGGCGCGAGCCGAGGACGAGGGGCATGAAGGGGCGCAAGCCAGGTGAACGACATGATGCCGTCGGGCGCGAAGAGGATGATGCTCGTGTCCGGCCGGGCCTTCCCCGAGCTGGCCGATGAGGTGGCCGCGTACCTGGGCATCGAGCCGACGCCGACCAAGCTCTTCGACTTCGCCAACGGCGAGATCTTCGTCCGCTTCATGGATTCCGTCCGCGGCTGCGACGTGTTCGTGCTGCAGAGCCACACCTCGCCCATCAACGAGTGGATCATGGAGCAGCTGATCATGGTCGACGCCCTCAAGCGGGCCTCGGCCAGGCGCATCACGGTCGTGGCGCCGTTCTTCGGCTACGCGCGGCAGGACAAGAAGAACCGGGGCCGCGAGCCGATCTCGGCCCGCCTCATGGCCGACCTGTTCGCGACCGCGGGCGCCGACCGGCTCATGGCGGTCGACCTGCACACCGCCCAGATCCAGGGCTTCTTCGACGGGCCGGTGGACCACTTGTTCGCGCTGTCCATCCTGGCCACCTACATCGAGAAGAAGCTCGACGTCAGCCAGGTCACGGTGGTCGCGCCCGACGCCGGCCGGGTGCGGGTCTGCGAACGGTGGACCGACCGGCTCGGCTGCCCGCTGGCCATCATCCACAAGCGGCGCGATCCGGACGTGGCCAACCAGGTCAGGATGTTCGAGGTGGTGGGGCAGGTGGCCGGCCGCACCTGCATCCTGGTCGACGACATGATCGACACCGGCGCGACCATAGCTAAGGCCGCGGAGGCCCTGTTCGAGCAGGGCGCAGACCGGGTCATCGCCACGGCCACCCACGGTGTCCTGTCGGGCGCGGCGGTGGACATCCTGAAGAACTCGAGGATCAGCGAGATCATCATCACGAACACGCTGCCCGTGCCGCAGGAAAAGCGGTTCGACAAGCTCACCGTGCTGTCGATCGCGCCGCTGCTGGCCCGGGCGATCAGCGAGGTCTACAGCGACGGCTCGGTGACCAGCCTGTTCGACGGCCAGAGCTGAGAGCGCGCGGTGGCCGGGCGCGCGGGGGTGACCGGAGACCGTCGTCCCCGCCCCCGCCAGAGGCGCGAGGACGACGGCCACGTGAGCGGCTCCGGGCGGTCCTGGCCACAAGGCCGGCCCCTCCCCCTCCCCTGCCAGGGACCAGGACCGCTTCCCGCCGCGCCCACCCCGCTAGGCGAGCGGGCGTTCAGGGCGCCGGTCAGACGACGCCCCCGTGGCCGTCCGGCGCATCTTGTTGCTCGCCTTAGGCTCCATTGCCGACGCGATAGGCACATTGTGGGGCAGGTGGTTTACGCCCCGATTGAGTCGTGGTTAAGTGAAAACCTTGACGGCCGATTTCCGTCTAGCCGGAGGCGAGTGATCGCGGGTAATGATGAGGTTCCGGCTGCTCGGACCGCTTGAGATCCGGGCCGGAGAAGACTGGCGGGGGATCGGCGCGCCGAAGTGGCGTTCGGTCCTGGCCACCCTGCTGATCCACCCTGGACAGATCGTTCCTGCCGACATCCTGATCAATGAGGTGTGGGGGGACGCACCGCCCGCGAAGGCGGCCAATCTCATCAGTATCTACGTACTCAGGTTGCGCCGGCTCCTGGAGGATGCGGACAGCACCCTCCTGGTCACCCGCGCTCCCGGCTACCAGCTCCGAGTCGGCCCGGCGGACACCGACGCGCAGCTGTTCGAGACCATGGTCCGCGACGGCAGGCGGGCGCTGGCGGCCGGCGACCCGGAGGGCGCGGCCAGCCAGCTCGCCGAGGCGCTCATGCTCTGGCACGGCAGCCCCCTGGCTGACGTCCCGCCGACGCCGCTGGTCGAGGCGGAGGCCGAACGGCTGGCCGAGCTCCGCCTTGATGCCGCCGAGCTCCGGATCACGGCGGAGCTGGCCTGCGGCGGCCACGCCCAGGTCATACCGGAGCTGCGCAGGTTGCTGGCGGACCATCCGCTCCGGGAAGGTCTATGGCTGCTGTTGATACGAGCCCTTGACGGCGCGGGCCGCCACGCGGAGGCGCTTGATGCTTACGGGCACGCGCGCAGCGCCATCGCCGACGAGCTCGGCGTTGATCCTGGTGTCGAGCTGCGCCAGCTCTATGCCGACATGCTTGCCCAAGACGACGTCGTCGCGAAAGATAGTGGCGACGTGGCGGGCACCATATCGGCCGGTATGGTCAAGACAACCTCCCGGCCGCTGGAATCTGCCCTTGCTCCCGCGGCGGCCAGCGTCCCGCGATCGGTTCCGGTCCCGGCCCAGCTGCCCACGGACATCGCCGACTTCACCGGTCGCGATGATCAGGTGAAGCACCTGTGCGACCTGCTGTCAGCCGCGGGCGCGAACGACGACTCCGGCGCGGTCCGCATCGCGCTGGTCGCCGGCTCCGGCGGGCTGGGCAAGACATCCCTGGCGGTGCACGCGGCCCACCGCGTCCGCGGCAGCTTCCCCGATGGTCAGCTATACGTCGACCTGCTCGGCGCGACCCCGCATCCGCTCCCGGCTGCGGACGTGCTCGCCAGGTTCCTGCGTGACCTCAGCGTGGACGACCGGGACATCCCCGTCGACGAGGCCGAGCGGGCGGCCAGGTACCGGACCACGCTGGCCGGGCGCCGGATGCTGGTCGTGCTCGACAACGCGCGCGACGCCGCCCAGGTCAGGCCGCTGCTGCCGGGCACCGCGTCGTCCGCGGTGCTGGTCACGACGCGCAGCCGGATGCCGGACCTGGCCAGTACCAGGCTGGTCGACCTCAACGTGCTCGACGACGATGAGGCGCTGACGCTGTTCACCAAGGTCGTGGGTGACCAGCGGGCGGCGGCCGAGCCCGAGGCCACCGCCGAGCTGCTGCTGGCCTGCGCCGGCCTGCCGCTGGCGATCAGGATCTGCGCGGCGCGGCTGGCCACCCGTAGCGGCTGGACCATCCAGGCCATGGCGGACCGGCTCCGCGACGTGCACCGCAGGCTCGATGAGATGCGGGCCGGGGACCTAGCCGTCCGCGCCAGCTTCCAGGTGAGCTTCGCCAGCCTGCCGGTCAGCACCGGCAAGCAGGGCATCGATCCCGCCCGCGCGTTCTGCCTGCTCGGCCTGTGGCAGGGAGCGTCGATCTCGTCCGCCGCCGCGGCGGCCCTGTTCGGCACCCCGGAGTATTCGGCTGAGGACGCCCTCGAGGTGCTGGTGGACACGCACCTGCTGGAATCCATGGCGCCCGGCCGGTACAAGTTCCATGATCTGCTTCGGGTTTATGCCGCCGAACGGGCCGAGGCCGACCTGCTCGCGGCTGACCACGACGCCGCGATCGGCCGTCTGCTCACCTGGTACATGCGCACCGCCGACGCCGCCGCCACGGCTGTCTCACCGCATCGATATAGCCTGCCGTTGGATGCCGCGCAGGCCGATGATCCGCGGCCCGGCTTCGCCGACGCCCAGGATGCCTTCGGCTGGTACGACAGCGAACGCGGGAACCTGCTCGCCGCGATCCGCCAGGCAGCCGCATGTGGCCTGCATGAGGTGGCCTGGCGGTTGTCCGCCCCCCTGTTCAGCATCTTCAACCGCCGCGGCAACTGGGCCGACCTGGTGACGACGCACCGCATCGCGCTGGACAGCGTCCGGCATGTACGTAACCGCCTCGGCGAGGCGTGGGTGCTCAACAACCTCGGCCAGGCGCTGGGGCGCAAGCACCTGCGGGAAGGCATAGACCTCCTTCAGCAGGCGCTTGACATCCGTCGTGACGAGGGCGATCGGGTAGGCGAGGCGCAGGCCGCGCATAATCTCGCCGAGGTCCAGTACCTGGTAAATGGCCCTGAGGTGGCTCTTCCGTATCTACAGCAGTCCCTCGACGTGCAGCGGGCTGTCGGTCATTCCGCGCTTCACGGCGCGACTCTCAACAATCTCGGCGAGATTTACCTGGAACTGGGCCGATTGAACGAATCGGTCGATTGTCTCACCGAAGCGCTGCCGATCTTCGCGCGCATCGACTCAGCGCACGGGCAGGGGCACGTCCTGCTGAACCTCGGTCGCGTGTACCTCGGCCTCGACCGGCAAGGTGACGCCCTCGACTGCCTGCATCGGGCTCTGGTCATTCACCGCGCCACGGGTGACCGCCCTAATCAAGCCCTAGCGCTGAAGTTCCTCGGGCAAGCCCAGCTCAGGGCCGGGCAGGTGGATAACGGACGGGAGTCGCTCTCCCGTGCGCTGGCGGTCTTCACTGAACTCGGCGATGGTTCTCGTGCCGCCCAGATCCAGTCTGAACTGGCATCCCTCACTCCTTAACAGGTGACCAGGCCCGCAGTCTGCGGTGTTTTGCAAGAACCAGTTGTTTGCGGCATTCCGGCGGATTCGCGGCTTCCCGCCGGATACGATGCTGCGCGTCTCCTCGCATTTATGCCCTAGCTCCGGGGGGCTAAGGAAAACGAAAGGATCATCATGGGGAATCTTGCTGTGGCCGGGGAACTAACGGACATCGAGGAGATCAGCGCGAGTGAGGCTGGATCCGAGGGCGCCGAGCCGGACACCATGCCGGGCGAGGCGCAGCCGGACACCATGCCGGGCGAGGCGCAGCCGGACACCATGCCGGGCGAGGCGCAGCCGGACACCATGCCGGGCGAGGCGCAGCCAGACACCATGCCGGGCGAGGCGCAGCCAGACACCATGCCGGGCGAGATCAAGCCTGAAACCATGCCAGGGGAGTTATAGGTCCGGAAACGCTTGGATCCACGTGCGTCGGCTTTGTCGGCTACACTTCGTACGCGCATCGCACGCTGAGGTTGAGGAGAAAGTACCGTGCCCGAGGTCAAGATCGCCGCCGAGACTCGTGACGAGTTCGGCAAGGGCGCTGCCCGCCGTATCCGCCGCGAGGGCCGGGTGCCCGCCGTGCTGTACGGCCACGGCACGGAGACCCGTCACCTGACCCTGCCCGGGCATGACCTGATGCGGGCGCTGCGGACGTCGAACGCCCTGCTGACCCTCGAGGGCCTCAAGAACGGCAGCGAGATCGCGCTGCCCAAGGCCGTACAGCGGGATCCGCTCACGGGGATCATCGAGCACGTCGACCTGATCCTGGTCCGGCGCGGTGAGAAGGTCACCATCGAGGTGCCGGTCCGGATCACCGGTGAGATCGCCCCCGGCGACGGGATGCTCAACCAGCAGCTCGTGCAGATCACGGTCGAGGCCGAGGCGACGAACATCCCGCGGGGCATCGACGTCGACGTCGACGGCATGGATATCGGTCAGGCGGTGCACGCCAGCGACCTGAAGCTGCCGCCGGGCGTCAGCCTGCAGGTCGACCCGGAGACGCTGGTCCTGGCCGTCATCGCCCGGACGACCGCGGAAGAGCCCGAGGAAGACGAAGAGGCAGCAGAGGTGCCGGAGTCGCTGGCTGCTGAGACGGCCGCCGACAGCGAAGGGGCGCAGGCCGGCTGACCGGGGAACGCTGGATCATCGCCGGCCTCGGCAACCCGGGGCCGGAGTACGCGGGCAACAGGCACAACGCGGGACATATGGTGACGGCTCTGCTCGCCGAGCGGGCTGGAGTGCGCTTCAAGGCGCACCGGTCGGGCAACGACATCGCCGAGGGGCGGCTCGGCGAGGTTCCGGTCACGCTGGCCCGGCCGCGCTCCTACATGAACCTGTCCGGTAAGCCGGTCGCGGCGCTGGCCGCGTTCTACAAGATCCCGCCGGAACGGCTCGTGGTCATCCACGACGAGCTGGACATCCCGTTCGGCGTGGTGAGGCTGAAGCTCGGCGGCGGCGACAACGGCCACAACGGGCTCCGCTCCATCACGGCGGCCCTCGGGACGCGAGACTACTACCGGGTCAGGTTCGGCATCGGCAGGCCGCCCGGCCGGATGGAGGCCGCCACCTACGTGCTGCGCGACTTCAGCACGGCCGAACGCAAGGACCTGCCGCTGTTCATCGACCGCGCCGCCGATGCCACCGAGACGCTCATCACCAAGGGCCTGGCCGACGCCCAGAACATCTACCACGCCGACTGGCCCGAGGAGGCCTCTCGATGACCGGGGACGATCACGCACTCGCCCGCGACCTGGCCGAGCAGGCGGGCCGGCGGCTGATCGAGCTGCGGGCTCAGGGCGGGGATCCTGACGTGCTCCGCAAGGCCGGCGACCGGCGCTCGCACGAGTTTCTCACCGCAGAGCTAGCGGCCCGGCGCCCCGGTGACGTCGTGCTCTCCGAGGAGGGTGCCGACAACCCGGCGCGCCTGGACGCGCGCCGGGTCTGGATCGTCGACCCGCTCGACGGGACCAGGGAGTTCGGCGAGCCGGGCCGGACCGACTGGGCCGTCCACGTGGCCCTATGGGAAAAGACAGAGTGGGAACGGAGCGAGGGCAGCGGCCCCGGCGACCTGCTGGCTCCTCTTCCGGGGGAACCCATCCCCCCGGACCCCCCTTCGGGAGGGACGACCCCCCCGAGGCCCCCCGGGGGCTTGACCGCCGGCGCGGTCGCGCTCCCGGCCCAGGGCCAAGTGCTGTCCACGCTCGAACCGCCGCCCCCGCCCGAACCAGGCCCGGCGTCCGGTCGGATCCGCATCGTGGTGAGCCGAACGCGTGCACCACAGCTCGTTCGGAATATTGCCGATCTTATTAATGCTGAACTGGTTCCCCTGGGGTCAGCGGGAGCTAAGGTGGCGGCGGTGGTCGGCGGCGAGGTTGACGCGTACGTGCACGGTGGCGGGTTCTACGAATGGGACACCGCCGCACCCGTCGCGGTGGCGCGGGCAGCCGGGTTCCATGCGTCCCGCATCGACGGCTCCGCGCTCGTTTACAACCAGCCTGACCTGCTGATGCCAGATATCCTGGTGTGTCGGCCCGCGCTCGCGGCCACGCTCCTGCAAGCCATCCGGGAAGTCACGCATGCGCCCTGATTATCAGTTGTCCCAGCTTGACGTGCTCGAGGCCGAGGCCATCCACGTGATGCGCGAGGTCGCGGCCGAATTCGAGCGGCCGGTGCTGCTGTTCTCCGGAGGCAAGGACTCGATCGTGATGCTGGCGCTGGCCGAGAAGGCGTTCTGGCCGGCTCGCATCCCGTTCCCGGTGATGCACGTGGACACCGGGCACAACTTCCCCGAGGTGCTCGAATTCCGCGACCGGCGGGTGGCCGAGCTGGCCGTCCGGCTGGTGGTCGCGTCGGTGCAGGAGTCCATCGACGCCGGGCGGGTGGCCGAGGAGACCGGCAGGCACGCGAGCCGGAACCGGCTGCAGACGGTGACCTTGCTGGACGCGATCGAGGACCACAGGTTCGACGCGCTGTTCGGCGGCGCGCGGCGGGACGAGGAGAAGGCCAGGGCGAAGGAGCGGGTGTTCTCGTTCCGGGACGAGTTCGGCCAGTGGGACCCGAAGAACCAGCGGCCGGAGCTGTGGAACCTGTACAACACCCGGCTGCACCGCGGCGAGCACATCCGCGTGTTCCCGCTGTCCAACTGGACCGAGCTTGACGTCTGGGCGTACATCGAGCGGGAGGAGCTCGGCATCCCGTCCATCTACTACGCGCACGAGCGGCAGGTGTTCGAGCGGGACGGCCTGCTGCTGGCCGACAACCCCTACGTGCCGCGGGGCGAGGACGAGCCGCTGTTCGCGGCCACGGTGCGGTACCGGACGGTCGGCGACATGACCGGCACCGGGGCCGTCTCCTCCTCGGCCCGGACGGTGGCCGAGGTCATCGCGGAGGTGGCGGCGACCCGGATCACCGAGCGCGGCCAGACCCGGGGCGACGACCGGGTCAGCGAGGCGGCCATGGAAGACCGCAAGCGCGAGGGGTACTTCTGATGGACATTTTGCGGTTCGCCACGGCCGGCTCGGTGGATGACGGCAAGTCAACGCTGATCGGGCGGCTGCTGTATGACTCCAAGTCGATCTTCGCCGACCAGCTGGAAGCGGTCGAGCGGACCAGCCGGGACCGCGGCGAGGACCACACCAACCTGGCCCTGCTCACCGACGGGCTGCGGGCCGAACGGGAGCAGGGCATCACGATCGACGTCGCTTACCGGTACTTCGCGACGCCGCGGCGCAAGTTCATCATCGCCGACACCCCCGGCCACATTCAGTACACCCGCAACATGGTGACCGGCGCGTCAACGGCTGACCTCGCGATAGTGCTGGTGGACGCGCGCAACGGGCTGACCGAGCAGTCGCGGCGGCACGCGTTCCTGGCCACGCTGCTACGCGTGCCGCACATGGTGCTGGCCGTGAACAAGATGGACCTCGTCGACTACTCGGCCGAGGTGTTCGAGCGGATCTGCAACGACTTCTCCGCGTTCGCGGCGCGGCTGGACATCGGCGACCTGACCTTCATCCCGATCTCCGCGCTGCACGGCGACAACGTGGTGGACCGCTCCGCCAACATGGGCTGGTACGACGGGCCCTCGCTGCTGCACCACCTGGAGCACGTGCACATCGCGTCGGACCGCAACATGATCGACGTCCGGTTCCCGGTGCAGTACGTCATCCGGCCGCACGCGGCCACCGACGCCGAACTGCACGACTACCGCGGCTACGCCGGCCAGGTGGCCGGCGGCGTGCTCAAGCCAGGCGACGAGGTGCTGCACCTGCCCTCCGGTTTCTCCACCCGGGTGCGGCGCATCGAGTCGGCCGGGACGCAGGTGCCCGAGGCGTTCGCGCCGATGTCGGTGACGCTGCTGCTCGACGACGACGTGGACATCTCGCGCGGCGACATGATCTGCCGCCCGAACAACCGGCCGGCCGCGGCCCAGGACATCGAGGCGATGGTCTGCTGGATGTCGTCCGAGGCGGTGCTGGCGCGGCGCAGCCGGCTGGTCGTCAAGCACACCTCGCGCACGGTGAAGGCGATCGTCACCGACCTGCACTACCGGATCGACGTGAACACCCTGCACCGCGACGAGTCCGCGACCCAGCTGGGGCTGAACGAGATCGGCCGGGTCAGGCTCCGCCTCACCCAGCCGATCTTCTGCGATCCGTACGCCAGGAACCGCATCACCGGCGGCCTCATCCTGATCGACGAGACCGCCAACGCCACCGTGGGCGCCGCCATGATCACCGTGGCCAGCTAACCGCGCGGGCAAACCCCAATCCAAGCATCGTGGACACAAACCCTCTGCTGGCGGGTAATCCAGGACCTTAAGAGGCACCCTCGCACGGGCTGTTTCATGATCATGTGCAGTTTGCGTCAAATAGTGTCCCGAACTGCACATGATCATGGTCCGCGCCCGGAATGTCTCAACTTGAGGTTTACTCATAACCGGACATAACGGGTCGCTCGCGCCGCGAGGGGCGCCGCCAGGGGTGCACGTGCGCGGTGGGGGTATGACCCGAATTGCGGCATATCGACGTTAGACCGGGAGCTAATGTGAGCGCTGGTACTACCCCGTTCCACGACCTGAGGGACTTCGTGGCGATACCGCGGGTGGCGGCGCTGCGGCTGGCACCGGACGGGACCTGGCTGGCGGCGGCCGTGCAGACGTTGAGCGCGGACCGGAAGAAGTACCTGACCAGCATCTGGCGGATCGACCCCCAGGGTGGCCCGAGCCGGCGGCTGACCCGGTCCGCCGAGGGCGAGGGCAGCCCGCGTTTCCTGCCCGACGGGTCGCTGCTGTTCACCTCCAGGCGGACCCGAGATCCTGACCCCGGCCTGAAGGCCACTGGACCGGACGCCGACTCCGGTTCCGGGGATGATGTCGCCGCGCTGTGGCTGCTGCCCGCGGCCGGCGGCGAGGCCCGGGTGGTAGCGGCCCTGCCCGGCGGCGTCACGGCCGCCGAGGTGGCCAGGGACGCTGGCGGGATCGTGGTCAGCTCGCCGGTGCTGCCCGCATCCGGAGAGGGGAACAGCGCCGAGGACGACGCGCGGCTGCGCCAGGAGCGCAAGGAGGCCGGGATCACCGCCATCTTGCACGAGTCCGCGCCGGTCAGGTACTGGGACCACGACCTGGGGCCGGACCAGCCCAGGCTGTTCGCCGTCGACCCCGACCAGGTGCCGGAAACGGACATCGGGTGGGCTGGCGGGGACAAAGAACTCCGGGTGCCGGAAGTGGGCAGTAGTAGCAGAGCGGAGGGCGGCGAAGATCAAGGGCATGCAGGGACCGAACGGGCGGCGAAATCAGCCCGGTACCGTGACCTCACGCCCGAGCCGGGGCGTGCGCTCGACGGGGAAGCGTTCGAGCTGACCCCGGACGGCACCTCGGTCGTCACCGGATGGTGGCAGTGGGATCCCGCGGGCGAGTCGCATTGCGAACTGGTCATGATCGACGTGGCCAGCGGCAAGCGGCGGGTGCTGCTGTCCGCGCCCGAGTTCGACTTCTCCAGCCCGCGGGTCTCGCCCGACGGGCGGTTCATCGTCTGCCAGCGCGAACGGCACGCCACCGCCGAGCGGCCGGTAGACCTCACCCTGGTGGTGCTGGACGCTGGCGACTCAGGCACTGGCGGCCCGGGCACTGACGGCTCAGGCACTGGCGGCTCAGGCACTGGCGGCCCGGGCACTGGCGGCTGGGACGCGGCCGGCGAGCCGGGCCGTAACCTGCTGCCCGGCTACGACCGGTGGCCGACCGAACCGGCCTGGTCGCACGATTCCCGCACGCTGTACTTCGCCGCCGACGACGGGGGCAGGCGGCCGGTGTTCCGCGTGGACACCGAAACTGGCGAGGTCACCCGCGTGACCGCCGACGACGGCGCGTACACCGACCTGAACCCCGGGCCGGACGGCCGGTATCTGTACGCGCTGCGGGCGACGGTGGACTCACCGCCCACTCCGGTCCGCATCGATTTGAACCCCAAAGCGACGGGTACCGAGCCGGCCGCGCTGGAGGGTCCCGGAACCCCGCTTACCGTGCCCGGCCGGCTGGCGGAGGTCCAGGCGACCGCCGATGACGGTCAGCCGATCCGGTCCTGGCTCGTGCTTCCTCCGGCAGCGTCGGCGGACCGCCCGGCGCCCCTGCTGCTGTGGGTGCACGGCGGGCCCATGAGCAGCTGGAATTCCTGGTCGTGGCGGTGGAATCCGTGGTTGATGGCCGCCCGCGGTTACGCCGTGCTGCTGCCGGACCCGGCGCTGTCCACCGGATACGGCCAGGCGTTCATCGCCCGCGGGCACCGCGACTGGGGCGCCCGGCCGTCGGCCGACATCATGGCCGTCACCGACGCCGCCCTGGCCCGTCCGGACATCGACGCGGACCGGGTCGCCATGATGGGCGGGTCCTACGGCGGCTACATGGCGAACTGGATGGCGGGCCACACCGACCGCTTCAAGGCGATCGTGAGTCACGCCGGGCTGTGGACGCTCGAGGCGATGTTCGGCACTACGGACCACCCGATGTTCTGGCGGCCGCAGTTCGGCGACCCGCTGACCAGCCCGGCGATGTACGAGGCGAACTCGCCGCACCGGCACATCGGCCAGATCCGCACGCCGATGCTGGTCATCCACGGGAACAAGGACTACCGGGTGCCGGTCGGCGAGGCGCTGCGGCTGTGGTGGGACCTGTCGTGGCACGGGGCGGAGGCCAAGTTCCTCTACTTCCCCGACGAGAACCACTGGATCCTCACCCCGGGCAACGCGCGGATCTGGTACGAGACGGTCTTCGCCTTCCTGGCCGAGCACGTCCTCGGCCAGCCCTGGGAACGCCCCGCGCTGCTGTGATCGCACCAGAACATAGGGTGGGCCTATGTCCCGTGCCGACCTTGACAAGCAACCTGGTGACGTCGCGGCGATGTTCGACGCCATCGCCGGGCGCTACGACCTGCTGAACGACATTCTCTCCGGCGGCCAGGTCAGGCTGTGGCGGCGCGCCGTGGCGCGGATCACGGGCACCGGCCCGGGGGAGCGCGTGCTCGACCTGGCGGCCGGCACCGGGACCTCCTCGCTGACCTTCACCGCCACCGGGGCGGACTGCGTGGCCTGCGACTTCTCCCTCGGCATGCTCCGGGCCGGCCGAACCAAGATCGGCGACGGCCAGCGGTGCGACACGAGCGGACGACTGAGCTTCGTGGCCGGCGACGCGCTCCGGCTGCCGTTCCGCGACGGGGCGTTCGACGCGGTGACGATCTCGTTCGGGCTGCGGAACGTGGCTGACCCGGGCGCGGCCCTGGCCGAGATGCGCCGGGTGACCCGGCCGGGCGGGCGGCTCGTGGTGTGCGAATTCAGCACGATCACGATTGCCCCGGTCGATATGCTTTACCGGCGATATCTGATCAACGTCCTGCCCGCGATCGCCCGGCGGACAGCCCGCAGCCCGGAGGCCTACGAGTACCTGGCCGAGTCGATCACGGACTGGCCCGCCCAGCGCGACCTGGCCGGCCTGATCGAAGGGGCCGGCTGGTCGGCGGTGCGATGGCGCGACCTGAACATGGGCATAGTGGCCGTGCACGTGGCCCGGCGCAGCTGACCCGAAGAAAAGCCGCGACCGGCTGGGTCTAAACTAATGGCAAAGAATTTGTGAAGCGGTTCACAAGAACACCAGGATCTGATCAAGTGACCGAACACGTTCCCCCCGAATCCGGCCTGCGTAACAGCCGCGATGCTGCGCTGCCTCCTCCCGGCAGGCGCCCGCCCGCCGAAGAGGCTGACGTCATCGTTGTCGGCGCCGGTCCTTCCGGCGCCACGACCGCCTACTACCTGGCGCAATCCGGGCTTGACGTGCTGTTGCTCGAGAAGGCCAGGTTCCCGCGGGAGAAGGTCTGCGGCGACGGACTGACCCCGCGGGCGGTTAAGGCCCTGGTCGGCATGGGCGTCAGCGTCAGCGAGCAGGACGGCTGGGTGCGTAACAAGGGCCTGCGTGTCATCGGCGCGGGCAAGCGGATGGAACTGCCGTGGCCCGAGCTGGCCAGCTATCCCGGTTACGGCCTCGTCCGGACCCGCCACGACCTGGACGAGTCGCTGGCCCGGCGCGCGCAGAAGGCCGGCGCGCGGCTGCTCGAGGGCGTCACCGTGATCGGTCCCGTCCTCGACGAGCGCACCGGCCGGATCACCGGCGTGACGGCGCACCCGTCGGACAACGGGGATGAGCGCACCTACGCCGCGCGCGTCGTCGTCGCGGCGGACGGCAACTCGTCGCGGCTTTCGGTGGCGATGGGCCTGCGCAAGCGCGACGACCGGCCGCTCGGCGTTGCGGTCCGGACCTACTACAAGACCCCCCGGCACGACGACGACTACCTGGAGTCGTGGCTCGACCTGTGGGACGGCGACCGGCAGCTGCCGGGCTACGGCTGGATCTTCGGCATGGGCGACGGGACGTCCAACGTCGGCCTGGGGCTGCTCAACACCAGCGCCGCGTTCGGCCACACGGACTACCACGCCCTGCTGCGCCAGTGGCTGAAGGGGATGCCGGCCGAGTGGGGTTTCACCGAGGAGAACCGCACCGCGCCGATACGCGGCGCGGCGCTGCCGATGGGCTTCAACCGGACCCCGCATTACTACCAGGGCCTGCTGCTGGTCGGCGACGCCGGCGGCATGGTGAACCCGTTCAACGGCGAGGGGATCGCCTACGCGATGGAGTCGGGCGAGATCCTGGCCCGCACGATCACCCAAGCGCTGGCCCGGGCCCGGCGCCCGGAGACCGAGCGGGTGCTGGCCGGGTACCCGCACGCGCTCAGCGAGGCCTACGGCGGCTACTACGCGCTAGGCCGCGTCTTCGTCAAGGCGATCGGCCGGCCCGGGCTGATGCGCTTCGCGACCAGGCACGGCATGTCGCGGCCCGCCGTGATGAGGTTGGTGCTCAAGCTGCTCGCCAACCTGACCGATCCGCGTGGTGACGCGGCAGACCGGCTGGTCAACGGCCTGTCCAAGCTCGCACCTAACCCTGAGTGAGTAGCTATGCAGGTAGTCCCTAGGATAAGGCTTTGGCAACCGGCCCACGGACGGAGTGAACATCGATGAGGCTGTACGTTCCGATCTTCGTGCTGGCCCTGCTCGCGCTCGGCTTCGCCGCCTTCTCCGTCACCTTCGGGGCCTTCGCCGGGCCGAAGCGGTGGAACCGGGCCAAGCTGGAGAGCTACGAGTGCGGCATCGAGCCGACGCCGATGCCGCCGGGCGGGGGCCGGATCCCGGTCAAGTACTACCTGACCGCGATGTTGTTCATCTTGTTCGACATCGAGATCATTTTCCTGTATCCCTGGGCAGTCACCTTTAACAAGCTCGGTTCCTTCGGCCTGGTCGAGATGGTGGCCTTCGTCATCACTGTGCTAGTCGCGTACGCGTACATCTGGCGACGCGGCGGCCTGGAATGGGATTAGCCATGGGTCTTGAAGAAAAGCTGCCGAGCGGCGTGCTGCTGACCTCGGTGGAGAAGGCGGCGGGCTGGGCGCGGGCCCGCTCGGTATGGCCGGCCACCTTCGGCCTGGCCTGCTGCGCCATCGAACTGATGATGACCGGCGGTCCCAAGCACGACCTGGCCAGGTTCGGCATGGAGCGCGCGTCGAACACTCCGCGGCAGGCGGACCTGATGATCGTGGCGGGCCGGGTCAGCCAGAAGATGGCGCCGGTACTCAGGCAGATCTACGACCAGATGTCCGACCCCAAGTGGGTGATCTCGATGGGTGTCTGCGCCTCGAGCGGCGGCATGTTCAACAACTACGCGATCGTGCAGGGCGTCGATCACATCGTGCCGGTGGACATTTACCTGCCTGGCTGCCCGCCGCGGCCGGAGATGCTGCTCGACTCGATCCTCAAGCTGCACGACAAGATCATGAACACCAAGCTCGGCAAGAACCGCGACCGGCAGATCACCGAGCTGGAGAACGCGCGGCTCGCCCTGCCGCCGCTGCACGTGGCGGCCCCCGAGGGAAGCCAGCTGTGAGCGGACCCGAGAAGCCTGCCCAGGCGGGGTCGGAGCAGACCCACGGCTCGCAGGCGCCGCAGGGTCCGGTGCCTCCCGCCGGTGCGGACAACGCCGCCGAGGCCGACGGTAACCTCCCGGCGCGGCTGGGCGAGGAGCGGCTGGCCGAGCCGGTCATCCGCACCGGGCTGTTCGGCGTGCAGGACACCCCGGACACCTCGGGTTACGGCCTGCTCCGGGTGCACCGGGTGCCGCCGATCGAGAGCCCGCGGCCGTACGGTTCCTACTTCGACGAGGTCGCCGACGCGCTGGGCAGCGCGCTCGAGGCGGCCGGGATCGGCTTCCGCGATGCGATCGAGCGCGTGGTGGCCGACCGGGGCGAGCTGACCTTCCACGTCCGGCGGGAGCGGCTGCCCGAGGTGGCGGCGAAGTTCCGCGACGACCCGGCGCTCCGCTTCGAGCTGTGCAGTGGGGTATCCGGCGTGCACTACCTGGACGAGGGCGGCCGTGAGCTGCACGCGGTGTACCACATGCTGTCCATCACGTACAACCGCAGGGTGCGGCTGGAGGTAAGCGCGCCAGACGCGGACCCGCACATCCCCTCGCTGGTCGGCGTGTACCCGGCCTGCAACTGGCATGAGCGGGAGACCTGGGACTTCTTCGGGATCATCTTCGACGGCCATCCGGCGCTCACCAGGATCGAGATGCCGGATGACTGGAAGGGGCACCCGCAGCGCAAGGATTACCCGCTCGGCGGGATCCCGGTCGAATACCGCGGCGCGAAGATCCCGGCTCCCGACGAGCGGAGGCACTACGCATGACGAGCAGCACGCCGCACGCGCCGGCCGGCGCGAGCGACGCTGACGAGGAGGCCGCGGAGGGCCGGGTCTATACGGCCTCCGGCGAGGACTGGGACGAGATCGTCGCCGCCGCTAACGAGGCCAGAGACTTCCAAAGCGGCGAGCGGCTCGTCGTCAACATGGGTCCGCAGCACCCGTCCACCCACGGGGTGCTCAGGCTGATCCTGACGCTGGAGGGCGAGACTGTCATCGAGGTGCGGGCGGCCATCGGGTACCTGCACACCGGCATCGAGAAGAACATGGAGTACCGCACCTGGACGCAGGGCACCACCTTCTGCACCAGGATGGACTACCTCATGCCGTTCTTCAACGAGGCCGCATACTGCCTCGGGGTGGAACGGCTGCTGGGCATCGAGGACCGCATCCCCGAGCGAGCCCAGATCATCAGGGTCATGATGATGGAGCTCAACCGGATCTCGTCGCACCTGGGCGGGATCGGCCCGATGGGCCTGGAACTCGGCGCGACCACGATTTTCATGCAGGGCGTGCGCCTGCGGGAGCGCGTCCTCGACCTGTTTGAGCTGATCACCGGACTGCGGATGAACCACGCCTACATCCGGCCGGGCGGGCTAGCGCAGGACCTCCCCCCCGGCGCGCTTGAGGCGATCCGCGCGTTCCTTGACAGTGCGCCGAAACTCGTACATGACCTGCGCGCGCTGATCGACGCTAACTCGATCTTCATCGGCCGGATGAAGGGCATCGCCTACCTGGACCTGGCGAGCTGCATGGCCCTCGGCGTGACCGGCCCGATGCTGAGGTCAACCGGGCTGCCCTGGGACCTGCGCAAGTCCCAGCCGTACTGCGGCTATGAGACCTACGACTTCGACGTGCCGGTAACCGATACATGCGACGCGTACGGCCGGTACGTGATCAAGATGGACGAGATCGATCAGTCACTGAAGATCGTCGGGCAGTGTGTCGACCGGCTGGCGTCGCGCGGTTCCGCAGGCTCGGGGACCGACCCGGTGATGGTCCGCGACGCAAAGATCGGCTGGCCGGCCCAGCTGTCGCTCGGCCCTGACGGCCTCGGTCCCTCACCCGAGCACATCGCGCACATCATGGGCCAGTCCATGGAGGCGCTCATTCATCACTTCAAGCTGATCACGGAGGGATTCCGGGTGCCCGCGGGCCAGGCGTACGCGGCGATCGAGTCCGCCCGCGGTGAACTCGGCGCGCACGTGGTGAGCGACGGCGGCACCCGGCCTTACCGGGTGCACTTCCGGGACCCGTCGTTCAACAACATGCAGTCGGTCGCCGCGCTGTGCGAGGGCGGCATGCTGGCCGACGTGATCCCGGCGATCGCGAGCATCGATCCGGTGATGGGGGGCGTGGACAGGTAATGCCGTTCAGCGACCATGTGCGCGCCCGCCTGGACGCCGACGCGGCGCAGATCATCGGCAAGTACCCAGGGCCGAGATCGGCGCTGCTGCCGCTGCTCCATCTCGTCCAGTCGGAGGAAGGCTATGTCTCCGCCGACGGCATCGAGTACTGCGCGGGCCAGCTCGGGCTGACCGAGACCGAGGTGACCGGAGTGGTGAGCTTCTACACCATGTACAAGCGCCGCCCGGTCGGCAAATACCACGTCGGCGTGTGCACGAACACGGTGTGCGGGGTCATGGGCGGCAACCAGCTACTCGCCGAACTCCGCGAGCACCTCGGCGTGGGCGACGACGAGGTCACGCCGGACGGCCAGGTGAGCCTTGAGCACCTCGAGTGCAACGCGGCCTGCGAGTACGCGCCGGTGATGATGGTGAACTGGGAATTCTTCGACAATATGACCCCGCAGTCGGCGCGCCAGCTCGCCGACGACCTGCGCGCCGACCACAATGTGGCCCCGACTCGCGGTCCGGGGCGGCTGGTCACCTGGCGCGAGGCGGCCCGGATCCTGGCCGGCTTCAACGACGACCTGGCCACCGAGGGCCCGGCCGCGGGCCCGGCCGACCTGGTCGGCCTCAAGATCGCCAAGGAGCACGGCTGGACGGCACCAGAACCGGACGCCGCATCGCCCGATCCAGCTAAGGAGCCGCGGTGACCGACACCCTGACCCCGGTACTGACCGCGTACTGGGACCAGCCCGATATCTTCACCATCGACGGGTACCGGCGGGTCGGCGGCTGGCAGGCGCTGCCGAAGGCGCTCGGCATGACGCCGGCCGAGGTCATCGCGATCGTGAAGAGCTCCGGGCTGCGCGGCCGCGGCGGGGCCGGCTTCCCGACCGGCGTGAAGTGGGGTTTCCTGCCGCCGAACGATAACAAGCCGCACTACCTGGTGGTTAACGCGGACGAGTCGGAACCGGGCGCCTGCAAGGATGTCCCGCTGATGATGGCCACCCCGCACACGCTCATCGAGGGCGCGGCCATCGCCTCGTACGCGATCAGGGCCAGCCACGCGTTCATCTACGTCCGGGGCGAGGTGCTGCACGTGATCCGCCGGCTGCGGCACGCGGTGCAAGAGGCGTACGCGGCCGGCTACCTCGGCCGGGACATCCTCGGCTCCGGGTTCGACCTGGACGTCATCATCCACGCCGGAGCCGGTGCCTACATCTGCGGCGAGGAGACCGCGCTGCTGGACTCGCTGGAGGGGCGCCGCGGACTACCAAGGTACAAGCCGCCGTTCCCGGCCGTGGCCGGCGTGTACGCCCTCCCGACCAACGTGAACAACGTGGAGTCGATCGCCAGCGTGCCGGCCATCCTGCTGAACGGCGGCGACTGGTTCGCCGGCGTCGGCACGGAGAAGTCCAAGGGATTCGGGATCTTCAACATCTCTGGCCACGTGACGACACCGGGCACGTACGAGGCTCCGCTCGGCATCACGCTGCGCGAGCTGCTCGAGCTGTCCGGCGGCATCCGGGGCGGCCACCGGATCAAGTTCTGGACCGCCGGCGGCTCGTCGGCGGGGATACTCACCGACCAGCACCTAGACGTTCCGCTGGACTTCGAGTCGGTCGCCGCCGCAGGGTCCCAGCTCGGCACCCGGTCGGTGCAGATCTTCGACGAGACCACCTGCGTCGTCGGCGCGGTACTGCGCTGGACCGAGTTCTACCAGCACGAGTCGTGCGGGAAATGCACGCCGTGCCGCGAGGGCACGTTCTGGATGGTCCGCCTCCTGGAGCAGCTGGAAGGGGGCCAGGGCACCGAGGAAGACCTCGAGAAACTCCTGGACATCTGCGACAACATCACCGGCCGCGCGTTCTGCGCGCTCGGCGACAGCGCGACGCCCCCGGTCACCTCGGCCGTCCGCTACTTCAGGGACGAGTTCCTGCAGCACCAAAAGGAGGGCGGCTGCCCCTTCGACCCGGCGCTGTCAACTGCCTGGAGCACAACATGACAGTGGAAACCACGCAGGACACGGTGATCGTCACCATCGACGGGTTCGAGATCGTGGTGCCGAAGGGCACGCTGATCATCCGAGCCGCCGAGATGCTCGGCATCGCGATCCCGCGGTTCTGCGATCACCCGCTGCTCGATCCGATCGCCGCCTGCCGCCAGTGCCTGGTCGAGGTCGAGGGCCAGAACAAGCCGCTGGCCTCGTGCATCACCCCGTGCACCGAGGGCATGGTGGTGCGCACCCAGCTCACCTCGCCGGTCGCGGACAAGGCGCAGCGGGGCGTGATGGAGTTCCTGCTCATCAACCACCCGCTGGACTGCCCGATGTGCGACAAGGGCGGCGAGTGCCCGCTGCAGAACCAGGCCATGTCTAACGGCCAGGGCGAGACCCGGTTCAGCTACGACAAGCGGACCTTCTCCAAGCCCGTCGCCATCTCCACCGAGGTGCTGCTTGACCGCGAGCGCTGCATCTCGTGCACCCGGTGCACGAGGACCTCCGAGGAGATCGCCGGGGACGTGTTCATCGATTTCATGGAGCGCGGCCCCAGCCAGATGATCGGCACCGCCGAGGGCAAGCCGTTCAACTCCTACTTCTCGGGCAACACCGTGCAGGTGTGCCCGGTCGGCGCGCTCACCGGCGCCGCTTACCGGTTCCGGTCCAGGCCCTTCGACCTGGTGTCGGTGCCGAGCGTGTGCGAGCACTGCGCCTCAGGCTGCCGGCAGCGCACCGACGTCCGGCGCGGCCGGGTCACGCGCCGGCTGGCTGGCGACGATCCGGCCGTCAACGAGGAGTGGAACTGCGACAAGGGCCGCTGGGCGTTCACCTACGCGACCGAGCCCGACCGCCTGACCTCTCCGCTGGTCCGGGACGAGCACGGGGTGCTCGTCCCGGCGTCCTGGCCGCACGCGCTGGCGGTGGCCGCCGCCGGGCTCACCGCGGCCCGCGACGCTCATCCCCTCCCCGGCCTCCCCGGTCCGCGCGGGGCCGGCGTCCTGACCGGCGGAAGGCTGACGCTGGAGGACGCCTACGCCTACGCGAAGTTCGCGCGGGTAGCCCTGGACACCAACGACGTCGACATGCGGGCGCGGCCGCACTCGGCCGAGGAGGAGCAGTTCCTGGCCGCCTGCGTGGCCGGGAGCGGCATCAGCGTCAGCTACGCCGACCTCGAGCGGGCGCCCGCCGTCCTGCTGGCCGGCTTCGAGCCAGAAGACGAGTCGCCCATCGTCTTCCTGCGGCTGCGCAAGGCGGTCAGGCGTCATGGCCTCCAGGTGTTCTCCATCGCGGCGCTGGCCAGCCCGGGGCTGGCGAAGCTGTCCGGCGTGCTGCTGACCACCGAGCCAGGAGACGAGACCGCCGCGCTGACCGCGCTGGCGGCCGGCGGCCAGGGGGGTCTGGGGGGAACGGTTCTCCCCGGGGTGTCGCCTCCCGGGGACAACACTGACTGGCGTGCGGCCAGCCAGGCGCTCGGCGCACCAGGCGCGGTGATCCTCGTCGGGGAACGGCTGGCCGAGGTGCCTGGCGCGCTCGCGGCCGCGGCCATCCTCGCGACCGCCTCGGGCGCCCGGCTCGCCTGGGTGCCGCGCCGCGCGGGGGAGCGGGGGGCCCTGGAGGCCGGGGCGCTGCCCGGCCTGCTGCCCATCGGCCGCCCGGTGACCGACGCCGCCGCGCGCGCCGAGGTAGCCAGGACCTGGGGCAAGAGCTCGCTGCCGGCCAGCCAGGGCCGGGACACCACGGCGATGCTCGCCGCCGCCGCGGACCGTGAGCTCGGCGCCCTGGTGGTGGCCGGGGTCGACCCCGCGGACCTGCCCGATCCGCAGGCCGCGCTGCACGCGATCGAGATGGCGCCGTTCGTCGTCAGCCTCGAGCTGCGGGCCAGCGCGGTCACCGCTCGCGCCGACGTGGTCTTCCCGGTCGCCGCCGTCGCTGAGAAGGCCGGGACGTTCGTGAACTGGGAAGGACGCGGCGGCTCGTTCGGCGCCGCGCTGCGGGTCCCCGAGGTCCGCACCGACCTGTACGTCCTCGGCGCGATCGCCGACCAGATGGACGTGCACCTCGGCCTGCCCGACGCGGCGGCCGCGCGGGCCGAACTCGCCGCGCTCGGCACCTGGCGCGGTCCGCGTTCCGAGCTGCCCGTGACGACCGGCGCCTGGCCGGGCGTGCCGCCCACCCACCACCTCAAGGGCTCCGGGGTACTCGACGTCCGGCTGGCGACGTGGCGGCAGCTGCTGGACAGCGGCCGGATGCAAGACGGCGAGCCGTCGCTCGCGGGTACCGCCCGGCCGGTGGTGGCCAGGATGTCCGCGGCGACCGCGGCCGAGGCCGGCGCGGCCGACGGCGATAAGGTGACCGTGGCCACTGACCGGGGTTCGGTGACGATTCCCGTCGAGGTCGTGCCGATGGCGGACCACGTGGTCTGGCTGCCGGCCGCGGGACTGCCCCAAGAAGCCCGGGCGGGCGCAGACCCGAAGACGGCCGAGAGCGCCCCGCATCCCGGTGACTCCGAAGCCGCGCTCGAGGCCGGAACTACCATCCGGGCCCAGCTCGGCGCGGGGCATGGCGCTATGGTCACGCTGGGGAGGCCGGAATGATGCAAGTAGGGGGGCTGCAGCAGGTGCTAGCGGCTCCCGCGCAAGATCCGACGCTCAGCGACTTCAACCAGCTCATCTGGTGGATGGTGCTGCTGAAGGCCGCGATCGTCTTCCTCTTCTTGCTGCTGACGACGATATTCATGATCTGGTTCGAACGCCGCGTCATCGGCCGGATGCAGAACCGGCCGGGCCCGAACCGGGCCGGGCCCTTCGGCCTGCTGCAGCCGGTCGCGGACGCGCTCAAGCTGCCGCTGAAGGAAGACATCATCCCCCGCGGCGCGGACCGGCTGGTGTTCATAGCCGCGCCGGTGATATCGGGCGCGATCGCCTTCATCAGCTTCGCGGTCATCCCGTGGGGCCCGGAAGTCTCGATCTTCCACCACCACACCCCGCTGCAGCTAGCCGACCTGCCGGTGGCCGTGCTGCTCATCCTCGCGATGAGCTCGATCGGTGTGTACGGGATCGTG
Organism: uncultured Actinomycetes bacterium; assembly: GCA_963769715.1. Lineage (GTDB taxonomy): Bacteria > Actinomycetota > Actinomycetes > Streptosporangiales > Streptosporangiaceae > Palsa-504. The sequence goes on from CAVYNE010000013.1 coordinate 108,496, forward strand.
CTGGCCGGCTGGTCCTCGGGGTCGCCCTACTCGCTGCTCGGCGCGCTGCGCTCCGCGGCGCAGGTGATCAGCTACGAGATCGCGATGGGCCTGGCCTTCGTGGCCGTGTTCCTGTACGCGGGCTCGCTGTCCACCACCGCGATCGTCAATGCCCAGCAGCACGAATGGTACGCGTGGCTGCTGCCGGTCTCGTTCGTGATCTACCTGGTCACCATGGTCGGCGAGACCAACCGGCTGCCGTTCGACCTGCCCGAGGGCGAGGGCGAGCTGGTGGCCGGCTATCACACCGAGTACTCGTCGATGAAGTTCGCCATGTTCTACCTGGGCGAGTACATCAACATGATCACGGTCTCCGCGCTCGCCACGACGCTGTTCCTCGGCGGCTGGCGGGCGCCCTGGCCGCTGTCGCTGTGGTCGGGCGCGAACAGCGGCTGGTGGCCGCTGCTGTGGTTCGTGAGCAAGGTCTTCATCTTCCTGTTCTGCTACGTCTGGCTGCGCGGCACGCTGCCACGAGTCCGCTACGACCAGCTCATGGCCATCGGGTGGAAGGTCCTCATCCCGGTCTCCATCGTCTGGATCCTGCTGATCGCGACCGTGCGCGCGTGGCGGCTGGACTCTCACAGCACCGCCCCGTACGTCGTCTTCGGCTTCGTCATCGTGCTCATCCTCATCCTGGCCTGGATGTGGGACAGCGCGGCGCAGCAGCGGGCGATGAGGTACGCGGTGCCGGACCCTGGGACGGAATCCGCCGACGCCACCGAGGCCAGCCAGGCCGCGCCGGCGGCGACGGCCTTCCCGGTGCCGCCGATGGACCTGCCGCACTACCACGGCGTCGGTATTGGCGGCGGAACCGGCCTGGACGCTGGTGTCAGTCATACGGAAACCTCCGGCCGGGAGGTCACAGGTGCTTGATTTCCTCAACCCGATCAAAGGATTCGGGGTCACCTTCAGCGAAATGTTCAAGAAGGTCGAGACCGTCTACTACCCGGAGGAAAAGCGGCCGACCGCGCCGCGGTTCCACGGTCACCACCAGCTCAACCGGTGGCCGGACGGGCTGGAGAAATGCATCGGCTGCGAGCTGTGCGCGTGGGCCTGCCCGGCGGACGCCATCTACGTCGAGGGCCGGGACAACACCGCGGAAGCCAGGTTCTCCCCCGGCGAGCGGTACGGGGCTGTCTACCAGATCAACTACCTGCGCTGCATCCTATGCGGCATGTGCATCGAGGCCTGCCCCACCCGGGCGCTGACCATGACCAACGAGTACGAGATCGCCGACGACAGCCGGGAAAACCTGATCTGGACGAAGGAGCAGCTGCTCGTGCCGCTGCTGCCGGACATGGAGGCGCCGCCGCACCCGATGCGCCTGGGTGACGACGAGAAGGACTACTACCGCCTCGGCGCTGCCGGGGTGGTGGCCACCTCGCGGGCCCCGGGGATGTCGGGACCCGGCGGTCCGACCGGCCCCGCGGTCTTCGCGGGGGCGGAAGGCGCGCCAGCGACCCGGGGCGTCGAGGAAGTCGACGTCCAGGTCGCCGACGACGGTGCGGGCGAGGCCTCATGGCTGCCCGAACCAGGCGCAGCGCCCGCGAGGGAGGCCGACGAATGAGACACGTCCTCGCGTCGGGCACCAACACCGACGTGACCGCGCGGGAAACCCTCTTCTGGATCCTCGCCGTCGCCTCGGTGGGCGCCGCGCTGGCGATGATCCTGGTCAGGCGGGCGGTGCACTGCGCCATGATGCTCGCCGTCGTGATGCTCTGCCTGGCGACCATGTACGCCATGCAGGGCGCGCCGTTCCTCGCCTTCGTGCAGATCATCGTCTACACGGGCGCCGTCCTCATGCTGTTCCTGTTCGTCATCATGCTGATCGGCGTCAGCCACGAGGACTCGATCGTGGAGACGATCAAGGGCCAGCGGCTGGCCGCGGGGCTCGCCGCGATCGGCTTGCTGGTGGTCCTGATCCTCGGCATCGGGCACGCGGCCCTCGGCCCGGCCGCGCCGGCCACCGCGGCGAACAGTACCAACAACCTCTCCGGTCTCGCCGCCTTGATCTTCACCACCTACGTCTTCCCGTTCGAGGTCACCGGCGCGCTGCTGATCACCGCGGCGCTCGGCGCGATGGTGCTCGCGCACCGGGAACGCACGTCGCCCAAGCCCACTCAGCGGGACCTGGCCGCCAGGCGGCTGGCCAGCGGCCAACTGGCACCCGACCCGTCGCCCGGGGTCTATGCGCTGCACGATGCCGCAGACCGGCCGGCCCTGCTGCCGGACGGCACCACGTCCGATCTGTCAGTCAGCACGGTGCTGTCTCAGCGTGAGGTGATCGAAGCACCACCACCCGTTCGGCCCAAAGAAGAGACGCCGGCCATTACGGCGGAAAGCGGGGAGCGGGAGCCCGACCCGTTGACGCCGTCCGGGCAGACAGGCAGGGCTGACTCGTGAGCCCCATCCACTACGTGGCCCTGTCCGTGATCCTGTTCGTGATCGGCGCGGTCGGCGTGCTCGTGCGGCGTAACGCCATCGTCGTGTTCATGTGCATCGAGCTGATGCTGAACGCGTGCAACCTGGCGTTCGTCGCGTTCGCCAGCATGCACGGAAACCTGGACGGGCAGGTCATCGCGTTCTTCGTGATGGTGGTGGCCGCCGCCGAGGTCGTCGTGGGCCTCGCGATCCTGATGGCGATCTTCCGGGCCCGCAGGTCGGCGTCGGTGGACGACGCCAACCTGCTGAAGTACTGAGCTGAAGGGATGACGACGTTGACAGGCACGGCTCACGCCCACGCCCTGGCCGCGACCTTTACCACCGTGCCCGCGGCCGGCGCGCTGCGGTTGTCGTGGCTGCTGCTCGCCTTCCCGCTCGTCGGCGCGACGGTGCTGCTGGTCGGCGGCCGGCGCACCAACCGGTGGGGGCACCTGTTCGGCGTCGCGATGCCGGTCGCGGCGTTCGTGTACGGCGTGATCGCGTTCTTCAGCCTGCTCGGGGACACCAATCGCAGCCAGGACGTGCACCTGTACTCCTGGATTCCGGTGGCGGACTTCCAAGTCAACATGAACCTGCTCGTCGACCAGCTGTCGATCTGTTTCGTGCTGCTCATCACCGGGGTCGGGTCGCTGATCATCATCTACTCGGTCGGCTACATGAGCCACGACCCCGAGCGGCGACGGTTCTTCGGCTACATGAACCTGTTCCTGGCGGCCATGCTGCTGCTCGTGCTGGCCGACAACTACCTGGTGCTCTACGCCGGCTGGGAGGGCGTCGGCCTGGCGTCCTACCTGCTGATCGGGTTCTGGCAGCAGAGGAACTCGGCGGCGGTCGCGGCCAAGAAGGCGTTCATCGCCAACCGGGTCGGCGACGCCGGGCTGTCCCTGGCGATCATGCTGATGTTCGCCGAGTTCGGCACGGTGTCGTTCACCGGGGTGTTCAATACGGTGCACTCCAGCGGCAGCGGCGTGGCCACGGCGCTGGGGCTGCTGCTGCTGCTCGGCGCGTGCGGGAAGTCCGCACAGGTGCCGCTGCAGTCCTGGCTCCTGGACGCGATGGAGGGCCCGACCCCGGTGTCGGCGCTGATCCACGCCGCCACCATGGTCACCGCCGGGGTGTACCTGCTCGTGCGGTCCAACCCGATCCTCGCGCTTACGCCCGACGCGCGGCTGGCGGTGGTCCTGGTGGGCACGGTCACGCTGCTGTTCGGCGGGATCATCGCCTGCGCCAAGGACGACATCAAGAAGTCGCTCGCCGGGTCCACCATGAGCCAGATCGGCTACATGTTCCTGGGGGCCGGCCTCGGGCCGGCCGGGTACGTGTTCGCCATCGCACTCCTGCTCGCGCACGGGTTCTACAAGGCCGGGCTGTTCCTCGGCGCGGGCTCAGTGATACACGGGATGAACGACGAGCAAGACATGCGGCGGTACGGCGGGCTCGCCCGGTTCATGCCGGTCACCTACGTGACGTTCGGCCTGGCGTACCTCGCCATCATCGGCATCCCGCCGTTCTCCGCGTTCTTCACCAAGGACCCCATCATCGACGGGGACTTCACCGAGCACGGCACGGTCGGCTGGATTCTCGGCATCTGCGCCCTGATCGGCGCGGGCCTCACCGCGTTCTACATGACCCGGATGATGCTCATGACCTGGTACGGGAAGCGGCGCTGGGAGGCGGATGCCCATCCGCACGAGTCGCCTCCCGTGATGACCTGGCCGATGATCGTGCTCGCCATCGGCTCGGTCGGCGCCGGCGCGTTCCTCATCATCAACGACCGGCTGCAGGATTTCCTCGCCCCGGTCGTCGGGGTACCGCCCACTTCGCACGGCTTTCTCAGCACCGCCGGGCTGGTGGCGTTGGCGGTGGCCCTGGCTGGTGCGGGCCTCGGGTGGATGATCTACGGCCGGGTTCCGGTCCCGGCGACGGCCCCGGCAGGGCGATTTCTCACGGTCGCCGCGCGAAAGGACCTCTACGGCGACGCGTTCAACGAGTCGGTCCTGATGCGGCCCGGCCAGTGGCTGACCCGGCTGTCGGTGTACTTCGACAACCGCGGCGTGGACGGGTTGGTGAACTCGCTGGCCGCGCTGGTGGGCGGGACATCCGGGCGGTGGCGCAGGCTGCAGACGGGTTTCGTCCGCTCGTACGCGCTTTCCATGTTGTTCGGCGCCGCTGTGCTGGTCGCCTTGCTTCTAGCGGTGAGGCTGTAGATGAACGGCTTTCCCTGGCTGACCATTGCGGGCGCGGTCCCGCTGCTCGGCGCCATCGTGATCATGGCCATCCCCGGCCTGCCGCAGGACAGCGCCGAGGCCGACCGGCGGGCGCGCAATGCGCTGGCCAAGTGGACGGCCCTGGCGTTCTCGCTGCTGACGCTGGTCGTGGTGATCATCATCGCGGTCAAGTTCCAGGTCGGCGGCCCGAACTACCAGTTCACCGAGATCTACTCGTGGATCCCGGCGTTCGGCGTGCACTACGCGCTGGGCGTCGACGGCATCGCGCTGGTGCTGATCGCCATGTCGGCGGTGCTGATGCCGGTGGTGATCCTGGCCTCGTGGAACGACGCCGAAGGCTCTGTCACTCCGGAGGGGACAACCCCCCCGAGCCCCCCCGCCAAGCCGAGGCACAGCGTGAAGACGTATTTCGCGCTGATGATGGTGCTCGAGACGATGCTGATCGGCGTCTTCGCGGCCACCGACGTCTTCCTGTTCTACGTGTTCTTCGAGGCCATGCTGGTGCCGATGTACTTCATGATCGGCAGCTACGGCGTCGGAAAGCGGCAGTACGCGGCGGTCAAGTTCCTGCTCTACAGCCTGCTCGGCGGGCTGCTCATGCTGGTCGCGGTCATCGCGCTGTACGTGTACTCCGCCGACAGCGCCGTGACCGGGCACCACGGTACTTTCCTGTTCAACGTGCTGATCCACGTGCCGCTCAGCCCGACCGTGAGCAAGTGGCTCTTCCTCGGGTTCTTCATCGCGTTTGCGATCAAGGCGCCGCTGTGGCCGTTCCACACCTGGCTGCCCGACGCCGCCGCGGCGTCGCCGCCCGGCGCGGCGGTGCTGCTGGTCGGCGTGCTGGACAAGGTGGGCACGTTCGGGATGCTGCGGTACTGCTGGGAGCTGTTCCCGACCGGCGCGAAGTACTTCACGCCGGTGGTCATCACGCTGTCCGTGATCGGGATCTTGTACGGGGCCGTCGTCGCGATCGGCCAGGCGGACATGAAGCGGCTGATCGCCTACACCTCGGTCTCGCACTTCGGCTTCATCGCGCTCGGCATCTTCGCGATGACCAGCCAGGGCTTGTCCGGCGCCACGTTCTACATGGTCAACCACGGGTTCGCTACCGGCGCGCTGTTCATCTTGGCCGGGTTCCTGATCGCCAGGCGGGGCACCGACCGGATCGCGGACTTCGGTGGCGTGCAGAAGGTCGCCCCGCTGCTCGCCGGGCTGTTCCTGATCTCCGGCCTGGCCGGGCTGTCGCTGCCCGGGCTGTCCACGTTCGTCAGCGAGTTCCTCGTGCTGGTCGGGACCTTCTCCCGGTACAAGCTGCCCGCCATCCTGGCCACGTCCGCGATCATCCTGGCCGCGATCTACATCTTGTGGATGTACCAGCGGACGATGACCGGGCCGGTCCGAGACGAGGTGGCCGGGATGAAGGATCTGCGGCCGAGGGAACTGCTCGCGGTCGCGCCGCTGATCGTGCTGCTCATCGGGGCCGGCGTCTACCCCAAGCCGGTGCTCGACATCATCAACCCGGCGGTACAGGTGACGATGACGCAGGTGCACGAGACTGATCCGGTGCCCGCCCATCCCGCGGCCGGTTATACGACGACCGCAGCGCAGAAGGGAATCGCACCGTGATCGGGGTTCTCGCCGATTCGACGACCGGCGCCATCGGCGCGCCGAGCATCGAGTAC
>CAVYNE010000014.1:0-242661 GCA_963769715.1 uncultured Actinomycetes bacterium
CCGTACGGGATCGGCTGCCCGGCGGCGTCCAGGCCCAGGTAGGAGAACTGGCGCACGAGCAGGTTCGGTTCGGCGGCGCGCAGGGCGTTGGCACTAGAGCAGCAGGTCGACCCGAAGCCAGCGACTACGAGCACTGCGCCGCGGATCTTGCCCGCCGACCCGGCTCCGGGGCTCCCGAGCGGCGCACCGGCGCTGGCAGCGCTGGTACCGCCAGCAGCCGCTGGCCGCTGCGACCTGGCCGTCGTCACCGCTGTCCCCGGTGACCGCGCCGGCCACCACGTCGCCGGTGCCCGAGGCGAAGCGGACGGTCCCGGTGAAGGCCAGCCGGGCCATCCCCACGACCAGGGCGAGCACCATCACAGCCGCCAGCGGCGCCACCGGCACCCAGTTGGTCCGGCCCCGCAGGGCCCGCCGGATCCGCCATAGCGCGGCCCGCCACTGCCAGGGGTGGGGCGGCCTTTCCGCCGCCCCGCGGACGGCCGCCGCGGTGAGGCCGTACCAGGCCCGCGCGTCGACGATCCCGGCCAGCCCGGCCACCGCCACGATGCCGGGCGTGTCGAGGTGTGTCATCAGCGCGGAAGCCAGCGACAGGACACCGAAGGTGGCGATCACCCACGCCGCGGTGCGCGCCGGCGGCAGCCGCCGCCACCAGGCCCGGCCCACCCCGCCCTGGCTCAGCGCCACCGCGGTGCCGAGCAGGATCGGCACCGCGGCCAGGTAGGGCCAGGAGAACGGCAGCAGGGCCACCCCGAACATCAGCGTGACCACCGGCGACATCACCAGCCCGATCAGCACGGTCAGCACGGCGCACGACAGCAGCGAGGGCAGGAAACGGGGCCGCGGGATGCCCGGCTCGGTCGCGCGCGGCCAGGCCAGCATGACCAGCACCGCGTCCACGGCCGAACGGGCCACCACCAGGAGCACGAGCGCGCCGGTAAAGCCGAGCCACGGCTGGTTGAAGGCGAACAGCCAGCGCAGGTCGTGATACGCCGCGAGCGGCGGGAGCGCGGTAACCTGCGGTGCCAGCGGCCGGGCGCTGGGCGCGAGGAAAGAGAGCAGCGTCGCCTCGGCCATCGCGCCCCCGGCCGCGAACGCGATGAGCCCCCGGTGCCGGAAGAACGCCCCGGCCAACCCCGCCTCCCGTACGCCAGCGCCCCCGCTTGGCTGATCTCAGCCTAACGTGCCGCAAGGGCGCGTGCGGCCGACGCAGGGTCCAGGCGGCGGCGAATACTGTGCCCGTTATCCGGTGCAACCGGGCAAAGCGGGCGGGTATGCCCCGCCAGGCGGGTTTACGAGGTCAGAATTCGAATCCGCCGGGGCGGCCGTTGCGGTCGGCGAGCAGGCCGGCCAGGGTGGAGACGGCGATCTCGGGCGGGATCCGGGAGCCGATGTTGAGCCCGATCGGCCGGTGCACGCGGGCGATCTCGTCCGCCGGGACGCCGAGTTCGGTCAGCATGGCCACGTGCGGCCCGACATGGTGCGGATTACCCATGATCCCGACCCAGCGGGCCTTGGTGGCCAGCGCGTCGCGGAGCATGACGCCGAGCTCGGGCCGGTGATGGTCGGTGACGACCAGGTCCGCGGAGTCGTCGAGGTCGTCGGGGACCGCGGTGAGCAGGGGGAACCCGAGAGCGGCGGCGCCGGCCGCGCGGGCCTGGTCGGGCTCGAGCAGCAGGCCCCGGAATCCCATGTCCGCGCCGTACCTGAGCAGGTAGCCGGCGACCGGCGAGGCGAAGACGGCGACCAGCGTGCGCTCGGCCGCCGTGCCGGGGCCGCCCACGGTGGCGGAGGTGGCCGGAGCGACCGGGCTGTGGGCCACCGCGCAGGCCGAGTCTTCGTCGTGATGATGCGTGTGCTCGCTCATGACAGCTAGTCTCTCCCGGCTCGCCGCCGGGCGCCACCAGTGGCGGATCACCCTAGGTATGTTGGCAGGTGTGATCACCCGGGACGAAATCCGCAGCACCTACGACACGATCCGGCCCTTCATCCGGCGCACGCCGGTGGTTCAAGTCGACCTGAGCGAGCTCGACCCGGCGTGCCCAGCGCTGCCGGCTGTCACGCTCAAGCTGGAGCAACTGCAGTGTGCCGGGTCGTTCAAGGCCCGCGGCGCGTTCGCGAACCTGCTACTGCGGGACGTGCCGCCCGCGGGCGTGGTGGCGGCCTCCGGCGGCAACCACGGCGTGGCCGTGGCCTATGCCGCGCACCGCCGCGGCGTGCCGGCCAGGATCTTCGTGCCCACCGTGTCCGCCCCGGCCAAGATGGAGCGCATCCGGCAGCTCGGCGCGGAACTCGTGGTGACCGGCGAGCGATACGCCGACGCGCTGGCCGCCGCGCAGGCCTGGGTGCAGAGCTCGGGCGCGATGAGCGTGCACGCCTTCGACCAGCGGGAGACCCTGCTCGGCCAGGGCACCCTCGGGCTGGAACTTGCAGGACAAGACGGAAATCAACTGGACACCGTGCTGGTGCCGGTCGGCGGCGGCGGGCTTATCGGCGGCATCGCCGCCTACTTCGCCGGCACCGCCCCGAAGATCCGGGTTATCGGGGTCGAGCCGGAGGGAGCGCCGACGCTGACCCGCGCCCGGGCTGAGGGCAGGCCCGCCGACGCCCCGGCCGAGGGCGTCGCGGCCGACGCGCTGGCCCCGCGGCGCGTCGGCGAGCTGGTGTTCCCGATCACCCAGGCCTACGTCGAGGACGTCGCTCTGGTCGATGACGCCTCGATCCTGGCGGCCCAGCGGGCGCTGTGGCAGGCGGCCAGGATCGCGGCCGAGCCCGCTGCCTCGGTCGGGATCGCGGCGCTGCTCGCCGGCGCTTACAAGCCCGCGCCCGGTGAGCACGTGGCCGTTGTCATCAGCGGCGCCAACATGGCTCCATCCCAGCTTGAGTCGCAGCTTGGCTGAGGCACGCGCCGCGGCCGTTCGGGATAATAGATTTTGGCCTCACGGGTCTCGGTTCGCGCAGCTGGATGCGGGACACTCTGTTGCTATGCGGTTCGTCTTCACTCCCCCGGCCGACCACGCGGCCGGCTTGCTCACCCTGCCCTGGTCCGAGCCGCTGGCGGACTGGCAGGACGAGCGCCTGGTCGAGATCAGGCAGCGGGGCATCTCGCGGCACGTGGTCCGCTTCGTCTACGACGACGGCACGCTGTACGCCCTCAAGGAGCTCAGCGAGCGACTGGCCCGGCGCGAGTACCGGCTGCTCCGGGCGCTGGCCGAGTTGAGCATCCCCGCGGTCGAGGTGGTCGGGATCGCGGTCGACCTGGGTGAGCCGCACACCCGGCCGGAAGACAGCGACGCGATCCTGGTCACCAAGTTCCTGTCCTACGCGACGACGTACCGGGCGGTCTTCTCTAATCCGCGGGGCCTGCAGGCCACCGACGGGCTGCTGGACGCGCTGGTCGAACTGCTGGTCCGGCTGCACCTGTCCGGGTTCTTCTGGGGCGACTGCTCGCTGTCCAACACGCTGTTCCGGCACGACGCGGGCACGCTGGAGGCATACCTGGTCGACGCGGAAACCAGCGAGCAGCACCCGGAGCTGACCGAAGGGCAGCGCCGCTACGACGTCGAGCTGGCCATCGAGCGGGTGTACGGCGAGCTACTCGACCTGCAGGCAGGCGAGATGCTCCCGGCCGACGTCGACCCGCTGGAGATCGCCGAGGAGCTCGGCCGCCGGTATGAGTCTTTGTGGCAGGAGCTGAACCGCGAGGAGATCCTGCGCCCCGATGAGCAGCGGTACCGGATCGCCGAGCGCCTGCACCGGCTGAACGAGCTCGGCTTCGACGCCGACGAAGTCGAGCTGATCAGCACCGGCGACGGCAACAAGCTGCGGCTGAAGACCCGGGTCGCGGAGTCCGGGCACGACTCAAGGAAGCTGTTCCTGCGGACTGGGATCGACGCAGGGGAGAACCAGGCGCGGCGGCTGCTCAACGACATGGCGGGGTTCCGGGCCTGGCTGGAGCAGAAGCAGGGCCGACCGGTGTCCGAGGTAGTGGCGGCCAACCGGTGGCTCGAGGAGGTCTACGACCCGGTGATCGCCGCGATCCCCGAGGACCTGCGCGGCCGGCTGCCTCCGGCGGAGATCTTCCACGAGGTGCTCGAGCACCGCTGGTACATGTCGGAGGCGGCGGGCCGCGACGTCGGCACCACCGCCGCCGCCCGGGCCTACATCGAACAGGTGCTGCCGGCCGCGCCCGAACCCCTGGAGTCCGATGACTCCCCCGGAGACAGCGAGCTGCTCGAGTCCTAGGCCGCGGCGGCCGGCCTGCTACCGGATCAGCTCGAGATCTCCGGCTCGTCCGGTCAGCGGCTCCGTCTGGCCCGGTTTCCGAAGGCCAGCGTCGCTCAACGGGAAGTCCCCTCCGGCCAAACAAGTCAGCATGGTGACTATACGCCCAGGTCCCGGCGGCCGCCCGCGTGAGATTATGAGGCTACGAGCGCATCGGTGAGCGCGTTGATGCCGGCCAGGTTCCCGGCCAGGTCAGGACCGAGATGGTGGCGGGCGGCCAGCGCGGCCGGCGCATCGTAGGAAACCTTGGTCTGCCCTTCGTCGGCCCACACCAGAACCTTGAGCGGCAGGTCGAGTGCGGCCAGCGGCGCCGCCGCCATCACCGGCGTGCCCGCCGCGGGGCTGCCGAAGATCACCAGCGTGGTCTCCCGCAGCGAAAGCCCCGCCTGACGCGCCTCGGCGCTCTGATCGATCACGGCGAACAGCTTCATGCCCTTCGCATTGATCATGCCGGTGAGCTTCGAGACGGTGTCGGGTACCGAGCGAGGGCTGAGCTTGGTGATGACATCGGCCTCGATCCCGGTCGCGTCTTCGGTCATCGTTAATCTCCTCCTGGGTGACGGGCCTCGCGGCCAGGGCCAGCAACGATCGTGCCCCGGCCGCAGTGCGGCACGCATCTGTCATCTGACCATGCCCGATGAGCGGCCCGGCCACCGGTGACAGCGCCGCCGTCGGTAGTCATTTGACCGATGGCGCACCAGGATCTTGGCCGGAGACTGAGAGGCGTAGTTTCGCTACCCAGGCAGCGGACCGAAAGGACCTTCCTCATGAACGCTCGCAGCCGCTTCCTCGAAGGCGCCTTCGCCCCCGTGGCCGAGGAGATCACAGCGTTCGATCTGCCGGTGACCGGCCGCGTGCCCGCCGAGCTCAGCGGCCGTTATGTCGTGGCATCGCGTGTCATGAGGCTTCCAGGTGAGCGCGGACTACCCCGCCGGGTGAGCGCGGACGAAGTCGGCGATCACGGCGCCGAGCCGTTCGCCCGCGTCTTCCTGCAGGAAATGGCCGGCGCCTTCGATCACGGGATGGTCAAGGCCGGCCGCGCCCGGCACGGTGCTCTTCAGGACGGGCGCCATCGAGCCGGTGATCGGGTCGCGGTCGCTGAACGCCACCAGGAACGGCTTGTCCCAAGCGGCCAGCTGCCGCCAGGCGGCCCGGTTGGCCTCCGCGGCCGGGTCATCGGGGGACGTCGGGACGAGTTGCGGCATCGCCCGGACCGCGGCGGCATAGTCCGGACCGGGAAACGGCGCTTCGTAGGCCGCCAGGACCTCCGGCGGAAGCTTGGTCTGGCAGCCGGACTGCACCAGCCGGGACACGCTCAGCGTCGGCGCGGTGCGGACCACCTCGCGGAACCGCAGCCACACGTCGGGCATCGGCACGTCACCGGTCGGCAGCCCGGTGTTAGCCGCCACCACCCGGGCGAACCGGTCCGGATGTTCGGCCACCAGCCGCAGCCCGATCAGGCCGCCCCAGTCCTGCCCGACGATGGTCAGCCCGCGCAGGTCAAGGTGGTCGAACGCGAGCCCGCGGATCCACTCCACGTGCCGCGCGAAGCTGTGATCAGCGATATCGGCCGGCTTGTCCGAACGGCCGAACCCCACGAGATCCGCCGCGATGGCGTGCAGCCCGGCGTCCGCGAGCACCGGCATGACCTTGCGGTACAGGAACGACCAGCTCGGCTCTCCGTGCAGCAGCAGGACCGGCTCGCCGTCGGCCGGCCCGGTCTCCACGTAGGCCAGCCGCAGCCCGTCCACCTCGGCATAGCGCGGCGGATAGCCGAAATCGGGCAGGTCGGCGAAACGGTCCTCAGGAGTGCGCAGCACCTTCATGCCGACATGCTGTCACGAACCCGCCCGCAGAGCAGGCCCCACCTGACCTGGCCAGGTGGTCACAGATCTAGGACCAGGTCGCCGCCCGGCTGGGAACAGCAGATCAGGGTGCTTCCGGCGGCGGGCTCATCTATGGGGTCGGGGGCGTAGGTGACCGTTCCCGACAGCAGGTCTGTCTCGCAGGTGTGACAGACGCCGGTACGGCAGGACCAGCGGACCGGCACGTCGCAGGCCTCGGCCAGCTCGAGCAGGCTGCCGTAGCCGCCGTCCCAGCGGACGGTCAGGCCGCTGCGCGCGAACGCGACCTCCAGGCCATCGGCGGCCTCCCTGGCGGGCGGGTGCGGCGGCCGGGCGGCCGCGGCCGCGATGCCGGGCGTCTGGGACGGGGCGGCACCGAAGATTTCGGTGTGCACGCGGGCCGCGTCGATACCCAGGTCAACCAGGGCGGCAGACATGTCGGCCATGAACGCGGCCGGGCCGCAGATGTAGGCGTCGGCGTCGCGAGGCAGGCCGAGTCCGGCCAGCACGGAGGCCGACAGACGTCCCGCTGCCTGATCGTCGCGGCCCGGGACTCGGCCGGTACCTCGCCGGGGGCAGGACGGCTGTAGTAGATATGCCGGTGCCCACGGGCCAGCGTGGCCAGCAGCGACCGCGACTCCTCGGCGAACGGCTCCTCGGCCCGATTGCGGGCGCCGTGCAGCCACCAGACGTCGCGGCCAGAAGCGTCGGCGGCCAGGGCGTGCAGCATGGCCAGGACTGGGGTCGCCCCGACGCCCGCGCTGATCAGCAGCACCGCGCCGTCCCCGGGCTGCAGCACGAACGTGCCGCGGGGCGCGGCCGCTTCTAGCAGGTCGCCTGGCCGGACCTGGGTATGCATGAACTGGCTGCCCGTTCCGTGCGCCTCGCGCTTGACGCTGATGCGATAGGAGCCGACGTCGGGTGCTCCGGACAGCGAGTAGCTGCGCAGCAGCGGTCGGTCGCCCGGGACGACGTTCAGCCGCAGGGTCAGGAACTGCCCGGGGCGGGGCGACGGCAAGGCGGTTCCGGCCGGGATCGGCCAGGTGCACCGAGATCACCGAGTCGCTCTCCCGGTCCACAGCGGTCACGGTCAGCGGGCGGAAGCCCGGCCAGGCGGCGGCGGGCTCACCGCGGTCAGCCCGGCATTGCCCGGTGCGGCGCCGCCGGGCGCCTCGGCTTGGCTGGCCATGGCCCGGAACGAGGCCTTCCAGCCGTCCGGAAGCGCGGGAATGCGCAGCGCGTCTAGCACCCGGTCGCGGGGGTGCCCGGGCAGGTAGAGCAGGCCGTCGATCTCGGCCACGGTCATGGCTTCCGGTCCGGCGGCCACCCGGACGATCTCGTCCCCGGCCTGCACGGCGCCCTCGCGCAGCACCCTGAAGTAGAACCCCGGCCGGTGATGGGAAACCAGCAGGGCGGGCAGGCGTGCCTCGTTCATCCGGATGCCTACCCGGTAACAGGTCACCCGCGGCTGGGTCACCTCGAACAGGGCCTCGCCGACCTGGTAGCGATCACCGATGCACACCTGGTCATCAGCCAGACCGCTGATCGTGAAGTTCTCGCCGAACTGGCCGTAGCTGAAGTCATCGCGGCCCAACTGCTCCTGCCAGTACCGGTAAGACTCGATCTGGTACACGAACACCGCACGGTGCTCGCCGCCATGCCCGGCCAGATCACCCTGCCCGTCGCCATCGATATTCAGCCGCCGTACCTGACGCGGACCGTCAACCGGCTCTTTCCAGACAGCCGTGTGGACCGTCTGCCCGTGCCACGTCACATCCCGCGGCAGCCCCACGTTGACCGACAGCAGGCGCCCGGCCTTCTCAACCATGATCCCCACGTGGTAAGCGCGGCAGGCTACGGCTTGGTCCAGCGCTGGTTGGCGCTGTCCTTGCAGGTGTAGACGATGAGCTGGGTGCCGTTGTGCGTGGAGTACGCCGGATCGTCCAGACAGAACTTGTAGCCCTTGGCGTTCAGCACGTACTGGCCGTTGGACTGGTGGGTCCACAGCTCGTTCAAGGCGTGGTTGCAGGTGTACAGGATCACCTTGGTGCCGTTACCGCCGCAGGCCTGGTCGTTCGCGCACATGCCGTTGTGGATCAGCTCGCCATTGCTGTACGTCCACAGCTGGGCCTTGTCGAAGCTGTTGCAGGTCCAGATCTGGACCTTGGCCCGGTTGGCGGAGCTGTTGCGCCTGTCGTCGAGGCACTTGCCCATGTAGCCCTGGACCAGGTGCCCGGAGGGAGGGAGCGGGCGGGGAGGCTGGGGCGAGGGGAAGCGCTGGCGGCCGTCGTGTACGTCATGGCGACGCTGAGGTGTCAGTGGTAACGTAGTCGGCAGGCTCACGGTCGCGGACACGGTACATGGTCCGGGTCGGTGACGGGCAGCGTCACGGCGGCGGTAAGCGGGGTCTGGAGTCCGCACCACCCGAGGGTGCCCGTCGTGCTGTTGAGCGTGCAGGACGCCGACCAGGAAATCGTGGCGTCTGATTGGTGCCGGCGGAGGCCGTACCGTGACCGAGGTCGGCGTGGTGATCGTTTCCGTGACGGTGCACTTCGCCTTCGCGCCGGACCCGTTGCAAAAGCCGGCCACGTTGGCGTGGGCGGCGGTCATGGTCGCGGTGAGCGTCCCGCCGTGAGCAGGCCGGTCGCCGCGAAAACGGCGGGACGCCGTGATCTCTGCATCATCAATTGCCTCTCAGCATCGCTGATCCCCCTGGTCCCCTCTGCATGACGCGCCAGCGTCGGCACCGGTTTACACCAGGTTCAGCGGTTAGCGCAAAGGACGGGGATTTACGCCCGGTTAGGCAAATCCGAATGAGACAGGCGCTTTAATGCTTATTGGCCAATTCCCCGTAGAGATCCGCGGTCTGGGCGGCAATGGCGGGCCAGCCGAATTCCGCTACCGCGCGCTTGCGGCCCGCCTGCCCCATCGCCCGGGCCCGGTCGGGGTCACACAGCAGGGCGTTCAGGGCGACGGCGAGCGCTTCCGGCTCACCGGGCGGCACCAGCAGCCCCGTCTCGCCCTCGGCGACTACCTCGGGAATCCCGCCGGTGCGGGACCCCACCACGGCCGTCCCGCACGCCATGGCCTCCAGGTTCACGATGCCGAGCGGCTCGTATACCGACGGGCAGGCAAACACGGTGGTGTGCGTGAGCAGCTGGATGACCTCGGGCTTGGGCAGCATCTCCGGAATCCAGATCACGCCGGACCTGGTCGCTCGCAGGCCCTCCACCAGTTCGGTCACCTCGGCCTGCTGCTCCGGCGTGTCGGCCTGCCCGGCGAGCAGCACCAGCTGCGCGTCGGGGATAAGCCCTGAGGCCGCCCGCAGCAGCACGGGCA
Source organism: uncultured Actinomycetes bacterium (assembly GCA_963769715.1). Classification (GTDB taxonomy): domain Bacteria; phylum Actinomycetota; class Actinomycetes; order Streptosporangiales; family Streptosporangiaceae; genus Palsa-504. Next base: position 9,465 of record CAVYNE010000014.1, read on the forward strand.
GACCCTTCTGCCTGGTGATGCGGCCGACGAAGATCACGTAAGGACGGCTCTGGTCGATTCCGTAGCGGTCAAGTACGTCGGTGTCCGGGTCGGGCCGGTATTCGTTGGTGTCTATGCCGTTGCGTATCACCCGGATCCGTTCGGGAGAAATCTCGGGGTAGGCGGTCATGATGTCGGCCCGCATGCCCTCCGACACCGCCACCACGGCGGCGGCCGAGGTTGCCGCCACCCGCTCGCACCAGGAAGAAACCGCGTATCCGCCACCCAGCTGCTCGGCCTTCCACGGCCGCAGGATCTCGAGGGAGTGCATGGTGACCACGTGCGGGATGCCGTAGAGCATGGCCGCCAGGTGGCCGGCCAGGTTCGCGTACCAGGTGTGCGAATGGACCAGCTGCGCGGATCCGACGGCAGCGGCCATCGACAGGTCGGTGGACACCACGCGGAGCGCCTGGTTGGCGTCGGCCAGCAGGTCCCAGGGCCGGTGCGCGACCGCGTCCGGGCGGTCGGCCCCCTGGCAGTGCACGGTGAGGTCCACCAGCGGCGCCAGCTCGCGCGCCAGGTAGGTGACATGCACCCCCGCGCCGCCGTACACCTCGGGCGGGTACTCGCGGGTCAGCAGCGCGACGCGCAGCTCGCCCATCCCGGGGCGGCCCGTCACGGCACGACCTCCTGGCCCTTGCCGACCACGGTGATGCCGCCGGCCGAGACCACGAAGCCACGCGCCCTGTCATGCTCCTTATCCACGCCGACCTGCGCCCATTCGGGCACCGTGACGTTCTTGTCGATGATCGCGTTCCTGACCACGGCGTGCCGGCCGATCTTGGTGTTGTGCAGGATCACCGACCGCTCGACGGTGGCCCAGCTGTTCACCCGGACCCCGGGCGAGAGCACGGACTGGCGCACCAGGCCGCCGGAGATGATGACGCCGTTGCTGACCAGGCTGTCGATCGCGCGCCCCACCCGGTCCCCCGCCTCGTGCACGAACTTGGCGGGCGGCAGCGACGGAATGTGGGTGAGGATGGGCCACCGGTCGTTGTACAGGTTGAACGCCGGCGTGACCGCCCACAGATCCATGTGCGCGTCGAAATAGGTGTCGAGCGAGCCGACGTCACGCCAGTAGCCGACATCTTGCGGGGACGCGCCGGGCACCTCGTTCAGCGCGAAGTCATAGGCCTGCGCGCCGCCGTCCCGCACCAGCATCGGGATGATGTTGCCGCCGATGTCGTGCCGGCTCGAGTCGTCATCGGCGTCCTTGCGCAGCGCGTCCACGAGCACGTTGGTGTCGAACACGTAGTTGCCCATCGACGCGTAGCACATCTCCGGGTTGCCGGGCATGGCGCGGCGGGTCGGCGGGCTTCTCCAGGAACGCGTCCACCGTCCGGCCGTCCTTGGCCACGCTGACGATGCCGAACGAGGAGGCCTCGTGCCGTGGCACCGGGATCGCCGCCACGGTCACCCCGGCCCGGTTGGCCACGTGGTGGTCGATCATCTGCTGCGGGTCCATCCGGTACACGTGATCGGCGCCGACGACCATCACGATGTCCGGTTCCTCGTCGTTGATCAGGTTCATCGACTGGAAGATCGCGTCCGCTGAGCCGGTGTACCAGTGCGGGCCGAGCCGCTGCTGGGCCGGGACGGGCGTCACGTAGTTGCCGAGCAGGGCGCTCATCCGCCACGTAGTCGAGATGTGCCGGTCCAGGCTGTGGCTCTTGTACTGGGTCAGCACGCACATCTTGCGGATGCCGCCGTTGGCCAGGTTGGAGAGCGCGAAGTCGATCAGCCGGTAGAGACCGCCGAACGGGACCGCGGGTTTGGCCCGGTCCGCGGTCAGCGGGCTGAGGCGGGTTCCGGCGCCCCCGGCGAGCACGATTCCCAGGACTGACGGTTGTGCCATGTCCGGTCCTCCTAAGGCGCTAGCTGCGGGTTGGGGCGGCGGCTTAAGAGCCATGCTCCCCCGTATCGGGTGAAACTGGGAAGAGCTCACCCGGCGGGTTCACCGGATCTTCCGCCTCGGATGGCTGGGGCGGCGGAACTGGCGGCGGGGCGGTGGCCCGCCAGATCTCCTTGACCAGTACCTGCAGCGCGCCGGCCGTCGGGATGGCCAGCAGCGCCGCGACGAAGCCGCCGAACAGCCCGCCGACGAGGCTGCCAAGCGAGGCGCCGACCAGCACCGAGATCAGGACGAGCAGCGGGCTGATCTGCACCGTCTTGCTCATGACCACCGGGTTCAGGACGTGGTTCTCGATCTGGGTGTAGACGAGGAAGACCACTGCGGTGACGATGCCCGCGGTGAGGCTGTGGCCAACGCGAACAGCACCGTGGGGATGCCGGCCAGGGCCCCGCCGATCATCGGCAGGAAGTCCACCAGGGCGACCCACAGGCCCCACAGGAACGGGAACGGCACGCCGAGGATCGAAGCAGCGTCACGAACACCACGATCCCGGCGATGAGCGAGGTCAGCAGGTTGCCGAGCATGTAGCCGGTGACCGCCCGGTTGACGTCGGCCGCTATCCGGGTGACCGTGGCGCTGCGGCTCGGGCTGCATCTGGCCGAGAATCCACCTGCGCATCTTCGGCGCCTCGATCAGCAGCAGCAGGACCAGGACGAAGATCGTGAACAGCTCGATGAGCAGCGAGACCGCGCCCTTGCCGACGGTCAGGGCCGGCTTGCTGAGCGACTGGGCGAAGCTGACCAGCTTGGGCGTGTTCCGCTGCACCCAGTTCTGGATGTGGTACTTGGTCACGAGGTGGCCGATCCAGCCCGGCCGTGCTGCGCGTTGGCGACGTAGGTGGGCAGCTGATCGGCCAGGTGAGTGATCCCGTTCACCAGCGGGTAGCCGAACGCGAAGGCCAGGCCGGTGAAGACCACCAGAGCTGCGAGGGTGACGATGGCCACCGCGCCACCCCGGCGCGCGACCCACCGGCGCTGCACCAGGACGACGGCCGGGTTCAGCAGCAGCGCGATGAACCCTCCCACCAGCATCAGCAGCACGACGTTCCGCAGCCGGTAGATCAACAACCCGGCCAGGTAGGTGGCGGCCACCACGCCGACCGTGACCAATATGGTCAGCAGCGGGACGTGGCGCCGTTCGGCCGCCTGGAGCAGGCGCGCGAACCGGCTCCGGGGCGGCGGTTCTTGCGTCACGTGACCAGCATGCCAGGTTCCGCGGCGGCGGCCATCATCAAGGCACGGTGGCCCGGCGGTCAGAACGGTTCCGTCTTACGGTTCGACGTCGCGGTAGTGACCGGTGTGCTCGGCGCGCAGCTTGTACTTGAGCACCTTGCCGCCCACGGTTTCTGGCAGGTCGGCGGCGAACACCACCGACTTGGGGGTCTCATAGCCGGCCAGGCTGGCCCGGCAGTGCTTGATCAGGTCGTCCTCGCTGGCCTCGGCCCCGTCCCGCAGCACCACCACCGCGGTCACCGCCTCGCTCCAGCGGGGATGCGGCAGCCCGATGACAGCCGCCTTGGCCACGTCAGGATGCTGGGCCAGCACGGCCTCCACCCGCAGGCTGGACACGTTCTCGCCGAACAGCAGCACGACGTCGCCGCGCTCCAGACCGCGGGAGCACTAGTGATTGACGGTTCACTAATGTGTTACTATACGAGCCCGGCTCGCCGCTGTGAAGCGCTGCCAGGCCAGCGTGACTCGCTGCTGGCGCAGGATGGAGTGGTGCGATGACGGACGCGGTCAGCTACGGGGTGGTCAACGGGGTCGCCTGGCTCACCATAGAGCGGCCGGAAGCCCGCAACGCGCTCAACGCGGCCGTGCGGACCGGCCTGTACGCCGGGGTCCGGCGCTTCAACGACGACGACACCGCCAAGGTCCTGGTACTCACCGGTGCCGGGGAGAAGGCGTTCTGCGCCGGCGGGGACCTGAAGGAGATGGCCGAGACGGCCCTGACCGTGCCGCCGCCGGACTTCGTCCCCCAGTTTGGCCGCAACATCGACGTCGCCAAGCCGACGATCGCCGCGGTGAACGGCGTCGCGTGGGCCGGCGGGTTCCTGCTCGCCCAATGCTGTGACCTGTGCATCGCCGCCGACACCGCCACGTTCGCGATCAGCGAGGTGAAAGTGGGCCGCGGCGCCCCGTGGGCCGCGCCGCTGTCCTGGCTCATCCCGCCCCGGATCGCGCTGCAGATACTGCTCACCGGCGATCCGATCACCGCGCAGCGCGGGTACGAAATCGGCCTGGTCAACGAGGTCGTGCCGCTAGCGGACCTGCGCTCGCGGGCGCAGGAGCTGGCCGAGCGGATCGCCGCGAACGCCCCGCTGTCCGTGCTAGCCGCCAAGCGCACCGCGTACCTGTCCAGGCCTGATGTCTTCGAGGCGGCCGAACGGATCTGGGCGCCCGTCTACCACAGCGCGGATGCGCAGGAGGGGCCCGCCGCGTTCCGCGACAAGCGGCCGCCCGTATGGACCGGCCGCTGAGCCACGCACCGGCCTGCGGCCCGCGCCCGCGCCCGGGATTGACTGCGGCAACGACCTCTTGAGCTGCTCTTCACGAACTCTTAACTCGGGGCCTGCTGGGATCACCAGTCATGCATGACACATCTGAGTTCCTCGAGGAGCAGCCGGGCTCGGCGCGCGCGGCGGGACTGCGCCGCCTGTCCCGCCTGACCTGGCGGGCCACCCAGCTGAGCGCGGTCACCGCGGTTGGCCTCGCGACCTTGTTCGCCCGCACTGCCCCGGCACCGACGACGGCGGGCGACACCACGGCGGCGCCCGCCGCGAAGACGTCTCCCCCGACCCCGGCCCCGGCCAGCTCCTCGCCGGGAAAGGCCCACCCCAAGCGGGCGCGGGCGACCGCGTCCGCCAGTGCCCAGGCCGCCGCGCGGCCTGCCCCTCAGGCGGGTGCCCAGGTCACGGCCAAGGCCAGCCAGCAGGCCACCGCAGCTCCCTCCAAGTCGGCCACGCTGGCCCCGCCGAGGACGGCCCCGGCGGCGGCCCCGACGACAAGCTCCGCCCCCGCCCCGACGCCGACCGTCTCCAGCACATCGCACGGGGGAGGCTGATGCCGCCGACCACGACGATCGCGACGCGCACATTCCCGGCGCTTGGCACCTTTGCGACCGTGCTGGTCGCCGACCCGGACGCGCTGGCCCCGGCCCACGAGCTGCTCGCCGCCGAGCTGGACGCGGTCGACGTGGCCTGCTCGCGGTTCCGCGCCGATTCTGAGCTCTGGCGGGTCAACCACGCCGGCGGCCGCCCGGTCCCGGTCAGCCCGCTCTTCGCGGAGGCACTGGCCGTCGCCCTGGACGCGGCCGAACTCACCGGCGGGGACGTGGATCCCACCTGCGGGCGGAGCCTGGTCAGGCTCGGTTACGACCGCGACTTCGCCGATGCCCGCCGTCACACAGGCCCCCTGCGTCAGCCGCCGATGCCCGCGGGCGGCTGGCGCAGGGTCTGCCTTGACCCGGAGCAGTCAGAGGTGCGAGTTCCCGCCGGGGTCTGGCTCGACCTGGGCGCCACCGCCAAGGCGCTGGCCGGCGACCGGGCGGCCGCCGCCATCCAGGCCGCCACGGGCTGCGGCGTCCTGGTCAACCTGGGCGGTGACATCCGGGTGGCAGGTGACCCGCCGGACGGCGGCTGGCGGGTCGGGATCGCCGACGACGCGGGCTTCGACGCCAGCACCGCCAGCATCGAGCCCCGCCAGGTGGTCACGATCAATGATGGCGGCCTCGCCACATCTAGCACCCTGGGTCGCGCCTGGCGGCGCGGCGGCGCCGACCTGCACCACATCATCGACCCGTTCACCGGGCGGTCGGCCCGCTCGTGCTGGCGGACGGTAAGCGTCGCGGCCGCGAGCTGCGTCGACGCGAACATCGCGAGCATCGCCGCGATCCTGCGCGCCGAGCGGGCGATCGGCTGGCTGGATGGGCTGCGCCTACCCGCACGCCTGGTACGCCACGACGGCGCGGTCGTCACCGTCGCCGGCTGGCCCTAAAGATTCCTGGGAACCGAGGACTTACGCGATGAGCTTGAACTTTCACGGACCGGGCCTGTGGTATGCCACCCGAGCGACCGGCCTGGTCACCCTGCTGCTGCTGACCGTCAGCGTGCTGCTCGGGATCCTCACCGCGGGCCGATTCGCCAGCGGGTACTGGCCCCGGTTCCTGACCCAGGGCCTGCACCGCAACATCTCGCTGCTGGTGCTGGTGTTCCTGGCCCTGCACGTAGGCACGACGGTGCTCGATACCTATACGTCCATCCCGCTGACCGCCGCCTTCATCCCTTTTGCCTCCGCCTACAAGACGGCCTGGCTGAGCCTCGGCGCGGTCGCGCTTGACCTGCTCCTGGCCCTGGTGGCGACCAGCCTGATTCGCAAGCGGCTGGGGCACAGATCCTGGCGCCGGGTGCACTGGCTGGCCTACGCCTGCTGGCCCGTCGCCGTGGCTCACGGCCTGGGCATCGGCACCGACCGGAGTACCACCTGGGTGTTCGTGCTGAGCATGGTCTGCGTCCTGGCCGTGCTGGCTACCACCACCTGGCGGCTGGTCACCGCGGCACGGCTCGGGCCGGCGCATGACCGTGACCCAGCCCATGACCGCGGCCCAGGCCGCGATCGCGACGCGGCCCATCACCGCAATCGCCTCGGCGCCCGCGATCCCGTGGTCACCGCGGGCGCGGCTGCCGCGCCTGCTCGCGGGTATCGGCGCCGAACGCACGGCGGGACTACGGGAGCACGAGCGTCGCTACGGACCGCTGCCGGTTCCCGGCCCGTCTCGCGGCCGTTCCCGCGGCCAGCGTCCCGAACGGCTCATCGACATCGTGGAGGCGGCCGGCCTGACCGGGCGCGGCGGTGCCGGCTTTCCCGTCGGGCGCAAGATGCGCTCGGTCGCCGCCGGAGGAGGCCGCAAGGCGGTCGTTGCCAACGGCGCCGAGGGCGAGCCCGCCAGCCGCAAGGACCGGTTGCTGCTGACCAGGCTCCCGCACCTGATCCTGGACGGGATCACGCTGGCGGCGCAGGCGGTCGGCGCCGACGAAGCGTACCTATGCGTGCACGGAACGGAAGGCGCCCTGCTTGACCGCCTGGAGCACGGGCTGGAAGAACGGCAGGCGGCCGGCCTGGATCCGGTGCCGATCCAGGTGGCAGGCATCCCCGGCCGGTACGTGTCCAGCGAGCAGTCCTCGATCGTGCAGTACCTGAACGGCGGCCCGGCCAAGCCGACCTTCTCCCCGCCGCGAATGCACGAGCGCGGCGTGAACGGCAAGCCCACGCTGGTGCACAACGTCGAGACCCTGGCGCACCTGGCGTTGATCGCTCGGCGTGGCGACCGGTGGTTCCGCGGCGCCGGACTGCCGTCGGCCCCTGGGTCGATGCTCGTCACGGTGAGCGGTGCGATCACCCGACCCGGCGTCTACGAGATCGAGATGGGCATGCCCGCCGGGCAGGTGGTCATGCTGGCTGGCGGTCCCGCCGAGCCGTTGCAGGCGCTCCTGGTGGGCGGCTATTTCGGTGCCTGGCTGCCTGTGGAGGCGGCCTGGACGGTGCCGATGACCCACGCGAGCCTGAAGGCGGCGGGCGGTGCGCTGGGCGCGGGCATCGTGATCGCGCTGCCGGCCGCCGCCTGCCCGATCGCGGAGACCGCTCGCGTAGTCCGTTACCTGGCCGAGGAGAGCGCCGGGCAGTGCGGCCCGTGCCTGTTCGGCCTGCCCGCGCTGGCCGACGCGCTGGCGGGCCTGGCCTACTCCGGCGGCTCTCCGGGGGGGACCGGGGCATCGACGACATCGCCGCGCTGATCCCGCTCATCGAGGGCCGTGGCGCTTGCCGGCATCCCGACGGGGCCACGCAACTGGTGCGCAGCCTGCTCACGGCGTTCCCGGCGGACACGCACTGGCATCAGTGGCAGGGCGGCTGCGACGGCGTGCGCCGGCCGCCGCTGCTACCGCTGCCCAGCGACGAGGAAAGGGACTGGGACTGGCGATGATCTTCACGCTTCGCGTCAACCCGATCGCCTGCACCGGCCACGGCATATGCGCAGAGTTGCTGCCCGAGGTCATCGAGCTAGACCGGTGGGGCTACCCCATCCTGGCCTCGCCGGTGGTCCCGCGCTCGCTGCTGAACCACGCCAGGCGGGCCGCCCAAGCCTGCCCCACCCTGGCCTTGCTCATCGATGAGAAGGCCGGCAAGCACCGGTGAGCCCGAGCGCTCCCCGGGCCGGCGCCTCACTCGTCGGTGCTGCCGCCGTAGGCGTGGATGTACGAAGAGGCAACTGGCGCGCCGCCCGCTCCGTCCGGGCAGGTCACCACCATCGTCACCGAGTTCACGTCTGACTCGAAGATCGCTCGCGTGGTGACGGCCGGGCCCCGGACCACGCCGGTAGCCTCGTAGCCCTGAGTCGGGCTCCACGACACTAGGTACGCGCCCGCGGACCGGCACTCAGCCAGCACGGTCCCGCCCTGCGACGTGAGCACGGTGCCGCTGGCCGCCTGCGGGCTCGGCGAGGCGGACGTCCGGGAAACGGCGGGCGTGGCCGACAGCGTGGGCGTGGCCGACTGGGGTACGGAGGGGCGGCTCGCGGCGGGCCGGGTCACCGACGGCCTGGGGACCGGAGGACGCGTGGTCTGGGCGCCGGCCGGGCTGGCCTCCCGGGCCTCAGCGGCCAGGGCGCTTTTTACGGCGGCCGTGGTCAGCTGCTGACCCGGGCTATCGGCGATGCCCTGGCCGAGCAGGGACACGGCCAGCAGGCTGCCCGCGGTGGCGGTGCCGGCGCCGAGCAGCCAGGCACCGACGCCCGCCAGGATGTGCATGTGCACCCTGCCGAGGGTCACCGATCCCACTTTAAGAGCAGGTAAAGGCCTCCCTAAGAACGCCGCCCGCGGACTCGGAACAAGACCGTTGATATGGGATCTACCTGCAGGTAAGCGCCGATACCGCTACCTTCACTGGTGTGGCACAGCTGCTCCTCGTGGAAGACGACGCCGCCATCCGCAGTGCCCTGATCCGGACCCTGACCGAACGCGGGCACGCGGTGACGAGCATGGCCACAGGCATGAGCGGACTGCAGCACCTGCTGGCATCGCCGCCGGACCTGATCCTGCTCGACCTCGGGCTGCCTGACGTCAGCGGGTACGAGGCGCTGCGGATGATGCGAGCCGTCAGTTCCGTTCCCGTCGTGGTCATCACGGCGCGCGATGACGAGGCTGACATCATCCGGGTGCTCGACGCCGGCGCCGATGACTACGTGGTCAAGCCGTTCGGCCCGGGGCAGATCGAAGCCAGGATCCGCGCGGTGCTCCGCCGGGCGGCCTCGGGCGACCCGGGCGCCGCCGGGTTGCTCGTCGTCGGCGGCCTGCGGCTGGACCCGGACGGGCACGAGGCCACCTTGGACGACGCTCCGCTCGACCTGAGCCGCCGCGAATTCGACCTGCTGCATTACCTGGCGCTCCGGGCCGGCCAGGTCGTGACCCGCCGCGACCTGCTCACCCACGTCTGGCGGCTGCCCTACGGCGGCGCGGACAAGACCGTCGACGTCCATGTGTCGTGGCTGCGCAGGAAGCTGGGCGAGACCGCGCAGCATCCCCGCTACCTGCATACGGTCCGCGGGGTCGGGATCAAGCTCAGCCCGCCGCCATGAGACTGCGCATCAGCCTGCTCGTGGTGGCCACCAGCTCCCTGGTCCTGGTCTCCTTCCTGGTCCCGCTCGCGCTGGTGCTGCGCACGCTGGCGGCCGACCGGGCGATCAGCGCCGCCACCGCGCAGGCCCAGTCGATGGCCCCGCTGGTCACCACGCTGGAGACCGGCAGCCTGCGGCTCACCGTGGACCAGGTGAACGCGGAGACCGACACCCCGGTCACGATCTTCCTGCCGTCGGGCACCGAACTCGGCCAGCCTGCGCCCGTCTCGCCGGCGGTCCAGCTGGCCCGCAACGGCCGCAGCTTCTCCGCCGAGGCGCCGGGCGGGGAGCAGGTCCTGGTGGCCGTGCAGGGCCTGGCCGGCGGCACCGCCGTGATCCGCACCTTCGTGCCGGAATCGGTGCTGCGCCACGGGGTGACCAGGGCCTGGCTGCTGCTCGGCGGGGTCGGCCTGCTCCTGCTGGTGCTCAGCGTCCTGGTGGCCGACCAGCTCGCCCGGTCGCTGGTCCGCCCGCTCGCCGCCCTCGCGCGGGCCTCCGACCGCCTCGCCGCCGGGGATCTGTCCGCCCGGGCGGCGGTGGCCGGCCCGCCGGAGGTGCGCCGTGCGGGGGCCGGGCTCAACCGGCTGGCGGTCCGCATCGGCGAGTTGCTCGCGCACGAGCGCGAAACCGTCGCCGACCTGTCTCACCGGCTGCGGACCCCGCTGACCGCGCTGCGGATCGACGCCGAATCGCTGCGGAACGGTGCGGAGATGGAGCGGTTGCTCGCCGACGTCGACTCGGTGGAGCGGACCGTCAGCGAGATCATTCGCGAAGCGCGGCGGCAAAGGAAGGGGGGAGGGGAGGTGGGTGGGGGAGCGCCGGTGATATGCGACGCGGCCCGGGTGATCGCCGAACGGGCCGCGTTCTGGTGGCCGCTCGCCGAAGACCAGGACCGCCGGATGACGGTCGAGGTGGCCCCCGGCCCTGTGCCGGTCTTCGTGGCCGCAGAGGACCTGGCGACCTGCGCGGACATCCTGCTTGGGAACGTTTTCGCGCACACCCCCGAGGGCGTCGCCTTCGCCGTGCGGCTCAGCCGCCGCGCCGCGGGGGGCGCGTGGCTGGTCGTCGCCGACGACGGGCCCGGCTTCGGTGATGCCGACGCCACCCGCCGGGGCCAGTCGAGCCGCGGCTCCACCGGTCTCGGCCTGGACATCGCCCGCCGCATCGCCGAAGCGTCCGGCGGGACGCTGATCATCGGCCGGTCCGCATCGGGCGGCGGCTCCGTCACGCTCGGGCTCGGCTCCCCGACCGGGCCGCCGGAGGAGGCCCGGCGGCACCGGCGCCCTCGGCTCAGGCTGCGGGCCTTACCGCGATACGTCAAGCAGGGCGGAACAGGCCGGGCGCTGGCTGGAACCCCGAAGCAGGCCTATAGGCCGGGTCGCGCGGCACCATAGCCATGACACACTCTCGGCCATGTGGCCAAGCTGCTCGTCGGCGCGCCGGACCTCGGCGGCGGTCTTGGTTCGTTCGGCCTGGTAGATCTGGTAGGACTGGTACGGCATCATGGTGTAGCTCCTGGCGGACCCCGTGATTATCCGCGCCGCGGCCGGGCTGGCCGCCGCGCTGCCCGGCATTCGCCGGTCCGGCGGTATCGGGTATCTACAATCGAAATTATGGCTAAGACCTGCCCGGACACATCGTGCGAATGCCTTATTTGCAGGCCGCTTCAGGGCTTAGGCCGAGTGTGCAAGGTCTTAGGCGGCGAGCTGCCCCGCGCCTGCCGATGGCCTCCCGGACGCTAAGTTACGAAGAGCGGCCCGCAGGGAGGTGAACGCCGAGATGACCACGGCAGGCGGACTGTGGCTTCGTTTCCTGTCGGGGCCGGACATAGACTCGCTCGGCCTCTCCTATGCCGAGATCGTCGCCGCCGTCGAGGACGCCGTGCGCGCCCACGGCGACGGGCGCGCTGTCGTTGAGCCGAGGGTGCACCTTGTCCCGGACAACAACGGCGCCGGTCATTTCAACGTGCTCCGCGGCCATCTGCCGGGACCCGGCCTGCCCACGCCCGGCGTGAGCGGCGTCAAGGTAGTCGGCGACTTCGTAGCCAACTATGCGGCCGGGCTGCCCAGCGAGCTCGGGCTGCTGACGCTTTACGATCCGGGAACGGGCGTTCCGCTGTCGGTCATGGATGCCACCCTGATCACGGCCTGCCGGACCGGCGCCATGACCGCCGTGGGCGCCCGCTACCTGGCACGGCCGGACTCTAGGGTGCTCGGCCACGTCGGGGCACGCGGTACCGCGTTCTGGAACGTCGTGCTGCTCGACGAGATGTTCGACCTGGACGAGATCCGGATAACCAGCCGCCGTCCCGAGTCCCGCGAGGCGTTCGCGCAGCAACTGGCGACCGTCACCGGCACCCGTGTCCGGGTGTCCGCCACCGCCGAAGAGACCTTCGACGGGGCTGACATCCTGGTCGAGGCGTCGCGGCTCACCCAGCCCGAGCCGTTGCTGCGCACCGGATCGGTCAAGCCCGGTGCCTTCGTCGTCCCTTACGGCACGGTCAGCGCCGTGGAACTTGACCTGCTCGACGTGATGGACAAGGTGGTGGTGGACGACTGGCGGGAGGCGCAGTCTGGACGGTTCGGTGCGCTGCGCCGCCACGTAGACACGGGCCGCCTCTCACCGGCGTCGCTCCACGCCGAGCTGGGTCAGGTCGTCACCGGCCGACGGTCCGGCCGGGAACGAAACGACGAGCGGATCCTGCTCTGGCACCGCGGACTTGCCATCCTCGACATCGCCGTGGGCCTGGCCATCCTGCGCCGGGCCGAGCAGCAGGGCATCGGAACGATGCTGAGGTACCGCTGATAATGCCGGCCCTGACGATCACCGAAGCCGGTGACACGGATCTCGGCCGCATCCGGGCCGTTGCCGCCGGCCAGGCCGTCAGCATCGACCCGGCCCTGCTCGCGGCGGTGCAGCAGCGCTGCAACGAGGCCCGGCAGGCGCTGCACGACGGGCGGGCGGTGTATGGCGTGAACACCGGAATGGGGGCGCTTTCCTCGGTCCGCCTGAGCGAGCAGCAGCAGCTTTCCCACCAGCGCAACCTGCTGCTGGCTCGGGCCACGGGCGGTCCGCCGTGGCTCAGCCCGCCCGATGTCCGAGCGATCACCACCGTCCGGCTGCTGACCTTCCTTTCCGGCGACGCCGCCGTGTCAGCCGGGCTCTGCCAGCGGCTCGCCGATTTCCTCAACTACGACATCGTGCCGGCCGTGCCCCGCGCGGGCGCGGCCTCCGCGGGCGAGATCATCCAGCTCGCGCACGCCTTCGGGCCTGTCGTCGGGATCGGCCAGGTGCTCGGACCCGGTGGCGACCTGATGCCCGCCGACGAGGCGCTGAGCAGCCACGGGCTGACCGAGTTCAGCCTCGGCCCGAAAGAGGGCATCGCCCTCATCCAAGGTGTGCCCGGCGCGACCGGACTGTCCGTGCTCCGCCTCGGCGAGGCCACCGCGCTCGCCTCGCTGATGGAGGCGGCCGCGGCGTTGTCCATCGTCGTGGTCCGGGCACCGCGCGACCCCTACCGCGCCGCATGCGGGCGTGGTGACGACCTCCTGGCCGCGGTGCTCAGACGGCTCCGCGAGGCCGCGGGCGACGAGCCGTCGCCGCGGTCCCTGCAAGCGCCGGTGTCGTTCCGGGTGGCCGGACCGGTGCTCACCCAGGTCCATCGGGCCGGCGCCCAGCTCGAGGCGGCCACCGGCCGGGCCCTGACCGGGATCACCGACTCCCCTGCCTACCTCGACGGCCAGTTCACCAGTACCGGCGGGTTCCACGGAATCGACCTGTCCGCGCACTGCGACCAGCTCACGGCGGCGTTGTGCCACGCGGCGGAGGTGGCGGCGGCACGCCTGCACCGGCTGATGGATCCCAAAGTCACCGGACTGCCCCCGCAGCTTGCCCGCGAGCCAGGCCCGCAGGCTGGCCTGACGGCAGTCCACAAGCGCGCCGGCGGAGAGGTCCACGCCATGCGGCGGCTGGCCGCCGCGACCGCGGTAGGGCTGATCGAGACATCCGGCGGCCAGGAGGACGTGCAGTCGTTCGCCTGGGAGGCCGCCGAGAAACTCCGTACCGCGTTGCGCCATGCCCGCGCGGTCACCGCATGTGAGCTGCTAGCCGGCTACATGGCGGCGGCGCTCGCCGAGCGCCCGCCGCCGCCTGGGTGCCGGGCGCTGCTGGACTGGCTGACCGTGATCGTCGGCCCGATCGATGGCGACCGGCCGTTCGGAGAAGACATCGAGCGCCTGATCCAGGCGCCCTGGACGCCGACCGCCGGATGAGTTAGCCACGTAGCCGGTGGGAGCGGTGAGGGGGGGTGGGGGGGGGGGGGGGGGGGGGGGGGGGGGGGGGGGGGGGGGGGGGGGGGGGGGGGGGGGGGGGCGGGGGATATCGCGGGGGCGGGCAAGGAAGTGTGGTGGGGGAGGGTAGGCAGGTGGGATCTCGGGCGTCGTCACGTGGCGTAGAAGACGGTAGCGACGCCGATTGATCCCGGAGGTGGTGGGGGGGGGGGGGGGGGGGGGAAGGAGAGAGCGTGGAGGGGAGGAGGGGGGTAGGGGGGAGATGACAGCGCGGAGGGCTAAAGCGGAAGAATATGATGTAGTAGTGAGCGAGGGTGTAGTAGGAGGAGCTGGTTATGGAAGCGCGATAGGGCGCGGGGGCATGGCTGAAGTAGGAGCGACGAGTTCATGGGTGAAGCGGACTGTTGAGCCTCCGATCGTCGCGGTAGCGCCGCCAGGGCGGCGCGTCGGGGTCCGTCTGATCAGCTCGTAACGTCCCACGGCGAGCTCGAGATGAGATCCAGTGCCCGAAGTGTCGAGAAGACCGTCGTAGCGGGCGACCGGGCGAGCAGGATCTGGAGAACGCTCCAGCCGGGATAGCGACCGGCCGGAACATGATCTCGTGGGTCAGCGCGTAGCCGGCGGAACGAGGGCGTCGCGCTGGGCGCGCCATCTGGCGCACATCCGGCCGAGCTCCGCCAGCGTCTGTGCGATCGCGACGCCAGAGCGAGAAGGCGGGTAGTTTCCGGCGTCGATGAGACGCTGTTTCCATCTGAGCGTGGAAGCAGCGAACGGTGTGCGATAGGGAGCGATGTGGACCAGGCTGTCGTTCCAGCAGCGCATAGCCTCCGGATCGGGGTTGTGGACATCTCAGCGGGGCGGCCAGGTCACTCTCGACGGCCTGCGCCAGGCGGATCTCGAGCTCGACGATCATGTCGCGGATGGCCGTACGCGGCGCGTGAGGTGGTGACCGGGAGATCATCAGGCTGACGTTGATGGTGATCACCGCACTTCGTGGACTGCCGTAGCGCACGGCGGCCGGTGCCGCACGGGGCGCCCGCGGTCCGCCGTCTGATGGGCGAAGCCTAGCGGAACCGTGCCTCATTCCTGTCGAGGTGGTTGCCGCGTTTCAATTAGAATATGCTATACCATATTACCGGAACCTGATGGTGAGGTCTGTGCAGGATGTGACGATCCGGCCTGGGTATGGCGATGAGGAGCAGTCCTGACGCGCTGGTACAAGGAGCCTGGCGAGACGTCGCGGCCGGTGAGGTCATCGCTGGATGAGACGGGACAAGTCGGCCGTCGACGGAGAGCCGCCACGGCGTTGGGCCGCACCTAGTCGCTGAGGGGCGTCTACGTGCCGCTGCGGACCGCCTTCACCGGTCTGGACACGAGGGACTAGGGGATCGCGGGAGGCGGTAGGAGCGACGGCGCGGTGGGCTGATGCCACGCTCAACGTGGACCACCGCTACCTGGACGGGGCCGGGCGGCCGATGTGCGACGCGTGGAGCGTGAGTTCGCGCATGAGCACTGGGGGGGAGGAGATGAGTGAGCGAAGCAGCCGCGCCGCCGCGACGACGAGGCCGGGGGATCGACGAGGCGGGGCGATGGCAAGGAGGGGCGCGCCCGCGCGGAGGCTGCTGCGCAGGCGGAGCAGAGCGACGCAGGAGGAGAAGGGCGGGAGGATCCCGGAGGATACGCCAGGCAGGCAGAGTGGCTGGCCGCCAGGGGCGTAGACGGCCTGATGCCGTGTGTCGGGTTCCACCGGAGCACACGACGCGCTGGCCGAGGGCGAGCACGCGAGATCATGGCCGAGCTGTGCCGGCGCGGCGGTTGTCGGGGGCGGCCGGGGCGGTGGCGGCACCTGGTCGACATCGGCGGTCACTTCTCGGTTCCAACGGCATCGTCGGCGCCGGCCTCGGCCTGGCCATGGGCGCGGCCCTGGCGATGCAGATGAGGGGCGGCGGGCCGTCGCCGACGGCTACTTCGGCGACGGCGGCGAAGGGCCGTCTGGGAGCATAATGGCGCGTTGTGGAAGCTGCCGCTGATCGCCGTGTGCGAGAACAACCTCTATGCCGTCGAGACCCATATCAGCAGGCCGATGGCGGGTGATTCGTGGCCGGGCGGCGCCAGCGGGTTCGGACTGCCTGCTGAGACCATCGACGGCCAGGACGTGCTGGCTGTCACCACGCGGTCCGCCGGGCCAGGAACCGTGCGCTGCCGGGCGAGGGACCGACCTTCATCGAGGCGCTGACCTACCGGTTGAGGGTCACAACGTCGGCGACGTGCAGAACTACAGGGAAAAGAGCGAAGTGGCGCGATTGGCGTGCGAATGCGTGAGTCCATCGTTACCGGCCCGGCGGCAGGCTCGACGCCGGAAGGTGGACGATCCCGGTAGGCCGGCCGTCGATATCGGGCGCCGACGGCAGCGTCGCCGACGCGATCGCCTTCGCCGAGTCTTCACCGTGGCAGGACCCGGCCTAGGTGAACCGCGCGTGGCCGGCCCGGACCCGGCCTGCTTCGGCGGCCGCGGTGGCGGCCGCTGAGCGAGCGTTGACCTACAGCGAGGCTTACCGGGCGGGCCTGGCCGAGGAAATGACCACCTCGACCAGCTCTTCATGCTGGGTACCGACCTCCTGCTGCGCGGCGGTCATTCGCGCAGGTGCTTGGCCTGGGCGAGCGGTGCGGCGCGGGCGCGGATCCGGGATGTGCCGATCGCCGAGGCAGCCTGGTCGCCGCTGGCGTCGGCGCCGCGCTGACCGGAAGGCGCCCCGTGGTCGAGCTGAACGTCCTCGACTTCGCGTCGGCGGCATGGACGAGCGCGGCAACCGGGCCGCAAGATCTACATGTTCATCTAGGTGCGGCGGATGATCCGGCACCAGCGGGATAGCCTTCGGCGGCGCGCAGCACACCAACGTGATCGAGTCGCTGGTTCGCCGAGATGCCCGGGCCTGACGTCGCGGTGCCGTGCGACGGCCGCGGTCACCAAGGGGCTGATCAAGACCGCCGCTGCACCTGGACGAGCCGGTCGCTGTTCCGGCTGCACAAGGCGCTTACGGCGCTGCGCGGCGAGATAGGTGGTCCTCATGAGGTCATCCCAAACGGAGTGGCGAGCATCGTGCGCCCGGGCCGCGATGCGACGCTCATCGGCTACAGCCGCCACCGTGCGCCATCCGTGACAGCCGCCGGGCGACCTGGCCAGCGAGGGTGTCTCCGCGGAGGTGATCGACCTGCGCACGCTCTACCCGCTGGACCTTGGACGGTCACGGCGTCGCTGCGCAAGACCGGCCGCGCGGTCATGGTCGACGAGAGCCCGGGCAACGGCGGCGTGAGCGCGGAGATCGCCGCATCGCTACAGGAGGCGGCCTTGGACTACCTGGACGGTCCGATAGGGCGGGTGAACGCGCGCATTCGCCGGTCCCGCAGAGGAGGGTCATGCTCGAGGCCCTGCTGGCAGGCAGCGGGCAGGTTGAAGCCGCGGTGCGGACGCTAATGGCGCGTGCCTGAGCCGCGTCCCTGGCCGCCCGGCACGGGCACGGGCGGACTGACCTGCTCAGACGGCCGTGAAGCCGGCGTTATCAAAGACTGGTACGCGCTCACTAATCGCCCGTCGAGCCCGAGAAAGGCGCAATGGCGACTTGTTGTGGGTAGCTCGCCCGTCACTTCGAGCCATGCGCGTCGATGCCGTCGGGTTCGTATCCGAGCTTCTCGGAGACTCTAAGGTCGAGTGGGAGCGTTATCGTCGAAGGACTCCCTGAGCGTCGCCTCGACCGCGCCGAGCCCGGCGAACGCCGAGATGCAAAGGACCGCAGCACGCAAGGCCTGCGAGGCGACATTGACAATGACACATGCCGCGGCTGATCATTACCGGCAGCACCAGACGGCACAGGCGGAACGTAGTGGTGAGGTTGACGTCTAGCGTCAGGTCCACGTCAACGGAGGTCAGTGCTCCGGTGGCCGGAACCGAGTGGCGACATCGAAGCAATCCCACAGCCCGCTCTCAGCACCGAGTCCACCCGGCCCTCCAGCCAGTCCGGGGGCCAGGTCGCACGACGAGCTACGGTTCACGGCCGGGCGCGCCGAAGGTGGCAGCGGTAACGGCAAGCCAGCCAGGGGCGAGAAGCTGCTGACCTGCCGTGAGCCATCGAGCCGGATCTAGTCGTACGTCGCGCGGCCGATGATCATGCGCTGGATCTCCGAGGTGCCGCTCGTCGTGTCCATGCAGCTTCTGTGGTCGGGCAGGTCAGGTGCCGTAGTCCGAACGTGAAGCTCGTTTCGGTCGCGGACTCCGGTCGCAGCTCGAGCCCGAGGCCCGGGCCCGGCGGAGGAGTTATGCGTCCAGCTTCCAGCTGCGGGAGAACGGTCACGAAGTCTCGGTACGAGCCGTGATAGAAGGCGCGGACCGTTCGGCAGCACCGCGTTCGGCATGCACAGACAGGTGACAGCCTGAGGTCAGCGCCACGGGGCCCGTGCAGTCATGCGGCGGTATCGGAACATCGTGGTCTCGGCAGGGAAGCGATGGGCGCCATCCGATATGCGCCGACAGCTGACATCGAACATAAGATAAGACACCGCACCGCTGCGCGCAGGCGATGATAGTCAAACCGGGTACTATGGTCTCGCGACGGTAAGAGGGATCCGCGTCTTGGAGGCGAACCGGGCCAGCGCCTCGGGGCTGTCTACGCGGAACGGATCCTCGAACAGAACAGGCCGAAGTCCTCCACGGCCCGGGCAATCGTCAGCGCGGCCTGGGGTGACCACAGCGAGTGCATCTCCAGCAGGATGTCCATGTCATCCCCGGCAGCAGCGCGTGTCCGTTCGATGATCTTGACGCCTTGGCGCAGGTCGGCTGGTGGATCCAGAGCAGCCGGAGCGGAGGTGCGGCCTCGTCGAAGGCCAGATCTTCATGGCCCCCACACCGCTCTCCCGCAGGCTGGCGACCAGTTCCTCGGGCGCGACACCGAGGCGAGCAGGTCTCGTCTCCCCCTCGGGTTCGTAGTGCGACCAGGCCCACCGCTTGCGGTTCACGTTGCTCGACGAACTGCCGAAGCGGGACTGGAGCAGGTGTTATCAGACGAAGGATCGAGTCCCTGACCGGGCCGCCGAGCAGCCGGAGAACGCCAGGCAGCGACCTTGCCAGCACGTCTCAGAGCGCGATGTCCACGCGGAGGTGGCCCGGAACGCGACCGAGGAGCCGCAGAAGCTGATGAACTGGCTGTGGGCGGACCATCGAGGCCCGGCGATGTCCCGCGGATCGGACCGATCAGATCAGGCGCTGCCGTCTCGTGCAGATACGCCTCGACCGCGGCCACGCCGACGCAGGTCTCGCCGAGCCCGGTGATCACGGCGTCGGTGTGAACCTGGACGAACATCAGGCTTGGCTGGCGATCAGCCCGGATGGTCTCGATATGCGTGATACGCACCGCTACCTTCCTCCCGTCGGCACGTTGGCCGGAGAGCGGGCCGGGACTGCCCGGAAAGCACGCGCTGCACGTCCTCGCACGCGCGCACCACGACGTCCCGCTGGGCTTCGGCCGAGTACCAGGCCCGCGTGCGGGGTGATCAGGATGCGCGGGTCGCTGCAGCAGCGGACTGTCCCGGGCGGCGGCTCCTCGGCCAGCAGGTCGAGCGCCGCCCAGGCGATCTCCCGGCCGGATCGCGGCGGCCAGCGCGGCCTGATCGACCAGTCCGCCGCGGGCGGTGTTGATGAGCACGGCCGAGGGTTTCATCGCGCGGAGCGCGGCCGGCGTTGATCAGGTGCAATCGAATCCGGCGTCAGCGGGACGTGCAGGGAGATGTAGTCGGACTCGGCCAGCAGCGTCGTCCCAGCTCGGCCGGCTCGCACGCCGGCGGCCTCGATGTCCTCGGCCGGTCCGGTAGGGATCCAGACCAGCACGCGAAGGCCCAGGCCGAGCGCCTTGGCGGCGGTCGCGACCGATCCGGCCGAACCCGGCCAGGCCCAGCGTCTGCCGCGCAGCCTGCGGATGGTCCGGCGCCGGTGGAGTTCCACTGGCCAACGCCAGACGAGGTCCAGCTACTGCGGGAGCCGCCGCGCACAGGCCATCAGCACGCGATCGCAGCGCGGCCACATCTCGACGAGTAGTCGGCGACGTAGGTGACCAGGATGCCGCGCCGGGCGGCCGCATCCAGGTCGATGCTGTCCAGCCCGGTGCCGACCCTGGCGACGAACTTGCAGGCGGGCATCGCGGCAAGCATCGCCTCGGTGAGCTCCTGAACGGTCACATGAACGCGTTTGCGTGGTCAAGTGCGCGGCCGAGCGGAACGGAAAGCCGTCCAGGTGGCGGACCGTGGTAGCCCATTCCTTCGAGCAGGCCGGTTTCCAGCGCCGTCTGCGCGCGCTGGCCGTAGGCGATGACGACGTTGGTCACCGCTAACCCCTCGCCATGGAGTCCAGGTAGCTACGCAAGATGCGTTCATAAGCGAACGAGATGTGCTCCTTGATCATGTCGACTGCTGCGCTCCGTCCGCGTTCTGATGACAACGACCAGCTCAGTGTCGCCACCCTCGCGTTCGGCAGTCGGGGCTGGCTACGTTGCGCGACAGCATGAACCAGTAGGTGGGCATCTGGATCTGCTCCCACGCGCCGTACAGGCGCTGATGATGGGCGGCCTGGTAGATGCTGTCGTGAAACTGCACATCCAGGCGGGCTGCGTCCCGCTCGGTGATGCGGCGGGAGAACGCGGACGTCATCTCCCGAGGCAGGCGTCCAGCTCAGCCAGGTCGCTGACGTTCCCCGCTGGACGGCCAGGCTGATCGCCAGCGGCTCGAGCGCGGAACGCAGCGTGAAGATCTCCTGCAGGTCGCTGCGGGCGAACTCCAGCACCGAGACACCCGCGGTTTCGCGACGACCGGACCAGCCCTTCCCGCTCCAGCAGGGTGAACGCGTCCCGCACCGGGCCCCGGCTGACCTGAAGCCGTGCGCTGAGCTCCTCTTCGCGCAGGTGCTGCCCCGGACTGAGCTCGCCCTGCAGGATCGCCTCGCGGAGCCGCTCCGCCACGTCCTCACCCAGGCTCTGCGGGGCGCGGGGGTCAGCACCGACGGCACCTTGCCGATCCGCCTCGGTGGCATGCTCTGCTCCTTCTCCGGGCTCCTGGTCTGGACTCCTTGTTCCGGCAGAACCCAGTCGATATCTCGTTTTCTGTTTTTGATAATTGTTGACAATTATCAGTTATCCGTGGTTGAGTCACAGCAGCCGAGCGAGAGGTAGCCGTGAAGTCCCACGCGCCGTGCCGCTCGGCGATCGTCTTACAGCGACCGCGCGGTAGGCTGCCGAGACGCCTGGCATGCGAGTTGGATGCATCCTTAGTGCCGTCTTGGCCCGAGGTATGTTTCCGCAGGCGAGGTCGTCGCTGAGCCTGCGGGAGAAGCGTGCGCTGCTGGCCGCGCTGGTCGCCGCGGTGCCCGGGGTCCCGGTGCTGCCCGCCGTGGCCGATCCCAGTCTGGACGGCGCCCTGCAATACCCGCGCCGTGCTGGAGACGGGCAAGCAGGCCATGGTCGGCATCGAGAGCACGATCGTGGACGCCATCGGCATGGGCGCACGCGGGACCATCGCCGGGCTGGCGAACGTGCTGCCCGAGCCGCTGCTGGCCGCCTGCGCGGCCGCGTCCGCCGGGCGCCTGGCGGACGCGCACCGGATCATGGCTCCGGCCCTGGAGTTCCGCGGCGAGCTTATGACGGCAGGCCCCCCGCTGGCCTGGGTCTCCGTGATGAAGCAGCTGGCCGAAGACAGGCACGGAATCCCGCTCGGCGGGGTCCGCGCACCGCTGCCCGCTGCGACCGCTGGCGCCCTCTTGCCGTCCTGCGCACAGTGCTGGCGCAGCTGGATCTGGCCCGGTCGTGAAGGCCGAGCAGCTGACCGACGGTATCACGGCCTGCCCCGCCAGCGCATGCGGCGGGCTGACGGACGGTGCCGGGGGCCGGGGACAGTGCAGGCCGCATTACAGTTTCCTGGTGGCAGATGATCCGACTGGGCGAGTGGACAGCTGGGTCTGGTCGGTACGGCTGGCCAAGACGCGCTCAGCCGCTTCCAGTGCCTGCCGTGCCGGGCATGTCAGGGTCAACGGAGCACGCGTCAAACCCGCGCACGTGGTCCGGGCCGGCGACGAGGTCCGGCTCCGCCAGGACGGACGCGAACGCATAGTGGTCGTCACGCAGGTCATCGGCAAACGAGTTAGCGCGCCCGCGGCCGCCGAGTGCTACATCGACCACAGCCCGCCCCCTCCGCCACGCGAGACAGCCGTCGCAGTGGCCGTCCGCGAGCGCGGCGCGGGCGGCCGACCAAGCGTGAACGCCGCAGCATCGACAAGCTGCTCGGACGGAAACCCGTCAGGGCTACCGGACGTCGAGCCCGGTGACCGCGCGGCCGATGATCAGGCGCTGGATCTCCGAGGTGCCCTCGAAGATCGTGAAGATCTTGGCGTCCCGGTGCCAGCGTTCCACGGGGTACTCCCGGGTGTATCCGTTCCCGCCGAGGATCTGGATGGCCTGCTCGGTGACCCGGACCGCGGTCTCCCCCGCGACCAGCTTCGACATCGATCCTTCCGCATTAGCCAACGGCTTGCCCTGCCGGGCCATCCAGGCCGCGCGCCAGGTCAGCAGGCGGGCCGCGTCGACCGAGGTCCGCATGTCCGCGAGCATGAAGGCGACCGCCTGGTTCTGCCCGATAGGACGGCCGAACTGGACCCGGGTACGTGAGTACTCGGTCGCGTACTCCACCGCCGCTCGCGCCACGCCGACGGCCATCGCCGCCACGCCGGGCCGCGACGCCTCGAACGTCTTCATGGCGGCCTGCTCGCCGCCGCGGCCGCCCTCGCGGACCCGCGCCAGCCGCTCCTCCAGCCGTTCCCGGCCGCCGACCACGCACCGGCCGGGCACCCGGACGTCGGACAGCACGACCTCGGCGGTGTGCGAGGCCCTGATGCCGTGCTTGCGGAACTTCTGTCCCATGGAAAGACCGGGCGTGCCGGGCGGCACGATGAAGCTCGCCTGCCCGCGTGACCCGAGGGCCGGGTCCACCGACGCCACCACCACGTGCACGTCGGCGATGCCGCCGTTGGTGACCCAGGTCTTCACCCCGTTCAGCACCCACTCATCGCGCGCGGCGTCGTAGGTCGCGCGGGTCTTGATCGCGCCGACGTCGCTGCCCGCCTCGGGTTCGGAGGAGCAGAACGCGCCCAGTTTCACCTCTCCCGGACCGCCGAACATCTGCGGGCACCACTCCCCGATCTGCTCAGGCGTCCCGTTGGCCACCACCGCGACCGCGGCCAGCGAGCTGCCGACCAGCGCGAGCCCGATCCCCGCGTCGCCCCAGAACAGCTCCTCGAACGCGACCGGGATGCCGAGCCCGGACCCCTCCAGGTACTGCTGCGCGTAAAAATCCAGCGAGTACAGCCCGATCTTGGCCGCCTCCTCGAGGACCGGCCACGGGGTTTCCTCGCGTTCGTCCCACTCCGCGGCGGCCGGGCGGATCACCGACGCCGCGAACTCGTGCAGCCAGTCCCGCATCTCGACCAGGTCATCGCTGAGCTCGAGCGAGAACCCTGCGCCGTGCGCGTCTGCGTCGCCCATGCCGCCCTCCTGCCGATAAGTTACTCAAGAGTAACATCGTGGTCACCGCCGCGGGAGAGGCCGCCGTCCGTAGTCCCGGAATTTTTACGCCGAACGAACGGGGTGACAGCGATCGCGCCGGCCTCACCTGGCCCTGGGCCGGCGCCCTCCAGGCTCGCGGAGTCTGCTTTTATCTCGCCATTCGCTGACATGGACAGGCGTCACGCGGGTAGCTCGGTTCTGCGCTGCCAGGCGGCAGCAAACAGGAGAGGGCGCGGGTCAGTCCCGGGCGTGCTGGTCGAGGAACTCGTAGATATCGGCGTCGTCGACGCCGGGGAAGCTGCCGGCCGGCAGGGCGGACAGGATGTGCGAGTGCGCGCGGGCCGACGGCCAGGCCTGGCCTTCCCACCGCTCGGCCAGCGCGACCGGCGGGCGGCTGCAGCACTCGCCGTCCGGGCAGGCCGAACGCGTCCTGGTGGTCGCCTCGCGGCCGCGGAACCAGCGGGAGTGCTCGAACGGCACGCCGAGCGTGATGGCGAACCCGCGGTCGGCGCGCGGGTCGACCTGAGCGACGCAGAAGTAGGTGCCCGACGGGGTGTCGGAGTACTGGCAGTACGGGGAGAAGCGGTCGGCGGCCCCGAACACCTGCCGCCCCGACCACTGGCGGCAGAGCCGCTGCCCCTCGATCGCGCCCGACGGGTCCGCGGGGAAGACCACGCCGTCGTTCTCGTAGGCCTTGTAGATGATGCCGCTCGCGTCGTTCTTCACGAAGTGACACGGCAGGTCCAGATGATGGGTGGCGAGGTTGGTGAACCGGTGCGCGGCCATCTCGTAGGACACGGAGAACAGGTCCACCAGGTCCTCGACCGCGAGATCGCGGCTCTTCTTCGCACGGTCAAGCACCGGTGCGGCCGCCGTTTCCGGCATGAGGACGGCCGCGGCGAAGTAGTTCGCCTCCACCCGCTGCCGCAGGAAGTCGGCGAAGTCACGGGGCACCTGGTGGCCGAGCAGGAAGTGGCCGAGGGCCTGCAGCACGATCGCCCGCGGCGAGTGCGCGCCGACCGGCTCCTGCTTGACGTAGATCCGGCGGTTCCTCAGGTCGGTCAGCGAACGCACCGACCGCGGCAGGTCCTGGACGTAGCGGATGGCGAAGCCGTGGCGGCTCACCAGCGAGACCAGCATGCCCTGGGACAGCGGGCCTCCCGAGTAGTCGCCTGCGCGCAGGGCGTCGGCCGCCTCCCGCTCGATGCCGTCGAAGTAGTTACCCCGTTCGCGCATGGCCTCGCGCAGCGCCGCGTTCGCCGCCCGGGCCTCCTCCGGGGTGGCGGCGGGCTTGGACTGCTGGGCCCGCAGTTCCGTCGCCACCGCGACCAGGTGCTCGAGCACGTCGGTGGGGACGCGCGCGCCGATCTTCAGCTGCGGCAGGCCGAGGCGCCGGTAGGACGGGTCCTGCTGCGCGTCGGCCAGGGCGATCTCGAGCTGCGCCCGGCGGCTCGGCGGCTGCCGGCTCAGCAGCTCGGTCATGGGCACCGAAAGCGCCGTCGCCAGCTGCTCGATCAGCGACAGCTTCGGCTCCCGGCGGCCGTTCTCGATCAGCGAGAGGGCCGACGGCGCGCGGTCCACCCGCTCCCCGAGCTCGGTAAGCGTCAGGCCCCGCATCCGGCGCAGGTGCCGTAGCCGCTGGCCGAAGGTCGGAAGGTCTATACCATCGGTATAGACCAAATTTTTAAGATCTTTCATAGTGAAGCTCAGTCTATCTTGTCAGTTTGGAAAAAAGTAAGAATTTTTAGGACGTTAGTCACTAGGTATTTTCCTTCCGTGTGCTCAACCTTGGGTTAGGACCGGAAGACTCTGTAAGACCCAGTACCTGAGGAAGAGGCACCACAGTGGAGACGATCAGCCAGCAAGCGGCCAGGCTGCGAGACGAATGGGACACCAACCCGCGCTGGAACGACACCGCGCGGACCTACTCGGCTGAGGACGTGGTACGCCTTCGCGGCACGGTCACGGAGGAGTACACGCTGGCCCGGCGCGGCGCCGAGCGCCTGCGTAAGTTGCTCGCCGAGGAAGACGCCGTGACCGCGCTCGGCGCGCTGACCGGCAACCAGGCGGTCCAGCAGGTCAAGGCGGGCCTGCAGGCCATCTACCTGTCCGGCTGGCAGGTGGCGGCCGACGCCAACCTGGCCGGGCAGACCTACCCGGACCAGAGCCTCTACCCGGTCAACTCGGTGCCCCAGGTCGTCCGGCGGATCAACAACGCCCTGCTGCGCGCCGACCAGATCGCCTGGTCGGAGTCGGAAGACGGCGACGTGCGTGACTCACCCCACTGGCTCGCCCCGATTGTCGCGGACGCCGAAGCCGGGTTCGGCGGCGTGCTGAACGCCTTTGAGCTGATGAAGTCCATGATCGCGGCGGGCGCTGCCGGGGTGCACTGGGAAGACCAACTGGCGTCCGAGAAGAAGTGCGGCCACCTGGGCGGGAAGGTCCTCATCCCGACCAGCCAGCACATCAAGACGCTGAACGCGGCCCGGCTGGCCGCTGACGTCTGCGATGTGCCGACGATTGTGATCGCACGCACCGACGCGCAGGCGGCCACGCTGCTGACCACTGACATGGACGAGCGGGACCAGCCGTTCGTCACCGGCACGCGCACCGCCGAGGGGTTCTACCGGGTGCGGAACGGGATCGAGCCGTGCATCGCCCGGGGGCTGGCGTACGCGCCGTACTCCGACCTGCTCTGGATGGAGACCTCCAAGCCCGACCTCGAGGTGGCCCGCGAGTTCGCCGAGGGGATCAAGAGCGTCTACCCGGACCAGATGCTGGCCTTCAACTGCTCGCCCTCGTTCAACTGGCGCGCGCACCTGGACGACTCCACCATCGCGAAGTTCGGCAAGGAACTCGCCGCGATGGGCTACCGCTTCCAGTTCATCACGCTGGCCGGCTTCCACGCCCTCAACCACTCGATGTTCGACCTGGCCAAGGGCTTCGCCACGGAGGGCATGCCCGCCTACGTGCGGCTCCAGCAGGCCGAGTTCGCCGCCGAGAAGTCCGGCTACACCGCCACCCGTCACCAGCGCGAAGTCGGCACCGGCTACTTCGACCGGGTGACCTCAGCGATCTCCCCCAACGCCGAGACGGTGGCCCTGTCCGGCTCCACCGAAGCCGAGCAGTTCCACGCCGCCTGAGCACAGCCGTCCAGGCAGAGTCGGTGGCCCGTTGGATACGTTCCTATACACCCAATGGGCCACCTCTGTTTATGTTTTGCGATGCTGGTGGCGGCTGATCGGTTGCGGGACCATGCTCATTAGCATCAGGCGCTATGATCCTGAAACTGATGCTGATCAGGTGAGTCACCGCCGGAGCGTCAGGTGTATTCGGCGGGTGGCCAGGGCGCCTGCGGAGGACTGGAGGCGCCCGGGTTGTTCGGGTCCACCTGCGGCTGCGGCCTGGTCCAGTCGGACAGCAGGCCGCTGTCGGCCTGCATGGTCTGGGTGGCCTGCAGGTCGGGGAAGGTAGCCGTGCTGCCCGCGTAGGGCGGCGGGCTCGTCACCACGGGCCTGCTGCTCCGCCACCGCGACGGAATGAACAGCGGGATGATCATGGCCAGGCCGACTAGGGCCAGCATCCCGTCGAAGAGCATGGCCTCGAAGCCGGCCCCGTAGGGGTGCGTCTTCAGCGGGATGTACTGGACCGCGCGCCGCACGCTGAACAGGTACAGGCCGGTCCAGGCGAGCAGCACGAGGCCGACCAGCCCGGCCGCGAGCGGGGAGATCCGCGGGACCACGATCAGCAGCCCGGCAAGCAGGCCCACCGCCAGGAGCGCGCCGAACCCCTCGAGGACGGCGTGGTTGTGCAGGAGGGAACCGCCGCCGCCCGGCAGCGCGGCACCAGGCGGGGCGGGCCCGATGAGCAGCTTCAGGTACCCCCAGGAGGCCGCGAAGAACACCGCGGCGGCCAGGACGATCGCCAGGACGACACCCAGTAGATGGCGCATATCGCTCAACCCCTTACTCAGCGGGGGGTTCCAAGGGGGGTCGTCCCCTGGGTCAGCAGAGCCTACAGACCGAAGCTTACGGCGGGGTGCACCGCACGTCATGGGACCGTCTTCAGCCTGTCATTTCTTTGCACGTAGCCCGACCCGCAGTCGGTTCACCGGATCAAGGAGCACGTAGGCCCAGTAGGCATCGCGCGCGGCCAGCCGGAACTTCACGCCCCGCGGGCCGGGCGGGAAACGGAATCCGGCCGGCCGCCAGCGGCGGAAATCGGCGGACATCAGGTGAAAGAATTCCCGGCGGCGGCGAGGCGGCACCAACGGCAGCAGCGTGGTGTAGTGCCAGATTGCCCGTTCGAATACGGCCGCGTAAACAGGAGGAGTTATCGGGGCACGCAGTTTGGTTCGTTCGGCAAAATAATTAAATACCTGCTGGTAGGAGTCGAAGATATTGAAGTTGGCGGCGCTGGCAGCGGCGAGGTAGGACCCGTGGCGCGCCCGGCGGTAGCGGTAGCACACGCGGTTGAGCACGCCGATTCTTTCCGCCGTCAGCAGGGCCATCGTGCTGACCGGGACGTCCTCGTGCGGGGCGGGCCCCGAGGACCCGAACGAGATGCCCAGGCCGGTCAGGAAGTCGCGGCGGAACACCTTGCTCCACGCCGTCATGGTCAGGTGGACCAGGGCGGGATGGTCCGCGAGGGGGCCGACCTCCGGGCCCCGCAGGTACCTCGCGCCGTCGCTCGGGCTGGCGGTCCCGTCGGGGTGGAGGTTCTCGAAGTCGACGATCAGCACGTCAGGCTGCAGCCGCGCCAGCGCCCCGGCCACCGCCGCCAGGGCGCCCTCGGTCAGTTCGTCGTCCCCGTCGACGAACCAGACGTACTCCCCCGTCGCCTCCTTCGCGCCCAGGTCGCGGGCGGGCCCGGGTCCCACCGCGGCCGGAGTGCTGATCACCCGCAGCCGGGGGTCGTGCCGGGCGGCGAGGATCGCGCCGCAGCGATCGGGGGAAGCGTCGTCGACGGCGATCACCTCGAGCAAGGGCGCGGGCTCGCCCAGCGCAGAGTCGCCGAGCACAGAGTCGCCGAGCACAGAGTCCAGGCAGCGATCCAGGTAGTCCTCGACCCCGTGTACCGGGATGACCACGCTGATCAACGGCATGATCCCGAACCATATCTTAGGGGGGTTTGGCGGTGCGATTCTCGGGTAGCGATACCGCTTCGCTCTGGCGCATGGCTCTTTTGTAAGCTGGCCGGGTGCGCATCCACGCCATCTTCGGGGGAATCGGCGCGTTCGCCGTCAAATTTCGCTGGGTCGTCATCGCGGCCTGGCTGATCGCGGCATTCGCCGTACCGCACTTCCTGCCGTCGCTAAACAGCGTCACCCAGGGCAACAACAGTGCCTTTCTGCCCGCCAGCGCTCCAAGTGAGCAGGCGGCGCAGCTCGCGGCGCCGTTCGGCTCCACGAACCTGATTCCGGTGCCCGTCGTCGCGGCGGTCAGCCAGGGCACCCTCACCACCGCGGACCTGGCCTGGCTTTCCACCTTGCAGCAGGACCTGCGCACGGTGCCGACCGTCGTCGCTGTGCGCGACCTGGGCCGGTCGGCCGACGGCCAGGCCGAGCAGCTGCAGGTCCTGTCCGACGTCGGCGGCGGCGACCAGGCCGGGCAGACCACGCTGATCAACGACCTGCGCGCGACGATCGCCAAGGCCGCGCCCCCGCCCGGGCTGCAGGTACACCTGGCGGGCGACATCGCCATCAATGTCGACCAGCAGGCCAAGTCGGGTACCACCGGGAATCAGGTGGAACTCCTGTCCGTGGTGTTCATCCTGGTCCTGCTGTTGCTGATCTTCCGGTCGCTGCTCGCGCCGCTGATCACGCTGATCCCGGCCTTCCTGGCGGTGGCCATCTCCGGGCCGCTGGTCGCCGAGGCGGCGCACGCGGGCCTCAAGGTCTCCCAGCTGGCTCAGCTGATGCTGATCGTGCTGGTCCTCGGCGCGGGCACCGACTACGGGCTGTTCCTGGTCTTCCGCGTCCGTGAGAACCTGCGTGAGGGGGCGGATCCGAAGGACGCGGTGCGTCGTGCGGTGATCCGGGTGGGTGAGACGATCACATTCTCCGCCCTCACCGTCATCGCCGCGCTGCTCTCGCTGCTCGCCGCCACCTTCCAGATCTACTCCCAGCTCGCCATCCCGCTGGCCATCGGCATCGGCACCATGCTGCTGGCCGGCCTCACCCTGCTGCCCGCGCTACTCGCGGTGTTCGGCCGGGCGGCGTTCTGGCCGAGCAAGACCGGCGCGGGCACCGGTAAGGCCGGCCTGTGGGGCCGGGTCGCCACCCGGGTCGTGCGCAGGCCGGCCGTGCCGCTGACCATTGGCATCGTCGTGTTCGGCGCGCTCGCGTCCGCGGTGACGGCGTATCAGCCGGGCGGTTTCGGCGGGTCGATCAGCGCCCCGGCCGGAACGGATTCGGCTGCGGGAACCGCGCTGCTCGCCAAGCACTTCCCGGCGAGCGCGGCCAACCCGACGAACCTGGTCTACAGGCTGCCCCAGCCGGTCTGGGACGACCCCGCCCCGGTGGCCGCCGCGACCAGCCAGCTCGAGGCGAGCGGGCTGTTCACCGGCGTCACCGGCCCGCTGAATCCGGTGGGCGTCCCGCTGACCCCGGCTGAGTACCAGTCGCTGCATGCGGCGCTGGGGAACCCGCAGGCGCTGCCCTCGGTTCCCGCCGCGGACCACAGCAACGTTCCGCTGGCCGCCTACGAGGCTTACCGGGCCACCGCCCAGTACGTCAGCCCCGACGGCAAGACGATCCAGTTCCAGACCGGGCTGAAGGCCGGTGACCCGTCGACTACGGCCGCGATGAACGCTGTGCCGTCGATCCGCGCCGAGGCGGCCACGGTGGCGACGACCCTGCACGCCACCGCCTACGGGGTCGGCGGTGAGGCGGCCGCCTTCTACGACATCAGCCAGATCTCCGACAGCAACCTGGTCCATGTCGTCCCGATCGCCATCGTCGTCATCGGGCTGCTGCTCTGCCTGGTGATGCGCTCGCTGATCGCGCCGCTGTACCTGATCGCGTCGGTGGCGCTATCGTACTTCGCCGCGCTGGGGCTGTCCGTCATCATCTTCATCAAGATCGGCGGGAGCGGCGGCATCACCTTTATTCTGCCGTTCCTGATGTTCATCTTCCTGCTCGCGCTCGGCGAGGACTACAACATCCTGGTGATGAGCAGGATCAGGGAGGAGGCTCTCCACCTGCCGCTACGGGAAGCGGTCAGGCGGGCACTCGCCGCTACCGGGACCACGGTGACCTCGGCCGGGCTGGTTCTGGCCGGCACCTTCTCGGTGTTCGCCTTGGTCGGCGGCCGAGGTTCGGGCGGCAGCCAGATCCGCGACGTCGGCGTCGGCCTGGCGCTCGGCGTGCTGATGGACACCTTCATTGTCAGGACCGTCCTGGTGCCGTGCACCGTCGTCTTGCTCGGCCGGTGGAACTGGTGGCCGAGCAAGCTCAGCCGGACCGGGCCGCAGCCGGTCGGGGAGGGCGCGGAACTGGATTCCGCGGCCGCAGCCGCTGACCAGCCGGTGGCCGACCCTAGCCCGCGAGCGCCGGCCCGCGAGCCTTAAGTCCGCCCGCGAGCCTTTAGTCCGCCTGGGCATCGATGGAGGCGGTCAGGTCGCGCAAGGCGGGGGCCGCGTCGCGCAGGGCGGTCCGATCACGCTGCGGCAGCGCGGCCAGCGCCGCCTGGATGATGTCCTCGTTCACCCGGTGCCATCGGGTCACCGCCGCCACGCCGGCCTCCGACAGGTCCAGGCTAACGGTGCGGCGGTCGCCGTCGCTGCCGCCGCCGGGAGTCCGCATTACGTAGCCTGCCGACTGGAGCCCGCCGAGAAGGGTGGCCACCGAGCTTGGCGCCAGCCGGAGCATGCGGGCGAGCTGGCTTGGCCTGATCCCGGGGTGTTCGGTTATGCAGGAGAGCAACTCGAGCTGGGCCACGGAAAGCCCTAGGGCGGGGTCGGCTGCACGTGCTGCCCGGCGCATGGCCCGGCGCAGCCGGGACACGATGCCGGCCAGTTCCGGGCCGATCTGCTCCCCGCCGATCTGCACCGGGCCGATCTGCACCGGGCCGATCTGCACCGGGCCGATCTGCTCTGGGCCTACCTGCTCCTGCGCTACGTTTCCCTCAGCGATCTGCACCTGACGGGTCCGCCTCCCTGGGACGCCCGGCCTGCGCGCTTGCCTGCCCGCACCCGCCCCGGCCGGCCAGCGCGATCGCGGCTGCCGTAGCCGCGACGGCGGCGAGGACGATGAACGCGGGCCGCGCCTGCTCTGCCCCAGGGTACCCGTGATGAGCCGCATATCCATGATTGCCGGCCTGAGAACTCTGGGTACCCAGGTGCAGGGCCAGCGCCATCAGCGAGATGCCGAACGCCGTGCCTATCCCCCGGGCCATGCTGACCAGGCCGCCGACCAGGGAGGCGGACGAGTCGGCGGTACTGCGCATGATCACCGTGTTGTTCGCTGGCACGAAGATGCCCAAGCCCAGGCCGGCCAGGGCGAGCAGTAGGACCACGGTCACCTGGGTCACCGGCACGACGATCGCCGCACACATCACCGCGCTGGCCAGCAACGCGCCGGCGAAGCCGCGCCGCTGGTCTCCCCAGGCTCTTGGCAGCACCAGGTCACCGAACAGAGCGGCCAGCCCGAAGCCGAGCGGCAGAGCGGAGAGCAGCAGGCCGGTCCGGGCCGCGCTGCCCAGGCCATAGGTCAGGACCTGCGGGATCAGCACCAGCGGCCCGAACAGGGTGAGGTACCCGCACGCGGCGCCGGCTAGCGCGAGCGCCAGCGGCCTGGACCGGAGCAGCCACACGGGGATCAGCGGGTGCCCGGTGCTGGCCTCCCGCCAGATGAAGGCCGCCGCGCCCACGACGGCCAGGGCCGCGAGTAGCGCGGCCAGCCAGGTCGGCAAGCTCAGGCCGGACGCCGCGGACAGCACCAGCAGCAGCGCACTGGTCCAGGTCACCAGCAGCAAGGTGCCCGGCCAGTCGAACTTCTCGGGCCGGCTGAACTGCCGGGTGCGCGGCAGCAGGTAGCGCCCAGCGACGACCGCCGCGATGCCGACAGGCACGTTCACCCAGTACACCGCGCGCCAGCCGACCGTCGTGGTGAGCAGGCCACCCAGCGACGGGCCGAGCGCGAGCCCCACGGCCTGGGCTCCCGCCTGGACCCCGAGGGCGAAGCGCATCCTGGCCTTCGGCGCGCTCGTCGTCACCAGGGCCACGCTGTTGGCCTGCAGCATCGCCGCGCCGATCGCCTGGATCAGGCGGAGCGCCACCAGGGCGCCGAGCGAAGGGGCCAAGCCGCACGCCGCGGAGGCGAGGGTGAATACGGCGAAGCCATAGGTGTACACGAGCTTGCGGCCGACCGCGTCACCGAGGCGCCCGGCCGGCGCAAGCAGCGCGATCAGGCCGAGCAGGTAGATCAGCGACACCCACTGGACGGCGGCGACGGGGACGCTGAAGTCACGCTCTATGGCCGGGAACGTGATCGTGACGATGCTCGCGTCTAGCTGGCCCATGAACGCGCCGAAGCAGACCACGCTCACGGCGAGCCACGGGGCCCGGCGGCTCTCCCGGATGACGGCGGGCCTCGCCTGCTCCTGCAAAATACTTCTGTAAGCGAACATTCTAAGAGAAGGCTACCCAAACTACTTCTGTTAGAGAATCTTTCGGAAGCGATACCGGGATTAACTCCGGACATGCCGGGCGCGGTGCTGGCCTTGGCGTTCAGGACCCGACAGACTCAAGGAGGTGGAGTGGTCTAAGGCCTGCGGGTCGGCCGCTCGGCTAGAGTACGCCGGGAAAGTGCCAGCAAAGCACGGCATCCGACGGCGGCAGGACCGGCACACGCGGACGGGCCGGAGCGGAAGGGACGACGATGCAGGAACTGCGCTTCGTCGCGGTGAGCGAGGACGGCCGATACGCTGTCCTCGCGGTACCTGGGCGCAGCGCACGCTTCACGTTGCCGATTGACGAGCGGCTCAGGGCGGTTGCTCTCGGTCAGACCTCCCGGCTCGCGCAGTACGAGATCGAAGTGGAGAGCCCGTTGCGACCCAAGGAGATCCAGGCACGAATCCGGGCCGGGGAAACGGTAGAGGAAATCGCGGACGCAGCCGGCATCGCGGTCGAGCGCGTGCGCTGGTTCGAGGCTCCGATCCTGGCCGAGCGCGCCTATGCGGCAGATCAGGCCCAGTTGGCGTCGGTCAGACGTCAGGGGGACGCTACCCCGGGTCCGCGGCTGGGTGAGATCGTGACCGAACGGCTGAAGATGTTCGGCGCTGATCCGGAAGACGCGCAGTGGGACGCGAAGAAGCTCGGCGACGGCAGCTGGCAGGTGCAGCTGACCTTCATCTCCGGCGGACGCCTGCACACGGCCGAGTGGACCTTCGATCCGCGCCGCAGGCACGTGCTGCCGACCGACGACAACGCCGCCCGGATGTCGCTACCGGGCACCGAGCCGCCCCAGCCGGCCGCGCCGACGCCGGGCGAGGCGACCGTCACCCAGCTGGCTCCGCGGCTAACTTCCGCATCGGGCTACGGCGGACCGATCCACAGCGCACCTGTTCATGCTGCTCCCAGCCCTGCCGGGCCGAGTTACGGGCCCGGGTTCGGTCAGCCCGGGAACGGTACCCCGGGGTTCAGCCCGAGCCAACCGGGCAACGGCGCGATGGGCGGCAACGGCGGCCGGGCCCGGCATGAGCGGCCGGGCTCTGCGCGGCCTCCGATCCTCCCACCCCAGGTCGCCGAGCCTCAGGTCGCCGAGCCTCAGGTCGCTGAACACCACATTGCCGAACCTCAGGTCGCCGAACCTCAGGTCGCCGAACCGGAGGCTCCCGAGCCTCGTGAGGCCGAAGCTCCGGCCGCCGTCGTCTCTTCTGCGCCGAGCGCTCCCCCGGTCAGTCCGGCCGCGGTAGCCGCACAGGCCTCGAGGGCCGCGCAAGTACCCCAGCCGGGGCGAGCGTTCCCGCCCGCAAGCGCACCCCAGCCCGAGCGCATGGCTCAGCCCGAGCGCATGGCTCAGCCCGAGCGCATGGCTCAGCCCGAGCGCATGGCTCAGCCCGAGCGCATGGCTCAGCCCGAGCGCATGGCTCAGCCGGGACGAGGTTCCCAGGCGGCGCGGGCACCTCAGCCCGTACGGGACGTTCGGACGGCAGAGGAAGCCCGGGCCGTCCAGGCTCGTCAGGAAACGGCAGCGGCGGCGGCTCCGGTCGCTTCGCCTCCGTCTCCGGCCGAGGAGGCACCTTCCGCCTCTCCGTCAGCGGACGCTGCGAGCGAGCAGGCGGCACGGCAGAGCCGCAAGGCAGCGCGCGGTAAGCGGTCCTCGGTGCCGTCGTGGGACGAGATCATGTTCGGTAGCTCGCGCCAGCGAGACTAGCCCCGGCGGCACGGCCAAGCGGTATCCGGCGGGGTGCGACTGGATCACGTCGCCGATTCCGGCCTGGCGCAGTTGGGCTCGCAGCGCGTTCGGCATCTGCCCTCGCTGATCGCCCGTATTTCTGGCCGGTATTGCCCCTCGGACCATTCAACACGCCGCATCACCCTACGCTTCCTACCTGGACAGGTTCTAATATCAACCGTCGGCAGGAGAGAGGCGAAGGTGACTTCAGGCCAGGATCGGACTCGCCGCGGGCCGTGGCGCCCGCCTCGCGCGCGCGCCGTTGGCGCGCTGGCGCTGGCGGTCCTGACCGTGGCCGGCTGCGGCACCGCCGGGTACGGCGCGCCCGTGGCGCCGAGCCCGATGTCGGTCAGCAGCGAGGCGTTCATCTCCGGTAAACTCCCCGCGCTCTATACCTGCCACGGCGCGAAAATCAACCCCCCGCTCAACTGGTCGGGCGCGCCGCCGGGGACCAAGAGCCTCGCGCTTATTGTCGATGACTCCTCGGCGCCGATTACGCCGTTCATTTACTGGCTTGTTTTCAACATCAACGCCGGGGCTACGGACATCCAGCAAGGCTCGCTCCCCACGGGGGCGCGTCAGGCCCTGAACAGCGCCGACACAGCGACCTACGACGCGCCGTGCCCTAGCGGTCATCGGCACTCGTATCGATTTACGGTTTATGCCTTGCGCACCACGCTAAACATGACCAACGGCGCGCCGTTGCAGTCCGTATGGACCGCGATCGCGGCGGCCACCATCGGGCGCGGACGAATAGTGGTAACCGGAAATCCGTGATCACCTCGATACAGTTCGTAATCAGCGGTCGTAATCAAAACTTTTCCAATCCTGTGACACGCTCCCGGCTAGTGAGCAACAATCGATGATCAAGCAGGTTCACGGCGCTCGCGACAACGAGGGAAGGCTCGCGTCATCGGCCGCGTGTGTCTAGCTAGCGCCTCCCAACAGGCCCGACATTCTGGATGGAGACCATGTTTCTGGTCGTGGGACTGGCCATCGCCGGGGTTGTCGGCATCGCGGCAGCCTTCTATTTCAGCATCCGCTCAGGCGGCGATAAGCGCCGGCGACCCGCAGGCGCGGGCCGCGCCGGGGCCGATAGGCGCCCGGGGAGCAGAAGCCGCAGCACCGCCAGATCCGACCGGACCGACAATGCCCGCCGGGCCGCAAATGGCAGCAGACCAGCGAATACCGGCCGGGGCGCCAATGATCCATCCCGGAATTACCGGGCCGAAGCCAGCACCGGGCCAAATCCCGTTCTGGATTTCGGCGACCCGGTGCTCGTGGGTGGCCGGAGAGGTGGCCCGGGCGCGTCGGCCGGCGACTCTCAGGCCACTGACCCAAGGCTGGCGGTGGCTGGGCCAGCCGAGCCCGGGCTAGGTGAATCGCGGCCAGAAGAATCCCGGCCGGGGAGCCGGTCGGCGGCACGCCTTACTCGCGAGGCTCACGCGGCCGAGGGCGGCACAGGCAGGACAGACAGGCCGCGTCGGCGCGTGGGCTTCCGCAAGGGAGCCGATGTCGATGAGGAACTGTGGCCAGCGGAGTCGTTCGGCGGCGTAAGCGACGAGCAATTCTGGGATGACCTGGCATCGGACAAGCCGCTCACCACGACCGCGCGTACCGCTCAGCAGGATCCTGGGATCAGGAACCGGCCGCTCCATGCGGTGCCGCCGTCCGCGACCAAGCCGTCCCAGGCTAAGCCAGCCGCGGCCAAGCCAGCGGCGGTCAAGCCAGCCGCGGCTCTACCTTCCGTGGCCACCCAGCCCGTCCAGAGCATGAAGCCGCAGGTCCCGGGCGCGACTCAGCCCGTCCGGGCAGCCACGGGCCCGAGCCCGCTGACGAGCACCTCCAGCCAGCCGATGAACGCCAGCCAGCCGATGAACGCCGCTGGCCAGCCCGGCGAGACCCGCGGGCGACGCCGGGCAAGCCGTAGCGACGACGAGGATCCGCTGACCAGCGCGGCCTTCTCGCTGCGCACGAGCGGGCCGGTCGACGGCCGGTCGTCACGCAGGTCTCAGGACATGACCAGGGACCAGTACGACACCGCCGTCACCAAGGAGACGCGGACATTCAGCGCCGTTGAGACCGAAGCGGCCAGCGGCGGGTATCCCGGCGGCGTACCCCCATTGCGGCGGTCCGAGCCGTCAACGGGCGGCAGGTCCCCGTCCTCGTATTCCGGGACCACCTACGGCGACCCCTCCTCGGCAACCCAGGCTAGGAACACGCCGCCGTATGGCGAGAACTACGGATACGGCAGCGGGGGCTCGCCGACCCAGCCGAACGACCCGCGACGGCAGAACGGCACCCGGAGCCACGCTCGGCATGGCGGCGCCGGAGAAGTGACCAAGGCCACGCGGCAGGCGTACCCGCAAGACGGCTATCAGGACACCGACAGCTACCCGGTCGGCGGTTACCAGAGCACCGGGAGCCACCAGACCGGCGGATACCCAACGGGCGGATACCCAACGGGCGGATACCCAACGGGCGGATACCCAACGGGCGGATACCCGACCGGCGCATATCAGGGCAGTGCCCAGCAGGCCAATGGCAGGGCCCACCGCGGCAACGGGAGCCATGGCGCCCCGTATGACCCGCGGGAAGACTACCGGCGGTCAACTCACCTGGGTTGACCGAGCACCCTCGCTGACCTAGCACACTGAGGTCATGCCCGAGGGAGACGTCGCCTGGTACACCGCCCGCCGCCTGCACGAAGCGCTGGCGGGACGGACGCTGACCCGCAGCGACTTCCGTGTTCCAAGGCTGGCCACGGTTGATCTGACCGGTGACGTCGTGACCGAGACCGTCTCCCGCGGTAAGCACCTGCTCACCAGGACCGGGAACGGCCTTACCGTCCACACCCACCTGAAGATGGACGGGGACTGGCGGGTCCGGCCCGCCGCCGAGCAGATCCGGGACAGCCACCGAATCAGGCTGCTGCTCGCCAACGAGGACTGGCAGGCGATCGGGTACCAACTCGGAGTGGTCGAGCTGATCCGCACCAACGAGGAGTCACGGGTCACCGGCCACCTGGGACCCGACCTTCTCGGCCCGGACTGGGACTCCGCTGAGGCGGTGCGGCGGCTGAGCGCCGAACCGGACCGCCCCATCGGCGAGGCGCTGCTCGATCAGCGGAATTTGGCCGGCATCGGCAACGTGTACAAGGCCGAAGTGCTGTTCCTGCGCGGCCTTAGCCCGTGGCAGCCGGTGGGCAGCGTGGCCGACCTCGGCGCGGTAGCCGAATTGGCCAGGCGGCTGCTCGAGGCGAACAAGGAGCGCCACGGCCACATCACCACCGGCAGCATGCGCCGGGGCGAGGAACACTGGGTCTACGGCCGCCGAGGCCGGCCGTGCCGCCGCTGCGGTACGCCCATCCGCAAGGCCGGACAAGACGATCGGGTGACCTTCTGGTGCCCGTCCTGCCAGCCCACTGTCAATCCGGCCAGCGAACGGTAAGGGCGCACACCTAGGTTTCGTAGCTGAGCATGGCCATCCCGGCGGTCCAGAGCGTGAGCCCGGTGACACCTCCTGCACCCACGCGGTGGCCGCCCCGAACACCGGCCGCCGTCCGAAGCGGTCCGAGGCCGGTCCCCGACGAGCAGGCCGGGAATCAGGGTCAGCGCGTAGACCAGGAACAATCCGGCTACGGCGCCCGCGCTGAGGCTGAGCCCATGCCGTTAGACGATGAGCATCGGCGAGAACTGGATGCCCCCCCCCAGCCGACCGCGAACATCGCGAACGCGATTCTGTTACGACCACCTGGCCGGCGCGGTCGGCGTCTCGGTCACCGAGGCGCTGCTCGGGCGCGGCCTGCTCGGCGAGCGCGACGGCGCCTCCCTGATGGGCCCAGACGGCGCGGCGGAGTTCGGCGGCTTCGGCATCGACGTGGACCGGCTCGAGCGGCGGACCCGGCCGTTGCTCCGGCCCTGCCTGGACTGGAGCGAGCGCCGCTATCATCTCGCGGGCAGCCTCGGCGCCGCCCTGACTTCTTCGCTGGTGACGCGCGGCTGGATCACCACCAGGGAAGCCAGCCGGATCGTCACTGTGACCAAGGCCGGCCAGGCGGGCCTGTGGGAATGGCTCGGCATCGACCTGGCCCAACTCCGGGCCGCCGCCTAGACAGGTTGAATGCGGAGCGGGACCTCCGCCGGGTCGTCGGCTGAATCGCGTCCGCATGATGAGCGTCCCGACTTAAAGCCGCCAGCCTGGATCACTCCACACCGGTGGCCGACCAGGCGATAATCCAGGGGAGAGCGTACGACGGCAGATTGAAACGGTGAGTGAGTCGCGTGAAACGGACACCTCGCCTACCCGGGGCGAGCGACGTGAGCTGGGCTGACGGTTTCGGCCCCGCCGGTGCGGGTTCTGGCCGAGTTGCGGAGTCGGTGGGTTCCGGTCGGTGAAGATGAGACGGTCACTGCCGCAGGTCCGCGCCGCCGAGGCGCGATCCAGCTCGAGAAGGTCGTGCAATTGGCCAAGGCCGTGGCAGACGCCGAGCCGGGCAAGATCGAATCGACGGCGCGTCAGTTCGGTGAGTCCCGGCCGTATCTCGCGCCGGTGGCGTGGGCAGCCGGGACGATCGTGTTGTTGATCCGTGGCGTCAAGCTGCTGGTCTTGAACTGGCGGCTGTCCTTGATCCAACTGGTACCGGCGGTCTGGATCTGGCTAACCATGTGGGACCTCAAACAACACGCCCTTCGCGGAGCCCCGTTCCGGCAAGTTACGCTGGGCGGACTGGTCTTCGTCGTGGCGCTGACCGTCGTTGTCTCGACCGCCGCGTTCTGGTGCAACACGGTGTTCGCGTTCGCGATCGACGTCCTGCCACCGCACATCCGCCCGGCGATCCGCCATGCCAACCGGCATCTGGCCGGTATCGTCAGCTTCGGGCTGCTCGTCGGCGCGGCGCTAGCGTTTGCCGTCGCGGTCGTGCCACGCATCGACCAGGTTTGGCTTTACGTTCTCACGCTGGGCGCCGTGCTCGGCGTGATGCTGGTCAGCTTCGTCGCCGTGCCTGCGCACATCATCGGTCTTAAGCAGCAGAAACTGCCGCCGAAGCAGGCTATCGGCCGCACCGCCACCGGATGGGCGCTGAGCGGTGTCGCGATGGCACCCGGATTCATCCTCGACCGAATCGGGCTGATCCTGCTGGGCGTATCTCACCTGCAGGTGCTCGGGTTCGCCTTGCTATCCATCGGCACCGCCCTGTATGCGGCCGGGATGTCGTCAGTCAAAGCTGTCAAGATGAGCATCAAATTCGCTCCACCCGCGTAGTGCTGCCCTCGCGTGAGGATCAGCAGTCCGCGCTGACGTTGTCGCGCAACCTGGTCAGGAGGGTCTCGAGCTGGCCGGCTTCGGTGTCGGAGAGGCCGGCGCGCAGTCGCTCGTCGAAGGCCATGGCCGCGCCCCGGAGGCGGAAGAAGAGCGCGTCGCCGTCGGGGGTCGGCTCGACCAGGTGCAGGCGGCGGTTCGCCGGATCCCGGCGCCGGGTCACCAGCCCGGCGGACTCCATCGCGTTCAGGTGATGGGTGAGCGTGGCTCCCTGGACCCCGACCGCCTCGGCGAGTTCGCGCTGACTGGCGAGCTGGCCGCTCTTCAGCGAGATCAGCACCAGCCAGACCGGCAGCGATCCGCCCGCCTCGGCCAGGGCGTCGTCGAAGGCGCGGCTGACGGTCCTCGAGACCCGAGTGAGGTGCAGGCCAAGCGGCTCGTGCGCGGGACGGGGCATGAGCGAAGAGTAACACTTCTCGATAGCCGTCTAACCGTTTGATATCGTATGCTTCGATATCAAATAATTACGGAGGCGCATCGTGAGTGATCAGTACCAGGGCCAGCAACTGCCGATGAGCGGGCGGGTCGCGCTCGTGGCCGGTGCGAGCAAGGGCATCGGCGCGGCCACCGCCGAGGCGTTGGCCGCTGCCGGGGCCGCTGTGGTCCTCGCCGCCCGCGATGCCAGCGCGCTGAAAGCCGTCGCTAACGGCATCGAGGCGCGCGGCGGCCGGGCGCTCGCGGTCGGCGCTGACGTCACCGACGCCGACTCGATGCGTGACCTGGTCGAGGCGGCCCTGTCCGCGTTCGGCCGGCTGGATGCGGCGTTCAACAACGCTAGCGCGGGGCCGATGCCGGCGCCGCTCGCGGACATCGATCCGGGCGAGTTCGACCTCGGCATCGCCACCAACATCCGCGGCACCTTCCTCGGAATGAAGTTCCAGATCCCGGCCATGCTGGCGAGCGGCGGCGGCGCGATCGTGAACATGGCCTCCATCGCCGGGCTGAACGGCACGGCCAACCTCGCGGCGTACGTCGCGGGCAAGGCCGGGATC
Organism: uncultured Actinomycetes bacterium; assembly: GCA_963769715.1. Lineage (GTDB taxonomy): Bacteria > Actinomycetota > Actinomycetes > Streptosporangiales > Streptosporangiaceae > Palsa-504. The sequence continues at coordinate 50,678 of CAVYNE010000014.1, forward strand.
ATCGGCCTGACCAAGGTGGCCGCCCTGGACTACGCCGACCAGGGCATCCGGGTCAACGTCGTGGCGCCGGGCCCGATCCTGACCTATCACCTCGAGGCGGCGGGCCCGCAGGCGCAGCGCGGGGCCGCGCTGTCCACGCCGATGCGGCGCGTCGGCACCGCCGCCGAGGTAGCGCGGGCCGTGCTGTGGCTGTGCTCGGAAGAGTCCTCGTTCATCACCGGAACCGTCATCCCAATCGACGGCGGTCAGTCCGCGGGCAACAAGCCGCCGCGGATGTACCGCCAGGGCCAGCCGATGCCGGATGCTCCGGCGGAGGCCTAGCCTGACTCGCGGCTTTCGTGGCCGAGGTCGACGATGCAGAACCGGTTGCCTTCGGTGGCGGCCAGCACGATGAAGTCCGGGTCGTCGGGATAGCGATCCCAGTCGACCCGGACGGCGCCCAGCGACGTCAGGCGGTCCGCCTCCGCCTCTTGTTCGGCCGCGCTGGCGACGTGCAGGTCGAAGTGGAGCCGCGGGCAGTAATCCCCCATGCAGCGCCTGGGCCAGCGGGCCGCAGGCCGGCTCGACGGGCCGCAGGCCGGCTCGACGGGCCGCAGGCCGGCTCGACGGGCCGCAGGCCGGCTCGACGCCAGGTTCGGGCCGGACGTGCCGCGGCTACGGCGAACGTCGAGCCCGCCGGATTCGGCGGCATCGAGTCGAAATTGGCCGTCAATGGCCCGCAGGTGTTCGCCGCGGTCGACGATCTCACGCTGATCTATAAGAGCGATTCGGGACCGTCGTTTCCGTCTTCCAACGCACTGATCACAGCTCTCGACTAGGCCACCGGCGAGATGGTTGCGGCTCGCCGGGAAACCGGAGCGGCCGAACGAAGCGACCAGCCCTATTCGTCGCTAGCTGTTGCCAAACAGTGACCGTAGCGTTGTTTTCACAATGATGACATCAGGCATTTAACGCGCCTCCCAACGCGACTCTTAGCATAATGCTAATGTGCGCTGGAAAAATGCCCGGTCGCCATTGACGCTGATTGCGCGATCGCGGGCGCGGCCTAGCCGAGGTGGTCGGCGCAGCCGCGGCGCAGCACCGCCTGCAAGCTCCGGGTGGTCGGCAAGCTCCCGGGCACGGCGGCGACCCGACCAACTTATAGTATCCAGATGGTGACTCTTTGTCTAACACACTCGGGCGCCTTGCCTGCCGTCGGCGGCACCCTCGTCGCGACAGCTGGATGTGGCGGGGGTCACTCGCCCAGCACTTGGTCGAGGCCGCAAGTCCACGTGCGGATTGCCGGAATAATTGATATTTCCCCAGTTCAGAAGCCTAATTTGTGATTGCTCACGCGATGACATAGGCGCTTATGTCCTATAACTAATACACAGAGTAACTATGTCGTGATGCTTCCGTAACCTTGATGTTATCTCTTGTGAAAGCTGGTATGCGTGGAGCTTATGTATAGCTAAATGTTCCATAAGCTGGAACATTTAGCGAATTTACCGGACTTTTCGCCCTTCATGCCGCATGCTGATTCAGCACCAGGGACTTGCATTCCACAGCGTGAAGAAGTGCTTTCCCTGCGTTACGCGGGTCAGTCGCGCCTTAGCCGCGACCATGAAGAGGCCCGCGGCACCGGCCGTCGGAGCCCGGTGCATTCCATCAAATCTCAGGAAAATCGTTAAGGAGCGGGCCTGTGTCAGTACGACATAAGGTAGGCACCATCGCCGGAACGATGGCAGTATCTCTGGCGTTTTTCTCAGGAACGGCTAGCGCTCACGCGCTATCGTTCAACCAAAAGGCTGCCTCGTACGTAGAGAGGTTCGTCGGAAGAGTTCCCTACGTTTACGGCGGCAGTTCGCCCAGCACAGGTTTCGACTGCAGCGGGCTCACCCATTACGTATACGGCCACTACGGCAAGTCGATTCCGCGGACGGCAGAAGACCAATTCCTGCATTTCCGCCGCGAAAGCAGGAGCGCGGCGTGGGGCGGGGACCTCGTGTTCTTCCATGTCGACTCCGACCCCAACAGCTACGTCTACCACGTGGGCATCTACGAAGGCGGTAATCACATGGTCTCGGCCACCTCTCCCGCCACGGGAATCATGTGGCAGACGATCTGGTCACATGATGTGACGTTCGGCACGATCACCCACTGAGCCTCTGGTCAAGGACGCGCTCGGCGTGCCAGCGCGCCGGCCAGGACGGCAGGCCCACAGTGTGGTGGGCATAGCTAGCATCAGCGGACGCGCGGCGGCCGCGCTCCAAGGTATCTGCCCGCCGTGACCGACACCGCCGTAGTGCGGCGTGCCGCTGATGCCCTGCCGTATTCGCGATCGGGTCCCGCCAGCTTGCTCAGCTGCCGGGAAAACGCCGCCCGGTCCCCGGTTCCGCCCGGGGACCGGGCAGGTTCCCGCGGCGGACGGCTATTCCCCAGGGGACGGCTACGTCTTCCTCGCTGCGCGTGCGGGAGAGGTGCTTTCAGCCATGCCGTCGGGCTAACCCTTCACATTCCACTCGACCATCGAACCGAACCCGTTGAGCGCGCTCCACTGGACCTTCGAGATCGTGACCCCGTCCGGGACCTGGAACGCGACCGATCCAGTCACCGTGTCACCCTGCGCCACGCGGATCACGCCGCTATCGAAGTTGGCGTACCCAACGATGTCATCGAAGTCCGCCGAGTAGTTCTGCCCGTTTCCACCGACGAGCACGGCGTCGGTGTTGGCGTCCTCGTTCTGGGGACTCCCGGTCAAAGCCTTGATCTTGAAGACGAGGCCGACCAACCGCTTGCCGCTGTCCGGCGAATTGAACTGGCCCGCGCCCTGGGCCGGATCAATGACCTCCACCAGGGTCACTCGGTAGGTATCACCACCGCCGTCCCGGAGGTCGAATTGCGAGCCCACCTGTCCCGGTGACGCCAGGAGCCCGGTGGCCAGGACCCCGCTGGCTGAGGGGAACGGCTTGACCGAGACGGTGTTGTGGCTGGCGGTGATGGCCCGCACCACGAGGCTGAAGACTACGAAGAGGCCGAGTGCGATGAGAGCGCCGCGGAGCGGGCGCCGCCTGGAGAACTGCGGCGGTCGCGGACCGTAGCCGTAGGTGTAGCCAGGACCGGGATAGGGCGGCTGGCCGCTAGGCGGCCAGGTCGGCGGCGGCCCCTGGTCCGGCCCGCCGGATGGCCATGATGGCGGCTGCGGCTGGCCTGCAGAGGGCCAGGATGGCGGTTGGTCCTCCGCCGAGGGCCACGACGCCGGCGGGCCCCCCGAAGGCCACGACGGCGGCTGCCCTTGGCCCGGTCCACTGGACGGCCAAGACGGCGACTGACCTACGGAAGGCCACGATGGCGGCTGGTCCTGGCTTGAACCGGCGGACTGCCAGGCCGGCCGCTGGTCCCCGGAGGGCCAAGAGGGCAGCCGATCCTGATCGGGCGGTTCGCCCTGGTGCGGCGGCTGCCCCTGGTTCCACGGCGGCTGGCTCACAGCGTCCCTCCCCATCCGGCGCTAACGGTCGCTCTCCGCTTAAGGAGACGCGCCGAACGCCGTTACCGTGCACGGTAACGCATCCTGAATGCCGACCGCTCATCACTGTGAGAACGTCTGATCATGGATGCTGCCGCTGTGAACAGCGCCGACGACGGCCCGCCCGGGCGGGCGGTCCACGTCTCCACCCGCTCCAGCAACCCGATCACGATCTACAGATGGAGTATTAGGAGGCTGGTTTCACCGTTCTGCGCAGAAGACAGAATTCGTTGCCCTCGGGGTCGGCGAGCACGTGCCAGGATTCCTCGCCGGTCTGCCCCACGTCGGCCTTTCGGGCGCCGAGCTCGAGGAGACGCTGTAGTTCCTCGTCCTGGTTGCAGTCGACCGCGTTGACGTCGAAGTGAAGGCGAAGCTTGGTCTGCTTCGGTTGGGTGCTGCGGTCGAAGACGAGCGTCAGTCCTGGATCGTCCAGGTCGGTGCCAGCGGGGCCGATCTCAACACTGTCGTCCTCGCCCGTCTGCAGGACGACGAAGCCGAGCACCTGACACCAGAAATCCGCTAGGACTTCGGGGTTCCGACAGTCAAGGGCCAACTCCGTGATGCGGCATGCCATTGCGACACGATACTCCCGAAGGCCCAGAACAAACCTCCCTTACGACACGCCGCAGCTCATCACACTGCGCAAGCGGCCCGAATGCTGGACCACCCCGGCTTTGGCTGAGGCTTCATCCTGAGGCTAGCCAGAAGATGATCTTGTAATTTTTCGCTTGGCGACGTAATCGAACAGGGATTCACTCGCGTGCCCTCCTTGTTCTCTTGGCCCGGTATCTCTTCGTTCCTCCTTTCCTTGCTCATGCCCCTTCCGGTTCTCATCTCCCGCCCGGGGGGCGCCGCGGGCGACGTCGACGGCAAGCACGTCATTGTCGTCCGCGCAGCGCGAGCTGCTCGAGTCGCGGGGCATCGGCGGCTTTGCAGTGGGGGCTGGTTAATCTCGTGGTCGCGCACGCCGAGTTGGTCGCCACGGCGACGCAGCTCGCGCGGGACGTCTGTTCGAACGACCGCGCGGCGGTGGCCGCGCTGCTGACCCTCTACGATGACAACGCCGCCGATCAGACCGCCACGGGCCAGCGGCGCGAATGGCACCTTGCACGCGAGTGGCGTGACCGTATGTACCGGCCTGAGCATGTCGCCGCCCGCCAGGCAGCAATCCGCGAGCGCGGCCGGAGACAGCTGACCTGACCGGGCGCTGGGTCCCGTCGCCGTCGTCGTTAACAACATCGGCGTCAGGCGGCGGTCGAATCGGCCTGTAGGCCGGGTTCTGTCACCCCGCTTTCCGCGACCTGGTAGCACTCCCCGAAATGCTGGCTTACCTGCGGTTTCACGTCTCATGGTTTCTCATCAGTTCTTGATCCAGCAGTTCTACCGCGAGACCGGGCCCGGGAGGGAGAAGGTGACATGGCGGGAGGACGGCGAGCAAGAACTCCCGCCAGGCAGAGCCCGTCCATGGCGACCTGGACGCTGCCGGGCTGCTGCCCGGCGAGCACGTCGATGACTGCGGCTACGCCGACACCGAGGCGCGGATGACCGCGAGCCCCTAGGTAAGCTCTAATTCCGGACAACGACGATGACAGTAAACCGCGTCTGGTCCGGCATGCATCGCAGAGCCTCACCGCAGGCAGAACGGCTGGCCGTGATTACAGCCTTGCCGTCGGTGAGGGCAGTGAAATCGGCCCGCACGGGGACGCAGCCGAGGCCGGGTATGTCAGGACAGCTACTCGGCCTGGACAGCAGCACGGGTGGTCCATCCTGCCGTAGCACGCTGGGCGCCGAACTGCCGGTGACGTGCCAGTAGCTGCTTGAGAGAATCAGCTCGATTCGATCTCCAGCCCTAGCGGACAACGCCTTGCCATTGGCGTCATCGCGCATCACGATCACCATAGGGCCGCCAGCGGCGGGGCCGCTTGCGCGGGATGCAGCCGTCCCGCATCCGACAGACGTCATAATGCTGACGACAAATACCGCCACTACAAGCGCCATCAGCCGATGGCATTGAGCAAAGCCGTGGAACGACACTGGTCCTCCCGTCGCGCACTCGCTATGTCCTTGGACGGCTCCGACAGGCAGGCGGTTCCGGTAACCGCAACGTGACTGCTTACCGCGGCCTGAAAACGCGGGCGGTGCGTGATCGCCGGTGAGGAGAGAGGATGGCCTGCCCGGCAGCGGCCCGGGCAGGGCCAGATTAAGAGGTACTTAGCTGGAGCGCCATCGGCGCGGCGCGGCTGGCTCGGTTGACCCGGTCAGGTGCGCCGCTGGTGGATTCCTTTGCTCAGTGGCGGCGCTGAACAATGTGCGGACTGGCGTCGCCCAGGCCCATCTCCTTGAGATGGGCCTGGGCGGATCCGCATTGGCTATCCAGTCACCTTCAGTGACTGCGTGGACACGGGTCCGGCGCCGGCGCCGGCGAACGCCGATCCGACGCCGCTGAACATCACCAGCGTGACGGTGTACCGTCCCGGCCGGCGGTACACGTGCGTCGGAGACTGGCCCGAACCGGTGGTGCCGTCGCCGAATTCCCAGAGATATGTCATCACCGGCTGCGCGCTGACAGTGCCCAGCGCGGAGAAGCCCACTGGCTGTCCTGCCCGCTGGTGCTTCGGTCCGAAGGTGAAGCCGGGGGTGATCCCGCTCTGACCTGTGGTGGCGATGCCGCCGTTGCCCGTGGACGTGCCGTCATTGGCCATGATAGTCAGGCCGACGGAGTAGGCGCCCGCAGACGGGAAGGTGTGCGAGATTGTCGGCGTCGTCTGCTCGACCGTCTGCGCGCCGAAGGCGTCGTTGAACTGCCAGACGTATTCGGCAACACCGCCCGGTGCGCCCGAGCCGCGGGCGTCGAAGTTCAGGGTCAGCCCGGAGCCCGCGGTGACCGTGAACCTTGCGTGCGGCCGTGCCTTCGTCGGTGTGAGCCGCTGCAGGCACGAATGGGTCTGGTTGCTCCACTCCTCCTGGAACCAGTAGAAGTGGCCATTGATCACCTGGTTGTACTTGGCGCCGTTGGGGGCCGTCCCCAGCGGGGTGCCCATCATGCCGACGCACTGATCGCCGACCTCTTCCCCCTGGTTGACCCCGGCGCCGTTGGTCCAGGCGTCGTTGGGCAGCGGATCGGTGACCGATTCGTTCTGCTCGTGGCTGAGCCCGCCGTTGATCTCACCATCGGCGATGCCGTTGGGATTGTTCCCGTCCTGACACAAGGGTTGGTAGCGTCGAACGGGTCATTGGCATAGAGGAGCATCGGCGACAGGCTGGTGTTCTGGTGGTACGCGCAAAAGCCCGCGAGGTTGAGGGGCTCACCCGCTGAGCAGCTACCGAAGGGTGGACTCGCGTTGGGGTCATTGCTGAAGCAGGTCTCGACATGCGGAGGCGTGAGCAGGAAGTACTCGTGGCTGAGGTCGGTCTTCAGGCCGAGGGAGGTGACGAAGTGCGTGAGCTCTGTCTGGATCTGGGGGTCGGTCAGGCATGCGCTCACCGGCGCGGCCGCCGGGCACTCGGTTGGCGGATACGGATTGGTGTCGACCAGCGCACCGCCGAAGGTCGTCTGGTACCGCGCGAAGGCGCCTGTCAGGTCGTTGTACTGGGCCGACACCGAGTCGACGTTCTGATTGCCGCCACTGTCGCGGGCCAGGTCCTTGAAGAAGGTCCGGAGACCTGAGACATAGCCCGCCGGGTACGCGGACAGGCCTGTCGGGCTCCAGAGCACCATGTAGTCGGTGTTCGACGGCATCACCGGGCCGCCGTTGTAGTCATGTTGGTGAACACCCGGTCGGAGCCGGTTCCCTTCGAGCCTCGGAGCGGAACGTAGGCTGAGGGGTGGGCCGGCGCACGTGACGCCGGCGCAGGTGACGTCAGCGGCGACGCGGCTGCCGCAGTGATCATCGGCGTGGCCACCAGGGGCCCGGCGGACGCAATGGCGGCGCACGCAACCAGGACAATCCCCGACAGACGGATACGCATGTGTCGTCCTCCCCCCGTCCCGCTTTCCGGGCCGGATTAACTCACTTCCCAGACGGGCCGGGTCAACCCGCGACGAGGACGATACCAGAGCAGGGCTCCGAAGTGTTCCGTGAATGTCCGTTTGTGTCCTAATCGAGGCCGTGGAGGTGAAGGGTTTCGGCGGGGGTGGTGTGGTCGCGTCGACCTTCGGGGATATGCAGGTAGCCGGCCTGTCTGATGGCCGCGATGATGACGGCGCGCCTGGCTGGCGGCGGAGCTGCCCTGCGGCGTGACCGGCGGGTGAGCCGGCCTGTAGGCCGGGTTCTGTGCCCCGCTCGCGCGGGGCGGCGGTCATCCATCTAGGGCTGCCGTTGCCGGCAGCCTCGTGCGGTCTACCCGCGAGCATCGGGCCGGCCGCCCTCAATCGCTCGCGCAGGGAGCCGTGGCTCCCCTCTTGACCTTGCTCCGGGTGGGGTTTACCGAGCCGCCGCAGTCACCTGCGGCGCTGGTGGTCTCTTACACCACCGTTTCACCCTTACCCCCGCGCTGGCGCGCAGGGGCGGTCTGTTTTCTGTGGCACTGTCCCGCGGGTCACCCCGGGTCGGCGTTACCGACCACCCTGCCTTGTGGAGCCCGGACCTTCCTCACCGGGCTTACGCCCGGCGCGACCGCCCGGCCGACTCACCCGTGCTCAGGATACGCCGATCGCAACCGGGCCGGAGTAGCTGACCGAGGCGCGCCACGACGTTGACCGGATCGATCTGCAGGACCCGCAGCCCGCGCAGCACCTGTGAGTGCTTTCACTTGACTAGTGACCACGCACAGTCTGCTCGCCATCGCCTCCACGGGCTTCAACGGGGTCACGAGCTGACAGACCCGATCTGACGTGCGCGGAACGACGAAGATATCGAGGAGCGCGTGGAATTGGCGTACTTTCGCCGCGGGCACGCGGCCGGCGAAGACGGCCGCCTCGGCCAGGCCGATATCAGCTGCCGGGCGCTGCAGGGCGGCCCGTTCGGGCCCGTCGCCGACGATCAGCGCCCGGACCGGCACGCAGCGGCCGCGCAGGATCGCGGTAGCCTCGAGCAGCGTGCCGATGCCCTCGTGCGGGACAGGCTGGACACCAGGCCGACCACGTACTCGTCTGGATCGATGGCGAGTTCATCGCGGAGGGCAGCGGCGTCGGGCAGCGGCTTTCCGAACTCCTCCGACACGCCGTTCGGCACGATGAGGATCTTCTCGACGGGGACGCCGCGGGCCATGATCTCCTCCCGCATGGCCACGCCGAGCGTCACCACCAGATCGGCGGCCAGCATGCACCGGGTCTCGGTGTCCCGGTTCCGCTGGTAGAACTCGCTGCTCGCGAGCTTGGCGCTGTCCCGGTGGCGGGACAGCCAGGTGTCCTCCCAGAACCCGCGCACCTCGTACACCACGGGCAGGCCGTAGCGCTCGCGCAGGGCCAGGGCGAGCCGGGCGTTGGCGAAGTTGCTCGCCGCGTGCAGCACCGCGGGCCGGATCCGGCCCGTCAGCCTGGCGGCGAGCGTCGAGCCTGCCCTGGGTCACCGGGAACCCGCACCTGGTGGCCACGTGCGGATCGAGCCCGGCGGCCTGCTGGGCGACCGCGATCTCGTGCGTCCTGATCGTGTACCCGGCGCTCGTCGTCGGCAAGGCGTCGGTGACCAGGTGCAGCACACGGCCCGGAACCCGCTCGGCCGGCCGCCGGGTGCGGTCCCCGCGCCCCCCGCGCTCCCCGCGGCCCGGTTCATGATCGTGAACAGAAACGGGCGCTATCTGTCCCGAACTGTTCATGATCACTACGGATGGGCCGGGGTGCTCGGCGGCGAGGGTCGCGTAAAGGCGCCGGGCCCGGATGCCGCGTGCCCCGTCGAGCGCCCGGAGGGCGTCTGTGAGCTGCCCCTGCTGCCAGGCCAGGCGCGCAGCGAGCCGGGGATGCGCCCGGTCCCGTTTGGGCGGCCTGGCGAGGGCCGCGGCCGCGGCTTCCGGCTGATCCACGGCCAGGCTGAAGGCGGCCAGCCGCCGGGGCGAGGCGTCCAGAGCCGCCAGCGCCGCGTCCCGCTCCCCCGCCTCCCACAGCACCGTCGGCCGCCAGTACGGCCCGGCGAGCCTGAGCCATCCGCGCAGCGGGGCGGGCAGCACCCGCCAGGCCAGCAGCAATGCCCGGACCGGGTCGGCAGCTATGTGCCGCCAGCCGATCGAGGCGGCGAGCGAGAGGGCGCGGGGCGAAGGGCGCGAGCCGGCCAGGCGGGAGTGCAGGCTCGGGCCCGGCCGGGGTCGCGGCCGGCGCGGAACGGACGTCGTCACGGCCGGCGCGGAACGGACGTCGTCACGGCGGCGGATGGTAGCGGGTCCAGGTGAACGGAAAGGTTGCGATGCGCGCATCCATCACGCACGTGCTCGGGGCAAGGCCGAACTTCATGAAGGCCGCGCCGGCGATCCGCGCACTGGGGGCGCTCGGTCACGACCAGCGGATCGTGCACACCGGGCAGCACTACGACGAACGGATGTCGGAGGTCTTCTTCGTCCAGCTCGGCCTGCCCCGACCCGACGCGAACCTAGGGGCCGGGTCGGGCAGCCACGCGCGCCAGACGGCCGAGGTCCTGACCGGCATGGAACAGGAGTTCAGCGAGAATTCACCGGCGCTGGCCGTGGTCTACGGTGACGTCAACTCCACCCTCGGCGCGGCCCTTGCCGGCGCGAAGCTTAGCGTCCGGCTGGCTCACGTGGAGGCCGGCCTGCGCAGCTTCGACGACTCCATGCCGGAGGAGATCAACCGGCGGCTGACCGACTAGCTGTGCGCGCTGCTGTTCGTGACCTCACCCGAGGCGATCGGGCACCTGGCCCGCGAGGGCCGGCCTTCGGACGCCATCCACCTGGTCGGCAACCCGATGATCGACACGCTGCTGGCCAGCATGGCGAAGTTCGACACCACGGCGGTCCGGACCGAGCTGGGGCTGCCGGACAGTACACGCCCGGTTCAACCCGGCGGCGTCAGCACCTGCCAGAGCTGGCCGAGCCGGGCCTCGGTGTACATGGACACGTTGCGCGCCGTGGCGTAGGCCAGGATGAAGTGCCGCCGCTGCCACACCGTTCTGAGGTAAGAGCCCAGGCCAGGCTGTGCGGAACTCGGCCGCAGGCCGTACTTGGCGGCCAGTTCGGTCAGGCCCCGGCTCCCCTCGTCCGGCTCACCGGGCGCGTCCGGCTCGGGCGCGAGCACCGCCCCGTTCGGCGCACCGGCAGCCGGCCCTATTTGGCGCCCGGCCTGTCGCCGGTGATCATTTGCCCGCGGTCACGGCTTTCAGCTCGTCGAGCGACTCTCGGATGAACTGCGCCAAGTCTGGCTGGCTGCTCTCGCTGATCCAGCGGTCGAACGCGATCCTGAAGACAGCGATCCCTGCCTCGGCCGCCAGGCTCGCGGCTGGCTCGGTGACGCCGCGCTGGCGCAGCGCGGCAGCGAGCGCCGAGGCGAGCGATGCGAGCTTGATCAGCTCGCGCTCTTGCAGCTCAGCGTTCGCGGCGATAACGGCCTGGCGCTGGCGGGCGCCTTCGCGGCGCTCCTTGAACATGACACCAGCGGCCTCCAGGGCCGCAGCGACCGCGTCGATCGGCGCCGCGGAATCAGGGGCGCTGGCCGCGGCGCTCACGACGATCTCCTGCAGCGTGCCCGCGCCCCAGAACAGGACCTCACGCTTGTCGGCGAAGTACCGGAAGAACGTTCGCTCGGTGAGCCCCGCCCGCTTGGCGATCTCCGCCACCGTGGTCTGCTCGAACCCGCGCTCGCCGTAGAGAGCGAGGGCTGCCTGCTGCAGCCGTCCGCGCGCGTCTGGCTCCCATCGGCTCATGCCTCGATCGTAGCTGATGGCAGCAACTGACATCGCGTGCTATGGTGATGACATCAACTGACATCAGTTTGTCCCCGCGCACGCCTTGTGCCGAGGACATCCGGCTACCTGGAGGTTTTCTCATGCGCGTTTTCGTCACCGGTGCGTCCGGCTGGATCGGCTCCGCCGTCGTACCCGAGCTCATCGGCGCAGGCCATCAGGTCACCGGGCTGGCACGCTCGGATGCCTCGGCCGCCGCTCTCACCGCGGCCGGAGCGCAAGTGCAGCGCGGCACCCTTGATGACCTCGACAGCCTGCGGAGTGCCGCTGCCGCGTCGGATGGCGTGATCCACCTGGCGTTCAAGCACGACATCGCTTTCTCGGGCGGCTTCCAGGACGCGGCCGATGCGGATCGCCGTGCCGTCGAGACCTTCGGCGAGGCGCTGGCCGGTTCTGACCGGCCGTTCCTCATCGCCTCAGGGACGCTCGGGCTCGCACTGGGGCGCGTGGCGACCGAACGGGACGGGCATGGTCCCGGCCCGGCGGTGGCCGCTATGGGCGGCGGTCCGCAGACTCGGCTGGCGACGGCCGAGTTGGTGTTGTCCCTCGCTTCCCGCAGCGTCCGGTCGTCCGTGGTGCGACTCCCCCCGACGGTGCACGGCGATGGAGATAACGGCTTTATGGCGGCCCTGGTCGGCATCGCGCGCGACAAGGGCGTCTCCGGCTACGTCGGCGACGGGTCCAACCGCTGGCCCGCGGTGCACCGGCTCGATGCCGCGCACCTGTTCCGCCTGGCGCTGGAGCAGGCTCCGGCGGGATCGACGCTGCACGCGGTCGCCGACGAGGGCGTGCCGATCCGCGCCGTCGCCGAAGTGATCGGACGGCATCTTGACCTCTCCGTGGTCTCTATCTCTCCCGAGGACGCCGGCGCGCACTTCGGCTGGCTGGGGGCCTTCATCGGGGCCGACAGCCCGGCCTCGAGCACGCTGACCCGCGAGCTACTGGGATGGCACCCGACCCATCCCGGCCTCATCGACGACCTCGACAAGGGCCACTACTTCCACAACCCATCCGCCTGACCAGCCGCGCCACAATGGGATCGCCGCCCCAAGGGTTTAGTGGCTGAGATGAGCGGTGTCGTTGAAGGAGCGGAGGACGGCGGGGCCGTCGGCGTACCAGTCGATCTCACATAGGGCCGCCAGGTCCAGGTGCATCCGGTAGAGCGCGGGCGGCGGAGCGAGCAGGGCGGCGGCGACCAGCGTCTTGATCGGCGTCACGTGGCTGACGATGAGGACGGTCTGGCGTTCCCGGGCAGCCAGCACGCGGTGCAGCGCAGCGGTGACCCGCTCGCTCACCTCGGTGAAGCTCTCGCCGCCCGGAGGCGCGACGGCCGGATCAGCCAGCCACGCGGTCACCTCCGATGGCCAGCGCTCCCGCACCTCGGTGAACGTCAGGCCTTCCCAGGCGCCGAAGTCGGTTTCCCTGAAGCCGTCGTCGGTCACCACCGGGACGCCGGTGACCGCCGCCACCTCCTCGGCCGTCTGCACGGCGCGCTGCAGCGGCGAGGTCACGATCACGCCGATGCCCGCCGACGCCAGCCGCTTGGCGGCGGCGGCGGCCTGCCGGACTCCGGTGTCGGTGAGCGGGACATCAGACCGGCCGGCGTACCGTTTCTGCACTGACATCGGTGTCTGCCCGTGCCTGAGCAGCAAGGTGATCGTGGGCTCGCCCTGGGCGGGCATCCAGTTGGTCCTCGTGCGCACCTAGAGGCCAGACTCGGGGGTCCGGACGAGGATCCGCCGGCACTCCTCGCACCTGACCACCTCATCGGGCGCCGACGCCCTGATCACGTTCAGGTCCGCCGCGTTCAGGTTCAGGTGGCATCCCTCACAGCGTCGAGCCCGCAGCATGGCCGCGCCGACGCCCCTGGTCTTGCGGATCTGGTCATAGAGCGCGAGCAGGTCGGCGGGTACCTCCGAGACGACGTTGCCGCGCTGGTCGGATGCCTTGGCCGTCTGCTCGTCGATCTCCTTGACGGCCGCGTCCCGCCGGGCCGCCACCGCGGCCATCTCGCTGCCGAGGCTGTCGCGTTCAGTGGTCAGCTCGTCATGCTGGCTGTCGAGCGCCTCGCGTCGCTCCATCAACTCGAGCACGACCTCCTCGAGGTCGCCCTGCCTGCGGTGCAACGACTCGATTTCTGACTGCAGGCTCGCGAGCTCGCGCGCGGCGGAGACCTGCCCGGCGTCCAGCCGGGCCCGGTCCTTCTCGATCCTGGTCCGGACCTGCTCCACGTCGCGCTCCGCCCGGCTCTGCTCCCTGGTCAGATCGCCGAGCTCGGTCTCGGTCACCACCAGGGCGTCCTTGAGCTCGCTGGCCCTGGCCTCCAGGCGGGCCAGTTCGGCGACTTCGGGTAGGCCGTGCCTGCGATGGTCGAGGCGGCCAAGATCGGCGTCCAGGTCGGCCAGTTCGAGCAGGCGGAGCTGGGTCTGCGGTGATGCCTTCACGGGTCCCAACGTTAGTCGCCCTGGCGACCTAGTGGGGTTTCTGGGGGTCACCCCCCCGAAACAACCGAGCATGGTAGACCTTGCGCCATGGAGATCCCCCAAGTTCAGCCGGCCCTATATGCCTGGGTACGGCATCGCCGGGCCGACGGAAGGCAGCGGACTCCTGCACTGGTCCTGGGCGGCGGAGCGGCTGACGGCCGCGCGTAACTACTGGGTCACGACGGTCTGGCCGGATGGGCGGCCGCACGTCATGCCGGTCTGGGGCATGTGGGATGACAGCACGCTGTGGTTCACGAGCAGCACCGGCTCCCGGAAGGTCCGTAACCTGGCCGCCGACCCCCGCTGCTGCATCACCACCGAGGACGCCTCGGACCCCGTGATCATCGAGGGCACCGCGCACATATCGACCGAGCTGCCGGTGCTGCGGCGGGTGGTCGACCTGATGAACGCCAAGTACCGCACGGACTACCGAGTGGACTTCCTCGATCCGGCCCAGAACGCGACCATCGGGGTCCGGCCGCACCGCGTGTTCAGCATGCGGGCCGGGGACTTCACCGGGTCCCCGACACGCTGGATCTTCGAGGACGAGCGGTAATGAGAGCGCAATCTTCGCGGGGCTAACGAAACGTCCCGGGGCGGGTAGCGTGGGCAGAGCGCCCAGCCGCGACCTTCCGCCATGACATCAGCGTCCCTTGCCGACCACCAGCCCCGGGCCCCGCACCGCCTCGCCGGGGCCGTGGCTGGCGTGCTCGCGGGGGCGGTCGCGATAGGCGCGGCTCAGCTCGCCGCCGGACTCACCGTTCCGCAGAGCTCGCCGGTGCTCGCCGTAGGCCAGGCCGCGATCGACCTCACGCCGCCGCCGGTCAAGGACTTCGCCATCTCCACGTTCGGCGCCCACGACAAGACCGTGCTGCTCGGCGGCATCCTGGTCGTCCTCGCCCTGTACGCCGCGCTGGTCGGGATACTGGCGGTGCGCCGGCTCACGTTCGGCATGTGGGGGCTCGCGCTCTTCGCCTTCCTCGGCCTGGCGGCCGCCCTGACCAGGCCCGACTCGACACCGGAATACATCGTGCCGACCCTGGCCGGCGCTGCGGCGGGAGCGTTCGCGCTAGCCTGGCTGGTCCGCGCGGCGGCCGGGCTCAGCCCCTCTCCGGCCCGGTCGCACCCGGTCGGCAGGCCGGGCTGGCGTGGCTCCCGGACGGCCGGCCCCACCGCCGTCCCGGCCGGTCCTCCGGCCTCGCCGGAGGACCTGACCCCGCCGGACCTTCCCGATGCGCCGGACGCCCCGGCTCGTCCGGCGGAACCCGCTGCGGGGACGCCGGCCTACTCCTTTACTTACCTTCCCAATCCGGACGATCAGGGGCCGTCACGCTGGCCCGGGCGGCGGCGGTTCCTGGTCACCAGCGGGATAGCCGCGGCCGCCGCGGCGGCCGGGACCCTCGCCGGGCGCGAGCTGATCACGCGGCACAACGTCAGCCAGGCGCGAGCCGCCCTGCGGTTCCCCCGGCCCGCGGTTCCCGCGCCGCCGCTTCCGGTCGGGAGCAACCTGAACATCCCCGGCCTCAGCTCGTTCATCACCCCGAACGACAGCTTCTACCGCGTCGATACCGCCCTGCTCCTGCCCCAGGTGGATCCGGCGACCTGGCAGCTGCGGATCCACGGGATGGTCCAGCGCGAGGTCACCATCACCTTCGCCGAACTGCTGAAGCGTCCGCTCATCGAGGACTACGTAACGCTCACCTGCGTGTCCGACCCGGTAAGCGGCCCCTACGTGGGCAACGCCAAATGGCTCGGCGCGAGCCTGGCCGCCCTGATCAGGCAGGCCCGCCCGTTGGCGGGCGCCAGCCAGTTGCTGTGCACCTCGGTGGACGGGTTCACCTCGGGTACCCCGCTTGAGGTGGTGCTGGACGGCCGGGACGCACTGCTTGCCGTCGCGATGAACGGCACGGCGCTTCCCGTCGCGCACGGTTTCCCGGCGCGGATGGTGGTGCCCGGCCTGTACGGCTACGTGTCCGCGACCAAGTGGGTCACCGACATCGAGGTCACCACCTTCGCGGCGGCCTCGGCCTACTGGGTGCAGCGCGGCTGGTCGCAGCAGGCGCCGATCAAGACCGAGTCCAGGATCGACGTGCCCGCCGGCGGCGCGTCGCTCCGCCCGGGGCTGACGCCGGTCGCCGGGGTGGCGTGGGCGCAGCACAAGGGCATCGCCGCCGTGGAGGTCAGGGTCGACCGCGGCCCGTGGCACGAGGCGCGGCTGGCCGCGGTGCCCGACATCGACACGTGGCGGCAGTGGGTGTGGGAGTGGCCTGCGACACCGGGC
Source organism: uncultured Actinomycetes bacterium (assembly GCA_963769715.1). Lineage (GTDB taxonomy): Bacteria > Actinomycetota > Actinomycetes > Streptosporangiales > Streptosporangiaceae > Palsa-504. The sequence goes on from CAVYNE010000014.1 coordinate 66,794, forward strand.
AACCATCTGCTCGAGGCCCGCGCCACCGACCAGACCGGCTACACCCAGACCCCGGTCCAGGTCCAGCCGGTGCCGAACGGCGCGTCGGGCTTCCCCTCCGCCGCCGTCACCGTCAGCACCTCCTGAAAGCTGCCTTTGTAAGGGGCAGGTACCGTTTGACGAAGCGTCTATTCGCGACTTCCGCCATGACACCACCGTCTGACATCGCCGATGACCAGGCTCGGCATGTTCGCGCCCTCGCCGGGGCGGTTTCCGGCGTGCTCGCGGCAGCCGTCGCCATAGGCGCCGCTCAGTTCGCTTCTGGCCTCGGCGTTCCGCAGAGCTCACCAGTGCTCGCGGTGGGGCAGGCCGCCATCGATCTCACACCGCCGCAAGTCAAGGACTTCGCCATCTCGACGTTCGGCGCTCACGACAAGACCGTGCTGCTCGGCGGAATCCTGGTGATCCTGGCCCTGTACGCGGCGGTGGTCGGGATGCTCGCGGTACGCCGGCTCGCCTTCGGCATGGGGGGGCTCGCGATTTTCTTCTCCATCGGCCTGGCGGCGGCCCTGACCAGGCCGACCGCCACGGCGGGATATGTGGTCCCCACCCTGGTGGGGGCCGCCGCGGGCGCGGTCGCGCTGACCTTGCTGGTCCGCGCGGCGGCCAGGCTCGGCTCTCCTCTGGACGCCCTATTCCCTTTCGACCTGCACCCGGAGCTGACCGACCCGGCTCCGCCAGCCGACCCGGCCCGGTCGGCCGGGCCCGAACGGCCGCCTGACCCGTACGTCGCCGCACCTATCGTCCGTGCGGGCCCCGCCTACTCCTTTACCTCGTTGACCCATCCGGACGACCAAGCACCATCCCGCTGGCCTGCGCGGCGGCGGTTCCTATTCTCGAGCGCTGCAGCTGCAGCTGTCGCGGCGTTCGGGACGGTAGCCGGAAGAAACCTGATCGATGAGCACAACATCGCCGCGTCGCGGGCCGCCATACGGTTCCCCCGGCCCGCGGTTCCGGCACCGCCACTTCCGACGGGCAGTAATCTGAATATCCCTGGCTTGAGCTCGTTTATCACTTCGGATGACACTTTCTACCGCGTCGACACCGCCTTGCTCACGCCCCAGGTTGATCCGGACACGTGGCGGCTGCGGATCCACGGGATGGTGCAACGTGAGGTCACCATCACCTTTGCCGACCTGCTGCGGCGTCCGCTTATCGAGGCCTATGTAGCGCTGACCTGCGTCTCGAACCCAGTGGGCGGGCCCTACATAGGAAACGCCAAATGGCTGGGCGCGAGCCTGGCCGATCTGATCAGGCAGGCCCGTCCCCTGGCGGGCGCCGACCAGCTGCTGTGCACCTCGATCGACGGATACACCTCAGGCACCCCGCTGCAGGTCGTGCTCGACGGTAGGGACGCCCTGCTCGCCGTGGCCATGAACGGAACGGCACTGCCCATCGTGCACGGTTTCCCCGCGCGGATGGTGGTGCCCGGGCTTTACGGCTACGTGTCCGCCACCAAGTGGGTCACCGACATCGAGGTCACCACGTTCGCGTCGGCCGTTGGCTACTGGGCGCAGCACGGCTGGTCGCAGCAGGCGCCGATCAAGACCGAGTCCAGGATCGACGTGCCCGCCGACAGTGCGTCGCTCGCCCCGGGGCTGACGCCGGTGGCCGGGGTGGCGTGGGCGCAGCACAAGGGCATCGCCGCGGTCGAGGTACGACTCAACGGCGGCCCGTGGCACGAGGCGAGGCTGGCCACGGTGCCTGGTATCGACACGTGGCGGCAGTGGGTCTGGAATTGGCAGGCCACGCCGGGCAATTACCTGATCGAAGCCCGCGCCACCGACGCGACCGGCTACACGCAGACCGCCGTCCAGGCCCAGCCGCCACCGAACGGCGCTTCTGGCTACCCCTCCGCAGAGGTCACCGTCCGCAGCTCCTGAAAGCTGCAGCCATGCGGGCAAGCATGAGGACCAACAAGAACGGCAGGAAAACCGGCAGCACGACCAGGGCCACGACCTGCGCAGTGAATCCGCCTCTCGGCCCGACGACGCCGGAAGCACGTTCGGGGGGCACCGGTGGTGCGGCAGCCGGCGTACCAGGCGGATCACCCGTACCGGTAAACACATCGCTATCTATTTCGGATCAGGCCCGTGAAACGCCCCGATATCCCGGGAAATGACAGCGTCCACTGCTAACATAGAACACGAATCCGAACAGCTGAACCCGGCCAGGACCGCCGGGGGACAGGAGCGCAACGCCGGACCGCGAGCATCACGGGAGGAGGTGACACCACACGATGAGCGGTGTCGCGTCACCGGGCAGCGCCGACGAGGCGCTGGGGATGCTGAAGTCCGCGATGGGCTACCTGGCCACCGCCGATGCGACCGCGATGGCAGCCCAGACCCAGGCGCACTGCCTGCAAGCCCTGGAACAGGTCAACTCGATGGGCACCGCGGCGCGGACCGCGATCCTAGCCGCGTTCACCTCCGGCCAGGGATACTCCGCCGACGCGGATTACAGCCCCCGGACCTGGCTGATCCACAAGACCCAGGTCACCAGGGGCACCGCCGCCGGGTATACCGCGTGGGTCCGCCGCGCCGCCGCGCATCCCGAGCTCGCGGCCACGCTGGCGGCCGGGGACATCTCGGAGTCCTACGCTCGGACGATCTGCCTGTGGACCGACAAGCTCCCAGAGAAATCCCGCCCGGCCGCGGACACGATCCTGGCCGGCGCGGCCGGGTCCGGGATGGACCTGGCTGACCTGGCCGCGCTGGCCGCCGAGATCTACGCCCGATCCCAGCCCGAGACCCCAGATAAAGACAAGGACGGGGTGTTTGAGGACCGGTCCGTGCGCCTGGAGACCACGTTCCAGGGCGCCGGCGTCCTGACCGGGGACCTCACCCCCGAATGCGCCTCGATCGTCGGCACGGTGCTGGACGCCCTGTCCGCCCCGGCCGGGGCCGAAGACACCCGCAGCCAGCCCCAGCGGTATCACGACGCCCTCCAGGAGGCCATGCAGCGGCTGGTCACCGCCGGGCTGCTCCCCGACCGCGCCGGGCAGCCCGTCAAAGCCTGGATCCACATCTCCCTCGCCGACCTGATGATGCTCGACGGCAGCTCCGCCCTGCAAGAGGAGTGGACCGCCCGGGTCCGCGCAGCCTGGGCCGCGCATCGTGCGGAGGCCTCGGCGGGCGGCAGTGACGGCGGGGCGTGGCTGGACGGCGACGCCGCCCAGGCCGTGGCGTGCGACGCGGCGATGGCCCCGTTCGTGACCGGCGAGGTGAACCCCGGCGCCCTCGAGGACCTGGTCCGGCTGTGCGTCCAGCTCGACCGGCTCCGCCACCACGGCGCGGACGACGCCACCAGCGCGCCCGGCGGCACCAGCGCGCCCGCTGGCCCCAGCGCGCCGGCCCCGGCACCGCCCGGGCCTGGGAAGCCCTTGAGCAAGCCATCATCGGCAAGGCCGTCGACCTGGTGTCCGGCCCCGGCGGGCTGGCGTCGTTCCTGCGGCGCCGGCAGCTCGGCGCCCGGCTCGCCGGGCCCAGCCTGCCGCTGGACATCGGCTACGCCGAGACCATCCCCGCGGGGATCCGCAACGCGGTGATCTTGCGGGATCAGCACTGCCAGTGGGCCGGGCGGTGCCACCAGCCCGCCAGCGCGTGCCAGGTGCACCACGTCAGGCACAAGGCCAACGGCGGCCACACCAGCGTCAAAGACTGCGTGCTCCTGTGCTGGTTCCATCATCAGGTCGTTATCCACCGGTGGGGCTGGACCCTGGTCCTGAACCCCGACGGCACCACCACCGCCTGGAACCACGACAAAACCAAAGTCCTGCACAGCCACGGCCCCCCGGTCCGCCCGGGGTAAACTCCCCGGGCGGATCCCGGAGCCACAAGATTCACAGAGGGCTAGGGCGTGTCCTGTAACGGGGCCGACGCGGGGGTCGTCGCAGCCGATGGTCACTGTCTCGAGCGAGGGCATCATCGATGTGCCCGGGACGAAGCTGTGCTGCGTGAAGTCGGCATTGCTGGCCGTGAGCGTGGTGCCGCGCCGCCGATCTCGCAGCTACCTTGGTCCGGGATCCCTCGTCGGCGGCGGCGAGGTTGGCGGCCATCTCGGTCAGGGCCTGCGCGAAGGCGGCGAGGCGGGCGGCGGGATGCCGCGGGTGGCCACGGCGATGACCTCGTGACCGGCCGCCGCCAGGTCTGCTTCCAGGGCGCGAGCCCGCGGTGTCAGCCGATACCGGATGGCACGGGTGCCTGTGTCGGGGCGGATAGACCGGTCCGTTCGGTGTCAGGATTTGTGAGATTCGAGCAGGTCGCGGACCGTGCGGCCGAAGAGGTACGCGTCGCCTGGCCAGCGGGCCGACACGTAGTTACGGTCGTGTACGACGAAGGCCGGGCGGTCGTTAGTCGCGGTGCCGCGCGCGGACAGCGTGACCGGACCGCGCTCGAACTGGCCGCCCGGGTCCAGGGCGGCCCGCACCTCGTCCTCGACGTAGGCGGAGTAGGTGCGGTAGTAGCGGCCGAGCCGCCACGCGGTGGCCAGGTAGGCCGAACGCTCCATGTACTTCGGCAGGCAGGTGGTGCGATGGCCGGCCAGCACGCTGCGGCCGGTGTCCGGGTCGCGGGTGCGGGCCAGCACCAGCACGCCGTGGCAGATCGCGCCGACCGGCCGGTTCAGCCGCCAGAACCGGCCGACCTGCTCGCTGAGCACCGGCGAGCCGAGGTACTGGCGCATGCCCGGAGCGTGCCCGCCGGGCAGGATCAGCCCGTCGAAGCCGGCCGGATCCAGGTCGGCCCACGCCTCCGTCGAGCCGAACTCCGGTGTCCCGATCAGCTCGTAGTACATCTTCCTGGCCTCGGCGGCCGCCCCGAGCTGGCCGAACAGGACGCCGGTGAGCAGCCGGGGATCCGCAGCCGGGATCGTGCCCGCCTTCTCGGTGGCGAAGACGACCTGGTGACCGGCATCGCGCAGGATCGCCCACGGCACCGCGACCTCGGTGACGTCGAAATCCCGGTCCGGAAGCGGCAGCAGCACGCGCACCGGGCCATCATCTCATTGGTTTACGGTAGGCGAATGCGGAGAAACGGAGGCGAGATGAGCGCCGATGCTGAGTTCGCCGGGCTGGCGCGGGAGTACCTGGACGACCGGGCCGAACGGCATCCGGACATCGCTACCGGCCTCGGCGATCACCGGTTCGATGCGCGCCTGGCGGATCCTTCGGTGCGCGCCCTAGACGATGAACGGCGCACGCTCCGCGGCTGGGCTGCGCGGCTCGCCGCCGTCGATCACGACGCCCTGTCGGCCGAGCACCGGGTGGACGCCACGATGATGGCGGACAGCGTGGCGCGCCGGGTGTTCGAGCTTGACGAGCTGCGCGAACACACCTGGAACCCGCTGCAGGCCAACCCAGGCAAGGCCATCTACCAGCTGCTGGCCAGGGACTTCGCGCCGCTGCCGGAACGGCTGGCTTCGGTGGCCGGAAGGCTGGCCGCTATCCCCGCCATGCTGGCTGAGGCCCGCCGGCAGCTAGGGCGCATGCCCCGGGTCCACACCGAGACCGCGATCGGGCAGTTCGACGGCACGATCGCGCTGGTCAGCAAGGAGATCGACGCTGCGCTTGAGGCCGCGCCTGCCTGTGGCCCGGAGCTTGCCCAGGTGCGGCCCGCCGCCCTCGAGGCGCTGACCGAGCACCGGGCCTGGCTATCCGCGCAGCTCGCCGGGCCCGACGGTTTCGCCGATCCGAGGATCGGGCCGGAACGGTTCGCCCGCAAGCTGTCGCTCACCCTGAGCGCGGCGGCGGACGCGGACGCGATCCTGGCCCGGGCCCAGGCCGACCTGGACCGAGTGAGCGAGGAGATCGCGGAGCTGGCCGGCGAGATGGCCGGGGTGGCCGAGGCTGGCCCCGAGGTGGTCCGGCAGGTGCTCGGCCGGCTGGCCGCGGACGTGCCGGACGACACGACCATCCTGGAGTTCTGCCGCGATGCCCTCGCCGCGCAGACCGCGTTCGTGACCGAACGCCGCCTGCTCTCGGTCTACGACGATCCGGTCGAGCTGATCGCGATGCCGGAAATCGACCGCGGGGTCGCGGTGGCCTACTGCGACTCCCCCGGCCCGCTCGAGCCGTCGCCGCTGTCGACGTTCATCGCGGTGTCGCCGACGCCGACAGACTGGCCGGCCGAGCGAATCGCCTCGTTCTACCGCGAGTACAACCGGCACATGGTGCACAACCTGATGGTGCACGAGGCCATGCCCGGCCACTACCTGCAGCTGCAGCACTCGCGTCGGTTCACCGGCTCGGACACCGCGATCCGGGCGGCGCTGCGGTCGGGCGCGTTCACCGAGGGCTGGGCGGTCTATACCGAACGGGTCATGGCCGAGCAGCAGTACCCGGGCGAGGGCGATCCCCGCGCGGTCCGGATGCAGCAGCTCAAGATGCAGCTGCGCACGATCATCAACGCCATCCTCGACGCCCGGATCCATGCGCACGGCATGACCGAGGGCGAAGCCATGGCGCTGATGACGGGCCGCGGCTACCAGGAGGAAGGCGAGGCGACGGGCAAGTGGCGCCGCGCCCAGCTCACTTCGGCCCAGCTGTCCACCTACTACGTCGGGTACAGCGAGATCTCTGATCTGGCGGACGACCTGCGCGCGGCTGACCCCGGCCGGACCGACCAGCAGGTCCACGACCGGATGCTGGCGCACGGCTCGCCGCCGGTCCGGCTGCTGCGCACGTTGATCGCGTCGTGAGTTCGCTGGCCGGTTTGGCAGGCTGGTCAGGATAGGCGGCGGTGGCGGATCTGCCAGACGCAGAACCCGGCCAGGACTAGAGCGAGGGCGAGGAAGATCGCGGTCTCGTACCACTGGAAGGCCCAGTAACGGCTGGCGGGCTGGTAGCTGATCTGGCGCCGCAGGTGCTGGGTGGCGAGCCAGGTATCGCAGGCCTGCTGGGTACCTGACTGGCAGGCCGGGACATCCGGCAGCACGAACACGTGGCCGGCCGGGGTGATGGTCTGGTTGGAGAAGATCCAGGCGCCGGGCAGGCCGGTCACCGGCACGGTCAGCTGGCCGTCGTGGCCCACGATCGCGGTGCTGAGGCTGACGTTGACCGCCGTGGTGGCGGTGACGGGCGGCAGGAGGTGCGAAGCCGAAGGCAGCGTAGCTGACCGGGACAAGGTCCCGCGCGCCGAACGCCACCGGCGAGAACCGGCTCAGCTGGCCAAGGCTGGTGGGAAACCTGCCGGCCCGGTCGATCGGGCTGGTCCACCAGGTGATGATGAGGCTGAGCAGCCCGGTGGTGACCATGGCGGCTAGGCCGAGCAGGGCGAGCTTGGCGGCCATCCAGCGGGTGCGGGTGACCTCCTCCGGGGCCGAGGGCAACGGAACGGCCCCGGGTCAGCGGGAGGCCGACCTGGTCCGGCTCCGGGCCTGGCCGACCTCGATACGTTGGCCGCGCGGACGGCCGAGGCCGGCGTCCAGGTCGACGTGGATGTCCGTGACGAGCGGCGCGGGCTTCCGGCCGGGCTGGACCTGGCCGCGTACCGGGTGATCCAGGAGGCCGTCACCAACGTGATCAAGCACGCCGCTACGGACCGGTGCACGGTTACCGTCGACTACCGGGAGGACTCGCTGACCGTCGAGATAACCGACGCCGGCACCGGTATCGTCGTGACGGGCAATGCGGGCCCGGCGGCGGGCCACGGGATCGCCGGGATGCGGGCGAGGGTGGGCATGTACCGCGGGGAGTTCCGGGCCGGGCCGCAGCCCGGACGCGGCTTCGGTATCGTGGCCCGCTTCCCGCTGGAAGACGCCGCGGCATGACGATCCGCGTGCTGGTCGCCGACGACCAGGCCCTGGTGTGCGGCAGCTTCCGGATCCTGGTGAGCACGGCGCCCGACCTGACCCCGGTCGGTGAAGCCTCGACCGGCACCGAGGCCATCGAGTTCGCGCGGCGCGAGAAACCCGACGTCGTTAGGTATGGCCCCGGCGGGCCAGGGTCTTCTGGCGCGCCGGGACTTCGGGGCCGGCCAACCCCGCGGCGGAACGCCGGAAGAACTCCCGCTCGGCCAGCGACCAGGCCAGCGATGTGAGCAGGTAGATCCCGGCCGCGAGCGGCGCGAACGCGGCAATGACCACGGTCAGGTACGGCAGCACCTTGACCAGCAGCCCCGTCCCCGCGGGAGCGGTCTGGCCGCCACTGGCCCGGGCCGTCATCAGCCGGCCCAGCCGGGTGGACAGCCAGCACAGGCCGGCCATCAGCGCGAACACGCCGAGGAAGACCGCGCCCTGCAGGCTCGCCGGGCCGGCGCCGCTCAGCCAGTGCATGCCCAGCGGCACGCCGAACAGATCACGGGAGAGCAGCGTGTTCGCCTTCCCGCCGACCTGCGGCGACCGGAACAGCACGTACATGACCGACAGAAACGGCCACTGGAGCAGCAGCGGCGTGATGCCGGCGAACAGGCTGGTGCCCTCCCGCTTGTACAGCGCGGACATCTCGCGCTGCAGGCGCTCCGGCTGCTTGGCATAGCGCTGCCGCAGCGCCTGCAGCTGCGGGGCCAGCCGGGCCTGGACGGCCTGCCCGCGCAGGGCGCGCAGGCTGAGCGGCATGAGGAGAACCCGGACCGCCATCGTGAACGCGATGATCGCGGCCAGCGCGGCCAGGCCGCCGAGAACGGGGGTGAGGATACCGGTAATCCCGGAGACAAGGTGGTACGCGACGTCCACCGGGACGCCAAAGAGATTCGACATGAGACAACGGCCTTCCAGCTACGACGGGATGAGAGCTGGAGGCGGCCGCCATAGCAGGCCCGCAGGTCAGCGGGAGGAAGTCCGCGCGGGTCAGCGAGAGATGGCGACCGCCGGGGCCGCCGACGGTGCTCTGGGCCTAGACCGCCCGGCCGCGTCGGGATCGCGCTGGCGCAAGAACGCCGCGCGCCAGGACTTCTCCCGTAGGGCCGAGGCGCGGCGGACCATCGGGAGGGCGGCGGTCGCGCGGGAAAGGCCGGCCACCGAGGTGAGCAGGGCCAGCACCGCCGCGAACACGGCCCCGGCCAGGACGGCCCCGGCTAGCGCGGTCAGTCCGGACGGGCTCACCGCGACCTGCGTCAGGTCGCGCAGCAGCCCGGCCAGCGTGGCCAGCAGGCTGCCGAGCACCGTCATCGCCATCGTCCCGTCCTGGGGCCCCGTCATGGGGCACCGTCATGGCGCACCGGCTTTCAGCGTACGCCGGCCGACGCCGTCTCGGCGACGGCGGTCAGGCGAGTTCGCCGACCGCGGCCAGCAGGCGGTCGACGTCGGCCTCGTCGTTGTAGTGCACCAGGCCCGCCCGGACGGCGCCACCGGAGTCCCGCAGCCCGAGCACCCCGGCCAGTTCCCACGCGTAGTTGTCGCCGTTCCAGACGTTGACCTGGCGCACGGCCAGGTGCTCGGCGACCTGCCGGGGCGAATGCCCGGCCACGGTGAAGAACGCCGTCGGCGCGCGCCGCGCTGCCCGGCCGTACAGCGTCACGTGCTCCATCGCGCCCAGGCCGCCGAGCAGGCGCGCGAACAGCCGCGTCTCGTACTCCTCGACGGCGGCCATCGCGGCCAGCACCCGCTGGCGCCTGCTGCCGGTGGCGGTATCCGGGTTATCTGGGGTATCTGGGACGAGGCCGAGGGAGGCGAGATGCTCCACCGCCGCGGTGACCCCGGCCAGGTCGGCGAAGGCCGCGGTGCCCCGCTCGAACCGGCCGGGCGCGCCCTCCGGGGCGGGCGCGAGCTTGTCCGGGTGCAGGGTGTCGAGCAGGGCCGGTTCGGCGACCACGGTGCCGATGTGCGGTCCGGACCATTTGTAGGCGCTGGTGGCGTAGAAGTCGGCGCCGAGCGCCCCGACGTCCACCGGCACGTGCGGGGTGGCGTGCACGCCGTCGACGTAGACCAGGGCGCCGACCGCGTGCGCGGCCGCGGCGATGGCCGCCACGTCCGGCCTGGTGCCGACGACGTTGCTGGCCGCGGTGACCGCGACCAGCCGGGTGCGCTCGGACAACAGCTCGCGGTACTGGGCGGCCGGCAGTTCGGTCGTCGATATATCGACTTCGGCCCAGCGCACGGTGACGCCGCGGCGCGCGGCGGCCTGCACCCAGGGCCTTATGTTCGCGTCGTGGTCGAGCCGGGAGACGACCACCTCGTCGCCAGGCTCCCAGCTCCGGGACAGCGTGTCTGCGAGCCGGTAGGTGAGGGTGGTCATGTTCGGGCCGAGGATGACGCCGTCCGGGCTGGCGCCGGTCAGGTCGGCCAGGGCCTGGCGGCATTCGGCCAGGATGGAACCGGAGCGCCCGCTGGCGGGGAAGGTGCCCCCGACGTTGCCGATCCCGGACCGGTAGGCGTCGGCGATCGCCTCGATGACCGCCGCGGAGACCTGCGTGCCCGCGGCGCCGTCCAGGTAGGCGTAGCCGTCGCTCAATGCCGGGTAGGCCGCCCGGACGATTTTTACGTCAAAGGTCACGAGTTCAAGACTCTACTCCGGCGCGGCGCCTGCCTCCGAGCCTCGCCTAACACCTGGAGCCAGCCTGGATCCCGGCCGGAGGCCGTCAGCAGGAAATGCCAGGGATCGTCGCCGTCCCACCCGGTGAGCACCGGCCACAGCTGCGGCATGCCCGCCCGCCACCCGGTCAGGACGAGCTCGGGGTCGGCCGGACGGTAGTCCTTGCCCAGCGACCTGGCCAGGTCCCAGGCGTGCAGGTGCCATTCGGCGCAGGCCGCGCCCGCCATCGCGCCCACGGTAACGTCGGTCCCCCGGTACCTGTGGTGCGGCAACTCCCAGGACAGCGGCAGCCGCCGCCCGTAGGATCGGGCCGATTCGGCGAACGCCGTGATGTGCTCGGGTCCGGGCGCGTCCGGCAGCGCGGCCAGCTCCGCGGAGTTCTGCCTGGCCAGCTTGCGGGCGAGCGAGTCCGCGGGCGCGTTGGTGGACATCAGCCGCGCGAGCCTGCTGGCCGGAGCGTCGTCGAGGTATTCGTGATAGTCGTCGGCCACGCACCGCAGGTGTCCCGCGAGATCCACCGCCCGCCATTCAGTGCACGGCGTCGCCGAGAACCAGCTCGCGTCGCTGAACTGAGCCGCCAGCTCACAGATCACCGTGACCCCGTCGCGGTAGGCGGCCAGGACGCCCGCGCGGGATACGCGGCTCATCTACGCCTGGGATGACTGATGCTGCTGCGCTTCACGGTTCCTCTCCCTGCCGGCCATCCCGGCAACCGGTTCGCGAAGCCTCCGGGGCAGCCAGCGTGCCAGAGTTGACGCCCGCCGACAAGCCGTACGCCTGAAGAAAAATCAGGTGACAACTTGCCGACCATCCGGTTAACCTCGCGGCTAATGCCCTCTGTTACCCCTTTGCTGGTCACGCACGCCTCCGCCAGGGTACGGCCAGTCGGGGCGCTGTGGCGGCTTCGCGGCTACCTGAAGCCGTTCCGTACGCAGATGATCCTGATGTTCGGCGCCGCGCTGGGCGCGGTCGCCGCCGAGATCGCCATCCCGCTCCTGACCAAATCCGTGGTCGACGGCGCTATCGCGCGCGGCGACAAGCGGCTGCTGATCCCGCTGGCCCTGGCGGCGGTCGCCCTCGGTGCGGCCGTGGGCCTGCTGAACATGGTCCGCCGCTGGATCCAGGCCGGCGCGGTCGCCGACATCGAGAAGTCGATCAGGGATGACTTGTACGCCCACCTGCAGCGGCTGCACGCGTCCTTCCACGACAACTGGCAGTCAGGCCAGCTGCTCTCGAGAGCCACGACCGACCTGTCCTCGATCCGCAGGTTCGCGGGCTTCGGCCTGATCTTCCTGGTCACCAACGTGATGACGTTCGTCGCGGTGATCGCGCTGCTGATCAACCTCAACTGGTGGCTCGGCCTGATCACCGGCGTGGTGTTCGCGCCCGTGCTGCCGGTCTGCTTCCGGTTCGAGAAGCGCTACCGGGTGCTCTCCCGCCAGGTTCAGGACCAGCAGGGCGACCTGGCCACGGTGATCGAGGAGGCGGCCACCGGCATCCGGGTGCTGAAGGCGCTGGGCCGGGGCACGCAGGCCGCGGCCAGGCACGACGCCCAGGCCGCCGAGGTCTGCCGGACGCAGGTCGCCAAGGCCGGCCTGCTCGGCTCCTTCTGGGCGCTGCTCGACCTGATCCCGAACGCCGTCATCGGCGTCATCCTCGTCCTGGGCGCGATCGCGGTCAGCACGCACTCGCTGACCCTGGGCGGCCTGGTGGCATTTATCACACTCGCGCTGCAGCTCGTCTGGCCGGTCGAGGCCATGGGCTACATCATCGCCTCCGGCCAGGAGGCGGCCACCGCGGCTCAGCGCGTGCTGGAAATCTTCGACACGAAGCCGGAGATCACCAGCAAAGAGCAGGATCTGAACCGCACGGATCGAGGGGTACCCGCCCCGCGAAGCGAAGCTTCGCATCGGAGGGTTCCGGGGGGTCGCTCCCCCGGGCCAGCACAGCCGAGGGGGCACCTCGTGTTCGACCATGTGGCCTTCAGCTACCCGGGGGCCGCGGAGCCCGTGCTTCGCGATATCGTCCTCGACCTGCCCCCTGGCCAGACGGTCGTACTCACCGGGGCGACCGGCTCGGGCAAGTCGACCTTGCTGCAATTGGTGCCGCGGCTGGCCGACGCGACCTCCGGATCGGTGCGGCTGGACGGCACGGATGTCCGCGACCTCCCGCTCGAACGGCTGCGCGCGGTGGTCGGCTGTGCCTTCGAGGACGCGACATTGTTCTCCGCCAGCGTCCGGGAGAACGTGATGTTCGGCGCGCCGGACGCGGATGAGGATGCGGTGGAGGCCGCGCTGACGGCGGCCCAGGCCCGGTTCGCCTACGACCTGCCCTGGGGCCTGGACACCAGGATCGGCGAGCAGGGCATGGCCCTGTCCGGCGGCCAGCGGCAGCGGATCGCGCTGGCCCGGGCCATCCTGGCCCGGCCGGACGTGCTGATCCTCGACGACCCGCTGTCCGCGCTCGACGTGCGCACCGAAGAGCGGGTGACCAGGGCGCTGCACGAGATCCTGGCCGGCTCTACGGCGCTGGTGGTGGCCCACCGGCCGTCCACGGTGGCGCTGGCCGACACGGTGGCGCTGCTGTCCGGCGGGGTGATCGCCGCCAGCGGTAGCCACCGGCAACTGCTGGCGTCGAACCCGGAGTACGCGGCGCTCATGGACGTGGAAGATCTGGAGGCAACCGGGTGACCGCCACGGACTCCTGGCGGGGAGTGGCCGCCGAGAAGGCCGATGAGGTCAGCGCCGGGCTGGCCGCGCTGCTGCGCGAGCGGAGCCGGCGGCTCCTCGGCGACCTGCTGCGCCCGTACCGGCGCGCGGTCATCGCCACCATCTCGCTGATCGTGGTGGAGAGCCTGGCCGCGCTGGCCGGGCCGTGGCTGGTCGGCATCGCCATCGACACCGGCTTGCCGCCGCTGCTGCACTCGCGTGACGCGGCGCCGCTGCTTGCCATCGCGGCTGCGTTCACCGTCGCGGTCGGGGTGCAGGCGGTCACCACCCGCATGTTCGTCACCATGACCGGGCAGGTCGGCCAGAAGGTGGTGCTGGAGCTGCGCCGCCGCCTGTTCGCGCACTTCCTCAGCCTGGAGGTGGCGTTCCACGAGGACTACACCTCCGGACGCGTCATCTCCCGGCAAACCTCCGACATCGAGGCGATCTCCGACCTGTTCGAGGAGGGGCTCGACTCGCTGATCGCGGCCATCTTGACCCTGCTGCTCGTCGGCACCGGCATGCTCTTGCTCGACTGGAAGCTCGGCCTGGTAGTGCTGGCCGGCTTCATCCCGCTGACCTGGCTGACGGCCTGGTTCCGACGTCAGTCGGCCGGCGCCTACCGGCGGACCAGGGAGGCCATCGCGCTGGTCATCGTGCATTTCGTGGAGACGTTCGGCGGGATCCGGGCGGTGCAGGCGTTCCGCAGGGAGGAGCGGAACTCCGACATCTTCTCCGGGCTGGGACAGGACTACGCCGAGGCGAGCACGCACGCCTCCCGGCTCATCGCGATCTACGGCCCGTCCATCTCGCTGGTCGGCAACATCATCACCGGGGTGGTGCTCGGCTACGGCGGGCTGCTCGCGATCGAAGGCAACCTCAAGGTCGGCGTCCTGGCGACCTTCCTGCTCTACCTGCAGCGCTTCTTCGACCCGCTGCAGGACGTGTCGCAGTTCTACAACATCTTCCAGTCGGCAGTCTCGGGCCTGGAGAAGATCTCCGGCGTGCTCGAGCAGGATGCCACGGTGCCCGAGCCGTCAGCCCCCGGGTCGCTGCCGACCCGGGCCACGGCGCTGGTCCCGGCCGGACCGGCGCCGGCTCCCGGCGAACGCGACCCGGTCCCGGCCGGGCGGCAGGTGCGGTTCGAGTCGGTGACCTTCGGCTACCGGGACAACCTGGTCCTGCCCGGCCTCGACCTTGACATACCCGCCGGGCAGACGGTCGCCATGGTCGGCGAGACCGGCGCGGGCAAGACGACGATCGCGCGGCTGCTCGGCCGGTTCTACGATCCCCGCTCGGGCCGGATCACGCTGGACGGGGTGGACCTGCGGCAGCTGCCCGACTCCGTGTTCCGCTCCGAGATCATCGTGATCACCCAGGAGAACTTCCTGTTCGAGGGGTCGGTCGCGGACAACATCAGGCTCGGCCGCCCGGACGCTTCGGCCGCCGACGTCCAGACCGCGGCCCGGATGATCGGCGCGCACGACTTCATCGCCGCGCTGCCCGAGGGCTACGACACCCCGGTCGGCAAGCGCGGTGGCCGGCTGTCGGCCGGGCAGCGCCAGCTGATCTCGTTCGCGCGGGCGTTCCTGGCCGCCCCGGCCGTGCTCGTCCTGGACGAGGCCACGTCGCTGCTCGACATCCCGAGCGAGCGGCTGGTGCAAGCCGGGCTGCGCACCGTACTGGCCGGCCGGACCGCGGTCATCATCGCGCACCGGCTGTCCACGGTCGCGATCGCCGACCGGGTCCTCGTCCTGGACCGCGGCCGGATCACCGAGGACGGCCCGCCCGGCGAGCTGATATCCGGCGACGGCGAGTACGCCGCGCTGCACTCAAGCTGGGCCGCCAGCCTGGCCTGAGGCCCTGACCGTACCGGCAGGGCCTACGGGCGGGGCGAGGAGTCGCCGGGGACGACGATGCCTGTCTCGTAAGCGAGGATCACGGCCTGCACCCGGTCACGGAGGCCAAGCTTGGCCAGCAGGTTGCCCACGTGCGTCTTGACCGTCGCCTCGCTCACGAACAGGGCGGCCGCGATCTCGGTGTTGCTGCCACCCCGGGCCAGATGGACGAGCACCTCGCGCTCCCGCGCGGTCAGCGAGGCGAGCCGGGCCGGCGAGGGCATGGTCTCCGGCGGCCGCCGCGCGAACGCCTCGATCAAGCGGCGCGTGACCGACGGGGCGAGCAGGGCGTTGCCCGCCGCCGCGGCGCGGACGGCGGCGATGAGGTCGGCGCGGGGCGAGTCCTTGAGCAGGAACCCGCTGGCCCCGGCCCGCAGCGCCTCGTACACGTACTCGTCGAGGTCGAAGGTCGTGAGCATGACCACCTTGGGGGCCGCCGGGCCGCGCGTGAGCAGTCGGGTGGCCTCCAGCCCGTCCATCCCCGGCATGCGGATGTCCATCAGCACCACGTCGGGATGCTGGGCATCCGCGGCGAACAGCGCCGCCTCGCCGTTGGCCGCCTCCCCCACCACCGTGATGCCCTCGGCGGTGTCCAGGATGACGCAGAACCCCGAGCGGACCAGTTCCTGGTCGTCGACCACGAGCACCCGGATCGGCTCAGGGGCGGCCGGGATCGTCATCGGGCCGGCAGCCGCGCGGTGACGGCGAAGCCGTCCGCCTGGGTCGGGCCGACGGTCAGGTGACCGCCGCAGGAGGCGACCCGCTCGGCGATGCCGGCCAGCCCGAGACCCGAGGACCCGGCCCCCGTGAACAGTGAGCCCGGTTGGCGGGTCCGGCCGGTCCCGGTGCCGCGGCCTGCGGCCGGGGCGCCGGTCCCGGTGTCGCGGCCTGCGGCCGGGGACAGCCCGTCCCGCCGGCGGCCCGAATCGGTGATGCTCACCGTGATGTATCCGGGCTCGTAGCACAACCTCACCGCGGCCCGGGTGGCGTGGGCGTGGCGGATCGTGTTGGTCAGCGCCTCCTGGATGATGCGGTACGCGGTCAGGTCCACGCTGGGCGCCAGCGGGCCCGGCGTGCCGACGATCCCCAGATCAACGGGCAGGCCGGCCCCGCGGACCTGATCGAGCAGGTCCCCGAGTTCGCCGAGTGACGCCGACGGCGCCGTCTCCAGCCGTTCGGATGGCTTGCGCAGCACCCCGAGGAGCCTGCGCAGCTCGGTCAGGGCCTGCCGGGCCGTGTCGCCGATGATCTCCACCGAACGCTGCGCCTCGGTGGGCCGGCCGGGAAGCAGCGACGTGGCCGCCTCCGCCTGGACTGCGATCAGGCTGACGTGATGGGCGACGACGTCGTGCAACTCGCGGGCGATCCGGGTCCGTTCGCGCTCCGCGGCCTGCGAGGACTGGCGGTCGAGTTCTGCTTCGGCGCGGTCGGCCCGGCTCTGCGCCGCCCGGATGCTGGCCCGCTTGGCCCGGCTGAGCAGGCCCGCCGCCGCGGCGGTGAGGAAGATCGTCACCTGGAAGATGGTCTCGTACGGCTGGGCGTGACCGGGCGAGGCCTCCGAGATGGCGATGCCTGCCGCCACCAGCACGCAGGCGATCCAGCGCCAGATGGGACCACGGCGGTCGATGATGGTGTAGAACGCGATCGCAGGCCCGAGCGGGAACGGCGCGAACCCGAAGCCGATCTTGTCGTAGGCGACCCGCGCGACCGCGATGACCAGGCCGACCCCGATGGGCCTGGACCGGCGCCAGATGAGCGGGATGCCCTGGGCGGCGACGAGCGTCAGGGCCAGCCACAGCGGGTGCAGCTGGGCCCGGTACGGCAGCAGCGAGATCACGTTGACCGCGGCCAGGGCGATGCCGAGGCCTAGGTCCTGGATCAGCTCCTGGCGCCGCGGCGGGAGCGCGGTCACCCGCGCCGCCAGCGGCTGCGGGAGCCGGGCCAAGCGCGCCGCCACCGTCTTCACGCCCTGATGGTACGGCCTGGCTCACGGCGGGGGGATCCGCCGGAAGACGGATCCGGCGACTGCGACCCAAGGCGGAGTCGCGCTGCTTCCCGGCCGTATTCTGCCCCGCCGGGCTGAGCCGGGATTTCGCCCGGGCGCCCGATGCGCCGGGCCCGGCCGCATCGTCACCATGACAGCATGGACTCCACTGCCGGAACACATCTGGGTCGTCCCGCGCCGGCCGAAACCCAACGACCCGAACGCGCGCCCGCAGCTCCCGCTGGGGCGGCGCGGCCGCCCTGGACCGGAATCGCGCTGATCGCCGCGGCCGCGATGGCCGCCGAGATAGCGGTCAGCGCGCGCTACGGCTACGTCCGCGACGAGCTGTACTTCCTGTCGGCCGGACAGCACCTAGCGTTCGGCTACGTCGACCAGCCGCCGCTGACCCCCCTGCTGGCCCGGATTTCGGCGGCCCTCACCGGCAACACGCTGGTGGGCTTGCGGATCCTGCCCGCGCTGGCCCTGGCCGCGCTCGTGGTGATGACGGCCGCGATGAGCCGGCGGCTCGGTGCGGGCCGGACCGGCCAGTTGCTGGCCGCGCTCGCCGCCGCGACCTGCGGAGAGTACCTCGGCGCCATGCACGAGCTGACCACCACGACGCCCGACTTGGTGTTCTGGGCGGTCACGCTGCTCCTGGTCCTGCAGCTCCTGGCCAGCCAGGACCGGCGCTGGTGGGTGGCGATCGGCGGCTGTGCGGGGGTGGCCAGCGAGGCCAAGTGGAACGTCGGCTTCCTGCTGGCCGCGCTGGCGGTCGGCTTCGCGTGCACCGATGCCCGCCGCCTGCTGCGCAGCCGCTACTTGCTGATCGCCGGCCTGATCGCCGCGGCACTGGCGGCGCCCGACATCGTCTGGCAGGCGGCGCACGGCTGGCCCGGCCTAGACGTGTTCCGCGCGCTGCAAACCGAGGCCGGGCATAACCGGGCCGTCTACTGGCCTGCGCAGATCCTCTATACCGGCGTGGTGCTGACCCCGGTATGGGTGGCCGGCGCCGTCTGGTCGCTGCGCAGCGCCGCGGCCCGGCGCTTCCGGCCGGTGGCCATCGCCTGCGTGACCGTGATTGCGCTGCAGTTCGTCCTGGGCGGCAAGGCCTACTACCCGGGTGCCGCGTTCACATTCCTGCTCGCGGCCGGCTGTGTTCCGCTCGAGCACCGCCTCGCAGCTCGGACGCGGGCGGTCCGCGCGTGGCCGGGCCGACTGGTTACGCCCGCGGTGCTGGCCGGAGCGGCCATGGTGGCGGGCGCGCTGCCGGCCGCGCCGGTGGCGCTCTCGGTCCTGCCGGCCCGGGCCCTGCACACCGTGCCGCTGCAGAAGATCAACTATGACCTCGCCGAGACGATCGCCTGGCCGGAGCTGGTGGCGCTGGTCGCGCAGGAGTACGACTCGCAGCCGACCGCCCAGCGACGGCGGACCACGATCTTGGCCGGCAACTACGGCGAGGCGGGAGCGATCGAACGCTACGGTCCCGGGGTCGGCCTGCCGCAGGCCTACAGCGGCGCCAACAACTTCTGGCTCTGGGGCCCGCCGCCCGCCGCCGACTCCGCGGCCATCGCGGTGAACGTCGACCCGGCCCTGCTCCGCCGCGAGTTCGCCCACGTCCGCCACGTCGCCACGTTCTGGAACGGGCTCGGCGTCAGCGACGACGAGCAGGCAGCGCAGATCTTCATCGCCACCGGCCTGAGGTCCTCCTGGGCGCAGGCCTGGCCCGCCTTCCGCAACTACTCCTGACCCGGCCCGCCGTGCGTACGGGCAGGCGGCCCGCGTACGCTGACTGGTCATGAGACCTGGGGTCAAGGGCCGGCCGAAGCCGAGCAGCGAAGCGGAGCAGTTGTACAAGGCCGACTTGGCGCTCGCCGAGCGCCGCGGAGAGCTTCTCGAAGCCGCCCGCGAGGCGGAGGACCGGCTCAGGCAGGCGCAGGCCCGGCACGCCCCCGTCACGGAGATACGCCGACTGGCGGATGAGTTCGACGCCGCGCTCACCGCGGCGGTTCGGGCCGCCTACGCCGCGCGGCGCGTGGCGATCGGACCGCTCGGCTACGACGACCGCATCTACCGGCGCAAGGCGATGGCCAAGCC
Source organism: uncultured Actinomycetes bacterium (assembly GCA_963769715.1). GTDB lineage: Bacteria > Actinomycetota > Actinomycetes > Streptosporangiales > Streptosporangiaceae > Palsa-504. Next base: position 85,985 of record CAVYNE010000014.1, read on the forward strand.
GCATGTGCACGCCATCACGGCCGAAGCGGAGCACCTGCTGACGCTGCGCGAGAACCATCGCCTGAACGGCATCCCGGCCGTCCCGTTCGAGCCGGCCGTCTAGCGCCTCCCCTGCGCGCCTCGCCTCACCCGCAGGGCTCTTCGTCTCCTCCTGGGTGGCAGCCTCCCATCTCCGGTTCGCAACGACGATGCCGGTGAGTTCCTTGCGCGCGCCCATCGCCAGGGGGCGCGCGTAATCAAACTCTGAGGTTTTCGCGGTGAACCAACGGGCAGGCGTCGACGTCTCCAGATGTAGGGGCCGATCAAGTTGGAGCTAGATCCCCCAATGGGGGCGTATGGTCAGCAATCGATTGTTGCAGTTGTGCGTGTCGCTTGCGCCGCGCGGCTCGAAGGGGCACAGTTGGTCTAGGCCAATGTTTTGCTCAACACAGTACCTAAAACAGTAACTAACAACTAGTAGCCAGATAGTGCCAGCCGGTAACTAGCGGGAAGCTACAGATGGCGATCGCGAAAACGATCAGCATGAGCCATAGGAGCCATCGCAGGTGCCGCGGCACACTATCATCAACTGAGAATGTGCAAATGAGAAAGCCAGGAGGCACTGACATGTGCCCACACTCGCCGCCCTGTCCGGCCCCTTCGGCTCCGGATCGGGAAGCGGCGCACACCATCGTCAGCCACCCGGAGCAGGGCTGGAGCCTGCTCTGCAACGGCGTCGTGATCTTCGATGACACCGGAGAGCTACTACCTGATGGCGCGGCCATCGCGCCGCACCGGCCCACTGACCTAGCCGCCTTCGACCGTCCGGTAGGCGTGGCCCACGGGCACGGCGGGCAGGCCCCAGCGGCCTGATCCGTCCGGGCATCTGCCGGGATCACCCGGGATGCCCAGTCTGACGACTCTTTTAACTCTTTTTTAACCCCTTCGGCTTTGACTCTTTTTCAATCCCTTCGCCGCCCGGCTACCAGCGGCAGGCGCGGGCTGCCAGTCACAGCACAGTGGGCAGCCACTCGGTGACAGCGGCGACGATCGCCGCGCGATGACCCTTCAGGGCGTGCGCCTCCCCCGGCACGATGACCACCCGGTCCGCATCCTGGACACTAGGAATCCCGAACGGGTCACGTTCCCCGTTCACCACGAGCACCATGGCCCCGCCCTCGCGTGCCGCGTGAAGCTCCGCGACCCGGGACGCGCCGGTGGGCGAGCACCGCGGTGAGCGCCCCGGAGGGCACAGCGGGAACGCCAGCGCGATCACGGCGCGAGCGCCCACGGCGGCGGCCGTGCGGCAGGCCACCCGGGCGCCGTTACTGCGTCCGCCCTGGATGAGCGGGGCGCCGGGGGCCAGTTCCCGCAGCGCGGCCACGATCTCGGCCCAGGCGGCGTCCTGACGGACAGCTGAACCGGGGGCGCGGGCACCCCTGACCCGGTACGGCTGGGTGACGCGCGCCACCATCCCTCCCGACTGCAGCCCGGCGTCACGAGCCGCCAGCAGGTCGGGCGCGCCGACGCTGCCGCCTGCGCCATGGGTGAGGACGAGCAGGAATCGCGCCACCGCACCGTCCCCGTCGAGTTCGGCCTGCGCGATCCCGCCCTCGGTAACGATCTGCACAGGCCCATTGTCCCCACCGCACCCCGGCGACTAGCCGCAGGGCCCGCAAGAGGTGCCCGTGGCTAGACCTCGAGGAGCTTCTTGAGGAACTGGCCGGTGTAACTCTCCTCGACGGTGGCGATGTGCTCGGGCAGCCCGCAGGCGACGACCGTACCGCCGCCTGCGCCGCCTTCGGGGCCGAGGTCGATCACCCAGTCCGCGGTCTTGATGACATCGAGGTTGTGCTCGATCACGATGACCGTGTTGCCGGTCTCGACCAGCCGGGTGAGCACGCCGAGCAGCTTGCGGATGTCCTCGAAGTGCAGGCCGGTGGTCGGCTCGTCGAGGACGTAGATGGTCCGGCCGGTGGCGCGGCGCTGCAGTTCCGAGGCTAGCTTGACCCGCTGGGCCTCACCGCCGGACAGGGTGGGCGCGGGCTGGCCCAGCCGGACGTAGCCGAGGCCCACGTCAACCAGCGTCTTCAGGTGCCGGTGGATGGCCGGCACCGGCTCGAAGAACTCGGCCGCCTCCTCAATCGGCATGTCGAGAACCTCGGCGATCGTCTTGCCCTTGTAGTGCACCTGCAGGGTGTCGGTGTTGTACCGGGCGCCATGGCAGACCTCGCACGGCACGTAGACGTCGGGCAGGAACTGCATCTCGATCTTGATAGTGCCGTCGCCGGAGCACGCCTCGCAGCGGCCGCCCTTCACGTTGAACGAGAACCGGCCCGGCTGATACCCCCGGATCTTCGCCTCCGTCGTCGCCGCGAACAACTTCCTCACGTGATCGAACACACCGGTATAGGTAGCCGGGTTGGATCGGGGCGTGCGCCCGATCGGTCCTTGATCAACGTGGACCACCTTGTCCAGGTGCTGGATACCGGTGATTCTGGTGTGCTTGCCGGGCACCGTGCGCGTGCCGTTGAGCTCGCGGGCCAGGGCCTTGTACAAGATGTCATTGACCAGCGTCGACTTACCCGAACCCGACACCCCGGTGACGGCGACCAGGCAGCCGAGCGGGAACGCCACGTCCACCCCGCGCAGGTTGTGCTCGCTCGCGCCCTTGACCGCGACCTCACGGCTCTTGTTGCGCTGCCGCCGACTGACCGGAACCGGGATCGACTCCCGCCCGGACAGGTAGGCGCCGGTCAGCGACTCCGGGCTGGCCAGCAAATCGGCGACCGTACCGGAGACCACGATGTTGCCGCCGTGCTCCCCCGCCCGCGGCCCGATGTCCACCACCCAGTCCGCCGCCCGGATCGTGTCCTCGTCGTGCTCGACGACGATCAGCGTATTGCCCAGGTTGCGCAGCCGCAGCAGCGTCTCCAGCAGCCGGTGGTTGTCCCGCTGGTGCAGCCCGATGGACGGCTCGTCCAGCACATAGAGCACCCCGACCAGACCGGAGCCGATCTGGGTGGCGAGCCTGATCCGCTGCGCCTCGCCGCCGGCCAGCGTGGCCGACGCCCGGTCCAGGGTCAGGTAGTCGAGCCCGACATCGAGCAGGAAGCCCATCCTCGCGTTGACTTCCTTCACGATCCGCTGGGCGATCTGCTGGTCGCGGTCGGAGAGCTCCAGGGTCAGCAGGAGCTTGGCCAGCTCACCGACCGGCAGCGCACACAACTCGGCGATCGACCGGCCGTCCACGGTCACCGCGAGCGACACCGGCTTGAGCCGGGCGCCGCGACAGGACGGGCACGGCACCTCGCGCATGTACCCGGCGAACTTCTCCCGGCTCGAGTCGGACTCCGCCTCGGCGTGCCGCCGCTCGACCCACGAGATCACGCCCTCGAACGTGGTGTAGTACGAGCGCTCCCGGCCGTACCGGTTCTTGTACCGGACGTGCACCTGCAGGTCGTAGCCGCGCAGCAGCGCCTGCTTGGCCTTGGCCGGCAGCTTGGCCCACGGCGTGTCCATCCGGAACCCGAGCGTCTCGCCGAGAGCCTGGATCAGCCGGTCGAAGTAGTCGCTGGTGTGCCCGCTGCTCCATGGCGCGAGTGCGCCCTGTTCGAGCGACTTGGACTCGTCCGGCACGATCAGCTCCGGATCGACCTCGAGCTTGGTGCCGAGCCCGGTGCAGTCGGGGCAGGCCCCCCACGGCGAGTTGAACGAGAACGAGCGGGGCTCGAGTTCGTCGAATGACAGGTCGTCATACAGGCAGGCCAGGTGCTCGGAGTACATCCGCTCGCGGTGCGGATCGTTCTCCGGCAGGTCGATGAGGTCCAGCACGACCACCCCGCCGGACAGGCCAAGTGCGGTCTCCACCGAGTCGGTCAGCCTGCGCCGCGCGGTGTCCTTGACCGCGAGCCGGTCGACGATGACCTCGATGTCGTGCTTCTCGTACTTCTTCAGTGCCGGAAGCTGGCCGGCCAGCGCCTCGTCCAGCCGCACCATCGTGCCATCGACCCGGGCCCGGGAGTACCCCTTGGTCTGCAGCTCCCTGAGCAGCTCGCCGTACTCGCCCTTGCGCCCGCGCACTACCGGGGCGAGGACCTGGAACCTGGTGCCTTCCGCCAGCTCGAGCACCCGGTCGACGATCTGCTGCGGCGTCTGCCGCGCGATCGGCCGGCCGCAGATCGGGCAGTGCGGCTTGCCGATCCGGGCGTAAAGCAGCCGCAGGTAGTCGTACACCTCGGTGATCGTGCCCACGGTTGACCGCGGGTTGCGGCTGGCGGACTTCTGGTCGATCGAGACCGCGGGCGACAGCCCGTCGATGAAGTCGACGTCGGGCTTGTCCATCTGGCCGAGGAACTGCCGCGCGTAGGCGGACAGCGATTCCACGTACCGGCGCTGGCCCTCGGCGAAGATGGTGTCGAAGGCCAGGCTGGACTTGCCCGAACCGGACAGCCCGGTGAACACGATCATGGCGTCCCGCGGCAGGTCGAGCGAGACATCCTTCAGGTTGTGCTCGCGGGCGCCGCGAACGACAAGCCGGTCAGCCACTACGCCTCTGCTCTCTTAGGACTCGGAAAGTAGGTGGACGGGTCGCCTGGCGATCGTAGCCGGGGGGTCTGACATTCCCGGGGGGTTCCGGGGGTCGCCCCCCGGGAAGGCACTGCCGGGTCGCCGCTTCTCAGGCTCTGTCCCGTCCTGTTTACAAGCATCCAATCAGCCGCTGTTATGCCCTCCGGCCTTCCACGATACCGAAGGACGCGAGGGGCCGTCCGCAGGTCGCTGGCCTGGGCTAGAAATCAGCGGCGGTCCCGGCGCCCAGGCGGCTGGCCTTCTCGTACAGGTAGCTCGCCGCGGCCAGGTCCTCGGCGGCCAGGCCGAGCGACTCGAACAGGGTGATCTCGTCGTGGCCGGCGCGTCCCGGCGCCGTCCGGGTGAGCAGTTCGCCGAGTTCGGCCCGGACCGGGTTGACCGCGCCTTCCTGCTCGGCCAGCAGGTAGTCACCGGCCTCGTTCTGCACGGACTCCCGGCTGTCCGCGAAGATCGCCGCCTCGGCCATCGTCGCGGTGTCGATCTCCCGGTCGGCCGGCACGCACGAACCGACCGCGTTCACGTGCGTGCCCGGGGACAGCCACTCCCGGTGCAGCACCGGCCGCGGCGAGGTGGTCGCGGTGACCACGATGCCCGCCCCGTCCACCGCCGCGGCCACGTCGTCATGAGCGGTGACCGGCAGGTCCAGCTGCCCGGCTAGTTCGGCGGCCGCCTCGCGGGTCCGCGCGAGGTCGCGTCCGGCCAGCCGGATCCCGGTCAGCCGCCGGGTCGCTGCGATGGCGTGCGCGTGCGCCCGGGCCTGCACGCCGGTCCCGATGATGGCCAGTTCGGCGGCACCGGGGCTGGCCAGCAGGTCCGTGGCGACGGCGGAGGTGGCCGCCGTCCTGATCTCGGTGACCGCGGACGCATTGACCAGGGCCATCGGCTCCCCGGTGTGCACGTCGAACAGCAGCACGCCGCCCTGATGTGCGTCCTTGCCGATGGCCGGGTTGCCCGGCGTGATGCAGATGGCCTTCAGCCCGTAGCCGGCGCCAGGAGAGTAGGCGGGCATCAGGCCCATGAAGCCTGCCGCGTCCCGCGGCCGCACGATCGTCCGCAGTGGCTGCTGGATCTGCCCTTGGGCCAGTTCGGCCAGGGCCTTGCGCATGACGTCGGCGCACTCACGGTAGGGCAGCAGCTCGCGCACGTGCTGGCCGGCCAGGACAAGTATCTTCACGCGGGGCCTCCAGCCTGGGCGGGCGTAAACCACGACGGGCAATGCGGCGGCGCATGGCGGGGATGCCAGCTCCGTTCGGTATAAGGTTTTGAAAGTGACCTACACCGGACAAGTACGTGTCGGCGGTCCGTCCGACACACAGGAGATCGACGGCCTGACCGTGACCAAGATGGCCGTGGGTCCCATGGACAATAACGCGTACCTGCTGCGCTGCGCGAGCACCGGCCAGGGGTTGCTGATCGACGCGGCCAACGAGCCGGGCCGGCTGATCGAGATGATCGGTGACACGCCGGTCGGCACGATCGTGACGACGCACCGGCACTTCGATCACTGGCAGGCGCTCCCCGAGGTGCAGAAGTACACTGGCGCGGTGGTGGTGGCGCATCCGGCCGACGCGGACGAGCTGCCCGTATCGGTCGGCCACCGTGCTGAGCACGGCGAGGTGCTGACCTTCGGCGACTGTGCCGTGTCCCTCATTCACCTGCGCGGGCACACGCCGGGCAGCCTCGCCGTCCTGTACGACGGGGGCGGCAGCCTGGCCGGGACACCGCACGTGTTCACCGGGGACTCGCTGTTCCCCGGCGGCGTGGGCAAGACGAACTCGCCCGAGGACTTCACCTCGCTGCTCACGGACGTGACCGAGCGCCTGTTCGGCCCGCTGCCCGACACGACCTGGGTGTACCCGGGGCACGGCAAGGACACCACGCTCGGGGCGGAGCGCCCGCACCTCGGCGAGTGGCGCGAACGCGGCTGGTGACGCACATTTCAAGGGATTAGCTTGGGGCGGGCGGGGCGAGCGGACATGGTCTGGTCAGGATCTGAGGCGCGGGCCACTCCGGCCTTGAGGCGGCCGAGGACCGTGGCCCACGCCCCCTCCATGAACTCGGCCTGAGCGGGCGTGTCGACCAGTTGGTGCACCTCGACGTGCGCGCCGTCTGGCCGGGACTGGATCCGGAGGTAACCGGTCATCTCGCCGCCGGGGACCGGGATGTTGCCGTCGTCGAAGTCCCAGCGCATCACGATCAGCTCCGGCGGGCAGACCAGCTCATACCGGCCGCGCACGCTCGTCCCCCACTCCATCGTGCAGGCGAAACGCCCGCCGGAGAGCATGACGGGCACGCCGAGCCAGCGGGAATAGACGACGGGATCGGTGAAGGCGGCGAACGTCACCGCCTGGCTGGTATCCACGTCGGTGCTGGCCACCACGACCGGTTTGGTGCGGACGTCCGACGACGCGCGCTCGGGAGCGTCATCGGCGTTGATCCACTTGGCCACGCTGCCGAGCGCGGCCCGCAGGCCGCGAAGCGCGTCCGGGCGGGCCCGGTAACGGCGTGAGGTGCCGACCGCGGTGCTCTCGGCCAGGCCCGCCTCGCGCAGGACGGCCAGGTGCTGGGAGATCGTCGGCTTGGTCACCGGGAAGGCGGCGGCGATCTCTCCCGCCGAGAGCTCCCGGTCCCAGATCAGCCCCAGGATCTCGCGCCGGACGGGCGAAGTCAGCGCCGCCAGCACCTTCTGGATGTCTCGCACCTTGCCTCCCGTACCTGCGAAACTATACGCTTGCGGCTTGTTCGGTCCTTAACTAATTTGACGCTTACCAAACAATACGGGCAGGCGCGACGAGGCGCCGGTCCCAGGGGAGGACTCATGGAGATCTGGCCAGCGGTGCACGCCGAACGCGAAGCCCTCGCGGCCGATCTGCGGGGCCTCAGCGACGAGGACTGGGCCAAGCCCTCGCTGTGCGGCAACTGGACGGTGCGCGACGTGCTCGCCCACATGACTTCCGCCGCCAAGCTGACGCCGCCCGTGTTCTTCGGCAACATGATCGGCTCGGGGTTCAGCTTCAACAAGGTCCAGGAGAAGGGCGTCGCCGCGCAGCGGGGCGCCACTCCGGCCGACACGCTGGCCAACTTCGAGTCGGTGCTGAACTCGGTGAAGCACCCGCCGGGCCCCAACCCGACCTGGCTTGGTGAGGTGATCGTGCACAGCGAGGACATCCGGCGCGCCCTCGGCATCCAGCACCGTTACCCGACCGACGCCGTGGTCACGGTGGCGGACTTCTACCAGGGCTCCAACCTGCTGATCGGCTCCAAGCGCCGCATTGCCGGGCTCGCGCTGCGCGCCACCGACACCGAGTGGAGCCACGGCACCGGACCGGAGGTGTCGGGTCCCATCTTGTCCCTGGTCATGGCCATGACCGGGCGCAAGGTAGCCGACGACGACCTGACCGGCGAGGGTGTGGCGACGCTGCGATCACGCTCCTGAGGCGTTACCGGACGATCAGAAGCGTCTTGCCCGGCGGCCGGGGGGTGCCCGCTTTCGAAAGCGCGGTTGGAAGGGACCGAGGAGTCTAAGCCAGTCAGGTTGTCGTTTGAAGACCTCCCCCGTAGGATGTGCGCCCAGGCGAGCTGGTTTACGCTCAGGGAAAGCCAAGGTTACGGGAACGGCACACCACCTGATAACCATACGGCGGCCGTCTGACTTTCCCGCTAAGCCGCCTGCCTTGTTCGGTGAAGACGACGAGCGACCGGAGGCGTCATGGACAACCGTTCGCAGCCAAACGCTTCGCCGACCGCAGTCATCGATTCCAGGCGACCGGCCGCCTGGACCTGGCTGTAGCCGAGTCAGGACCGAACCGTGATTCTGTCCGAATACCTCGTCTTGTTCGTGCTCGTCGCGATTATGGGAGCCGGCCTGCCCGGCCCAGGTGATGCGTCGCTGATCGCAGCGGGCACGCTGGCCGGAGAGGGCAAGCTCAATATATGGATCGTGCTGGCCACGGCCATGGCCGCCTGGATGTTCGGCTCGGTAGTTGGATACATGATTGGTATCCACGGGGGACGCCGACTCCTTGACCACCCGGGACGACTCGAGAAATCGCGTCTGAAACTGCTCGCTAAGGGCGACCGTGCCTTCGGCCGCCATACCTTCGTGGCATCCGTCACTATGCCGGCTTTTGTGTCCGGGATTTTCCGGGTGCGGTTCTACGTCTTTATGCTCGGAGCGCTCGTCGCCGGCATCGGCTGGGTCGGGATGTACGTCGGGCTTTCGTACTTTCTCGGCGAAGAGATCGCGAAGCACATCGGAAAAATCGGCACGAAGGCGGTGATCGGGGTGATCGTGGTCGTCGTCGTGGGACTGTGTATCAGGGCCGGGGTGTCGAGGTGGCGCAACACCCGGCATGGACGATCTGCTGAGCACGCTACTCCCTGACCAGACTCCGTCACACCACAGTGCCCTCGACGCGATAGGCGGTTAGCCGTCGGACCGTACAGCAACTGCGCGCCGCGGGACCGTCAATTCGCGACAGTGCCGCGGTCATGAACCTGTCGAAGTCGAGGTTCGAGCAGATCTGCCGGGGGCTGACCGGGTGAAGAGCGGCACGAACACGTGCGCAAGCGGCCCGATGCAGGCCGCGTAGATCACGGTGCCGACACCGACGGTGCCGCCGAGCAGCCAGCCCACCAGCAGCACCGTCACCTCAATGCAGGTCCGCACGAGACGCAGCGAGTGGCCGCGGGCTGCGTACCCGGTCATCAGCCCGTCGCGGGGACCCGGTCCGAGGCCCGCGCCGATGTAAAGGCCGGTCGCGACGCCGTTCAAGGCCACGCCGGACACCATGACCGCGGCCCGCACCGGAAGCGAGTGCGGCGGCGTAACCGCGGCGAGGACACCATCGATGACGGCACCGATCAGCACGACGTTGCATAGGGTGCCGAGGCCGGGCCGCTGCCGCAGCGGAATCCAAAGCAGCAGCACCGCCGCACCTACGATGATCGCCCAGGTCCCGGTGGGCACGCCGGTCCGCCTGGCCAGACCCTGGTGCAGCACGTCCCACGGATCCACGCCCAACCCGGCCAGCAGCAGCATCGAGTCGCTGAGCCCGTAGAGGACGAGCCCGGCGAAAAGCTGGGTCAGACGGCGCGGCATGCCGCCAGGCTCTCAACAACGGGACCGTAACGACAGTGCCGCACCGCATCGTATTGGCCTTATTTTCGGCCGAACGGGCCGTGGTGACAGCCCCGGCCCCCGTTCATGCGGCCCTGGGGGCGCCCTGGGGGCGGCGCCCGGCTCATGATCCGTTCGCGATGCCCCGGGCGTCGAAGGCGACCCTGATCCTGGTGATCTTGCCGTCCTTATCGATTCCGGAAGCGTTCGTTATAGTGACTGGTAGAGCTAGGGGTTCAAGGCGCGCCGGTAGCGGAGTTCGGTGACCTCGCCGAGGCGATGGAGCACGTTGGTGGCGCCGTCTGGCGCGAACCCGGCCCGTTCGTAGAACCGGCGGGCGCGGAGGTTGTCCCGCAGCACCCACAGCGTGATGGACAGGTACCCGGCCCCGGAGGCCCTGGCCAGGACCCGCTCCATGAGCGCGCGGCCGGTGCCGGTCGACCACCAGGCCGGGCGGACGTACAGCGCGTAAAGCTCGGCGACGCTGCCGTCCTCGCCGTCCGTGCTCAGCGGATGCGGCCACGGCGCGCTCAGCACATCCGTCTCAGGACCGAAGGACGCGTAGCCGACGATGCCGGACGCGGCCGGCTCTGCGGCTTGACCTAGGCCTTCATGGTCAGCGGCAACGGCCACGAGCATGCGCTGCCAGGGCCGGGTCCGGAACGTCTGCCGCACCCGGGCGCCATGGTCGGGGGTGGTGACGCGGTCGATGATCACGGCCGGAATGATGCCCTCGTACGCGGCGAACCAGCCTTCCCGCTGCACCACCGCGATCTGCGCCGCGTCCGCCGCTGAACCAGCCCGGATCACCACCACCCGGACAAAGCTAGCGAATCCGTAGGGCGAGGAAGAAATCCACCTGGTCATCCAGCCTGGACAGGTCACGCCCGGTCAGATCCTCGATCCGCCTGATCCGATAGCGCACGGTATTGACGTGCACGTACATCTTCGCGGCGCACGCATTCCAGGAGCCGGAGCAGGCGAGGAACTCCCGCAGCGTCGGCAGCAACTCGGCCCGGTGCCGGTCGTCATAGGCCACCAGCGGGCCGAGCAGGCGCTCGCGGAAGGACCGCAGCACGCTGGCCGGGACGGTGGCCAGCAGGAGTTCGTGTGAGGCCACCTCGTCGCTGGTCACGACCGAGATGGGCGTGTCGCTCCGGAGCGCGGCCAGCCGCCGCGCGCTGCCGGCCTCGTGCCACGCGCCGGACAGCGCCGTCACGCCCTCGGCCAGCGCGCTGACCCCCACGGTAAGCCTGATCCGGGAACGGTCGGATTCCAAGACCGGCTGCGCCCCGCGGATCGCGGCCGCGAACAGGTGCGTGGCTGAGACGGTGCCGTCAGTAGCAGGGGCAGGATCGCACGGGGAAGGGACCAGCAGGACGATCTCGTCGCCGAACGGCGCGACGAGGGCGCCCTCCGCGAGGGGCATCGCGAGTTCCCCGGCCAGGTCGCAGCGCCAGCGATCGGCGTTCGGGCCGGTCATCGTCGCCGACGCCGCCGCGCTCATGGCGGCGACCAGGTAGCGTCCGTCGGGAGGCAGCCCAGCCGCGCGCATCAGCGAGGCGATCTCAGTCGGCGCGGCGCCTTCGCGGCCCCCGCACGCAAGCATGGTGACGATCGCCTCGGCCAGCTTGCGATCCCCGGTGCGGGCGGCATCGAGCCTGGCCCGCTCGAGCGCCACATCCGCGGCCAGCTCGGCCACGGATTCCCGCAGCTCGTGCGGCCAGTCCTGCTCGCGTCCCGCGCAGGCGAGGAACCAGCTGGTGATCCTCGGCTCGCCGCCCACCCCGAACAGCGTGTACTTCCCTACCCCCGCCCCCGGCGCGCTCACCTCGGTGGGGGCGGGCAGCCGGTCCGCTTTGAGATACTCGCAGGCCAGCCGGAGCGCCAGCGGCCCGGGCAACGACGCGTCGGTCCCGCCTACGACCCGGCCCAACCCGGTCAGCAGCCAGCATTCGACCCCGAGCTCGCGGCCCATCAGGCGGAACATCGCGTCCAGCCCGGCACCCTCGGCCACCGCGGAAAGCAGCAGCCTGCGCCGTCCGAGAACCCGGGTCATCGCGGTCGCCCGGTCGCCGCTCAGCCGCCGTCCCACCTCCTCGGTGACCGCGGCGAACGAAGTCTCGGCCGGCACCGCGAGCAAGGTAATGCCGTGCCGCCCACACGCCTGGATCACCTCGGCCGGCACCTGGCCCACGGCCTCCCCCGCACCAAGCGCGACGACTCCCGCTTTGACCAGGGCGGACACGAACCGGTCGGCGTCGCCGGGCTCGCGGCACCAGATCAGGCCGGTCAGCACCAGGTCTCCTGGCGTCAGGTAACGGCTGGGATCAGGCAGGTCGGTGGTGTACACGTGCCGGATCGTCCGGTCCAGGCCGGAGACGTCGGTCAGCAGGCTGAGGCCGAGACCAGGCACATCGAGCAGGTCCCTGACCCGCACGGAATCACCTCCCGCGGTGGAGCGTTCCCGCGCACCCTAACCCGCCATTGTTTAGCGAAAGCTACAAACGGCCTGAGTCAGGTTACCGGTTATTCAGTTGACGGGCGGTTACCGGCTGTTTGACCGGCCTGATTGGATGTTCGCATGGCGAACCTGAGCCCGCAGGCGCCCGTGCCCGCCACCCTCAGTTCCTTCAACGCGGCCCCAGCGCAGGCCGCCGAGCGGGATGTCCTGGCCTGCTGTGCGTTGAAGGCGTTCGCGAGGACGATCGCCGACGGCCGGCCCTACCGGGATGCGGCCGCGCTGCTAGCCGCCGTTGACGCCGCGTTCGACGCTTTGACCTGGGACGATATTGTCGAGACCATGAACAGGCATCCGCGGATCGGCGATCGTGCCGCCAACGGCGGGATGTCGGCCGCGGAGCAGTCGGGGGCCGCGGCGGCCAGCGACCAGGTACGCCAGGGGCTGGCCCAGGGCAACCTCGCCTACGAAAAGCGCTTCGGTCACATTTTCCTGATCTGCGCCAGCGGCCTGTCCGGCCAGGAGATGCTCACCAAGCTGCGGGCCAGGCTCGGCAACGACCAAGATGCCGAACGGGCCGTGGTGCGTGCCGAACTGCTGAAGATAACCCAGCTGCGGATGACGAAGCTGCTGGGCCTGTGACGCTGTCCACACATGTTCTCGACGCCACGACTGGGCGACCCGCGGCGGGCGTCCAGGTCCGGCTGGAACGCGGCGGCGACGGCGGGTGGGGGCCTGGCCAGGGGCAGACCGGCCCCGACGGACGGCTTCGCCTGCCCGGCGACGAGAGCGCCGGGCAGTTCGAGCCTGGCGTCTACCGGATCACGTTCGCCAGCGGCGCCTACTTCCGTGCGCGCGGATCGGCGTCGTTCTACCCGGAGGTCACGATCACCTTCGAGATGACCGAACCGGACGAGCACTATCACGTGCCGCTGCTGCTCAGCCCGTTCGCCTACTCCACCTACCGGGGAAGCTGACCGACCTAGCCGCCCGCCATCGCGCCCACGATCAGGTACGGTTCGGTTCCGGCCACGACGGCCTCGGGCAGCGGGGCGTGCGACTGCTCGTGCGACAGATCCTGCTCGCAAGCGAAGAACCTGACGAACGCCCGCCGTTTCCCGGTCCGCTGGTCGCGGATGGTGCCGCGCAGCATCGGGTACCTGGCCTCTAGCGCGTCGAGCACCGAGCACTGGGTGACCTGGCCCGTGACCTGGAGTTCCACCTCGCCGTCGACGCGGGCCAGCGTCCGCAGGTGCGCGGGCAGCACCACTCGGATCACGTCAGCACCCCCCGGTCATGGCAGCGTCTGGACCTCAACGGAGAGCACGGCCGGCAGATCGCGGACGATCGGCTCCCAACTGTCCCCGGAGTCGGCCGAGGCGTACACCTGCCCGCCCGTGGTGCCGAAGTAGATCCCGCAGGAGTCAAGCGAGTCGACGGCCATCGCGTCGCGGAGCACGTTGACGTAGCAGTGCTCCTGCGGAAGGCCCTTGGTGAGCGGCTCCCATTCGTCCCCGCCGGTGCGACTGCGGTAGACGCGCAGCCTGCCCTCCGGCGGGAAATGGTGCGAGTCGCTGGTGATCGGCACCACGTAGACGGTCTCCGGTTCGTGCGCGTGCACGTCGATGGGGAACCCGAAGTCGGTCGGCAGATCGCCGCTGATTTCGCGCCACGACTCCCCCGCGTCGTCGCTGCGCATCACGTCCCAGTGCTTCTGCATGTACAGCACGGACGGGCGCGACGGGTGCATCGCCAGGTTGTGCACGCAATGGCCGACCTCGGCGTCGGAGTCTGGGATCCCTTCGGAGCGCAGGCCGCGGTTCACCGGCCGCCAGGTCTCGCCCGCATCATCGGACCGGAACGCGCCCGCGGCCGAGATGGCCGCGAAGATCCGGCCGGGCCGGGATGGATCCTGGATGATCGTGTGCAGGCACATCCCGCCCGCGCCCGGCTGCCACGACGGCCCGGACTTGTGGCCGCGCAGCCCGGGCAATTCCTGCCACTGCCGCCCGCCGTCGGTCGACCGGAACAGCCCAGCGTCCTCCACTCCGGCGTAGACGGTGTCCGGGTCGTCTAGCGACGGTTCCAGGTGCCACACCCGGGCGAACTCCCACGGGTGCGGCGTGCCGTCGTACCACTGGTGCGTGCCGGGCTCGCCCTGGTAGCTGAACTCGTTGCCGACCGGCTCCCAGGTCACCCCGCCATCGTCGGAACGCTGGATCACCTGGCCGAACCAGCCGCTGCACTGCGAGGCGTACAGCCGGTCCTGGTCGGCAAACGAGCCCTTGACGTGGTAGATCTCCCAGCCGGGGAAATGCGGCCCGCTAACGTCCCATTTCTCACGCCTGCCGTCCGAAGTCAGCACGAACGCGCCCTTGCGCGTCCCCACCAGTACACGTACACCGCTCATCGGCAACCCCTTCTACAGGCGAACTGACATAGTTCTTCGCGGTTCTGACGACACCCGGGCCGCAGAATCATCGCCGACCGTCAGATTTATCGCTGCCTTTTCAATGACTTCCCCAGACATTCCGCAATCAATGGTTGCGGCAGTAAATTTGAAATTGCGCCGCATAGCCCCGGCATTCACAGCGCGGCCATCTGCGTCCTGACACCGATGGTAAACCCGGCGGCAAGCCCATGCCGGTCCGGCGGCTCACCCGGTCAGCTAGCGACGAAGATCAGGCCCTGCGGGTGAGGGGCCTCAAAGCGCCCCGGAGGCGAGCGGAGGCACATGAGAGACTTGGCTGTGCACACACACGGACTGCGGTTTGACGTTAACTGCTCGATCTTGTTCACCGAGCTGCCGCTGCTGGAGCGGCCCGCAGCCGCTCGGGCTGCCGGGTTCGACGCGGTGGAGTTCTGGTGGCCGTTCGCGAGCCCGGTGCCCGGGGACCACGAGGTCGACGCCTTCACCGGGGCGCTCGCCGACGCGGGGGTACGACTCGTCCTGCTGAACTTCGCCGCGGGCGATATGGCGGCCGGTGACCGCGGGCTGCTGTCGCTACCGGAGGGTTCGGCGGCGTTCCGGGACAACATCGACGTCGGCGTCGGCATCGCCGGGCGGACCGACTGCACCATCCTCAATGCGCTGTACGGGAACCGGTCCGACGGCTTGCCCGAGCGCCAGCAGGACGAACTGGCCGCGGAGAACCTCGCGCTGGCCGCCAGGGCCGCCTCGGCGGCGGGCGCGACCGTGGTCGTCGAGGCGCTGAATTCCTACGACAGCCCGCGGGCGGCGCTGGTCTCCAGCGCCAGTGCCCTCGCGGTGATCCGCAACGTCCGGGCCCAGGCCGGCGTGACCAACCTCGCCTTTCTGGCCGACCTGTACCACCTCGGCAAGATGGGCGAGGACGTGGCGGGCATGCTGGCCCGCCACGCCGCCGACATCGCGCACGTCCAGATCGCCGACGTGCCGGACCGCGGCGCTCCGGGGACGGGCAAGCTGGACTACGAGGCGCTGTTCGGTCAGCTCGCCGCCCAGGGCTACGCCGGCTGGATCGGCTGCGAATACAAGCCGTCGGACCCGGCGGACAGCTCCACGAGCTTCGGCTGGAGGTGAGGCGCGTGTCCCGCATCGGATTCATCGGCCTGGGCATCATGGGCAGCCCGATGGCCGCGGACCTGGTCCGGGCCGGCCACCAGGTGACCTGTATATCGACTTCTCCACGGTCAGGCCGCAAACCTCGCGTGAGCTCGCACGGGCCGGGGCCGAGATCAGCGTCCAGGTGCTCGACGCGCCGGTCAGCGGCGGCGAGGCCGGCGCGATCGAGGGCAGGCTGTCCACCATGGCGGGCGGGGAGCCTATCGCCTTCGAGGCGGCCCGGGGCGTGTTCGAGGCGGTCGGCACGACGTTCGCCCTGGTCGGCCCGCACGGCGCCGGGCAGGTCGTCAAGGCAGCCAACCAACTGGTGGTCGGCGGCACCTACGCGCTGGTGGCCGAGGCCATCGTGCTGATGGAGCGCTCGGGCGTGGACGCACGGGCCGGGCTCCACATGCTGGCCGGCGGCCTCGCCGCCAGCCGCATCCTGGACCTCAAACGGGAAACCATGCCGGCCCGCGAATTCAAGCCGGGGTTCCGTATCGACCTGCACCACAAGGACATGGGCATCGCGATGGCCGCGGCGCGGGACGCCGACGTGTCGCTGCCCACGACCGGGCTGGTCGCCCAGCTCATCGCCGCCGCCCGCGCGCAGGGGTACGGCACCCCCGATCACTCGGCGCTGCTGAAGGTCATCGAGTCGCTATCGGGGTTCCATGAGGTATGACCTGGTGGTCCGGTCCCGGCGGACGGTACTGCCTGACGGGACGCGGGCGGCGGCGGTCGCGGTCAGCGGCCAGACCATCACGGCCATCGAGCACTACGACGCGCGGCTGGACGTCGGCCGCGACGTCGACCTCGGCGACCTCGCGCTGCTGCCGGGCCTGGTCGATACGCATGTGCACGTCAACGAGCCCGGCCGGACCGAGTGGGAGGGGTTCGCCACCGCCACCCGCGCGGCCGCGGCTGGCGGGGTGACCACGATCTGCGACATGCCGCTCAACTCGCTCCCGCCCACCACCACGGTGGCGGCGCTCGAGGAAAAGCGCGCCGCGGCGGCCGGGAAATGCCGGGTCGACGTGGCGTTCTGGGGCGGGGCGGTGCCGGGCAACGAGGACTCGCTGATGCCGCTGCACGAGGCTGGGGTGGTCGGGTTTAAGTGCTTCCTGCTCGACTCCGGTGTGCCCGAGTTCCCGCCGCTCGAGGTGGCGGAACTGCGGTCCGTGCTCGGCTCGCTGGCTACTGTGGACGCGCTGCTGATCGCGCACGCCGAAGACGCGGCGGAGATCAAGGAGGCATCCGGCCGGGATTTCGGCTCGTTCGTGGCGTCCAGGCCGCCGGTCGCGGAGCGCCGTGCGATCGAGAAGGTGATCTCGGCCGCGGCCGCCACCGGGGCGCGGGCTCACATCGTTCACCTATCCGCGGCCGAATGCGTGGCCATGATCGCGGGCGCGAAGGCGGCCGGCATCCGGCTGACCGCCGAAACCTGCCCGCACTACCTGTATTTCGCGGCCGAGCAGGTGCCCGATGGCGCCACCGAGTTCAAGTCCTGCCCGCCGATCAGAGACTCGGTCAACCGGGAAGCGCTGTGGCGCGGGCTCGAGGCGGGCGTGATCGACTGCGTTGTCTCCGACCATTCGCCCTGCCCGCCCGAGCTCAAGTCCTCAGGCTCGGGAGACTTCGGTGCCGCATGGGGCGGTATCGCCTCGCTCCAGCTCGGCCTGTCCGCGGTGTGGACCGCCGCGCGGCGGCGCGGCCGGACGCTGGACGACATGGCCCGGTGGATGGCGTCCGCCCCGGCCGCGCTCGCGGGCCTGCCGGCCAAGGGGCGGCTGGCCGTGGGCTGCGATGCCGACATGGTGGCCTTCGACCCGGACGAGACGTATGTCGTGGACGCCGCCCGACTGCATCACCGGCACCCGGTCACGCCGTACGCCGGGCGGACGCTGACCGGACGCGTGAGGCAGACGTGGCTGCGCGGTACCTCGCTGCTTGAAGGTAATGGTGAAGCGGCAGTTGGGCGCCTGCTAAAACGGGGATGAACTACGTATGGATGAGCAGCTTCTTCCCGACTTGCTCCGGCTACGCGGCTCCGTGGTGGCAGCCAGTGATGAGTTCTTCGCCGCGAAAGAGAACCTGATCAAACCGACCGCGCCGGTCTTCGTGCCGGATACGTACGGCGCCAAGGGGCAGGTATACGACGGGTGGGAGACCAGACGGCGGCGCGGGCCCGGCGGGACGCTGCCGGAGCGCACTGCCCACGACTGGGTGATCGTCCGGCTTGGCGTGCCGGGAGTGGTGCGGTCCATCATGGTCGACACCGCGTTCTTCACCGGCAATTACCCGCAGGCGTGTTCGGCAGACGGGTGCTCGGTGAGCGGGTATCCGTCGTTCGCGGAGATCGCCGGGGACCCCGAGGCAGCTGCCTGGAAGGAGATCGTGCCGCGCGTCCTGGTGACCGGCGACGCCCGGCACACGTTCAACGTGAACGCCAGGCGCAGGTTCACCCATGTCCGGCTGAACATCTTTCCCGACGGCGGCGTGGCCCGGCTGCATGTGCACGGCGAGGCGGTGCCGGATCCGGCGCTGTTCGAGGGCCTGACCTTGGACCTCGCGGCGCTGGAGAACGGCGCGGACGTGGCGGACAGCAGTGACCAGAACTCCTACTCCTCGCCGCGCAACATCATCTCCCCCGGCCTGTCCCGGGTGATGGGCGAGGGCTGGGAAACCCGCCGGCGCCGGAGGCTCGGGCACGAGTGGCTGGTCATCCGGCTGGCCGGGCGGGGAGTCATCGACCTCGCGGAGATCGACACGTCCTGGTACCGGGGCAACCAGCCGGACACGGCCTCGTTGCAGGCGCTGGACGTCACCGCCGGCGCTTCGCTCAGCGATCCATCCGCGTGGCGCGACCTGCTGCCGCCGGTCAGGCTGCTGCCCGACACCCCGCACCGGTTCCGGGTGACCGGGGCGCCGGCCACTCACGTGCGGCTGAACATCTTCCCCGACGGCGGCGTGGCCCGGCTGCGGCTGTACGGATCGCTGACCGACGACGGCCTCGCGGCCGCGCGACGCCGTTGGAATGAAACGGGCTGACCCTTATCAGCTGACGAGAAATGCTGCCGCGTGATCTTATTAGTTAATGAGTCACGTGGTGATCGCCCCGGACAAGTTCATCGGGTTGGGTTCACAATCGTCTGACCTGCGAAGACTGTTCCCCCTTTACGGGAGGGTGCGCGCCGCGAGGCGATGTTGGCCGGCCGTAGCGGCAGGTACTGATCCTTGCAGGCTCGGCGCGTCGCCAGCCCTGAACCGGCGGGGAGGAGCGATAGCCTAGTTGTCATGAGCGCTCAGCCTGTGGATGAGCATGATCCGGATGACCCGGTAGAGATCCTGCGCGTGCTGCCCGAGCGGTTCCATGAGCAGTTTCTCAACGAGTATGCGGCCGCGGCGGAAGCTGCCCGGAGGCCTGAGGGCTACCGTGCACTTCATGACCTGCTCAGGTTGTGGCGGCTGACCGCAGCTGCCTACTCCGAGCCGGGTTTTGAGGCTCGTCTCGTTAGTGTGCGGGAGGCTGTGCTGGCCGGCAGCCTGGAAGGGTCAGTGCCGATCGAGGAGATCGTCCCGGACTGGCCCGCCCGCCTGAACCGCCGGTGACCTATCGCGTCCGTTTCGAGGCCTACGCCCTAGTCCAGCTCCACGGCCTGCCCAGCGAGGCTTTCGACGCGCTGCTGGACCGAGTCGTGGAATTGGTAGAGGAGCCCTGGGACGCAGTCGTAATGCCGCCCGGCGACGATCCGGCATACCGTCGGACCGTGTTCGGCTCCGGCTGGGGCCTGCTGACCTTCCACGTCGATGACAATGCCGAGCTGATCCGGATCTTCGACCTCGCCTGGATCGGGTAGGCCGCATTTCGCTGGGTTTGATGGCCATGGACCCTATCAGCCCACGAGAATACTTCCGCATGATCTCATAGGGCTTATGAGCCACGTGGTGGTCGCTCCGGACAAGTTCAAGGGCACGCTCACCGCCGCCCAGGTGGCCGCGCACGTGGCCGCCGGGCTCGGCCGGGTCCGTCCTGGAGTGACGACCGTCCAGGTCCCGGTCGCGGACGGCGGCGACGGCACCGTCGACGCGGCCGAGGTCGCCGGGTTCCGCCGCGTCGAGATCGGGGTCCGCGGGCCGACCGGCAAGGCCGTGACGGCCTCGTTCGCGCTGCTCGACGGAACTGCCGTCATCGAGTCGGCGCAGGCCTGCGGGCTGACCAGGCTGCCGGGCGGCGTGGCCGCCCCGCTGACTGCGACCAGCCGCGGTGTCGGCGAACTCATCCTGGCCGCGGTCCGGATGCGCGCGAAGCGGTTCGTGCTCGGCCTCGGCGGCGTGGCCTGCACCGACGGCGGCGCGGGCCTGGTCACGGCGTTCGGCGGCAAGCTCCTGGACTCATCGGGGGCCGAACTTCCGCCGGGCGGTGCGGCGCTGGCCCGGCTGGACCGTATCGACGTCGCCCGGCTCAGGGACCTGTCCGGCACCGAGGTGATCGCGGCCACCGACGTGGACAACCCGCTGCTCGGGCCGCGCGGCGCGGCCGCGGTCTACGCGCCGCAGAAGGGCGCTTCGCCGGAAGACGTGACGTTGCTGGAGAAGGGCCTGGCGCGCTGGGCGGACGTGGCCGAGCAGTCGTTCGGCTTCGTGAAGCGGGACGAGCCAGGGGCCGGGGCGGCGGGCGGCCTCGGTTTCGCGGCGCTCGGGTTTCTCGGCGCCACCACGCAGCCGGGCATCGACCTGATGCTGGACCTGCTCTCGTTCAACGGTCACCTGTCCGGGGCGAGTCTGGTCATCACCGGAGAGGGTGCACTCGACGACCAGACGCTGCACGGCAAGGCCCCGGCTGGAGTGGCCCGCGCGGCCGCCGCGACCGCGCCGGACCTGCCGGTGGTGGCGGTAGCCGGCGTGTGCTCGCTGACCCCCGCCCAGCTCCGCTCGGCGGGCATCGCGCGCGCCTACGCGCTCGCCGACATCGAGCCCGACCTGACCCGCTGCCGCGAGCAGGCCGGCCCCTTGCTCGAAGACCTAGCCGGACACGTCGCCCGCGACTGGATCGTGCCCTCCGACTAGTCGGCCAGCCGGAACGCGAGCTGGGTCTGCCATTTGCTCATGTCAGGCTCCTGACTGGGGTCAGTCAGGTAGATCTCCAGCCGGCCGCCCCACCGCTCGCCGCCGTCGGCGGGTGACATGTCCCATCTCAGGCCCTGCCTGGCCGCCCAGTCCAGCAGCGCTTTGGTGACCTCCATGAGCTCGCTGGGGTGACCCACGTGAGTGAGGGTCGCGTAGCGCCCGGCCGGGAGCACCCCGGACACCACATGGTCATCACCGTCCACGGCCGCCGCGACCGGCACGCCCGCTTCGACCTCCAGCTCCGCCGTCATGTCGATGAGGTTGTACTTGAAGAACGGCGGCCCCGCAGGCGCCAGGCCGCGGGCGCCCAGCCAGCCGAACACCTCGCCGAAGCGGGCGCCAAGCCCGCCGAGCTCTGCCATTGTCACCCGCGCCCTAATAGCCGCGTATGGCTGCTCGGCGCGGGCCACGATTTCCGGTGCTGCTGACATCTCCTCATCCTCCGGTCGCATCGATTGGCTGCTGCAGTTCCGTAACCCACTGATCGGGGTCAGCGGACCATTCAAGGGTGACCTCGCGGGCGTAGCCGACGGAGCGGTACCCGTTAGCGTCGAGCCACCGCGCCAGAGCCTGGCCGGTAGACAGTACGTCGTGCATCGAGCCGTGGTGGATGATGGCCGCTGCGCTTTCCACCTCCGCCAGATTCACGACGGTCAAGCCGTGATCCCCGCCGACGTCGGCGACTACTGGCACGGCGGCGTGAACAACGACGGCGCCGTCGCCAGCCGGCGCGTCCTCGTAATAGGCGACGGCCGGCCCGGCCGCGGTGACCCCGGCTTTGGCCATCCGCTGCCACAGGTCGCAGTACAGCGGCCGCATGACTGGCGTGATGGCCTCCGGCTCATATCCCGTGGCCACGCCGGTCAGCTCGCCCACCCGGACCGGCGCGAGGCGTTTGATGACGACCCCGGCGGCCGGCGCCCGGGCCTCGTCCTCGATCGTCAGCAGTCGCGCCTCCACCCGGGCGAGCCGGGCCGTCTCGGCCTCAATCTGGGCGCGGATCTCGGCCCGGCGCAGCTTGAGCATCCCGCGAAGCTCTGCTGCGGTTACCTTCTCCTCGAGGATCGTCTGCACCTGCTGCAAGGTGAAGCCAAGGTCCTTCAGCGCGATGGCACGGTTCAGCTCGGCGAGCTGGCTCGCCTGATAGAAGCGATACCCGCTGACCGGATCGACGCAGGCGGGCCGCAGCAGCCCGATCGCGTCGTAGTGCCGGAGCATCCGGACCGAGACGCGACCGTGCCGTGCGAACTCCCCGATACTGAACATGACGTAACCCTGTCTACAGCCTCACATGGTGTCAGGGTCAAGCCCGGTCATGACAAGGTTTATCGGTGATGATGACAGCGCGGGCGTGGTCCCTCGGCGAGCGGTCGCGAGTGCGCCGGCGAATGCTGCCGACGGTCATCGTCGTAGTGAGTTATTTCGGCCTTTCCGCCATTCCTTACTGGAGCTTCTGGACCGCGGGCGGAACTCGCATCGCCGGGAAGGGCGGGGACGTTTCGACGGACGCCTGGTTTCTGGGGTGGGTCTGTTACGCCCTGGTCCACCTGCATAACCCGCTGCTCACCGACTGGGGGAATTATCCGTACGGCGTCAACGGAGTAACCAACCTCAGCATGCCGTTGCTGGGCGTGCTGGGCACGCCCGTGACGCTGGCGTTCGGCGCCTTCGTCACCACCACCTTGTTGTTCACAATCGCGTTCCCGCTCTCGTCCCTGTCCGCCTATGTGCTGATCAGGCGCTGGGTCCGGTGGCGGCCTGCCGCGTTCGGCGGGGGCCTGCTCTACGGCTTCTCGCCATACCTGGCCGCCCAGGGCGGCTCGCACCTGAACCTGGTGTTCGTGCCGCTGCCGCCGCTCATCTTCGGAGTCTTGTGCCAGATAGCCTCGGGCCGGGCGCGGCGAGCCTGGGTGTGGGGAACAGTCCTGGCCTTGCTGTGTGTCGCGCAGTTTCTCATCTCGGCCGAGATCCTGGTCTCGACAGTAATCGTCGGTGCCATCGGGCTTTTCATCGCGGCGGCCGTTAACCGGGCCATCGTCCGGGATCGCTGGAAGTCCGCCGCGCGCGCGATCGGGATCGCTTCGGCGATTACCGCCCTGCTGCTCGCCTACCCGCTGTGGCTGCTGACGGCCGGGCCGGCCCGGATATCGGGCCCGGTACAGCGGACCTCCCTGTACCGGGGCAACCTCATCGCGCCGCTGATCCCGGATTCGTCGATGCACTTCAGGGTGACCGGCTGGCTACGGCTGGCGAATACGTTCTCCGGCACCACGAGTGAGAACGGGTTGTATATCGGGCTCCCGCTCCTCGTGGTCCTTACCGCCGGCGCGATCGCCCTGCGGCATCGCCCGGTGATGAAAGTAGCCGCGCTGACGACGATCGCCGCCTTCATCCTGTCCCTGGGCTCGCGACTGACGATAGGACGCTACGTCTGGACGGCGGTCCCGCTCCCTGAAGCTGCTCTGACACACATCCCGATCCTCGACAACACAATCGCCGCTCGCTACTCCGTCTACGTGATGCTCGGCGCGGCCGTGATGTTCGCCCTCACGATCGAGGCTCTCCGCGAACGCCTGAACCGCGAACGCCTGCACCAGGACGGCCTTCGGTCGGCGCAGGCCATCGGCGCCGTCTGCGCCGCGCTGGCGTGCCTGGCGCTCCTGCCACTGGTGCCCGCCTGGCCATACGGGGCGCGGGTTGCGCAGGTGCCGCGGTACTTCTCCTCGGATGTGGTCACCACGGTCCCTCAGGGCAGCGTGGCGGTGCTGTATCCGTTCCCGACGTCTGACGACGCGATCCCCATGCTGTCGCAGGTCGCGGCCGGCATGCGATTCAAGTCCCCGGGCGGGCGATTCGTGATCCCGGCCCCCGGTTCGGTGGCCACGCCAGCGTCTGACCGGCAGACACTCGTCGGCCAGACGTTCAGCCAGCTAGCCGACGGACAGATGCCTGCGCTGACGCCGGCCCTACGGCTTGCGTTGCGGACCCAGTTGCGGTCATGGGACGCGCGAGCCGTCCTGGTCCAGCCGACGGGACAGCGTCCGGCCCTGGTCATTCCCTTCTTCGAGTGGCTCCTTGGCCGACCGCCTGACGCGCGATCAGGCGGAATCAGCGTCTGGTACGAGTGACCTGGTCGTATTCGGCCAGAGCCGCCTTGACGGCGTCGTCCTCGTCCGGTAGGGCCCGCGCGCGGGCGGCGGCCGCCTGGCGCAGCCGGGCGGCCAGCGCCGGGTCGGTGAGCACCGCGCGAACCGCATCGGCCAGGCGGGTGGCATCAGCTAGAGGAACGAGCAAGGCGGCGTCCTCGCCGGTGAGTTCCGGCGTGCCGCCGACGCGGGTGGCGACGATGGGCACGCCCGCCCGCAGCGCTTCCTGCAGGATGAGCGGCTGGCCCTCCCAGGTGCTGGGCAGCACGAACACGGCGGCCGAAGCCAGCAGGGCGGGCACGTCATCGCGATGGCCTGCGAACCGCGCGTCGAGCCGGAGCGCGGCGGCCTGGGCCTTCAGTTCGGCCTCGAGCGGGCCTTCGCCTGCGATGACAACGAGCGGCTCGGGCCGGATATCCCGCCACGAGGAAGCCGCCTCGAGCAGGGTGCCGAACCCCTTCTGGGCCGCCAGCCTGCCCGCCGCAAGCACGATGGGACGGCCCGGATCCAGGCCGGCGGGCAGCGGCCCGGACAGGACCCCGCGCGTTTCCGCGGAAACGTCATCCGCGGGAACCAGGGCCCGGCCGACCCGGCGGGCGCCCGCGGCGCGCATCCGTTCCTCCAGGTCCGGGGATACGCACAACACCGTGTCCGCGGAGCGCGCCACGATCAGCTCGAGCACGCGGTAGATCGCGCCGGTGACGCCGCCTGCGGCGGGGGCGTTGTGAACGGTGACGACCAGGGCAGGCCGGGCATGGTAGACGTTCGGTCGGACGAACGCCAGGGCGATCGCGGTGAGCGCCCCGGCCCGCAGGCCGTGCGCGTGCACCACCTCAGGCTGCCAGGCGCGGATCAGGCGGCGCAGCCGCGCGATCGCCCGCAGGTCACGGAGGACGCGCGGCCGGTCCGCGATCTCCACCCGGGTGAACCCGGCCTGAGCACTGAAGGCGAAGTCTCGTTCGGTCTGCGCGGGGCCGAACACCTCGGCCGCCACGCCCCGCGCCGCGCAGCCGCCCGCGAGCATCCGGACGTGCCGGGCGGTGCCGCCGGTGCTGGTGCCCAGCACGAACGCAACCTTCATGCGCGGACTCGCGGGGGGGTCTGGGGGGGTCGTCCCCCCGGGACACCACGGCGGCGCAGCACCGCGCGCAGGTCGCCGCCGTCGGCCACCGCCACCACGGCCAGGAAGGCCACCAGGACGGCTCCGCTGGCCAGCAGCGTGAGGGCCACGTTGGGCAGGAATCCCGTCACCCGGAGGCCAGCCGACACGCCGAGCCCGGCGGCGGCGCCGACCAGCGCGCCGACCAGCCCGGCCAGCGCAGCCCGCGCGCAGCCGCGCAGCGCGGCTGGGCCGCGGAACCGGCGGACCAGGATGAGCAGCGCGACGCCCGAGCCGGTCAGCCCGATGGTGGTGGCCGCTCCGAGCCAGGGCACCACCGCCGAGCGCGGCACGAATGGCACGATCAGCAGGTCCACCGCGATCACCAGCAGCCAGCCGCCGCTGACCGCCAGGGCCGAGGCCCGGCTGCGCCCCTCGGCGTAAAGCACCCGGGACAGGTTCGCGGTCAGCCCGTATCCGACGAGTCCCGGCGCGAACGCGGCCAGCGCGATCGTCAGCTGCCGGGCGTCGGCCGCCTGGCTGACGTGGGACTGGAACACCCGCGCCAGCGGGATGCAGGTACCGACCATTCCCGCCACCCCCAGCCAGGACGCCACCATGACCGCGCGGGTCGAGGTGGCGGTGGTGGCGTCAAAACTCTCCGAACGCGCGGACAGCTCGGGGAAGGCACTGGTCGCGATCGGCACGGCCAGCACGGCGTAAGGCACGAAGAAGACCGCCCACGCGAAGCTGTAGAGCACCAGCGCGCCGCTGCCGCCGCGGGAGTTGGCCAGCACGATCACCACCGCCACCGAGGCATCCTGCGCGATCAGCGTCGCGACGCCGGCGGCGGCCAGCGCACGGACCCGCGCGCCGATCCCGGCCGGGAACCGCAGGCTGGGCCGCAGCCGCAGTGTCCTGCGGGGGGGATAGGGGGGGTCGTCCCCCCGGGCAAGCAGGGCCCGGGCGGCCGGGATGAGCGGGGTCGCGACCAGCGCCGCCACCCCGGCCGTGGTCCCGACGGCCAGCACGACCCAGGCCAGGACGGGCACCGGCCGGGCCATGTCCTGGTAGCCGCTCCCGATCACGCCGAACCAGAAGTAAGCGCCGATGACGACCAGGCTGGACAACACCGGCGCCAGCGCGGGCGCGACGAACCTGCGATGTGACTGCAGGATGCCGTACAGCACCACGGCCAGGCCATAGAGCAGGATCTGCGGCGCGAACACCACCAGCATCCGCGCGCCGAGGGCGACCATGGCTGCCCGCGGGCAGCCCGGCGCCCCGCCGAGCAGCAGCGACACCAGCGGCTGCGCGATGACCGCGACCACCACGCTGACCGGGACGAGCAGCAGCACGGTCCAGCTAAGCAGCGCGGCGGAGGTCTGCCGCACCTGCTCCCGGTCCGCGACCTCGGCCCGGCCGCCAGCGGCCCGCGCCGGGCCCGCCAGTACCGGCACCACCACCGCGGTAAGGGCACCGCCCATCACGATGTCGTAGATGATGTTCGGCACCATGTTCGCCGTGGTGTACGCGGTGCCCAGGCACGAGGCCTGGACCGTGTGCGCGAAGACGACCTGGCGGCCGAACCCGATGACCCGCGCCACCATCGTGATCGCGCCGATCAAGACCGCCGCGCGGCCGATCCCCCCGCCCCGCTGCCGAGCACTCCCCCGCTCGGCCACGGGCGCGGTCACTCTGCTGGTTCGGGGGGGCGACGGCCGAGCATGTCCAGCCAGCGCAGCGCCGGGGTGCGCTCGATCACCTTGGTGAAGCTGACCTTCTCGCTGGCCGCGGTCAGCCCGGCGATCCCGGCGAGCAGAGCGATCCGGGCCGGCCGGGACAGGCCGGCCGCCGAGGCACCGAGCACCGCGCCGAGCGCATTCGCGCCGGCGTCGCCGAGCATGGCCCGCTCACCCAGATCCTCGGGCAGCAGTGCCAGCGCTGCCGCCAGCGGCGCCGCAACGCTGTCCTGGCCGGCCGCGCCGATCATGGCCCCCGAGGCGACGGCGACCTTGATGGCCCGGCCGGGCCGCAGGTCGAACAGGTTGAGCAGGTTCGCGCCTCCGGCCACGAGGCCGGCGTTGATGACCACGTCCACGGGCGAGCCGCCGGCCAGCGCGGCGCTGATGATCCCGGTGACGCCGATGCCGCCCAGCTTCACCGCGCCGGTGGTCACCTCGCCGTGCCGCAGCGCACCGAGATGGCCGCGGAACCCGCGCCGGTCCGCGGAGCCTGCCAGGTCGTCATAGGCTCCGAACGCCGCCGCGCCCGCCCCGCCGACGGCGATCGCGGCGCTCGCGCGCCAGCCCGCCGATCCGGGCGGCCGCTGGGCCAGCACGCCGGCGATCGCGCCGGCCGCGACGGCGGGTCCCTCGAGCAGCGTCACCGGCTCGCCCCGGTGGTTGGTACGCGCCCACACCTTCGGGCCGCCCGGCGGACGCCGGTTCATGGCGAAGTACGCGATCCGGGCCGCGCCCGCGGCGGCCGCGCCCGCCGCTGCTGTGTATCCCGCTCGCTTCCGGGGCGCCTTCGGCTCGCTCATGATGTTGCCTTCTTCTTCGTCGACGGCGACGTGGTGGTGGGCGTCGCGCTCGGGGACGCGGTCGGCGTGGGCACCGGACTCGGGGCGACGGCGGTCGCGCCGTTGGCCGTGAACCCGTAGCTGCCGACCTTGCCGGTGGTGAGCCGGACCGCGAGCGCCTGAATGGCGACGGTCTGCCCGGACACCAGGTCAGCGTCGTCGACCGTGGACACCTGGTTGGACACATTGTTCGACCGCAGCACCGCAATCGGGCTGCCCGCGCCCGAGCCCGAGGATGAGCCGACAACCACGGTAGCCGAGCTCTTCGCCGCCAGTTCCTGGACCAAGGGGATGAGGACCTGATCCAGTTGGTCTGCACTGCCGTCGGACGGCGCGTTCTGCGGGGTCACGACGATGGCGAGCGTGGCCGGCATGGCCGGCTGCCCGGTGGTGCTGAGGAACTGGGACGCGGCGTAGGCCTGGAGCATCGTCCCGGCGTTGGCGCCCTGGTCGGCACCGGTGGACTGGCTGCCCGTCGATCCGGCCGACGTCGATCCGGCCAACGTGGTCAGGATCTCGCTAGCGATCACCTGGGCGGCCTGCTGCTGGTAGGTCGCGCTGGTGTCCAGCGTGATGTTGGCGGGCTGCGCCACGGCCTGGGTGGTGGTGTTCAGGCTGTCCTGCGTCGTACCGCTGGTGTCGAAGAACTTCGACGCCAGGTTGATCTGCCCGGTGACTTTGGCCCCCGCGTCGCTCGCGGCGGCGATGATCCCGCTGACGACCGAGGACTGCGCGCCCGGCTCGGTGACGATCAGCAGCCGCTGGCCGGTCAGCAGGTCGCGCAGCACCGCGGGCTCGACCGCCTGGGCGTACAGCTCCTCCTCGCTAGCCTGCTGCTGGGCCGCATCCCGCTGGCTGCTGGCCTGGTCCAGCTGGTTCTGCAGCTTCGCGGTGGTGTGACTAAGGAAGTTGTACGTGGGTCCTTGCAGCTCGGTAGAGCCCAGCACGATCCCGATCGCCAGGGCAAGGAAGACGGCCACGATGGACACAAGGTGATAGCGAAAGTCAATCACTGTCAACCCTTCAATTGCTACTGCAGATCAGGCCGACATCTCATGACCAGCAAAGCTACCAGCAGTGACAACCTCACTATGCCCATGACTGAGCACGAGCTCTTCCAGGTCCGCGTGGATGCCGCGGACGAGATGTACCGCATCGAGGCCGCCGACGGTGCATCATGAGACCCCGATGCCCCCGACTTGGGCACCCGGCGCTGAGGGCGCTGATCACGGAGGCCACCGGGCTCGTCCCCAACCTGCCCGAACCGGTGGGCACCGGTGCGGTCGGCGCTGCCCGATCGCTAGGACCAGTTCTCGTGCAGCCTCCGGGCTGACCTGCGGTCGCCGCCGCAACCCCCGATCTGACCTGCACGGTTGTCGTTGGCTGTCGTTGGCTGTGGCGGACCGGATTCGGTCCTGTGACGGCCCCCAGCCGGCCCCAGCAGTATCGCAGTCACCTCGTAAGAAAAGCGGCCCGCCGGGCGTGTTCACCGCTGCGACGGGGCCTAGGACCTACCTCGCACGAGACAGGAGAGGACCGATGAACACGGTAACCAGCGATCCTGAGCAGCCAGGCTCGCCTCCCGGGCCGCGTCCGGCCTACCCGGTCTGCCTGCCCGTGCACACCGTGATGCGGTTCCTTGCGGCAGGCGGCTGCGAGAAGATCTCCGTCACTACCGGGAACAGCGGCCATGCTGTCAAAGCAGCCTCAGACCTCTTGCGCGGCCTCGGCGTCTTTCCCGACCGGGAGGAGCCGTGACCCGGCCCGCCACGAAACCGGGTGCCGGCCAGCGGCGCGCGGTCGAGCGTGCCCGCGAGCTGGCCGAGGCGGCGGCAACGGTCCAGACGCTCGCCGCCTACCTCGGGGCGAGCACGCAGCATCCCGGCCAGCTCTTCTACGCCGCGTACACGGCGGCCGTAGACCGGCTGCGCGACCTGCTCGCCAGTCTCGACGAGGCGGGCGCCGGGCAGGCCGACCCGGGCGGGGACCCGCCGCACGCCTACATCCCCGCCGGGCCGGTCGAGGCCGCACCGTACGAGCGTTACTGCCCGCCCGAGGTCCGGCAGGAGGCGTTGGCGGCGGTCCTAGATGGCGTCGAGCTGGGCGTTTTGACATACGGATCATTGTGTGGCTGACGCAGTGGGACGACACCACGTGCCGGACGATCGGGTCGCTGATGTGGCGCTGCCGCCTTGCGGGGCGGGAGGAGGGAAGGCAATGAGTGCGACTGGCCTGCCATCGTCCGCCAGGGCGAGGGAGATCGCCGGGCGGCACGGACACGATGTGCTGATCATGCTTCTGGCGCTGCTGCTCGCCGCGCTCGCCATGATCGCGGGTGGGGGCTGGCTGGCCGAGCAGCTGATCGTCTTCGCTGGTGTCGCCCTGTTCATGTGGGTCGTTGTCTACCTGGGGCGCCGCGAACGGACGAGGGCACGACCGGGTCAGATCCAGCCGCGGCAGGTCCGGCTTGAGGAGCCCGCGTCAGTGGTGGCGGCCACGCTGCCGCTGGCTGACTACGGCCAGAACGGGGAGCTGACTGACGAACGGCCGGCCAGGCGGGCGGCCAAGGACTCGCTGTTGCCGAGCCGCTATCCGGGTTCAGGCGCTCAGGCGACCGTCATGAGTAACAGGATAGAGCTGGCCGGCGTGCGGGCGTCAGGACAGAGTGGATGAGGAGCCAGGGGTGAGTGACCGGATCGAGCACGCCGACGCGCTGGACTGGCTGGCCAGGAAGGAACCGCGGTCGGCCCGGGTGGTCTGTTTCGATCCTCCGTACGCGATCGGCACGCCCGTGCGGGGTCGGGAAGACGGCGCGGCCGGATCGGTCTTCGGCCCGCTCAGCTTCCTGCACCGGACCATGTCGCTGTCCGCCGGGGCGCTGGTGCCCGGCGGGATCCTCATCGCCTTCACCGACGTCCGGCGGATGGCTGACACGGGCTACGTCGCCAGCATGGTGGGGCTGAGGCTGGCTACGTGCGTTGCGTGGGTACGGACCAGGCCGGGCACCGGGGGGCTGCTCAGGGCTTCCTGGGATCCTGTGATGGTCTTCGCCCGCGGCGTGCCTGCGGTGGTCAGCCGGGCAGCTGTCAGGAACGTGGTCGTCACTGAGGGAGACTGCGCCGGGGAGGACTTCAGCGAGGCGGACCTCGCCGGGGAGGACTTCACCGCGGACATCCCGGCAGTGGTCGAGGCCGACTACGAACGGCCGCGGCTCCATCACTACTCCAAGCCGCCCGAAGTGTACGAGCACATCCTGAGGCGCGGCGACACGGTCCTCGACCCGTTCGCTGGCTCGGGCAGCTCACGGACAGCATGCGGGAACCTGGACATGGGGCTTCGATGGTCCGGCTGCGACATCGACCCCGCCTACGCGGAGACAGAGCTGGAAGGCGGGCCGCTGTGACGCAGCCTCAGATACCTTCTCGCACAGTTCTGACTTGGCCGGTCGACGCCAGCCACAGGATCCGCACCCGCCAGCCGCCGGGCAGCGTCCTCCTGTCCACTGCCTGCGGCCACAGCCTGCCGCCACTGCCTGGGGCTAGTTGGGGCAGCGTGGCGTCACCATTCCGGCGCCGCGCCCTAGTGGAAACTGCGCCAACCTTCGGTGCGGAGATAGAGCCCAAGCTTAGGGCCATCATCGGACAGCCTTGCCTGGCATGATCGACACCGAGCGCTATCTGTACTCAGATTGCGCGCTGCTGGCCCTGGCGGTCAACTCGCTGACAGGCTGGCCGGTGGTGCAGATCATCGAAGGCCCGGACGATGACCCGATCATCCGTCACGTGCTGGTGAGGATGCCGGACGGCAGGCTGCTAGACGCGGAAGGCCCGCATGAGAACTACTGGGGCGAGGTGACGTTTGATCGCGCCGCGTGGGGGATCACCGACCAGTGGCAGGCCCCGGATGTCCTGGCCGCAGCCAAGGAACTGCTCTCTATGCTGACTTAGGCATCCGTATGCCATCGTTCCTGCCGCGACGTGGAGTTCGGCGGCCCGGGGCTCCGATACCGCTGCGCGGCGAGGGTGAACGCGCCGCGGGCGGCGTCGGTGAGGGCAGGTCGGCGTAGAGGCCGTCTTGGAGGTCCTGGATCAGCCGGAGGTCTTGAGGCAGAGGTCGAAGGTGAAGGATGAGGTCGTAGTGGCCGGTGTCCTGGTCTCGATCCCGCAACTGAGCTCATAGTGCACCAACTGCCTCCGGAACCGTAAGCCATTCCTGCGGGCCTGACGGCGGACCGAAAGCCAAGCCCTAAGCGCCCGGGCGAACGTTCGTGCCAAGAACTGTCAAGCAACTGGAGGGAAGAGCCAAACAGCGGCGGACTATGCCTCGTCGGCAAGGCCAAGAAGCTCGGCTGGCACGGGATCATCGGCTGGCAACGAATCAGGCGCGGCACCGGGCCTGAACTCGCCGACGGAGAGAGCCGGAGAAGCATGATCGGTTCCCGGCAGCCTTGCCGTCCACCGTTCCGTGCACGACTTGACGTCCGTGCAGTACCAGCGGATGTCGGCGCAGGCCTGCCCGCCATCGGGCACCATCATGCCGATCGGAAGCGCGATGCCGCACAATGAACACTGGGCTGATTGCGACTGGCGGAGACGGTCCTTACGCTGCCTGGCCATCGATGCGCCCCGCCCCCGTAAGATGTTGGTTCACCAGCAGCGCGCCAGCTCGCCGGCTGCCCCGGCCGGGAGCACTGCCGTTGCTGATGAGGTATATGCGGCCATGGTTCTTCCCCGCGAACAGAAATCATCAAGGCCCTCAGCCTTATGCAGGCTCGCTCCTACAAGGTAGTCACTCAGGACCGGATAACTCAGGCAAACCGGTAAAGTCCTTGGCTCCGCCCGGAAAGCCACTCAAACGTCACCGAGGCGACGGTCATAGTTAACCGAAATGTCGGTCTCCGTTCCCCTGATGCTCGGCAACAGAGTTAATCCGAATGGCTTGTGCCACCAATGTGCAGGTCAGGCGGCCGGGCCACCCAGCCCGCGCCGCAACTGCAAGCAGACCCGGCCCAAGCCTAGAAGCGATACCAAGAAGTCTCCTTCGGAGCGTCGCGGGCGGCGGCAAACCGGAGTACTCCGTACGGGAGTGGTCGTGCGGGCTATTCGATCTGCACTGCCAGCAGGCGCGGTCTGAGAATTGCTCCCGCGGCTGCCACATTCAGCCACGTGCACTAGCCCAGCCACAGCGCCCTAGCCAGTGGGTAACAAGGTGAGTAATAACAACCGCCAACACCAGCGGACGCCAGAGGGCGTCCGCGGATGGTGCGAGGCAGTCAGACCGAGTAAGAGCGGTGGTAGGCGACCTTCCGTGCATGTCCGCGAGGCGAGCATGGCCACCCATCGGCAAGGCACCGTTGAATGGCTGCCCGCCGCGCGCCTGAAGTGGGACACCCACTGGATGCTGGCCGGGGTGCTCAGGCACGACGGCGCCCGATCAGCTTAGGCAAGGCGGGCGTCGCACGCTGGTACGCGCACGGCAAGCCTGCGATGTCAGCTCAGGCGGACGATCAGGTTCCGTGGACTTCGCTCTTGACTAGCTGCCCGGATAGGGAGACATTCAATGGCGGTGACGCAAGCTCGCGCAACTCTTAGATCCAGGAGGCCACCATGGCGCTAGTCTTCATCGCAATCGACCCCGAGACGGACAGCGACCACTGTCCGGCGGTGTTCGCCGAGGAGGAGACTGGTGACCTGCTGTTCCAGGGCTGGACGGTCACCGATTCCCAGACGCTGGCGGATGTCGGCCGGCACAGCCCGATCGCGGATAACGAGTCCGTGGTGCGGCTCCCGGCGCGGATGAGGACCATGATCCTGGAGGCGCTTAATGGCCAAGGTGCCACCATTCAGCGAGCTGATAGCCACCACGACGGCCACGGCGGTGCACCTGGAGATGCGCGACGCGTACACGCCTGACGACCAGCGGTTCGTGGACTGGCTGGCAGGCAAGCCGCTGCCCGTCCCGGCGAACCCCGCGTGGTCCCAGCTCGTCCGGACCCACACGGCCAGGGGCGTGCGGTTCCGTCGCGCTCGCGTCGTCTCCGAGCCGCTCGCGGACTACATCCGCTTCGAGTACGCGATCACCAGCGAGGTGAACATCTCCGCCGGGGAGGAAGTGCGCTGGCTCCCCAGGCGCCGGGCGTCAGAGCTATGCCTGCCGGGTAACGACTTCTGGCTGTTCGATCACAGGCTCGTCCGGTTTTCGTACTTCTCCGGCGACGGTCATATCTTGGAGGACGAGTTGGCCTCGGACGCAGCGGTAGCCCGGATGTGCTCGGCGGCCTTCGAGGCGGTCTGGGAACGTTCGATCCCGCATGCCGAGTACCGGCCAGCCTGACCGCCTCGCGCATCTGAGCACAGGACCGCCGTCGTGGCCATCTCACCGTCGTCCAGCGTCCAGCGCGCCAGGCAGCAACTTGCCGAGCGGCTGCGCGACATCCGTCTCGATGCGGGCCTGACCGCGCGGGCGCTATCCGCAGCGGCGGGCTGGCACGAGGCAAAAACGAGCCGGATCGAGTCGGCCAAGCAGGCGCCCAGCGAGGCCGATATCCAGGCATGGTGCCGCGTGTGCGGCACGATCCGAGAGGTGCCCGACCTGATCGCGGCGTCCCGGGCGGCCGATTCCATGTACGTCGAGTGGCGCCGCCTCAACCAGGCGGGCCTGCGCCGGGCGCAGGAGGTCAGGCGACCACTCTACGAGCGGACGCGGCTGCTCAATGCCTACTGCTCGGCCGTCATCCCTGGCTTCCTGCAGACTCCCGCTTACGCGGGTGCACTGCTGTCGGCGATCACCGCGTTCCGCGGGACGCCGGACGATGTAGATGAGGCTGTCGCAGCGCGGATCGGCCGGAACCGGATCCTTCATTCCGGCAATCACCGCTTCGCGCTCCTGATCGAGGAGGCGGTGCTGAAGCATCGGATCGGCGGCGCCGAGGTTATGGCTGCCCAGCTCGGCCACCTGCTGGAGGCCATGGAGCTGCCCTCGGTGTCCCTAGGTGTGATCCCGTTCTCGGCGTGCCGACGCCCGATGTGGCCCCTGGAGTCGTTCACCGTCTTCGATAACGAGCGCGTGCATGTCGAGCTGCTCTCGGCCCAGGTAACGGTCACTGCCCCGAGCGAGATCACGCTTTACGTACGCGCCTTCGAGAAGCTCGCGGAGCTAGCTGTCTACGGGACGCAGGCACGTGCCCTGATCACAGCCGAAATCGACACGCTCAGCTAATTGCCTCGCAAGTTCCCGCAAGTCCATTTACGCATCCCCTCCTGGCCGGATTGGCTAGCGATTACCACGTTGGTACGCGATGGCAGGAGGCTCCGTCATGGGACGGGCGGCAAGGATCGACGCTGCCGTGGGTCAGGCGGCCCACATGCGCAGCGCCGCCGCGCTGGAGGCCCTGCGGTGGTCCTGGGATAGTACGCACCGTCTGGGCTCGGATGATGACCTGGGCTGGTGGGCGGGCTGCCGGGACGGCAAGAGGGGCCGGGTAACCGCTGGCTGCGCTGCCGGGCCGGACGCGCAGCTCACCAGGGTCTGCGGTTTCGTGCCGCCGCTGGCGCGTGCTGGAGGCGGCGGTTATGCGCGGCGGTGACACCGCGAGCCGACCGGGCGGCGATGAGCTGACGGCCCGGGTGTTCCGCGCGCTGTACGGGGCCTATGACCTGCACTCGGTGGAGGGCGTTCACGTCGTAGTGCCGAGAGGAACTCCGTACTTCGCGGACTCCAGCCTGGGTGATGTCGCGCGGCAGATCAGCGATCACGAGCAGGGGCGAGCCGGGAGGGCGGAGTGATGACGGCGAGGCAGGCAGCTGATGGCCAGCGGCAGCGGGGCGTTTTCGATGTCGACGAGGACCGCGCACTGGAGGCGCTGCGCCTAGCCTGGGGGGACGCTTACGCCGTCTGCTTCGACGATGCCGTGAGCGCCGCCGTCGGCCGGTGGCAGGCATGGCGCCTGGGCGGTGACGGTACCATGTTCGCAGGTAGCACCCCGGATGAGCTGAACTCCGCGATCAGGTCCGACTGGGCGCGCGGGGGCACGCTGTGACCCGGCCGCCCCTGCGCATGATCGACGGCACCGGGCCGGATGACCCGGTTTCGCGGCGGCAGCGGTTCGAGCGGGCGCACCCGGAGGCGGTGATCGTGCCGCCCGCCGCGGGGCGCTGGCGCGCGGTCGTCCCTCCCGGCCTGATCCCCGGCGACGGCACCGCGACGACGCTCGGGTCGTGGGACCTGGAGGGCCTAATGAACCAGCTGGATGAGATTTACCCGGCGGATGGCGGGGAGCCGCAGGGTCGCCCCGGCTGAGCGAGCGCGGCGGCGCGCCGGACCCCCGCCGCTAGGGGCATGCCGCCGTGGCGCGGCCGTTGGCCGGGCAGGGCGTGGCCGGATGAGGCCGTGCCGGGCGGGCAAGGGCAGGCGGGATCTCGGCCCCGCCCGGGTCCGCCCGCCCAGCACGGCAGCAGGACACGCGTGGTCCTGGTGCCGGGACCGCGGCTAGGCAGGCCCCACCAGCATTCCAGGTCGGTCCGCGCTCCAGAGGCAGCGCGGACCTCTGCATACCAGGATGGATTCTCGCCAGGCTCCAGTCCGCCGCTCGAAATGAGATCATTCATGGCGGTCCGAGCATCCGGCAGCGAGCACAGCCACGCAAGGCTTCGCGTTACGACTACTTCCGGCTGCAAAACCAGCCCGCTACCTAGCAGCATCCCGAGCAGCCCGCCCCGGCGGGCGACTGAGGCACGAAGATCGCTCACCGATCCAGCGTGCTCCCGCGGCCGACGCGCCGTCCAGCACGCCACCGTCGATCGGACATGAGCCTTAACATGGACT
Source organism: uncultured Actinomycetes bacterium (assembly GCA_963769715.1). Lineage (GTDB taxonomy): Bacteria > Actinomycetota > Actinomycetes > Streptosporangiales > Streptosporangiaceae > Palsa-504. The sequence goes on from CAVYNE010000014.1 coordinate 122,499, forward strand.
CCCAAACTCGGTGATCAACGGCGAATGCGCGTCGCAGATCAACCTTGATATGCGCGGCGGGCGACCTACGGTCGACACGTAGTCTCGGCGAGATAACGGCGGGTACACGCGCGCCCGCGGCCTCGGCGCGACCGCTCATGCGGTGGCGGCGAGCAGCCTCTTCCTGATCAGTGTCTTCGATACGCGCTCGGCGGTGCAGCGGCGTCTTCAGCTCGGCGCGCTCGGCGTCGGTAAGGGCGGGCGGCCTCGGCCAGCTCCCGCCGTGACGCGTCACTGTTCGCTGAGCAGTTCAGCCGTGTCGATGCTGGCGAGGACCGCCGCGATCTGGGGCTCCTTGGACAGGTCGATGGGCAATAGTTCTGTCCGGCGCATGTTCGCGATGAGCTCATCGGCGGTGTCTTGCAGAATCGTTCCGGCGTCAGCGTCCTCCCAGCGCACACCCTCGAATGAGGTCCGGGTCCAGCGGCCGGCCACGAGGCACTCGAGGCGGGGATTGCCGTAGGCATCTGCGCCGTCCGCCCGAAGGGTGACCACCCTGGCGGCATTGATCCCCGGCGCCACCGCGAAGGCCTCACGTAGTGTTACGAGGACGCAGCCAGCTATAAGCAATGCGTATAGCGAAGCGCGTTCCCCCTTCGGCAGTTTCCGCAGCGTCAGATTGCCGGCCTGCGTGGTTGCTGGCATCCTCTCCGGGACCACGCTATCGGCCGGGACAAGAACCGCAACAGACACCTCGTCACTATCGACGCTGATAGGAGCAGCTAGTGCTTCGTTGTCCTCGAAGGCTTCCGCCAGGGCGGAGATGACGGTATCAGGGTCGTTGGCGAGCAACTGCCGCCACTGCGCGTCGAGTCCTGCTTGCGCCTGAGCCGCCGCCGTCTCCGCCTGCTGCCGCAGGGCAGCGAGTTCCCCGAGCGCCGCTACGGCGGCGCGCTGCTTCGCCGCAGCGCGCTCGGCGCGCTTGAACAAGCCGATTCCTTGCAGCGCGGCATGCTCGTGCCTCGAGCGGACCTCACGCTCATCAGGCGGGGTGGGTACCGGCGCGAGGGGCCGCTGAGCGGGCGGGAATTCCTGGCGGTGCACGTCGAGGATTTCCCGCAAGGCAGCCGCGAGCCGCTGCGCCTCCTCCGCCTTCTGCGCAGCCGCCTCAGCCTTCCGCGCCGCAGCAGCCTGCCGCTGCAGGGATGCGATCGACGGGCTCTTGCCGCGGGAACCCGTCCTGCGGCGGGTGCGGCCAACAGCGGTGTAGAGGCCCACGGGCCCCGCTCCGGTGGAAAGGCCGGTACGGCCGGCGCCCACATGCACCCGTGCCACGCGTGGCCCGATGCTGGTCCGCACGCCGCGGCTGGACGCCCGTACCCTGACGCCCGGCGCGATCTTGACGGAGAAGCCCATCCGGTCTCCATTCCTGGCGTGTGTGTTTTCTCCAGTATTGTCAACCGCGAGCGCGGGTGCTTTAGTGCGGCAATCCGCTCAAACTCCGCCGCGCTTGGTGGGCAGATTGCACAAGAGAGGTGGCGGGGTTGCCCCAGGGCCCGGTACAGGCTGGGCGGCCTGTACCGGACGCTCGCCCGGTAAGGCCAACCGGCCGGCGGGCCGGGGCAGCCGGGCGTCCAACTGGCCGGCGTACGGCAGGTACGACATCCACTGCGCGACCTGCGCGGCGGGCCGCCTTGGATATCAGCAAACAAAACTCGGGGAATGACTTGCCGGACCCAGCCTGTGCGGCCTGCTCGGTTTCATGTCGCCGTAGCCCGGACCTCCCGGCCTGACCGGATTTCTGGTTTGCCGGCTTCACCCATGTTGTTGTGGCTACGGCTTGGCAGGACTGGAGTTCTGGCCGCAAGATTGACCAGCGCCACACGGTTACGCCGATGAGCCGAGGCGCCGGAAGGGCAGCGTGATGGTGCAGCCTGGCCGTCAAGAGCGTCCACCTGCCGCCCAGCGGGAAACAGCGCCGTCGCACCCGGCGAGATACCAGGCGCTGGCGTGGGCGCGAGACCGGTTCGACGGATCGCTCGCGCAGAGCTTCCTGATGCGGCTGAAGGCCCTGGACTTTGCCAGCCAGGCCGTGTTGTTCGGCGCAGGCCTGCTGGTCTCGCTCCTCCCGTTCGTCATCCTGCTGAGCGCGTTCGCCAGCCAGCCGGTCGATGATGCATTTCCCTGCGCCTGGGCCTGTACCGCCGGGCGGCGGGCATCGTGGACCACCTGTTCACCTCCGCGCCGGCCACGCTGAACGCCGCGACGCGACCGGCGTGGTCTTCCTGACCGCCGGGATGCTCGCGGTGGCGAGCTCCCTGCAGCAGATCTACGAGAAGGCCTTCGGCCAAGACCACCGCGGCTTCCGGGACCTGGGCCGCCTGTCGGCCTGGATCGCGGTGCTGTGCGTCGCGGTGGTGGCGGAAGGCGTTGCCGAACGGCCGGTGAGCGCGGTCGCTGCCGGCGGCTGGCTGGCCCCGCTGGTCACCGTCGCGATCATGACGCCGTTCTTCTGGTGGACGATGCACTTCCTGCTCGACGGCCGGGTCGCCAGGCGCACGCCGCTGCCGTCCGCGGTCATCACCGGGGTCTTCTACGGCAGGCTCGGCGTCTTCTCGAAGTTCTATTTCTCCGGCACGATCACAGCTGACAGCAAAACCTACGGAACGATCGGCGCGATCTTCGGCATCATGACCTGGTTCATCGCCATCGGGGCGGTGATCATCCTCGGAGCAGTGGCCGGCGCCGTCTGGGAAGACCGGAGGAACTAACAGATCCCGGGCTCTCCGCCAGCCAGACCCCCATCCTGATCGCCAAGCCTCTGAGTCCGAGCCACGTGCCCAACGGCGTGGAGCCGATCCTGCGCGTGACCAGCGGCCTGCCCTGTGGCACCCACGGCGTCCGGGGCCGCCTTGGGCTGGGGGTCTCCCGCCAGGTCATCCACGATGGCCAGGCGCTGACCGGGCGCCCTGCAGCAGCAGCCGGCTCGAGGCGCGGGAGGACAAGGAGGCAAGCACCGCCACGCATGACCCCGGCTAGCACTAGCCAGCCCCGATCGCGGAATATTACCGCGGGCCGCTGCGGGCGTGCCGGATCTGTCGTTCGGCCCTTCGTCCGGCTGACGTGGATGTGGCTTCCTGTCCGCTCACGGGCGGTGCTCGGCGGCCGGAACCGGGACATCGGCTCCTGGTACGGATTCGGCGGCTGGCAGCAGGACGGTTGCTCCCAGGCCGAGCAGGCCGATGAAGGCCAGGACGATCATGGCGATCCCGTAGGACCGGTTGGCGTCGGCGAGGCCGGCGACCAGGATGGTGCCCGCGATTGCGGTGCCGATGGATGACCCGAGGTTGGACACGCTGCGGGACAGGCCGGAGATTTCTCCCTGGAGGTTCTCCGGGAAGGCGGATTGCACCACGTTGACCGACGGGGTGAGCATGACGCCGACGCCGGTGCCGATCAGGAACAGCCCCGGGGCGAAGTACCAGGCGCCGGGGTGGCCCTTCACCTGGACCAGCAGCACGATGATCCCGGCGATGGTGATCACGAACCCGGCCATGATCAGCGTCCGCTGCTGGTACCGCCGGACCAGGCGCCCGGCGGCCAGCGAGGACAGCAAGATGCCCACGGTGGCGGCGGTGAAGATCACGCCGGTCTGGATCGCGTTGTAGTGCCGCACTGTCTGCAGGTAGACGGACACGACGAACGAGGTACCCAGCAGCACCGCCCATTGCACGTTCTGGGTGACCAGGGCCAGGTTCGAGGTGCGGTTGCGGAACAGGCCGGTGGACAGCAGCGCCTCCTTCCCGGCGTGCTCGCGGCGGCGGATCCAGGCGAAGAACCCGGCCAGGATCAGCGCTCCCGCCACGAGCAGGACCGCCATCAGGACCAGGTTCTGGTCGGCGGCCAGGATCCCCCCGACCAGGACCACCAGGCCGACGGCGGACAGCACCGCCCCGACGATATCGAAGGGACGGGCCGGGTCGGCGGGCACCGGGTCGACGAGGCTGCGGCCGAGCACCACGATGACCACGATGATCAGGGCCTGGAAGACGAAGGCGGCCCGCCAGCTGATAGCCGTGGTGATCAGGCCGCCGATCAGCGGCCCGGCGGCGGCGCCGATGCCGCCCATGCCGCTGATCAACCCGAACGCCCGCGCACGGGATTTGATGTCGCGGAACAGCAAGGTGGTGAGGATGTAGACGGGCGGGATCAGCAGGGCGGTGCCGACGCCCTCGAAGATGGAGTTCCCCACGATCAGCACGCCGAGCCCGGGCGAGACGGCGCTGATGATGGCGCCGACCCCGTAGACCAGCAGCCCCAGCTGGAACAGCCGTTTACGGCCATAGCGGTCGGTCAGCTTGCCGCACGGGATCATCAGCGCGGCCATCACCAGCAGGAACAAGGTGATGCAGACCTGGACGCCCTGGACGTCGGTGTGCAGGTCGAGGCTGATGTCGTTGATCATCACGTTCATGTTCGAGCCCGCGAAACTGCAGATGAACTGGGCCAGGGCCAGCGGCACCAGCGCCCTGCGCAACGCGCCCGGCGGTCGTCCCGCCGCATCAGGCTGAGCCATCCGCACCTGCCCTCCGGTCGAAGCTGTGGCGTCACCCCCGGCCCCGCAGGCCCGCAGATAACCGAAGCGCACCGCACACCGGACACGGTCCGGCTCGGGGAAGCCTATGCTGCCTGGCCCGCCGTGTCAGCCGCTCGGGACGGACCTCCCGCGCACGTACCCTGCATCCCGGTCGTGCCCGCGCCCTCGTCTTCCCCGCCACATGACCGGGAGCATCACGATCACCACGGCGGAAGACTTTTCCTGCTCGGCTGCACCGCGGCAAGTCTCTGTCCGGCTCCGCGGCGATGACACGCACCGCCGCCACCCGCATTCGGCTCACGCCTGCCACGACCCTTCGGCCGGCCCAGCCACCCCGGGCCTGCCGCCTCAACTTCGTTCGTACTCCGCGCTGGCGCGCCCCGGGCGCTGCCCGTTGCCCCGCCCCGGCACCTGCGTTGACTGGCACTTGCCCGGGGTAACCTGACCCGACCACGGGCGGGGCCAGATCAGGGTCTGGAGGATCTCGTCGGTGGTCTTGGATCGGACTCACCTTCGAACCCGAACCGTCGTGCTGGATCAGACCCTGGCCTTTCAGCCGCTGCAGCCGGTACGGCGGTTGCCCGCGCCGATCGCGGCGTAGAGCACGCCAGCCGGATCAAGGAGGATCGCCCGGCTGGAAGGTCTGCGGGAAAGCCGCGTACCCGGCCGAGAGGCCCGGGTTGCCGAAAGCCCGCAGCGCCTCCCGTGCCAGGCTCGCCAGCCGTAGAGCTCGCCGGCGTCCCAGCGGGCACGATGACCAGCGCGGTGATCACGTACCCGGACAACGCCACGCCAGCGCCCTAGCTGCTAACCGTGACCGGCGGATCACAGCCCTGCTGCTCGCTGGCCGGCGCGGCGCGGGGCAGCGCGTCAGGTTCGTCAAGCCGATCGCGGTCTCCAGCGCGGAGCCCGGCGGCACGCCGGCCACCGTCCATCCGAGGCCCCCGCACCGGCGCAGCCGCCCGCGCAGCAAGGGCCGAAACGTACCCGGATCAGCACAGTGCGGGGTCGCCTCGGCGCTCTGCGCCGTCCTGTTGCTCCTGCTGGTCTTCATCCTGGAAAACAGCCAGCGCGCGGACACCAGCGACTTCGGCGCTCACGGGCACCTGCCGCCGGGAGTCGCGCTCCTGCTGGCTGGCGTCCTGGGAATGCTTCTCGCCGTGATCGAAGCGCTCGGGCGCAGGATGCAGCAGCGGAACACGGCGCCGAAATCGCCGGATCTGACCCCAAACGCGGCGTCGTACAGTCACGATGGTGTCGGAGGCAGAATCCGCTCGGCCAGGCATCCTGCGGATAACAAGGCCAAGCCGTCCGGGCACGCGTGACAACGATCCTGCCGCCGGCAACGGAGGCTTCAGCGGTCGGCTATACACGACGCGGAAGGATCAGCATGCGGAGTTCTGCGAAAAGACTTTCCCTCCCCGTGCCCCTGCTTGCCGCCGGATTGCTGGCGGCCGGATGCGGGGGGACCATCAGCAGCTCGATCGGCAGCTTGCCGAGCCGGACCGCGACCGCCCCGGCCAGGCCTAGCGTCACGGCGGCCCCCGCCACCCAGCCGCAGGCCACCGGTTCCGCGGCGCCCGTCGCCTCCTCCGGCACCAGCCTGATCTGGCTCTGGGTCCTGCTGGGCGTCCTTGTCCTGGCCGCCCTGATCACCTTGATCGCGCGCTCCTCCCGCCGCCGTTCGGCAGCCGCGGCGGGCTGGCGGTCCAGGCTCGTCGATGCGTACGCGAAAGGCTCGGCTCTGCATGACGCGATGAGCGTCGCCGAAGCGCCCGGCAGGCTGGCCACCGCCGACGCGGCCGCCCGGTGGTCCGATATCCAGCGGCGCGCCGATGATCTGGCGCAGACGCTGTACGCCCTGCGCGAGGAGGTCCCGCAGCACTCCCCCGACGGCTCCAGGATCGCTGACGCGCTCGCCTCGCTGCAGGCTGTCCGCTCTGCGATGGACGCCGAGCGGGCCCCCGGCGGCGCCAGCCTGGAGCAGGCCGACGTGGTCCGCAGCCGTCTGGCCTCCTTCGAGTCCTCCCTCCGCGCGCTCGCGGCTCCTGCCCAGTAATTGCCATGGCCTCGCCGCCAGAAGTGAATGTCGGCGGACGGCATCGAGCAGGTCAGGCACAGGAAAGGCGATGGCGCATCGCGGGCTGGCTCCGGGGATGATCGGCAACATGATCGCCGAAATCACCCGCGGAATCAGAGCTGATGACGTGAGTTCCCGACTCGCGGGCGCGGGCGGGGAGGGCGCCACGGTCAGGCCCGGCTCAACCTCATCTCGGTGCGCGTTGTGTCCTCAGCTCCCACCGTCGGGGTGTCCGCGCGTCACCCCGCATGGGTGGCACTGCCGGGTTGCGTCCCCAGCCACTGGGCGATCTCGAGCGCGACACCGATTTCCAAGCCATGGCCGGCGAGCGGGAGGGGGAGCAGCCGTTCGGCGCGCTGGAGGCGGTTCAGGACCGTGTTGCGGTGGGTGTACAGGGCCCGGGCGGCGCGTGCGGCGCTGAACTGCTCGCCGATGTACACGCACAGCGTGTCGCGCAGTTCGCGGTCGGCGTCGGCGAGCGTGCCGAGCGTCCGGGCGACGAACTCGCGGGCGCGCTGCTCGTCCTGGAGGGCGAGCGTGACTAGCTGGACATCAGCGAACCTCGCGACCCGCAGGTCCGGCCGGCGTGACATCAGCCGCTGGGTGGCGACCGCGTCGAAGTGGCTACGCCGGAAACCGTCGATCCCCGCGCCGATGGGTCCCACCGCGACCCGGACCGCAGGGTGGGCCGCGGTCGCCACGGCCAGGGCGGCGGCGTCGGTATCGGCGGCGGCGGCGAGCCAGGCCCACACCGAGGAGGAGCTGGCGATCACGGTCAGCACCTGCCGGGCGCGGGTCGCCGGGCCGAGGGCCTCGGCGGCCTGGGCGAGCGCGGCCTGGTCCGGGCGGCGGGGGTCAGTCCACAAGACGGCGGCGGTGTGCCGACGGCGCAGGTCATAGCCCAGCCCGGTGCCGGCCCGCCCGGCGGTGATGGGGGCGCTGTCCAAGATGAGGCTGACCACCTCGAACCGGCGCGCGTGGCTGCTGCGGGCCAGGTCCGCGCGCTCGCGCCTGAGCTGCTCGGACAGCGCCGCCACCGTGTCATCGATGAAGCCGGACAGCGACCGGGAGCCGGCCGCTAGCGCCTGGCGCAGGACCGCCGGGTCGGCCGACAGCGAGAACGCGGTGCGCATCCAGTACGCCCACACGGCGTTCTGCCCGGCGTGGTAGGTGGTGTACACGGCTTGCTCGATCCCGCGGCGGAACGCCTCGCGGGCGATGCCGAGCACCTCGGGAGTCAGGTTGGCCGGCACCCGCCCGCCGGGGTCGCGCAGCATGCTGCCGGCCAAGTGCAGCACGTTCGCCCGGTTGCTCGCGGCGACTTCGGCGGCCAGCACCGGCTCGCTGCGCAGCGGCTCATCGGCCGCGGCCAAGACAGCCGCGTGCAGCTCGCCCATCAAGTCGGCGGGCTCGTCCAGGAACACCCGCGCGATCCGGCGGACCAGGTCCGCGGCCTGCGGTGACAGCGGCTCCCCGGCCTCGGCCACGACGGCCATCCTACCGGCCCGTTGTGCAATCTGCCCACCAACTGGCACCGAGTCTGGGCGGATTGCCGCACTAAAGCATTTGCTCTCGGTGTTGACATAACTACCAGTCACCGCAGCGATCACCTCGCTGGAGGGTCGTGCGGAGCGCGGGCCCGGGACAGTCCCGGACCCTTCCTAAAGAAGGACGTTGTTTCACAGATGAACACCAAGTCTCTGCTCACCAGGATCGGCGTACCGGTCCTGTCCCTGGCCATGCTCGGCGGCCTCGGCGCCACCCTGGCCACCTCGGCCAGCCCGGCCAGCGCGGCCACGATGTCCAGCGTCGTCAAGGTCAAGACCGTGACCGGGACCACCTACTCCCCCAACCACTACGACACGACCAGCGTGCCGACCGGCATCACGGTGACGAACGGCCCGCTGTGGGCGTATGACAACCTGCACGAGACCTGGACCGCGGTGCCCCAGGGCAACGGCAACTGGGTCGTGACCGCCAAGGTCACCGGCACCTTCGACGGGTTCGCCAGCCCCACCACCGGGGCGCCTGAGCACAACCAGGGCGTCGTGACCGGCACCATCCAGTACCAGGTCAATTCGCCGAACACCCCGAAGGCCTCCCTCCTGCCGCGGCAGGAGCCGTCTTACACCGGGCTGGGCACGGCGCTGAGCCAGTTCTTCGGCGGCAGCGAGACCACCTCGGGCGCCACGCCGTACCACTTCGCCTACAGCCTCGTGGATGGCACGGTGTACACCCAGTCCGGCTGACGCCAGGCACGACAAGGCCGGGCGGCTGAGCCGCCCGGCTTCGTCATGCCCGGGGCACGACCCCGGCGGCCCGGAGGTCTCCCGATGCGACTCAGGGGTTGAGGGCGTCCGGGGTCCTGCTGCGCTCACCCTAGCCGAGCAGGAAGGCCCACGCCGGGCCGCCGATGCTGACCGGCGGGGCGCCCTCGTGGTTGGCCCGCTCGCGGGCCTGGCGGAGCCCGGCCAGCAGCGCCTCGGCGTTCTCGATCAGCTGGGCCTTGCGCTCGCGGCTGACCGCGCCGGAGAACTTGGTGATCTCCCAGACGCCGGTACGGTGCCCGTCCGGGACGGCCTGCGCCTGGCTCAGCTGGTGCTGGGTCGGCGCGATCAGCACCAGGGATTTCAGGCCCTTCTCCATCCGCAGCCGCTGTTCGGGATTGCGGCTGCGCCAGCAGGCGTCGTTCTCGTCCCACACCCAGTCCTCGGCCGGGTCGGTGAGCTGGAGTGCCCGCATGAAGCCCAGGACCTCGGTGAGCTGGTGCTCCAGCGAGAGCGGGTAGGTGACAGGGCCGTCTTCCAGGATGATCTCGTCGGCGACCACGACATCGGCTGTGGCGTGGCAGTTCGCCCAGTCCTTTGGCCGCGGACAGGTCGAGCGCGGACGTGAGCAGCCGGGCGTATTCCCGCAGGGTTTCCTCGGGTGAATGCCTTCCGCAGCGAACTGCGCACTGAGTGGTTTCCGGCACCGGCTGTCAAAACACTCGCCGAGACCGGCGCGCCGGCCTGGGCGGTGGAGGCCTTCGAGCGTCTGAGGGCCGTGAACGGCGGGACGCTCGGCGGCTTCTTCGATGTGTTCGCCTGGCGGGAACCCGGTCAGGTCAGGTTCTGCGAGGCGAAGGTCGGCCCGGACCGGATCAAGGCCACTCAAATCAGATTTCTTGAGGTGGCATTGCGCTTCCATCGCCCGGCCTGGTTCGGGCGTTTCCCGAATCCTGTTGAGGCCGCCTGAGGTTGTCATCACCCTGACGGGGGATTCCGGCCAGCGCCGGGGGACAGGGTGGCTGCGGCGGTCTAGCCCGGGGCAGCGGTCCGCGCCGCGAGAGCGGGCCTGACCACATGCGGTCTCAGGAGCGGCTTGCCGCTCGCCGCCATGCTGGCCAAGCGGACCTGCTTTCGCCTGTGCGTTGATCGCGGACGTGGCGGCTGCGATCAGCTGCACCGCCCGACTGCGGCCACGCACCAGCATCATCAGCCAGGCTGGCGACAGTAACAGAAATGACAGTGCCGTCGCCTCATGTCCCCTAATATCGCCATAACGCCGGAGCCACGCCTGTCCCTGTTACACCGGTCTTCCGGACGCTACCTCCGATTGCATGGTCTAGGGGATGAGTCCCATGGATGAGGTCGCCAAGGCCAGGGACCTAGCGGCGCAGGCCGGGGGCAGACCGGTGCCGTCGGCCGGTCCGCCTGCGAGTGAGCATGCCGAGGTGGCGGGCCACAGTGCCGCCGATGCGGTAGGGGACGGCCAGCCGGCCAGCGCCGTTGAAGCCTTTCCGCCGGCGGTAGCGGCGGAAGGCCCTCAGCCGTCGCCGGAGCCCGGGAAACCCCGGAGGCTGCTGTATGTCACGCTTCCCGGCTGCTGGGGGGCGCTGGTGGTCGGGTGCCTGTCGTTCACGCCGTCGCTGCTGCCGCGTGGCGGCATCGTCCAGGGCCTGATCTGGGGCATCACTGCGGCCATCGGCTACGGGCTCGGGGTGCTGGCCGCGTGGATCTGGCGCGCCTTCGCCGACCGGGAGCCGCGGCGTCCGCGGCGCCGGTCCTGGCCGGTGTTCTTCATCAGCGCGGCCGTCCTGGTGGTGGTGTCTTTCGGGCTCGGGCAGTACTGGCAGTATGAGATCCGCCATCTGATGGGGGTCACGGACTACAGCATCCCGCTGGTCATCGCCTCGCCGTTCGTCGCGGCGGCGGTGTTCTGCCTTCTCCTGCTGATCGGGCGGGGCCTTCGCGGCCTGTACCGCTGGGCCGCGAAGCTGCTCAACCGCTGGATCGGGCGGCGCGCGGCGCATGCGGTTGGCTGGATCCTGGTGGCCGCCCTGACTTACCTGGTTGTTTCTGGCCTGCTGCTGCAGGGCTTTGTCAACGTGATGAACAGCGCGTATTCGGTGCGCGACACGATGACCGCCGAGGGGATACACCAGCCCACGACCAGCTTGCGCTCGGGCGGGCCGGGCTCTGCCATACCCTGGGATTCGCTGGGCTGGCAGGGCCGCAACTTCATCGGCAAGGGCCCGTCCGTGAGTGATATCGAGAAGTTCACCGGCCAGCCGGCCGCCGAGCCGATCCGGGTCTACGCAGGGCTGGCCTCCGGCCCCGACGCGCAGTCCCGGGCCGCCTTGGCGGTCAAGGACCTCGAGCGTACAGGGGCGTTTGACCGCAAGTACCTGCTCGTGGTGACGACGACCGGCAGCGGCTGGGTCGACCCGGCGCTGGTGGACACGTTCGAGTACCTGTCCGGCGGGGACTCGGCGACGGTGGCGATGCAGTACTCCTACCTGCCGTCGTGGATTTCCTACCTGGTCGACCAGTCCAAGGCCCGCGAGGCGGGCCGCGCGTTGTTCGACGCGGTCTACGGCGCCTGGTCGCAGCTGCCCCCAGATCAGCGTCCCAAATTGCTCGTGGCTGGGGAAAGCCTGGGGTCATTCGGCGGCGAGACCGCCTTCAGCGGTGAATACAGCATGGCCAACTTGACCTCCGGCGTGCTGTTCGCCGGGCCGCCCAACTTCAACACGCTGTTCCGGGAATTCAGCGACCACCGCGATCCTGGCAGCCCGGAAGTCCAGCCGGTCTACCAGGACGGGCGGATCGTGCGGTTCGCGAACGACCCGGGCGCGGGAATACCGCCGAACGGCCAGCCCTGGGAGGGCAGCCGGGTGCTGTACCTGATGCACCCGTCTGACCCGATCGTGTGGTGGAGCCCGCATCTGATCTTCAGCGAGCCGGACTGGATCAGCGAGCCTCCCGGCTCGGACGTGCTCAAGGGCATGTTCTGGATGCCGTTCGTGACCTTCTGGCAGGTCACCGCCGACCTTCCGTTCGCCACCGGCGTTCCGGGCGGCCACGGCCACAAGTACACGTCCGAGTATGTCGACGGGTGGAACGCTGTCATGCGGCCGGCCGGCATTACGTCCCAGGACCTGACCGACCTCAGGAAGATCATCGCGGGCGATAACTAACCGCGTACGCACGCGCCAGGTCAAGGCGGCCCCGCCAAGAGCCAGGCCAGCAGGCTGCCCTACCGGACGGTGAACCGCGGCGCCCGGACCGGCCCGGCGGAGCGGATCCGAGGCCGGCATCGCCGTCCGCTGCCGCTGCTTGCCTGGTCACCGGGGAGCCCACGCCCAGATGGACGCGGCCGCGAGAACACCTAGCCCGTTGGTCGCCCAGTGCAGCCCGATCGACGCGAGCAGGCTGCCGCTGCGGCGCCGGAGCTCACAAAACACTACCCCCGCCAGGCCAGTGAACAAGACCGTTGCCAGCACCGCAATCGCCTCGCCGGATGCCCCCCTTCCGACCGTGCTCCCGACCGCCTGGTTGTCCGTGGCCAGGCCCAGTGACGGCAGCACATGCCACAAACCAAACAGCGCAGAGGAGACAATGGTGGCGGTCAGCGTCCCGTGTCCTCGCCGGAGCAGGCCCCACAACACCCCGCGGAACGCGACCTCCTCGAACAGCACCGTGCCCAGCGGGATGAGCACGAAAGCGGTCAGCAGCGCATGTTCCCAGCCCAGCTGGTAGCGGGCATCACGGAAGGCGTCGCGTGTCAGCGGAAGCGCCGCGCCTACCGCGAACACCACCGCGACGGCTCCGATCGCACCGGAGGCCCAGATAAGCCCGCGCCGCCACGTGCCCCAGCCCAGGCCGAGCTCCTGCCAGCTGAGCCCAGCCCACCGGGCGAGCGCCAAGAACCCCGCGGCGCCGGCCGGCCCGAGCACCAGCGACGCATGCGCCACGCGGGCATCGGCCACGTTGACGACCACCAGACCGGCGACGACGACCGCGACCGCCCAGCCAAGGCGCCGCGGGGGATCGGCAGATGTCTTCGCCACGTGAGCCCCCTTCCTGCTGCCGCGAAAGCACGGACGGATCTCGGGCTCATAGCGTTACGCGCTGGCCAACCTAGCGTACCCATGGTCAACGCCCAATCTGCAGACTTCCCACGTAGGATTCCGCGCAACAGCAACGGCCTCACCCCGGCGGTGGGGCATGCTATCCGGTGACGCAGTTCGCTGTCACGATCGCCGGAGCGGCCACCGCCCTGCCCTATCTGAGCCGTCCGCTGCACCGTACCTGCCTCCGATCTGAGGCTGGGTGACCCTAGCCTGGATGCGCCACCGCGAATACGTGTGGCCCCGCCAAGAACAGCGGGTCCCGGCTGGGATGATCCCCGCTGAGCTGCGAGTCAGTGAGTGGTCGGTGCGACGATCACGGTCGCCGCGGAATTGGTCAGACGACAGTGCCGTTGAGCCGGAGAGCCAAGGGCGGGACTGCCAGGACTGTCCTGAGTATTGTTTGCTGACGTCCACGGCGGCCAGGAATGCCGGGTTAGGGCAAAGGCCTTTTCTTATCGCACCTGTGACATCTGCCAACGGATGGCCTGGACATGGGACCGGGTCGCGCGCAGGAGGACCTGATGGCCGCAGCGAGCAGCGAGGCTGTTCCCGGAGCCCGCCATCAGCTGACGGACCGGCTGCGCGCGGCGGTGCTGGGACCGCGGAGCGGGGGCACCACCAGGCGTCGGGCATCTGATGCATTCCGGCTGGGTCTTGCGGTCGTCGTGGTGGCGGTGTCGATCCCGGTCATGAGAGCCAACTCGGCGGCCGAGCTGAGCATTGTGCGCGCCGTGCACCCGCCGCCCGCGGCGATCAGCTGGCTAGTCACCTTGGTCTTCTGGCTCGGTTCGGCCGGGGTCAGCGTGCTGCTGGTCGTCGTCGGGCTGCTGGTCCCGCGGTTGACCGCGGTCCGGCGGGCAGCGGTGGCCGCGGTGCTGACCTGGGCCGTGTGCATCCTGCTCGGCGCATTGCTCGGACCGGCAGCCGGGCGCCCGCCGGTCAGCGAGCTTGCCGGGCTGAACGCCGGCTATCCGGTCACGCAGATCGCGGTGGCGATCGCCGTGGCGGCCACTGCCCTGCCCTATCTGAGCCGTCCGGTGCACCGGCTGGTGTGGTTCCTGGTCGCCGTGGCCGTGCTGGCCGCGGTCTGCGGCGGGGAAGCGCTGCCGGTGAACGCCATCTCCAGTGTGGCACTGGGCTGGGGCGTCGCCGCCGGCCTGCACCTGGCCGCGGGATCGCCACTGGGCCTGCCGTCGGCGGCGGAGGTCACAGCGTGGATCGCGGACCTGCATGTCGCGGTAGTGGATATAGCAAGAGCGCCCCGCCAGGTCTGGGGGGGTGGAGCAGTTCACCGGCCGTGAGCCAGCAGGCAAGGCGATCGAGCTGTCGGTCTACGGCCGTGACGCGTCCGACGCCGGGGTGCTAGCGAAACTGTGGCGGTTCTGCGTGTACCGGGATTCGGGCGCCACCCTCATCATGGATCGCCTGCAACAGGTCGAGCACGAGGCCTACCTCACCTTGATGGCCGAGCACGCCGGACTGCTGGTGCCCGACGTGCTCGCCGCCGGCCGGTTCGGGCCCAGCAGCGATGCCGCGCTGGTCACCAGGGTGCCCGACGGCCCGGCCTTGGCCCAGGCCGACGGTGCGGCCCTCACCGACGGCACCCTGGATGAGATCCTGCTGGCCGTGCTGCGGCTGCGCCAAGCCGGCATCGCCCACGGGACACTCGGCGGCGACACCATCATCGTGTCCGATCAGGGCGCCTGTATCCGGCACTTCCGTCGCGCGTCCGCCTCGGCCCCGGCCAGCCGCCTTGACACCGACCTGGCAGCCGCGCTGGCCGCGCTGGCCGTGCGGGCGGGCGCCGAGCGCACCGCCGCAGCGGCCACCCGGACCCTCGACGCGGACACCGCCCGCGGCGCCCTGGTGCACCTGCAGCGCTCGGCGCTGGACCCGGGCACCGTGGCCGCGCTCAAGGACCACAAGGACCTGCTGCCCCGGCTGCGGGACGCGGTGGCCAGCGGGGCAGGCATCGAGGTGCCCAAGCTCGCGGAGGTCAAGCGGGTCAGCTGGGCCAACCTGCTGTTCGCCGTTGGCTCGCTGATCGGGATCTGGGCGATCATCGGGGTGCTGTCCGGCGCCGGAGACTCCCTGGAGGCCATCAAGGGCGCGAGCTGGGGATGGGTGGCGCTGACGTTCCTCTTCGCCCAGCTCCCGGTGGTCGCCGAAGGCTGGGCGCTGCTCGGCGCCGCCACCGGCCAGCTCCCGTTCGGCCGCTGCGTCGCGCTGGAGACCTCCAACACCTTCACCGCGCTGGTCGGCGGCGACGTCGCCGTCTTTGCCGTCCGGGTCAGGTTCTTCCAGCGCCAGGGGTATGACGCCGCGGCCGCGGTCAGTGCCGGCGCCATCGCGACCACGGCTAGCTGGACCGTCAAAGGCCTGCTATTTCTTATCGCCTTGCCCTTCGCCGCCGGGTCCTTCCAGGCTCCGTCGAGTGCTGGCGGCCACCAGGCCGCAGTCTGGATCATCCTCGCGATCATCCTCGCCGCCGGGGTCGCCGCCGCCCTGATCGCCCTGGTGCCGCGGCTGCGGCGGCTGGCCAGCAGGCAGATCCGCCCGCACCTGCTGAACATCTGGGCCAACGTCAAGACCATCGCCACCGAGCCGCGCAAGATCGTCCACGTGCTGGCCGGCTCGACCCTGGCCCAGCTGCTGGTCATCCTGGCCCTCGGCACGTCGCTGCACACGGTCGGGCAGCACGCCAGCATCGCGACACTGATCACCGTCAACACGTTCGCAGGCCTCATCGGCGGCGCCATCCCCATCCCCGGCGGCCTCGGCGTCGTGGAGGCCGGCCTGATCGCCGGGCTGACCGCCGCGGGCATCCCCCAGGATCAGGCCGTCGCGGCCGTGCTCATCCAACGGTTCTTCACCTCCTACCTGCCCCCGGTATGGGATGGGCGACCCTGGCCTGGATGCGCCGCCGCGAATACGTATGAGCATGCTCCGCTGGCCAGGGCCCAGCGATGCGGCCAGCCAACGGCCGGGCGGCCGCCTATTCCGGGGAATGATGACCTGCCCGGCCGGTGCCGGGCAGGCTGGACCTATGAGCGACGGCTTGAGCGGCCTGGTGAACCGGATCATCGCCTGGGCGGACCGGCTGCAGCGCGAGCATGGCGTGCTGGGGTTCCCTTACGCGGTGATCAAGAAGTACGGCGACGATGCGGGCGGGCGGCAGGCGGCGCTGATCACCTATTACGGGTTCCTGAGCATCTTCCCGCTGCTGCTGCTCGGGGTGGCAGTCTTGTCCCGGGTGCTGGCCGATCACCCGGACCTGCGCCGGCGGCTGATCGACGAGATCGTGCCGCCGGCGCTGCGGCCCACGATCGAGCACTCGCTGGCCACCTTGCCGACGTCGACTATACCGTTTGTGGTCGGCCTGGTCAGTTTGCTGTTGTCCGGGACGGGCGTGGTGTTCTCCGCCTACCAGACGCTGAACCATGTCGCAGCGGTCCGGCACCGCCGCCGGCTCAGCTATTTCGCGCGGTATGCCCGGGTGTTCGCGGTGCTGGCGACGCTGATGGCCGGGGCGCTGGCCGTCGGCGCGCTCACAGTGGTGGCCACTGCGCTGCCCGGCGAGCGCGGTGTGGAACGGGCGGCGGCGGTGGCCGGGTCGGCTCTGGTCGTCTTCGGGGTGCTTCTGCTGGGCGCCAAGTTGCTGCTGGCGCGGCCCGCGCCGGTCCGGGTCCTGTGGCCGGGCGCCGTCCTGGGCGCGGCGGCGGTGACGGTGGTGCTCAACCTCGGGGCGCCGTTGCTGGCCAGGCTGGTGATCAAGGCCGGGCCCGTGTACGGCAGCTTCGCCACCGTGGCCGGCATGTTCGCCCTGCTGTACCTGATCGGCCGGGCGCTGGTGTATGCGGCCGAGGTCGCTGCCGTCCGCTATGCCCGGCTGTGGCCGCGCGCCCTGGACCTGACCCGCCCGACTGAAGCCGATGCCCGCGCGCTGGCCCTGCTGGCCCGCGAGCAGGAACGCATCCCCGCCGCCCGGGTCGAGTTCCACCTCGTGACGCCGGGCTCCCCGCCGACATCAGGTGGTACCCCGCCCGCCGACGATGGCCCGGGATAACGCAGCTACCCCGGTGTGCTTGGGCTCATCCGCTGTGACTGCGGTGACCATCTGGACCTGGATTACCGCCAGGTCTCCCCCCGGGCTTCGGCGGATCCGCGCGCCATGCCCATGGCGGCCGGGGTTGCCGCGCACGAGACCGACGTCAGCCTGGCCGCAGGCGATGCAGATGGCCGGCCTGCGAACGATGTCAACCGCCAGCTGAAGCCCTATCGTGGCGGCAGGATTCCGAACGGCATCCGCTGTCACCCAGCTCGGCGCCCGCAGGGCGCCCGATCGGCGGTCCGGCTTCATGATCTCGCTTGCCTCGTGGTGGTGGCCCAACCGGCCGGCCCAGGTCCCGAGGGCCCGGACCGCCGTCCTCTTGGCGGGCCTGGGAGCGGCGCTGTTCAGCGTGTCGGCGATATTGCTCAAGACAGGGACACTCGGCTGGGATAAGAGCGTGTTCCGGATCCTCAACCAGGTCCCGGCGGCCGCCGCATCGGTACTGACGCCCTTGTCGCATCTGTTCCTGCCAGCCGGCGTCATCACCGTCGTCCTGCTCACCGCCGTCTACGTCGTGACCAGATACCGGAGCGTCTTGCCGGCGGTCACCGGAGCCGTGGCCGCCGGCCTGGCATGGGGACTGGCGCATGTGGCCAAGGCCGTTGCCGACCGCCCCCGGCCCTATGAGGTGATCACCGATGCGGTGCTGCGCCAGCAGCCTGCGCACGGCACCAGTTTTCCCTCCAGCCACACCGCCGTCACCCTGGCGGTCGCGATCGCGCTCGTGCCGTTCCTGGCCCGCCCGCTGGCCGCGGCCGGGATCGCGTACGCCGTCCTGGTCGGCTGGTCCCGGGTGTATCTGGGGGTGCACTATCCGCTGGACATCCTGGCCGGAGCCGGCATCGGACTGGCCGCGGGAGGCGTGATCTTGCTGGCGCTCCGGACGCTGCTCCGCCGCGCAGGCCGGGCAGCGAACGGCCACGACGCCGCGACCGAGACCAAGCCCCCAGGGCCGGGCCCGAGCCCCACGGCGGTTCCAAAGAACGGCCGGAGCCGCGCTAGCCGACGGCGCTGGCGGCGTCCGTGACCAGTGGCCCGGGCGGGGCTCACGCTACTTGCACGTGCCCGGCCCGCCGTATCGACGTCCGTGTGGCGGACCCGGAATCCGCTCGTCACCGGGATTGACTTTCCCCGGCGACGGTGACCCTGGCGGATACGTCCCCCCGGTGCTGCCGGGCGGCGGGCTTGATCACGAGGTGCCTGCCGCGAAGCGCCAGCTTCAGCATCGAGCGCCTTTCGGCCGGGTCGGCTGCATCCCACCGCCTCCGCCAGACGCTCTCGCTGTCAGCGGGCACGCGCGCCGGGGCAGTACCTATCGCATCCCGCTGCTCGCGCAGCCCGGTCAGCCTCTTGTCGAGCGGAGCCACCGCGGCGTCGAACACATCCAGCTCCATCTCGCCACGGCCGAGCCGATCGGCGAGCTGGCGGCGCAGATCCTCGGCCCTGGCGATCTCCGCGTCCAGTTCCGCGGCCTGCGCCTCAGCCTCAGCCGCAGCCACCTCGGCGGCGTGCGCGACCTCGGCGTCCGACAGCACCGCGATGGCCAGCTCCTTGGCGTGTTCGTCCAGGGTACGCTGGTCGATCGCGGTCTTGCCGCACCCCTCATAGCCGCCGGTCGGGTTGCACAGGTACTCGCGCCTGATCTCGCCGTCCGGGTACTGCCGGTCGCGCCTCGGCCTCCCCGCCATCGGCTTGCCGCACGCCCCGCAGGTGACCACCCCGGAGCACAGGTAGGCGCCGGACGGAGGGCGCCCGGGGCGCCGGGCCGCGTACAGGCTCAGCAGCCGCGAGTGCTCATCCTCGCCCAGGATGGGCTCGCCGGGCAGCCTGGCCACGACCTTGCCCCGGTAGGTGACGAATCCGGCGTTGCGCGGCCTGGTCAGCATGGTCCGGAGCCCGGCTCGCGACCACCGGCCTCCCCGCACCGTGCGGACGCCGCGGGCGTCCAGGTCCGCGATGAGACTCTCCTGCGTTTCCCCGCCGAGCAGCCGCATAGCCGCTTCGCGCAGGATCACCGACTCCTCCGGGTGAGGCGTCACGCCATCTGCGAGGAACCCGAACGGGCGGCAGCCGTTCGGCTCGCCTGCCAGCGCCTTCAGCTTCTTGCCGCGCGTCACGCGGTCCTTCAGCCGGTCGGAGTAGTAGGCGGCTGCGGCCATCGCGTCGCGGAATGCCTTCTTGCCGCTGGCGCTGGTCAGGTCGAACTCGGCGTCGGAGTCGAGTACCACCAGCCCCCGCTCTGCGATGGCGATCAGCCGCTCCCCCTCAATGGGACGGCGAGAAAACCTCTCCAGGTCGAAGACGATGACACCGCCGGCCTCGCCGGACTCCAGCCGCCCCATGAGCGTGTCCCACCCAGGCCGCTCCACCTTCGGGTTCCACGCGCTGCGTCCGTCGTCCAGATGGACCTGGCCGAGAGGCAGGCCGCGTCTGGCAAGCAGGGCCTTGCATTCCTGAACCTGCCCGCTCACCGACCGCTGCGTCCTGTCACCCTTGGCCGAGCGCCTCGCGTAGATGTCAACAGGCGTCGCGGTTGCCGTAGTCACGTAGCTAACGATATATTGACTACTAGAGTTTTCCGGTCAGCCAGTAGGTAAAGGAATGCCAGGTCGCCTCGAAATACCTGGCCAGGATGGGGCTAGCAGGCGAGAACACCACGGCTACGAACACGGTCACCGCCGCGGCGAGCACCAGCACCAGCAGCGACCAGCTCGAGATCCGGCTGTGGTAGAGCTGGTGCACTCCCCGGGCGTTGACCAGCTTCCCCGCGACCCGCAGGTGCGTAATAAACGTACTCGACATCCCCGGCCTGCCTTTGTCGAGGAACTCTTCGAGCGTGTGATGCGTGCCCACCACCGCGATCAGGGTAGCCCCTTTGGCGTCGGCGACGAGCAAGGCGACGTCCTCGCTGGTTCCGGGGGCGGGGATGGTGATGGCGTCCAGGCCGAGTTCACGGACCCGGACCAGCCCCGGGGCGCGGCCGTCCGGGTAGGCGTGCACCACGAGTTCCGCGCCGCAGCACAGCGCCTCGTCGGACACCGAGTCCATGTCACCGAAGATGGCGTCGGGCTGGTAGCCGGCCTCGATCATCGCGTCCGCGCCGCCGTCCACGGCCACCATCACCGGCTTGTACTCACGGATATATGGCCGGAGGGCGGCCAGGTCTTCCCGGTAGTGATAGCCGCGCACCACGACCAGCACGTGCCGGCCGTTCATGTCCGTATCCATGTCGGGCGCCGGGATGCCGTGCGTGAGCAGTTCGTGCTCACGCCGGAGAAACTCAAGGGTGTTCGCGGCGAACGACTCGATCTGCACCCCGACCATGGCTCTGGCCTCGGTCATCGCCGCCTGCACCAGTTCCTCGGTCAGCGGCGTGCCCTTGGCCACGACCGCATCGCCGAGGTAGAGGGTCTCGGCGTCGAGCCGGACCACGGTGCCGTCGGTGATCCGGACGAGCACGTCCTGCCCGACCCCGTCGATGACCGGGATGCCCGCATCGAGCAGCAGTTTCGGGCCGAGGTTGGGATAACGCCCGGTGATGCTGACCGAGACGTTGACCACCGCCGCGACCTTGCGCCTGATAAGTTCCTCGGCGCTCACCCGGTCCAGGTCAGAATGGTCGATAATGGCGATCTCGCCGGGGTTGAGGCGCTTGGTGATGTTCTTCGTCTTGCGGTCCACGCGCGCGACAGCCACGATGCCGGGGGGCTCGCCAGCCTTGCCCCGGAATACCAGCGGAATCCTCACGGACGGTGCCTTCATCGAGTTCCATCCTGCCAGAGCAGTAACGCGCCAATGGCCATGTTAGTCATTACGGCGTGTCATCAATGTCGCGACTGAACGTCACCAGTGATCGGGCGCGGTGTGCCGCAAGGTACCACCCGAATCTGAAACTTGCCTGTGAGGGCGGATAGCCAGCGGCCCGCCGGGCAGGGCGTCCGAGGGTTCACCCGGGCCTTCGGCGACCCGCCGGTCCCGGGCTCCGCAGGCCGGCGAGACGGGTCAGGTAGTGTTGAAATCGTGATCAAGGGGGCGCGGTTTACCGAGGACGACGCGGAAGCGCACGTTCACGGTATCTGCTTCAAGACGGGCCCGCCGGAACGAGTGGGCGTCGAACTCGAGTGGCTAGCGCGCGATCGCCGCGATCCCGCGCTCCCGGTGCAGGCGGAACAAGTAGCTGCCACCCTCGCCGGTTTCGAAAGCCATTCGGATGGTGAAAGCTACACGGGACAAGCACCACACTCCGTTCGGTATCAATCTTGTTCTCTTCCTTCTGGTGCCTCGCTCACGGTCGAGCCTGGCGGGCAGCTTGAGCTCAGCTCGGCGCCCGCCGCTACGCTCGGTGAGCTTCTTGAGGTCACCGGGCCCGACCTGGCCGCGTTGCGTGACGCGGCCGCGGCGGCCGGCCTCGAACTCTGCGGCTACGGCCTGGACCCGCTGCGTCCGCCCCGGCGCCTGCTTGATCTGCCGCGGTACGCCGCGATGGAGAAATTCTTCGACCGCGAGGGCCCGTGGGGCCGCCGGATGATGTGCGGCACCGCGTCCGTCCAGGTGTGCCTGGACGCCGGCGACGACAGCCAGGGCCAGTCCGGATACCGGTCACGTTGGCGGCTGCTGTACGCGATCGGGCCGGTGCTGGTGGCCGCGTTCGCCAACTCCTCGCTGCGGGTCGGGCGGCCGACCGGCTGGCGTTCGGGCCGGCAGCAGGTGTGGGCGAATATGAACCCCGGCCGCACCCGGGCTCCGGCGCTTGACGCGGCCGACGGCGACCCGCGCGACGCGTGGGCCGCGTACGCGCTAGACGCCGAGCTCATCTGCGTCCGCGAACCCGGGTCGCAGGACTGGACCGCGCCGCGGGGCGTAACCTTCCGCGACTGGCTGCGCGACGGCGGTTCGGGCTTGCTCCGGGCGCCGACCGCCGAGGACCTGGACTATCACCTATCCACTCTGTTCCCGCCGGTCCGCCCGCACGGGCACATGGAACTGCGGATGATCGACGCGCAGCCCGGCGACGGCTGGATCGTGCCGGCGGCCGTCGCCACCGCCCTGGCCAGTGACGAGCGGGCGGCCGACGCCGGGCTGGCCGCCGTCGAGGCGGTGTGGGACGGCTCGCCCGACGCCCAGGACCCGTGGCTGCGGGCGGCCAGGTGCGGTCCCTCGGACCCTCAGATCAGCCAGGCCAGCAAGCGGTGCTTCGAAGCGGCCGGCGCCGCGCTGGCCCGGTCGGGCGTGCCCGCCCCGATCCGGCAGGCGGTCGCCGACTTCACCGAGCGCTACGTGCTGAAAGACCGATGTCCTGCCGACGACCAACTAGACGGAGTCTGAAGATGACGGAGTCGCAGTTCGACCCGGAAACCCTGCGCGCGGTCATCGCGCGGGAACTGACCGGCGCGCGGCAGCGGACCTCGCTGCTTACCGACAGCGTGGACGAGGCTGACCTGGTCAGACAGCATTCGCCGCTGATGTCCCCGCTGGTCTGGGACCTCGCGCACATCGCCAACGCCGAAGAACTGTGGCTGCTGCGCGAGGTGGGCGGCCGCGAGCCGCTGCACCCGGAGATCGATCCGCTGTACGACGCGTTCGAGCACCCGCGCTCCGAACGTCCGATGCTCCCCCTGCTGCCGCCGGCCGAGGCGCGGGCCTACGGGGACGACGTGCGCGGCCGCGTGCTGGACCTGCTTGACCGTGCCTCGTTCACCGGGCCGCGGCTGCTCAGCGACGGGTTCGCGTTCGGGATGATCGCCCAGCACGAGGTGCAGCACGACGAGACGATGCTGATCACCCACCAGATCCGGACTTCAGGGGGCGGAGCCCCGGTGCTCGCCGCCGCCTCCCCCGGCCCGGCGCCCGCCGACGCGTTCCGGTTGCCGTCCGAGGTGCTCGTCCCCGGCGGCCCGTTCAGCATGGGCACCTCCACCGAACCGTGGGCACTGGACAACGAGCGGCCCGCGCACACCGTCGACGTGGCGCCCTTCTATCTCGACACCACCCCGGTGACCTGCGGCGCCTACGCCGAGTTCATCGAGGACGGCGGGTACGACGACCCGCGCTGGTGGACGTCGGCCGGGTGGAAGCACCGGCAGAAGGCCGGGCTGACCGCGCCGCTGTACTGGCGGCGGGACGGCGGGCAGTGGACCCGCCGGGTCTTCGGCCGCCCGGAGCCGGTCGCGCCGGACGAGCCCGTGCTGCACGTGTGCTGGTACGAGGCCGACGCATACGCCCGCTGGGCCGGCCGGCGGCTGCCGACCGAGGCCGAGTGGGAGAAGGCGGCCCGGTTCGATCCCGCCACCGGCCTGAGCCGCAGGTATCCGTGGGGCAACGCAGAGCCTGCGTCCTGGCACGCGAACCTCGGCCAAGCCTTCCTGCGCCCGGCGCCGGCGCTCCTACCCCGAGGGGGCGGCGCCGTGCGGGGCCAGGCAGCTGATCGGGGACGTCTGGGAGTGGACGAGCTCGGACTTCCGGCCGTACCCGGGGTTTGAGGCGTGGCCGTACCGGGAGTACTCGGAGGTGTTCTTCGGCCCGGAGTACAAGGTGATGCGCGGCGGGTCGTTCGCGGTCAGCCCGGTGGCCTGCCGGGGCACCTTCCGCAACTGGGACTACCCGGTCAGGCGGCAGATCTTCTCCGGCTTCCGGACCGCCCGTACTGGCACTCCGGAGAACGCCTGATGTGCCGGCACCTGGCCTACCTCGGGCCGCCCGTGACGCTGCGCACGCTACTGATCGATCCGCCGCACGGCCTGTACCGGCAGGCCTGGGCGCCGCGCCGGCAGCGGTACGGGACGGTGAACGCGGATGGGTTCGGGGTCGGCTGGTACGCGCCGGACGACCCGGCCCCGGCCAGGTACCGGCGCCCGGTTCCGATCTGGGGGGACGAGTCGTTCGCCGGCGTCGCCAGGGTGACCGGGGCGAGCGCGGTGCTCGCAGCGGTGCGCTGCGCGACGGAGGGCACCGACCTCGGTACTGCCGCGGTCGCGCCGTTCACGTCAGGTCCCTGGCTGTTCAGCCATAACGGCAAGGTCGAGGGATGGCCGGATTCGGTCGCCGGGCTGGCCGCGACCCTGCCCGTCAGCGCGCTGCTCGGCCTGGAGGCCCGAGTCGATTCGGCTCTGCTGTGGGCGCTGATCCGGCACCGGCTCGAGTTCGGCGTGGAGCCGGCGCTGGCCCTGGCCGATACCGTCCTGGCGCTACGCGCGGCGGGCGTGACCGGCCGATTCAACTTCCTGCTGACCGACGGCCGGGTGATCGCGGCCACCGCGGCGGGTGACACCCTGTGGTACCGGTCCGGGCCTGCGGGCTCGTTTGTGACGGTCGCCTCGGAGCCCGGTGACGACGAGCCGGGCTGGACCGAAGTCCCCGACAGTTGCGTCGTTACCGCCACGCGCCAGCAGGTCAGCGTGGCTGAGTTCGCCGCGCTGGACATTCACGCCATGGAAAACCAGAACACCGAAGACGGAAGGATCGCGATCCGATGACGTCCCTCGACCGCCGGCTGCCGCCTGGTTTCCTCGCCGAGGCACTGCGCGCGGACGCGCTGAACGGGCTGACGGCGGACCCGAAGTCGCTGCCGCCCAAGTGGTTCTACGACGCGCAGGGCAGCGCGCTGTTCGACAAGATCACCGAGTTGCCCGAGTACTACCCGACCCGCGCCGAACGAGAGATCCTGCACGCCACCGCGGCCGGGATCGCCGTGCAGACCCGGGCGCGGACCCTGATCGAGCTCGGCTCCGGGTCTTCGGACAAGACCAGGCTGCTGCTCGACGCGCTGCGAGCCGAGGGCACGCTGCGCTGTTACGTGCCGGTCGACGTCAGCGAGCCGGCCCTGGCCGCCGCAAGTACGGCGCTGTCCGCGGAGTACCCGGGTCTCGACGTGCGGGCCGTGGTGTCCGACTTCGAGGAGCGCCTCGGGTTCCCCGCCGAAGGCGACGCGCCCGCGCCCCGGCTGGTCGCCTTCCTCGGCAGCACGATCGGAAACCTGGAGCCCGGTCAGCGGGCCGCTTTCCTGATCCGGGTCCGGGCTCGGCTGCGGCCGGGTGACTTCTTCCTGCTCGGCACCGACCTGGTCAAAGATGAGGCCACGCTGATCGCCGCGTACGACGACGCGTCGGGGGTCACCGCCGACTTCAACAAGAACGTGCTCGCGGTGCTGAACACCGAACTCGGCGCCGATTTCGACCTGGACGCCTTCGAGCACGTCGCGGTGTGGAACGCCGGCGTCGAGTGGATCGAGATGCGGCTGCGCTCGCTGGCCGCGCAGACCGTGCACCTGCCCGCCATCGGCCTCACCGTCGAATTCGCCGACGGCGAGGAGATGCGTACCGAGGTGTCGGCCAAGTTCCGCCGGGCGGGCGTGTCGGCTGAGCTGGCCGCCGCTGGATTCACGATGCAGTCGTGGTGGACCGATGCCGCGGCGCAGTTCGGCCTGTCACTATCCGTCCCGGCCTGAGGCGCGAAGCGGGCCCCGGCTAGGTGCGGCGCGCGGGGCCGCCGATGCGCTCCTGCAGGCAGACCGTCACGGTGTCGCCGGCTTCCTTGCCGATGACCTTGCGGACGTCGGCCTTGACCGGGAGCTTGTGGGTGCCGTCGCCCAGCGCCATGAACGAGCTCTGGAATGGGTGGCCGTCGATGGTTCCCCGCACCTTGACCAGGCCCCTGGTGCCGAAGAACTTCACCGACTCCGGCCAGACCAGGTAGGTCCAACCACCCTTGGCCACGCTTTGCACCAAGGTGGCGGTGAATTCCTTGTCCATGGTCGTGCCTCCTCCGGATCCCAGCCTGCCGCAGTCGGGTTCCGCAGGTAAGACCTCTGCGGGCACCGAATCTCATCGGTGCCTGCAGGCCGCGCGATCTCATCATCCGTATGAATGTGGCAACGTACCCACTCTTGTGGGTACGTTGCCACATTCACGGAATTCGGCGTGGGGCGTCAGTGGCGGGCGAGGCGCCGGGTGACTGGCGGGATGATGATGGCGGCGACGAGGATGTGGCCGGCGGCCAGGGTGAGCTTGGTGGAGGTGGCGGTGTCGGCCGCGGACAACGGAGCGAACAGCGATACGGCCGTCAGGGCGATGGTGGTGATCAGGTAGACGCGGGCGGGCTTGCGGGCGAACCGGGCGATCACGACCGCGAGGACGGTGCCCCAGAAGGCGCAGATCACGACACCCATGGCGAACGAGGCCGCGGTCACTGGGCCGGCCTTGGGCTGGCCGAACCCCGCCGCGGACATCGGGACCCCGGCCAGGCGGGCGGCCAGGCCGTACAGTTCGGTGACGACCAGGGCGACCGCGCTGGCCACGGCGCTGACCAACCAGACGGGGCGGAGTCCGCGGGCGAGGGGCTGGGGCTGAACGTTGGTGGCGGTGCTGTACATGTCGGCTCCCTTGGTAGCGGCTGGTTTCTTACCAGCCAGTCGCAGCCGCGCGGCGGATCTCGACATCGGACCGCCAGGATCAGGGGGCGGGGTGCTGCGTAGGGTGTGTAGTGATGCCGACGGCACCTGCGGGGGTTGTCGAGGAGGCGGACATGGGCGATCCAGCCATCGCGGTGCGCGGGCTGCGCAAGAGTTTCGGCGCGAAGGAGGCGGTGGCCGGGATCGATCTGGAGATCGCGGCGGGTTCCTTCGCCGGGTTGGTCGGGCCGAACGGGGCGGGGAAGACCACATCCCTGTCCATGATGACCGGCCTGCTGCGGCCGGACGGCGGCCAGGTGCTGATCAACGGGCTGGACGTGTGGGCCGACCCGCCCGCCGCCAAGGCGATCATCGGGGTGGTCCCGGCCGAGGCCCGGCTGTTCGAGCGACTCAGCGGGGAGGAACTGCTGGAATACGCCGGGCGACTGCGCGGCCTGCCGGTCGGTGAGGCGCGCTCCCGGACTGCGCAGTTGCTGGGCGTGCTGGACCTGACCGCGGACGCCAAACGCCTGGTCGCCGACTACTCCACGGGTATGCGCAAGAAGGCCACACTCGGCTGTGCCCTGATCCACAACCCCTCGGTGCTATTCCTGGACGAGCCGCTCGAAGGGGTCGATCCGGTCTCGGCCGATGTGATCCGCCGGCTGCTGACCCGCTTCATCGGCTCCGGCTCGACCGTGCTGTTCTCCAGCCATGTCATGGAGCTGGTCGAACAGGTCTGCGACCACGTCTCCATCATCGACAAGGGCCGGATCGTGGCCACCGGCACTACCGAACAGGTCCGGGGCGGCAAGACCCTGCAGCAGGCATTCATCGACCTGGTCGGTTCGAGGGCGGACGGCGGGGAGGGACTGTCGTGGCTCGGCTCCTCATCCAGCTGAAGCTGCGCTTGCTGCGCAACGCGCTTCGCTCATCCAGGCAAGCCAAAGTCTCCTTCGTGGTCAGCACGATCTTCGCCGTGCTGGTCGCGGCCGGTACCTTCGCCGCCCTGGCCGCTCTGCGCGGCAACCCCGCGTCGGTGGATCTGACCACGGTCGTCTTCACCTTGTTCGCGTTCGGCTGGCTGATCCTGCCGCTTCTCGCCTTCGGCCTCGACGGCACCCTGGACCCCGCCACGCTGGCCCTCTACCCGCTGCGCACCCGCCCGCTGGCCGTGGGACTGCTGGCCGCCTCGGCCACTGGCGCCTGGCCGCTGGCCAATCTGATCGGCCTGCTCGGGGTGACCGTCGGGCTGGCCCGAGGCGGACTCGGCCTGTTCATCGCGGTGCTCGCAGTCCTGCTGGAGGTGCTGTTCTGCATTACGCTGGCCCGGTTCGTGACAGCGGGCCTGGCCGGACTGCTGCGCTCACGGCGCGGCAAGGACCTCGCCGCGTTCCTGATCGTCCCGATCTTCGCCCTCTATGAGGTCTTCACCCAGGTGGTGCCGAAGCTGACCGCCGAGGGCAAGCTGACCCCGGCGAGCTTCGCCGGCGTCGACGTGTGGATGCGCTGGATTCCGCCGGGCCTGGCCGCGCACGCGATCCAGGACGCCTCAAACGGGCACCCCGGCACCGCGCTGCTGCGACTGGCGCTGCTCGCCGCTATCATCCTCGTGCTCGGCCGGCTGTGGATCGGATCCCTGAGCCGCGGCCTCGTGACGGTCGATACCAGCACACAGTCATCGGCGGTGCGCGGTGCGGCGCTGCCGTTCGGCCGGTATGGCCTGCGCGGCACGGTGGCCGCCCGGTTCTGGATCTATCAGCGCCGCGAACCCAGCTCGATCGTCTACTGGTGCATCACTGCGGTCGTCATGATCGCCGTGTCCGTCAGCACCATCCTGACCCCGAAGTATCTCGGCGGACTGCTCGGAAGCGCAGCCCTGGGGGCCGCTCTCATCGCCGTCCTCCACTCCAACTCGATCGGGATGAGCGGACCGAGCTTTGGCTTGGAGGCGATGACGCTGGCCGGACCCCGCGCCCTGCGTGCCTATTTCTCCGGCCAGAACATCGCGCTCGGCATGATCGCGGTACCGCTGCTCACGCTGATCTCCTTCGGCCTCGCGGCCGTGGCCAAGCATCCGGTGGACGGATTCCTGGGCATGGCGGTGGATCTCGCCGGGATCGGCGCGGGTCTGGCCCTGGGTAGCGTCTTCACCGTCGCCACGCCCTACCCCGTGGAGAAGCGGGTCGGCAGTCCTACTCCCCGGCCCGCCGACGGATACATGGGCTATAGGCTCGCGGGCACTCTCGGCAGCCTCTTCGGCACGGTGGTGGCGGTCATCCCCGTTGTGCTCGGCGCAGTGTTCACTGGCTCGGATCCGGCGGTGGTGCGGATGCCGGTGCTCGTGCTGTGCGCCGCCGGGTACGGCATCGCGCTGGCGTGGAGCGGCGTGCGGATCGCTGCCTACGCGGCCGAGCAGAGGCTACCGGACCTTTACCAGATCGCCGTCCGCAGCAAGCTCTAGCCAGAAGCCGGGTCCTGACGGATGCTGGACAGCACACGAAGAGGTGGTCTGGACATGGGCTCGTACGAAACCACGATCGACACGCTGGCCGGGGAACTATCGCGGATCGAGGCAGCCTTCCGCGGGCTGACGGACCAGGAGTGGGCTACGCCGACGCAACTGGTTCCGGTTGACCCGGACCTGCCCCACTGGACGGTGTTCGAGCTGGCCGGGCACTTCGACATCTCGATCGGCCTGACCCAGATGCTGATCCAAGGGCGCGGCGACCTACAGCCGGCCCGAGACCGGACCAGCTTCTTCATCAACCCGCGCTCGGAAACTGGTCCCGTCGTCTACGGGTACGCCTACACCATGGTCCAGGGCAAGACGCCCACGGATATGCCCGATGTCCTGGCCGGGACGTTCGGCAAGACGATCGAGGAGTGCCGGACGGTGCCCGCCAACACGGTCGGGCCAGGAGTATTCGCGCCCATGCAGGTGGACGAGTTCGTCGCGAGCCGGATCGTCGAAGCGGTGGTGCACGGCCTGGACCTGACCCTGGCGCTGGGCCGGGATCCGATCGCCTCACCCGAGGGGGTCGCGCTGACCGCGTCGATCCTCGACGACCTCCTGACGCGGCGCACCCTAGGCCGACGCCCCGCCGATCTGGCCGATGACCTCGCCTGGGTGCAGGCCGCCTCGGGCCGCGCGGAGCACGCGGATACCCGGCTGCCGCTGATCGGGTAACGAGCCGCTGCCCGGCGGCTGCTTCCTGGCCGCGGGATAGCCGAGCAGCGCCGCGAGCCCGAGCGCGCTGCGGGGAGCGTAGGGGACGCGCCACATCCCGCCGTGGGCGGCCGCATGCGCCTCGTCTTGCCAGGGATGCGCTTGCTTCGGGCCGCCGCCGGTGTGCAAGTCATGGACGAGCAATGCCGCCATAAGAGTCCTGGTGGTGGCCGGCTCGAAGACCTCAAGACCGAACCGGTGCGCGCCTGCGTACGCCGCCGCCAGCACCCGGTTTTTCGTGACCGACCGGGTACGAGTCGGCGGGGCGACGTTCATCGACACGGTCGTGCCGCTGCCACGGGCCACGGTGGCGCGCCAGCGCTGCACACGCTTGGCGAGGGCATAGTTGGGGCCCTGCTGCGGTACCAGGCTGTCGCAGATGCCCGGATCGGCCCCGGGCGGGTAGGCGGGGCGGAGCAGTCGCCCGCCGGACAGTGCCCGCAGCGGCCAGCCGCCGAGCTTTGCCATCGCGGACCGGGCCGCGTAGGCGCGGGCCGACTGGGCTACCGCGTCGGCCGGGACGACAAACACGTCGGTGGGCGTGGCGAGGAACGCGAGCGCGACATCGCGGCGGTCGGCTTGCAGGCGCACGGTCAGCGCGTCGACGGCGCTGGCGACGCGGACGTTGGCCGCGCCATCGGCGTAGACGTAGTTGCCGAGCACCAGCGGGCCCTCGAGGCCGACCAGCCAGTCGGCGACGGCCGGGATGTCACCGGCCAGGTCGAAGCCCGCGCGCTGCGCCAGATCCTCGCCGCTCCCAGGGGCCAGCGCGTCTTCGCCCGGCTTGTCGTGAGCTACCGGGACGAGCAGGGTTCCCCCGCTACGCCGCGCCGTTTCCAGCACCCGCTCCCAGATGGCCGGACGAGGCAGGTCCACTCCTATCACGCGGGCGCCCCAGCCCAGCAGTACGGGCAGCGGGCCCACTTCGGCACCTGCCCCGAGCGCCACGACCGTGCGGCCGGGCAGGGCCAGCCAGCCGGGGTTCGCGGCAACGGCCCGAACGGCGTCCGCGCATGACGGCTCGATGGCACCGGCGCTGACCCACGCATCCAGCCTGCGTAGCAGAGCGCTGCCGCGCAGCCGGTCACCCCGGTAGGGCAGCGACAACTCGCTTTCCGCCACCCCGGTGCCCGCTACCGTGATCGCGGTCAGCGCGCACCGCGCAGGCGCCGCGATCAGCGCATCCAGCCCGGTCTCCACGCCACCAGGTCCGACGTAGCGCATCCGCCGATGCAGCGATGCCAGCCCGTCGCGAGCCACCGATACCGCGGCTTGCTTCGATGGCAGCCCGGCTTCGATCAGCCTGCGGAAATGCGCCAGATAGCCGGTGCGCCAGTTCGTCTCCCGCCCGGCGTCCAGCGCCCCGGCCGTGTCGACCGCGTGCAGGGCATCGGCGACGACGGCCTGGCCTAGGGCCGAGGTGCTCCTGCGGCCATCCGCCGAGGCGGGAAAGGCCACCCCGGCCGACTCCTCGCCGCTCATCCCGGTCCTGCTGTCATCCGATAATCATCGCGAACCTGAACCGCCACGGCTAGCTGGACAGTCAGGACATCCTCTAGACGGCGGCCGGCGCGGGCGTGGCAGGAAGTTTCGCGGATGATGATCCGGGCGATGTCGAGGACAGGCCGGCGGCTCCGACTTAGTGGTGAGAGCGCGCCGACGGGGCGCACGGAACGCGGAGGGAAAACCAGTGAAGTACTTGATGCTGATCTACGGCAACCAGGAGAAGTGGGCCTCGATCCCGGCCGAGGAGTGGCCGGCGGCCATCGCCAAGCAGGACGCGTTCAACCGCAAGTACCAGGCCAGCGGCGAGCTCATCGGCGCCTACGGGCTGGCCGACGAGGTGCAGGCCAAGCTGGTGCGCCGGGAGAACGGCCAGCCCGCCGTGACCGACGGCCCGTACCTGGAGACCAAGGAGTACATCGCGAGCTTTTACCTGCTCGACTGCGAAAGCGAGGAGCGCGCGCTGCAGATCGCGGCGGACATGCCCTGGGCGGACGTGGATCCGGTGGAGTTCTGGCCGATCATGCACGAGGCCAAGCCAGACCTGTGAGCACGGGACTTTGAGCACCGGCCAGGGCGACGTCGAGGACCTGCTGCGCGAACTGGCGCCGCAGGTCCTCGCCGCGCTGGTGCGCCGGTACGGGCAGTTCCACCTGTGCGAGGACGCCAGCCAAGAGGCCCTGCTCGCCGCCGCGCTGCAGTGGCCGTCCGACGGGCGACCGGAGAACCCGCGCGGCTGGCTGATCACGGTCGCCTCGCGTCGGCTGATGGACCACATCCGCAGCGAGCAATCGCGGCGGACCCGCGAGGAAATGATCGCGGTGGCGACCCCGCAGTCCGAACTGCTCGGTGCCCCGGCCGATGCCGAACCCGCCGACCGCGACGACTCGCTGGCCTTGCTGTTCGGCTGCTGCCATCAGGACCTGTCCTCGCCCAGCCAGATCGCGCTGACACTGCGCGCGGTCGGCGGCCTGTCCACCGCGCAGATCGCCGCGGCCTTCGGGGTCCCCGAGGCGACTATGGCGCAGCGCATCAGCCGGGCCAAGCAGACCATCTCCGATACCGGGTTCGACTTCAGCCTGCCGGTCGGCGTGGAGCGGACCGAACGGCTGCGCGCCGTGCTGCACGTGCTCTACCTCGTCTTCAACGAGGGTTACACGGCCACCGACGGGGACGCGCTGACCGTGCCGGCGCTGGCCCAAGAAGCGATCCGGCTCACCCGCTGGCTGCACCGACTGCTGCCGGACGACGGCGAGGTCACCGGCCTGCTGGCGCTGATGCTGCTATCCGACGCGCGGCGGCCGGCCCGCACGCGGCCCGGCGGGTCGCTGGTGCCGCTGGCCGAACAAGACCGGCAGAAGTGGGACCAGGCGCAGATCGCCGAGGGAATCGCGCTCATCAGCGCCGCGCTGCCGAAGGGCGAGGTCGGCCCGTACCAGCTGCAGGCGGCCATCGCGGCCGTGCACGACGAGGCCAAGACCATGGCCGACACCGACTGGCCGCAGATCCTCGGGCTCTACGACCTCCTGGAACGCACATCGCCGAACCCATTCACCGCGCTCAACCGCGCGGTGGCCGTGGCCATGGTGCACGGGCCGCAGGCGGGACTGGAGGTCATTGCGACGCTGGCGGCGGACAAGCGGATGGCCCAGCATCACCGACTGCTCGCCGCCCGGGCCCATATGCACGAACTGGCCGGCGATACCGACGCGGCGGCCGCGGATTACCTCGACGCGGCCCGGCGCGCGACGAGCCTGCCCGAACGCCGCTACCTGTCGCTTCAGGTCACGCGGCTGACCCGGTAACGGGGCCAGCGTCCGCAGCAGGTGGCTGAACCCGTGGGGAGCCCGCGCCTGGCGGCGGGCCGACGTCTGGACGGCGAGGTCGCTGGCCTGCACGACCGGACAGCCCGCCTCGGTCGCGGCGGCGACCAACGCGTGGTCCTCGGCCGTGCGCAGCGGCCTGAACCCGCCCGCCCGGCCTGCGTAGCTGAGCTGGCGCCGCAGCCAGCCGGGTGACACGACGGTGTCGGCGTCGGTGGTGGCCAGCCAGATCGCGGTCGGGTCGCGGGCTGCCGTCAGCCGCAGCAGTTCGGTCATGGGCCGCCGCGTTCTTCAGGACCTGTTCGAGGTCGTGGTCCCCGAGGTAATACAGGATCTCGGAGAACACGAGAAGGTCGAAGCGGCCGGACGGCCACATCCAGATCGGGTAGCTCAGCACGTCCAGGCCCGCGCGCCGCCTCGCCGTCGGTGACCGCGATCAGGCGCCGTCGGGCGCCCCCGGCGGCCAGCAGGTGCCGTAGCTCCAGCCATGACTCCCAGGCCTGCTCCGGGGTGCCGGGCAGGTCGATGTGGTTCGGCGTAACCCGGACCCCGTGACCCCGTGGCACCCCATGACCCCGTAGCGCCTGTTGACCCGGCTGGCTCAGGTCCGCGACCCGGCGCCCATGCGCCTCGTCGTGGCTCAGCGGGCCGGCCCCGAGCGCTCGGCCCGACCCGCTGCATGACCTCGGTGGCCGTGACCTCGACCAGGGCCCGCACCCGGAGGGCACGCCGCCGACCGCCATCTGGCGGTCATCCGGATCCGCGTCGATCTCGGCGGCGACCTGTTCGAGTGCCGCCCGCGCGGTGTGCAGCGCTATACCAGCACGCGGCCACGCCCGCGCCGCCGTGCGCGAAGCCGGGCAGGTCGGTGTATTGACCAGGGCGGCCGACTGGTTCGGCCGGGATGTTGGCGAAGTCGACGTTGAGCGTGTCGCTGCCGGCCATGCCGGCTCGGTGCCGTCTAGCCGCCAGCCGCGTGCTGGTCACCCGCGTCAAGGACCACTAGACTGACGCCCTTCAGGGTGAAGGGATATTTTCATGTCCGGAGGCATCCTGTTCGGCGCGTTGTGCCACTGACCTGGGATACGTTAAGACATGTGACGGTCGTGAGGATCAACGCGATTACCGTGCCTGCCGACAGCGGCGACGAGCTAGCCCGCAGGTTCGCCGCCCGGGCCGGCGCGGTGGACAACCAGGACGGCTTCGAGGGCTTCGAGCTGCTCAAGCCGACGGACGGACGGACCACCTGGCTGGTGGTGACCAGGTGGCGGGACGATGAGGCGTTCAAGGCGTGGATGAACTCCCCCGCCTTCGGGCACGGGCACCGGTCAGCCGCCGAGCGGACGGGCGGCGACGCGCCTCCCCCGGTGGGCATCGGCAGCGAGCTGTGGTCCTACGAGGTCGCCGGCGGATCGTCCAACTGAGGCGCATGTCCGGGACGACGGAGCCCCGGTAGCCCGTTCGGGCCAGGTTAGATCGGCGAAAGCAGCCTCAGCGACGGCTCCACCGCACGGATATCGCCGGGATCGGGTAGCCCTCAGCCCAGGTGCCCGGTTAACCAGCGCTGGCGCCGAACCGTCGCAGCAGTGCGCCCTTGATCCCCGGCCGTGACCCGAACACCAGCAGGAACACCGCCTCGCGGGCGAGCCGTTGAGGATGCTGGTCCACGGTGACCGACCGGCTTCCTTCCCGCACCGCGAGGGCGACTGTGGCCCGGACGGCCAGCTCCGAGGCGGCCGCGCGAGCCTCGGCCATCGCGGTCGCATCGGCGGCGATCGCCGCGTCGAGCCGCTCCCGGCTGGCGGCCAGCTCGTCGTCGAGCGGCCCGGGACCGAGCAGCCGGACGCACCGGCTGACCAGGCCAAGGGCGAGCGACCCGTTGATGCGCATCCGGTCCGGACGCAGGCTCTCGGCCGGATCGAAGGGCGCCTGACCGGCGAAGCGTTCCGCCGGGACCAGGACACTGTCGAAGCCGAGCCGTACGGTGACGCTCGCGTTGACGGCAGAGAGCCGCTGGCGGATCGCGGTGAGCCCGGGCTGGGCGGCCGCGTCCAGGATCAGCGACACGATGCTGTCCCCTGGCCCGCGCGCCTGGACCAGCAGCAGGTCAATGAGCCCCCAGCCGGTCACCCACGGCGCCTCGCCGTCCACCTGCCACCCGCGGCCGGAGGGCCGGGCGCGCAGCAGCGGCGGCCCGGGGATGATGCCGGCCAGGGCGATGCCGCCGCGCACCTGGCCTCGGCACACCGGGCCGAGCCACCGATCGCGCAGCGCAGCGGGCGTGCCTTCTGCTGCCAGGGTCATGGCCAGTCCGCGGTGCTGCAGCCAGACGAACGTCGTGGTCAGGCAGCCGCTGGCCAGTTCCTCGGTCACCGCGCAGGCGGCCCCTAGGCCCAGGCCCAGGCCGCCGGACTGAACCGGGACGGGCGCCCCGTACAGGCCTTCCGCCGCGAGCGCGTCGAGATGGGCGGCGGGCAGCGCGTCCAGGCCGTCGACCCGCATCGCCTCGGGAAACAGCAGGTCATCGGCGAGCCGACGGGCCACCGCCAGAACCTGCGGCGCTGTGGTGATCATATGGTCCAGGCCGCCGCGAGCTTGTCCATCACCGCGTCCAGGCTCGCGTCGGTCACCTGACGGGCCGGGTCGGCCAGGTACCACTCCACGATCTCGCGGGCGCCCTGCTCGAACGGGATCACTGCCCGCCAGCCGGGCACGATGCTGCGCACCTTGGCGTTGTCGAACACCATCGAGTGCGCCTTGTCGCCGAGCAGCCCCGCGCCCCAGTCCGGGTCGGCGGCCGCGATCGCGTCCGACGGCACGTGCACCAGGCGCGCCGTCACCCCCAGCGCCGCCGCGAGGGTCTCCGCGATCTGGTTCCAGGTGAGCACGTCGTCGGAGGTGATGTGGATGGCCTCGCCGAGGGTCCGCGGGTGCCCGAGCAGCGGGACGAACGCGCGGGCGAAGTCGTCGTGATGGGTGATCGTCCACAGCGACGTCCCGTCCCCGTGGACGATGACGGGCTTGCCCGCGAGCATCCGGCCCAGCACCGTCCACCCGCCCTCGAACGGCACCAGCGTCTTGTCGTAGGTGTGCGAGGGCCGCACGATCGTGGCGGGGAACCCCTGCTCGCGGTAGGCCGCCACGAGCAGGTCCTCACAGGCGATCTTGTCGCGGGAGTACCGCCAGTACGGGTTGCGCAGCGGCGTGGACTCGGTGACCGGCACGCGCGCGGGCGGCGTCTGGTACGCCGACGCGGAGCTGATGAACACGTACTGCCCGGTCCGCCCGCGGAACAGGTCGATGTCGGTGCGGACGTGCTCGGGGGTGAAGGCCACCCAGTCGGCCACGGCGTCAAATTCAAGATCTTTGATTTCATCCCGAACGGACTGCGGTTCCCGTATATCGCCCCGCAGCATCCTCACCCCGGGTGGCAGCGGACGGATGGTGCCCCGGCCCCGGTTCAGCACGAACAGCTCGATGCCGCTGTCGACCGCGACCCGCGAGCACGCCGAGCTGATGGCCCCGCTGCCTCCGATGAACAACACTCTGAGCTTTGCCATGCTCTTACGCTAATCCCTGCTCCGGTCTGTCCACTCGGGCGGTCGGCACGGCAATGGCGGAGCTGATCAGGATCAATGCGGCGAGGGGTGCCGGGGCTGGTAGATCGGGAACTCGCTGCCGTCCGGCAGGCGGATTGCGGCTACCTGGCCCCAGCCCTGATCGGAGACCTCCTGCGCGACCTCTACTCCCCTGGCCGCTAGCTCAGCCAGGGTGGCGCGGATGTCGTCGCACATCAGGTAGAGCTGATGGCGGCTTTCGCCGTCGGCGGGATGGACCGCGAGCTCAGCGGGAGGCAGGGCGAAGATGAGCCAGCCTCCGCCCGCGTCGACCGAGGACAGGCCGAGCGCGTTCGCGAAGAAGTCGCGGACCTTCTCCGCCTCGGGCGAGAACACGATCGCATGCACACCGGTGATCACGCCTTGATCCTAGCCATCCCCTGCGCTCCGCAGGATCGGCTACGGCCTTCATCACCGGCCTGAAGACGGGCGCACGGGCGGACAACTTGGTAGCTTGAGGCCATGCGGAACCAGGACGGATGCGCGCGGCAGGCGCGGCGGGCGCGGCCACGAACCGAGGGCCGGCGCTGACATGCAGGTGGTCGGGATGGTGCTGCACCCCGAGCGGGACTGCAGCGGGGCGGTCGGGTCGATCCTGGACTGGGCGGCCCGCCGGAATATCGAGGTCCTCGGCATCGATACCGAGATGCGCAGGATCGCCTGCACCGCCGAAGCGGTGTCCGCCGAGGAACTCCGCCGACGGGCGGACCTGGTCGTCAGCCTGGGCGGCGACGGCACGATGCTGCGCGCCATGCGGCTGGCTGACCGGCAGCGTTCCCCGGTCCTCGGGGTGAACCTGGGCAAGCTGGGCTTCCTGGCCGAAGTAGACGTGCCCGATCTGGCCGACGCGCTGTCCGCGATCGATAGCCACGAGTTCACCACCGAACCGCGCCTGGCCGTCGATGCCGTCATCGGAGACCAGCTGATTACCGCGTTCAACGACATCGCGTTCGTCCGGTTTCCCGGGCATAAGACCGCCGCCATCGCGGTGGAGGCCGCGGGCGGTCCGTTCGTCAGCTATGCCGCCGACGCCATCGTCGTCGCGACGCCCACCGGCTCGACCGCGTACAGCTTTTCCGCGGGCGGGCCCATCGTGAGCCCGGCGGTGGAGGCTCTCCTGGTCACGCCCGCCGCCCCGCATTCGGCCTACAATCGCGGGCTGGTCGTCTCGGTAGATGACAAGCTGACCCTGAATATCCTGCCGACCAGCGGCCCGCTCGCCGTGGAGGCCGACGGAAACGTCGCCGCCAACGTGGCACCCGGCGACCGGATCGAACTGCTGCCGCGCCCCGGTGCCGCCTACGTCGTCCGCCTGGGCCAGACCACATTCTACGAGCGGGTCAGGCGCAAGCTGCGGCTGAGCGACTCCGCGGAGATCGCCGTCAGCTGGCCATGACGCCGGGCCAGCGCTAGCAGGCCTGCAGCATGCTGCTGGCCTGCGACCGTCCAGCCATGTCGCGCGGGGCGCGTGGGGCCGGGCACCCTCCCGACGGCAGGCCGTTCCTGGAGGCGTACCCCGGATCTGACGGCTGACTGCCGAAGACGCCGGCCACCGCCGTCCGTGCCCAGCGCATCCTCCCGGCCGCGGTCTCGGGGTGCTCGCCATACTCCTGCGCGACCCGGGCCGCGCAGCCCAGATCGCCGAACGCGCGGGTGGCCGCGGCGATCGCCTGCTTGACCTGCGCCGCGCTCGGCTCGTCGGAGCGCTGCAGCGCGGATGCGAAAAGCGCGTCGGCCCGGGCGGCGCTCCTGCTCGGGTCATACGGCGCGGACCGCATCGTGGGCCTCCTTCTACGCAGAGGGTCTGATATCCCCAGCTGCCCGGCTGGCCGCTTTCGCGGCCGGCCGGGAAGCCAGCGCCTGCGCCAGGCCGCAGGCGCCCCTCAGCAATTTCGGAGGGCTGGACCCCACTCGTGATACACCCGCGGCCGCACTACTTTCTGGGCTCCGGCGCTCAGCCATGGCCGGATCGGGACGGCATATGATGTGACCGGCGCGGCCGGGTGTCAAGGCGGCGCGGCCAGCTGGATCTATCCCGGAAGAGGTGTGCCGTGGCCGAGGCAGAGGGCAGGTCAAGCACCCAGGCAGGGCGCATCGCCGGCCTGGACACCAGCGTGGCGCACCCGGCCCGGGTCTACGACTACTGGCTCGGCGGCAAGGACAACTTCGCCGCCGACCGGGAAGCCGCCGAGCGTGTGCTGGCCGCGGCACCGGGCCTGCGGTTCCGGGTGCGCGCCAATCGCGCCTTCCTCGGCCGGACGACCAGGTACCTGGCCTCCGAAGCTGGCATCCGCCAGTTCCTGGACATCGGCACCGGGATCCCCACCGGCGACAACACGCACGAGGTGGCCCAGCGGGCGGCCGCGGATGCCCGGGTGGTCTACGTCGACAACGACCCGATCGTGCTGCTGCACGCGCAGGCTCTGCTGCGGAGTACCCCGGAGGGCGCGACCGACTACATACAAGCCGACCTGCGCGATCCCGGGCTGATCCTGAACCGGGCGGCGGCTCTCCTGGACTTCAGCCAGCCGGTAGCGGTCATGCTGCTGGGGGTGCTGCACCTGATCCAGGATTCCGAGGACCCGTGGGGCATCGTGGCCCGGCTGATGGACGCCACCCCGGCCGGAAGCTACCTGACGATCTCCCATCCCGCCATCGACATCCACCACACCCAGGCCGACGCGCAGCGGGTCTACAACGAGCGCGTCTCCACGCCGCAGACGCTGCGCACCCGTGAGCAGGTGGCCAGGTTCTTCACTGATCTCGAACTGGTCGAGCCGGGGCTGGTGCAGGTGCATCAGTGGCGGCCCGACCCGGGCGACGTCGCCCCGGAAGGGGTCGTATCCGCGCACGGCGGCGTGGCGCGCAAGGCCAGCACCTAGTGCGGTGGGCCTACGGGGTGCGCCGCTTGGTGGTGCTCAGCGGGGCGGGAATCTCGACCGATTCGGGCATCCCGGACTTCCGTGGACCGTCGGGAGCCTGGACCTTGAACCCAGGGGCGGAGAACAAGCACACATACCAGGCGTTCCTCGCCGATCCTGAGCTTCGCGGCAGCTACTGGAAGTCGCGATACGAGCACCCGATCTGGCGGGCCAAGCCCAACGCCGGCCATCTCGCCGTGGCCGCCCTGGCGGACTCGGACATTGACACGACGGTCGTGACCCAGAACACGGACGGCCTGCATCAGCAGGCAGGCACGCGAGCTGATCGGGTGATCGAGCTGCACGGGACGATGCACGAGGTCATCTGTGTCGAGTGCGGGCGCCGGTCGCCGACGGCAGACGCGATAGCCCGGATCGGTGCGGGCGAGGCCGTGCCGCAGTGCCTGCTGTGTGGCGGGATCCTGAAGACGGCGAGCACGATGTTCGGGCAGACCATGTCCCCGGAGGTGTTCGCCCGCGCCGAGCGGGCTGTTACGACCTGCGACCTCCTGCTCGCCGTCGGGACGACGCTCACCGTCGAACCGGCGGGCTCCCTGTGCGCAAGCGCGGTTGGCGCCGGAGCGACCCTGGTCATCGTCAACCGGGGTCGCACCCCCTACGACGGCATCGCCACCGAGATGATCCGGGACCCGCTCAGCGAGGCCCTTCCGGCCATCGCCCGGCACTTGCTGGCCCTCACAAGTCGCTCCCATGCAGAGCTCGTGTCTGGCGCTCCGGAATCCTCCAGCGGTTCCCTCCCCGTCCCGCGCCCCAATCAGCTTCTCCGTCACGAGCTTGCCTGCCTGCAGCGTGCTTCGGATGAGCACAAGCTGGAGCTGCCTGCTGAAGCGGTACAAGGTGCCGCGGCCACCGCCATCCTCTGCGGCGCTGCCAGCGAGAACGAGGCCCTTACCGCGCTTGGGCACATTCCCGCACTGCGAGATGCAGACATTCGGACCCGGACCGCCCGGTGGCTGCGTGACCTGTACCCGCCGACCGCGTCCGGGCCGTCACGGTACTGGGACGGGTCGCTTCCGGATCCACTGACGGAGGAACTGGTCGCCGCCGTGGTCACCCCCCGGTTCCTGATGGGAATGCTGATGGAGACGACGCAGGAGCAGGACCGGCGGGCGCTCACCATCCTGGCGCGCGCGGCCGCCACGCGGCCGGGGCTCAGGGTATGTCTGACCGAGCTCCTGTCGGTGCTGCCTGGCCTTTCGCCCGTGGCGGTCGACGTGGCACTGAGCGGCGGGTATCCAGCGCCCCTCGCCGAGGCGCTCACCACACTGGCCCAGAACGCCGCCCTGCCCGCCGAGCTGCTGGAAGCCATCCCGGCAGGCACCACGGTGCTCGGCGAGTTCCCGGTCCTGCTCGCCGAGAGCCTGGTCGAGGTATACGAGCGACGTGCCGAAACACATCCGGAGTCCGGACCGCGCGGCCTGGCGAGAATGCTGATCGAACTGGCCGAACGGCTGGCCGATCTGGGCCGGGCTGACCAGGCACTCGCAGTCGCGCAACGGTCCGTAGAGGCTGCCGGGCGGTTGATCGGGCAACTCGACTATCCGGCGCTCGCCGCCGAAGCGTTGCGCAGAGCCGCCGAACTGGCTCGTCGAGAGTGCTAGGGACGTTCCACAGACCCGTGAACGCTGCCGACCAGCGTATTCAGCCGGCCGGAGGCGGGGTGGTACAGCCGACTATAGGTGCCCGCGCTGGGAACCCGTGGGCGACTGCGTGTGCAGCCTTTGGGCCGCGCCCGGCCGATCCTGGGGCCGACGTCAGGAAACCTGACGGCTACCTGATCAGCGCCTGTGAGGCCCGCTCGATGATGGCGTTCAGGTCATCCCGGCGGCCCGCGCGGTAAAGCGGGCCTCCGCCGTCGGTCAGCAGCTGGCTGACCATCGCGACGCCCTGTGCGGGGACCGGACCTTGCTCGGCGAGGAAGCCGGCCAGCCCCGCGAGCCCGGCCGCCGACCTGGCGATCCGGTCCCGGCGGAGCGGGACATACGGCCGGCGCGCGACGCTTGTGGCTGGCTGCTGGGGCCTGTCCGGGGACGCGGATGCGGCCAGAATCCGCCGCAGGCTCGCGGCCAGGGCGCGACGGAACCCGACCGAGGTCAGGAACATGGCCCGCGCGGCCAAGATCGCGCTGGCCTCTGGCGGCACGCCATCGGCGAGCTGGCGGTCAAGGCGTGTCGCCAGGCCTCGCGCCAGCATCCGGTGCCAGGGCCGCAGCCGCCGAACGGTCAGGCGGCCGAGGTCGTCGTCAAGCAGGACATGCATCGCATGCCACCTCCTACGTCGTGACCTATAAATCCAGTATACTGGTCATTAGTGACCTGTAAATACCATTAACAGGTCACGTCTGAGAAATCGCGGGCGTCGCGGTACGAGCCCGTCGAGCACGGAAGCTGGTGATCATGGCGGCTAGCCTGATCGGCATGACCTTGCCGTCGTGGGCGTCCCATCTGGAGCACAAGCTGGCGCCGCCACCGCTGCTGCTGGTGCAGGCGTTCGTCAACACCCTCGACCTGGACCTGCGCACCGACGTGCTGGCCCACGCCGACGAAGCCCGGGCGTGGCTGGCCGACGCCGGCCTGCGCGACCCGGGCCCGGCCAACCCAGAGCCGGGCGACCCAGAGCCGGGCGACCCAGAGCCGGGCGGCCCAGAGCCGGGCGGCCCAGAGCCGGGCGGCCCCGGGCAGGCGGATACCGACTTTGCCGCGGATCTCCAGCTGGCCCGCGACGTCCGGGAGAGCCTGCGCGCCATGATCGCGCACAACACCGACGGCAAGCCGCTCACCGAAGCCGAGCTGCGGCCCCTGGAGCAGGTCACGCGGCACGCCCAGACCCGGCTGGAGGTGACCTCCGACGGCCAGGTCAGGCTGGAGACGACCGCCCCCGCTCAGCGCCTGGCGGACGGCCTGGCCGGGCTGCTGCTGACGATCCGCGACGCCCAGGCCGACGGCAGCTGGGACCGGATGAAGCTATGCGGCAACCCGGACTGCCTCTGGGCGTTCTACGACCGGTCGCACAGCCGCCGGGGCGCGTGGTGCGAGATGGCCTCGTGCGGCAACAAGCTCAAGAACCGGAACCTGCGCGCCCGCCGCGCCCAGGTCAGCTAACCGCGGCGGGCCGCGTCACGCTCGCGGGCCGCCAGGGCCAGCAGTTCCTCCGCGTGCGCCTGGCCGAACTCGGAATCCTCCAGGCCGCCCAGCATCCGGGACAGCTCGCGGGCCCGGGCGGACTGGTCCAGCCGGACCACACCGCTCTCGGTGACCAGGCCGTCGCCAGACTTCTCCACCACCAGGTGGTTGTCGGCGAACGCCGCGACCTGCGGCAGGTGGGTGACCACGATCACCTGCGACGAGCGCGCCAGCCGCGCGAGCCGCCTGCCGATCTCCACCGCGGCCTTGCCGCCGACCCCGGCGTCCACCTCGTCGAACACGAACGTCGGCACCGGGTCCGCGCCGGCGAAGACCACCTCGATGGCCAGCATGACACGGGACAGCTCGCCGCCGGAGGCGCCCTTGTTCAGCGGCAGCGGCGGCGCTCCCGGGTGTGCGGCCAGCCTGATCTCCACGTCGTCTGCCCCGGAGGGGCCGGGCGCGTCCAGCTCGCTGACCACGGCGGTGAGCGACGCGTGCGGCATGGCCAGCGCGGTCAGCTCGGCGGTCACCTCCGACGCGAACCGCTCCGCCGCCGCCGAGCGAAGCGCGGTCAGCTGCCCGGCCCGCGCGGCCACCTCAGCCCGCAAGGCTGACTCCTCCGCGGCCAGCGCGGCGATCTTGTCGTCGTCCCCTTCGAGCTCGGCCAGCCGCGCCCCGGCCTGCTTGGCCCAGTCGAGCACGGCGGCCACATCCCCGGAAGCCGCCCCGTAGACCCGGATCAGCCGGCCGAGCGCCGCCCGGCGTTCCTGCACCGCGGCCAGCCTGGCCGGGTCGGAGTCCAGCGATTCGGTGTAGGAAGCGAGCTCCCCGGCTACGTCGGAAATCAGGTAGCTGGCCTCGGTCAGCCGGTCGGCGAGCCCGGCCAGCATGGGATCATGAGAGCGGACCGCTTCGAGTGCGCGCCCCGCGGCCGCGAGCAGGGTGACCGCGTCCGACCCGTCAACCGAAGCCGAGGCCGGGTCGCCGAGCAGCGCCTCGTGCGCGGTGGTGGCCGCGGCGTGCAGCGCGTCGGCGTTCGCCAGCTTCTCCTCCTCCGCCAGCAGGGCCGTGTCCTCGCCCGTGAGCGGGGCAACCGCCTCAACCTCGGCCAGGCCGAACCGTAGCGTGTCCGCCTCGGCCGCGCGCTCCCGCTCCGCCTGAGTCAGCGACTCGAGCTCCTCGCGGACCGCGCGATGCCGGTTGAACAGCCGCCGGTAGTCGGACAGGACGGTGGCCAGCTCGGGCCCGGCGAACCGGTCCAGCGCGTCCCGCTGCCGACCGGGCTTGAGCAGCTGCTGCTGATCCGACTGTCCGTGCACCGCCACTAGGTCGTCGGCCAGCACCTGGAGCAGGGACACCGGGACCGAGTGTCCGCCCGCGAACGCCCGCGACCGGCCTTCGGTCGACACCGAGCGGCTGAGCACGAGCGTGGATCCGTTGTCATCGAGATCTCCCCCGGCCTCCTCGACCTCACGCGCCACCTTCGCGGAGACCAGCAGCCGCCCCTCCACCGAGGCCCGCGCCGCACCAGGCCGCACCCGCGCCGGGTCGGCCCGGCCGCCGAACAGCAGGCCCAGCGCCGTCACGACCATGGTCTTCCCGGCGCCGGTCTCGCCGGTCAGCGCGGTGAACCCGGCCGAAAGCTCGAGCACCGCATCGTCGATGACGCCGAGGCCGGTGATCCGGACTTCCTCAAGCATGCTCGCCTGCGTCCTCCCAGGTACGGCCGCGCCAGCCCGCCACGGACAGGCCGAACTTGACCACCAGCCGGTCGGTGAAGCTTCCGCCGAGGGCCCCCGGCGCGTGCAGCCGGGCCA
The DNA here is from genome assembly GCA_963769715.1 of uncultured Actinomycetes bacterium. Lineage (GTDB taxonomy): Bacteria > Actinomycetota > Actinomycetes > Streptosporangiales > Streptosporangiaceae > Palsa-504. The sequence continues at coordinate 167,104 of CAVYNE010000014.1, forward strand.
GCAGGACCGACAGTGCCCCGCGGCGGACCTCCACCCGGGCTCCGGCTGGCAGATCGACCTTACGCCGACCATCGCACCACAAAACCGCCCCCGATGTCTCGGACGCCACGATCAGCTCGACCGCGAGGACCGATCGCGGCGATACCACCAGCGGCGGGGAGAACAGTGTGTGCGCACTGATCGGCACCATGAGCAGCGCCTCCACCTCGGGCCACACCACGGGTCCGCCCGCGGAGAACGCGTAGGCGGTCGAGCCCGTCGGGGTCGAGCACACCACCCCGTCACAGGCCCAGCGGGATAGCGGGCGGCCGTCGACTTCGGTGATCACCTCGATCATCCGCTCCCGGGCCGCCTTCTCCACCGTGGCCTCGTTTAGCGCCCAGGTGGAGGCGATTTCCGAGCCGTTGCTGCGCACGGTCACGTCGATCGTCATCCGATCCTCGACCACGTACTCCCGCGCGACCACCCGGTCGACCGTGTCGGCCAGCCCGTCCGGCTCCGCCTCGGCGAGGAACCCGACGTGGCCGAGGTTGACCCCGATCAGCGGCACGCCGGCCGGGCGGGAAAGCTCGGCGGCGCGCAGCAGGCTGCCGTCACCGCCAAGGACGAATACGAGCTCGGCGCCCTGCGCCGCGTCGGCGTCGGCCGGCACCTGTTCGGCACCTGGGGAGCTGAACTCGCCTGCCAGGGTACGGACGACGATGCCCGCAGCGGTCAGCCGCTCGGCCACGAACCGGGCGCTGCGCAGCGCATTCTCCCGCCCGGTGTGCGCCGTCACCAGCACCGTCCGCTGTCCCACTAGCTGGGTCCCTCCTCGATTGCCCGCTCCAGCTGACCTTCATCAAGCGGCGGCGCGCCCCGCCGCAGCCACACGAAATATTCCACGTTCCCCGCGGGCCCAGGCAGCGGGGAGGCCGTAACCCCCAGGACGCCCAGGCCAAGCCGGGCCGCCGTATCCGTTACCTTGCGCACGGAGGCCGAACGATCCGCGGCGTCACGCACCACGCCGCCCGCACCTACCCGGCCTTTACCCACCTCGAACTGGGGCTTCACCAGCAGCACGAAATCCGCGTCCGGCGCGGCGCAGGCCACCAGGGCCGGGAGCACCAAGGTGAGCGAGATGAAGGAGAGGTCAGCCACCACAAGGTCGGGCACCGGGGTCACCCGGTCCAGGGTCCGCACGTTGACCCGGTCTAGCACGGTGACCCGCGGGTCGGTCCGCAGTGACCAGGCTAGCTGGCCGTAGCCGACGTCGGCCGCCACCACGTGCGCGGCTCCGGCCCGCAGCAGCACGTCGGTGAACCCGCCGGTGGACGCGCCCGCGTCCAGGCACGGCCGGCCGGCCACCACCAGGCCCGCGGGGCCGAAGACCGCGAGGGCCCCGGCCAGCTTGTGACCGCCGCGGGAGACGTACCCGGGTTCCCCGCTGTCCGTGATGGTGATCGGGACGTCCCTGGCCACCTGGGTGGCGGGCTTGGCCGCCCGCTGCCCGGCCACCGTCACCAGGCCGGCCGCCACCAGTTCGCCGGCCTGCTCCCGCGACCTGGCCAGGCCGCGCCTGACCAGCTCGGCGTCCAGTCGCACCCGTACCGTGGTCAAGGCCGACCCTCGGCCCGGTCCGGCTCGACAGGGCGGTCCTGCCCATCGTTGAGTTCGCCCAGGATGTCCCTGAGCTGCCCGTGCACCTCTTCGAGCACGGCGACGTGCTCGTCCGCCGGGGTGCCAGGCAGGCGGCGCAACCCGGCCACGGCCGCGTCTACCCGGTCGTCGCCCGTGGGCGGCAGTTCGATCGCCGGCGGCTGGCTGTCAGCTGTCACGGGCGCACGCGCCCACTCTCGTTCGGCATAAGGGTCTTGACCTTCGTCCTGTGTCCTGTGGTGTGGGTATTCCTCGTTCATGTGCGCTACCCTCCGCGTGGAACGCTACCGTCCGATGTTGACTAGAGCGAGGCGCACATGGCTTCAGCGGAGGAGTGCCGCGAGGCGCTGCAGACCCTCACCGGCCGCCTAGCGGAGATGAACCCGCAGGACCGGGCCAGCTACTTCGGCAACCGCTCGATGAGCTGCTATGTGACCGATCTCGGCGTGACGTTCGTGACCAGGTTCACCGATCATGGCGCCGAGCCGGTAACCGAGGCGAAACCGGACGACCTGCCGGCCGACATCAGGCTGACCGCGAACAGCGACGACGTCCTCTCGCTGGCCGTCACCCCGCACAATATCGCCCGGATGTGGATCTCGGGCCGGGTCAAGGTCCAGGCCAGCATGCGGGACCTGCTGGCGCTGCGCAAGCTTCTGTAACAGGCCGCCGGCACTCGGATGCCGGTCAGCGAGGCCGCAGCATTTGAGGCTGCCATTACCGATATGTTGTCGAGCCATGGGCGAACTGATCCTGCTCAGGCACGGTGAGACCGCGTGGAGCCTGGCCGGCAAGCACACCGGGCGGACGGACGTCTCGCTCACCCCGCACGGCGAGGCCGCCGCGGCGAAGCTGGCCCCGCTGCTGGCCCGGCGTCCCATCGTGGCCGCTTTCACCAGCCCCGCCCGGCGCGCGGTCACCACCGCGGCCCTGGCTGGCCTGACCAACGCGAAGCACGATCCTGACCTGTGGGAATGGGACTACGGCGGCTACGAGGGTCTGACCACGCAGCAGATCAGGGAAATCAGGCCCGGCTGGTACCTGTGGCGGGACGGCGTGATCCCCGGCGATGCCGAACATCCCGGCGAGACCGTGGAGCAGGTCGGCGAGCGGGCCGACCGGGTGCTCGGCCGGGTGCTGCCGCTGCTGGCCGACGGCGACGTCGTGCTGGTCGCGCACGGGCACATGCTGCGCGTGCTGACCGCCCGCTACCTGCGCCTGGAGCCGACGGCCGGGCGGATGTTCCGGCTGGAAACCGGGACGCTCAGCACGCTCGGCACCGAGCACTCCGAGCCGGTCATCACCTCCTTGAACGTGCCGCCCCCGGACTTAGTTCCGCAGGACGAGGCGCTGGTGCCGGACGCCGGTCAGGCAGACGGCCAGGCCGAGCACGCCCACGTCGCGCAGCGCCGTGGGAGACTGGCCGGTCATCGCCACCGCGATCACGATCTCCAGCATCAGTACGCTGGCGACCGCCGCGGCCACCCGCGGCGCGATGCCGGCGACCAGCGCCGCGCCCGTTACCAGCAACGCCCAGCCGTGCATCAGCACCAGGAAGACCGCCAGCGAGGACGACTCGGAGACGAACGGCACGTACTGCGTCCAGCCGTCGGGCTGGACCAGTTCGTGGTACCCGAACCAGGCGAACACCACGCCGAGCAGGATCCGCCCGGCGACCGGCGCCCACTCCGCCGTGATCGCGCCCGCACGCTCGGCGGCTGCGGCCAAGCCGCCGGCCGGCGCCACGGCGGGACTGGCTACGCCCTCGGGCGCATTAGGCGCCTCGGGCGCCCCAGGCGCCTCGGCGGGCTTGGGCGGGACGAGCGCCGAGAGCTTCGGCCGACCGGTGACCCAGGACTTGGTGGCGGAGGACTTGCTCATCGGGCGGCCCCGGTGCCGACCACGTAGACCGCGATCGGGCCGGACTGCTCGTCCACCGGCGCGGTGCCGCTATGGGTCCAGCCGAGTATGGCGAGGGCGAGGCCGATGATCGCGACGAGCAGCAAAACTGTCAGCCCACGCGGTCCGACCGAACCGATCATTCTTCAGGCTCCCTATCGTTTTAAGGCGCCCTGAGCGGGGCGCGTCTCTTCCCGCATCCAGTTCAGGTACGCGACCGAGCCCGCCACGATGGGCAGCGCGACGATCTCGGGCTCGTCGTAGCTGTGCCGTTCGGTGATGAAGGCGGCGAGTTCGTCGTAGCGGTCGGCCGGGAGCTTGAGCAGCACGAGCCATTCCTCGGTGCGCTCAAGACCATCGTCCCACCAGTACACGGACGCGACCGGACCGGCCACCTGCGCACACGCGGCCAGCCGGGCTTCGACCGCGGCGCGGGAAAGCTCCATCGCCTCGGCCCGCGAATCGGTCGTCGTCTGTACCTGGAGGTACTGAACCTCAAGGTCCGCCATGGCACATGATGGTACGCGCACGAGCCCTAGTACGCTGTGCCCGCACGCCGCCTGGGCTGCAACGGGGTTTTTCCGGGTTGGGAGGAGCGCGGATGGAATTGGTGCATTCCGGAAAGGTCCGGGATCTCTACGCCGACGGTGACGACATCATCATGGTCGCCTCCGACCGGGTCAGCGTCTACGACGTGGTGCTGCCCAGTCCGATCCCAGGCAAGGGCCAGGTGCTGACCCAGCTCTCGCTGTGGTGGTTCGGGCAGCTCAGCGACGTGATCCCCAATCACGTGATCTCCGGCAGCGACGTGCCCGGGCAGTGGGCGGGACGGGCCATCAGGTGCCGCCGGCTGCAAATGCTCCCGGTGGAGTGCATCGCCCGCGGCTACCTGGCCGGGCTCGGGCTGGCGTCCTATAACGAAACCGGCACGATCTCGGGTGTGCGGCTGCCACCCGGCCTCGGCGAAGGCTCCCGGCTGCCCGAACCCATTTTCACCCCTACCACCAAGGCCGCGGCCGGTCACGACGAGCCGATGAAAGCGGCCGAAGTGGCGGCGCTAGTCGGCGAGCCAGTGGCGGCCGAACTCGAGCGGGCCACCCTGGAGGTCTACCGGCGCGGCGCCGAGCTGGCCGCCTCGCGCGGCCTCGTCATCGCGGACACCAAGGTGGAGTTCGGCCTGCTCCCGGACGGGACGCTGATGCTGGCCGACGAGCTGCTCACGCCGGACTCGTCCCGGTTCTGGCTGGCCGACGAGTGGCAGCCGGGCCGTCCGCAGCGCTCGCTGGACAAGCAGTTCCTGCGGGACTGGTCGGCCGGCCTCGACTGGGACCGCCGGCCGCCGGGCCCGGCCATCCCGCCCGACGTGGTGGCCGCCACCCAGGCGCGCTACCAGGAACTCTATGCGCGGATAACCGGCCTTGAGTGACCCCGCCCTCGTCGTACAAGCACGCAGGCTGCAGGCGACCCGCGGCGTTGAGCGGGCTGGCTGGCGCCAGCTGGGCGCGGTCCTCGGGCTGTTCGTCCTCCGGGAAACACCACTTTATGCTCCGTCGTTGCGGTCGGACCTATTGACGCATGTGTAGGCGCCGTAGAGATGGCCATCGAACTCCACGTTGACGATCTCGAAGCCAGCTGCGGTGAGCATCGGCTCGAGCAGCCAGCGGAAGGTGCTGAACTCGGTGCGGATGTGTTCGGCGTAGTCCTCGCGGGTGTAGCCGTCGGCGGGGTCAGCGGCGGCGTTATCAAACCAGTCTCGGAAGATCCGTTCGGCGTCGGCGGGGCGGAAGTCGTAGATCAGGTCGCGTAGCCGCAGCACGCCGCCGGGCCGCAGCATCCGCGCGATCCGGTCCAGGGCCAGCGCCTTCCAGAAGTCGGGGAGCTGGTGCAGGGCGTTACGGGTGTATACGCCGTGGGCGGGCGGACCGAGATGCTGGTAGCTGAGGAAGCCCGCGCGCACGCAGTCCAGGTTGGCCAGTCCCCCGGCGGCGGAGCGCTCGCGCAGCACCGTGAGCATGGCTGGGGAGACGTCCACGGCCGTTACGTGCTGAAACTGGCGAGCGGCGGCGAGCGCGAACTGGCCGGCGCCCGCTCCGAGGTCCACAACAGCGGAGCTCGCGTCCAGGCCGTGGGCCTCGAAGGCGTCTAGGTCCTCGGCCGGGTCGGGATAGCCCTGCTTGCGGTCGAAGCCGGCCACGAAGGCCGGGTCGAGGTGCTCGGGTCCTGCGTGCGCCAGTTCGTCGATCATCCATGTTTCAGCCACGGGGTCATTGTCCCGAGCATGGCAACTTGTTTCTTATGTCCGCACCGGTAGCATCAGATACTTCATTATCGTATAGTTCATTTTCGTGATATCCGAAAGTGGACTACCTGATGCGGTGCTCGCGTTGCAGCGGGCGACGCATCGTACGCTGCATGCGCTGAGCGCCGCGCTGGCGGACCTGAGCCTCTCGGGAGCCGAGATCAACGCGCTCGCGAACCTCGGCGACGGCGGGACCCTCAACGTCCGCCAGCTCAGCGAGCGGACCGGCACCCGGGCTAGCACGCTGACCGGCCTGCTTGACCGGTTGGAGAACCGGGGCTACCTCACCAGGGAGCTAGATCCCGCCGACCGGCGCTCGTTCCGGCTGCCGCTGACCGAAGCGGGCCAGGCGGTGGCCACCCGGGTGCTCACCGCGATCACGGACCTGGAGCGCGACGCGCTCTCCTGCCTGTCCGCCACCCAGATCGCCGGCTATCACGCCGTCATCGCCGCCCTGCAGGAGGCTGCCAATGCCCCATCATGAGGCTCCACTCCCCCATCACGAGGACGCGGCCGGAGCGCATGGCTCGCCCGACTCCGAACTGGCCGAGATCCTGCCTGGGATCACCGGCCCTGGTGGCAAGTTCCGCCACCGGCAGCACATCAACCTGGCCTTCGTGGCCGTGCGGCGCTACGGCATGCCGGAGGCCACGGCCAGGATCTGCGGCTGGATCCAGCAGATGGCCGCGTACGAGCGGGCGCCGCAGAAGTACCATCACACGGTCTCCCGGGCCTGGGTGGAGATCGTCGCCCACCATGTCGAGGCGGACCCGGACTGCGCCGACTTCGACGCCTTCGCCGGCCGCAACCAGGCGCTGCTCAACAAGCGCCTGCTCAGTAGGCACTACCGATCGTCGACGCTTGCCGCGGCCCCAGCCCGGCGCGGCTGGGTCGAGCCTGACCTCGCGCCATTCCCCTGGTCCGCTCAGGGCAGCAGGGTCGGCTGATTGTTCCTGGGTCAGCCCTTGGATCGTGGCCGGCCGGCCGCGCGACGGCCGGGACGGCGGCGTCGCATCGCCACGATCGCCGACGCGGCTATGGTCGCCATGCGACGGCTCACCGGGACCTTCCCGGGGCCGGGCGCCTCTGGTGCCGGTGCCACAGGGGGTGCTACCTCAGGGGCCGGCGTTTCAGGGGTTGGCGAATCGGCGGTGGGCGGCTCGGTGACCGGCGACGGCTCGCTGGGATGAGCACGGTTCGGCTCGGGGGCGGTTTGCCAGCTTGGCGACGGGATCACCTGGGTGGGCGCGTCGGCAAGGCGCCCGGCCGGCCTGGAGGCGCTCGTCAGCCGGTCCAGGAGCTGCTGCGCGCTCGGGCGGCTCTGCGGGTCCTTGGCCAGGGCGGCTTCCACCAGCGGGCGCAGTGGCTCCGGTACCGCGGCGATGTCGGGGTCGCCATACACGATCCGGTACAAGATCGAGTGGGCGTTCCCGGCGCCGAACGGCGACCGCCCGGTGGCCGCGTAGGCCACCGTCACCCCCCAGGCGAAGATGTCAGCCGCCGGACCAGGGTGCCCGCTGATCTGCTCCGGCGCCATGAAACCCATCGAGCCGACCATCATGCCCGTCTTGGTCATCCCGGTCGTGTCTTGCCTGCGAGCGATGCCGAAATCAATGACTTTCGGGCCGGCGTCCGTCAGGATGATGTTGGAAGGCTTGAGGTCCCGGTGCATGATCCCGGCCGCGTGGATCACGGTCAGCGCCTCGGCCAGCCCGGCCGCCAGACCGTACAGCATGTCGGGATCGGCCGATCCGTACTTGTCGATGTGCTCGGACAGCGAAGGACCATTGGCGTACTCGGTGACCACGAACGGCGTCGAAGATTGGGAGTCGGCTTCGATCACCTGTACCGTGCACGCGCCCTTGACCCGCACCAGCGCGGCCACCTCACGGCCGAATCGCTGACGGAACTCCTGGTCACCGGCCAGTTCCGGGCGCAGCACCTTGACGGCGACCGGGCTGCCGTCCCAGGCCACGCCCAGGTACACCACGCCCATGCCGCCGGAGCCCAGCCTCGCCGTCAGCCGGTAATGCCCGATCCGTATCGGGTCATCAGGCCCAAGAGGCGTGCGAGCCAAGGAGATTCTCCTCCCGAGAGGTCATGGCGGCGTCCAGGCAGGCCAGCACACAAACAGTCCGCCTGCTATTTTCCTACCGTATCGGCCGGGAGCAGGCCCCGCCGGGCGTCAGCCGACCGGAAGCCGCCGGACGACGAACTGCTGGCTAGCCTGGATCTGAACCGCGTCGATGCCGCCCACTGCGGCGCCCGACGTAGCCGGTGAGGTTGTGGCCGGGTACCCAAGCGGGGCCTGGTGTTATCCCGGACTCCGCGGTCAGTGGCGCGGAAGGGTCAGGAGGAGGAACTGCCGTCCTTGCATGGTGGCCGTCGAGCCGATGCCGGTGACGGCCGAGCCGGACGAGACCAGCGCGGTGACCGCGGGACTTCCGCCGCCGCCAAGACCGCTGACCTGGGCTGGCGTCCACGTAATCCCGGTGGCTGAGGTCCACATCACTACGCTCTGCTGGCCCGGCTGGCCATACTGGCCCGCAGCGGTGAAGCCACCGGAATCGGCCGTCAGCGCGGTGATGACTGTATTCGGGCCAGGCGGGCTGAACGGCACTTGCCGCCAACTCGCGCCGCCGTCGGAAGATTGCTCGGCGAACGGCACGGTAGCGCCCGCCTTGATCTCCTGGCCCAGGGCCACTACGTGATTCCCGTTGATGGCTATCTGCTGGAGCATGGCAGAGGAGGCGGCGGCCGGCAGCGCCAGGTCGATCGTCGTCCACAGCTTGCCGTCGCTCGTGGTCCACACCGCGGGCTGGTCGTTGTGCGAGCCCGCCGACACGAACCCGTGCGGGTCGGCCGCGACCGCAAGGACCTGGATCGGGCCGCTCATCACGTTCATATCCTCGGCTTTGGTCCAGGAGGTCAGGTTCTGTGACCACCAGACGTCCGCCACGCTCGCGCTGTCCGGTCCGGCTGGCCGTCCGACGACCGAATACCCGGCTTGGCCCGCGGCCACCGCGACGGCCGAAACCTGGCCCAGGTCGTTCTCGATACCGCCGCTGGCGCGGTGCCAGGTCGTGCCGTTCGCCGAGGTGAGCACCACCGGGCCGGGCACGCCTACCGCGAGCCAGCCGGCCGGGCCGTAGGTCACACTGGTCAGCGCGGTCAGGCCCGGGTAAACGGAGACGAGCGGCAGCGAGGAGAGCAGGCGCCAGGTGCCGCCCGGCGGTCTCTGCCAGACCGCCGGGTAGCCGTCGGCGCTGCCCACCGCCACCATCGTGCCGGCGGGAGAGACGGCGGTGCTGTTCACCGCGAGTTCCGGGACGTTTTCACCCTGGACCGAGACCGGGCGCACGCTACCGGTCGTAGTCGCCTCGAGGAAGACCGGCTGCTGGATGACCATGCTGCCGCGCGTGGCGCCGACCGCGACCACAGTCCCGCCGGGGGCGACCGTCACGCTGGTCACCGACTCGCGGGCGGCCTGACCGAGCGATCCTGTCGGCTGCCAGGCGGCGCCGGTGCCCGTGCTGGTGTAGGCCACGATCTGCCCGGACGCGGTCTGGCCGGCCACGGCGAAGCCACCGTCGGTCCCCTTGACCACGCGGGGACTCCAACCCGCCGACGCGTCGATCGTTCCGGCGTACTGCCACGCCAGTCCGTTCGAGGAAAAATATGCTACGCCGAATGCGGTGCTCGGTGACGTACCACCGCCCGGCCTGACCGCGATCAGCCCGGCATTGTCGAAGGCCAGGCCACTGATCGAATCGTCGGCCCCGTTACTGACAGGTATGTTCACCGGGGTCCACGCCGATCCGCCGTCCGTGCTCAGCCACGCGCCGGAGTAGGTGGCCCCGGCCGTGGTGACCGGGCCGGCGATCAACGTGTCGGTACCCCGGTAAGTGGCGTACGAAATGCTCGGCACGGCCTCGCCGGCCCCCGCCAGCCCCAGGTTGGCGGCCGTCATCCGCTGCCAGCTCAGGCCATCGCGCGACGTCCAGATCACCGCCTGTGTCCCGCCGCCCGCGGCGTCCCCCTTGCCCGCCGCCAGGAAGCCGGTGGCGGTCTTGGTGATCACCCAGACCGAGTCACCCGGCAGCTGCGGGGAGATGCCGTGGGTCGAGGCGAGCGTCCACGACGTCCCGTCCGCACTGGTCCAGATGGCCTGCGGGCCGATCGCCAGCCACCTGCCCGGGCCGCCGGCCAGCAGCGCCGCCTGATGACCGAGCGGGACCTGGCCCCTTTGAGCCCCCTGGGCCGCATGCAGCGGGGCGAACCGCCAGGTCTTGCCGCCGTCGGAGGAGACGAAGAACTGCTGGCGGACCAGGCCGTCGCTGGCCTGCGAGCCCATGGCCACGATCGTGCCGCCCGAGGCGACGACGCGGTTGAGGGCGTGCAGGACGCCGCGGGACTGCTGGCCGGGATAGGTCTGCAGGGCGGCCATGGTGGTGCCCTGGGGAGCCAGCTGGTTCGCGGTCAGCTGGCCGAGGTTGATGACGTGTCCCATCAACAGCCCGGACACCAGGGCGGCGACAGCGACCACGACGACGGCCGGCACCCCGAGCAGGGTCATCCGGCGGCTGAGCCGGCCGCGCCCGAGCGTCCGCAGCCGACGGGCCGGCGGGGTCGTCGGGTCCGGCTCGAAGAGAAGAGAGCCGTTCGGCGGCCTGCGGGAGCGATCGGGCCGGCTGGCACGGGCCTGGCTGGTACGGGGCTCGCCGGCGCGGGGCTCGCTGGTGTAGGACTCGCTGGTGCGGGGCCGGCTGACGATGGGCGCGCTGAGCACGGGCTGGCCGACGTGGGGCTGGGTTGACGGCCAGGTGCAGGCCAGCACGGCCTGAGCGGGATGGTCCTCGCGGGCGGCCGGGTCAATCAGCACGTCCAGCAGCTCATGCGCGGTCGGCCGCCGCTGCGGGTCCTTGGCCAGCGCGGCCATCACCAGCGGCTGCAGCGTTGCGGGAACGGCGGCGACGTCGGGGGAACTATGCAGGATCCGGTACACGATGGCCAGCGATTCCCCGGTGCCGAACGGCGGCTGCCCGCTGGCCGCGTACGCGATCGTCACGGCCCAGGCGAAAATGTCGGCGGCCTGGCCGGCCCGCCCTGTGACCTGCTCCGGAGCCATGAAACCGGCCGAGCCGACCATCATGCCCGTCTTGGTGACGGAAGTCGCGTCTAGCGTCTGGGCGATCCCGAAATCGATGACCTTCGGGCCGCTCTGCCCCAGGATCACGTTCGACGGCTTGAGGTCCCGGTGCACCACCCCGGCGGCGTGGACGGCGGTCAGCGCTTCTGCGAGCCCGGTGGCCAGGCCGTACAGCATGTCGGCGGCTAGTGGTCCGTCGGCGTCGATGTATTCTGACAGCGAGGGCCCGGCGGCATATTCGGTGACCATGAACGGCTGGGATGACTCGGTGTCGGCCTCGATCACCCGGACCGTGCACTCGCCCCTGACCAGCATCAGCGAAGCCACCTCACGGCCGAACCGGGCCCGGAATTCCGGGTCATCGGCCAGCTCGGGGCGCAGCACCTTGACCGCGACCTGGCTACCGTCCCCATCCGGATCCAATCCGAGGTACACCACGCCCATGCCGCCCGAACCCAGCCTGGCCGTCAGCCGGTAGCGCCCGATCCGCGAGGGATCATGATCCCTGAGCGGCTCGCGAGCCAACGAGCCCCCTTCCCCGAGTGACAATGGTGGCACCTGCGGCGCTATAAGCAATACGTTCCGTGGGGCATTAATCCTAAATGTTAGTTATGTAACTCTATTCGCTCTTCTTGGCTGCCGCTAAACCCAAATCATTACATATGTGTGACACACCAGGTGATGTTCGCCGCACGCAGCACGGCTGCAGACCGAAGACGGCAAGGCGACTGCCGTGCACGCGTTCGAATGGGACCAGGGCGGGAGCGCCGGCGTCCTGGTCAACATGTCGGTCTGGGCGTCGGTCGAGGTGCCGCTTGACGAGGTGTTCCAGTATCCCGACGGAGAGGCAGGACCACGATGAAGGATCTGGCGGAACCTGCTCCCTGATATGCAAGAGGGTGGCGTGCGGGTGCTCCGCACGAACCGGAAGGGAGAGCGGCGTGATTCTGGTGACCGGAGCGACCGGGCGAGTGGGCTATCGCCTGATGGAGGCGCTGGCGGATGCGGGCGCCGATGCCACTGCCATGGTGCGGGTGGCGGCGAAGGCGGCCGACCTGCCGGGGGCGCCGCAGCACGTGGTGGCGACCTTCGACGATCCGCCGCCAGCGGAGATCTTGCAGGGATTTGACCAGGTCTTCCTGCTGAGCCCGGCGCACGAGGAGCAGGCCGGGCTGGAGATCGTATTCATCGACGCGATTGCGGAGGCCGGCCACCGCCCGCACATCGTCAAGGTCGCCGCGGACGGTTTCCAGGATCCCGACTGCGAGGTGCGTTTCATGCGCAGCCACCGTCAGGTCGCCAGGCACCTAGATGCCCTCCGCCTTCCGGTCACCTACCTCGCCCCCAGCCTGTATATGGAGAACCTCCTGGCCGCCGCGGACACCATCCGTAAGGAGGGCACGATCGCCGCGCCCGCCGGCCGGGGCAAGGTCGGGTTCGTGGCCGTCAGGGACGTCGCCGCCGTCGCGGCCCGGGTTCTCACCAGCCCGGGCCATGACGGCGCTATGTACGTGGTGACCGGCCCGGAGGCGCTCGGGTACGCGGACGTCGCGGCGCGTGTCTCGGCCGTCTTCGCGCGGCAGGTGGACTACGAGCATCAGTCGGCTAAACGTGCACGAGAACTCATGCTGGCCAGCGGGATGGGTCGCTGGGAAGTGGACGGCGAGCTCGAGTTGTTCGAGTGGGTCCGGCACGGCGGCACCGATACGGTGACGGATACCGTGCGTGAGGTAACCGGAGCCGATCCCCGCCCGATCCAGGACTGGCTCAGCGATGAGCGGGCGAGCTTCGTCGGGCCGCCGTCGGACCTGCCCCCGCCGGCCTTCTAGCCAGAACCCCAGTGCGGCGGGCGCTCGCGATTGAGGCGCTCATCATCGTCCGGCGCGGGCGGTTCACCCCAGCCGACGTCGGTATCTTCCTGGCTCTGCGTCGGCAGCACCGGCTCATCGCGCGCATCCGGCGGGCTGACGCGGGCCGGCTGCTTGGGTGCTTCCTCCGGCGGCATGTCGTCATCATCCCAGGTTCGGCCGACGGACCCACGGGTGGCCATGGGACTCAACGACCGGGCCGGTTCGGCGTTGGCCAGTAGCCGTAACAGGCGCGGCAGAGCTTCGTCACGTCGTCGATACGTGTGTACGCTCCGCACTTGAAGCAGTAATTCTCGTGCATCGGGGCAGTGGTCCTCCTGAAAAGTGATACCAGTACAGCGCCGTAGCGCGGCCGGTATTCCCCGGTTGGGACCACGCCGATCGAGGACGGGGAAGGTGTGGGAGAGTTGCGGCAAAGCTGACGGGAAAAGAAAAGGGGTGGCGCGGATGCAGCCGATGCCGGAGGACTGGGACCGGGCGGTGGCCGTGGTGGCTCACCCAGACGATCTCGAATATGGCGTCGCCTCCGCCGTGGCCCGGTGGACCGGCCAGGGGAAGCACGTGTCCTACCTGCTCGCGACCCGGGGCGAGGCGGGCATCGCGGGCATGTCTCCCGAGCAGGTCGGCCCGCTGCGGGTGGAGGAAGAGCGCCGCAGCGCCGCGGTCGTCGGCGTGACCGAGGTCGAGTTTCTCGATCATACGGACGGGCTGGTGGAGTACGGGATCGCGCTGCGACACGACCTGGCGGCCGCGTTCCGCAGGCTGCAGCCCGAGGTGATCATCACGATGAGCTTCGACCTCACCTGGGGCGAGGAAGGCCCGGTCAATCACGCCGACCACCGGGCCGTCGGGCTCGCCACGCTGGACGCCTGCCGGGACGCCGCCAACGAGTGGGTATTCCCCGAGGCGGGCCCGCCGTGCACCGGCATCAAGGACGCCTATGTGGCCTCGGTCGGCGCGCCGACTCACTTCGTGGACGTCACCGACACGATCAACGCCGGCGTCGCGTCGCTGCGCGAGCACCGTGCCTACCTCGAGGGCCTCGGCCGCGAATTCGATCCCGACGAATTCCTGAAGAACATGGCGGGCTACGTCGGCCTGGGCGCCGGGTGCGAGTACGCCGTAGCCTTCCGCCGCTATCCGATGGGCTAGGCGGGTCTAGGCCTGCCTGAGCAGGGTGGCGATCTGTTCGTCGAGCGACGCGGCGGCGGTGAGGCGGTTATCCACGGTGACATGCGGAGCGGCCGGCGCGGTCCCGATCCGCATGTTCTCGCAGAACTCCTCGAACTCCGCCAGCTTGGCGGAATCGCGCTTCAGCCCGCGGGCGGAAAGCCGGTGGCGCAGCGTGTCCTCGTCTGACCTGACCCAGACCAAGCGCACGGTCCCGCCGCCGAGTTCGGCGACCCAGGACTGCCACCGCTGAGCGTCGTGGATCGGCCCGGTAAAGGGGCCGGACAGCAGGACCGGGCAGCCGTAGGCGCGGATTTCGCGGGCGGTGGCCGTCATCCCGGCGTACTCGTGGATCTTGACATGCTCGTCGTACCACGGCCCCTCGCGCTCGCCCGGCGGGCGGCCGGCGGACGCGAGGGCAGCGGCCACGAACGATCCGTACATCGTGTCCTTATCGAGCAGCGCCGGAGTCGGCTTGAGCGCCGCCAGCAGCAGGCCCGCGACCGTGCTCTTGCCCGCGCCGGGCGGTCCGGCCACCACCCAGGCCGGCGCGGCGGCGCTCACGAGCTCAGGATGACCCAGCTGTGCCCGGGCACCAGGGCAGGGTCGTCGGGCCGGGCACCCGGATCGGGGGTCTCCGCCACGGCGAACCCGGTCACGTCGACCGGGAACCGGAACGCGGTGTCGCCGACGTTCAGCAGGACGAGTATCCCGGCGTCGTCCGCGGCGGCCCGGAAGGCAAAGGCTTCGTTGGTCAGGTGCTGGACGGACGTCCGCGCCCGGACCAGCCACGGGTGGCGGCGACGGAAGCCGATGAGGCGCTGGTGCAACCGGTAGACCGGCCAGCCACCGGGCGACAGCTCAGCCGGGCTGGCCGGGAAGGCCGGGCGGATCTCGTCGTCGCCGCCGGCCCGCTGTTCCTTGACGCCGCGGAACGCCTGCTCGTCGCCGTAGTAGATGCTCGGTATGCCGCCGACGGTAAGCATCACGGCCACCGCGTGACCGAAGTGCCGTTCGTCCGTGAGCTGGCTGGCCAGCCTGGTCACGTCATGGTTCCCGGTGAACGTCTGCGGCAGCACGCCGTCGAGCACCTGGTTGTGCCGGTCAAGCGCCCAGGCCAGCTCGAAGAAGTTCCGGTCGTTCAGTGAGCTCCAGATGGCCTTCCACAACTCGTACTGGGTGACCGAGTCCAGGCCGGCCTCCGACGCGTAGGCGACGTAGTCGCCGCGGATCATCTCGCCGAGGAACCACGCGCCGGGGTGCGATTCCCGGACTCTCGGCAGCACCTTGGACCAGAAGCTGGCCGGCACCGCGTACGCGGCGTCAAGCCGCCATCCCGCCGCGCCCCGGTCGAGCCAGTAGGTCATGACCTGGACCACGTAGTCACCTACCTCGGGTTCCTCGTGATCCAGGGCGACGAGCTGGTGGTGGCCCTCGAACGTCGCGTACTCGCCGCTACCCGGGTCGCGCCGGAACCATCTGGCCGCGGGCGAGGCTGGCCCGCCGGCCAGCGCGGCCGCAAACGCCGGGAACGAACGGCCGACATGGTTGAACACCCCGTCGAGAACGATGCGCAAGCCACGCCGGCTGGCTTCAGCGACCAGATGGTCGAAGTCCTCCTGATCGCCGAGCCGGGGATCTATCTCGAAGTGATCAACGGTGTCGTAACCATGGGTCTCGGCCGCGAAGATCGGCCCGAGCAGCAGGCCCGAGCAGCCGAGTTCAACCAGGTAATCGAGCCATCCGTCTAGCTGCCGCAACCGGTGCCGGACGGGCTCCCCCGGCGGCAGCGCCGTCTTCTCCGCGCCGGTGAAGCCCAGCGGGTAGACGTGCCACCAGATGGTGTGCTCAGCCCATGACGCCACCCGGTAACCATAGCTGGCCGGTGTTACACGGGGGCGGGTACGGGCTCCGGCCTGGTCTCCGGGGAGACCAGGCCGAGGACGGCGGCGGCGGCCAGCACGGCGGCGGCTAGGCCGAAGGCCGCGGCGTAGGAGGCCGTATCGACCAGGAAGCCTCCGGCCACGGGTCCGACGACGGAGCCGACGTCGCCGGCCATCTGATACGACGCGACCAGGGTCCCGCCGCCGTCGTCGATGATGTCGCCGATCATGGCCGCCGGGGCCACGTCGAGCAGGCCTGAGCCGAAGCCGGCCACGGCCAGCGCGGCCAGGAACGCGCACGGGCCGGGCAGCAGCGCCAGCATGACCATCCCGACGGCCGAGATCGCGCAGCCGGCGATGATCACCGGGCGCCGGCCGAGGGTATCGGCCACCCGGCCGCCGGGCAGCAGCGCGGCGCCGTTGAGCGCGGCGAACAGGAGGAACCCGATACCCGTCCAGATTGCCGACCGGTGCAACACGTCCCGGACGAACAGCGGTACCAGGGCACCGCGTATGCCCAGCGCGCCGAAGCCGTCGGCCAGGTTGGCTGACGCGGCGGCGCGGTAGGTGCTGCTGCGCACCGCCCGGCCCAAGGTGGCCAGCGAGCGAACGTGCGGCCGGTCGGCGGCCACCTGCCGGTGGTTCGGCGTCCGGCGCAGCACGACCGCGGCCAGCACCGCGGGCACGACGAGCAGGCCGCCGTAGATGAAGAACGGCGCTCGCAGTGACCACGCCGCGACCAGCCCGCCCACCGCGGGGCCGCTGATCCCGCCGAGCAGGAATCCGCCGCTGAACAGGCCGCTGGCCCGGCCGCGCTGATCGCCGGGCACGCTGCCGAGGAGCAGGGCCTGGGCGCTGATGCTGAACATCGCCGAGCCCACCCCGCCGCTGCCGCGCAGTACCAGCAGTTCGGCGAAGGACTTGGAGAATCCGGCCAGGACGCTGCTCACCGCCACCACCGCGATACCCGCCGCCATCACCCCGGGCTCGCCGAAGCGGTCCACCAGGCGCCCCGCAGGCAGCGCGCCGACCACCCGCATCAGCGCGAATACGCTGACCACGCCGGCCGCCGCGGTCACGCTGACGCCAAACTGGCGGGCGAAGGCCGGGATGGCCGGGGCGACGATCCCGAACCCGAGTGCGACCGTGAACGCGACCGTGGCCAGGATCGCCACTTCCGGGGGCAGATCGCGGAACGGGCCTCGCCGGGCAGCACGCACGAAACGGCATTGTGTCAGCTAACTGGCGAGTACCAAAGGGGCCGACAGGCGTGACTGCGGTGAACCGGGCGAAGGGGTCATCCTGGTCGTCCCGCCGGGAAGCGGGAGAACCGGTCCTGGGGCAGGCACCCGCCTCGTTAGGGATAAATCTTGACGAGAAGCTGGCGCGGCCG
This sequence comes from uncultured Actinomycetes bacterium, assembly GCA_963769715.1. Classification (GTDB taxonomy): domain Bacteria; phylum Actinomycetota; class Actinomycetes; order Streptosporangiales; family Streptosporangiaceae; genus Palsa-504. The sequence goes on from CAVYNE010000014.1 coordinate 184,403, forward strand.
TCAGCCATGAGCAGCAGCGGGCACAATGACGCCATGGCCTCACACGTCGCTATGCTGCGCGGAATCAACGTCGGCGGCCGGAACAAGGTCCCGATGACGGACCTGCGCGAGGTCGTGACCTCGCTCGGGCACACCGGGGTGACCACTTACATCCAGACCGGCAACGTGCTGTTCAGCACCGCGGACACCGACACCGCCAAGCTGGCCGCGGCACTCGAGTCGGCCGTGGCCTCCAGGTTCGGGATCTGGTCCTCGGTGGTCGTCCTGAGCCGGGACGAGCTGGCTGAGGTGCTGGCGAGCAACCCGTATCCGGATGAGCCGAACCCTAGGCTGGTACACGTGGTGTTCCTGAACGCCGAGCCGCCGCAGGACCTGCTGGCCCGGATCGCGACCGCTGAGAGCGCCGCCGCCGCCAAGGGCAGCCGGGATACCGTCCGGCAGGCCGGCCGCGCCCTGTTCGTGCACACGCCGGACGGCTTCGGGAAAAGCGAGCTGGCCCAGGCGTTGTTCCGGATCATCAGCGCGCCCGCGAGACAGAAGAAACCGGACCTGGCGGCCACGGCCAGGAACTGGGCCACGGCGACCAAATTGCTGTCCTTGTGCGAGGAGAGCCGGTGAAGCGGGCGGTACTGGTGACGGGGGCGTCCCGGGGCATCGGCCGGGCCGTGGCCCAGGCGTTCGCGGAGCTAGGCGACCGGGTGGCGGTGCACCACCGCGGGACGCCGGGGCTGGCCCGCCAGGTGCTGGCCGGGCTGCCGGGCGGCGGCCACACCGTGGTCCAGGCCGATCTGGCCGACGCCGATGCCGTCCGGCGGATGGTCGACCAGGCTCAGGCGGACCTCGGCGGCCTGGACGTGCTGGTCAACAACGCCGGGATTTACGTACGGCATCCGATCACCGAGGTGTCCTACCAGCAGTGGCAGGACGCCTGGCGCGAGACACTCGCCGTCAACCTCACCGGCGCGGCCAACGTGACCTGGTGCGCCGTGCAGTACATGAAGGAGACCGGAGGCCGGATCGTCAACGTGACCTCGCGCGGCGCGTACCGGGGCGAGCCGCGGCATCCGGCCTACGGGGCGAGCAAGGCAGGCCTGAACTCGTTCGGGCAGTCGATGGCACGAGCCCTGGCGCCGCTCGGCATCGCGGTCGCGACCGTCGCCCCGGGATACGTGGAAACCGACATGACGGTGGACGAACTGAACACCCCGCGGGGGAAGGAGATCCGGGCGCAGAGCCCGTTCAACCGGGTCGCCACGCCGGAGGAGATCGCGGCCGCCGTCGTCTACCTGGCCTCCGCCGAGGCCGAGTGGACCAGCGGGGCCATCCTCGACCTCAACGGGGCGTCGTACCTGCGGTGATCTGCGCGATGGTACGTTCCATTCAGGGCTGGCGGATGCCGTCCGCAGACGGGGCGGTGGGCAGAACGGTCATCACCTGGCCCCAGGCGAGCTCGGTGCCGGCCGCCAGGCAGCCGTCGACCACCGCGTCGGTGCCCAGGGCGCTGACCCTGATGGCGGGCATGACCGGCGCGATCCGCTCGAGCTCGCGGGTGACCACCTCCGCCAAGCCGGGCGCGCGGCCGATGCCGCCGCCGAGCACGATCAGGTCGGGGTCGACCACGGTGATGACGGCGCAGATCGTCTTGGCGATCAGCTGAGCTTCCTCCGCCACCACGGCCATCGCCCGCTGGTCACCGCCGGCCGCGGCCTCGAAGACGCGCCGGGCCGACACCGGGCCGCGCATGCCGCCACGGCGGGCGGCCCGCACGACTCCTGACGCCGACGCCGCCGCCTCCAGGGTTCCGCGCTTCTTGGCCTCCAGCTCGTCCGCGCCGGACCCGCCGGACAGCGGCATGAAAGCGATCTCCCCCGCGACGCCGTGCGCGCCGCGCAGCAGCTGGCCGCCGACGACCAGCCCCATGCCGATGCCGGTGCCGACGTGCACGAAAGCGAAGTGATCGACCTCACGGCCGTGACCGAGCGCGCGCTCGGCCAGGGCGGCGGCGTCCACGTCGTTCTCCATGACCAGCGACGGCCCGAACGCCTCTCGCAGGCCGGCCAGCGCCGCCGGCCGGTCCCAGCCGCGCAGGCCGCCGGTGAGCTTCATCGCGTTGCGCCGCGGGTCGTACACGCCCGGGCTGCCGATCACGGTCTGGGTGATCGTCGAACGGGACACGCCCGCGTTCGCGCACAGCATGTCGGCGAGCCCGACGAGCTCGGCCACCCGGCTGCGGACGCTGGTGGCGCGGGCGCGCAGCGACTCCCTGGCCCTGATCTCCCCGGACAGGTCGGCGATCGCGCCGCGGACGTACTCGTGCCCGATGTCCAGCCCGAGCACCAGGCCCGCGTCTGGCCTGATCTCGTACAGCCGGGCCGAACGGCCAGGCACCCCGGTCCGCTGGCCGGCGATCCGGACCAGGCCCGCGCGCTCAACGTTGTCCAGGGCCAGCGACACGGTCGGCTTGGACAGGCCGGAGACGCGGGCCAGTTCGGCCCGCGAGCAGGGGCCGCGCTGGCGGATGTGCTCGAGCAGGAGCTGCTCGTTCATCGCCCGGATGAGCGAAGGCCGCGCCGCGAACAGGGCCGCGCCCGAGTTCTCCGGAGGCGGCAGCGCCAGCGCCGACTCCCGCGCGGCCGGGGTCGGCCCCGGCTGCGGCCGCGGCGTCAGCTCCGGCTCCAGCTCTGGCGGGCCCGTGGGCACAGCCGCGCCCGCACCTGCCGACATGGCTGTCACGGCGACCTCCTCCATCATGGTGCCTGGCGTTCTCGGGGCATGCTTCCGGACCCCCGGATGCCCGAAAGTTACGACTTCAGGCACCCGGACGTTAAGACCTTGCGTCAGTTGGCCGGGACCCTTGTCCCGGACAGATAGTTAGGATACTGTCCTAACAAAATTCGCGGAAGAGGCTTAATCGTACACATCGTAATAACGGCAGACGTCCCGATAGAAACAGACGTCATGTGAGCGCGGAGGCTGCGCCGCGCGCGGGCACCGGCTCCGCGCGTGAGACAGCCGCCGGCTCGGCGCTCAGCTACCGGCTCCGCGCCCGGTCAGGACCAAACGGCAGTAAGGACGAACGGCATGAGACGCCTCACCAGATACGGGGTCATCGTCGCGGCCGGCTTGCTCGCGGCCGGCTGTAGCGCCGGTTCAGGCTCCAGTTCCAGTCCCGGCTCCAGCACTAGCGGCAAGGCAGCCACGAACAGCGTGCTGACCATCTCCAACGAGAACGGCGCGCTTTGGACCTGCGGCTTCAGTCCGCTCAACACCTCCGACACCCTGCTGTCGGTCGGCTTCATGTACGAGCCGCTGGTCTTCGTGAACCCACTGCAGAACGGCAAAACCACACCCATGCTCGCTACCTCCTGGAACTGGGGGGCGGGTAACAAGACGCTCACCTTCACGATCCGCCAGGGGGTCAAGTGGAGCGACGGCACGCCGATGACCGCGGCCGACGTGGCGTACACCTTCAACCTGATAAAGAAGTACCCGGCGCTAGACCTGACCGGCGCCTGGTCGGTGCTGTCCAGCGTCACCGCCACGGGCCCGAACACGGTCACGATGGATTTCAGCACCACCGCCGTGCCCTACTTCTACTACATCGCGGACCAGACGCCGATCGTGCCCGAGCACATCTGGTCGAAGATGGCCAACCCGACAACCAACCCCGTCAGCCAGCCGGTCGGCACGGGGCCGTACCTGATGAGCAAGTGCAGCCCGTCGAACATCACTTACACCGCCAACCCGCACTACTGGCAGCCAGGCGAGCCGAAGATCGCCAAGATCCAGTACCCGGCCTACACCAGCAACACCACGGCCAACAACGACCTGGCCAACGGGAACGCGCAGTGGGGTGCCCAGTACATTCCTGGCATCGAGGCTTTCTACACGTCCAAGAGCCCGAACTACCACTACTGGTTCCCGCCCACCGTCAACGTCTCGCTGGTCCCGAACCTGACCAACCCCCTGCTGAGCAACGTCAAGGTCCGTCAGGCCATCTCATACGCGATCAACAGGAGCCAGGTCTCCAGCATCGGCGAGTCCAGCTACGAGCCGCCGGCGAACCAGACCGGCATCGTCACGCCGACGTTCTCCAGCTCGCTGGACAGCTCGGCCCTGTCGAGCTGGGGCAATGGCTATGACCCGGCGAAGGCGAAGGCCCTGCTGGCATCGGCGGGCTACCACCTGGCCGGCGGCGTCATGACGAACGCGGCCGGGCAGAAGCTGGCGTTCACCGTGATCAACGTCGGCGACTACTCGGACTGGGTCGCCTCGATGCAGGTGATCCAGCAGGATCTCAAGGCGATCGGCATCCAGATCACCCCGAGTAACCTGTCGAACACCGACTTCGACGCCGACCTGTTCTACGGCAAGTACCAGATGGCTTACTACGATCAGCAGACGTTCGGTCCGAGCGCGTACTACGAGCTGAACAACTGGCTCAACTCCGCGAACACGGCGCCGATCGGCAAGTCGGCGGCCAGCAACTACGAGCGCTACAACAACCCGGCCACCACCGCCCTACTGAACCAGTACGCGACCACCACGAGCGCCGCCACGCAGCAGACCATCATGAACAAGATCCAGCAGGCCATGCTGACCGACGTGCCCATCATCCCGGTCACAGAAGCGGTCGACTGGTACCAGTACGACACCGGGGCGTTCAGCGGCTGGCCCACACCCGGCAACCCCTACGCCCAGCCGTCCGCGTACGCCTACCCGGACAACGAACAGGTCCTCCTGCACCTTTCGCCCAATTGAGTTAACCGCCGCGTGCCAGGGACCCGCCGGGACCCTGGCACGCGGCCCAGGATCGACCGAACCAGGAGCCAACGAGCTTTGAGATACGCGCTGCGCCGCCTTGGTTTCTTCGTCCTCACGCTGTGGGTGGCGCTCACCCTCAACTTCCTGCTGCCGCGGCTGATGCCGGGGAACCCCGCGCTGGCCATGATGTCGAAGTTCCACGGCGAGCTCAACCCGAAGGCGCTGAACGCCCTGGAGATCCTCTTCGGCGTCAACACCAAACAGGGCCTGCTCGGGCAGTACTTCGGCTACCTCCACCAGATCCTGACGGGCAACTTCGGCATCTCGCTTAGCGAGTACCCGGCGCCCGTCACGTCAGTCATCGGCAGCGCGATCTGGTGGACGGTCGGCCTGGTCGGCATCACCACGGTCCTGGCTTTCATCATCGGCACCGGCCTCGGCATCGTCGCCGCCTGGCGGCGCGGCGGGAAGCTGGACAGCATCGTGCCGCCGGTATTCGTGATCACCTCGGCGATCCCGTACTTCTGGATGGCCATGGTGCTGGTCCTGATATTCGCCCTCACCCTGCACTGGTTTCCCAGCCAGGGCGGCTACTACGTGACCACCGACACCCCCGGCTTCAACCTCACCTTCTTCCAGGACGTGGTCAACCACGCCTTCCTGCCGGCCGTCGCACTGCTGATCACCACGATCGGCACCTGGATCCTGACCATGCGGAACACGATGATCACCACGCTGGCCGAGGACTACGTGCGGATGGCCCGGGCCAAGGGACTGCCGAGCTGGCGCATCATGCTCGATTACGCGGCCCGTAACGCGATCCTGCCGAACCTGACCGGCTTCGCGATGTCCCTCGGCTTCGTGGTCAGCGGCGCGATCCTGATCGAGTACGTGTTCAACTATCCCGGCGTGGGCTACATGCTGCTGCAGGCCGTATCCGGCGAGGACTACCCGCTGATGCAGGCCCTGTTCCTGCTGATCACAGTGGCGGTGCTGTTCGCGATCCTGGTCGCCGACATCCTCACCGCGCTGCTCGACCCGCGGACCAGGGCGGCGCGTTAGCCATGGCCATGCCAGTTTCCGGGGTCGCCACCGAAACCCCCGCCACGCAGGTGCCCGCCGGCCATGCGCTCGCCCGCATCGGCCGCGCCGTCCGGTCCAGCCGCAAGGCGACCGCGGGAATCATCCTGCTCGCGATCTTCATCCTGATCTCACTCTTCCCCGGAGTCATCGCCAAGGACAGCCCGACGGCAGACGCTTATCCCCCGCACCTGGGTGTCTCGACCGCTCACCTCCTCGGCACCAACGCATACGGGCAAGACCTGTTCGCACAGGTGGTGTGGGGAACCAGGAACGTGATGATCATCGCGTTCGTGGTCGGTCTGGCCGCGACCGGGATAGCGGTTCTGATCGGCATCGCCGCCGCCTACCTCGGCGGCCTCTGGGACGGCTCGCTGTCCGTGCTGACCGACGTGCTCCTGGTCATCCCGCTGTTCCCGCTGCTGATAGTCATCGCCGCCTACGCACACGGCGGGACCACTCTGGTACTCATTTTCGCTATCACCCTGACGAGTTGGTCCTACACCGCACGCCAGCTCCGCGCTCAGGCGCTCACGCTGCGCAACCGGGACTTCCTCCAGGCGGCACGGGTCCGCGGCGAGCGACGGCTTTACATCATCGTGGTCGAGGTCATCCCGACCATGACCTCGCTGATCGTGGCGAGCTTCCTGACCAACGCGCTGTACGCGGTGCTGTTCGCTTCCAGCCTGCAGTTCATCGGCCTGGGCGACCCGAACACGGTGAGCTGGGGCACCACGCTGTACTGGGCGGAGAACAACGCCGCGCTGCAGACCGGCGAGCCGCTGTGGGCGATCGCGCCCGGGGCCTGCATCGCCGTGCTCGGCGCCGCCTTCGCCCTGCTGAACTACGCCTTCGACGAGATCGGCAATCCGGCCCTGCGGCCGGTGAAGAAGATACGCCAGCAGAAAGGCGTGGAGCAGCGTGTCTGACGTGCCGGTGCTCGAGGTCAGCGGCCTGTCCGTCGATTACCTCCTGGACAGAGGCCCGGTGCGGGCCGTGGATGATGTGTCGTTCGCGGTCGGCCGGGGCGAGTTTCTCGGCGTCGTGGGCGAATCGGGCTGCGGGAAGTCAACGCTGCTGTTCGCCGTCGCCCAGCTGCTGGCGCCGCCCGCGCACGTCGCCGCGGGCACCGTCACGTTCGAGGGCACGAACCTGGTGGGACTGACCGACGGGCAGCTCTCCGCGATCCGCTGGCAGGCCATGTCGGTCGTCATGCAGAGCGCGATGAACGCGCTAAACCCGGTCAAGTCGATCGGGGCCCAGTTCAAGGACGCGATGCGGGCGCACGGCAAGCACTCCGCCGAGGAGATCGCCGCCAGGTCCGCCGAGGTGCTGCGGATGGTCGGCATCGACCCCGTGCACCTGCGAAGTTACCCGCACCAGCTATCCGGCGGGATGCGGCAGCGCTCGATGATCGCGATGGCGATGCTGTTCACCCCCGACCTCGTGATCATGGACGAGCCCACGTCCGCGCTTGACGTGGTGGCGCAGCGGTCGCTGATGGTGCAGATCAAGGAACTTCAGCAGGCGTTCGGCTTCGCGGTCATCTTCGTCACCCACGACATGTCCCTGATCAGCCATTTCTCCGACCGGCTGATGGTGATGTACGCGGGTCAGGTGGACGAGCTCGGGGCCACGAAGATGATCTTCGACCGGCCGCTGCATCCGTACACGCAGGGCCTGCTGGAAGCGTTCCCGTCCATCCGCGGCCCGCGCGTTCCGCTCAAGGGAATCCCCGGCAATCCGCCCGACCTGTCGTCGGTGCCCGCCGGCTGCCGGTTCCATCCGCGATGCCCGCACGCACTCGACAAATGCGCGCAGGTCCCGCCCGACCTGTCCCCGCTGGCCGGAGACCTCGTGCGCTGCCTGCGCCGCCAGGACGGGAGCCTCAGCTGATGACCGATCTGCTCCGGGTCGAGCACCTGACCAGGCACTTCAAGATAGGCGGGGTCTTTGGGTCACTCTCCCAGCGGACCCTGCACGCAGTGGACGACGTCAGCTTCGGCATCAACGAGCGCGAGATCGTGGCGCTGGCCGGGGAGAGCGGCAGCGGCAAGTCCACCATCGCGCGCATGCTGGCCAAGATCTACCAGCCCACCTCCGGGGAGATCTACTTCGAGGGCAAGCCGCTCTCGCGGATCCGCTCCCGCCGCGACCAGCTCCGCTACAGCGGCCTGGTACCGATGGTGTTCCAGGACCCGTTCGGCTCGATCAACCCGGTGTTCCGGGTCCAGCACGGCGTGCTGCGCAGCCTGAAGCTGCACCGCCCGGAGCTGTCCGCGGCGCAGCGGCTCACCGAAGCGGCCAGGGTCTTCGAAGTGGTCGGCCTGACCCCCGATATGCTGCAGCGCTTCCCCTACGAGCTGAGCGGCGGGCAGCGTCAGCGGGTCGGTTTCGCCCAGGCGCTGGCCATGCGGCCCAAGCTGATCCTGGCCGACGAGCCGGTCTCGATGCTCGACGTGTCGATCAGGATCGGCCTGCTCAACCTGATGGCCAAGCTGCGCGACGAGGAAGGCGTGTCCGTCCTCTACATCACCCACGACATCGCCAGCGCGCGGTACGTGGCGGACCGGCTGATCGTGATGTACGCCGGCCAGATCGCCGAGACCGGGCCGATCGAGGACGTGCTGGCCCACCCCAGGCACCCCTACACCCAGCTGCTGCTGTCGGCGGTGCCTGATCCGCGCGCACCGCTCTCGGTGGCGGCGGAGACCGACCGCGGCGAGCCGCCCAAGGTGATCGACCCGGCGCCGGGCTGCCGGTTCCGCTGGCGCTGCCCGCTGGCCATCGACACCTGCGCGCAGGTCACGCCGGAGCTCGCCGAGTTGCTGCCCCCCGCGGGGGGGTCTGCCAGGGGGGACCGGGGGGATGGATTCCCCCCGGAGGATAGCAGAACCGTCCCCCCGGGCAGGCACCGCCATGACGCAGCCTGCCACGTCGCCCAGACCACGGCCGAGGAAGTCAAGGCGTTCTCGTGAAGGAGTCCATGTGAAGCTGACGGTCATCGGCGGCGGGTCCACCTACACGCCGGAGCTGGCGGACGGGATCGGCCGGCTGCTCCCCGGCGTCGAGGAGCTGGTCCTGGTGGATCCCGATCCCAGCCGGCTGGCGGCCGTCGGACCGGTGTCGGCCCGGATCATGGCCGCCCTCGGCCATCGCGCCCGGGTGCGCTGGACCGCGAACCTGGACGAGGGCGCCGACGGCGCGGACGCGATCTTGTTCCAGCTCAGGATCGGCGGCCAGGCCGCCCGCCAGCGCGACGAGACCTGGCCGCCGGACTGCGGCTGCGTCGGGCAGGAGACCACCGGCGCGGGCGGGCTGGCCAAGGCGCTGCGGACCGTACCCATTGTCCTTGAATTGGCCGAACGGGCCCGGCGACGGGCTTCGCCCTCAGCCTTCATCATCGACTTCACCAACCCGGTGGGGATCGTCACCCGGGCGCTGCTTTGCGCGGGCCACCGTGCGGTCGGCTTGTGCAACGTGGCCATCGGGTTCCAGCGCGATTTCGCCTCCCTGCTCGGCGTCTCACCGGACCGGGTGTCCCTCGGCCACGTCGGCCTGAACCACCTGACCTGGGAGCGCTCGGTGTCCGTGGACGGTGTGGACGCGCTGCCCGAACTGCTGGACAAGCACGCGGACGAGATCGCGCCGCACACCGGGATGACCGCGGACTTCATCCGGCACCTGGGCATGGTGCCGTCGTACTACCTGCGCTACTACTACGCCCACGACGCGGTGGTCGAGTCCTTGCGCGGCGCGACAACCCGGGCCGAGGAAGTCGCCCGGCTGGAGGCCGAACTCCTGGAGCTTTACGCGGATCCGGCGCTGGACACCAAGCCGCCCCAGCTCGCGCAGCGCGGCGGCGCCTGGTATTCCGAAGCGGCGGTGGACCTGCTCGTCTCGCTGACCAGTGACCGGCGCGACGTCCAGGTGGTCAACACGGGCAACGGCGCGACGCTGCCGTTCCTGCCCGCCGACGCGGTGATCGAGGTGCCCGCGACGGTGGGCAGCGGCGGCGCCGTCCCGGTACGCGTGGACCCGGTCGATCCCCTGCTCCGCGGGCTGATCGCGCACGTCTACGCCTACGAGGAACTCGCGCTCGACGCCGCCATCCGCGGCGGGCGGGACCGGGTGTACGACGCGCTGCTCGCGCATCCGCTGGTGGGCCAGGCGGACCAGGCGCAGTGCCTGACCGACCGACTCATCGCAGAAAATGCTCGCTACCTGCCCTGGGCTTGAGGAGATCCCGATGAGAAACCGTCGGCGCGCTTTTACCCTCGCCGGAGCCGTGACCGCAGCAGTAACAGCCGTCACGCTAGCCACTTCCGCTGTCCCGGCGCTGGGAAGCGCCCGGGATTTGTCTGCAGTTTCGGGGGCTATAGCACCCAAAGCCGTAAACAAAGCGCCGGAAGTCCGCGTCAACCAGGTCGGGTACCCGGCGAGTGCGCCGAAGGTGGCATTTGCGATGCTGCCAGCGGAGGTGGCCAGCGTGCGGTTCGAGGTCGTCACGCCTTATGGCGTCGCTTACCGCGGCACGTCCACCGATGACCTGGGCTCGTGGAACTCCGGCTATCGCGCGGTGTACCAGCTCAGCTTCTCCGGGGTACGCACGCCTGGGCGATACCAGGTCAAGCTCCTCTCCCCTGCGAGCGCGGTCTCCCCCATGTTCATCATCGGCGACGGGACGCAGGTGTACCGCCAGCTCGTCGACAACGCCGTGCAGTACTTCACTTCCGAGCGGGACGGGCCTGATGTCGATTCCGCGGTCCTTGGGCGGCAGCCCGCCAACCTGACGGATGGGAAGGCCTACGTCTACGCCGATCCGGCCTACGACAGCAACGACAACCTGCTCGGGGCGTTCAAGAAGATCGGCGGGCCGGTCGACGTCTCGGGCGGCTGGTTCGATGCCGGCGGCGGCTACGAGAAGTTCGCGTTCACCGCCAGCTACGCCGACGCGCTCATGCTGATCGCCGCGCGGGCCTATCAAACGAGCAGGGCCCGGGTCTTACGCCATGCTCCAGCCGGAGGCGACGTTCGGCCTGCAGTGGATCACCAAGCTGTGGAATCCGGCCCGCAAGGTGCTGTACGCGCAGGTCGGGATCGGCAACGGCAACGCGAGCAACACGATCCAGGGCGACTACAACTTCTGGTTCCTGCCGCAGCAGGAGGACCGGATGAACACCTCGCCCGGCGGGAACCCCGGGCCGACCGCGTACTACGTCAAGTACCGGCCGGTGTTCGAGGCGGCGCCACCCGGCCAGCCGGTCAGCCCCGACCTGGCGGGCCGCTTCGCCGCCGACTTCGCGCTCGGCGCGCAGCTGTCGGCCGGTGACGACCCGGCGCAGGCGCAGCACATGCTGAGCCTGGCCCGGGGCGTCTACGCGATGGCCAAGACCACCGGCGTGGGGCAGCTCGTCACGGCGTTCCCGCACGATTACTACCCGGGCACCCAGTGGAAGAGCGACATGGCATGGGGTGCGGCCGAGATCGCGCTGGCCGACGAGGCGACCGGCGCCCCGGCCGCCCAGCTGCGCGCGGACCTGACCACGGCGGCCCGCTGGGCCGGGGCGTACATCGCCCAGGGGCACCCCGATACCTTCAACCTCTACGACACCGGCGCGGTAGCCGAGGGTGAACTGCTCCAGGCGATGCGGCAGGCCAGGATCTCATGGTGGAGCCCGATCGCCCCGGGCACGCTGCTGGGTGACCTGGCCGCGCAGCTGCGCACCGGCGAGGACCAGGCCAAGGGCGACCCGTTCGCGCTGGGCGCGCAGCTGGGCGCCTCTGATGCCTCGCCGCACGCGTTCGGCCTGTTCATCACCGACGCGCTGTACCAGAAGTACGGCGGCTCCAGCCAGTTCGAGTCGTTCGCGCAGCAGCAGCTGAACTTCGCGCTCGGCGCGAACGGCTGGGGCAGTTCCTTCGTGGTCGGCGCGGGCACGGTGTTCCCGCACTGCATGCAGAGCGAGATCGCCAACCTGGCGGGCTCGCTCACCGGGACCGGTCCTATCCAGCTGGGCGCGACCACCGACGGCCCGAGCAGCCCGGCTAACTTCACCGGCCTGGGCACGGTGTCCGGGATGCGGGCCTGCAGCGCGGGCAACTTCGCGCCGTTCAACACCAAGGCCGCCGCCTATGAGGACAACGTGGTCTCCTGGCCCTCGGTCGAACCGGCCGATGACTACACCGCCAACTCCCTGCTGGCCTTCGCCCTGGGCGGGGATCAGGGTTCTGGCCTTGGCTAACAATCCGCTGCTGCCCCGGCCGGAACCGCGGGCGCTCAGGCCCGCCGTGCTGGCCATCGACGGGGGCAACAGCAAGACCGACGTGGCCCTGGTGGCCAGCGACGGCACGTTGCTCGCCTCCGCCCGCGGCCCCGGCATCAACGCCCATGAAGTCGGCGTCGACCAGACGGTGCTGATCCTGGACGCAGTGGTCAAGCAGGCCGCGGCCCAGCTGGACGGCCATCATCGGCCGGGCAGGTCAGGCTGGGTCGCGCAGCATACGGTGGCCTGCCTGGCCAACGCGGACCTGCCGGAAGAGGAGGCTGAGCACGCCGCGGCGGTGCATGCCCAGGCGTGGAGCCCGACCGCGACGGTGGTCAACGACACCTTCGCCATCTTGCGCTCGGGCCTGTCGGACCAGGACCAGCGGCACTGGGGTGTCGCCGTGGTCTGCGGCGCGGGCATCAACGCCGTCGGCGTCGCGCCAGACGGCCGCGTCACCAGGTACCTTGCCCTGGGCACGATCTCGGGCGACTGGGGCGGCGGCTACGGTCTTGGCCTCGAAGTACTCTGGCACGCGGTCCGCGCGGAGGACGGCCGGGGCCGCGACACCGTGCTGGCTGGCTACCTGACCAGCCATTTCGGCGTAGAGCGGGTCGAGGAGGTAACGATCGGCATCCACAAGGGCAAAATCCCGGACGATGACCTGATCGGCCTGGCGCCCTTGCTGCTGCGGGCGTCGGACGAAGGCGATCCGGTGGCGCGGACCGTGGTCAACCGTCTCGCCGACGAGGTCTCGGTCATGGCCATCACCGCGATGCGGCGCCTCGGCCTGACCGCCCTGGCCACTCCGGTCATCCTCGGCGGCGGCGTCATCACCGCGCGGAACCCGCTGCTGATGGACAGCATCCGGCGGCAGCTCGCCGAGGCCGCCCCGGCCGCCGTGGTCCGCGTGATCGACGTACCGCCGGTGGCGGGCGCGGCCCTGCTCGGCCTGGACCACGTGAACGCACCGCCCGCCGCCGCCTCCCGCCTGCGCGCCGCCTACGGCCTAGCGCGCCCCTGATGCGCCGCCGATCGCTAGCTCTCGCTGGTGGCAGAGGTGACGGCGGGGCTGGCGTCAATGAGGTTGCGGTCGGCGTTGTCGCCGAGCAGCTCCCGGGACAACTTGGTGAGCAGCTCGCCGAGCTCGGCGTATTCATCGGGCGACCAGTCGGCCAGCAGCTCGCGCAGCCCCTGGCGGCGGGCCGCGAATAGCCGGTCGGCGGCCTGGTGACCGGTCTCGGTAAGGACCAGCGTCCCGTCCGAGCGGACCAGCATGCCCTCGGAGACCAGCCGGTCCACGTAGGGCCTGCCGTGATCCATGGTCACGTTGGCCTGCCGGGCCAGTTCCTCCCCCGCGACCGGGCCCTGCCTGGCCAGCCGGGTGAGGATCCAGCTGCTTCCGGCAGGCAGGTCCAGGCCGGCCAGCGCGGTCAGCCGTTCGTAGCCGCGCCGCCTGAGGTCCTCGCCCCCGAGCCTGACCAGCGAGCGCTCCACCTCGTCGACCGAAGCGCGCTCAGGCGGGGCCGCCCCTACCCCCTCACCGATGCCGACCGAACTGGTAGCGCGCAACGGGACCTCGCGCAGGAACCAGGAGAGCACGAACGCCACCAGGGCAACGGGGATCGCGGACAGGAAAACCGGATGCAGGGCGAGCGAGAACGCATGCTGCACGTCGGCCCTGATCGCAGCGGGCAGCGTCTTCAGCACCGCCGGATTTGCCGCGGCGCTCGCGCCGCTCAACCCGCTCGGCAGCGTGACCCCGCGCAGCGCCGAGGCCAGCTCGCTGGCCAGCCGGTTAGAGAAGATCGCGCCGAAGATGGACACCCCGAGCACCCCGCCGATGGTGCGGAAGAAGGTCGCCGCCGACGTGGCGGCACCCAGGTCGGCGTAGTCGGCCGAGTTCTGCACGGCGATGACGAGGACCTGGATGATCAGCCCGAGAGAGAATCCGAGCACGAAGAAGTAGGTGTACATGAGCGCGTTCGGGGTGTGCTCGTCCAGCAGGGACAGCAGGTAGAGCGCGACCGTTAGCACCGCGGTGCCGACGACCGGGTAGACCTTGTACCGGCCGGTCCTGGCGATGAGCTGGCCGCTGCCTACCGAGGTGAGCAGCAGGCCGCCGACCAGGGGCAGCAGATAGACGCCGGACAGGGTGGGCGAGACGCCGTGCACCACCTGCAGGAAAAGTGGCAGGTAGGAGATCGCGCCGAACATCGCGAACCCCGCCGCGAACCCGATGGCCGAGCAGATGCGGAACACCGGGTTGCGGAACAGCCGAAGCGGCAGCACCGGCTCGGCCGCCCGCCGGGCGGAGAGGTACCAGCCCCCGAGGAGCACGACGGCGCCGACGAACAGCGCGATGATCACGGTCGAGCCCCACGGGTAGGTGGTACCGCCCCATGAGGTCGCGAGCACTACGCAGGTGGCGAACCCGGCGAGCAGCGTGGCGCCCACGTAGTCGATGGAGTGATGCCGCCGGGTCGAGGTGGCGGGCAGCACCACGGTCACCACCACGAGGGCGATGGCGCCGATGGGCAGGTTGATGTAAAACACCCACCGCCAGGAGAGGTTGTCGACGAAGAACCCGCCGAGCAGCGGGCCGATGACGCTCGCGACCCCGAAGACGGCGCCGAACGCGCCCTGGTACTTGCCCCGCTCACGCGGCGGGACGATGTCGCCCACGATAGCCTGGGCCAGCACCATCAGGCCGCCGCCGCCGACTCCCTGCAGCGCACGGAACGCGATCAGTTCGCTCATGGTGCGGGAAAGACCGGACAGCGCCGAACCGATCAGGAAGATGACGATCGCGGCGATGAACAGGTACTTGCGGCCGTACTGGTCGCCGAGCTTGCCCCATATCTGGGCGGTCGCCGCCGTGGCGAGCATGTAGGAGGTGACCACCCAGGACAGGTGGCTGAGGCCGCCCAGGTCACTGACGATGGTGGGCAGTGCAGTTGAGACGATCGTCTGGTCAAGCGCGGCTAGCAGCATGGCCAGCATTAGCGCGCTGTAAATGACCAGCAGCCCGCGCTGCTGCTGCTGCGCGGGCTGCTGGTCTACGCTCTGGCTGGCCACGACGCGCGTCCCCCGTTCAGCGGAAGCCAAGTCGTAGCGGAATATTAACCTGGCCTTCCGAGCAGGCAACCGCCAGGGGGAACTCAGGCGCCGCTGATGTCGCTCGCGGAGAGCGGGACCACGTGCCAGACGCCGCCGATGCCGTTCCCCGCCGTCGACAGCGGCTTCGCGCCCTTGAAGAGGTAGAGCGGGTAGCCGTTATACGTGATCTGCTCGACGCCGCCCGCACCCTTGACCACGCCGAACGTGCCCGGGAAGGTGTCGGCAGGTCCGGCCTTGGGCACTCCGGTGACCGGCGGCCAGGTCGACGCGCAGGAGCCAGTGCAGGTTGGCGAGCCGCCCTTGGTGTCCTTGGCGTACGTGTAGACCACCTGGCCGTTGGCCTCGGCGAGCACGAAACCGAGGCGTGACTGCTGCACGACCATGATGGTCGTGCCCACCGGCGGGAAGGTCACCGGGTCAGTGCTCGGCAGCGGCCCGACCGAGTGGTGGACCTTCGCGGACGCCGTTGGCGATGCCCCGGTCTTGGTGGCCGTGGCTACCGCCGACGCCGACGACGCGGGCGGACCCGACGACCCGCTGCTCGCCGGGGCCGAACCCGAACCTGAGCCCGGCGCCGCGGCCGGGGTCGACCCTCCCCCGCACGCGGCTAGTAGCAGGACCATTGAAGCGATCCCGGTCGCTGCGGCCCACCCGCTCTTACGCATAACGTCTCTCCAATTCACAGGGATGACTCGTTCCTCAGGCAAGCCCGTCCGGGCCTTCCAGGGGCGAGCCGGACACTAAAACGCTGCCGGGCCGTCGCACGACCGGCCCGGGAACGCTGGAGCCTTGGGCGTGCGATGATCAGCCGCCGGTGACGTTGCTCTGGGACAGTTTGATCACGTGCCATACGCCGCCGACGCCGTTGCCCTTGACGGACAGCGGCTTCGCGCCCTTGAAGGTGTACAGCGGCTTGCCGTTGTAGGTGACCTGCTTAGCGCCGTTCGCGTCCGAGACCGTGCCGAGCGTGCCCAGGCCGGTAGCAGCCGGGCTCGCCACCGGGTTGCCCGTCAGCGGCGGCCAGATCGCGGCGCAGGAACCGGTGCAAGTCGGCGTGCCGCCCTTGGTGTCATTGTCATATATGTAGACCACCTGGCCGTTGGCCTCGGCGAGCACATAGCCAACGGCGGACTTCTGCACGACCAGCACGACCGACCCCTTCGCCGGCAAGCCAACGGTGCTGCTCGGCTGGCCGTTGGCGGTGGCCGTGGCCTGGGCGGTCGTAGTCGAGGTCGAGGTCGAACTCGAGGTGCTCGACGATCCCGACGATCCCCCGCACGCGGTTAGCAGCAGTACTACCGAACCGAGCCCGGCAGCTGCTGCCCACCCGCTCTTGCGCATAACGACTCTCCATTCGAGGTTCAGTGATTCCCTGGGGCGCCCCGGGGTCCTTCCGGATACGACCCCGTTCCCAATACGCCGGAAACGTACCAGACTGCCGGGCCGGCCGGCGGCTTCTTAGTCGCTACTTAGTCATCCGGCCGCAGAGCCAGGCGAGAGACATCGGGTAACGATAGTCGATGCCCATGTGCCCGGCCTCGAAAAGCTCGAAATGCACCAGGTCATCGGCCACTCCAATGTCCCTAAGCGCGGCACGGAAAGCCCCGGCGCCGAGGTCGAGGCGGTATTCGTCTCTCGTGCCGGCGTCGATCCAGATGGCCCGCAGCCCCCGCAACGCGTCCGCGTGGACCGGCACCATCCGCACCGGATCCCAGTCCAGCCACCGCTGCCACACGGCTGGCCGGAGCACCCCGGTCACCGGGTCGAATGGCAGATCAACGGTACCGTCCTCGTTCGCGGAAAAGCACGCTGCCACGCCGAGCAGCCCGAGCAGCGACATGTCCTGCTCCTTGGTGAAGGCCACCCGGGAGTTGAAGTCCTCCCACCAGCGCCAGATATCGCCGTCGTAGCGGCGTAGGTGCCGCACGGCGGTGGCGAAATCCGGGATATAGCAGTACTCGTACAGCGAGTCGCCCGCGTGCGTGGCCAGTGCGCCGAACAGGTCCGGCCGGAGCATCGGGGTGATCATCGAGCCGAACCCGCCGCTCGACTTGCCCATAATGGCCCGGTGCGCGGCGTCGGGCAGCGTCCGGTATCGCGCGTCCACCCAGGGCACGATCTCGTCGCACAGGTAGGAGTGGTACCGGCCGGTGCCGGGCGAGTCGACGAACTGGCTGCCGCCGTAGCGGGTCCACGCGTCGACGTACACGACGATGGCCGGCGGCGCTTCACCGTGGGCGAACACCGCGTCAGCGGCCTCGGGGAACGGCGGCCGGAAGGCGGAGCGGTTCCGCCACATGGCCACGTGCCCGGTGTAGCCCTGGATGACGTACACGGCCGGGTACCTGCGGTCCGGCTCGTCGTCGTACCCCGGCGGCAGGTATACGAGCAGCGGCCGCTCGTGCGGGTCGCCGAGCGGGTTGCCGCGGAGCAACTCGCTGCTGATGACATGCTCGTCGATGCGGCCGGCGAGATCCGCGGACCAGGGCAGCACGGCTCCTCCTGAAGGGTAGGAGCCCTAGCCTACGACGCCGCGAGATGGGCGAGGATGGCCGCGGTGACGGGACCCGGCGTCTGATAAGGGGCCAGGTGCGAGGCGCCGCGGATGACCCGGAGCCGGGAGTCCGCGATGCCGGTGGCGGTCATCGCGCCCTGCCAGGGCGGCGCGGCCGGGTCCTCGGCGCCCGCGATCACCAGCGCGGGCGCCTTGATCGCGCCGAGCGCGGGGCGCAGGTCCATCCCGGCGATGGCCTCGCCGCAGCCCGCGTAGCCAACCGGGTCGGTGCCGTGCAGCATGTCCATGACGAACGCCACCGCCGCCGGCTGGCGGGCGATGAAATCCGGGGTGAACCAGCGCGGCGGGACCATCTCGCTGATCGCCGCCATTCCGCCCGAGCGCACCAGCGCGGCCCGGTCCAGCCACGCCTGCCGTGACGGCATCGGGGTGATCGCCGCGCAGCACACCACCAGCGAACAGATCCGCTCCGGCGCGTTGGCGGCGAGCCACAACCCGATCATCCCGCCGATGGAGATACCGCAGTAGGCGGCCGTGGTGACACCGTGGTCACGCATGAGGGCGAGCACGTCGGTGCCGAGTTCGGCGATGGAATAGGGTCCGGGCGGGGCGCCGGACTGAGCGCCGGGCGCCCCGTGCCCGCGAAGCTCGAACCTGAGCAGCCGGAACTCCTCGCGCAGCACCCGGGCCTGGGCATCCCAGATCGCCCTGGTGGTGCCGATCGGGTTGGCCAGGATGACCACCGGTGCGTCGTCCGGTCCCTCAATCGAGGCGGCCAGCCGCACTTCAGACATCGAAGAAGACGGTCTCGCGGTCACCCTGCAGGCGGATGTCGAACCTGAGCTCCCCGTCCGGCTCGGGCACCGCGATGAGCGTGGCCCTCCGCGCGTGGGAGCCAGTGGAGCACAGCACTGGATCAGCGGCGTTGGCGGTCTGCTCGTCGGGGAAGTACATCCGGGTCACCACGCGGTCGAGCAGGCCGCGCGCGAACACCGACACGTCCAGGTGCGGTGCCTCGATGCTGCCGTCGGGGGTGGGCAGCGGACCGGGCTTGAGCGTGACGATGCGGTACGAGCCGTCAGGCGAGGTCGGGCACCGGCCGAAGCCACGGAAGCTCTGGTATCCGCCTGGCGTGGGGCCGCGCGGGTCGTCTGGGTGCGCGAACCGCCCGTCGGGTCCGGCCTGCCAGGTCTCGATCAGCCCGTCCGGGATGATGTTCCCGGCGCCGTCGTAGAGCCGCCCGATGATCGTGATCGCCCCGGGGGTGCCCTCGGGCACCACGAAAGGCCCGTCCGGCCACGGCAGCCGCATCGCGAAGTACGGGCCCACCGTCTGGGAAGGAGTCAACCCTGGCACTTTTCGTTCCGCCCTTTTACTCGAAAGCGGTCGCGTCGCGGCCGCGCAGCACGATGTCCCAGTGATAGCCGAGGGCCCACTCGGGCTGGGTCAGCGCGATGTCGAAGTCGGCGACCATCCGCTGCCTGGCCTTCTCGTCAGGCACCGAGTTGAAGATCGGGTCGAGCGGCAGCAGCGGGTCGCCCGGGAAGTACATCTGGGTGACCAGCCGCTGGGTGAACGCGCGGCCGAACAGCGAGAAGTGGATGTGCGCCGGGCGCCAGGCGTTGTAGTGGTTCCCCCACGGGTAGGCGCCCGGCGCGATGGTGACGAAGCGGTACCGGCCGGCCGAGTCGGTGATGGCGCGCCCGATCCCGTCGAAGTTCGGGTCGAGGGGCGCCGGGTGGTGCTCACGCGAGTGCCGGTAGCGCCCGGCCGCGTTGGTCTGCCAGATCTCGATCAGCGTGTCGGGCACAGGCTGCCCGTCCGAGTCGAGCACCCGGCCGGTCAGAATGATCCGCTGGCCCTGCGGCTCGCCGTCATGCTGCGTGGTCAGGTCGGAGTCCGTGGGCGTGATCAGGCCGTCGCCAAGCAGCGGCCCGGTCACTTCGGTCAGCCGGTGCGGCAGCAGCACGAGCGGCTGCTTCGGATGGCGCAGCGCAGTCGAGCGGTAGCCGTCGAAGTCCAGCGGCGGGTGCAGGCCATCTGGACGCTCGTACGACGGCAGGACCAGCTTTCCGGCCTCCGGCGTGGCCAGGGACGTCGATACGTCAGCGGTCATTGGTGGCTCCTTGCTCGCGTGCCTTGGAAGCGCCGGAGCGCGTCCAGCTCGGCCCGGCCCGGCGGGGCGATGATCTCCGGCTCCGCCGCGATGGCCAGGTCCCAGCCGGTGCGCTCCTTGGCGGCCGAGGCAGACACCCCCGGGTACAGGCCGGTCAGGGTGAACTCGAGTGTCTCCGGATCGGGCTCGAGGACGCCCAGGTCGGTGATGATCTTCTTGGGCCCGGCGCCGGTGAGCCCGAGCCGCTCGCGGTCCCCCGGGCCCGACCCGTAACCGACCGAGGTGACGAAGTCCACCCGTTCGACGAACGAGCGGTAACTCTGCCTGACCACGACGATCACCTCACGGCACGAGGCGGCGATCTCCGGCGCGCCGCCCGCCCCGGGCAGCCGCACCTTGGGATTACGGTAATCCCCGCCGATCGCGGTCGTGTTGATGTTGCCGAACTTATCGATCTGAGCGGCACCGAGGAAGCCGACGTCGATGCGGCCGGGCTGCAGCCAGTAGTTGAAAATCTCGGGCACGCTCACCACCGCGTCCGCGGTCTCGGCCAGCATGCCGTCACCGATCGACAGCGGCAACTGACCGGGCTTGGCCCCGATCGTGCCCGACTCGTAGATCAGCACCAGGGACGGCGCGTGGGTGGCCCGCGCCAGGTTCGCGGCCGAGCTGGGCAGCCCGATCCCGACGAAACACGTCATGCCGTCCCGCAGCGCGCGGGCAGCGGACACCGTCATCATCTCGTCGGCCGTGTAGGTCATCGGTTAGTCCGCGCTTACCTGAGATGTCATAGCTGCCCGGCCGGGACGGCGTAAACCTGCTGGTCCAGCCACTGCTTGAACGTGCCCCGCTCACGGGCGATGGCGTCCCAGGCCACGTAGTAGTCGTTGTCACGGGCCGAGTAGCCCAGCGCATAAGAGGGGTGCGCACCGCCCGGCACCCGCGCCACGAAGCTCACCGTCCAGCTGGGCAGGACCACCGCCCCGGGCCGGGGGTCGAGTTCGTCGACGATCTCCTCCACCGTGACCACCGAGCGCGCCGACGCCAGCACGGCCTCCTTCTGCACGCCGACGATCCCCCACAACTGCACGTTGCCCGACCGGTCGGCGCGCTGGGCGTGGACGACCGCCACGTCGGGCCGGAGTGCCGAGACCGCGGTCAACGTCTCGCCGGTGAACGGGCAGGTGATCGGCTTGATCGTCGGCATCTCAGTGGTCGGCACCGGGCCGTGGCCGTCGTTGAGCGTTTCCAACCGATATAGGTCTGTGCCGTTGTAGCCGCGCAGCACGGCGAACGGCAGCCCTGACGCGCCGGCCACGTAGCGGTTGGCCATCCCCGCGTGGCTGTGCTCCTCTATCTCCAGCGGGACCGGCCAGGAATGCTCCACCGCGTCGCGGAACCTGTGCAGCGAGCCGACGCCGGGATTGCCGCCCCAGGAGAAGATCAGCTTGCGCGCGCAGCCCGCGCCGATGAGCTGGTCGTAGATCAGGTCCGGCGTCATCCTGATCAGGATCAGGTCGCGGCGCCGCTGCCTGATCACCTCGTGCCCGGCGGCGAACGGGATCAGGTGGGTGAAACCCTCCATGGCCACGGCGTCGCCGTCGTGGATCGCCCGCTCCACGGCTTCAGCGAGTGAGACGATCTCCGCCATGTCCCTCCACGGTAGCTGGCTTACGCTAACGATAACGTCTCAGCGGTCGCCATGAGTACAGCCGTTCGCATGTCGGACGCGCGTGTGTGGCGAGCGAACAACGTCCCAGTTCGCAGCCTTGGGGCCGCCGACAAGAGCGTAAGCGGGCGGGGACCCTAAAAACTCGTCGAGTCGGGCCGGCTACGTTCGGTCATCGGCGGCCGCGGCTTCGGCGATCGCGTGTTGCGCGACCGGGAAGGCCCGGTTGGCGACCGGAACGCCTGCGTACACCGCGACCTGGAGCAGGACCTCCTGGATCTGGTCCGGCGTGAGGCCGTTGCGCAGCGCGGCCTTGACGTGCATGGCCAGCTCGTGCTCGTGCTGCATGGCGGCGAGGACGGCTAGCGTGACGAGGCTGCGCTCCTGGCGTGACAATCCGGGACGGGACCAGATCTCGCCCCAGGCGTAGCGCGTGATGAGATCTTGGAACGGCTCGGTGAACGGGGTGGTCGCCGCCACCGCCCGGTCGACGTGCTCGTCCCCGAGCACCTCACGCCGTACCGTCATGCCGCGCCGGGCGCGCTCGGCGTCATCCACTGGGGACCTCCCTTGATCGGTGCGCCTCGAGGGCCGCGGTGATGAAGGCTTCCGTCGCGCCTAGGTAGCCGGCCGGCTCGAGCGCGGAATCGATCTGCTCGGGGGTGATGCCGGCCGCCGTAAGCCGCTCCTCGAGCTTGGGCACGGCCAGCAGCACGTCGCGCAGCGGCAGCCCCGCGCCCACCGCCCGCGCGCCCGCCTCGGCCACCAGGTCGTGCGCCTGCGCGCCGCCGAGCACGCCGGCCAGCAGCGAGGAGACGTGCTCCGCGAGCGGCAGCCCCTTGGTCGCGGCCAGGTTGGCGGCCATCCGCGAGGTGTCCACGACGAGCCCGGGCAGCAACTCGGCCGCCCAGCTCGAAGCTGAGCCGGTCAGCCGGAGCAGGGCGCCCAGCGGCTCCCACTCGGCGTGCCAGGCGCCGGCCGCACGCTGCAGCTCGTGCTCACTGTTGCTGACCAGGATCCCGAGCAGCCCGGGGACCTGCCTGGTACAGCCGAGGATGGCGATCGAGGCGACCGGGTTGCGCTTTTGCGGCATCGCGGAGGATCCGCCGCGCCGCGGGGACGCCGCGGCCGCCTGCGGATCGGGCCCGCGCTGATCGGCGCCGCGGGCCGCGGGCGGCCCCCGCCGGCCGGCCCGGCCGAGCCAGCAGAGCCCTCGCTGATCTCACCGATTTCCGCCTGGGCTAGCAGGGTGACGTCCCTGGCGATCTTGCCGAGCGCCGCCGTGACCCGGGCCAGCGCGACGCCCAGGTCGATGATCCGCAGCCGGTCCGTGTGCCAGGGCAGCACAGGCTGCGCCAGCCCGAGTTCCTCGGCGAGCAGCGCCGCGACCTGCTGGCCGGCCTCGCCCAGCGAGGCGAGCGTGCCCGCCGCGCCGCCGAACTGCACCGCCAGCCGGCCCGAGCGCACCGCCGCCAGCCCCTCGCGAGCCTCGTCCACGCTGGTCAGCCAGCCCGCCGCGACCAGGCCGAAGGTGACGGGAACGGCCTGCTGGAGCAGCGTGCGGCCGATCATGATCGAGGCCCGGTGCGCCTCGGCCAGTTCGGCCGCGGCCTCGGCCACCTGGGCCAGGTCGGCCAGCATGACGTCGATGGCCCGCTTGGCCAGCAGCATCGCGGCGGTGTCCAGGATGTCCTGGCTGGTGGCCCCGCGATGCACGGCGCTGACCGCGGTCTGGGGCACCCGCCGGGCCAGTGCGCGGGCCAGGCCGGGCACGGGGTTCCCGGTCAGCGCGGCGAGTTCGCCGAGTTCGTTCGGGTCAAAGTTGTCGGCCTTGGCGGTCGCGGTGACCGCCTCGCCCGAGCCCGCGGGTGCCAGCCCGGCCCGCTCGAGCGCCCGCGCCAGCCCGGCCTCGGCGTCCAGCATCGCCTGCAGCCACGCGGTGTCGTCGGCCTCGACGCCGCCCCGGGCGAAAACCCCACCGAACAGCCCGCGCGCGTTTGGCTCTTTATGGTCAGCCATGTCCGCGATCAGTCCTCTCCCGTATCCGGTTCACCACCATAGACCCCACCCGCCTCCCTGCTCCCGGTCATCGTGCGGACAGCTGCCTCTACTACAACCATTCGGCCTGATGATTTATCGTCTGAGCATGACCGATCATGTTCCGGGCGACGCCCGCCTCCCGCAGCGCCGGCACCTTGTCACCGAGATCCCAGGCCCCGTCTCACGTGAGCTGCAGGCCAGGCGCGAGCGCGCGGTGGCCCGCGGGGTCAGCACCGTGCTGCCGGTGTTCGTCACGGACGCCGGCGGCGGCGTGATCGTCGATGCCGACGGCAACTCCCTGATCGACTTCGGGGCCGGGATCGCCGTGGTCTCCGTGGGCAACGCGGCCCCCCGGGTGACCGCGCGGGTGGCGGAGCAGGCGGCGAGGTTCACCCATACCTGTTTCATGGTGACGCCGTACGAGGGCTATGTCGAGGTCTGCGAGGAACTCGGCAGGCGGACGCCGGGGACGCACGAGAAGCGTTCCGCGCTGTTCAACTCCGGCGCGGAGGCCGTGGAGAACGCGGTGAAGATCGCCAGGCACGCCACCGGGCGGCAGGCCGTCGTGGCGTTCGACCATGCCTACCACGGGCGCACCAACCTCACCATGGCGCTCACCGCGAAGAACATGCCGTACAAGGACAAGTTCGGGCCGTTCGCCGGCGAGGTCTACCGGATGCCGATGGCCTACCCGCTGCGCTGGCCGGGCGGCCGCGAGGCGTGCGCGGCCAACGCGCTGGACGTGGTCAAGGGCTTGATCCACACCCAGGTGGGCGAGGACAACGTGGCGGCGGTCATCATCGAGCCGATCCAAGGCGAGGGCGGGTTCGTGGTGCCGCCCGACGGTTTCCTGCCCGGGCTGGCCGAGTTCTGCCGTGAGCACGGGATCGTGTTCATTGCCGACGAGATCCAGAGCGGGTTCTGCCGCACCGGAGACTGGTTCGCCTGCGACCGCGAGGGCGTGGTGCCCGACCTGGTCACCACGGCCAAGGGCATCGCGGGCGGGCTGCCGCTGGCCGGGGTGACCGGACGCGCCGAGATCATGGATTCGGTGCATTCGGGCGGCCTGGGCGGGACGTACGGCGGCAACCCGGTGGCCTGCGCGGCGGCTCTGGGCGCGATCGAGACGATGGCGGCAGAGGACCTCGCCGGGCGGGCGCGCCGGATCGGCGACATCATGCTGCCACGGCTGCACGGGCTGGCGGAAAAATACCCGGTCATCGCCGACGTTCGCGGCCGCGGCGCGATGCTGGCGATCGAGTTGACCCAGCCGGGGACGCTCGACCCGGACCCGGCCACCACGACGGCCGTCGCCCGCGCCTGCCACCAGGCCGGGCTCGTCACGCTGACCTGCGGGACGTTCGGCAACGTGATCCGTTTCCTGCCGCCGTTGGTGATCGGCGAGGACCTGCTCGACGAGGGGTTGTCCCTCCTCGAGGACGCCTTCGCCGCGGTCGGCGGTCAGTGACGCCACGCCGAGAAGAACTGACCCGGCTGATCACGGCGGCCGAGCCGACGCCGTTCTGGCTGGACCGGCCGGACGCGCCGGCGGCGCGCGAGCCGCTGCGCGGCGACCTGGCCTGCGATCTGGCGGTGATCGGGGGCGGCTTCAGCGGGCTGTGGGCCGCGCTGCTGGCCAAGGAGGCCAATCCCGGCCGGTCCGTGGTGCTCCTCGAGGGCCACCGCGTCGGCTGGGCGGCCAGCGGGCGCAACGGCGGCTTCTGCGAGGCCAGCCTGACCCACGGCGCGGCCAACGGGCGGGAGCGGTTCCCGGCCGAGTTCGGCACGCTACAGCGGCTTGGTGCGGAGAACCTGGACGCGATCGAGGCCACGCTCGGCCGGCACGGCATCGACTGCGACTTCGAGCGGGCTGGCTCGATCACCGTCGCCACCGAGGACTACCAGGTCGCGGAGCTATACGCGGCCGCCGAAGCCAACGGGACCACGTTCTGCGACGCCGAGGCGGTGCGCGCCGAGGTGAACTCCCCCACCTACCTGGCAGGCACGTGGGACAAGGAAGGCTCGGCCGGCGTGCAGCCGGCCAGGCTCGCCTGGGGCCTGGCCGACGCCTGCGAGCGGCTCGGCGTCCGGATCGCCGAGCGCACGCCGGCCACCGGCCTGGCCAGCGACGCGGACGGCGTGACCGTACGCACCAGCCGCGGCGTGCTGCGGGCCAGGCGCGTGGTGCTCGCCACCAACGCGTTCCCGCCACTGGTCAGGCGGCTGCGACCGTACGTCGTGCCGGTCTATGACTACGTGCTGGTGACCGAGCCGCTCGGCCCGGGACAACTCGACGCGATCGGCTGGCGGAACCGGCAGGGCGTTGGCGACTCAGGCAACCAGTTTCACTACTACCGGCTGACCGCGGACAACCGGATCCTGTGGGGCGGCTACGACGCCATCTACCATTTCGGCCACGCCGTCCGCGCCGCCTACGACCAGCGGCCCGCCACGCATCTCCGGCTGGCCGATCACTTCTTCACCACGTTCCCGCAGCTGGAAGGCATCGGGTTCAGCCATCGCTGGGGCGGCGCGATCGACACCTGCACCCGGTTCTGCGCGTTCTTCGGCACCGCGCACCGCGGCCGGGTCGCCTACGCCCTCGGCTACACCGGGCTCGGCGTGGCGGCGGCCAGGTTTGGCGCCCGGGTGATGCTCGACCTGCTGAGCGGCCAGCCGACCGAGCTGACCCAACTGGAGATGGTCCGCAGCAAGCCGGTCCCCTTCCCGCCCGAGCCGCTCGCCTACCTGGGCGTGCAGGCCACTCGCTGGTCCCTGGCCCGGGCCGACCGCCGCTCCGGCCGCAGGAACCTGTGGCTCCGGGCACTGGACGCGGCCGGGCTTGGATTCGACTCCTAGCGTGTTCTTCTCGGCCGCGGCGGGTGAGGCCGAACGGCGGGCGAACCGCGCGGGCGATGACATCGTCGCCCGGCCCGACGTCGTGATGGACCCCGCGTTCACCGTGGCCGCGCCGCCCGCGGCGTTGTGGCCGTGGCTCGTGCAGCTGGGCAAGAAGCGGCGGGCTGGTCTCGCCCCCCCAGGACCAGCCGCCGCGCCCGCTCATCCAGCAGCGGCAGCAGCAGCTCAAGCTCCGGCCCCATCCGCCCCACGAAATCCGCGTCCGCCATTACCGCATCCTGCCAGAGCGACACCGTCCAGGCCGGAGCCGCCAGCCCTCGATGGCTGCCACGTCATGGGGTACGGGAGAACCGAGCCCGTTCGGTCCGAAGATGTTTGCGGGGATTACGGCGGTCAGCTCATGCCGGTGGTGGAGGCGGAGCGGGACCGGGGGTCACGGGGGCGCCAGGCGCCGCGGGCCACGCTGGTGAGGAAAGTGTCCACGGCCCGGTTGAAGACATCGGGTTCTTCGAGGTTGGCGGTGTGGCCGGTGCGCGGCAGGACGGCCAGGCCGGCGGTGGGGATGGTGCGCTTGAGCATCAGCGCGGGTTCCAGGCAGCCCTCGTCCTCGTCGCCGGTCAGGACCAGGACGGGGACGCTGACCTGGCCCAGCTGGCCGGTCAGCGCGTACGGGGACGGCCGGGCGGCCTGGACACCGCGCATAGTCAGAGCGCTACCCAGCGAGGAATGCCCGGCCAGCGCCTCGGCGAACTCGGCCCAGCCACGCGGGTTCTTGTTCTGGAACTGGACCCGGGCCGGCCCGATCGCGTACCGCTCGGCGACCTTCGCCGCGCCCTCGGCGGCGAAGGCGGCCGCGGTGAGCACCGACTCGGCGTGGAAGGCGTCGGCGCGGTCGGGCTGGGCGCCGTAGCCAGCGCCGGCGACGACCGCCGAGCTGATCCGCTCCGGGTGCCCGAGCACCAGGTGCAGGGCGGTGAAGCCGCCCATGGACAGGCCGACCACGTGCGCCTTGTCGATGGCCAGGCCATCGAGCACCGCGATCGCGTCCGCCACCGCCCGTTCCTGCGTGTACGCGGCCGGATCGGTGGGCACATCGGACGGGGGGTAGCCGCGGGCCGCGTACGTGACGCAGTGGTAGGCCGCGGAGAAGAACCGGACCTGCGGCTCCCAGCTACGGTGATCACCGGCGAACTCGTGGACGAACAGGATCGGCTCGCCCTGGCCGGTCTCCTCGGCGTGCAGCTTCACGCCGTCGTCGGTCACGATCGCTGGCATGGCGGCTCCCCTGTGTCTGACTGCACTGTGTCTGGCTGCAGCCCTCACTCGGATATTTCTTTTACCGGATCCGCACCCATAATGTGCTGATATGTCTGAGCCGAGGCGGCGGCCGCGTCTCCTTCGGCCAGCGCGGCCAGGATTTCGTCGTGCTGGCGGGCGGACTCGGCGTGCGTGCGCGACACCCGGGGACCGCCGTGCAGCGAGGCCCAGAGCAGCCGCATCAGCGACAGCAGCAGCGGGCTGCCGGCGTACTCGTAGACGGTGAAGTGGAACTCCCGGTTCAGCTCCGCGTAGCCGGGGTCGTCGTCGGCGAGCGCGCGCATCTGGCCGTTCAGCGCGCCGAGCCGGTCCAGCCCGCGGGGGTCGATCTTGGGCGCGGCCAGCGACGCGCCCAGGGACTCCAGCGCCGCGCGGATCTGGAAGTTCTCCTCGAGCCGGCCCACGTCCGGTGCCACCACCGTGAAACCCCGGTGGGTGTCGCAGACCAGCAGCCCCTCTGATTCCAGCCGTCGCATCGCCTCGCGCACCGGGGTCTGGCTGACGCCGAACCGGTGGGCCAGGTCGCGCTGGCGCAACTGCTCCCCCGGGTCCAGCTGGCCGGTGATGATCAGCTCGCGGATGAGCGCGGCCACCAGGTCGGTCTTGCTGACGTAGCCGCGGACTTCGGTGGTCATCATGATCGCGGCGTGGAGACCCTGGCCTTCAGGCCGGGGAGGAAACGCCGCCTCACCTCCCCAGAAATGCCGACGGTACTCGCTAGTATGTTCGCATGTCCCAGTAGGTCGGGCGAGTCCCGGCCTTGTTCCGCCGAGGCTCAGTTCGTTTGGTATACCATATTTCAGTAATTTCCGGGAGTTGTCCAAGCGAGCCGGAAGGGGCGTGGCGGCACCCGGACTGAACAGCGAGGGACGAGCGACGAGGGAAGGCTCCGCAGTGCAGGCTCCGCAGTGAAGGAGGATGGGGAGGTGGGCGGGACCCTGGAGGCGAGCGGGAGACACAGCATGCCGCATCCTCATCTGACCGTCGAGGCCAGCCCGGACGGCTACCGCTGGGTGCGCCTGTCCCGGCCGGAGCGGCGCAACGCGCTCGATGTGAGCCTCCTGCGTGCCGTAACGGACGCGCTGGCCTTCGAACCCGAGGCGCCCGTGGTGCTCGGCAGCACTGATCCCCGGGTGTTCTGCGCCGGGGCCGACCTGACCATCTCCGATGCCGAACGGGCGGCCGTTTCCGACCTGATCTACGACTGCTGCGAAACCATCATCACCAGGCCCGGGCCGGTTATCGCGGTCCTGACCGGGCCGGCGGTGGGTGGCGGCGCGCAACTGGCCGCCGCGTCCGACCTGCGGATCGCGGGACCGGCGGCGCGGCTGCGCTGGACCGGACCGCCCGGCCTGGACCTCGCGGTGGGCGCGTGGCTGCTGCCCGACCTGGTCGGCCGGGCCACGGCCATGGACCTGGTGCTGACCGGCCGCTGGGTCGAGGCGGCCGAGGCGCTCGCGCTTGGCCTGGTCCACCGCGTCTGCGACGACCCAGAACTCGCGGCTGGGCAGATGGCGGCCGGCCTGGCCGGGCGGGGCGCCGGCGTCAAGGCGGTGATGGCGGCGGGCGGACTGCTCGACCGCATGCGGGCCGAACGGTCGGTTAACCGTTCGGCCTGGGCTCGCGCTATTCCGATCCCCCCGGACCCATGAGCGGCTACGACGACTGGAGCCTGGCCGGGTGGCGGACGCACCTGCCGGGCGTGACCGATGTAGAGGACTACGTCGCGAGGCTCGGCGACGAGACCATCCCCGCGCTGGCAGCCGCGGCCACCAGCCGGGTGCCGGACCGGGTCGCGGTCACGGTGGACGGCGTGCCGGTTACCCACGCCGGGCTGGACGACGAGGCCGACCGAGTGGCTGCCTGGCTGGCCACGCGGGTCCACCCCGGGGACCGGGTGCTGCTCGCGGCCGCCGCCAGCATCGGATTCGTGCGCTGCTACCTGGGCGCGCTGCGAGCCGGGGCGGTGGTGGTGCTGGCCAACCCCGGTTACACCGCCGCCGAACTCGGGCACCTGGTGGCCGACTCCGGCGTGGTGCTGGCTTTCACCGATCCTGAGCCCGCGCGGCGACTGGCCGGGCTTGGCACCCAAGGATCCGCGCCGCTGGTGACAGCAGACGTCCGGGAACTGCCCGAACGGACCAGGCCGGCCACCGGGACCGTACCCGGGCCGGACGATACGGCGCTGCTCGCCTACACCTCGGGCACGACCGGCAGGCCCAAGGGGGTACCGCTGACCCATCGTCAGATGGCGGTCTCCATTCGCGCGGCGATGGCGGCCTGGCGATGGCACGCTGATGACGTGCTCGTGCACGCGCTGCCGCTGCACCACCAGCACGGCTTGGGCGGGTTGCACACCGCGCTGATCGCCGGCGGCACCGTACACATCCGGTCGAAGTTCTCAGCGGCCGACCTGGTGCAGGCAGCCGGTGACGCCAGGGCCAGCGTGCTGTTCGCGGTGCCCACCATCTACCAGGCGCTAGTGGAATCGGCTTCGGCGGCGCCGGCCGCGGTGGCCGGAGGGCTGCGGGATCTGCGCCTGGCGGTGTGCGGTTCGGCTCCACTGAGCCCGGCGCTGGCCGGCCGCCTGCCGGCTGTGCTCGGGCGGCTGCCGGTGATCAGGTACGGCACGACCGAGAGCGGGCTGGACGTCTCCAACCCGGTCGGCGATCCTCACGGGGACACGATCGGGGTGCCGCTGCCCGGCGTGCTGGCCAGGATAGGGGCCACGGATGGCACGGCAGCCCCAGGCGCGGACGGCGAGATCCAGATCCGCGGGCCGCAGGTCTTCGCGGGCTACTGGAACGACCCGGCGGCCGCCGAGGCCGCGTTCACCCCGGACGGCTGGTTCCGCACCGGTGACATCGGGGCCGTGGACCCGGCCACCGGGCACCTGGTAATCCGCGGCCGGACCAAGGAAATGATCATCACTGGCGGCCTGAACGTCTACCCCCGCGAGGTGGAGATCGCGCTCGAGAGCCACCCGTCGGTGGCGGAGGCGGCCGTGACGGGCGTCGCTGACGAGCGCTGGGGGGAGAGGGTGACCGCCTGGGTGGTGCTGGCGGTCGGGCACGGGTTCGACGAGTCCGCGCTCATCGCGCACGCCCGGACGCTGCTGGCCGGGTACAAGTGTCCCAAGCGGGTATTCCAGGTGGCGGCGCTGCCCCGCAACCAGCTCGGCAAGATCGTCCGCGGCGCTTTGGGCTAAATCGTGATCAAGTCCTCCGCCGCGACGAAGCCAGTGTCTGTGCCGCGTCAGGCTACTTTTGCTCAATCCAGCCATAGCGCATGCGGCCGATCAGCTGGACGCGCAGAACGACCGGCGCGCCAGGCTCGGCGCTCGGGCGGATCTTGACGTCGGCGTAGCGCACCGTCAGCGAATAAGCATCCACGACAAGGCCCGGTCCGGCCAGGATCAGGGATCCGCCACGCATGTTCAGGTCAATACGCAGCGTGTCGTGCGTGATCGCCGCATCGGTGAAGTCGAGCCAGACGTCGCACCACGACGACCGCAGCTCAAGACGACGCGGAACCACCCAGCGGCCGTCGCGCCGGACCGAACCTCCGCGCTGGTCGATCCGGATCACGTCCTCGGCCGGTGCCATGGCCACACCCGGCATGCTCGGCCCCGCCGTCAGGTCGGCGGTGAGGGGGGCCAGCTCACCCAGAGTACGAGCGGACAAGGCCGCTTCCAGGCGCTCATCCAGCTCGTCAGGGGTCAGCCGGCCATCCGCCATGGCGACGCGCAGTACCTCTATGACCCGGTCCCGGTCGGCATCAGAGGCCCTCATTTCGGACCACGAGGCCGGTCCGGAAGGCTCACCGGTCGGCCAGAAGGCTGCCGACACATCCCCTCCCCGTGCCGCTTACGGCTCCGCGTTAGGCGCCGGTACGCACCCGGCGAATCAACGCTATATCGCGTGGCGGCCGTCAGCCAAGCTCACGTATCCGTAGGTGGCCGCGACCGCGGAAATCTGGATCTTCCGCGTCGTTGATATTTGATATACCATCCTGCTCACCAAGAGGTGCAGGTCCGCGCCCGCCGTGCTGGAACCCGCGTGGGGCGGCCAGGAACAGGGAACGCGGCCAGGAACAGGGTGGCTGGGCGTGACGCTTTAGCGAGACGGAAGGGGTTGCGGTGGATCTGCGGCTAGACGGCAAGGTCGCCTGCGTCACAGGCGCCAGCAAGGGCATCGGCCGCTGCGTGGCCGAGTTCCTCGCCCGCGAGGGGTGCGACGTAGTCATCAACCAGTGAGGGAGGCGTGCCATGACTCACGCTACGGGCGCCGCGGAACTGCGGCCGCTCCAGGTCGAGATGAACGGCATCAACGTCATCGCCGAAGATGAGCGCAAAGGTCATCCGCGTGACCTGTTCTGGCCGTGGTTCGCCGCGAACGTGTCGGTCCTCGGCCTCAGCTACGGGGCGTTCGTGCTTGACTTCGGCATCTCGTTCTGGCAAGCGCTGGCGGTCGGCGTGGTCGGGATCGTGCTGTCCTTCCTGGCCTGCGGGTTCATCGCGGTAGCGGGCAAGCGAGGCTCGGCTCCGACGATGGTGCTCAGCCGGGCCGCGTTCGGGGTCAACGGCAACAAGCTGCCCACGGTGATCTCCTGGCTGCTGACCGTCGGCTGGGAGACCGTACTCGTCATCCTGGCCACGCTGGCCACCGCTACCGTGTTCCACCGCCTCGGCTGGGGCGGCGGCAACGGGACCAAGGTCGTGGCGCTGATCGTCGTGGTCGCGCTGACCATCTTCGGCGGGGTGATGGGCTTCGACCTGATCATGCGGATGCAGACCTGGATCACCCTCGTGACCGGGGTGTTCACGGTGGTGTTCATCGCGCTGGTGGCGGATAAGATCCACTGGCACACGGTGTCCGCCATCCACAGCGGCACGGTCCAGGACCTCATCGGCGCGCTCGTGTTCATGATGACCGGCTTCGGCCTGGGCTGGGTCAATGTCGCCGCGGACTACTCGCGCTACCTGCCGCGCAGGTCCTCCGGCGCCGGCGTGGTCGGCTGGACCACGTTCGCGTCGTCGGTCGCACCCATCTTCCTGGTGGTCTTCGGGCTGCTGCTGGCGGGCTCCTCGAGCAGCCTGAGTTCGGCGATCGGCGCCGACCCTATCGGGGCGCTGGCCACCCTGCTGCCCACCTGGTTCCTGGTGCCGTTCGCCATCGTGGCGGTGCTCGGGCTGATCGGCGGCTCGGTGCTCGACATCTACTCCTCCGGGCTGGCGCTGCTGACCCTCGGCGTGCGGATTCCCCGGTACCAGGCCGCGCTGATCGACGGCACGGTGATGACGCTCGGCACCATCTACGTGGTGTTCGTGGCGCATAATTTCATCGGCCAGTTCCAGGGCTTCCTGATCACGCTCGGCGTGCCGATCGCGGCGTGGTGCGGGGTCATGCTGGCCGACATCGCGCTGCGGCGGCGCGACTACGCCGAGCCCGAGCTGTTCACCCCGGCGGGGCGGTACGGAAACGTCAGGTGGCTCCCCGTCCTGGTGGTCATCGTGGCCACCGGCCTCGGCTGGGGCCTGGTCACCAACACCGCAGCCAGTTGGCTGAGCTGGCAGGGCTACCTGATCAATCCCTTCCACCTCGGCACCAAGACTGGCGCGTGGGCCTTCGCCAACCTCGGCGTGCTGGTGGCGCTGGCCATCGGCTTCATCGTGACCCTAGCGTTCAGCTGGGCCGCCGTCCGCGCCGAAGAAGCGGCCCCCTTGGCTACCCCCGCTCCCGCAGAAGCGTAGCGCAGGGTCTTCTTTCGCCGGGTATGCGGCGTTTACCCTGGCAGCATGGGGACGCCCTCGCCAGGCTGGGATTCGCTGGTCCGTGAGACCAGGGTCTCGGCCCGGCGCCGCAAGCGCCGTCGTCGCCAGCGGCGGCAGCGGCTGATGCTCTGGCTGCTGACCGTCGCCACGACGGCGGCGCTGGTGGTCCTGACGGTGTTCGTCAAGGACATGGCCAGAGTCCCGACGGTGGCCCGCCCGGCCGCGCTGTCTGCCTCGGCGCGGACGGTCAACCGCGGGACTACGCCGGGCGGGGTGCGGCACCGGGTGTCGCCGCGACACAGCCACCCGACCGCGGTGTCGCACCCGCAAGTGACCGATAGCGCGTCCGGTCTGTCCTATCAGCGGCTCTCCTCGCCCTGGCACCAGGGCTGCCCGTCCGACCTGAACACGCCGATGTTCAACTGGAGCGCGGGTGAGAACGCCGTGGCCGGGCAGGTCAGCATGGGCGGGTCCGTCATCGACTGGCACGGCCTGGCCTGCTCAGGCCAGCTCCAGCCGCAGTTCGCGTACGCGGGCCCCGCGGACCTCGAGCCGACCGCGATGAGCCTGGTCGCCGCGCTGGACCCGGCCTATTACGCCGGGGTACCGCACTCCCGGACGATCGAGGACAGCTCCGCGATGCAGGTCGGCGGGCACCAGGCCTGGATTGTCAAGTTCCTGATGACTTACCCGGACGGCGCGAGCCAGGGCCTGACGTGGAGCAGCGAACCGGGCGCTGTGGTGGTCATCGACCTCGGCGCGAGCCAGGCCCCCGCCGTCTTCTACGTCTCGGTGCCAGCCAACCTCGGGACCCAGAACGTCACCACCCTCATTGACTCGCTCCGTAGCTAGCTTTCCGCGATGCTGATGTTGCCGCCGCCGCTTTGCACGCTGATCGTGTTGGGGGCTTTCGAGTTGGTCGTGGTCGGCACCTGGGCGCTGTAGTTGCCGCCGCCGGGGTTGCTCGTGATGTAGTACGCGGTGCTGCCGTGCGGGAGGACGATGGAGACGTCTCCCCCGTCGCTGGTGATGTTCAGATACGTCGGCGCCGTGGTGAACACCAGGGTGACGTTCCCGCCGCCGGTCGCCAGCTTGACGTGCGGGGAGAACAGGTGGTTGACGGTGACGTCGCCGCCGTCGGTGGTGAAATTCATGATGCCGCCGAGGTCGCCGGCGTTCACGTTGCCGCCGGCGGTGTCCAGGGTGACGTCGCGCTGGATGCCGCTGGCCTGCACGTTGCCGCCGCCGCTGGCCAGGTCGACCGGGATGTCCGCCGGGACGTCGAGGGTCGCGTTCAGCCCGCAGTTACCGCTTGGGATGCGGCAGTCGAGGTTGACGGCGGTGCCGATCACCGTGAAGTTCGGGTGGACCAGGCTGTACTGGACGGTGCCGGTCAGCCGGGCCGTGCTGCCCCTGGCCTGGTCCTGGTGCAGGGTGACGTCAGCGCCGCCCATGCTGGCCACCAGGCGGCCGTTCTCCAGGGGGATGGTGCCGGTGACCGGGTAATGGGCCTGGCCGACGCCGGAGACGAGGCTGAAGCCGGTCCAGCCGATGAGGGCCAGGGCGATCGGCACGCCGATCATGAGGGTGAGCCAGCGGCCCGGCGTCATGGGCAGCGGCGCGGGCGCACGCGGGGGGCGGGTCGCGGGCACGGTCGTCATGGCGGTATCCCCGTTCGTCAGGTGCCGAGGTAGCGCAGGACCGCGAGCACGCGACGGTTTTCGCGGTCACCGGGCGCCAGCCCGAGCTTCATGAAGATGTTGTTGATGTGCTTTTCCACCGCGCCGCCGCCGACCACGAGCGCGTCGGCGATGGCCGAATTGGACCGGCCCTCGGCCATCAGGGCCAGCACCTCGCGCTCGCGCGGGGTCAGCTCGCCGAGCGGGTGGCGGCTGCGGGCGAGCAGCTGCGACACGACTTCGGGATCGAGCGCGCTGCCGCCCGCGGCCACCCGGTTCAGCGCGTCGAGGAACTCCGCGACGTCTGCGACCCGGTCCTTGAGCAGGTAGCCGACCCCGTGCGGGCGGCCGGAGATCAGTTCGGTGGCGTACCGCTCCTCCACCCACTGGGACAGCACGAGCACGCCGATGTCCGGCCACTGGTCCCGGACCACCAGGGCCGCGCGCAGCCCCTCGTCGGTGAAGGTGGGCGGCATCCGGACGTCGACTACGACCGCGTCGGGGACGTGCGCGGCCACCGCGCGCAGGAACTTCTCGGCGTCACCCTCGGCGGCGGCCACCTCGTGCCCGGCCTCGGTGAGCAGCCGGGTCAGCCCTTCCCGCAGCAGCACGGAGTCTTCCGCGATGACTACCCGCATGGCAACTCCGCCGCGATGATCGTCGGGCCGCCTGACGGCGATTCCACCGTGAGCCGCCCGTCCACGCCTGATACCCGGTCGGCAAGACCGGACAGCCCGGGGCTGCCCGGGTTGGCGCCCCCGATCCCGTCATCGCTGACCATCACGGTCAGCGTGCCCGGGTACCCGTGGCCTTCCACCACCACCTTGGCGTGGCTGGCCCGGGAGTGCTTGGCGACGTTGGTGAGTGCCTCGGCCACCATGAAGTAGGCGACGGCCTCCACCGCGGACTTCGGCCGCACCGGCACGTCGACGTGCACGTCCACCGGGATCGGGCACAACGCGGCCAGGCCGGACAGGGCAGCGTCCAGGCCCCGCTCGGTCAGCACGGGCGGGTGCACCCCGCGGACCAGGTTACGCAGCTCGCTGAGGGCCTCCTTGGCCTGGGAGTGCGCCTGGTCGACGAGGACCCTGGCCGCGTCGGGATCGTCGGAGAATTTCGCCTTGGCCCGGCCGAGCTCCATGGCCAGCGCGACCAACCGCTGCTGCGCGCCGTCGTGCAGGTCACGCTCGATCCGCCGTCGCTCCGCCTCGGCCGCGCCCACCACCCGCTCCCGGCTGATCTCCAGCTCGATCACCCGGGCGGCCAGGTCGCTGGGCGGGCCGAGCAACCAGCGGGACAGCTTGGCGTCCATGAGGCCGAAACCGCGGGTCACCTGCGGCGCGATCAGCAGCACGATCACGCCGACCACCACCGAGGCGGTCATCGTGGGCGTGCCCTTCAGCACCGTGTCGCCGAACGAGGCGCCACCGCTCGGCAGGTACTTGTTGTACACCGGCAGCGTCAGCAGGACCAGGGCGGCGGACCAGGCCGAGACGCTGAGCGTCAGCGCGACCGCGCTGACCGGCAGCCTCAGCAGTGAGTAGCCGATTTCACCCCAGGTCGCCCGCTGGGTGAGCGTCCGCCACCGCGGCACGACGTACCAGCGGTACCCGGCCCGGCTCCCGCCTGGCCAGGCGGGGATCCGCGCCCCCAGCATCAGGCCGAGCCTGGCTCGCTCCGCCACCGCGAACCAATCGGCGAGCCGCAGCGTCAGGCCCAGCAGGGGTAGCCCGGCCAGCGCGAGCACCAGCAGGCTGAACCCGAGGCTGAGGCCGGTGACGACGACCACCATGACCAGCAAGCCCGTGAACAGGCCGGCCAGGTGGCTGGTCATGGCGAGCCAGGTGCGCGGGGACACCAGATCGCGGACGAGGAACATGCTCCGACGCTATGGCATGACATGTCCGGTTGCCCATCATCCGGACCCCCCGGAACGGAGTGGGGGTAACCCCACCCGACCTTGGGCGGATCGCACCATGGCTCCGCGGATGGGCTGTCACACAGTCTGGGTGCCATGAATACGACGCAGCCCGCACGGGCACCCATCGTTGAACGAGTGGCCGGCTGGTCCGTTCGGCATCGCAAGACCGCTGTGTTCGGCTGGCTGCTGCTGGTCGTCGCGGCCGTGGTGATCGGGCAGCGGCTCGGCACCGACAATTTGAACAGCTACGACCCCGGCCAGGCGGGCCAGGCCGAGCGGGTGCTGAACCGACCCGTCGTCCAGCAGCCCGACAGCGAGAGCGTGCTGGTCCAGGGGCGTTCGGCGGGCCAGACCTACGGGAACGACCCGGAGATCCGCGAGGCGGTCCGGCAGGTCGTCACGGCGCTGCGGGTGCTGCCGAAGGCCGCGGTCGACATCCAGTCGCCGCTCACCAGCCGGGGCTTGGTTAGCGGCCGGTCGGCGCTGGTCACCTTCAACGTCGCGGGTAACCCGGGTCACGACGACCAGGCCGTCGTGCCGGCCATGAACGCGGTCGCCGCTATCGCCTCACACCACCCCGGGCTGAAGATCGAGGAGGCCGGCAGCGCCAGCCTGGACCGGGCCACCGGCAGCATCACCAGCCAGGACTTCAGAAAGGCCGAGGTCACCTCGGTTCCGGTCTCGCTGGTCCTGCTGCTCATCGTGTTCGGCGCGCTGATCGCGGCCGGCATCCCGCTGCTGCTGGCCGGCACCGCGGTGATCTCGGCGATCTCGCTGCTGGCCATCCCTAGCCACTGGCTGCCCATCGGCAGCACCACCTCCTCGATCGTGCTGCTGGTCGGGATGGCGGTCGGCATCGACTACTCGCTGTTCTACCTGCGCCGGACGCGTGAGGAGCGCGCCGCGGGGCACGACACTACCGAAGCGCTGCGGATCGCGGCCAGCACCTCCGGGCGGGCCATCGTGGTGTCCGGGCTGACCGTGATGATCGCCCTGGCCGGCCTGTTCCTCACCGGCATCGACGTGTTCTCCGGCGTCGCCGTCGGCACGATCCTGGTCGTCGGCGTGGCGGTACTCGGCTCGCTGACCTTCCTGCCCGCGATCTTGTCCATGCTCGGCAAGTGGACCGAGCGCGGCCGGATCCCGTTCCTCGGCCGGCGGCGCACTGTCGCCCACGAGTCCAGGTTCTGGGGCATGCTGGCCCGCGCGGTGGTACGGCGCCCGCTGATCTGGGGCGGCGTCGCCGCGGCGGTGCTGCTGGCGCTGGCCGCACCGGTGCTTTCCCTGAACCTGGAGAGCCCGGGCATCCACTCGCTGCCCGCTGACGTGCCGCTGGTCCGCAGCTTGGTTGACATCACGCAAGCCTTCCCCGGCGGCCCCGAGCCGGCCGAAGTGGTCGTGACCGGCTCCGATCTCGGCGGCAAGCAGGTCAGCGAGGCCGTCGCCGCGCTGCACGGAGAAGTGGCAGCCACCCACGGCGCCATCCGCGAGCCCATCGGCACCGCGATGTTCGGGAACGACCAGGTGCTGGTCGTGTCGGTGCCACTGGCGGGCAGCGGGACGGACGGCGTGTCCGACAACGCGCTGGCCACGCTGCGTACCCAGGCCCTGCCAGCCACGCTAGGCAAGGTGCCGGGGATCAGCTATTCGGTGGCCGGGCTGACCGCGGGCAACCGCGACTTCAACGCGCAACTAGCGAAAACCGTCCCATGGGTTTTCGCATTCGTGCTAGGTCTTGCGTTCCTGCTGCTGATGACCTCATTCCGTTCGGTCTATATTCCAGCTCTTTCCATCGGCCTCAACCTGCTCTCGGTGGGTGCCGCCTACGGCCTGATGGTCGTGATCTTCCAGGAAGGTCACCTGGCGGGGCCGCTCGGTTTCACCGCTTACGGCGGGATCACGCCCTGGCTGCCGTTGTTCATGTTCGTACTGCTGTTCGGGCTGAGCATGGACTACCACGTGTTCATCCTGAGCCGGATCAGGGAACTGTGGCTGGGCGGCGCGGCGGCCAAGACCGCGGTCACCGACGGCATCGCCCGCAGCGCGGGCGTGGTGACCAGTGCCGCGGTGATCATGGTGGCGGTGTTCTCGATCTTCGCCACCCTGTCGCTGATCGAGTTCAAGATGTTCGGCGTGGCCATGGCGGTCGCGGTACTCATCGACGCGACCATCGTCCGCGGTGTGCTGCTGCCGGCCGGGCTGGCCATGCTCGGCGAGCGGGCCTTCGGGTCCCGCGGGCCTCGGGGGCGCCGCGGGTCCCGGCACTCTCGGCGAGCCGAGGTGGTCCAGGCCGCGGCCGCTCCGGTGACCAACGGGGTGACCGTCCGCTAAAGGCAAATACGTCTGGGCCGGTCAGGGCATCACGAGCCCGGCCGGTCCAGACTCTTACGTGTTCACCGGGAAGCCGAGGTTGACGCCGCCGTGGCTCGGGTCGAGCCAGCGGGACGTGACCACCTTGCCGTGGGTGTAGAAGTGGACGCCTTCGGTGCCGTGCACGTGCGTGTCGCCGAACAGCGAGGCCTTCCAGCCGCCGAACGAGTAGTACGCCATCGGCACCGGGATCGGCACGTTCACGCCGACCATGCCGATCTCGGCCTCGGACACGAACCGGCGGGCCGCTCCCCCGTCGTTGGTGAAGACAGCCACGCCGTTGCCGTAGGGGCTGTGGTTGACCAGGTCCACGGCAGCCTCGTAGGTCGGGGCGCGCAACACGCTCAGTACCGGCCCGAAGATCTCGTCGGTGTAGCAGCTCATCTCCGGCGTGACGTGGTCCAGGACGCTCGGCCCGAGCCAGAAGCCCTCCTGCTGACCTCCGATGACGGGGTGCACCCGGCCGTCCACCGCCAGCGTGGCACCCTGGCGGACCCCGCTGTCCAGGTATGAGGCGACCTTGTCCCGATGCGGCCCGGTGACCAGCGGCCCCATCTCGGAGCGGTCGTCGGACCCCGGCCCGACCCGGAGGTTGGCCACCCGGTCCCTGAT
The DNA here is from genome assembly GCA_963769715.1 of uncultured Actinomycetes bacterium. Classification (GTDB taxonomy): domain Bacteria; phylum Actinomycetota; class Actinomycetes; order Streptosporangiales; family Streptosporangiaceae; genus Palsa-504. Next base: position 224,504 of record CAVYNE010000014.1, read on the forward strand.
CCTGCTGACCAGTTCGTCACCGACCGGGTCGACGGCGACCAGCGCGGAGACCGCCATGCAGCGCTCGCCCGCCGAACCGAACCCGGCCGACACGGCGGCGTCCGCGGCCAGGTCGAGGTCGGCGTCGGGCAACACCACCATGTGGTTCTTGGCGCCGCCGAGCGCCTGCACGCGCTTGCCTTGAGCGGTGCCGTTTTCGTAGACGTACCTGGCAATCGGCGTGGAGCCGACGAAGCTGACCGCCTTGATGTCCGGGTGGCCGAGGATGGCGTCCACCGCCACCTTGTCGCCCTGGATCACGTTGAACACGCCGTCGGGCAGTCCGGCTTCGGCCCACAGCGAGGCCATCAGCAGCGACGCGGACGGGTCTTTCTCCGACGGCTTGAGCACGAACGTGTTGCCGCAGGCGATGGCCAGCGGGAACATCCACATCGGCACCATGGCCGGGAAGTTGAACGGCGTGATGCCCGCGACCACGCCGAGCGGCTGCCTGATCGAGTACGAGTCCACCCCGGTGGAGACGTTCTCCGAGAACCCGCCCTTGAGCAGATGCGGGATGCCGCAGGCGAACTCGACGACCTCGAGGCCGCGGGCCACCTCGCCCGCCGCGTCCGAGGCGACCTTGCCGTGCTCCTCGGTGATCAGTTGCGCTATCTGGCTGGCGTGGGACCGGATGAGCTCGCGGAACGCGAACAGCACCGAGGCGCGCTTGGCCAGCGAGACGCGCCGCCAGGTCTGGAAGGCGTCTTTGGCTGCCTTGACCGCGAGGTCGACCTCGGCGGGCGCGGCGAAGTCGACCTGGCCGCTGACCTGCCCGGTCGCCGGGTCGTACACATCGCCGTGGCGCTCGGCCTCACCGTCCCAGGGCTTGCCGCCGATCCAGTGCGTACAGTGCTTCATTGCTCGCTTCTCCGCGCGCAAGCGCGCGTCGCCCGCCTGTTCGTGCGTCACTTGGCTTTCGCCTCCTCGTTCACCGCGGTGAGGGCGTCGATCAAGATGCCCAGCCCCTCCTTCGCCTCGGCCTCGGTCAGCGTCAGCGGCGGTGCCATCCGCAGCGTGTGGCCGTAAAGACCGCCCTTGCCGATCAGCAGCCCGCGTTCCCTGGTCGCCTCGAGCATCTTTCCGGCCAGCGGCGGGCTCGGCTTCCCGGTGACCGGGTCGACGAGGTCGACGCCGAACATCAGGCCCTTGCCCCGCACCTCGCCGACGATGGCTAGGTCCTTCGCGTGTTCGCGCAGCCCAGCGATGATCAGGCCGCCGGTGACCGCGGCGTTGCGCTGCAGGTCGTGGGAGAGCACGTAGTCGAGGGTGGCGTTGCCCGCCGTGGTCGCGATCGGGTTACCACCGAAGGTGGAGATGCCGTTGCCGCGAATCCCGTCGAGCAGGTCGCCACGGGCCACCACGCCGCCGATGGCGAAGCCGTTGCCGAGACCCTTGGCGAACGTCATCGCGTCCGGGACGATCCCGTGCGCGGAAATCCCCCAGAAGTGCTCGCCGGTCCGTCCCCAGCCAGTCTGCACCTCGTCGGAGATCAGCAGGATGCCGTGCTCGTCGAGAACCTCCTTGTACGCCGCGAGCAGCCCGTCGGGCGACATGGTGAACCCGCCCACGCCCTGTACCGGCTCGGCCAGCAGGCAGCCGACGTCGGCGGGGTGGATGCCGCCGGCCAGCAGGGCCCGCAGGTCTTCCACGCACGCCTTGATGTAGTCGGCGTCGGAGAGGTCCTGGTAGGGGGCCAGCTGCCGGTCCGCACCATGCAGGTAATGTGTGCCGAACGGGCTGTGGCTCGACATTTTCCAGGCTGCGTTGCCCGTCACGCTGACGGCGCCGAACGAGCGGCCGTGATAGCTCCCGCGCATGGCGAGAACCTCATTGGCCTGGCGGGCGGTGAGGGCGGCGAGCAGCGCGGTCTCATTGGCTTCGGTGCCCGAGTTGGTGAAGAACACCTTGGCGTCTTTGATGCCAGACAGCCTGGCAATCTTTTCGGCGAGCTCGACCTGGCTGCGGATCAGGTACAGCGTCGAGGTGTGCACGATGCCGGTGGCGATCTGCCGCTCGACCGCATCACGCACCTCGGGCACGTCGTAGCCGAGCATGTTCGTGAGGATGCCGGCGAAGAAGTCGAGGTACCCGCGGCCCTGGGCGTCGGTGACCCGGCAGCCCTTGCCGCTGACGATCTCGATCGGCTCGTCATAGTAGATACCGACCCAGTTGGGGATGACCGCGCGGTGGCGGGCGAGAAGCTCAGACATGGTTCCCAGTCTCCTCTGTTCCTAGGGGTGGGCGGAACCGACACTGTGTAATGGTTTTGCTGGCGTGCTTTACACGTAGTCTCTTGCCTTGTCCTCGATGTGCTCGCTGCCTACCTCGCCCAGGTCAGGCGTCGAAGATCTGGCCGACGCGCTCGACGACGGGACCCTCGCAGCTCCACGGGAAATTGATCCAGCGATCGGTGCGCTTCCAGACGTAATCGCACTTGATTACTGACCGGGGCTTCTCGTAGATCACGGCCAAGCGCACGTCCACGACGTGGTCCTTGATGAAGGTATGGACGAGTTCGATCGTTCGGCCCGAATCGGCGACGTCGTCGGCGATGAGCACCTTCTTAGCCGAGAAGTCCACCGCGCTCGGTACGGGCGGCAACATGACCGGCATGTCGAGCGTGGTGCCGACTCCGTCATAGAACTCGACGTTCATCATGTGCAGGTTCTTCACCGCGAGCGCATAGCCGAGCGAGCCAGCCAAGAAGAGACCCCCGCGGGCGATCGACAAGATCAAGTCAGGTTCGAAGCCGTCGGCCGCGATAACCTTCGCTAGCTCACGAGACGCCTCACCGAACCCTTGCCAGCTGAGATTCTCACGCTCGTCGTTCATGCCCGCCTCATCGTCAAAATGCTCGTAGTTCATCGTGCCATGCGGAAACTGGCTGCTGCAGGCCAGCGGTCCGGGCCAGCAGCGCTGAAGTGCCACGGGTCACGCCGCGCTTCGACACGGCCCGGGCCTTACCCCGGCCCGGGCACCAAGCGACTAGCCGACCTCGAGCGCCGGGCCCGGACCGGCCTCGAGCGCCGCACGCTCGAGCCGACTCCGGTAGCTCTCCCACCACGCCTGGTCGCCCGCCGCCATGTTGTCGTTGCCATTACGCAGACCGGTGGCGCCGTCGATGAGCTCGCGGACGATGTCGGCCTGCCCGGCATGCCGGTCGGTCTCGGCGATCATGTGGACCAGGATCTTGTGGAGTGTCACCTCGCTCCGGTTATCCGGCCACCATGGCACATGACCAATCGCGTCCAGTGCGAGTGTGCCGATGGTGGCGTCGGAGTGCGCCCAGGCCCGCCGGTACAGGCCGGTGATCTGCTCGCGCGACTCGTCGGCGGTGGCCCACATGTCCGCGTTGGGTTCGGCGTCATCCTCCAGCCACGGCAGCCGCTCGTTGAACGGGCGCCCGAAGCAATCGCCGAAGTACCCGAGCTCCACGCTGGCCACATGCTTGATCAGTCCCAGCAGGTTGGTGCCGGTGGGCACCATCGGGCGGCGGATGTTGTACTCCGAGAGCCCGTCGAGTTTCCACAGCAGAGCTTCGCGTGCGTCTTGCAGATAGCGGTGAAGGTCCGTTTTCGGATCCGATCCGGTCATGCCGACAGTCTGCCACCGCAATTGCGCACGCTAACAATCTCGGCGGATCCTATATGGTTCTGCTAGCCCGCCGGCGTCACGCCAGCCGGGGCGGGAAGCCTCCGGTCGCCACCGGGCCCCAGCGCTCCGGCGTGACGCGCTGCGCGCGTTCATGGACTTCCAGATCCCCAAGATCTGTCCGCCGGCGACGGCTACCCGCAGCTCACCGACCAGGCCAAGCGCAAGATCCTCGGCCAGAACCTGCGCCGGCTGCACGGCCTGGATGTGGCCGGGGTGCGGAGCAGGCTAGGTAGCCGGACGTAGGCCAGCAGGCAACAACTCCGAGGGAAAGTCCTGGTAGGCCACCGGGACCAGCCAGCGGCGAATGGCGGCCGTGCCCACCGAGGTGTAGGCCGGCACCGTGGTGGCCGGCCACGGGCCGCCGTGGTGCTGCGCGGCGGCCACCGCGACGCCGGTCGGCCAGCCGTTGGCGACGACCCGCCCCGCGACGCGCTCGAGCACCGCGATGACCTGATGGGCTAGCTCGACGTCCTCGGCGGAACCGGTGTCCAGGTGCACGGTCCCCACCAGGTTGCCCGCCAGCGCGCCGAGGACCGGCAGCAGGTCCTCGACCGACGGGTACGTGATCACCAGCCCGGCGGGGCCGAACCGCTCCCGGGACAGGACCGCGATGTCGGCGGCGAACTCCTTCAGCGTGACCTGGAATACCCGTGGCGTGGCGCCCCACGGTCCGCGCCCGGGCTGGCCGGCGGCGAGTTCGGTGACGCCGGGGTGCTCCTCCGCCTCGGCCACCGCGTCCTCGTAGCCCGCGAAGATCCGGCCGGTCAGCATCGGGCCGCCGGCCGAGGCGCCGACCGCCTCGGCGATCGCGGACAGCAGGCCCACGTCCTCGGGGACGAACAGCAGGCCGGGGTTGGTGCAGAACTGGCCGGCGCCGAGGGTCAGCGACCCGGTGTACCCGGTGGCGATCGCGGCCGGGCGGGAGAACGCGGCACCGGGCAGCACGACGCACGGGTTGACCGAGCCGAGCTCGCCGTAGAAGGGGATGGGGACCGGGCGCTCGGCGGCGATCTTGGCCAGCGCCAGGCCGCCGCCGGTCGACCCGGTGAACCCGGCCGCGGCCACACCGGGATGCTGGAGCAGCCTCAGCCCGGCCTGTACGCCATGGACGAGGCCGAACGTCCCGGCGGCAGCCCCGGCCGACGCCAGCGCCCCGGCGACGATCTCGGCGGTCACGTCCGAGGTGACCGGGTGCCCCTCGTGCGCCTTCACCACCACCGGGCAGCCCGCGGCGAGCGCCGAGGCGGTGTCGCCGCCGGCCACGGAGAACGCGAACGGGAAGTTCGACGCCGCGAACACGGCCACCGGGCCGACTGGCCGGTTGATCCGCCGCAGGTCCGGGACGACCCCCTGAGCTGGGGTCACCACGGCGTCGGCATATCCCGGTGCCGCCCCAGGGGGACGACCCCCCCAGACCCCCCCGCCGTCGCGCAGCACGGACGCGAACAGCCGCAACTGGCCGGTGGTACGGGCCACCTCGCCGATGAGCCGCTCGCCGCCAAGGGCGGTCTCGGTGTCGGCGATCGCCGCGATCTCGCCCGCGCGGGCGTCGAGCGCGTCGGCCACCGTCTCGAGCGCCTCCGCCCGCCGGCCGAACGCGGACCAGGCCGGGAACGCGGCCACCGCGGCGGCCACAGTCGCGTCAAGGTCGGCGTCGCTTGTTTCGGGCACCGGCTCCCCTACTGGCTCTCCGGTTCGCGGGTCAAAACCCTGAATCATCAGCGCTCCTGGTGATGAGAATTACTTCGGGTCGGGATCGGGGTTGCGGCCCTGCCTGGCCAGGAAGCCGAAATCGCAGCCCTCGTTGGCCTGGGTGATGTGCTCGGTGTACAAGGCGCCGTAGCCGCGCTCGAACTTCGGCCGCGGGGGCTGCCATTGTTCGGAGCGGGTTACCCACTCCCGTTCGGAAATATCAAGAGAAAGCCGCCGGGCTGCTACGTCGAGGGTAATGAGATCCCCGGTCTGGACGAAAGCCAGCGGGCCGCCGATGAACGCCTCAGGTGCCACGTGCAGCACACAGGCACCGTAGCTGGTGCCGCTCATCCGCGCGTCGGAGATCCGCACCATGTCCCGGACGCCCTGGGCCAGCAGGTAGTCGGGAATGGGCAGCATGCCGTACTCGGGCATGCCGGGCCCGCCCTTCGGGCCCGCGTTGCGCAGCACCAGGATCGAGTCTGGCGTGATGTTCAGCGCCGGGTCGTTGATTCGTTCCTGCAGCTCAGAGTAGGAGTCGAAGACCACCGCGGGTCCGGTGTGCTTGACCAGCCGCGGTTCGGCCGCGATGTGCTTGATGACCGCGCCGTCCGGGGCCAGGTTGCCGCGCAGCACCGCCACCCCGCCCTCGGCGGCCAGCGCGGTATCGGGCGTGCGAATCACGTCCTCGTTGTGGACGGGTACCTCGGTAATATTTTGACCGAACGGGCCGCCAGTAACAGTTATCCGGTCCAGGTGCAGCGCCCCGGGAACCTTGGCCAGCTGGCCAAGCAGGGCCGGCAGGCCGCCGGCGTAGTAGAAGTCCTCCATCAGGTACGTCCCGCTGGGCTTGACGTTCGCCAGCCACGGCACGCGGCGGGAGATCGCGTCGAATTCGTCCAGCGTGAGTTCTATCCCGGCGCGGCCGGCCATCGCGATCAGGTGGATGAACGCGTTGGTGGAGCCGCCGAGCGCGAGCACGGTGGCCACCGCGTCCTCGAACGCCTCGCGGGTCAGGATCTTATCCGGGGTGAGGTCCTCCCAGACCATGCCGACGATGCGCCGGCCGCTAGCCGCCGCCATCCGGTAGTGCGCGGAATCGACCGCGGGGATCGACGCCATCCCGGGCAGGGTCATGCCGAGGGCCTCGGCCGCCGAGGTCATCGTCGAGGCGGTGCCCATCGTCATGCAGTGGCCCGGTGACCTGGCGATGCCGCACTCGAGCTCGGCCAGCTCGCACTCGCCGACCAGCCCGGCCCGCGCGTCGTCCCAGAATTTCCACACGTCGGTGCCGCTGCCCACCGGCTGACCGCGGAAGTTGCCGCGCAGCATCGGGCCCGCGGTCACGTAGATGGCCGGGATATTGGCGCTGGCCGCGCCCATCAACAGCGCGGGCGTGGTCTTGTCGCAGCCGCCCATCAGCACCGCGCCGTCGGCCGGGTAAGAGCGCAGCAGCTCCTCGGTCTCCATCGCGAGCAGGTTCCGGTACATCATCGGGGTCGGCTTCTGGAACGTCTCGCTGAGGGTGGCCACTGGCATCTCGACCGGGAAACCGCCGGCCTCCAGGACGCCGCGCTTGACCTGCTCGGCCCGCTGGCGCAGGTGCATGTGGCAGGGGTTCAGCTCGGACCAGGTGTTCAGGATGGCGATGAGCGGCTTGCCCAGATGCTCCTCGGGCTCCACGCCCAACTGCCGCATCCTGGACCGGTGACCGAACGCCCGCAGTCCGGCGGTACGCTCGCCGCCGAACCAGCGGAAGCTGCGCAGGTCTTCGGCCTTCCTGTCGGTCATTTCATGCCCCAGGAGACCAGGATCCCGGTGATCTCTTCCTTGATGTGGGCAGGAAGCGGACGACTCGGCGGGCGGACGTCGGCGCGGCACAGGCCGAGCTGGGCCAGGGCCTCCTTGACCACGCTCACGTTGTCGGCGGAGGAGTCGGCCGCGCGCAGTTCCTCGAATCGGCGCACCGACTCCCAGACCTTCATCGCGGCACCGAAGTCGTTGGCGCGCAGCGCGCCGAGCATGGACAGCGCCAGGCCGGGGCTGACATTGGCCAAGCCTGAGGTGAAGGCGTGCGCGCCCACGGCCCAGTACGCCGGGGCGGTCAGCTCGGCCGCGCCCGCCAGCCAGGTGAACCGGTCGATCCCGGCGTCCCTGGCCACCGCGGCGAACTTGGTAGCGTCGCGGACGCCGTACTTGACACCGATGACGTTCGGCGCCCGGTCCGCGAGCGCGGCGATATGCGCGCCGGTGCGGCGCTCGTCCCGGATGTACAGGACCACGCCCAGGTCGGGGACGGCGCCGGCGATGGCGACGTGGTAGTCGACCCACCCTTGCGCCGATACGTAAGGGTGCACCGGCTGGTGGATCATGACCATGCGGGCGCCATGGCCCTGAGCGTGCCTGGCCGCCTCCACCGCCGTGGCGATGTCGTGGCCGACGCCGGCCAGCAACTCGGCCACGGTGTCACGCTCGCTGACGACTTTGGCCGCGGTCTCCACGGCCTGCCGGGCCTCGGCCGGGCTGAGCGCGTAGAACTCCCCGGTATTGCCGTTCGGGGTGACGACCGTGATCCCGCCGTCGATCAGGCGCCCGGTCAGCGCGGCGTAGGTGTCCCAGTCGGGGCTTTGATCGGCGTGCAGCGGCGTGACGGGGACGACGACCGCCGTGGCGAGGGCGCGGCGCAGTTGCCGCGCTTCGGCCGGGGTGAGGCTCATCTGTGGTTCTCCTGCGCTGGTTGCGGGAAATTTCGGGCGACGAAAGAGGTTATGTGGCCGCTTAGCAGGATGGCGGCGCGCTGCGCGTCGCCGTCTTCCGCGGCCTGGAGCACGGCGCGGTGCTCGGCCGCCTCGTGCTCCCAGCTCGGGTGGGCGAGCCAGTCCGGTTCGTGCCGCCAGGCCGCCACGCTGACCAGAGCCGTCTGGTCGCGCAGGTCGTCGAGCATCCGGACCAGCAGCGGGTTGCCGCAGCCCGCGTAGAGCTCGCGGTGGAAGGCGCGGTTAGCCAGGCTGCGTTCGGCCTGGTCGCGGGCGCTGTCGGCGCGGGCCAGGGCCTGGTGAGCGGGCCGCCAGTCGTGCCCGCCGGCGACCGCGCGGGCGAGCGCCTCGGGCTCGACCAGCAGGCGGGCGTCGTACACGTGCCTGGCCTGCTCGCCGTCAACCACGCAGACGGCCGCACCCTTGTACGGGTTCATGGTCACCAGGCCCGCGCCGGCCAGGGTCTTGAGCGCCTCGCGCACCGGGGTCTTGGACACGCCGAGCACTTCGGCCAGGTCGGTCTCGACCAGAGCCTGCCCGGGCCTGAGCTCGCCCGCCAGGATCGCGTGCTTGATCGCCTCCAGCACCGCGACCGTCCGGGACGGAAGCGCGCCTGCCGCCGCCGTCAAGAACGCCGGACCGGGCACCGCGGAGGCGTTCGGTGCGGCAGCTTGTGGAGTAGACACCATGTATCGCATCTCGTATATGACCGGCCTCAAGCCTAAAACCCGGGCGGGCCGAATGTCAATGCGGCGCGGGGCTACCCCGGGCAACGCGGGCTACCCGGGCTTCCCAGGGTGCACACCGTAATCGCGAAGGATTTACCCCCGCGCGCGGGGTAAAAGGCTTCGTGATCATGGCGCGGACCCCCGGGCGCGCCGGGCCCGACTGCGAGGGCCAGCGGAAATGTCGGTGGGGCGTGGTGTGATGGCCGGTATGGAGACGTTCACGCTGGTCCCGCGGGGGCCGTTCTCGCTCGCGGCGAGCATCAAGTTCCTCGAGGGGTTCACGCCTGCGGCGTACCGCGGACCTGCGGATGGCGTGCTCGAGCTCGCGTTCCCGGTGGAGGGTAACTGGGAGACCGTCGGCGTGCGGGTGCGCCAGGAAGCGACCGGGAAGGTGACGGCTGAGATCGTCAGCCCGGAGGCACCGTCGTCGGGCCTGGTGGGCCGCGGCGGTCAAGGCCCGGATGGCGAAGGAGCTCGGCGAGCCGGTCAGCTTCGGCGGCCGGGTGGTGCGCGCGTTCCCGGCACCTGAGCGGCTGGCCAAGCTCGGCATGTTCCCCGGCCTGGCCGGGCGCAAGCCTGAATGGCTCCGGTCGCTGGCGCAGGCCGCCCTGGACGGCCAGCTCGACGCCGCCCGGCTGCGGGCCCTGCCGCACGAGGAAGCGTTGGCCGACCTGAAGAAGCTGCCCGGCATCGGCGACTTCTCGGCCGGGCTGATCCTGCTCCGCGGCGCGAGTGATCCCGATGCCGTTCCCAGCCAGGAGCCGCGGCTGGCCCGCGCGGTCGCGCTCGCCTACGGGCTGCCCAGGCCGGCCACGCCCGAGCAGCTACTCCAGATCAGCAAGAACTGGAAGCCCTACCGCACCTGGGTCACGCTGCTCCTGCGGACGCAGCTGGAATACGAGACCGGTGAGATCACCGGCCGGCCAGGTCACGCCAGGACGCGTTAAACTCGGGTTTAGCACGTGGTTGCGTCTAGGGTTCCGTCGGCTGTCCGCCAGGTAACAACGACAATCAGGGCGGCCGGGTCTGGACCGAGCGACGCCGCGACCCGGCGGACCGGCGAGCAAGCAGCCGGGGCCGGGGAACACCTGACGGGATAGAAGCCCTGAGGGCTCCATTTCAGCCTGCCTGAGGAGCCCCGTTGGATCCGTCGACCACCCTCTCGCTGAGCGTCACCCTCGCGGTGCTCGCCGCCGCCGTCACGCACGCCACCTGGAACGCCATCGCGCACGGCATCAAGGACCAGACGCTTGCCTTCGCGCTGATCGGCACGGGCGGCATCGTGATCGCGATCCCGCTCATCATCATCACCGCCATGCCCAAGGCGGATTGCTGGCCGTACCTGCTGGGGTCGGTCGCGATTCACGTCTTCTACAACCTGCTGCTGATGCAGTGCTACCGGCTGGGCGAGTTCGGCCAGGTCTACCCCCTGGCCCGGGGCACCTCGCCGCTGGTGGTGACGATCCTGGCCGCGATCTTCGTGCACGAGCACCTGGCGCTGGCCCAGGTGGGCGGGGTGATCGTGGTCTGCGTGGGGCTGGCCGTGCTGGTTCTGGCGGGCCGCCGTCCCGGCCGCGCGGCGTTCCTGGCCGCCGTCGGTACCGGGCTGACCATCGCGGCCTACACGACGGTCGACGGCGTGGGCGTGCGGCTGTCAGCCAGCCCGGTCGGCTACATCGGCTGGCTGATGCTGCTCGAGAGCCTCGGTGTCCCGATGTTCGCCCTGGTCCGGCGGCGCGACGTCCTGCTGAAGCAACCGCGTCGGATCCTGCTGGCCGGCCTCGCGGCCGGAGCGCTGAGCGTGCTCGCTTACGGCCTGGTGCTGTGGGCGCAGACCCGGGGCGCGCTGGCCCCGATCGCTGCGCTCCGCGAGACCAGCGTCATCTTCGGCGCGATCATCGGCACGCTAGTCTTCCGCGAGCCGTTCGGCCGGACTCGCGTCGCGGCGACCGTCCTGGTCGTGGCCGGCATCGTGCTGCTCAACGTGACCTAGGATGCCTCCGGTCCGGAGATGCGTGAGCAGTAGCGGCAGATGCGGTCGATGATCTGATCGGCGGTCTTGGTCCACTTGAAGGGCCGGGCCGGTCGATCTGGTCCAGGAAGTCGCGGAAGTCGACGGCCCGGTGCTGGGCGGACAGCTGGCCGATCACCTTGCCGGTGGCGGTGTTCAGCGCGGCGAACAGGTCGATGGTGCCGTGCCGGAGGTAATCATGGCTGCGCCTCTCGGGCACCCCGGGCATCATCGGCAGCACCGGCGCGGTCCGCTGCAGGGCCTGGATCTGCGGCTTCTCATCTACCGCGAAGACCGCCGCGTTCGCCGGCGGCGCGAGGTAGAGCCCGACGACATCGCGGATCTTATCGATCAGCAGCGGGTCGGGGGAGATCTTGAAGTCCTCCGTGCGCCACGGCTGCAGGCCGAACGCCCGCCAGATAGGTCGGTGCACGCTGGACGGCGAGATCCCTACCCGCCGGGCCAGCTCCCGCTTGGACCAGTGCGTGGCGCCCTCGGGCACCTCCCGCCACCTGGTCACGGTGCCGCGGCTGACGCCCAGCCGCGCGGCGACGGCGAGATTGGGCTCGCCGTCCGCGCAGGCCAGGACGATCCGTGCCCGCAGCGCCAGCCCTTGAGCTGTTTTCCGCCGCTTCGCCCAGTTCTCCAGCGTCCGCCGCTCGGCCTCGGACAGCACCAGCGGCTCCAGTCTGCTATCACCCATGCCGCCAGCAGACTGCACGAACCGGCCGGCCGGAACCCCCGGCCACCAAGCCCCACCTTGCGGAGCATGGGTTCCGCGCCTTCTCTGGCTGGCTGTTTCCGTGCGCGGTGGTGCGGAAATCTGGTGCGGGCTAAGACGTCAAGCCCGGTCTGGACAACCGGGGAGGCGCCGGTCCCGGTGCTGGGTTTCACTGGCGTCATACGGCGCCTGGCGCTGGCCTCACGCCACGGGGTGCCCGGCCCGCTCGGATGGGAGTGTGCTGCCGGTGCTGCCGTGACTTGTGAGCCCGCAGGTCGGCGCGGGTCTGGTCGGTGCGGGGGCCGGGGGGAACCGGACCGTGGCCGGTGCCGCCGCGCTGTTCGGCTTCGAGGGCCGCCCCGCCCGGCCCCGGCCGGGGCGGCAGCTGCCTGCGGGAGGACCTCTGGTCTCATGAGGTCAACACCGCGCACCCCATGATGCCGATCGCCGCCCATACGCCGGAGACCGCCAGGGCAACCATCAGGTCGAACCAGGGGCCGGGGCCGCTGGGGCCGCCTGGATCGAGGAGGGAGCCGACCCATATGGCGGCTATGGCGGCGGCCGCGATGATCAGGCAGATGCCCGCCGCGACGGCCGCCCTGGCCAGCAGCCGGCGGCGGGCCCGGGCGGGCGGGCGCGCCGGCCCGGGCGCGGCCGGGCCGGGCGGGATGTCGGCGGTGAGCGCGGCCAGGTCGGCGTGGGTCCGCGCGGCGAGCGCCTGGCCCGCCCGCGCGTCGAGTTCGTCCTTGGTCAGCCGGCCGTGCACGAACGCGGTCTTCAGCGTGTCGATTACCTGCTCGCGGTCGGCGTGGCCCGCCCTGAGCTTGTCGCGGCCCGCCGCGGCCGGGTCTTGCGGTCCTGTCGTCACCGGCACCTCCCCCGCTAGCACGATGCGGAAGCGTAGCGCGGCTGCTCCCCGGCGGCCACGCGCAGCCAGAGTTCTTGCCCGCCGGGCGGCGTATTGGCGGCGCCGTCTCGACGCCTTCGCAGGCCGTCACTGACGGCTGACGGCCAGCGAGGCTGGCCGGCACGACGGGGCGAGGGCCGCCGCCTGCGTGGGTGCCGTCGCACTGGTATGTGGGCTGCTGCCCGGGTTCGTTCGGTATAAATCTGAGCCCGCATGATTGGCAACGGCCCCCGGACATGGAGGTGCCCGGCGGTGCAGGGTTCCGCCGGGCACCGGGCCGAGGGGTCTGGATCGGCCTGTTCCTACCCAGAGGAACGGCGTGAATGCGGAAATGGATCGAAAAATACTCCCCATGTAAGCAATACGTCACAAATTGGAATCACTGGTCACAAGCGTCACTGTGCCTTCACCGTGACGTCTCGCCGTTCCCGGCATTAGATTCATTCAAGACCAGTTGGCCCGAACGGCGGTGGTGCTGGCCCCGGTTCCGTGAACCAGCGCGCGGAACCCGCCGCTGCGAGCCGACACATGCCAGGAGACCTGACCGCGATGACCGCGAAGATTTCCGCCACGATCGAGATCGCCGCCCCACCGGAACAGGTGTGGGCCGTCAGGCCACCAGGGAGCAGGCCGAGGCCTCGGCCTGAACATGCAGACAGGGAAGGGAGCGGTCAGGTAGAACGAGGGGAACAGCGCGCCGAAGGGACACTCATGATCGAGCCCTACCAGGCCATCGGCCTAGTGCCCACGATGCGGGGCATCCGCCACCGCGACGAGATCAGCGTCAATATCGAGCACCTCTCGCACCTGATCAAGGCCGCGTCGTGGCTGTCCAGCCTGGACCTGCCGGTGCGGCTGATCGCGATCCCGGAAGGCGCGCTACAGGGCTTCAACGACGAGGTCCTCGACCTCGATCACGAGATGTTCGCGCGAGAGTGCGCGATCGACATCCCCGGCCCGGAGACCGACGCGCTCGGCGCGCTGGCGCGGCAGTGGAAGGCGTACCTGATGGGCCAGGCGAAAGCCCGTCATCCCGAGTTCCCGGGGCGCTTCTTCAACGTCGGCTTCGTCCTCAACCCGGACGGCGAGATCATCCTGCGGCACCACAAGGTGGTGCCGCTGCTGCCGGTCGAGCACTCGGTGACACCGCACAACGTCTGGGACAAGTGGATCGAGCTGTACGGCCGGAACCTGGACGCTTTCTACCCGGTGGCCGACACCGAGATCGGCCGCCTCGGGTTCCTGATGGCCAACGAGGGCTCGTACCCGGAGAACGCCCGCGGCCTGGCGATGAACGGTGCCGAGGTGGTGTACCGGGGCCCTTACCCGCACCCGCACGTCGGCAACGGCCTGTTCGAGGTGCAGAACCGGGCCCGGGCGCTGGACAACAACTTCTACCTGATCGCGTGCAACGTCGGCACGTACTACCTGCATACGGACTCCGACATCCCGATCGACACGTTCGGCGGCGGGTCCGCCGTGATCGACTATCGCGGCCAGATCGTCGGGCGGCACGACTACAGCGCCGGATCCTCGTGGGTGGCCGGGACCATCGACGTGGAAGCGCTGCGCAAGTTCCGGGCCAGCGCGCAGTGGGACAACTGGATCAAGGACCTGACCACCGAGCAGTACCAGCTCATCTACGAAGAGCCCGTCTACCCCAAGAACCTCTACCTGGACCGCGCCCCGTACCAGCACGAGGAGTACCGCCGCGAGGTCATAGACAAGCAGATCGAGCTCATGCACGAACGCGACATCTGGCGCCGCCCGGACAAGAGCTGAGAAGTCAGGAACCTATGTAGCTCATGACGTGCTTGATGCGGGTGTAGTCCTCGAAGCCGTACATGGACAGGTCCTTACCGTAGCCGGAGTGCTTGAAGCCGCCGTGCGGCATCTCGGCCACGATCGGGATGTGGGTGTTGATCCACACGGCGCCGAAGTCCAGGCGCCTGGCCATCCGCATCGCGCGGCCGTGGTCCTTCGTCCATACGCTCGAGGCCAGCCCGTACTTGACGCCGTTGGCCCAGCGGACGGCCTCGTCCTCGTCGGTGAACCGCTGCACGGTGATGACCGGACCGAAGATCTCGTCCTGGATCATCTCGTCGTCCTGGCGCAGCCCGGACACGACGGTGGGGGCGTACAGGTAGCCGCGCTCCCCCACCCGGTGACCGCCGGCCACGACCTCGGCGTGCGCGGGCCGGCGCTCGATCATGCCCTCGACCCGGGCCAGCTGGTTCGGGTTGTTCAGCGGGCCGAAGTAGGCGTCCGGGACGTCGAGGCCGCCGGTCGTGGTGTTGCTGGCCTGCTCGGCCAGCGCCGCGGTCAGGTCGGCGGCGATGCCCGGCCCGGCCAGCACGCGGGTCGCCGCGGTGCAGTCCTGCCCGGCGTTGAAGTAGCCGGCCCCGGCGATCCCCTCCGCGGTGGACTCGACGTCGGCGTCGTCGAAGACCACCACCGGCGCCTTGCCGCCGAGTTCGAGATGGACCCGCTTGAGATCGTCGGCGGCCGTGCGCGCGACCTCCATGCCCGCCCGCACCGAGCCGGTGATCGACACCATGCTCGGCGTCGGGTGCGAGATGAGCTCGCGGCCCGTGTCGCGGTCACCGCAGATGACGTTGAACACACCCGGCGGCAGGAACTCGGCCGCGATCTCGGCCAGCAGCAGCGTGGACACCGGCGTGGTATCGGAAGGCTTGAGCACGACGGCATTGCCCGCGGCGATGGCGGGCGCGAACTTCCACACCGCCATCATCATCGGGTAGTTCCACGGGGTCACCTGGGCGCAGACGCCGATGGGCTCGCGCCGGATCATCGAAGTGTGGTCCCGCATGTACTCGCCCGCGCTGAGGCCCTCGAGCACCCGGGCGGCGCCGGCGAAGAACCTGATCTGGTCCACCGAGGGCGGGATCTCTTCGGAAGTCGTCAGGGCGACCGGCTTGCCGGTGTTGCGGGTCTCGGCGGCGACGATCTCGTCGGCGCGCTTCTCCACCGCGTCGGCGAACCTGAGCAGGGCCAGGCTGCGCTCGGACGGGGTACTGTCCCGCCACCCCTCGAAGGCGTTCGCCGCGGCCTGCATGGCGGCATCGACGTCGGCGCGGCCGGATACCGGGGCCCGCACGTAGACCTCACCGGTACTCGGATCGATTACGTCGCTGGTGCGCCCGTCGCTGGCATCGACGAACTTGCCGTTAATGAAGTTCTGCAGCGGCGGCCGCGGCGTCCCGTCCGTCATCGTGAGCCTCCATCCGCGGAGTGTCTAATCGTATGCGACTCTCAATGACGAGCTTCGCAGAGATAGACTATCTCCACAAGTGATTCAGTTGCTATCTTTACAAATACCTACGAAATCAGTTGACTGGGTAGCGGACGTGACACGAGCTCAGGAGAGGAGACGCGGCCGAATGGTGCGCAGCCAGAGGACGCTCCCGTCCCCGAATCCTGGTGGTGTCGTACCCGATGATGTATCTAAGCAAATCATCGAGCAGTTGCAGCAGGACGGGCGGCGTTCCTACGCCGCGATCGGCAAGGCCGTAGGGCTGTCCGAGGCGGCCGTCCGGCAGCGCGTGCAGCGCCTCCAGGACGGCGGCGTGATGCAGATCGTCGCCGTGACCGATCCGCTGACGCTGGGCTTCCGGCGGCAGGCCATGATCGCGATCAAGACCGACGGTGACCTGGAGAAGGTGGCGGGCCAGCTCGCCGACATGGAAGAAATCGACTACGTCGTCATCACCGCCGGCTCGTTCGACGTGCTGGCCGAGGTCGTCTGCGAAGACGACGATCACCTGCTCGAGATCCTGGGCCGGCTACGCGCCGTGCCCTCTGTGACCAGCACGGAGACATTCGTGTACCTCAAACTCCGCAAGCAAACGTACTCATGGGGAACCAGATGACATCCTTCGAAGACTCGCAGGAAGCCGCCAAGCGTAATCTCTGGCTGCACTTCACCCGGATGTCCGCCTACGAGCAGAACGACGTCCCTGTGATCGTGCGCGGTTCCGGGGCTTACGTGTTCGACCAGCACGGCAAACGTTATCTGGACGGGCTTTCCGGCCTGTTCGTCAGCCAGGTCGGCCATGGCCGCCGGGAGATCGCCGAAGCCGGGGCGCGGCAGGCGGCCGAGCTCGCGTACTTCCCGCTGTGGTCCTACGCGCACCCGAAGGCCATTGAGCTGGCCGCCCGGCTGGCCGAGCTGGCCCCCGGGAACCTGAACCGGGTCTTCTTCACGACCAGCGGCTCGGAGGCCGTCGAGTCGGCGTGGAAGCTGGCCAAGCAGTACTTCAAGCTGATCGGCCAGCCGGAGCGCTACAAGGTGATCAGCCGCGAGCTCGCCTACCACGGCACTTCCATGGGGGCGCTCGCGATCACCGGCCTCGCCGACATCAAGTACCCGTTCGAGCCGTTGCCGCCCGGCGGCGTCCGGGTGCCGAACACCAACTTCTACCGCGCGCCCGAGTTCGTGCGCGACGACCTGGGCGCGTTCGGCACGTGGGCGGCGGACGAGATCGAGCGGGCGATCCTGCGCGAGGGACCCAAGTCGGTCGCCGCCGTCTACCTCGAGCCAGTGCAGAACTCCGGCGGCTGCTTCCCTCCGCCTCCCGGCTACTTCCAGCGGGTCAGGGAGATCTGCGATAGGTACGGCGTGCTGCTCGTCTCCGACGAGGTGATCTGCGCGTTCGGCAGGCTCGGCTACTACTTCGGCTCGGAGCGCTACGGGTACCAGCCCGACATCATCACCTTCGCCAAGGGGCTGACGTCCGGATACTCGCCGCTGGGCGGCATGCTCGTCAGCGACACGCTGATGGAGCCGTTCACCGCGGGGACCGCCACCTTCCTGCACGGCATCACGTTCGCCGGCCACCCGGTGTCCGCCGCAGTAGCGCTGGCCAACCTGGACATCTTCGAGAAGGAAGACCTGCTGGGGAACGTCCGTACAAACGAGGCCGCCTTCCGGGCCACCCTGGAGAAGCTCTCCGACCTGCCGATCGTCGGCGACGTTCGCGGCGCCGGCTATTTCTACGGCATCGAGATGGTCAAGGATAAGGCGACCCGCGAGACGTTCGACGATGACGAGTCGGAGCGGCTGCTGCGCGGCTTCCTCTCGCAGGCCCTGTTCGACGCCGGGCTGGTGTGCCGCGCCGATGACCGCGGCGACCCGGTGATCCAGCTCTCCCCGCCGCTGATTTGCGGCCAGGAGCACTTCGACGAGATCGAGACGATCCTGCGCGCCGTGCTCACCGAGGCCTGGACGCGCATCTGAAGCGGGTGAAAGTAGGGGGAGTGGGAGGAGGGACCGGGGGGGGGTGTGGGGGGGAGAAGCAGGGAGAGGTTGTAGCTCTCCCTCAGCGGGTCTGGGGGGTGAAAGTGTTACAGGGGGTTTGGGGGATGGTTCCCCTAGGAGCAGGGGGGTGGGGGGGGCGAACGTTCATCGGATGGCGGAACCGGCCATCCCGCGGCGCCATCTGACGTTCACCGTTTGACGTTACGTTTCCGTTATGCCGGAGAACTCAGATAGCTCGCGGTCTTCCCGTACATCGATGTCGCGCCGCCAGGTGCTGGCCAGCGCCGGCGGCACGGGCCTGCTGGCGGCTACCGCCAGCCCCGCGAAGGCGGCGGTGCGGACGCGCCGGGCCCGGGCCGGAGCTGGCGC
>CAVYNE010000015.1:0-165617 GCA_963769715.1 uncultured Actinomycetes bacterium
TGGGAGCCGGTGAGCGGGATCGAACCGCTGACCTGCCGTTTACAAGACGGCTGCTCTGCCAACTGAGCTACACCGGCCAGGCAGCGCTATCGTAGCCGAGATCGGACCATGGCCACCTCGTACAGCGCGATACCCGCGGCCACGCCGGCGTTCAGCGACTCGGTCCGGGCTGCGATCGGAATCCGGACCAGCACGTCGCAGGTCTGAGCGACGATCCGGGACAGGCCCCGGCCCTCAGAGCCGATGACCAGGACCAGCGGGGCGGTGGCCAGCTCCAGGTCGCGGAGCTCGGTGTCCCCGGCCGCGTCCAGGCCCGCGACGAAGACCCCGGCGTCCCGGTAGGACTGCAGGGCGCGGGCCAGGTTGGCCGCGCGGGCCACCGGGACCCGGGCGATCGCGCCCGCGGACGCCTTCCACGCGCCCGCCGTGACGCCGGCGCCGCGGCGGCCAGGGACGACCACCCCGTGGGCGCCGAACGCCGCCGCCGAACGCACCACCGCGCCCAGGTTGCGCGGGTCGGTGACGCTGTCCAGGGCGACGATCAGCGGCAGCTGCCCGGCGTCGGCGGCCCGGGCGAGCAGGTCGTCGGGATGCGCGTAGTCGTAGGGCCGCACGCGGAGCGCCAGGCCCTGGTGCAGCGCGCCGCCGGTGTGCCGGTCGAGTTCGGCGGGGCCGGCCTCGAGCACCGCCACCCCCCGGTCGGCGGCGAGCTTGATGGCCTCGCTGATCCGCTCGTCGTGCTGCACCCGGGCGCCGACGTACAGGGCCATCGAGGGCACGCCGGCCCGCAGCGACTCGACCACCGAGTTGCGCCCGGCGACGAACTCGGGCGCGTCCCCGGCACCGCGCGGCGCTCGCGCGGGCGGGTCGGATCGCGGCGTTCGCGCGGGCGGGCCGGACGAGGTGAAAGACGAGGCGGGACCGTCATCCTGCCGCCGGGCGCGGGAACCTGCCCGAGCGCGGACGCGGACGCCGCGCGCCGCTGCGCCGGGTGGCCCGGCCGCATGGCCGCGGGCGGCGTCGGTCCCTTGCCCTCGAGCTTGCGCCGCCCCTGGCCGCCCGTGCCCGGCCGCGGCTTGCCCGACTTGGTCCGGCCCGACCCGGGACGGCCGGTCCCGGCCCCGCCGGCCCCGGCTCGCCCGGCACCAGAACGACCGGCACCAGAACGACCAGCACCCGAACGACCAGACTGTGAACTCCCGGCTCCGCTCAACGCTTCAGCTCCCATCGCGGGCCTTCGGGAGTGTCCTCGATGAGGACGCCGATCTCCTCGAGGCCATCTCTAATCGCGTCCGCGGTCGCGTAGTCCCGGCGGGCCCGGGCCGCGTCCCGCTGCTGCAAGGTCAGCTTCACCAGCGGCCCGACCACGTCCCGCAGCCGGTCGCCGGCCCCCGGGCCGCCCGCCGACCCCGACCAATGCGGCGCGAGCGGGTCGAGGCCGAGCACGTCCAGCATGGCCCGGAGCCGGACCAGGCTGGCGCGGGCGCCTGCCTTGTCGGACGCGGCGAGCGCCTGGTTGCCGTCTCTGACGCAGGCGTGCACCACCGCGAGCGCCGCCGGGACGCCAAGGTCCTCGTCCATGGCCGAGCGGAACGACACCGGCAGCCCGAGCGGCTCGTCGTCCCCCGGGCCCGTCGCGGAGTCCATCCCGAGGCGGCCCGTCCCTAGGCCTTCGAGCACCTCGCTGGCCCGCATCACGAAGCGCTCGATCCGCTGGTAGGCGGCGGCCGCCTCCTCCAGCGCGTCCTCGGAGTACTCAAGCAGCGACCGGTAGTGCGCCTGGACCAGGTAGTAGCGGAGCTCGGCGGGCCGTACCCTGGTCAGCACGTCGGTAACGAGCAGCGAGTTGCCGCCCGACTTGCTCATCTTCTCCCCGGCCAGCCCGAGCAGCCCGTTGTGCAGCCAGTACCGGGCGAAGCCGTCCCCGGCCGCGTGGGACTGGGCGATCTCGTTCTCGTGGTGCGGGAAGATCAGGTCCATCCCGCCGCCGTGGATGTCGAAGGTAGGCCCGAGGTACTTGGTGGCCATGGCCGAACATTCCAGGTGCCAGCCCGGCCGGCCGGATCCCCACGGGGTTTCCCAGGCCGGCTCGCCCGGTTTGGCGCCCTTCCACAGGGTGAAGTCGCGCAGGTCGCGCTTGGCGCCGACGTCGTAGGTGTCCTCGGCGGGCCGCATCTGGTCGAGCCGCTGGCCGGACAGCGCGCCGTAGTCCCGGTAGGAGTGGACGTCGAAGTACACGTCCCCGCCGGCCGGGTAGGCGTGACCGCGCTCGATCAGGCGGCGGATCAGGACGATCATCTCCGGGATGTGCCCGCTGGCGCGCGGCTCGATATCCGGCGGCCGGCAGCCGACCGCGTCGTAGGCCCAGGTAAACGCGCGCTGGTTGCGTTCGGCCACGATCCAGGGCGGGACGCCCTCGCGCTGGGCGGTGCGCAGGATCTTGTCCTCGACGTCGGTGACGTTACGGCAGAAGGTCACCCGGTATCCGCTGGCCTCCAGCCAGCGGGCCAGGACGTCGAAGCACACCGCCGACCTCAGGTGGCCGATGTGCGGTGGCGCCTGCACCGTGGCGCCGCACAGGTACACCGACGCCTGCCCCGGCGTAATCGGCGTGAACTCGCGCACCGCGCGGGCGGCGGTGTCATGAAGGTGCAACGTCACGCTGACAAGGCTAAGGGATACAGCGAGTCATGGCGGCCAGGCAGGACCCGGCTCTGGCCGCGGGCATCAGCTCTGGCTAATCAGCCCTGCGGCATTAGCTCTGCTGCATGAGCAGGGCGGTGGCGATCGCGGCGATGCCCTCGCCCCGGCCGGTCAGGCCGAGCCCGTCGGTCGTGGTAGCGGACACGCTGACCGAAGCGCCGGACAGCGCCTCGCTCATCACCTTCTCCGCCTCGGCGCGACGCGGAGCGACCCGCGGCCGGTTCCCGATCACCTGTACCGCGACGTTGCCGATGACGAATCCCGCCTCGCTGACCAGCCGGAACGTCTCGCGCAGCAGGGATATCCCCGACGCGCCCGCCCATTCGGGCCGGGATGTGCCGAAGTTCTCGCCGAGATCACCGAGGCCAGCCGCCGACAGCAACGCGGTGCAGACAGCGTGGCACGCCACGTCTCCGTCCGAATGGCCGTCAAGACCAGCCTCGCCCGGCCACAACAGGCCGGCCAGGTAAAGCTCACGCGAGGCGGTCAGCGGGTGTACGTCTACGCCGACGCCGACCCGGGGAACCCGGGGAACCCGGATCAGGCACAGCTCAGAGCGACTCAGGTGGCCAGGACCTCGTCGAGCAGCGCCTCAGCCTTGTCCTCGTTGGTCTTCTCGGCCAGCGCCAGCTCGCTCACCAGGATCTGCCGCGCCTTGGCGAGCATCCGCTTCTCACCTGCGGACAGGCCGCGTTCCCTGTCCCGCCGCCACAGGTCCCGAACGACCTCGGCGACCTTGTTCACGTCACCGGAAGCGAGCTTCTCCAGGTTGGCCTTGTACCGCCGAGACCAGTTAGTCGGCTCTTCCGTGTGCGGCGCGCGGAGCACCTCGAACACGCGCTCAAGCCCCTCGGCGCCTACGACATCACGAACGCCTACCAACTCGGCATTGTCCGCGGGAACGCGTACGGTCAGGTCGCCCTTGTCAACCTTGAGTACCAGATAGGTCCTATCCTCGCCCTTGATGGTGCGAGTCTCGACCGCTTCGATGCGAGCAGCCCCGTGATGGGGATAGACGACGGTATCGCCGACCTTGAAAGACATGTGGCAAGTACCCCTTCCGCTGAGAACTATCTTACCACGTCGCGAGGTGTCGATAAAATGCCCCTGGTGGTAAATATGCAGGTCAGTACGGTTGTCACCGGTCCGTACCCACACCGTTCAGCTGGCCGTGCCAATATCGGCACCGCCACTCGAGGGCTTACTGCGTTATAACTAGTCTACCTGAGCCAGCCGATGGAGCCGTGCATGTTACCGATTGAGGCCATGTTGGCCAGGGGGCGATGACCTCCCGGACCCTCCGTTGGGCCTCATACTGGATACCTAGGGTCCTATTCGCGCCGGAGGTGACGGTGAATCCTGGCGGCGGATCAGGGTGGGACGAGCCTCCGCTCGACATCCAGATCCCGGATGACGCACGTGAGCTCGACCGAGAGGTGCTGGCCTACCGCCGGGAGCTGCGTGCGAAACGACGCCGGGACCGGCTGCGTCGGCTGGCGGGACCCTTCGCCGGGCGCGGGACCGTCATGCCGCTGCTGGCCAGCATCCTGGCCGTGTGCCTGGTAGCAGGCGCGATGCTGTCCGTGGCGACGTTCAGCCCGACGACGGCGCCCGCCGACCAGACGCCCCGGCCGACCACCAGGGCGGCCTCGACCGCGCCGCCGTCAAGCACCACGGCCCGGCCGTCCACGGCCAGCCCGTCCACGGCCAGCCCTTCCGGGACCACCGCTTCCGGTGCCAGCGCTTCCGGGACCACCGCTTCCGGCGACCACCGCTTCCGGTGCCAGCGCCTCCGGGACCAGCCGAGCCCGCCACTCGGCGAGCCCCTCAGCCTCGTCGACCCGGCCGAGCCCGTCCGGCCGCTCGGCCGGCTAGCGCTCAGCAGGGGTCCCGCGTTAACCCGCGGCGGCATAACCGCTACGATTTTCTCCGTCCGACGGGAGTTAAATCGAGGAGGCCGTTAAGGTGACGCGCTTGAACCGCCGCCTGCTTCTCGGCGCCATAGCCGTGCTGGTGCCAGCGCTCGCCGGGTGCGAGGCCGGGCTCAACGCGCCCACCCTAGAGTTCCACCCGGCCTCGAGCGGGGTCAGCATCACCCAGAACGGCATCACGCTCGACAACGTGTTCGTGCTCGGACCCCCGCTCGGCTCCGCGCTGCCGCCCGGCGGCCGGGCGGGAGTCTTCCTCTCGATCGAGGCCGAGAACGGCGACCGGCTGATTTCGGTCAGCGCCCCGGGCACCGCGTCCGCGGTGAAGCTGACCGGCGGTCCGGTCAACCTGCCGGCCCAGACGCTGGTCGACCTGAGCGGCCCCGAGCCCGAGATGGTGCTCACCAGGCTGGCCAATCCGCTCCTCGGCGGGCAGACGGTTCAGCTGACCCTCATCTTCCAGCAGGCGGGGGCGGTCACGCTCAGCGTGCCGGTCGAGCCGCACGCCTACGACTACGCGACCTACTCCCCGCCGCCCATCCCCAAGCCCACGCCGTCAGTCAAGCCCAAGGCGCACGCGTCCGGCTCGGCGTCGGCCAGCGCGTCGGCGTCAGGCTCGGCGCCGGCCAGCCCATCCGCCAGCCCGTCGGCCACGCCGTAGCCGGACAGGTCCGCACGCACCTGGTCCGTTCGGTCGAAAAGATCTTTTATCCCGAACGGACCGGCGTGCTTGTCCTCTCAGTGCTTATTTCTTCAGGCGGCTGATTCGAATTTGTACCCTAGGCCGCGTACCGTCACGATGTGCTGCGGCCGGGCGGGGTCGACCTCGATCTTGGCCCGCAGCCGCTTGATGTGCACGTCCAGCGTCTTGGTGTCGCCCACGTAGTCGGCGCCCCAGACCCGGTCGATGAGCTGCATCCTGGTCAGCACCCGGTCGGCGTTGCGCAGCAGCACCTGGAGCAGCTCGAATTCCTTCAGCGGGAGCTGCACCGTGCCGCCCCGGACGGTGACCACGTGCCGGTCCACGTCCATCCGCACCGGCCCGGACTCCAGGGCCGACTCGGCCACCTCGTCGGGCTCGCCGCGGCGCCTGAGCACCGCGCGCATCCGGGCGACGAGCTCGCGGGAAGAGAACGGCTTGGTCACGTAGTCGTCGGCGCCGAGTTCCAGCCCGACCACCTTGTCGATCTCGCTGTCCTTGGCGGTCAGCATGATCACCGGCACGTTGGACTTCTCCCGCAGCGACCGGCACACCTCGCTGCCCGGCAGGCCCGGCAGCATCAGGTCGAGCAGGACCAGGTCGGCGCCGGTCCGGTCGAAGGTGTCAAGCGCGTCAGGCCCGGTCGAGCAGACCGCGACCTCGAACCCCTCCTTCCGCAGCAGGTACGAGATGGCGTCGCTGAACGAGTCTTCGTCCTCAACTACCAGCACGCGTGTCACTGGATTCCTCCTAGGCGCTACCGGTGCTCTTGGGTTATCTGCGGCTTCCGGGACCTCACGCAGCGCCGTGTGCTGACATGCTCGCTCCGCAGCGGGATGAACAGGGTGAAGGTGGACCCGGCGCCCTCGACGCTGCGCACCGTGACCCTGCCGTTGTGGGCCGCCATCACGTGCTTGACGATGGCCAGCCCGAGGCCGGTGCCGCCGGTCGCGCGCGAGCGCGCCGGATCGACCCGGTAGAAGCGTTCGAAGATCCGCTCCAGGTCGCGCTCGGGGATGCCGATGCCCTGGTCGGCCACGCTCAGCTCGGCGGTGCCTTCGCCGGTCTTCTTGGTGCTGATGACCACGCGGGTCCGCTCGGGGCTGTAGGCGACGGCGTTCTCCAGCAGGTTGCGCAGCGCGGTGATCAGCAGGTCCTCATCGCCGAGCACGGACAGGCCGCGGCTGCCGACCGACGTGAGGGCGATGCCGCGGGCCTGCGCCTTCATCCGGCAGCGGTCCAGCGCCTCGGCGACCACCATGTCGAGGTCGACCGGACGCGGGTCGGGAACGGGTTCGACCGCCTGGATCCGGGACAGCGTAATGAGGTCCTGGACCAGGTTGGTCAGCCGCTGCGCCTCCTGGCGCATCTTCGCCGCGAACCGGCGCACCGCCTCGGCGTCGTCGGCGGCGTCCTCGATCGTCTCGGCCAGCAGCGCCAGCGCGCCCACCGGGGTCTTGAGCTCGTGGCTAGTGTTGGCGACGAAGTCCCGCTTGACCTCGTCCACCCGGCGGCTCTCGGTCTGGTCCTCGGCCAGCACGAGCACGAGGCCGCCGCCGCCGACGGCGCCGCCGAGCGGCGCCACCCGGACCGCGAAGCTCGTCGTCCGGCCGCCGAACCTGGGCACCGGGACCTCGAACTCGCCTTCCCTGATCTCGCCGTCCCGGCGCACCTGACGGGCCAGAGCGGCGAGTTCGCTGACCATCAGGCGATCGCCCTTGACCAGACCGAACGCGCGGGCCGCGGCGCTCGCCCGCAGCACCCTGTCGTTGCTGTCGACGACCACGGCCGAGGAGGAGAGCACGGAAAGGACGGAGGCAATGCCCGGCGGCAGCCTGGCAGGCTGCTGGGCCGCCCGCACCCGGGAGCCCCGTGCCTGGCGCGCGGTGGCGCCGGAGCCTGCGGCCCTGCTCCTTATCGCCACGGAATCTCCGTAATCGGCGCAAGCCAACGCGGTGACCAGTGAAGACTCACATGCCTCATGGTATGCGGTCGGGTCAGGCATCGAACAGCGCGATGCGACTCACCCGGGCGATATTCGAAGGTTGTTCACCTGACGGTAAACATCCGTTAATGCTGGATTCACCGCCTAGCTTCTAGCGGCCCTGGTTCTTGACCGCTTCGGTCGCTTCCGCGGCGGCATCCGGGTCCAGGTAGGTGCCGCCCGGGGTGACCGGCCGGAACGCGTCGTCGAGTGAGTAGACGAGCGGGATCCCGGTCGGGATGTTCAGCTCCGCGATGGCGGCGTCGCTGATCCCGTCCAGGTGCTTGACCAGGGCGCGCAGCGAGTTGCCGTGCGCCACGATCAGGACCGTCCCGTCGTGGCCGAAGTCCGGCGCCACGGCGTCGTACCAGTACGGCAGCATCCGCGCCATGACGTCCTTCAGGCACTCGGTCCGCGGCCTGGCCTCCGGCGGCAGGGCGGCGTACCTGACGTCGCCGGCCTGGGAGAACTGGTCGTCGTCGGCGATCGGCGGCGGCGGCACGTCGTAGGAACGGCGCCACAGCATGAACTGCTCGTCGCCGAACTCCTGCCTGGTCCTGGCCTTGTCCTTGCCCTGCAGCGCGCCGTAGTGACGCTCGTTCAGCCGCCAGGACCGGCGCACCGGCAGCCAGAGCAGGCCCGCTTCCTCCAGCGCGATGTTGGCGGTCTGGATGGCGCGGGTCAGCACCGAGGTGTGCACCACCTCCGGGCGCAGGCCGGACTGGGCGAGCAGCTTGCCCCCGTTCGCGGCCTCCTGCGCCCCGGTCGCCGAAAGCCCCACGTCCACCCACCCGGTGAACAGGCCCTTTGAGTTCCATTCGCTCTCGCCGTGACGAAGCAGCACCAGCGTCCTCATAGTCGTCAAGCCTAGCCTGGGAACAGGCGGCGGCTTGACGAGGTTGCTTAGAACGTGCACGAACGGCTGAACCGCGCCCGCCGACGGGTCACCCCCCGGCGGATCGCGACCATCAGCCTGCACACCTCCCCGCTCGACCAGCCGGGCACCGGCGACGCGGGTGGGCTCAACGTCTATGTGGTCGAGGTAGCCAAGCAGCTGGCCAGCCGCGGCATCGAGGTGGAGATCTTCACCCGGGCGGTCTGCCGTGACACGCCCGCCGCGGTGGAGCTGATGCCGGGCGTGCTGGTCCACAACGTGGTGGCCGGTCCGTTCGAGGAGCTCGACAAGAACGACCTGCCCGGCCAGATCTGCCCGTTCACCTTCGGGGTGCTGCGCACCGAGGCCGACTACGCGCCCGGACGGTACGACCTGGTGCACGCGCATTACTGGCTGTCCGGCCAGGTCGCGGCGGCCGCGGCGGAGCGCTGGGGAGTACCCCTCATCCAGTCCATGCACACCCTGGGTAAGGTCAAGAACCTGGCCCTGGCCAGCGACGACTGCGCCGAGCCCGCGGCCAGGATCCGCGGCGAAGGCGAGGTCGTGGCGGCCGCCGACCGGCTGGTCGCCAACACCACGGAAGAGGCGCGCCAGCTGGTCGAGCTGTACGGCGCCAGCCCCTGGCGGGTGGAAACGGTCAGCCCGGGCGTGGACCTGTCGCTGTTCCGGGCCGGTCCGGCCGAGGCGGCGCGCCGCCGGCTGGGCCTGCCCGCCGACGCGGTGGTGCTGCTCTTCGCCGGCCGGATCCAGCCGCTGAAAGGCCCCGACGTCGTGCTGCGCGCCGCGGCCGAGCTGCTGCGCTTGTCTCCCGGGCTCGCGTCCCGGCTGGTGGTGGTCTTCGTCGGCGGGCCGAGCGGATCCGAGGTCGGCGCCCCCGGCCGCCTGGACGGCCTCGTGGAGACGCTCGGCATCTCGGATTGCGTCCGGCTCGAGCCGCCGTGCCCGCAGCGCGAGCTGGCCGACTGGTACCGGGCCGCCACGGTGGTGCTGGTGCCGTCGCACTCGGAGTCGTTCGGCCTGGTGGCGCTGGAGGCTCAGGCCTGCGGGACGCCGGTGGTCGCCGCCGCCGTCGGCGGGCTGCGCACGGCAGTCAAGGACGGCTTCTCCGGCATCCTGGTGGACGGGCACGATCCGGTCGTGTGGGCGCGGATACTTTCCGAGCTGGTCACTTCGCCTGGACGGCTCGCGGAACTGTCCCGCGGCGCGCTGGCGCACGCATCCGGGTTCGGCTGGCCCGCCACCGCGGACCGGCTGATCGACGTGTATACCGGTGCCATGGAATCCATGGGCGAGGCCGCCACCGTGCGCGCATGAACGGCTCACCTGATGTGGCGGCCAGCGCCGTCGGGGCGGCTCTGGCCGAGCTTGGCCTGCCCTATGAGAACCCGCGGTCCGGTGCCTACCTGGTCAAGCTCGAGGGCCAGCACAAGCTGGCCACCATGGCCTGGCTGGTCGTCGGCGAGCACAGCCTGGGCGTGGAGGCGTTCTTCTGCCGCCAGCCCGACGAGAACCACGAGGCGTTCTACCGCTTCCTGCTCGAGCGCAACGGCCGCATGTACGGGGTTCACTTCACCCTGGACCCGGTGGGCGACGTGTACCTGACGGGGCGGCTGCCGCTGTCCGCGGTCTCCACCGCGGACATCGACCGGCTGCTCGGCTGCGTGCTCAGCTACTCCGACGAGAACTTCGACACGGCGCTCGAGCTGGGCTTCGGCTCGGCGATCCGCCGGGAGTGGGCCTGGCGGGTCAAGCGCGGCGAGAGCCTGGCCAACCTGCGCGCATTTGCCCGCTTCGCCGACCCCGAGGGCTAGAGCCGTAACCGGCAACGAGCGCTCGCTGCGAGAACTGGGCTGGGTGATTGAGGTCAAGCCACTGGCTGGCCCGTTCGTGCCAGGGCGCGGCGGACAAGCCGGCTAGCGCGCCACGCGGTAGCGGAGGTAGACGACTCTCGAGCTGAAGGTGCGGGTCCCGGCGAGTTCGAGATCCACCCGGCGCTCGCGCTGGGGAAAGAACGGAATGCCACCGCCAACCAGCACCGGGTAGACCCTGGCCCGGTACTCGTCGATCAGGCCCAGCGCGGCCGCCTCGGCGGCGAGAGCCGCGCCGCCGATCGCGATGTCGCCCTCCGCCGGCTCGGCTCGCAACCGCTCGATCTCCTCCGCCAGGCCGCCGGAGGCCAGGCGGGCATGGCCCTGCACCGCCGGCAGCGTGGTGGAGAACACCACCTTCGGGAGCGGCTTCCAGAGCGCGGCCCACTCGAGCATTGAGTCGTCGAGCGATGGATCCTGGTCGGCGGTCTCCCAGTACAGCATCGTCTCGTACAGCCCTCGTCCCAGCAGGTGGACGCCGACCTGTCGTATCTCGTCGGTGACGAAGCGGAAGACCTCCTCGTCGGGCGCCGTCCAGCCGAAGCCGCCGTCCGGCCCGACGATATAGCCGTCCAGTGAGACGCCCATCGAATAGGTCACGCTGCGCATCAGAAGTCCTCCTCGGTAACGGGTTCGACAGTACGACCGCCGGACGCCGCAGAACTCATCGCGGCTCGCGGGACAGGGCTACGTCGCCGGTTACGGCACTAGCACGAGCGCAATCCCACGCGGCCCTTCCTGTTACAAGCGCAATCCCACGCGGCTCTTCCTATTACATTGGCCATATTGCGGGTACATTGACGACCGTGAACCGGTTGGGTGATCTTGAGCGCGCGATCATGGAAGTGCTCTGGGAAACAGCTACATCTCTCACCGTGCGCGAGGTCAGTGCTAGGCTGACCGAGCGTAATCTAGCTCACACCACCGTTATGACGGTGCTCGACAGGCTCGCGAAAAAGGGCTTCGCCAGGCGGGAGCGCGATGGGCGCGCCTGGCGTTACTGCCCCGCCGCTACCCGCGAGACCTACGTGACCGAGCTCATGCTGACCGCACTGGATCAAACCGGTGACCGGACGGCGGCATTGACCCGGTTCGCACAGTCCGTATCTGGCGTCGAGGCTGAAGTACTGCGCGACGCCCTGGAAGTGATCGAAGGTAGCGGCGAGGGAGATGACGGGACTTGAGGACGCGGCGCTTCTCGCCGTAGTTGCCATCGGGAGCGCGTTCGGCGCTTCGGCACTGCTGCAGGCTAGCTGGCCGCGGCGATCGCCGGCCGCGGCCATCCTGCTGTGGCAGGCCCTGGGTCTGGCCTCGGGCTTGGCTGCCGTCGGCACGCTTATCGGCCTGGCCATGCCGGCCAGCGACATCGGAGTGGTTCGCTCCGTGTTGCGGGCGGGCGCCCTGCTCCGTGCGGGCGATGTCTTCCGGGTGACCGGCATGCTCGGCGCCCAAGGCGGCATGCCGACGGTCATGTTCGCCGTCCGGCTGACCTGCCTGGCCGCCGGGCTGGTCTTGCTCGCGTCGCTGTGCTGGGTGCTGGTGGCCGCGTCGGTCGCGGCGTTGCACGCCAAGCGGCGGCAGCGGGCCCTGCTGACGCTGCTCGCCCATGGTGACCCGAAGGTGCCGGGCGCGCTGGTCGTCGACTACCCGAGCGCGGCCGCGTACTGCCTGCCTGGGCTGCGGTCGCAGATCGTGGTCAGCGTCGGCACCCTGGAGTTGCTCGGCCGCGCCGAGCTAGCGGCCGTGCTCGCGCACGAGCGGGCCCATCTGCGCGAGCGCCACGACCTCGTGCTGCTGCCGTTCACCGCCCTGCGGCGCGCCTTCCCCAAGTCCGCCACCTGCACCGACGCCTTCCGCGCGGTGGCGCTGCTCGTCGAGATGCTCGCCGACGACCGCGCGCTGCGGGGCCGGCCGACGCGCGCACTCGTCTCCGCCCTGGTGCGTTTCGGCACGGCCGGTGCCTGTCCGGCGCCCGCGGGCGCCCTGGCCGCCGGGGAAGGCGACGTGGCCGCCCGGGTCACCCGGCTGCTCCAGCCGGTGCGCCCGCTGCCTACCGCCGTGGTCCTGGCCATCTGCCTGGCGTCCGCCCTGCTGGTCGCGGCGCCGATCACGCTGCTCATCGTCTGAGCGCGTCAGCTGGGGCGCGGCGGCCCTCAGCTGGGCGCGGCGGCCCGCCTGCGGTTACCAGGGGCCGTAGGGACCCGAGCTGCTGCCTCCGTTTTTGGGGAAGGCCTTCACCTTGGGACGGACGTCGGCGAGGTAGATAGCGGCCGCGACGAACGCCGCGACCGGCAGGATCGAGGTCGGGCCCACGCCGTAGACCGCCCCGGCCAGTCCGACCGCGGTGGCGACCCCGAGGATGATCAGCCACAGCGGCTTGGTCTGCTTGCCGGTGGCCACGAAGGCCTGCTTTGGCCTGGTGACGGCGTCGATGAAGGCCCACGCCTCGACGATGAACGCCACCAGGCCGAGAGCCAGGAAAAAGTACCTAAGCGGGGTATACGCACCGAACACGGAGATCACGCTACCTAATCGGAGGCACTGTTGGGTCTGATCGGGGTTACGGTCTTGGGTCTGATCGGGGTTACGGTCTGCGGATCTGTCGCCCGCGCAGCTTCCGCTTCTGCTTCCATGGCCGCCTCGGCTTTCATGGCCGCCTCGGCTTTCATGGCCGCCTCGGCCTGCATGGCCGCCTCGGCCTTCATGGCCGCCTCGGCCTTCATGGCCGCCTCGGCTTCCATTTCCATGGCGGCGGCTTCCAGCGCGTCAGCCTCGGCGCCCGGCGCCCCGACGGCCAGTTCGGCCGGGCCGGTCACGGTGTCCGCGTCCGCGGCGGCCTGGGTGTCCTCGGCGGCGGCCACGTTCTCCCGGCGGAACGACTCGTAGATCTCCATGAGCACTTGCTTCTGCCGTTCGGAGAGCTGCGGGTCGGCCAGCAGGGCGGACCGGACGCCCGAGTCCGCGGGCCTGTCCTCGAGGATCCCGGCCTGGACGTAGAGCGCTTCCGCGGAGATGCGCAGGCCCTTGGCGATCTGCTGCAAGATGTCCGCGCTC
Organism: uncultured Actinomycetes bacterium; assembly: GCA_963769715.1. Lineage (GTDB taxonomy): Bacteria > Actinomycetota > Actinomycetes > Streptosporangiales > Streptosporangiaceae > Palsa-504. The sequence goes on from CAVYNE010000015.1 coordinate 13,133, forward strand.
GGCTTACGCAGGCCGCGCTCGATCTGGCTCAGGTAGGGGTTGGACACCCCGGCGGACTGAGCCAGCTGGCGCATCGAGATCTTCGCCTGCTCCCGCTGCTCGCGGATGTACTCGCCGATCGAGTTAACTGTCACGTTACGCATACCTTCAGTCTGCCATCGCATGCTTGCAACTGCAAACGGCCAGCAAGCGCCCGCCGCCAACCCCCCCAATCCGGACATTCCTCGTATATCCCTCGCGGCCGGATTCAATGAACGCGGCGTTCTAATGATTCTTTGGGGTAGAGCGCCACGTTCATTGAATGACGGGCATCGGTCAGGCGCGGCGGGCGGGATGCGGTTAGGCGCGGCGGGCGGGCATCGGTTAGGCGCGGCGGGCGGGGATGCCTAGGAAGGTGCGGGCCTCGGCGGGGCGCATTGGCGGCCGCTGCGCGATCGTAGCCAGCTCGGCGGCTCGCTCCACCAGTTCGGCGTTGCGGGCGACGGGACGGCCGCGGGCGAAGGTCAGCGTGTCCTCCATGCCGACCCGCAGGTGGCCGCCGGCCCCGAGCGCCCCGAACATCACCGGCAGTGCGGTCCGGCCGATTCCAGTGGCCGACCAGGTCGCGCCCTCCGGCAGCGCCGCCACGGCGGCGGCCAGCGTGGCCACGTCGCCTGGCATGCCGCCGGGCACGCCCATTACCAGGTCGCAGTGCACGTGCCCGCCGGCCGGCGGGCCGAACTCGGCGAGCAGCCGGTGCAGCGCCGCCACCTGCCCGAGGTCGAACAGCTCGAACTCCGGGACCACCTGGCGCTCCTGGGTCAGCTGGTACAGGTCCTTGACGAACGGCCAGGGGTTGGCGAACACGTCGTCGCCGAAGTTGACCGTGCCGCAGGTCAGCGAGCAGGCGTCCGGCGCAGCGTCCAGGACAGCCAGCCGACTGGCGAAGCTGTCGGTGACCGCGCCGCCAGTGGAAAGCTGGACGATGAGGTCGGTACCTGCTCGCAGTGCCGCCACCGTGTCGGCGAGCCTGCTGCCGTCCAGCGTCGGCCGGGCCGCGTCGTCCCTGATGTGGACGTGGATGACCGCTGCCCCGGCGGCCTCGCATTCCTTGGCCGTGACGACCAGCTCGTTCAGGGTGACCGGGAGGGCGGGCACCGCGGATTTGTCGGCTTCGGCACCGGTCGGCGCCACCGTGATCAGGGTGGTAGGGCTGCCTGCCATGGAAGGGACACTACCCTCAGCTAGCCGGGCCCGCGGCCAGGTGCTTGCGGGCGAAGGCCAGCGACTCGGCCAGGTCCGCGACCCGGTCCTCCCTCGTCGGCGCCCGGTTGGTCTTCACCTCGACCACCACTGCGCCGCGGTACCCGGTCGAGGTGAGCTGCCCGAGGAGCCCGGCGCAGGGCTGGCCCCCGCGGCCGGGGACCAGGTGCTCGTCCGGCACAGGCCCGACGGGATTTCCGGTGCCGTCGGCCAGGTGCACGTGAGCGAGCCGACCGTCCAGTTCGGCCGCCATGACCAGGGCGTCGGAACCCGAGGCCGCGGTGTGCGAGAGGTCCAGCGTGATGTGCGGGATGTCGAGCGCCGTCGGGTCCCAGTGCGGAGCGTAAGGCACCACTTCGCTGCCGCCAGCCCGCAGCGGGTACATGTTCTCGACCGCGAAGATGACGTCGGTTTCCTCGGCCATCGCGGCCAGGCCCTTCTCGAACCCGCGCACGTATTCGCGCTGCCAGCGGAACGGCGGGTGCAAGACAACCACGCGGGCGCCGACGCGCTCGGCGAGTTCCCTGGCCCGCCGCAGCTTCTCCCACGGCTCGCGGCCCCACACCCGCTGGGTGAGCAGCAGGCTCGGCGCGTGCACAGACAAGATGGGGACCTGGTGGTAGTCGCTGAGCCTTTGCAGCACGTCGGCGTCCTGGCTGACTGGATCGGTGTACACCATCACCTCGACCCCGTCGTAGCCGAGCCGCGCGGCCATCTCGAAGGCATCGGGCGTGCGTTCCGGGTAGACGGACGAGGTGGACAGGGCGACCGGCGGACCGGGTACCTTCGCCTCGCCGCTCACGCCGACTCCCTCCGTAGGTTCGGTTCCAGCTTACTGAGATTGTCAGAGGTGGCCGCTAAGGTGCGGGCCATGGCTAAGTCACCGGCCGGGACGTCCGGCTTCCGCTGTACCGAGTGCGGCTGGCAGTCCGCCAAGTGGACCGGGCGATGCGGAGAATGCCAGGCGTGGGGCACGGTCCAGGAGGCCGGGGTGCCCCGGCTGGCCAGAGCGGGGATCCGGGCGGTTTCCCACCGTGGCGCCGGACTGGCCAATCCGGGGCTGGCCTGGACGGGGCCGCCCAGCACCGCCGCAGTGCCGATCGGCAAGGTCGACGCGACCGACGCCGCCGCGCGGCCCACCGGTATGGAAGAGCTTGACCGGGTGCTCGGCGGTGGCCTGGTGCCCGGCGCGGTCCTGCTGCTGGCGGGCGAGCCCGGGGTAGGCAAGTCGACGCTGCTGCTCGAGACGGGCGCGCTGGTCGCGGAGTCGGGTCCGGTACTCTACGTGACCGGGGAAGAGTCCGCGGCCCAGGTGCGGTTGCGTGCGGACCGGATCGGCGCGATCAGCGACCAGCTTTTCCTGGCCGCGGAGACCGACCTCGACGTCGTGCTCGGGCACGTCGATGACGTGCAGCCCCGGCTGTTGATCATCGACTCGGTCCAGACCATCGCCGCCGCCGGCGTAGAGGGGGTGCCCGGCGGGGTGACCCAGGTCCGGGAGGTGGCGGCGGCGCTGACCGCGGTGGCCAAGGAACGGTCGCTGACGACCATCCTGGTCGGGCATGTAACCAAGGACGGCTCGGTGGCCGGCCCCCGGGCGCTTGAACACCTCGTCGACGTCGTGCTGCATTTCGACGGCGACCGGCATTCGCAGTTGCGCATGGTGCGGGCGGTTAAGAACAGATACGGGCCGACCGACGAGGTCGGCTGCTTCGATCTGGGCGAGTACGGCCTCATCGGCCTGCCCGACCCGAGCGGGCTCTTCGTGTCCCAGCACCGCGAGCCGGTGCCCGGCACCTGCGTGACGGTCACCCTCGAGGGGCGCAGGCCGCTGCCTGCTGAGGTGCAGGCCCTGGTCGGCGCCTCCGTACTCGAGGTACCGCGCCGCACCACGTCGGGGCTCGACGCCTCCCGGGTGGGTATGGTGCTCGCGGTCCTGCAGCGCCGGGCCGGGCTCAAGCTAGGCAGGCAGGACGTGTATGCGGCCACCGTCGGCGGGGTCCGGTTGACCGAGCCTTCGGTGGACCTGGCCGTCGCGGTCGCCCTGGCCAGTTCGGCGGCGAACCTGAGCGTGCCACATGGCGTCGTGGCCATCGGCGAGGTCGGCTTGGCCGGCGAGGTCCGCCGGGTGGCCGGCCTGCCGCGCCGACTGGCCGAGGCCGAGCGGATGGGCTTCCGCCGTGTCATCGTCCCGGCGGCCTCAGGAGCGCCCCTGGAGCGCGCCGACGGCCTTTCCCACCTCATGCAGGTGCACGAGGTGGAGGACATCCGCCAGGCGCTCTCCGCCGTTCTGGGGACCGATCTTTAACGGCCAGCCGCGGCCGTCCGGCGCTCCTGCGGTCAGCGCACGAGGCGCCTGCGGTCAGCGTAGACGTCGAAACAAGGATACTGCCCCGCGTAATAGTCGGACCGGCTGCTGAACAGGCTGAGCACCACCGCTCCCGGTGAGCAGCCCCCTCCCGGCTCGACGCCCCCGGCCGCCGAGCCGGTACCCCGCCGCCTGCGCCAGCCCCGGCGGCCTGGCTGGACGCCGGGGAGTGGGCTGCGGACCTGCCGCCCGCGGTCTTGCCGTTCCCGGGCTGGCCGGGGCCCGATGACATGACCGAGGGGACGGGCAGGCTGGCCGCCGTGCCGACCGGAGTGGTCCCGGACCGGCCAACTGCGGGCGACGGCGACGTCGGGGCGCCGCTGTAGGCGGCGGCGGGCACGATGCCAGTCGCCTGGGCGCTCTTCGGCGCCGTGCTGGCCGGCTTCCCGCCGCCGGAGAAGGCCCAGGCGAGCAGGCCGAGCAGGGTTAGGCCCGCGACAAGGGTGATCGCCCTTCGGCGCCAGTAGGCATCGGGCTGGTCCGTGTCGTTGTCGTCACGATAATCATTCCGATCCATACGGAGAGTATGCAAAATGTCACGCATACAGACGTGAAGACCCGCCGGCCGGCGCCAGACCCGTTAGGTTCGCCCGCCACCGGGGGCCGGACCAGCCGGAGCCATGCCACGATAGGCACATCATGTCGACGCCCTACGCCGAGCCGGTGCTGGCCTGGTATGCGCGCAACGCGCGGGACCTGCCCTGGCGCGCTCCCGGCGCGACGCCCTGGTCGGTGCTGGTCAGTGAGATCATGCTGCAGCAGACACCGGTCGCCCGGGTGCTGCCCGAATACCTCAGGTGGATCGCCAGGTGGCCCACCCCGGCCGCGCTCGCGGCCGAGCCTGCGGGCGAGGCGATCAGGCAGTGGGGCAGGCTCGGCTACCCCCGGCGCGCGCTGCGACTGCACGAGACGGCGACCATCTTGACCGCGCAGTACGGCGGGAAGGTGCCCGCGGACCGGGACGCCCTGCTCGCGCTGCCGGGCATCGGCAGCTATACCGCCGCCGCCGTGGCCAGCTTCGCCTTCGGCCAGCGGCACGCCGTGCTCGACACCAACGTGCGGCGCGTGCTGGCCAGGCTCGTCGCCGGCCAGCCCGGGCCCGCCGCCGCGCCGTCGGTGGCGGAGCGGCAGCTGGCCGAATCGCTGCTGCCCGCCGAGCCCGCAGTCGCGGCCCGCTGGTCCGTCGCGGTGATGGAACTGGGCGCGCTGGTGTGTACGGCCGCCAGCCCGCGCTGCGGCACCTGCCCGGTGGTCCGCGATTGCGCCTGGATGGCCGCGGGCCGACCCAAGGACCCCGGGGAGGCGGCCGGGCGCCGGACCCAGCGTTACGACGGCACGGACCGGAAATGCCGCGGCCACCTGCTCGCCGTGCTGCGCGATTCCGGCGCGCCGGTAAGCCGAACCGACTTCGATGCGGTCTGGCCCGGCCAGGCCCAGCTGGCGCGAGCCCTGGACGGCCTCATCGCCGACGGCCTGGTCGACCCCCTACCTGACGGCCGCTTCGCCCTGCCCGGCACCGAGACGGCAGCCGGCACCGGGGCGGCGGGCGACACCGAGGCGCCAGCCGGCACCGAGGCGGCGGGCGACACCGGGGCGCCAGCCGGCACCGGGGCGATGCCCGGCCGCGGGCGATGCCCGGCAGCGAGCTGACCCGGATAGCATGAAACCCGGGTTTCACGGCGTTGGATCGCCGTGAAACCCGGGTTTCAGCGCGTTAGCCGACGGCGGGAACGATCCCGCGGCCGCGCGTTAGCCCATGGCGGAAGCGGTGCCGCCGCCGTCCTGGATGCCCGAGCTGCCCGTCGAGCTGCCGACCGCGCCGCCCTTGCTGGCGACCGGCTCGCTCGCCAGCTCCGGCGCGGGCACGTCGTCCACCGCGTCGGGCTTCGGGACGCCGTTGAAGGTGAACTGGGCGGTCTCCCCGCTACCCTCGACGTCCACGATGACGATCTGCCCTGGCCTGAGCTCGCCGAACAGGATCTTCTCGGACAGGCTGTCCTCGATCTCCCGCTGAATCGTGCGACGCAGCGGCCGGGCCCCGAGCACCGGGTCGTATCCGCGCTCGGATAGCAGGTCCTTGGCCGCAGGCCGCAGTTCGATGGCCATGTCGCGGTCCTTCAGGCGCTCGTCCACCTTGGCGATCATCAGGTCGACGATGCTGAAGATCTCCTCCCGGAGGAGCTGGTGGAAGACGATGATGTCGTCCACGCGGTTCAGGAACTCCGGCCGGAAGTGCTGCTTCAGCTCCTCCTGCACCCGGGACTTCATCCGGTCGTAGGAACCCTTGGAGTCACCCTGCCGGGCGAAGCCCACGGACACGCCCTTGGAGATATCGCGGGTGCCCAGGTTGGTCGTCATGATGATGACCGTGTTCTTGAAGTCGACCATCCGGCCCTGGGCGTCGGTCAGGCGGCCGTCTTCCAGGATCTGCAGCAGCGAGTTGAAGATGTCCGGGTGCGCCTTCTCGATCTCGTCGAACAGGACGACAGAGAACGGACGCCTGCGGACCTTCTCGGTGAGCTGGCCGCCTTCCTCGTAGCCGACATAGCCGGGCGGGGACCCGAACAGCCGGGACACCGTGTGCTTCTCCATGTACTCGCTCATGTCGAGCTGGATCAGCGAGTCCTCGTCGCCGAACAGGAACTCGGCCAGCGTCTTGGACAGCTCCGTCTTGCCGACGCCTGACGGGCCTGCGAAGATGAACGACCCACCGGGACGCTTCGGGTCCTTCAGGCCCGCCCGGGTCCGCCTGATCGCCTGGGACAGCGCCTTGATGGCGTCGTTCTGGCCGATCACGCGGCGGTGCAGCTCGTCCTCCATCCGGAGCAGGCGCTGCGACTCCTCTTCGGTCAGCTTGAACACGGGAATGCCGGTGGCGGTGGCCAGGACCTCAGCGATGAGTTCCTCGTTCACCTCGGCCACGACGTCCATGTCGCCGGCCTTCCACTCCTTCTCCCGGGCGGCCTTCTTACCCAGCAGCTGCTTCTCGGTGTCCCGCAGCGCCGCGGCCTTCTCGAAGTCCTGCGAGTCGATGGCCGATTCCTTCTCCCGGCGCACCTGGGCGATCTTCTCGTCGTACTCGCGCAGGTCCGGTGGCGCGGTCATGCGCCGGATCCGCATCCGGGAGCCGGCCTCGTCGATCAGGTCGATGGCCTTGTCAGGCAGGAAGCGGTCGCTGATGTAGCGGTCGGCGAGCTGGGCCGAGGCGACCAGCGCGCCGTCCGTGATGGACACGCGGTGGTGAGCCTCGTACCGGTCGCGCAGCCCCTTGAGGATCTCAATCGTGTGCGAGATCGTCGGCTCCGCCACCTGAATGGGCTGGAACCTGCGCTCAAGCGCAGCGTCCTTCTCCAGGTACTTGCGGTACTCATCGAGCGTGGTGGCGCCGATGGTCTGCAGCTCACCGCGGGCCAGCATCGGCTTCAGGATCGAGGCCGCGTCGATGGCCCCCTCGGCGGCACCCGCCCCGACGAGCGTGTGGATCTCGTCGATGAACAGGATGATGTCGCCGCGGGTGCGGATCTCCTTGAGCACCTTCTTGAGCCGCTCCTCGAAGTCGCCGCGGTAGCGCGAGCCGGCCACCAGGGCGCCGAGGTCCAGCGTGTACAGCTGCTTGTCCTTGATGGTCTCGGGGACCTCGCCCTTGACGATCTTCTGCGCTAGGCCCTCGACGACCGCCGTCTTGCCCACGCCAGGCGCGCCCACGAGCACCGGGTTGTTCTTGGTCCGGCGGGACAGCACCTGCATGACCCGCTCGATTTCCTTCTCCCGGCCGATGACCGGGTCGAGCTTGCCCTCGCGCGCGCCCTGAGTCAGGTTCCGGCCGAACTGGTCGAGGACCAGCGACGTCGACGGCGCGGACTCCGCCGTGGTCCCAGCCGAGGCGGGCTCCTTGCCCTGGTACCCATGCAGCAGCTGGATGACCTGCTGACGCACCCGGTTCAGGTCGGCGCCCAGCTTCACGAGTACCTGCGCGGCCACGCCGTCACCCTCACGGATGAGGCCGAGCAGGATGTGCTCGGTGCCGATGTAGTTGTGGCCGAGCTGCAGCGCCTCACGCAGCGAAAGCTCGAGCACCTTCTTGGCCCGCGGCGTGAACGGGATGTGCCCGGACGGCGCCTGCTGGCCCTGGCCGATGATCTCCTCGACCTGCTGCCGCACGGCGTCCAGGCTGATCCCCAGCGACTCGAGCGCCTTGGCCGCTACACCTTCGCCCTCATGGATGAGGCCGAGCAGGATGTGCTCGGTGCCGATGTAGTTGTGATTGAGCATCCTGGCTTCTTCTTGCGCCAGGACAACAACCCGCCGCGCTCTGTCGGTAAACCTCTCGAACATGTCGTCGCTCTCCTCACAGCACGGGGGGCGTGATGGGTCGTGCCATACCTTGCCTAATCCGCATAGTAGCCGCGTGCCCACGGCTACGCTTAATACGAGTATGCGCCTCATACAACAAGACGTTCCCTGAACACGAGGCGTTCACCTTGATCCAACCCCGTAGACGAGACCCGTGTTCCCAGGACTGGCCTGGTACGCCGCAAGCGAACGGCCGTTCTGGATGCCCCTGGCCGCCCGTGCGGTCCCTGGCCGCCCCGTGCGGGCCGACGGTCCGTCCGGTCGGGCGGGACGCTCGGTCCCGGCCCGCGACGGCCGCCCGCTGGCGACCATCCTTCCGAAGCGATCTCCCCGGACCCTCCGGGGCTCCCCGACCCCTCCGGCCGACCCCTCCGGCCGACCCCTCCGGCCGACCCCTCCGGCCGACCCCCCGGGCCAGCGCGCTGCCGTCCCCGGACATGCAAACGCACCGCTGGCCCCCGGATGGTCAGTCCGTCCCTCCGGGCCAACGGTGCGATCTACCAGACTCGCCGCCGTCACAAGAGAGCTTCAACGGTCCAAGGAGTCGAAGTCGACCGCGCAGGCACCGCTGCTCTGGGAGTCACTCACCACTGTGCTGCCCGCGCGGAGGCTGCCCCCGGAGGGCGCCCCCTGGCCGCGTAAAGGGCGGCTCACGGGGGGCGACTCCCCTGGCCCCCCGGCAAAGGCGATGAACCCGGAAGCGCGCTAAACCAGCGAACTCCGGTCCGTGCGCACTAGTGCGCGGCTTCGTACTCCGCGACGATGTTGGCGGGAATGCGCCCGCGCTCATTGACCTTGTAACCGCGCTGCTTCGCCCACTGCCTGATTTGGGCGCTGCGCTCACGGCCGGGACCAGTGCGCGCCCTGCGGCGCCTTGCCGGAGCGCTCGCTTTGCGCGCGTGCTCCACATAGTGGGCGAGCTCTTTGCGGAGCTTGCCCGCGTTGCCGGAACTCAGGTCGATCTCATACGAGGCGCCATCGAGTCCAAACGCGACGGTCTCGGTGGCCTCGCTCCCATCGAGATCGTCGACGAGAAGCACCTGCACCTTCTGTGCCATGGAAACTGCCCTTCTGACGGAGCAACATATTTCAGATGCTAAATGTATACCCAATCTCTTGGTGTTGACAATTCGCAACTACGTCGCAGTTGTTTCCGTTGTGCGGCCGCCATCGGACGGCATCTCGAGTGCAGTTACTCTCCGTAATCGACGCCCAAGGAGGGCGTTAGCACCGGTTGCTTACGGCAGATCATGAACTACCCGGTTACTGCGTTCTGGCGGCCAAGCCGTTCGCCCAGTTCGCGCAGTTCTGCAGGTGGGGATAAACCCGCCGTTCCCGTATATTTCAAGACCTCTGGTCATGTGATCGGCGGCGGGCGTTCCGCTCGGCACGGCGCTTCGGGGACATCTCCCGGCGCAGCAACATCGCCACGCCGATGAGGAAGGCGACGCAAACTACCAGCGGCGGAGTCAGCGCGGCGAGATCGGTCCACATAGCTGGTTCCTCTCTACAGCCCGAGCCAGACGATGCTCCCGCTGGGCTTGTATCGTCTCGTGCGCAACGCCGATGCTCATTTTCCCCAGTCCGGTAAGAAGCGCAACAACATGCGGGTGTTGCCGAGCGTGTTGGGCTTTACCCACCCCAGGTCCAGAAACTCCGCGACGCCCTCGTCATAGGAGCGCAATAGCTCCTGGTACACCTCCGCCGCCACGGGAGTGCCGTTGATCTCGGAGAATCCGTGACGGGCGAAGAAGTCCACCGCGAAGGTCAGGCAAAACACCCGTTCCACGCCTACCGCGCGGGCCCGCTGCAGCAGCGCATCGACGATCCCGTGACCGATACCCAGGTCCCGGCAGTCTTCCCGGACCGCGACCGTCCTGATCTCGGCGAGGTCCTCCCACATCACGTGCAGCGCGCCGCAGCCCGCCAGCGTCGCGTCAGGAGAAAGTTCTGCCACGCAGAACTCCTGGACGTCCTCATAGAGGGTGACCGTGGCCTTGCTCAGCAAGCGTCCAGACTCGACATTGGAGTCGATCAACTTCCTGATCATCGGCACATCTCGGGTGCGCGCTGACCTGACCGTGTAACCCATAGCGCCGTCCACGATAGCCGCTGCCGGCGAGTCGGACCCGCAGCACCGCCCGGCCGTCGTGAACACTGGAAGGTAAAACTTCCTCCTAGTCGGTGGCCAACCGACCCTGATTCCAATATTGTGCATCGCTGTGCGCAAACTGAGCGGAGCGACCGGCCTGGCCGGCGCGGCCGCCGCGCTTGCCCTGCTTATTTCCGGCATCCTGCCGGGCGGCATCAGCGCGGCGCAGACCACCGCGCCCAAGCCGAACCTGACCACCCTGGTCGCGCAGGCCAAGCAGCTCGAGTTCCAGATCAACGCGCTGAGCGAGCAGTACGACGGCCTGCGCATCCAGCTCACCCGCGCCCAGGCCAATGCGAAGATCGCGGAGAATGCCGCCAGCCGCGGCGCTGCCGCGCTGGCGGTCGGACAGCAGGCCGTGGCGCAGCTAGCCGCCGCGAACTACATGAACTCCGGTCTCGACCCGACGCTGGCGGCCCTCACCACCGGCGACCCGCGGCAGTTCCTCAGCCAGGCCTCCGCGATCACCGAGCTCGATCAGTCCAGCGGTATGACGGTAAACACGCTGAGCAACCAGGTGACCCAGGCGCTGCGCGACAAGCAGACCGCCGACCAGCAAGTCGCCCAGGTGAACGCGCTCGAAGCCCAGATGAGCGCCAAGAAGAAGATCATCGTCGCGAAGATCGACCAGGTGAACAGCGCGGCGATGAAGCAGGCGATGGCGGTTTTCACCCAGACCGGGCAGTACCCGAACATCAGCATCCCGACCGCGAACACGGTCGGGGCCCAGGCCTTGCAGGCGGCGATCACCAGGGAAGGCGATCCCTACGTGTGGGGCGCGGCCGGCCCCGGGGAATTTGACTGCTCAGGTCTGGTCGTGTGGGCGTACGCACAGGAAGGCATCGCGCTGCCGCACTACACCGGCAGCTTGTGGAACTCGGGCGTACACGTGGCGCGTAATGACCTGGAGCCAGGCGACCTCGTCTTCTTCTTCGCCGACATCAGCCACGTCGGGATTTACATCGGCGACGGAATGATGATCGACGCTCCCGACTTCGGCGTGCCGGTCCATGTCGAGGCGGTCTACTGGAGCGCTTACGTCGGCGCCGTCCGGATCGCCTGAGACCCAAAGAACCCCGAAGAACCCCGAAGATCCCGAAGACCCCTGCGAGCCCCAAAGATTCCCAAAGAAGCCAGAAGCGGCCACCGAGGGTCACCTCGGGCCGGGCGACTCCGCCTGGCTCGCGTTCTTTTCGTAGACCAGGCGCAAGCCGATCAGGGTGAGCCAGGGCTCGTATGCGTCAATGACGCTCACCTCGTCGATTACCAGCGGCGCCAGGCCGCCGGTGGCGATAGTGGTCACCGCGCGCGGGTCATCGGGCGACAGTTCGCGCGCCATCCGCAGGGCAATTCCCTCGACCTGCGCGGCGAAGCCGTAGATGATGCCCGATTGCAGGGACTCCACCGTATTCTTACCGATGACGCGCGGCGGCCTAGTCAGCTCCACCTTAAGCAACTGCGCGGCCCGGCGGGACAGCGCATCCACGGATATCTCGATTCCTGGCGCAAGTGCGCCGCCGATGAACTCGCCGCGCGCGCTCACCGCGTCGAAGTTCGTGGATGTTCCGAAATCCACGACAATCGCCGGGCCGCCGTAAAGATGCACCGCCGCGAGCGAGTTCATGATCCGGTCGCTGCCCACTTCCTTGGGGTTGTCGGTCCGCACCGGCACCCCCGTCTTTACGCCTGGCTCGACGATGACCGTTTCCAGGTCACCGTAATAGCGCTGGCACATCTCTCTCATCTCGTGCAGCACCGAAGGCACCGTCGAGCACAGGGATATACCGTCAATATCCCTTTCAGCAAACGCGCTGCTACCGATGAGCAGGCCGTGCAGCACGACGGCGAGCTCGTCGGCGGTGCGGTCAGGGACCGTGGCGATCCGCCAGTGCTCGATCACCCGGTCCCCGTCGAATATCCCGAGAACGGTATTCGTGTTCCCGATGTCAATGGTGAGCAGCATCGCCAGCCGACCCTTCTGTGGCAGCATCCCCGGCTCCGGCGGCGATCTCCGCCGCCAGCACGACAGGCACGTTGTCGATCAGCCTGGTTCCGCCTACCCTGGCCGCCGCCACCAGCAGCGCCGGTCCAGGTTGGCGGGGCCCGACCGATCTAAACGTGCCCGGGTCGACCACCGCGACATAGTCGACCGCCAGGGCGGGTTCGGCGTCCAGGACGCCCCGGGCGGCGGAGAGTACGGCGGCCGCGTCCCCGAAAGCCTCGGCGGCCCTGGCCTGGCCGGCTCGCAGCGCCCGCGGCAGCGTGAGCGCCACCGCCCGGTCTGCCGCGGACAGGTAGCGGTTCCGGCTCGAGGTGGCGAGCCCGTCGGCCTCGCGCACGGTCGGCACGGGCTCGATCACCACGCCCAGGTTCAGGTCGGTCACCATCCTGCGGACCAGCGCGAGCTGCTGCGCGTCCTTCTGGCCGAACACCGCGATGGCCGGCCGGGTCAGGTGCAGCAATTTGAGCACCACGGTCAGCACGCCGCCGAAGAAGCCCGGCCGGAAGTGGCCTTCGAAGAGCTGCCCGGCCGGGCCGGGATCGACGGTCACCTCCGGCTTGCCGCCGGGATACATCTCGGCGGCGGACGGGGCGAAGACGAGCTGGGCCCCTTTGCGGGCGCACATGGCCAGGTCCTCGTCCAGGGTCCGCGGGTAGCGGTCGAGATCCTCGTTCGGCCCGAACTGGAGCGGGTTGACGAAGATCGAGACGATCACGCTCCCCCGCGGCCCGGCCAGCGTGCGCGCGGCGCGCAGCAGCCGCTCGTGGCCGGCGTGCAGGGCGCCCATGGTCGGCACCAGGACGACGGGCTCGGCCAGCGCGGCCCGCGCGGCGGCGAGCTCGGCCCTCGTCCGGGCCAGGCCCGGCGACGAGGCGGCCAGCGGGCCTTCGCTCATGGGCGGCCGCCGAGCACGTCGAGCAGGCGTTCCGCGTCGGCCGGCTTGAGCAGCCCGGCCGCGAGCGCGCGATCCGCAGTCAGCCGGGCCATGGCGACATAGGCGGCCACCGTGGCCGCCGAGGCGCCCGCCGCGGCGGCGGCTGAGGTACCCGCCGAGGCGGCTGAGGTACCCCCGGCGGCGGCTGAGGTACCCGCCGCCGCGGCGGCTGAGGTACCCGCCGCGGCCTCGAGCGCGGCGACGTGCGCGGCGACGGTCGCCGCGTCACCGCGGGCGACCGGGCCGGTCAGGCCCGCGTCGCCGAAGCGCAGTGCGTTGTCCAGGGACGCGGAGAGCAGCGGCCCGAGCAGGCGCGCGGGCTCCGCCACGCCGGCCGTCCTGAGCAGGTCCGCGGCCTGAGCGACGAGCGTGACCAGGTGGTTGGCGGCGCTGGCGAGGGCCGCGTGGTACAGATCGCGGTGCTCCTCACCGATAAAGACGGGCTCGCCGCCCATCTCGATCACCAGGGCCTCGGCCGCGGGCCTGAGCACGTCGGGTGAGGTCACCCCGAAGCAGGTGCCCCTGAGCCGGTCGACGTCGTCGCTGCGGCCGGTGAACGTCATCACGGGGTGCAGCGCGAGCGGCAGCGCGCCGTGGCGCACGGCCTCCTCGAGCACGGTCACGCCGTAACGCCCGCTCGCGTGGGCCAGCATGCGGCCCTCCAGCGGCGCTCCGGTCGCCGCCAGCCCGGCGACCAGGCCGGGCAGCACGTCGTCGGGGACAGTCAGCAGGGCCAGGTCGGCGTGCCGGAGAACCTGGCCTGGGTCGGTGATGACCGCGTCGGGGAAGTTCGCTTGCGCCCGGCGCAGCGAGGCGTCCGACACCGCGGACGCGGCCACGACCTGGTGTCCGGCGCGGGCGAGGGCCACGCCGAGCGCGGTGCCCGCTCGCCCGGCGCCGATGATGCCGACCGCGAGCCGGGCCGGGTGCCCGGCGGCCGGATCGGATCCCGTAGACCCGGGATCGGGGTTGAGATCAGGGTTCATTTCGTTCCAGTCCTCGGCGGGTACCGGACGGCAGGTGCTGCGGTGACCAGGATAGCCATGACAAAGGGCGCCGGACACCCAGCGGGTGCCCGGCGCCCTTTCGACGGCTAGCGGACCGCGTTTTTACCGGCCGCTGCTGAAGCTGTCGAGGAAGGCCGCGGCGCCGCCCTGGCCGTGACGGCGCGGCGTACAGTTGAGGCCGTTGCGCCCGATCCGCCGGAAAATCAAAGGCATTATCCCGAACGGTCTGCAGTGCGTGCCTCGGCGCCGCGAATTCGCTTCCCGCGGCCACGCCCCGAACGCCGTGCCGGGCCATCAGCCGGAGCGTGACCAGATAGGCGGCCACGCTGGACATGGTCAGCGCAGTGGTGGTCAGCCCCGCCGTTCCCGTGTTCGCTCCGGCCGACCCGGACCGCCGGTCAGCGCTACGGGGTCGACCCGTCGCGCTGGTCGCCGTCGGGCGCGTCCGGCACCCGGCAGCAGTACTCCAGGAACAGTGCGGCGCAGGCGAGCAGGACGGCGGCGACGAACGTCACGACCGCGGTGAGGGCATCCTGGCGCGGCACGCTGGCGCTCAGGGAGCCGCTCAGGTAGACGTCGAAGCCCGCCGCGACACCGGCGATGATCGCCGCCGCCAGCGAGCTGGCCTTGGCCAGCGCCACCATCCGCGATACGAACAGCGGCGCGGCGGGCTTCAGGCCGCGCCGCCCGGCGATCCGGGCGCGCAGGTCACGGCCTGTCCACGCTTCCGCCAGCGCGGCCACGAGCAGCGCGGGCACGCCCGTCCAGGGCAGCGGCGGCAGGTGCTGGTAAGCCGACCGGAGCAGCAGCCAGGTCAGCGCCGCGCAGACCACGGCGACCACGACCAGCGTCGATACGCGGGTTGGTTTCATGGGATCTCAGCCGGGACGCCCGGCCTAGGGGGACGGGAGGGCCGGAGAACCATGTCCGGCTGGCGCCGGACGCCCTGGTGGCCGAGGCCGGCGAGCAGGCCCGCCACCGGCCCTCGGCCGGGCAGGCTGGCTTCAGGGTCGATATCGTGCCACGGCGCCAGGACGAAGGCGCGCTCGTGCGCGCGCGGGTGGGGCAGGGTGAGCGCCGGGTCGCCGCTGAGGAGTTCGGCGTAGCTGATGACGTCGATGTCGAGCGTGCGCGGCCCGAACCGCTCGGCTCCTTGGGTTCCTTGGGGCCGGGCCCGGCCGAATTCCGCCTCGATGCCCTGGGTCGCCGCCAGCAGGGCGAGCGGGGACAGGCCGGTCGACACGATGAGCACCGCGTTCAGGTAGTCGGGCTGCGCCGGTCCGCCGACCGGCGCGGTCTGGTAGACGGGCGAGATGGCTAGCATGTCAGTGTCCGGCAGGCCGCCGATGGCTTGCACGCATCCTTGAAGGGTACCCAGCCGGTCGCCCAGGTTGCTGCCTACGGCCAGCACCACGCGATGGCGCATGGTCAGGACCGGCCGGTGACGGTGCGCACTCCCGGCCGCGGCGGGCCCGCCGCGGCCGGGCCCGCGCCCGCGCCCGCGGCATTATGCCAGGCGGCGGCGACCCGGACGGCGTCCGCGTTCAGCGGTACCTGGTGCACGCGCACGCACCAGGCACCGGCCGCGGCGGCGAGCGCCGTGATCGCCGCCGTGGCCCCGTCGCAGTCGCCGAACGGCCTTGGCGTGCCGTCCGGGCCGGCCAGCAGGTTGCCGAGGAATCGTTTCCTCGATGCTCCGACCAGGACGCCAAAGGTGCCCCCCGCGAGCGTGCCCAGCTCGGCGAGGTGGGTGAGCAGCGGCCAGTTGTGCTCGGGCCGCTTGCCGAACCCGAGACCGGGATCGACCACGATGCGTCCAGGGTCCACCCCCGCGTGTACGACCGCGTCCACCCGCCGGGCCAGCTCGTCACGAACCTCACCGACTACATCGGTGTAGACCGCACGCGAGTACATGTCATGACTGTGGCCGCGCCAGTGCACCACGACATAGGAAACCCCCGCCGCCGCGACCAGGCGGGGCATGTCCGGATCGGCCAGGCCGCCGCTGACGTCGTTGACCAGATGCGCGCCCGCGTCCAGCGCGAACTCCGCCACTGGCGCCCGCATCGTGTCGATAGACACCGCCAGCCCGGCCTGGGCGAGCTCGGTGACCACGGGCCCGATCCGCCGCAGCTCCTCTTCGGCCGAGATGCGCTGGGCCCCGGGCCTGGTCGACTCGCCGCCGACGTCCACGATGTCCGCGCCCTGCGCCGCCAGGTCCAGCCCGTGCGCGATGGCCGCGTCCGCCCCGTACCACTGACCTCCGTCGGAGAACGAGTCGGGCGTGACGTTCACCACGCCCATGACCAGGCAGCGGTCCGCACGCGGCAGGCCGGGCAGCTGGTACCTCCCCGACATCACGAGTCTTCCGCTCGCCTCCGGGGCCCCGTCCATCTCCCCGGCCGCCTGCATAGGCCCCGCCTTCCCTCGTCGCTCGTCCCCTCGCGCCCGGGGTGGGTCCGGGGGGAAAGCACAGCCCAGGCGGCGCCGCGGCCCGTTGGCTCGCTCACTCGGGCACCGGCTCCCGGCGCAGCTGGCGCCTGAGCTTGGCCAGGCCAAGCTTCCGGGCGATCCTGCGCAGCTCGAGCCGCGGCCAGACCAGGAACGCCTCCGCCTCCAGCGCGGCCAGCGCGATCCTCGGCGCGTCCTTTGAACTCGGGAAGACGAAGAACCGCGGCTGCCAGACGGGGCAGAACTTGGCGTTGAACTTGTAGAGCGACTCGATCTGGAACCACTTGGACATAAAGATGAGCACCGACCGCCAGGCCCGGAGCACCGGGCCCGCGCCGATCCGCTCGCCGCGCTCGAGCGCGGCCCGGAAGACGGCGAAGTTCAGCGATATGCGCTTCACGCCGAGGTCGGACGCGGCCTTGATGGTCTCGGTGATCAGGAAGTCGTTCAGCCCGCCCTGGGCGCCCTTGTCTCGCTGCATCAGGTCGAGCGACAGGCCGTCGGCGCCCCAGGGGACCAGCTGCAGCACCGCCCGGACGACACCGTTCTCGGTCGCGGTCGCGAGCACGCAGTCATCGTCGCCGGGGGCGCCGATGCGGCCGAGGGCCATCGAGAAGCCGCGCTCGGTCTGGCTGCCGCGCCAGGAATCCGTGGTCCTGACGATGGCGTCGAGTTCCCGGCGCGGGATGTCGCCGACCCGGCGGACCTCGGCGACGTAGCCGTGCTTGGCCACCCGGTTGACCATCTGCCTGACGTTCCGCATCGACCGGCCGGACAGGCTGAAGTCGGCCACGTTCACGATCGCCTCGTCGCCGAGCTCGAGCGCGGTCAAGCCGCCCTCGCGGCACCACACCTCCGCGCCGAGCTCGCTGCATCCCATCACGGCCGGCGCCCAGGCGTGCCGCGCCGCCTCGTCCAGGAAGGGGCCGATCACGCCGGGCCAGGCCTCCGGGTCGCCGATCGGGTCGCCGCTGGCCAGCATCACCCCCGACACGACGCGGTAGCAGATGCAGGCCTTTCCGGTCGGCGACCAGATCACGCTCTTGTCGTCGCGCAGCGCGAAGTAGCCGAGCGAGTCCCTGTCCCCGTGCTTGACCAGCAGCTCCCTGACCCGGGCCGCGTCCGCGCCGCCCAGCCTCGCCCTGGGCTCGGCCGGCCGCAGGAACAGGTAGGCGGTGACCACGAGGGTGAATATCCCGAGCGCGCTGGTGAGGATGCCGAACAGGTCGCCGCGAGCCTCCGGCGCCCACAGAACCGGTCCCGACACGCCGACCAGGCCGCTGATGACCTCCTGCACCCGCTGGCTCAGCGAGTAGTCCTCCGCCAGCCCCCGGGCGAACAGGATGTAGGTCAGGCCGATGACGACATCCGCCACGATCAGGCCGCCGAAGACCCACAAGGCCCGCCACCGGGTGCGCTGGTCTCCCTCCGCGTAGAACTCGTCCCGGAAGTAGAGCAGTCCGATGAGGACCACGATCGCGACGATGGCGGTCAGGATCCGCTGCGAGTGGAAGAAGTGGATGGCGATGTCGAACGCGAGCAGGGCGGCCACCGCCTGCCAGGCCCGCCGCTTCCTGCGGCGCAGGCCATGCGCGAGCATCAGCAGCATCAGCCCGATCACGACATCGGCACTGCGGGTGGCGATGGTCAGCGTCCCCGGTACCAGGTAGGTGATCTTGTGCAGCCGGTGCGCGAGGTCGGGCCGGAAGATACCGAGGATGTCCGACAGGCCGATGAGCGCGGTGAGCAACGCCAGGGTGCGTGGCACCCAGGCGTGCTGGCGCCTGCGGTCAGCAAAGCTTGGCGGCCCGGCGAGAGCCTGGGTACCGTCGGCCTTGGCCCCGGGTACGTTCGCCCCGTTCGCGTGTCCAGCTTCGTCGCTGTCGCTCATCTCGGCAGCTTTCTTGTCAGGCCCAAGAGCACGATGGGTCAGCGTAGTCATCGCGCCGCCTCGCGTCCTGCTTTCACGGTACCTCCCAAGCGTAAGCAACGTCCCGTCTAATGAGACGGAGTCAGCAGCGACCGCCGGAAATACCGGAACGTGCCTTCGGTTTCCCCCGGCGGGCCTAGTGGCCGCCGGCCTACCCAATAGACGCTGCGGGAGGGGTTTCAGTTCAGTGGCGACCGTAAATTATGCTCATCGCCTCGGCGCGGGTGACGTTGTTGTCGCGGAAGGCGCCGCGCACCGCCGAGGTCACCGTCCGCGCTCCCGGCTTGCGCACCCCGCGCATCGTCATGCACAGGTGTTCCGCCTCAATGACCACCACCACGCCGCGCGGCTCCAGCGTGTCCACCAGGGCGTCGGCTATCTGGCTGGTCATCCGTTCCTGCACCTGCGGGCGCCGCGCGTACACGTCGACCAGCCGGGCCAGCTTGGATAGCCCGGTGATCTGTCCCTTGGAGTTCGGGATGTAGCCGATGTGCGCCACGCCGATGAACGGGACCAGGTGATGTTCGCACGTCCCGTACACCTCGATGTCACGGACGATGACCATTTCGTCATGATCCGCGTCGAAAACGGTGGTGAGCACGTCCTGCGGGCGCTGGTGGAGCCCGGCGAACTGCTCCGCGTAGGCCCGCGCGACCCTGGCCGGGGTATCGCGCAGGCCGTCGCGCTCCGGGTCTTCGCCGATCGCGATCAGGATCTCCTTGACCGCACGCTCGATGCGCGGCAGGTCGAACTCGCGGCCACTGCTCTCATGACCATCGCCGCCGGAGGGCCTGCTGTCGTCAGGACGACCGTTCGCGGCCTGGCCCGCGTCCTGGCGGGCGGCCGAAGCGCCCTGATTCATACGTCGTCTTGGGGCTCGCCGGGACCGGGCTCGTTGCCGTAGCTGCCCGGCGATCCCGCGCCACTGGGATTGAAGTCGAAGGACTGGCCGTTGGCGGGCAGCGCCATGCCGCCGTTGCCCGTGCTGGGATCAGCGGCCGCCAGGGCGAGTTCCTTGGGCGAGAGCACCGGCGGGCGGTCCGAGGGCAGCCGCTTGCCGTAGCCGGTGTACGAACCGCGGACCGGCCGCTTCTGCACGGTCGCGAAGAGCTCCAGGACCTCGGTCCTGCCCACGGTCTCCTTGTCCAGCAGGCGCAGCACCAGCGCGTCGAGCACGTCGCGGTACTCGACGAGAACCTCCCAGGCCTCGTCGTGCGCGGACTCGATCAGGCGGCGGATCTCCTCGTCGATCGAGGAGGCGATCTCCTCGGAGTAGTCGCGGTTGTGCGACATGTCCCGCCCCAGGAACGGCTCGCCGTCACCGTGGCCGAACTTGCGCGCGCCCAAACGCTCGCTCATGCCGTACTCGGTGATCATGCCGCGGGCGATCTGGGTGGCCTTCTCGATGTCGTTGGCGGCGCCCGTGGTGGGCTCGTGGAAGATGAGCTCCTCGGCGGTGCGCCCGCCCAAGAGCATGGCGAGCTGGTCGAGCATCTCGGCCCGGGTAACCAGGAACTTGTCCTCGGTCGGCAGCGCGCTGGTGTAACCGAGCGCCCGGCCGCGCGGGATGATCGTCACCTTGTGCACCGGATCGGCGTGCGGCATCGCGTGGCCGACCAGCGCGTGGCCGCCCTCGTGGTAGGCGATGACCTTGCGCTCCTTCTCCGACAGCAGGACGCTCTTGCGCTCCGGGCCCGCCATGACCCGGTCGATGGCCTCTTCGAGCGACTCCATCGTGATCTGCTTGCCGTTGTGCCGCGCGGTCAGCAGCGCGCCCTCGTTGATCACGTTGGCCAGGTCGGCGCCGGTGAACCCGGGCGTCCGCCGGGCGATGATGTCCAGGTCGGCGTCGGGCGCGATGGGCTTGCCCCGGGCGTGCACCCGCAGGATCCCCTTACGGCCGGCCAGGTCCGGCTGGGCCACCACGATCTGCCGGTCGAAGCGGCCGGGACGGAGCAGCGCCGGGTCGAGGATGTCAGGCCGGTTGGTGGCCGCGATCACGATGACGCCGCCCTTGGTGTCGAAGCCGTCCAGCTCGACCAGCATCTGGTTCAGCGTCTGCTCGCGCTCGTCGTGCCCGCCGCCGAGGCCCGCGCCGCGGTGCCGCCCCACGGCGTCGATCTCGTCCACGAACACGATCGCCGGGGCGTTGGCCTTGGCCTGCTCGAACAGGTCACGGACCCGGGACGCGCCGACACCGACGAACATCTCCACGAAGTCCGAGCCGGAGATCGAGTAGAACGGCACGCCGGCCTCGCCGGCCACCGCCCGGGCGAGCAAGGTCTTGCCGGTGCCCGGCGGGCCGTAGAGCAGCACGCCCTTGGGAATCTTGGCCCCGATGGCCTGGAACTTGGCCGGGCTCTGCAAGAACTCCTTGATCTCCTGCAGTTCCTCGATGGCCTCGTCCACGCCGGCCACGTCGGCGAACGTCGTCTTCGGCGTGTCCTTGGTGATCAGCTTGGCCCGCGACTTGCCGAAGTTCATCACCCGCGAGCCGCCGCCCTGCATCTGGGACAGCATGAAGAAGAACAGGAGGAAGATCACCAGGTAGATCAGGGCGGTCGGGATCAGGTCAAGCAGCGCGTTGCTCTTCGGGATGCTGACGTTGTATCCCTGCGGCAGGTTGCCCTTGTTGTATTGCGCCTGCAGCTCATTCTGGAGCTGCAGGCCCTGGCCGGAGACCCACGAAGCCTCGAGGTTCTGGCCGCTCTTGGTGGTGATCTGGATCGTCTGGTTCTTGTCGGTGATCAGCGCGCTCTTGACCTGGCCCTGATCGATGAGCTTGACGATCTGAGAGGTGTCAACCTGCTTGTATGAGCTTCCCGAATTCGCAAAGTCGAGTACGAAAAGCAGCAACAGCACCGCTACCGCGATGAGCAGCAGCGGGGCCCGGAAAAAGCGCCTTAGCTCCATCGATGAGCGGTCCCGTCGGCCCGGGACCGTTCCCTCCTGACCAGCCTCACAGTCCCGTCGACCTCCGGCGGGATGGCCATCTTCCATCCTCGCAGCCTTTGTTCCCACGGCGGCTGCAAGTCGTAAAACAACGACGGTACACCGCGTGGTGCAACGCCTTGAAAGTCAACGCTTCCCGTGGCGGATTGTGTTCCCCTGTCGCCAGGACCCTAACGTCCCCCGTACACGGCCGGGGCCAGCGTCCCGATGAATGGCAGGTTGCGGTACCGCTGAGCATAGTCAAGGCCGTATCCGACCACGAACTCGTCACCGATGTCGAATCCTGTGTAGGCCACGTCTACCTGCATCTGAGCCGACCCCGGCTTGCGGAGCATGGCGCAGACGGCCAGCGACGCGGGCCGGCGCGAGCGCAGGTTGCCCGCCAGCCAGGACAAGGTGAGCCCGGAGTCCACGATGTCCTCGACGATCAGCACGTGACGGCCGGTGATGTCGGTGTCGAGGTCCTTGAGAATCCGGACCACACCCGAGGATTTGGTGCCCGAGCCGTAGGACGAGATCGCCATCCAGTCCATCTGCACCGGCAGGTGCATGGCGCGGGCGAGGTCGGCCATCACCATGACGGCGCCCTTGAGCACGCCGATGAGCAGCAGGTCGCGGCCGGCGTAATCGGCGTCGATCTGAGCCGCGAGCTCGCCGATGCGCGCCTGGAGCTGTTCGGCGGTGATCAGCACCTGCTTCAGGTCGGACCCCATGTCTTTTTCGTCCAACGGACTCCCAACCCCTTACGAGACCCTCTTCAATCGCTTGTTGCCCTGCCGCCTGGCGCACTGCCGCCTGATGCCCTGCCGCCTGGTGCCCTGCCGGTGAACCACACCTTGCCAGCCTGGCGACGCGCGCGCACGCCGCCGGGCAGGTCAGCCCATCGCTGTCCGCGCCATCCGGTAACCAGGGCGTCGATCGCCTCGACGTGCCCGGCGGTGAGCGCGCCGCGCGGGCAGCCCGCCATGATGGCTGCGTCGCGCAACACCCGCGTCCTGATCGCGGCGGGCAGCACCCGCAGCCAACCGACGTCAAGGCCGGCCGGGTCCGAGCCGTAGCCGCGAAGCTTTGCGCTTTCGGCGAACGCGAGGTCCTCGAGGCATTCGGCGTCGGCGCGCAACTGGCTCGCGGTGCGGACCAGCGCCTCGGCCACGCCGGGTCCGAGGGCCGCCTCAAGCGCGGGCAGCGCCTGGTGGCGCACCCGGGCCCGGGCGAAGCGGAAGTCGCGGTTGTGCGGGTCCTGCCAGGGCTCGAGGCCCAGTTCGGCGCAGGCGGCGCTGGTGGTAGCGCGGCGCACGCCCAGCAGCGGCCGGCGGTAAGGGCCGCGCCGGGCGGCCATCCCGGCCAGCGATCTGCCGCCGGATCCGCGGGCGAGCCCGAGCAGGACGGTTTCCGCCTGGTCGTCGAGGGTGTGGCCGAGCAGGACCGCGGCGGCGCCGTACTCCTGCGCCGCCTCGTCCAGCGCGCCGTACCTGGCCACCCGGGCCGCGGCTTCCGGGCCCGCCGCCGAGCGAGCCGGCGCTACCGTGACCGCGGAGCTGCGGACCGGGTCGAGGCCGAGCTTGCTCAGCAGCGCCGCCACGCTCGCGGCGCGCTCGCCGGAACCCGGCTGCAGCCCATGGTCGACGGTCACGCCGCCGGCCCGCAGGTCCAGCCGCGGCGCCACGAACGCCGCGGCCGCGGCCAGCGCGAGCGAGTCGGCGCCACCGGAACAGGCGACCAGCACCAGGTCACCGGGGGTCAGGTCGGACAGGCAGGCCCGCATCGCGTTGCGGATCTCGGCGACCGCGACGCCCGGACCCATGCTGGCTACGAGCCGGACACGACCCGCTCCACCCATTCGTGCGGGTGGGCGAATTCCTCCCTGGCCGGCAGGGTCTCCGGCGAAGTCCAGACCTTGTTGAAGGCGGTCATGCCGACCTCGTCCACGACCGTGCGGACGAACCTGGAGCCCTCCGCGTACTGCTTCATCTTGAGGTCGATGCCGAGAATGCGGCGGATCGTCTGCTCGATCCGGCCGCTCGATCCGCGCCTGGAGTTGAACCGCTCCCTGATCTGCGCGACCGAGGGGACCACCTGCGGCCCGACCGCGTCCATGACGTAGTCGCCGTGCCCTTCCACCAGCGTCATCACCGCGGTCAGCCGGTCCATGATCTCGCGCTGCCGCGGGGTGGCCACGGCGTCGATCAGGCTGCCGCCGTCGCCACCGCGCACCGCGCCCGCCATCGCGTCGGCCGCCGACCGGAGCCGCTGCAAGATCGCCGCCGGGTCGAGTTCGGAGGCGAGCAGGAACTCGGTCATCTGGCTCTGCACGTAGTCCCGCAGCCAGGGCACCGCGGTGAACTGCAGCCGGTGCGTCTCCTCGTGCAGGCACACCCAGCGCCGGAAGTCGTGCGAGTCCACGCCGAGCTCGCGCTCGACCATGACGATGTTGGGGGCCACCAGGGTGAGCCTGCCCGGCTGCTCGCCGTCGACCGGGGAGGCCTCAGGCGGCAGGAACAGCTCGTACTGGCCGAGCACCCGGGAGGACAGGTAAGCCAAGATCAGTCCGGCCTGGATGCCGGTGACCCGCGATCCCACCGCGGTCATCACCGACCCTGGCCTCGATCCGGCCGATCCGCCAGGCGCGCGCTCTTTCAGCTGCTCGACCAGCGGCTCGAGCACGACGCGGAAGCCATCCACGTTCGCCCTGATCCACCCCGGCCGGTCCACCACCGCGACCCGGCCCAGCGAGCCGTCGCGCCCGGCCGACATTCCGGTGACCTCGTAGACCGGCTGCTGAACGGCGCCGGCGAGGTCGCGTAGCTCTGAGACCGTCCGCCGCGCCTCGGCCAGGCTTACCTGCGGCCCGGGCCTGGCCCACCGGGTTCCGGTGGAAATGGCGACGTCCCAGTCGATCATCTGCGTGCTGCTCACAATCCAACGGTACGTGAGGTGCGCAGCGCCCGTAACCGGCAGCCGCAGTTGGCCAGCGCGCCCGCCGCCTCGTCGATGGCGTTCGCGGCCATCCGCAGCATCCCCGCGGCCGGGATCTGGTCAGCCATGAAGGCGAAGACGAGCGTCGTCCCGTTCTTGTCGGTGACCAGTCCGGCCAGGGCCGTCACCGTGCCGAGGTTGCCGGTCTTGGCCCGGACCGAGCCGAGGGCCGCGCCGCCGATTCCGCTGAACACGCTCTGCCCGGCCGACAGCGTGCCGGAGAAGCCGGCCACCGGCAGGCCGGCCAGCAGAGGACGCAGCCGGGGGTCGGCGGTGGCGAGCCCGACCACCTTGGCCAGCGTGGCCGGCGCGATCGCGTCTTGCGGGGAAAGGCCGCTGCCGTCCACCAGGCGCAGGCCGGTGCTGACGCCGAGCCGCCGCAGTTCGCTGGTCACCGCCGCGGCCGCGCCGCTGAACGAGGCGGGCTGGCCGGTCGCGAGGGCGACCTGGCGCGCGAGGTTCTCCGCGATCACGTTGTTGCTCTCCTCGAGCATCTGATCCACGATGGCCGACAGCGGGGGCGATGACACGCTGGCGATGCCCGGCGCGTGCGCGGGAGCGGCCTGCGCCACCGGGGGTCCGGTGACGTGGATGCCGTCCGCGGCCAGCAGGGCGGTGAACGAGGCGGCCGCCATGCCCGCGGGATCGGTGGTGCGCGGGCTGAGGTTGTAGGGGTCGTCGGAGTCTTCCGGGGCGCCGGCCGTAGTCAGCCGCCCCTGGTCCACCTCGAGGGAGACGATCGGGGTGACGTTGCCCGTGGTGACGTAGCTCTCCGGCCAGCCGGGTGCCAGAGCCGGGCCGGTATAAAGCGACGTGTCGTAGCCGACGCGCACCGTCGTGCGGCCCTGCGATTTCAGCGCCCGCGCCGTAGCGGCCGCGAGAGCGGCCAGAGTGGCAGGCTGCGGGTAGTCCTGAGCCGGGAGCTGGTTCACCGCGAGCGTGGGATCGCCGCCGCCGACGAGGACGATTTGGTCTGGCGT
Source organism: uncultured Actinomycetes bacterium (assembly GCA_963769715.1). Lineage (GTDB taxonomy): Bacteria > Actinomycetota > Actinomycetes > Streptosporangiales > Streptosporangiaceae > Palsa-504. Next base: position 38,480 of record CAVYNE010000015.1, read on the forward strand.
CGCGCCGTGCACGACCCGGGTGGCGAACGTGGCGTTGGCACCGAGGGCCGCCAGCGCGGCCACGGAGGTGACGATCTTGGTGGTCGAGGCGGGCGTCAAGAGCCGGGTCCCGTCCTGCGACCACAGCACCCGCCCGGTGGCCGGGTCGGCCACCACCGCCGAGACCTGGGGGCCGAGCGCGGCCGCGGACAGCGGGCCAGCCAGGGCCGACCGCAGGCCGCTCGTGGTCGGCAGCGAGCCACCCGCGGTCGCCGGGGCCAGCACGGTGCCCGCGCCGTCGACCTGGCCCGCCGCGACGGTCGGCACCCGCAGGGCCGCGAGCCGCGGCGGAAGCATCCGGGCCACGGTGATGCCCGCCGCGAGCGTGAACACGTTGATCATGGCGAGCGTCAGCACGGCCGCTATCCGGGTGCGGCGCACCATGACCTACCACCTCGCCCCTAGGGGGGTACGGGGGGGCGAGGAGCCCCCCCGTGCGCCGGCGGGTCCAGGGGGGTCGCCCCCCCGGATCAGTACTGCGACAATGGAGTTAATCACCCAGACCGGTCTGGAGCGAACCAGTGGACGTTGAAGTTCTGATCGAAATCCCCAAGGGACAGCGCAACAAGTACGAGATGGACCACGCCACCGGCCGGATACGGCTGGACCGCATGCTGTTCACCTCGACCAGGTACCCGTCGGACTACGGGTTCATCGAGGACACCCTGGCCGACGACGGCGACCCGCTGGACGCCCTCGTGCTGCTCGACGAACCCACCTTCCCGGGGTGCCTGATCACCTGCCGGGTCATCGGGATGTTCCGGATGCGGGACGAGAACGGCCTCGACGACAAGGTGCTGTGCGTGCCGGCCACGGACCCCCGGATGGAGCACCTGCGGGACATTCATCACGTGCCGGAGTTCGAGCGGCTCGAGATCCAGCACTTCTTCGAGGTCTACAAGGCGCTCGAACCCGGCAAGCTGGTCCAGGGCGAAGCGTGGGCGGATCGCGCGGCCGCCGAGGCCGAGATCGAGGCCTGCCGCAAGCGCTTGGCTGAAACCACCCACCACGGCGAAAGCGCGGATCACCCCGGATAGGAGCCGCACCGCGTTGGCCGGCCGGGTTTCCGCCGACCCGGAGTCCGCACGAAACGGTTCTGGCGGCAGGTACCGAGCCCGTTCGGGATAGGGATCTTGAATTTGACCTGGATCGGGCTGCTAGCGCATGAGCGGATTGCTGCGAAGGCCACGAGCATGAGCACGATGACCAGCAGCGCTGCGCTCATGACGGCCCTGCTGGCGCGCCTAGTACGCCGCCGCCGGTCCGACCGGGGCGGCCCTTGCGCCGGACCGCCTGCTGCCGTGCTGGCGGCCGACCTCCCGGCCGATGCCGCGCGGTCCCGCGGCGCCGGTTACGTGATAGGCCGATGAATGGCATATGGGCATACGGTAGCGTGGGCGGGGTTGCCACTCCGGGCGGCCAGGATGGGGGTTCTCTTGACCGTGCCTCGCTATCGCAGGGTTGTCGTCAAGCTGAGCGGCGAGGCACTCGCCGGAACTGGTAGCTCCGGGGTCGATCCGGCCAGTCTGTCCCGCGTCGCCGAGGAAGTGCTCTCCGTGCACGATCTCGGCGTGCAGGTGGCCGTGGTGGTCGGGGGCGGAAACTACTTCCGCGGCCGGATGGCCGAAGGGTGGGGCATCAGCCGCGCTGAGGCGGACAACATCGGCATGCTCGGCACCATCATGAACGCGCTGATGCTCCGGGGCGCGCTCACGGCCAGGACGGAGACCGACATCCGGGTCATGACCGCGGTGCCGATCCACAGCGTCGCGGAGCCGTTCATCAGGCTCCGTGCGCTGCATCATCTGGAACGCGGCCTGATCGTGCTGCTCGCGGGCGGCATCGGCCAGCCGTACGTCACCACCGACTACCCGGCGGTCCAGCGCGCGCTGGAACTGGACGCCGATGCGCTGCTGGTGGCCAAGCGCGGGGTGGACGGGGTCTACGACAGTGACCCGCACCTGAGTCCGGACGCGGTGCGCTACACGACGCTGACCTACGACGAGGCGCTGGCCACCGGGGTGCGCATCATGGACACCAGCGCGTTCGTGCTCGCCAACGAGCAGTCGCTGACCATGCACGTGTTCGACGTCGCCGCCGCGGGCGTGATGCGCGAGATCTGCCAGGGCGCCGAGCTGGGCACGCGGATCAGCGTCAAGTAGCGAACGCCCCGGAGGGTCGACGTGAAGGCGCTGGTGTTCCGGCATAGCCTGGCCCGCGAGGCGGTCTCGGCCATCGGCGGGCGTGTCGACCGGCACGCGTTCGTCTCGCGGTTGGCGCCCGTCCGGCTCGAGGACGTCGACGAGCTGCCGCTCCCGGCGCAGGACTGGGTGCGCGTCGAGACGACCTTCTCCGGCCTGTGCGGCTCCGACGTGAAGCAGATCCTGCTGAACGGTTCCCGCGACAACCCGCTCACGGCGCTGGTGTCCTTTCCGCACGTGCTCGGCCACGAGGTGGTCGGGCGCCGCGCGGATACGGGCGAGCGCGTCGTGCTCAACCCGTGGCTGTCGTGCACTCCGCGCGGCATCGACCCGCCGTGCCAGGCCTGCCGGGCCGGCCGCTATCCCTGGTGCCGCAACTTCCGCTCGGGCGACCTGCCCGTCTCCATCCACCTCGGGAACTGCGCGGCGGCCGCCGGGGCGCACGCCGAGCGCTTCGGCGCGCACGTGTCGCAGTTGTTCGCCATCCCCGACGACGTCTCCGACGAGGCGGCCGTGCTGGCCGACCCGGTTAGCGTCTCGCTGCGCTCGATCCTGCTCGCGCCGCCTGTGGTAGGTCAGACCGTTCTGGTCTACGGCTCGGGCACGCTCGCGTTCGCGGTCATCGCGCTGCTCCGCCACCTGTATCCGGCCACCGAGGTGTGGGCGGCGACGCGACCCGGCGCGCGGGCTTCCTTGGCGACCCGGCTCGGCGCGCACGCCGTGCTGTCCTCCTCGCCCGACGAGCTCGTCGCGCAGGTGGCGCGCCGCGTCGGCACGACGCCGCTGGTGCCGTGGAGCAAGCACGACTGGCTGCAGGACGGCCCGGCCGTGGTCTACGACACGATCGGCTCGACCGAGACGGTGGAGACCTCACTCCGGCTGCTCGCGACGGGCGGCACGCTCGTCGTGTCCGGTGTCGAGCCGCCGAAGCGCTTTGAGTGGACTCCGCTGTACTTCAAGGAACTGCGCGTCATCGGCTCGAACGGGTTCGGCGTCGAGGAGGTGGGCGGCGTGGCCAAGCACGCGATGGAGCACTACTTCGACTTCGTCTCGGACGGCCTGGACCTGACGCCGGTCATCACCCACCGCTTCCCGCTCGAGCGCTGGGACCAGGCGGTGCTGGCGCTGAAAGACTCGCGCCGCACCGGCGCCGTCAAGGTGCTGCTCGAGCCCGCTCGCTGAGCTTCCCTAGTCGTGGCTAGGAGCGTCCGGCCCAGTCGGCCGACGGTATCCGCCGCCATGTCCGATAATGTGTGATGCCCGCTGACGGACCTGCGTGCCATGGTCATGCCGGGCGCCACTGCACCGATCCGGGCGAACTGGAGGAATGGCGTGACTGCTCAGCAGCTGCTGGCCGCGTTGTTTAACGCTGGTATCGCCATTTCGATAGGTGCCACCGTCTTGTCGCTTGGCATGACCTATACCGTCGGGCAGCTGGTGGCGCCCCTGCACCGCGCCGTGCTGGTCATCGCCATGGTGGTGCTCAACGCGGGCGTGATCCCGGCTCTCGCGTGGGGCATCGCCGAAATAACGCCCATGAGCAGCAAGTACGTGCCGGGCCTGGTCCTGGCCACCCTCGGCGCGGGCAGCGCGGCGTCCCTGAAGGCCGCTCAGCTGGCCAAGCGGGCGGACCTGCCGCTGGCCGTGTCGGTGGTGGTGGTGCTCCAGCTGGTCAACATCATCGCCGTGCCGCTGTGGGCCGGGCAGGTCGTCACCGGCGCCTCGATCAGCGCCTGGTCCATCGTCAAGAGCCTGCTCCTGGTGGTGCTGTTGCCGCTGGTGGCCGGGCTGATCATCCGCGCCCGCTACGCCGATCACGCCAGGGACTGGCAGCCCGAGCTGGTCAAGGCGGCCAACCTGGCGCTAGTGGTCGCGCCGGCCACGGGCATCTCAGCGAACCTGAGCACGATCGTATCGATGTTCGGGTCCTGGGTCATCGTCACCACGATCATCATCGTCATTGTCGCCGGCGTCCTGGGCCTGCTGCCGGGCCTGCTGCCGGGCCTGCTGCCGGGCGGCAAGAGCACTGAGATCCGCACCACGACCGGCATGGTCTCGGTCTTCCGCTTCGCCTCCCTGGGGCTGATCATCATCGGCGCCCAACTGCACGGCAATCCGGTCTACCTCGGCCCCGCGATCACCTTCGCGCTGATCGACTTCATCGTCCCTCTCGCCCTGGCCGTGGAGATCGGCCACCGGGCCGGAACCTCGGAACCAGCGCCGGAACTGGCTCCGGCGCACTCGGCGCGCCCATAGTCAGGGCGTGATGAAGACGCCTGTGCGCTGATCCCCCTCTGCCTTGCCGACCTAGTCTGCTTGATCCGCCGCAGTCGGCGCGATCTGCATCGAGGCATCCGTCGTGGAACCCGACTTGGACCACGCTTTGGCCTTGATCGACTCTGAGGATCGCTGACCTGCGGATTCGACCTTTGCGATCGCTGAAGTTGCGCACTGATCCCGCCCGTGGGGCAGGCTGGCGGCCCTGTACGCACGGTGAAAGGCGGCACCGCGTGCGGCGGGAGGCCACGCGGGACCAGTCGCAGGCGCAATCCGGACGCGCATCGTCCCCGGTCGCGCGTACCGTGCCTGGCATGGCTATCGCACGCTTCCCGAGCATCGTCATCGACTGTCCCGATCCAGGCGCGCTCGCGGCCTTTTACAGCGCCATGCTGGACTGGAAGGCCGAAGTCTCCCCCGGCTGGGCAGAGGTCCGCGCGGAGTACGGCCAGTGCATCTCCTTCCAGCAGGTGGAGGCCTATGCCCCGCCCCGATGGCCGGCTCAGGAGATACCACAGCAGATGCACCTCGACGTCATCGTCGACGACCTCGACGCCGCCGAGGCGGCGGTCACCGCCCTCGGCGCGACCAGGCACGAGCACCAGCCAGGTACATCCTTCCGGGTGTTCGTCGACCCGGCGGGGCACCCCTTCTGCCTGTGCCTGAGCTGACCCCGGCCACCGGGCCCCGACCAGATCCCAGCCCCCGTCAGGCACCGGCACCCGGCGCGCCCGGGACCCGGCCAGGCTCCCGGCTTCGCGCGCCTACCGTGACCAGGACGTCAACGCGCCTGGCTGAGCGCCCGCGTCATCAGCAAGGCCGGACGGTCACGCGCCAACCTGGCTTGCGCATTAACCGTCCGATCGGGCGGGTGCCAGACACGGCGCGAAGATCAGGCGCGCTGCACCTTGCTGCGTACACTGGGATCATGAGCGTGCAGCGTGAGGAGCTGCTCCGACTGGTCGAGGAGCTTCCCGAGGAGGAAGTCCCGGCGGTGCTCGATGATGTCCGCCGTCACCTGCGGGCGGTCAGGGAGCGGCCGTGGCCTCCGGCCTGGTTCGGAGCCGGAGAAGGCTCGGCCGATGATGTCGCCGCTCGGTCTGAGGACCTGCTGAGGGACGGATTCGGTCGTTCGGCGTGATCGTCTGCGACACCGGGCCGCTGGTAGCCGCCGCCCTGTCGAATGACGCGGACCATAAGGCATGCGTTGAGCTGTTCACCGCGCTGCATGCGGCTCGGCGCGAACTGCTAGTACCAGCGACCGTTGTCGCCGAAGTCGGCTACCTTCTGGCCCGCGAAGCCGGTACCCGCGTGGAGTCGTTGTTCCTGCGATCCCTGGCGGATGGCGACTTTACGCCCGTCGACCTGACGAGCGCTGACTACGCGCTGCTGGCCCGCAGTTTCCCAGGGGCGCGAGAACCGGGTTCTGAGTGAGATTTTGGAATGTAACTGGAGCGAGCTGGCTCCGGTCATGGTGATCTGGCGGTCGGCCGGGCCGGACCACGGCTGAAGACTCCGCTTCTGCCCCTTTCCCGCTCCGCTGCCCACCCGTGCGAGCGAGCGGGCGGGTCCAGGACCGGGCGCCCGCCGGACAGCCTGAGGTCAGCCCTCATCCGCGAACGTCGTGTTGGCTGGCCGACGGGCCTCCGGGCATTCGGATCACGACTGCACCTGCTGGCGGGTGTTGTGGAAGGCCGCGACCTGCCAGCGGTTGCAGTTCTTAATCAGTACGAAGGTCTGCACAGATTCGTGGTCTGGGCGTGTTGCGCTATGGCCGGCGGGCGTCACCACGCCCGAGATGACCATGATCGCCACATCCGGGCGGACGAACCGCAGCGATTCGGGCGGTCCGGATTCCGTGCGGTCATCGACCAGGACCATCCGGGAGCCGGCCGAGGGCCCGTCGAAGAGCCGTCGATGAGCGTCTTCGATGGCCTGCCGGCCCCGCCCGTGCGATCCGTTCCAGGCGACGAAGTCGGCGTCGTCGGTGAAGAGCGACGCATAGCCTGCGGCGTCGCCGCGGTTCCAGGCGTCTTGCAGGGCCTGGCCGAGCTGAAGGACCGCCCGGCGTTCAGCGGGCTCGTCGGACATGGGTACCTCCAGGCGTCTGAGCGGCTCTTCGCGCGGTTCAGCGGGAAGCGGTCGGCTGGGTTGGGTGTCCTGCCGCCGTCTGAGTGCCCCGGGTTGCGGTATCCGCCTCCGGCGCGTTGATCGCGGTCATGACCACACACTAGGCCGGACATAAATTTATGTCAAACCTAATATTTTACCCGGCATAATCTGATGCTAGCGTGACAGCATGCCCACAGGACTGCGGGAGCGCCGCAAGCAGGAGGCCCGGCAGGCCATCTCCGGCACCGCGATGGCGCTGTTCGCGGCGCAGGGCTTCGACGAGGTGACGATCTCCCAGGTCGCCGACGTGGCAGGGGTGTCGAAGATGACCGTGACGAACTACTTCCCCCGCAAGGAGGACCTGGTCTTCGACCGGGCCGAGGTGATCGTCGCCAGCCTGGCCGATGCCGCCGCCGCGCGCGCCCCCGGCGAGAGCCTGCTCACGGCGATCCGCCGTGACTACGCCGAGCGGATCGCCGCGGGCGACGTTACCCTCGGCCCGCCCACCGCGACATTCGCCCGGATGGTCCGCAACAGCCACGTGCTCACCAGCCGGGGCCGGGAGATTGCCGACTTGGCCGAGCAGGCGCTCGGCGACGCCATCGCCGCCGAGACCGACGCGGACGACCCGCAGCAGCGGATCGTGGCGGCCCAGCTCGCATCGGTTCACCGGGTGCTGTTCGCGGAAGGCGCCCGGCGCATCCTGGCCGGCCAGCCGCGCGACGAGATCCGCCAGGTACTCGCGGCGGCCGCCCGCCGGGCCTTCGACCTGCTCGAGGCGTCCCTCGGCGGCTACGGCGTCAGAGCCTGAGCCCTCTCGCTCACGAACTCAACCTGGATGCCAGCGACCTCGGCCTTGTCCGGCTGCGCGGACATCAGGGTGCCCCCACCGGCGTCCCTGGACTGCTCGAGCAGGGCATCCAGCACCTCATCACCGACCAGATCCCGCACCCCCTTGGCACGGCCAGCGCCATAACGCGCGGGAGGCCGTTCCGCGGGGCCGCGCGAGGCCCAGGCGCCACGCAATGGTGCCGTTGGAAACCCGCGCCGCTTCGGGCTCGGCGACTTGGCCGTGACCCTGCCAGATCCCCTCCGTGGCACGTTCGGCGTCCCGCATTTGCGGTCTGGCCCGGCGTTACCCCCTACGGTGACATCACCATTGCACACTCCAGCCTCGCGAGCCGTGCCAGGGCGCGATGACCGAGGTGTTGATGCCGACGTGGAGTAGGGCGGTGGCGGTTGGCCGGGATCATCCTGACCGGCAAAGCGGCCGGGCCGCCGTGCCGGACTCATGTGGTCCGCTCGGATCGGCCGCTGGTCGCCCGAAACCGCCGCGGCCGCATGGGTGGTCCCGTTTACAGCCCGATGAGATCGGCCATCACCTCCATCTGCAGGCCGAAGAATTCAGCCCTGGCCTCGATCACGTTGTTGAACTGGCCGGATAGTTCGAAGCTGACCATGCCGAATAGCTGAACCCAGCCGGTGATCCCGGCCAGCATCAGCTCGTCGGGCAGTTCCGGAGCGATGTCGCCGCGGGCCCGGCTCAGGTCCGCTCGTACCGTGTCGGCAAGTCGTGCGGCGATGCCCGCTGCCTGCGGTCGCCTGGCTGGGCCAGCTGCGGCCAGCGCGCCGGGGCCGCCAGCCGGAGCGCCGATGCGGAGGGCCGATTCGCCGGTAAGCGCACCCGAGGCGAATCCGTCGGCCAGGATCCGGATCAGCACGACCGGGGTCCGCGCGGCTGCGGTGATCGTGTCGGCGGGTGCGGCATACCCGGGCACCGGAGTGCCGAACAGCAGGGCGTACTCGGCGGGCGTTCGCAGCGCCCAGCCCCGGATCCCGCGTGCAGTGGCCAGCCACCGGGCTCGCAACTGGCTGCGGCCGGTCACTGCCGCGTCCGCTGCCTCGGCCGCTTCGCCGAGTGCGTTATAGGCGTCCAGGATGAGCGCGGTGAGCAGGTCGTCGCGGCTGGCGAAATAGCGGTACAAGGCCGACGACACCATGCCCATGTCCCTGGCCACGGCCCGGAGCGACAGGTTCGCCCCGTCCGTCTCCAGGTGACGGCGCGCGACGGCCTTGATCTCGGCGGTCATCTCGGCGCGGACGCGCGCCCGGATGGACCCTGCTGGCATGAGGAGATTATCGCACACAAACGAGAGCACTGCTCTTGCAATGTCAGGCCGACCCTGTAAGACTCATGCTTACAAGAGAGAGCAGTGCTCTCGGATAGGGATCACGGGTCACCTGGTGGCCAGAGGGCCCGAGAACATGAAGGAGCAGGAAATGTCCGAGCACGTCATCGTCGGAGCGGGAGCCGTGGGTTCAGCCGCGGCGCTACTGCTGGCCGAGCGGGGTGAGCACGTCCGCATTGTCAGCCGGCGCGGCAGCGGGCCCGAGCACGCGGCGATCGAGCGGGTCGCCGCGGATGCGACCGATGCCGAGCGGCTGACGGAGCTGGCTACCGGCGCTGCGGCCCTGTATAACTGCGCAAGCCCGCTCTATCACCAGTGGTTCACCGACTGGCCGCCGCTGGCCCGGGCATTCCTGGCCGCGGCCGAGCGCAGCGGTGCGGTACTGGCCTCGATGAGCAACCTGTACGGCTACGGGCCGGTGGACGGTCCGATTGCCCACAAGACCCCGCTCGCCGCGACTCACCCCAAGCTCCGGATGCGGGCCGAGATGTGGAACGATCAGCTCGCCGCGCAGGAGGCAGGGCGGATCCGCACCACGGAGGTCCGGGCCAGCGACTACATCGAGGCGAACTCGATCCTGTCCACGGTGATCGGCAAGCCGCTGCTGGCTGGGAAGCGGGCGTACGCGCCCTCGCCGCTGGACGTGCCGCACAGCTGGACCTCGATCCACGACTGCGCCGGGACCCTGGTCACGGCCGCCGCCGACGAGCTGGCCTACGGCCAGGCCTGGCTGGTGCCGACCAACCCGCCGCTGACCGTGCGCCAGCTAGCGGCCAGGTTCGCGGAGGTCAACGGCGCGCCGCGGGCCAAGGTAACGCAGATCCCGTACCCGGTGATGTGGGTGAGCGGCCTGTTCTCCCCGCTGATCAAGGAGCTGCGGACGACGCGATACCAGTTCACCAGGCCGTTCGTGCTCGACGCCAGTGCGACTACTGACATGTTCGGGCTGCAGCCGATCGCGATGGACGAGGCGTTGCGGGATGCTGCTGCCAGGCTCCGTGCTTGATCCGGGACGGAGACTGCAATCCGGTCCCGGCCTGAATGGCTTTGGGACCGGTTACCGGTCTCCGTCAGGCCGCGGCGTACCAGAGCCAGCGGGCGACTGTACCGGCTCAGTGCGGGCTATCCGGCCTAGCGCATGGCGAACAGCGCCGCACAGGCGGACACGCCCGGATCGTCAGCATCCGTGTAAGAACTCCGTCGGCCATGGGCTGCTCCGCATCGGCCAGTTCTGGGCGTGCCAGGCACGGCACCTCGGAGGGCCACCCTTGTCAAGGGGCGCACGGAGCGGGGCAGGTGCCTGGCTCGCTGCTGGTGTCACCGGTCCTTCCGGGTGGACGCAGAGGTCCAGCAGCCATCTGCGGCGCGGCCGGACGGACACAGATGCACGCGATCGCCGCCTGTCGCACGCAGATGCCGACCATAAGAAGCGTTGCCGGGGCCATGGGCGGGAAACGACCGCGTGCTCACAAGGACCTCGGCAACCCGCAGCGCCGGGTCCTGCGGCGGCGGGACGCGCAGATAATGACGGCTGCGTTCGGCGCGTAGCTGCGCGACCAGGTGCTAGCGAGCCGGCGGATGTCGCGGCGCTGGTAGTCCGCTACGCGGCAAGACGGTCCGCGACGCCAGAGCCAGCGACCGCTTTGACCAGCCGAGCTGAACACCCCGTTCTGCGCGCATCTACCGCTGTACGCCCAATAGCCACGAAACATGCATAGCGGCGGCGCTGTGCGCGTGAGCTGAGAGCTGGGGCTGATTACTGAAGGCGACGTCGGGTTTAGGTGCCGGTGTCTGCCTGCCGGTTCTCTGCAGCTCGCAGGCGCGGGGGTCTGAGCTGGGGCGCCGGGGTGGGCTATCGGCTAGCTGGCTGGCTGTGGCTGCGCCTGGGAGCGGTCGATGGCTTCGGCGACGGCGCTGGTGTTTCCGTGCTGAAGGTGCCATAGAGCGGTAGCGGCCTCCGCGGCCTTGTTAGACGCCGCGGTAGTGGATCCCCTTCTTGCGCTCCCGGCGTTCTAGGTGCGCCGCACTCAGTGAAGTGGGAGGCCTGCGGAGCCGACGGCGGGATTTGAACTTGTGTGGTCAGCTTAGCGGCGGCGTGCACTTTGGGTAGAAAAATAGGGCGCACCCGGCCCTTCGCACTGTCATAATCTAGTTCGAAGTACTTGATTGAATAGGAAGAATACTAGAATTGGCGCGACGTCAGCCAGTAGACAGGATCAGACAGCAAGTAGATGAACAAAAAATCGAAAAATTATCAATAAGATGGGGGCTTTCGCAGAGCGGGTGACGGGAATCGAACCCGCACTATCAGCTTGGGAAGCTGACGTTCTACCATTGAACTACACCCGCGCGCACCTGCACTGCTTCGCCGTGGAACTGGCCTGTGCTGTGTTCGCCCAGACATCGTACCGGACCCGATAGGTTGCCAGGGTGCTCCTCTCCGATCGTGACATCAAGACCGAGATCGAGTCCGGGCGGGTCAAGCTCGATCCGTACGATCCCGAACTGATCCAGCCGTCCAGCATCGACGTCCGACTGGACCGGTACTTCCGGGTCTTCGAGAACCACCGCTACCCGCACATCGACCCCGCCGTGGAACAACCTGACCTGACCAGGCTGGTCGAGACCGACAGCGAAGAGCCCTTCGTCCTGCATCCTGGCGAGTTCGTGCTGGCGTCGACCTTCGAAGTGGTCTCGCTTCCTGACGACCTGGCCGGCCGCCTTGAGGGCAAGTCCAGCCTGGGCAGGCTGGGACTGCTTACCCACTCCACGGCGGGCTGGATCGACCCAGGGTTCTCTGGGCACGTAACGCTCGAACTCTCGAACGTGGCGACGCTGCCCATAAAGCTCTGGCCGGGGATGAAGATAGGCCAGCTATGCCTGTTCCGCACCAGTTCCCCTGCCGAGCACCCTTACGGCTCTCCCCTCTACGGTTCCAGGTACCAGGACCAGCGTGGCCCCACACCGTCGCGTTCCTACCTGAACTTCTACCGCACCAAGGTCTGAGCAACATCAGCCGCACACGGCAATCTTTTTCAGCACCCAAAGCGCCTTCTCAACGGCGATTGCTAGGAGAACAGTCGCAGCGAATGCGGCGGAACCGGAGATGGCTGTCTGGTAAGGACTTTTGCCATCTTTCCAGGTGAGAAATGCTGCGCACAGTGCAGCAATTACTCCTATCCAGATGGCAATAATTACAACCAGGTTCCTGGTTCCGGCATTTTGCATTGGAACCTCCTAGCGGACAAACTCAAAAAAGCTAGGGCTCTCTTCTGGCGCGCCAACGCTAGTTATGGCGCCGGCAGCTTAGGGTTTCCTGTACGCTAGGTAGCAGGTGAATTACAGAGCGTACCAAAATGGGACATTCTGAGGACAGGTTTAATACGAAATCGCAACAGGTTCGTACAGAACAGTCCGCATGCGGTACGAATCATCATGATCACCTTCACGCCCTAGTGCCTTGAGGGCCTGAAGCGGCAAGGCCGGTTGCTTCAACGTTCCTGGCGAGGGATGCAAACGAAGCAGGCGGCCTTCGTCGATCACCTTATTCGAAAAAATGTTCGCTCTTAATGGTCGCGATGAACGCTTGCCACGATCGCACTGAATACTGCTGTCGGCTGCCACCAGGATTCATGGAATCCCGTACGGCTATCTGTCCATTTACGGATGCCACCTCTACGCAGGCACCATTGCCTGCGCTACGTCTGGCCTTACGCCACTGGAGGTCGCGAGCTTCCAAGTCTATGCGGGACATCGGACTCCCTGATCTTTCTGTTTCTACGGGATCTTATATTTACTGGCAGTTTTCGCAGTTCTTGCAGAAACTACCAGGTATGCCCATATAGAGAATTTCGAATCGTGTAAATCAAGCTTCTAAAGCATCTCTATAAGAACGGGCAAGATTCGCAATCAAATCGGCGGTATCTTTTGGATTTAGCGCGATCGATTGCAACCGATTGAAGATTTCACGATATCTCTTAAGATCTTCAGCTCGTTCGAGATAGGTAGACCCTATCAGTCCCTCGACGAAGACAACGTCGGGAGCCTGGTCTGGTAGTTGGAGGATCGTAAAGTTGCTCTCTGGTGCGGGGTGGGCGCCCAGCTCAAATGGAAGAACCTGAACCATTACGTTTGGCAAAGCCGACATGTCCAGGATCTTGGTCAACTGGGCGGCCATGACCCGGCGGCCGCCGGCCAGCCGGTGCAACGCCGCTTCGTCCAGAACAACGGCAAAACGGGGCGGCTTGTCTCGCGTGAGGATCCGCTGCCGGGTGAGCTTCGCCTCGATCTGCATCTCTATCTGATCCGAACTGAGCCTAGGCATAACGGCCTCGTGACCGGCACGCGCGTAATCAGCGGTGTGCAAGAGGCCGTGTACCACCGACGACTGGAAAGCAGAGATGGCCACCGCCTCCGCTTCCAGTCCGACGTAGGTGGCATAGCCCAGGTCGTAGGACTGCCACCAGGCCTGCTGCTTACCTTCTACGGCGAGCTTCAGCATGCGGTCGCGCTCAGCCTCGTCTGCTATGCCGTACAGATCACACAGGTCACGGATATCCCGAGGCGTCGCAATGCCGTGGCCAGTCTCCATGCGGCTCAGCTTGCTCATCGAGAACATCAGGCGCTCGGCGGCATGCTCGACGGTAAGGCCTTTCTCCAGCCGAAGCTTGCGCAGTAGGGCACCTAGTTCGCGGCGGCGAACGGTGGGGCTGCGCACCTCAGGCACGAAGGTTGCATCCTTTCGCAGGACTTCCACGCTGTAGCTCATAACCCGGGACCGATGGTCCCAACCCTTGGGACTGTGCAGATGATACATGCAGCATGCACTTTAAAATGGCACTTGCCAAGAACTGGTGCCAGATGCACTATGAAAGCAGATCGCAGACGTCATCCTCAAGCGAACCCGCCGACAACGGGGTCGAGCGGTGACCCAGAGGGTTACCGGCAGCAGACCGCGTGCCATCTAAGGCCCGCACCGGGCGACCGAAAGTCGCCCGCCGCGGCAACCTGGCCGCGTGAGAGAGGGGAGGCACTGCCATTTCAGTTAGCCCGCAAAGACCGCATCCGCTTCCATTGTGCCGAAGCGTACGAGCCGCGGCTCTACATCCGCGGCAGCAACCGCAACGATCTGGGATTCCCGCGGCCATCCGCTGCGCGATACCCCGGACACACCGCTGGGCCGGTGCTGCAACACCGACCCAGCGAAACACTACCCAGGCTCAGGAGCGAGCGAGAAGGGCTAGCGATGTGATCAACATTAGCAACTTCACCAGCAAAGACAACCCCCGGTGGCGGCCGGCGGAACCAGTCGGCCCAGCTCATCGCCCACCGCCGAGGGCACCGGACCAGGCGGCCCTGGACCGATCGGCCGATACCACCGGGCCGGCGAGCCCCGCCCGCTTCGGCCGCATCCTGGCCATCGTCGGCCGGGTGCTGCTCAGCTGGCTGACCGCCATCCCCCGCCGCCTGGGGGACCGGCTGTTCGTCATGAACGACACCGAGGCCTACTGGCGCGGCTGGCAGATCACCAAGACACACGGCGGCCTGGCCCGCAGATACCGCGATCCACGCTTCGACACGCTGGCCGAGTGCCCGAAGTGCCACGGCGCAGGCGTCATCGCGGACCTGCCGTGCCCTCCCTGCCTGGGCACGGGCCGGATCACCCTCGGGAACCTGATCACGCTCGGGGAGGTGAGCTAGCCATGGCGTCCGGACGGCCGCGGCAGCCCAACGACCCGAGCATCATGGCCAGCATCGAGACCGCCATCAGCACGATCCCGCGACCTAACCCCATCGCCCGGCTGTGGCACTGGCGCTACGAGCTGGGACTGATCGCCGGAGGGCTCCTGGGCGCGGTCACCATCGCTTACACCCTCGGCCTGGACTGGCTCATCGCCGCGGCGGCGGCGACGATGGCCATCGGCGCCGCCGCGGCGACATGGCCGCCTTCCCGTCAGGCCATCATCGCCAGGGCCTGGTGCGTCATCACGCCGCACCGGGTCAGGACCGGCTGCACGCACGCCTGGATCCAGACCAGGGACGGCCGGCTTCCGGTCGTGCTCTACACCGTCCCCGCGGACTTCGGCGAGCGGGTATGGCTGTGGTGCCGCGCCGGGATAACCGGCCGGGACCTGGAAGCGGCCAGGGACATCCTGCGGGCCGCCTGCTGGGCCAGCGACGTCCGGGTGGTGGTGAACGATCGCCGCAGCCACATCGTCGTGCTCGAGGTGATACGCCGCCGCCCCGCCGGACGGCACGCCGGAGACACGCCGAACCCGGCCTGGCCCTACCTGGATCACGGCCAAGCCGACGGCCAGGCCGACGGCCAGGCCGACGGTGCCGACCCCGAGGACCCTGCCTTGCATACCGGACCGGGGCACCCGTGGCCGTTCGGATAACGAGCCGGGTGGAGAACTAGGGGGCCCGGCGACTGGCGCTGCGCTCAGCCGTCCGAGGCCCCCGGCCGGTCCCCGCTCCCGGCGCTCCCAGCCGCGGCCCCGGCACTGCCGTTCCCGGCGACCGGGCTCACCGACCGGGCCAGCAGCTGGGCCACGTCGACGACCTCAAGGCTTTCCTTTGCCTCCCCGGAGCTCTTCTTCGCGCTGACCGCATCGCCCAGCATCACCAGGCAGTACGGGCAGGCCGTGGAGATCGTGTCCGGGGACAGCGCCAGGGCTTCCTCGATGCGCTCGGTGTTGATCCGCTTGCCGATGCGCTCTTCCATCCACATCCGCGCGCCGCCGGCGCCGCAGCAGAAACCGCGCGACTTGCACCGGTGCATCTCGGTGGCCTCGACGCCGGGGACCGCGTCCAGGATCTCGCGCGGCGGGGTGTACACCTTATTGTGCCGGCCGAGGAAGCACGGGTCGTGATAGGTCAGCTTCTCGTCGACCCGCCCGGCGGGCGTCAGCTTCCCCTCAGCCACCAGCTTCGCGAGCAGCTGGGTATGGTGAATCACCTCGTAGTTCCCGCCGAGCTGCGGGTACTCGTTCGCGATGGTGTTGAAGCAGTGCGGGCAGCTGGCCACGATCGTCCGCGCGCCCGCCTCGTTCAGTGTCTCGATGTTCTGCTGGGCCAGCATCGAGAACACGAACTCGTTGCCTATCCGCCGGGCCGGGTCGCCGGTGCAGGTCTCGGCCGGGCCGAGCACGGCGAACTTCACCCCCGCGGTGTGCAGGAGCGAGGCGATCGCCTTGGTCGTCTTGCGCGCCCGGTCCTCCAGCGCGCCCGCGCAGCCCACCCAGAACAGGTACTCCACATCGGCGTCGATCTTCCCATCCACGACGGGGACCTCGAAGTCGAGCTCGGTCATCCACTCCGCGCGCCGGGCCTCGCCCATCCCCCACGGGTCGCCCTTGTTCTCCAGGTTCTTCAGCATCCCCGCGGCCTCGACCGGGAACGCGGACTCGATCAGCACCTGGTGCCGCCGCATCCCGTCGATGTGGTCGATGTGCTCGATGTCCACCGGGCATTCCTCGACGCATGCTCCGCAGTTCGTGCAGGACCACAGCACGTCAGGGTCGATCACCCCGTGATCGGCCGCCGAACCCACCAGCGGCCGCGCCGCCTCCGCCTTGACCGCCTCAGGCAGCTTCTCCCTTTCCTCGTCCGAGGAAGCCAGCAGGTACGGCGCCTTGGCGAACGCGTGGTCGCGCAGGTCCAGGATGACCTGCTTGGGCGACAGCGGCTTGCCGGTGGCCCAGGCCGGGCACTGCGACTGGCACCGCCCGCACTCGGTGCAGGTGGCCATGTCCAGCAGGCCCTTCCAGGTGAAGTCCTCGATCTTGCCCAGGCCGAACACGTCGGTGTCCGGGTCGGCCTCCTCGAAGTCGAGCACCTTGCCGTTCGAGCGCATCGGCTCGAGCGGCCCGAGCGCGTTCGGCCGCCGCGAGAACAGCACGTTCACCGGGGCCAGGAAGATGTGCAGGTGCTTGGAGTACACCACGATGACCAGGAACACCAGCACGACGGCGAGCTGCGCGAGAAGGAAGACCACCTCTAGCACGCTGTTCACCCCGTAGCCGAGCGGCGCCAGCCAGTGCCCGACGATCTGCGACGCGAACGCGCCGTGGTGGTAGGGGAACACGCCGGTGTTGATCTGCGCGCCCCGGTACAGCAGCAGCGTCGCGATGACCCCGAAGATCATCCCGAGTACCAGCCACGCGGCGCTCGTATGCGAGCCGAAGAACCGCGACGCGCGTCCCTCGCGTTCCGGCGAGTTGCGCCACCTGATCACGGTGAACGTGATGATCCCGGCCAGCACCGCGACGGCGAACAGGTCCTCCAGGAACCCGATGGCCTCCCAGTGCCCGATGCCGGGAATCGCGAACGTCCGGCTGAACAGGTCGCCGTACGATTCGATGATCGTCAGCAGCAAAAAGGTAAAGCCCCAGAAGGTCAGGGCATGCGCCACCCCCGGCACCGTCCACTTCAGCAGCTTGCGCTGCCCGATCACCTCGACGGTCTCCGTCTTGACGTCCCTGCCGACATGCTCGCGCACGGCCGCGACTCGCTCCGGGGCAGGCTGGCCGGTGAACGCCAGCCGCTTCAGCCACCACAGCCGGCGCCCGGCGATCGCGAACGCAAGCACAGTCAGCACCAGGCCGACGGTCATCCGCAAGACCACGCGAACCTCCTCAATATCCGGAGCTCAAGCGTAGCCGCGCGGGCGCGCCGCAACATGATCACGTCCGCACAAACCCCTTCCACGCCCGAGCCGACCCATACTCACACCGGCCGAAGCCACTACTCACACCGGCCCAGTCCTCCTATTTATAGCTAACTTTTTAAACTATTTAAACCCTTTTTGCCGAACGGGCCGGGTTCCACAAGTCGTACCCAGCCGAGCCTCGCCCGCGAAGTCCCGTCCCGCCGACCTCAGCCTTTGCCGCCGCCCCTAGCCGTCCCGCGACCCCAGCCACCGGCCTGATCGCGCCCCGGCCTTCCCGCGCCCCCGGCCTTCCCGCGCCCCCCGGCCTCCCCGCGACCCCAGCCGCCCCCGCCGTCCCGCGCCTCCCGGCCGCGTCCCACGCCCCCGGCCGCGTCCCACGACCCCAGCCGTCCCATCGGGCCCAGCCCTGCCTGATGCCCTTCGCCCGGACACGGCGCGCGTTACTGACGGTGCGGATGAGTGCGATCCGCAACGTAGTCTCAGCATCGTCGGTACTGACTCCCCTCGCCGCTGTTCGCACCCGCCACGCCGCCTTCTATGCCCAGCCAGCACCGCCCCATCCGTCAGTTCAGCCCCAGCAGTTACCTTCGCCAGTCAGTGAGAGTGGCGCTCTACCCGAAAGAGTCATTAGAGCGCCACATTCATTGAATTTGGCGAAGCCTCCGGGACCGACGATGATGGGGCGCGGGGGGGGTGCGCCCCGGGGCGCGGAGGGGCGCGCCGGGGGTGCCAGGGGTGCCAGGGATGCCAGGGATGCTGGAGCGGGCGGGATTCTGCGGTGCGGACGAGATTTCCTGGCCTGGCGGGAATCTTCCCCGGCTCCGCTAAGTTGAGCCTATATGACTCAAGTCATTTGACGGCGGTAGCCCCCGCTGGCAAGCTTGAGCCCGAACTACTCAACTTCACACACACAAGGACTGCTCATGGCACGTGCGGTAGGGATTGACCTGGGGACGACCAACTCAGTCGTCGCTATTCTCGAGGGCGGCGAGCCTACGGTCATCGCGAACGCCGAGGGCTCGCGAACGACTCCCTCGGTCGTGGCCTTCGCCAAGAATGCAGAAGTACTCGTCGGCGAGGTCGCCAAGCGGCAGGCCGTCACCAACGTGGACCGGACGATCCGTTCGGTCAAGCGGCACATGGGTACCGACTGGTCCGTCAACATCGACGGCAAGAAGTTCACTCCCCAGCAGATCAGCGCGTTCGTGCTGCAGAAGCTGAAGAGGGACGCGGAGGCCTACCTCGGCGAGAAGATCACCGACGCGGTGATCACGACTCCGGCGTACTTCAACGACGCGCAGCGTCAGGCCACCAAGGAGGCCGGGCAGATCGCGGGGCTGAACGTGCTCCGCATCATCAACGAGCCCACCGCCGCCGCGCTGGCCTACCACCTGGATAAGGAGGGCGAGGCCACCATCCTGGTCTTCGACCTCGGCGGCGGCACCTTCGACGTGTCCCTGCTCGAGGTCGGTGAGGGCGTCGTGGAGGTCAAGGCGACCAACGGCGACAACCACCTGGGCGGTGACGACTGGGACCAGCGCGTCGTCGACTGGCTGGTCAAGGACTTCAAGAACGGTTACGGGATCGATCTGTCCAAGGACAAGATGGCGTTGCAGCGGCTGCGTGAGGCCGCCGAGAAGGCCAAGATCGAGCTGTCGCAGTCGATGGAGTCGCAGATCAACCTGCCCTACATCTCCCATTCGGCGGACGGCCCGCTGCACCTGGACGCCAAGCTGACCCGCGCGGAGTTCCAGCGGATGACCTCCGACCTGCTTGACCGCTGCAAGAACCCGTTCCAGCAGGTCATTAAGGACGCCGGGATCTCACTTGATGACCTGCACCACGTGGTGCTGGTCGGCGGATCCACCCGGATGCCCGCGGTGGTCAACCTGGTCAAGTCGCTGACCGGCGGCAAGGAGCCGAACAAGGGCGTGAACCCGGACGAGGTCGTCGCCGTCGGCGCCTGCCTGCAGGCCGGCGTGCTCAAGGGCGAGGTCAAGGATGTCCTGCTGCTGGACGTGACCCCGCTGTCGCTGGGCATCGAGACCAAGGGCGGCATCTTCACCAAGATGATCGAGCGGAACACGACGATCCCGACCAAGCGCTCGGAGACCTTCACCACCGCCGAGGACAACCAGCCGTCGGTGCAGATCCAGGTCTTCCAGGGCGAGCGCGAGATCGCTGCCTACAACAAGAAGCTCGGCATGTTCGAGCTGGCCGGGATCGCGCCCGCGCCCCGCGGTATGCCGCAGATCGAGGTCACCTTCGACATCGACGCCAACGGCATCGTGAACGTGTCCGCCAAGGACACGGGCACGGGCAAGCAGCAGTCGGTGCAGATCACCGGCGGGTCCGCGCTGCCCAAGGACGACATCGAGAAGATGGTCAGGGACGCGGAAGAGTACGCCGAGGAGGACCGCAAGCGCCGCGAGGAGGCTGAGGTCCGCAACCAGGCCGACACGCTGGTCTACAGCACCGAGAAGTTCCTCGGCGAGAACGAGGACAAGGTGCCCGAGGACATCAAGTCCGAGGTGCGCGAGGCCATCGCCGAGGTCAAGAAGGCGCTGGAGAGCAACGACACCGACGCCATCAAGTCGGCCAGCGAGCGGGCCGCGCAGGTCAGCCAGAAGATGGGCACTGCCATTTACCAGCAGGCCCAGGCGCAGCAGGCCAGCGCGCAGCCGGGCTCGGCTGACGACAGCGCGGGCACGCCCGCGGACGACGAGGTCGTCGAGGCCGAGATCGTCGATGAGGGCGAGACGCGCGAGGGCGGAGCGGCCTGATGCCAGCATCCGAGGAGACGGGCTCCGGTCCGGTCATCCATGACCACCGGCGCATCGACCCGGTCACCGGTCAGGTTCGGGGGAAGCACGCGGCATCGAAGCCGCCGGCACTTCAGGTGCCGGCGGCTGGCCGAGGCCCCCGAGGCTGCCGAGCCCGCCGAGTCGTCCGAACCCACCGGATCCCGTGACGACCTGGACTCCGAGGAGACGACGGAGTCCACCGAAGAGGCCCCAGAGATGGTTACAGCGCAAGCGGTCAAGGGCGGCCAGCAGGCCGTGGACTTCGAGGCGCAGCTCGCCGAGCGAACCGCGGACCTGCAGCGGCTGCAGGCCGAGTACGCCAACTACCGCAAGCGCGTCGACCGGGACCGGGCCGCCGTGCGCGAGCAGGCCGTGGCCGCCGCGCTGGCCGGGCTGCTGCCCGTGCTCGACGCCATCGACCAGGCGCGGGAACACGGTGAACTGTCCGGAGGTTTCAAGTCGGTCGCCGACTCCCTGCAGTCGGCGACCGGCCGGCTCGGCCTGGTGACCTACGGAGAAAAGGGTGACCCGTTCGACCCCAAGATCCATGAGGCACTGACCCATTCCTATTCATCCGACGTCGCCGAGGACACGTGCGTCGAGATCCTGCAACCCGGCTACAAGGTCGGGGAGAGGATCCTGCGACCCGCCCGGGTCGCCGTCGCCGAACCGGCGACCGGCCCTGACGGCAGCAGCAACGACGGTGCGTGGCCAGCAGGCGAGGAAGGAAACTAGACAGCCCAGCGAGGCGGGATGAGCACAAAGGACTTCCTCGAGAAGGATTACTACAAGGCCCTGGGGGTCGCCAAGACCGCTAAGCCTGCCGAGATCAAGGCGGCGTACCGCAAGCTGGCCCGTAAGTACCACCCGGACGCGAACAAGGGCGACACCTCGGCCGAGGAGCGGTTCAAGGAGATCTCCGAGGCGTACTCGGTGCTGTCCGACGAGAAGCGGCGCAAGGAATACGACGAGGCGCGCTCACTGTTCGGCGGCGGTTTCCGGGTGCCGGCCGGAGCCGGCCGGGACAGCCTGGTGGCTTCGGCGGCTTCGACCTGGGCGACATCTTCAGCGGCGCCGGGGACGCGGGCGGCCGCCTGGGCGACCTGTTCGGCGGGGTGTTCGGCAGCGGCCGCACCACCGCGCAGAACAGGCCGCGCCGGGGCGCTGACGTCGAGACCGAGACCACGCTGAGCTTCAGCGACGCGATCGACGGGACCACGGTGGCGCTGCGGCTGACCGGCGAGGGCCCCTGTCCGACGTGCCACGGTACCGGCGCCAAGGCAGGAACGGTCCCCCGCATGTGCCCCTCCTGCCACGGAACCGGTCAGGAAAGCAGAAACCAGGGCTCGTTCGGGATCACCGAGCCGTGCCATGAGTGCCGTGGGCGCGGCATGGTGGTGGACGACCCTTGCCCGACATGCTCGGGCAGTGGTCACGCGATGAGCTCGCGCACCATCCAGACCCGGATCCCGGCCGGCGTGGCCGACGGTCAGCGGATCAAGATCACGGGCAAGGGCGCGGCCGGCGAGCGCGGCGGGCCGAGCGGCGACCTGTACGTCCGGGTGCACGTCAAGCCGCACCCGGTGTTCGGCCGGTCGGGTTCCGACCTGACCGCGACCGTGCCGGTGACGTTCGCCGAGCTAGCACTCGGCGCGGAGGTCAAGGTGCCGTCGCACCGAGGCGCGCCGGTCACCGTCCGGATCCCGCCGGGCACGCCGAACGGGCGCACGTTCAGGGTCCCCGGCAAGGGAGCGCGCCGCAAGGACGGCACCACCGGCAACCTGCTCGTCACGGTCAACGTGATGGTGCCGCAGAACCTGAACGGCAAGGCCCGGAGTGCCATCGAGGATCTGCGCGAGGCCACGGCAGGTCAGGACCCGCGTGAGGAACTCCTCGAGCGGGCGAAAGAGGCATAAGAAGGGAGGAGATGACATGAGCAGTCCGTATGAGCTCTCTGATGACCTGCCCGTCTACGTCATCTCCGTGGCCGCCCAGCTCTCCGGCATGCACCCGCAGACGCTCCGCGCCTACGACCGGCTCGGCCTGGTATCACCAGGCCGCAGCCAGGGCCGGGGGCGGCGCTATTCGATGCGGAACATCCTGGCGCTGCGCGAGATCCAGCGGCTGTCGCAGGAAGAGGGCGTGAACCTCTCCGGCATCAAGCTGATCATGGACCAGCACCGGGAGCTCGAACAGGCCCGCAGGCTCATCGCCGAGCTGCACGCCGAGCTCGCCCAGCTGCGGGTGGAGCTTGAATCCACCCGCGCTGTGGCGGCCCGGCTGGCCGAGCTGCGCCGCACGGGCAATGACACCCGGTCCGGGCTCGTGCCTGTGCGCAGCGCCCGGGTCGCGGTCTGGGAACCGATGACTGGGCAGTCCGGTGAGGCTGGGCAGCCCAGAGGAGATAAGTAGATGGATGACAAGCTAACCCATAAGAGCCAGGACGCGCTGTCCACCGCGGTGCGGCGCGCCGCGGCGGACGGCAGCCCGCAGGTCGACCCCCTGCACCTGCTGCTGGCTCTCCTCGAGCAGCCGGATGGCACGACCACCCCGCTGCTCCGGGCGGTGGGCGCCGACCCGGCGCTGGTCGCCAAGCAGGCCGAGGAGCGCCTGGCCCGGCTGCCGCGCGCCCGCGGCGCCACGCTCAGCGCACCGGAGATGTCCCGGCCGATGCTGTCGGCTATAGCCACGGCCTCGAGCCGGGCCAAGCAGCTCGGCGACGAGTACATCTCGACCGAGCACCTGCTCGTCGGCCTGGCCGCCGACGGGGGGGAGGCCAAGGCCGTGCTGACCGCGGCCGGCGCCACGCCCGAGACGCTGCTCGAGGCGTTCAGCCAGATTCGCGGCAGCGCCCGGGTTACCACCCAGGACCCGGAAGGCACTTACAAGGCGCTGGAGAAGTACGGGATCGACTTCACCCAGCAGGCCAGGGACGGCAAGCTCGACCCGGTGATCGGCCGGGACGCCGAGATCAGGCGCGTGATCCAGGTGCTCTCCCGCCGGACGAAGAACAACCCGGTGCTGATCGGCGAGCCCGGCGTGGGCAAGACCGCGGTCGTGGAGGGCCTGGCCCAGCGGATCGTGGCCGGGGACGTGCCCGAGTCGCTGCGCGGCAAGCGCCTGATCGCGCTCGACCTCGGCGCCATGGTGGCCGGGTCCAAGTACCGCGGCGAGTTCGAGGAGCGCCTCAAGGCCGTGCTGAACGAGATCAAGCAGAGCGAAGGCCAGGTGATCACGTTCATCGACGAGCTGCACACCGTGGTCGGCGCGGGCGCCGCCGAGGGCGCGATGGACGCGGGCAACATGCTCAAGCCGATGCTGGCCCGCGGCGAGTTGCGCATGGTCGGCGCCACCACGCTGGATGAGTACCGGGAGCGGATCGAGAAGGACGCGGCGCTGGAGCGCCGGTTCCAGCAGGTGCTCGTCGGGGAGCCCTCGGTCGAGGACACGATCGCGATCCTGCGCGGGCTCAAGGGCCGCTACGAGGCCCACCACCAGGTGCAGATCTCCGACGCGGCGCTGGTCGCCGCGGCCGCGCTGTCCGACAGGTACATCACCGCGCGGTTCCTCCCGGACAAGGCCATCAACCTGGTCGACGAGGCCGCCTCCAGGCTACGGATGGAGATCGACTCACAGCCGGTCGAGATCGACGAGCTCCGGCGCGCCGTGGACCGGCTGAAGATGGAAGAGCTCGCGCTGGCCAACCAGGAAGACGCGGCCAGCAAGGACCGGCTCGAGCGGCTGCGCGCCACCATGGCCGACCGCCAGGAGCAGCTGAACGCGCTGGTGGCCCGCTGGGAGCGGGAGAAGTCGGGCCTGAACAAGGTCGGCGAGCTGAAGAAGCGGCTGGACGACCTTGAGGGCCAGGCCGAGCGGGCCCAGCGTGACGGCGACTATGAAGCTGCATCCCGGCTCCTCTATGGCGAGATCCCCGCGGTCAAGGAACAGCTGGCTGAGGCAAGCACCGCAGCCCGTTCGGCTACATCGGACGGAACCGGCGCGGCCGGGGCCTTCGTTACGGCGCCCATGGTGAAGGAGGAGGTCGGCCCGGATGACGTGGCCGACGTCGTATCCTCCTGGACCGGCATCCCCGCCGGGCGCCTGCTCGAGGGGGAAACGGCCAAGCTGCTCCGGATGGAGGCCGAGCTCGGCAAGCGGGTGATCGGCCAGCTGCGCGCCGTGCAGGCTGTCTCCGACGCCGTCCGGCGGGCCCGGGCGGGCGTGTCCGACCCCGACCGGCCGACCGGCTCGTTCCTGTTCCTCGGGCCGACCGGCGTCGGCAAGACGGAGCTGGCCAAGGCGCTCGCCGAGTTCCTCTTCGACGACGAGCGGGCCATGATCCGGATCGACATGAGCGAGTACGGCGAGAAGCACTCGGTCGCCAGGCTGATCGGCGCCCCGCCGGGCTACGTGGGCTACGAGGAGGGCGGCCAGCTGACCGAGACGGTCCGCCGCAGGCCGTACTGCGTGGTGCTGCTCGACGAGGTGGAGAAGGCGCACCCGGAGGTCTTCGACGTCCTGCTGCAGGTGCTCGACGACGGACGGCTCACCGACGGCCAGGGCCGCACGGTGGACTTCAGGAACACCATCCTGGTGCTGACCTCGAACCTGGGGTCGCAGTTCATCGCCGATCCCGCCTTCGGCGACGAGACGGCTAAGCGGGACGCGGTGCTGGCCGCGGTCCGGAACGCGTTCAAGCCCGAGTTCCTGAACCGGCTCGACGACGTGATCGTCTTCGACGCGCTGTCGACCAGTGAGCTCACCAAGATCGTCGACCTGCAGGTCGACCGGCTGGCTAAGCGGCTGGCCGGCCGGAGGCTGACGCTGACCGTGACGCCGGCGGCGAGGGAATGGCTGGCGCTGACCGGGTTCGACCCGGTGTACGGGGCCCGGCCGCTGCGCCGCCTCGTCCAGTCGGCCGTGGGTGACCAGCTCGCCCGGGCTCTGCTGGCCGGGGACATCCTCGACGGCGACGAGGTGCGGGTCGACGTGGACGAGGCCAGGGACGCGCTCATCGTCACGCGCGCCGAGAGCTGACCGTAGCCGACCTCAAGGGCCGGGTTCTGCCGGCAGGATTCAGACTCCTGCCGCAGGCCCGGCCTTTTTGTCGTCGAGCATCTTGTCGTAGTCGTCTTCTGGCATGCCGAGATCGACGCGGATCCGGTACCGCAACCGGAGCAGCAGCTGCAGCTCATCGCGGTCGTCTCCGCGCATGCAGGCGTCGACCCCGGCCGTGGCCCAGTCCAGCGCGCCTTCCAGGTCGCCCTGCTCGGTGAGCAGTTCGGCCACCTCGTCGCAGGTGCGCGGCAGGCTCCGGGCGTCGGACTCCCGCAGCTCGCGGAGCAGCTCGTCGGCTTCGGCCGAACGGTCCAGCGCAAACATCGCCCGGGCCAGCGGAACCCTCGGGTCGTCGAAGGTCGGCCCGGCGTCCGCGATCGCCTGGCGGAACTCTCCCACCGCCGCTTCGGGGTCGTCGGCGAGCAGCCATTGCTCGCCCGCCCGCATGTGCGCCTCGGCCCGGGACATTTCGCCGGGGCTGGCCTGGACCGCCAGACGGCTCATCCGGACCGCGGCCCGCTTATGGTTGCCCGTGCGAGCCGCGTTGACCTCAAGGGCGTCGAACAACTCGCCGGACAGCGCAACCACGTTCAACACCCTACCCACCGATGCCGTGGACAATCCGGGCGTCCTTCGTTTTACCGGCGGGTACGCTCGAGTGCGTCCCAGAAACCCCGGCGCAGCGCGTGCCTGACTTCGTCGTGCAGCAAAAAGTCGATCGGCAGGGCCGAGCCCTGCAGCAGCCGGGCCTCGAGGTCCGACGGCATGCGCGGCTTCCTGGCCAGCACCGCCTCCAGCCATAGCGCCGGAGCGTCCCTGGCGACCGAGCCGCCAAACTCCTGGCCCTCCTCATGCGCCGCCTGGACAGCGTCGGA
This sequence comes from uncultured Actinomycetes bacterium, assembly GCA_963769715.1. Lineage (GTDB taxonomy): Bacteria > Actinomycetota > Actinomycetes > Streptosporangiales > Streptosporangiaceae > Palsa-504. The sequence continues at coordinate 64,706 of CAVYNE010000015.1, forward strand.
AAGCGAGCCCCCGACCCCAGCACCCCCGGAAGCTGAAGAACCCGCGTTCTGGTAACCGGGCGCGGCCGGGCTCGCCACCGGCTGCGGGCCCGTGTAGGGCGCGCTGCGGGCCGATCCCTGCCCCTGGCCGCCATGCTGGTTCGGCATCGGGGTGGACCCAGAGAGCCCGGAGACCCCAGAGAGCCCGGAGACCCCAGCGACCCCGGCATGGCCGCCGACGCCCATCGGCCCGGGCTGGCCCGGATTGGGCGCGTTGCGCGAGGAAGGCAAGCGCCGCAGTTGCCCCGGAGAGGCCTGGGCGGCTTCGGGGCCAGGCAGGCCCGGGGCCCCGGCGAGCCCGGACGCCACCGGTCCCGCTTCCGGCGCGCCCTGCGGTCCAGTGCCCGACCCTGGACCCGGCCCTGGACCTGGGGAGTAATTAGCGACCTCTTCGGCCGCGCGGGCGCGGGCGGCCGGGTTCTGCGGCGCCGGTTCCTGCCGGTCTGGCCGGCTCCGCGCGTTGGTCACCGGCGCGGCGTAGACGTCCGGCCGGGCCGAGGTGTCCTGACGGGCGATCTCCTGACGAGCGGGGATGTCCTGGCGGGCGATGTCCTGGCGGGCCGAAGGCTGCGCCTCGCCGTTGACCGTGGGCGGTGCGGTCCGCTCGTCGCGGGCGCGGTCATCGCGGGCGCGGTCATCGCGGGCGCGGTCATCGCGGGCGCGGTCATCGCGGGACCTGTCCTCCCGCGCGTCCCGCGCGTCGCGGCCGTCCCGCGGCTCTCGCGGTTCCCGCACCTCGCGCGCGGTTGCCCGGGGCAGCTGCAGCGCGGGCCGCTGGTACTCCGCCACGACCGGCGCGGTGTAGATGGCGGGCGGCGCGTGGTTCCCGGACGCCGGGGGCACCTGCTGGTAGGACGCCGCACCCGCCGTCGAGTGGCCGTTGGCCAGTGGCCTGGCCGCGACGAGGTCGCCGTCCTCGTCCATGTGGACGGGCTCGGCTCCGGCGATCAGCTCCACGTAGGGCCGCAGGTGGTCGCCGCCGATCTCGATGATGTCGTCGGACTCCTGCCGGAGCGCCCGAGAGATGGTCCAGTTCCCGTCCACCGCGATGTGCACCACCGTGACCCGCATGCCGAGGTCCTGGACGTCGGCGATGACCTGAGCCAGATCCTCTTCGGCGCTGACCACGAGGGCATCGCTGATGGCGTTGTTGCGCGCCAGCGTGGTCAGGTCGCGGTGAATCTCGGTTTCCACGCCCTCGCGCCGACCGGGGCGGATCTTCGCGATGCGGAGCTTGATGCCCGGCACGTCGGCCAGCGCGTCCTGCTCGGCGGTGCGGCGGCCGTCCACCGTAGCCTCGTACCAGTAGCAGCGCAGCAGGGGCAGGCCCGACCGTTCCCTGGCCAGGTTGGACAGCAGCTGCAGAAGTCCCTCGTAGTCCCAGGAGACCGACTCGCCGCGGCGCGTCCCGTGCACGGCCATGGCACCATCCGTGAGCACGTAACTAGCATCAACGAACAGCGCGCAGCGATCCACGGCCCCACCGTCCTCCCTCGGCGCAGCGGCCGGCTTTTCGGCACCAATATGGACCCGACGGCACTAAGACTAGTGAAGTAACCTTCCCCGGGATGCCGTTCCGCGCATTCCCGCTGCCTAGAGGACGTTAGACACCCCGCAAACCCTCCGCCACCCGGGCCTCAGGGGCAACGAATCTCACCAGGCTCACGGACGGTCCGGCCCAGGCTAATCGGTCGCGGCACTCCTGCGCTGTACCCCTTGTCCGCTGGCACTCAGCGCGCCCGCCAATGCTTATGCGCACCGTGATTCTCATACCTGCCAGGCCTTTAGCCTCACCGCACGGCGGGAACTCAGACGAGCAGCGGACTAGTGGGCGAGATGATACACGAGCGCCCCGTGGGTGCCCGGCCATATGAGATCTTGGAAGATCCAAGGTTCCGCAGAATATCCGGTGGATCATAGAGACTATCGCACAACCGATCCCCGGCCGGTCCCCGCCTCCGCCACCTGAACCGAGCCCGCCCGGCCCGCGCTTGGCCACTGCATTCCCACCCGTCCCCCTCTCCCCACCCGCACCGTCCTCTGCACCTCCCCGAGTCAATGAACGTGGCGTTCTACCCCAAAGAATCATTACAGTGCCACGTTCATTGATTTTCGCGGCGCGTACACGCCACCTGGCTGGGGACCGGTATGGGTCGAATGTGCTGGTTTGGTGTGGGGCTGGGGCCGGGTGAGGGAGCGGGTAGCTGTGCGGATGGGTTAACCGGTACGCGTTGGGGCGATCCGAGACGTGGTGACAGCACCGAAGAACGGGCGGGCGACCCAGAGGGCTAGCGGCAGGCTCCAAGGAACCGGTCGCGGTGATCACTGTCGAAGGCCGAACGTCCCGAGCGGAGGAGCCCACCAGCCCATGCAGCCAGACCGGGAAGACCGCTCCGCCGCGCATACCGTGCTCCGGCACGCTTGGCGCCGACGCAGCCTGGCCAGCGGCTGGCTCACCGCCGACGACTGGCACAGCGAGGCCATCGACACAGTGCTCTCTGCGCCGGAGCATCCAGGTCACGTTAGGCGCCCGGATCCACATGACCCCGCTGCCCGGGCGGCTCACGGAGGCGCTGCGCCTGGTGGACGACCTGGATCGCTGACTCCGCCGGCACCGGCTCGGCAGTTTGAGGGGGACTGGGACCGGCGCCGGCGGACCATCCCTTAAGATCACGTCCGGTGAGCGAGGGGGAGGCCGTGAGCGAGGGGGAGGCCGTGAGCGAGAGGGAGGCCGTGAGCGAGGGGGAGGCCGTGAGCGAGAGGGAGGCCGTGAGCGAGAGGGAAACACTGTGAGCGACCGGGCCGAACTACTCACGGCGATCAAGGCCAAGGCCGTCATCCGCGGCGACTTCGTTCTCTCCTCGGGGCAGCACGCCGACTTCTACGTCGACCTGCGCCGGATCCTGCTCGACGGGCGCCTGGCGCCGCTGGCCGGCCGGGTCATGCTCGACCTGACCGCGGACCTGGCCTACGACGCGGTCGGCGGCCTCACCATGGGTGCCGATCCGGTGGCCACCGCGATGATGCACGCCGCGGCCGGCCGGGGCACCCCCGTCGACGCGTTCGTGGTGCGGAAGAAAGAAAAGGAGCACGGTACGCAGCGGCGGATCGAAGGCCCCGACGTGGCTGGCCGCCGGGTGCTGGCGGTCGAGGACACGTCCACGACCGGTGCGTCCCCGCTGGCCGCGGTGGAGGCGTTGCGCGAGGCCGGCGCCGAGGTCGTGGGGGTGGCCGTGCTGGTCGACCGGGGCGCCAGGCAGAACGTAACGCAACGCGGGCTCGCCTACCGCGCCGCTTATGACCTAGCCGACCTCGGTGTCTGACTTATCAGGGCTTGGCGGCCCGGTGCGACCGCGGCTTGGACCGCGCTTCCGGCGCTTCCGGACCCGGGCCAGCGTCCGGGCCAGCGCCTGGACCCGGGCCAGCGCCTGGACCCGGGCCAGCGGCTGGGGACTCGCTACGGAGCCGGTCCTCACGCCGGAACTGGCGCAAGCGGTAGACGACGAAGCCGACGATGGCGATGACCACGATGGCGAACAGGACGTACCCGACGACGGTCAGGCCATGGCTGACCTTGGTCCACTCGCTGCCGAGCGCATACCCGAGGCAGGACAGCGCGGTCGCGTAGATGACCGTGCCGATCAGGCTGAGGACCCCGAAACGGATCGCGGGGACGCGCACCAGGCCGGCCACGATGGAGGTGAAGGCCCGGATGAAGGGCAGCATGCGCCCCACGACAATCGCCCACGCGCCCCGGCCCTCCAGGAAGCGCTCGGCCCGGCTCACGTCGGACTCGGTCACCAGCACGTAGCGCCCGAGCTTGTGCACCAGTGGCTTGCCGCCGACCCGGCCGACCGCGTACGAGGCGTAGGAGCCGGCCAGCTCGGCCAGCGAGCCGATGATGATGACCAGGGCGAGGTTAAGGTGTCCCTGGTAAGCGAGCACCCCGGCGAAGCCGAACGTGATCTCCGACGAGATCGGGATGCACGCCGCCTCCAGGAAGCCGAATAGGATAAGCGCGGTGTACCCCGCCGAGGTGAGGAAGCTCTCCATAGGCTTCTTGTTGTACCTCATGCCCGGCACTGCCCGGTGCATCTTCACGCTCACTTCATGTCTGGAGTCGTCAGGTCCACGGTCCCTACACAGGCCCAAGGTCCCTACAGAGGTTCAGGCCCGAGTGTCTAGAGTGGGGGCAGTCCAACGCCTAGGGAGTCATCGTCATGCCAATCGCGACCCCAGAGATCTACGCGCAGATGCTCGACACGGCCAAGCAGCGGGGCTTCGCGTTCCCCGCCATCAACTGCACCTCAAGCCAGACACTGAACGCCGCGCTGCGCGGGTTCGCGGACGCCGGCAGTGACGGCATCGTCCAGATATCGACGGGCGGGGCGGAATACCTGTCTGGCCCGCTCAAGGACATGGTGACCGGCGCGGTCGCGCTGGCCGAGTTCGCGTATGTCGTCGCGGCGAAGTACCCCATCCACATCGCGCTGCACACCGACCACTGTCCGAAGGACAAGCTCGACGGCTACATGCGCCCGCTGGTGGCCTTCTCCCGGGAGCGCGTGGCCCGCGGCGAGGAGCCGCTGTTCCAGTCGCACATGTGGGACGGCTCCGCCGTGCCGCTCAAGGAGAACCTGGAGATCGCGGCCGAGCTGCTGGCCGAGTGCGCGGCCGCCCGCATCGTCATGGAGGCGGAGATCGGGGTGGTCGGCGGCGAGGAGGACGGGATCGTCGGCGAGATCAACGAGAAGCTGTACACCACGCCGGAAGACGCCCTGGCCACCGCCGAGGCGCTCGGGCTCGGCGAACGCGGGAGGTACCTGCTGGCCGCCACGTTCGGCAACGTGCACGGCGTCTACAAGCCGGGGCACGTAAAACTGCGGCCGTCGGTACTGAAGGAGATCCAGGAAGCCGTGGGGCAGAAGTACGGCCAGGAAAAGCCCTTCGACCTCGTCTTCCACGGCGGGTCCGGTTCCTCGTTGGAGGAGATCAGGGAGGCGATCTCCTATGGCGTGGTCAAGATGAACGTCGACACCGACACCCAGTACGCGTTCACCAGGCCCGTCGCGGACCACATGTTCAAGAACTACAACGGTGTCCTCAAGGTGGACGGCGAGGTCGGCAGCAAGAAGGCGTATGACCCGCGCAGCTGGGGCAAGGCCGGCGAGGCGGGCATGGCCGCGCGGGTCACGCACGCCTGCGAGGACCTCATGTCGGTCGGTCACCGCCTCACCTGAGCGAGGGACACTTAATGGAACGTCAGAACCTGCTCGGTGGGCCGCCGGCTACCTACCTGCCCGCGGACGAGGAAGCGGCGGCCGCGCTGGCGGCGGGCGAGGCGCCCGCGGCCGTCGCGGCCCGCTTCCCGGCCAACTCGGCGGCCTGGGCCGCGCTGGCCACCGGCGCGTTCCAACGCGGCGATGCCGTCACCGCCTACGCCTACGCGCGGACGGGTTACCACCGCGGCCTGGACCAGCTGCGCCGCGCGGGCTGGCACGGCCACGGCCCGATCCCGTGGGAGCACGAGCCGAACCGGGGCTTCCTGCGCTCGCTGTACATGCTGGGCGCCTCGGCCGCCGCCATCGACGAGGACGACGAGGCCGCCCGCTGCCAGCAGTTCCTGCAGGACAGCAGCCCCGCCGCCGCCGCCGAGCTAGCCGCTGAAGGTACGGCCGCCCACCGATAGGAAGGTAGGGCCGCCGACCGGCCGCCGGGGCCGGCGCATAACCGCGGGAGCGGCCGGCCATAGCCGGATGATCCCGGCTGGTTACGTGCCGTTTTTGCGGGTAATCTCAGAACGCAAGAGCCCCTGCCGCGCTTGCGCCTGTGCGGGGGCTTAATCGTGTGCGGCCAGGCTGGGACCGTATAAACCCGGGGAGAACCCAGCCCGAGCCCGCGCCGGCCGAAGGGATGCGCATGCCCGCCATCGTGCTTGTCGGGGCCCAGTGGGGTGACGAGGGCAAGGGCAAGGCCACCGACCTGCTCGGTGACCGGGTGGACTACGTGGTCAGGTACCAGGGCGGGAACAACGCCGGCCACACGGTCGTCATCGGCGAGGAAAGCTACGCCCTGCACATGCTGCCGTCCGGCGTGCTGTCACCGCAGGTCGTCCCGGTAATCGGCAATGGCGTGGTGATCGACCCGCAGGTGCTGCTCGACGAGATCGACGGCCTGGCGGCCCGCGGCGTGGACTGCTCCAAGCTGCTCGTCTCGGCCAACGCGCACCTGATCATGCCGTACCACCGGGCGCTGGACAAGGTCACCGAGCGGTACCTCGGCAGCGCGCGGATCGGCACCACCGGCCGCGGCATCGGCCCGGCCTACGGCGACAAGATCGCGCGCGTGGGGATTCGCGTCCAGGACCTGTTCGACCCTGGCATCCTGCGCAAGAAGCTCGAGCTGGTGCTGCGCGAGAAGAACCAGATCCTCGGCAAGGTCTACAACCGCCGCGGCATCGACCCGCAGGCCATCGCGGCCGAGTACGAGCGGTACGCCGAACGCCTCCGGCCCTACGTGGCCGACACCGGGCTCGTGCTGGGCCGGGCCCTCGAGGCGGGCCAGGTGGTGCTGCTCGAAGGCGCCCAGGCCACCATGCTCGACGTGGACCACGGCACCTACCCGTTCGTGACCTCGTCCTCCCCCACGGCGGGCGGCGCCTGCGCCGGGTCCGGCATCGGCCCGACCCGGATCGCCGAGGTCATCGGCATCGTCAAGGCCTATACGACCCGCGTCGGCGAGGGCCCCTTCCCCACTGAACTCCGCGACGAGCAGGGCGAATGGCTCCGCAAGACGGGCGCGGAATACGGCGTGACCACGGGCAGGCCGCGCCGCACCGGATGGTTCAACGCGGTCATCGCCAGGTACGCGACCCGGGTGAACGGGATCACCGGCTACTTCCTGACCAAGCTCGACGTCCTTTCCGGCCTGGACCAGGTGCCGGTCTGCGTGGCGTATGAGGTGGACGGGAAGCGGTACGACGAGATCCCGATGACGCAGACCGAGTTCCACCACGCGAGGCCGGTCTACGAGTACTTCGACGGCTGGTGGGAGGACATCTCCAAGGCCCGTACGTTCGACGAGCTGCCGGCGAACGCGCGGACCTACATCACGGCCGTGGAGACGATGATCGGAGCGCCGGTGAGCGCGGTCGGCGTCGGCCCGCGCCGCGACCAGACCCTGCAGCTCCGCCCGCTGCTGCCCTGAGCGCTTAAGCCTGCGCACGGGGCCGGCCCCGCCCCGCACAAGCCGGTAGGCTCACGGCGTGCGCATTCTCGTCATCGGGTCGGGCGGCCGTGAGCACGCCATCGTCCGGGCCCTGAGCCCCGAGGCGGCCAGCCTGCACGCGGCCCCGGGCAACCCGGGCATCGCGACGCTCGCGCAGACCCACCCGGACATTGCGCCGGTCCCGGGCCAGATCGTCCGGCTGGCCAGAAAGCTCGCCCCGGACCTGGTGGTGATCGGCCCGGAGGCGCCGCTGGTGGCGGGGGCCGCTGATGCTCTGCGGGAGGCCCACATCCCGTGTTTCGGCCCTGATGCGAGCGCCGCCGTGATCGAGGGCTCGAAGTCCTTCGCCAAGCAGGTCATGACCGAGGCGGGGATCCCGACCGCGGCCTCGTTCACCTGTGCCAGCGGCGCCGAGGCGGACCAGGCACTCGCCGTGTTCGGGCCGCCCTACGTGGTGAAGGACGACGCCCTGGCCGCGGGCAAGGGCGTGCTGGTCACCTCTGACCTGGCGGCCGCCCGGGCGCACGCGCGCGCCTGCGGCACGGTGGTGATCGAGGAGTTCCTCGACGGTCCCGAGGTCTCGCTGTTCGCGGTCACCGACGGCGTCACGGCGGTGCCGCTGCTGCCCGCCCAGGACTTCAAGCGCGCCCGCGACGGCGACGCCGGACCGAACACCGGCGGCATGGGCGCCTACGCCCCGCTGCCGTGGGCAGCTTGGGTTCCGGCCGGCCTGGTCGAACACGCCATGGCCACCGTCATCCAGCCGGCCGTCGACGCCATGCGCCGGCGCGGCATCCCGTACTGCGGCCTGCTGTACGCGGGCCTGTCCCTGACCCGGCCGGCCTGCGGGTGGTCGAGTTCAACGCCCGCTTCGGCGACCCCGAGACGCAGGTGGTGCTCGACCGGCTCGCCACGCCGCTGGCACCGCTGCTGCACGCCGCCGCGGTCGGCGACCTGGCCAGCACTCTGGTCAGCACGGGACCGCTGCGGTGGCGGCCCGGCGCCGCGGTGGTCGTGGTGATCGCCGCCGAGGGTTACCCGGAAAACCCCGTCAAGGGCGAGAAGATCAAGATCTTTGAGGCCGAACGAACCGGGCTGACCCGCCCGGGCCACCCCGATCCGCCGCATTCCTATGTGCTCCACGCGGGTACCGCCATCGATGCCGCGGGGGACCTCGTGTCGGCGGGCGGCCGGGTGCTGAACGTGGTCGGCTCGGGCCCGGACATCGCGGCCGCGCGGGATGCCGCCTACCGGTTGGCCGCCACGATTTCCCTGCGTGGCGGCTGGTACCGCCACGACATCGCCGCTCGCGTATGACCGATGCTGAACCGCCCTCGGACGGCGACCAGCCGCTGCGGGTCAGCACGCTCGAGCTCTTCTTCAACCTGGTCTTCGTCTTCGCCATCACCCAGCTCACTTCGATCCTGGCCGAGGAGATGACGGTGACGGGCGCGCTGCGGGTGCTGCTCGTCTTCGGCGTGCTGTGGTGGATGTACGGCGGCTACGTGTGGCTGTCCAACGCGCGGACCCCGACACGGACCCCCGAGCGGCTGCTGATGCTGGTTGGCATGGCCGGCTTTCTCATCATGGGGCTGGCCATCCCGCACGCGTTCGGCCGGGACGGCGTCGCATTCGGCCTCGGCTACCTGGTCGTGGTGAGCGTCCACACCTGGCTGTACCAGCGAGTCAACAAGAACATCGCGCGGGTCGCGCCGTTCAACGTGGCCGCGGCGCTGCTGGTGATCGGGGCCGGGCTAGCCGGGGGCCCGGCCGCCTACGGCCTGTGGGCGGCTGCGCTCGCCGTCCAGGTGCTCTCGCCGCTGGTCATCCGGGTGCGCGGGCGGTTCGCCATCCAGCCCTCCCACTTCACCGAACGGCACGGCGCGCTGGTCATCATCGTGTTCGGCGAGTCGGTCGCCGACATCGGCATCGGCGCCAGCGGGCACGCCGTGACCTTCTCCCTGGCGCTGTCGGCGGTACTGGGGCTGGCGCTGACCGCCGGGCTGTGGTGGACCTATTTCGGTGCGGGCGACGACGAGCGGGCCGAGCGGGCCATGACCCTGGCCGACCCCGCCACCCGGCCCGCGCTGGCGCTCGCCGCCTACTTCTACGCCTACATTCCCATGCTGCTCGGGGTCGTCGCGCTCGCCGCCGGGCTCAAGCAGGCCATCGTGCACACCGAGGCCACGCTGCCGGCCGGGCCGTGCGTGGCGCTGGCGTGCGGTGTGGCGCTGTTCCTGGGCGGCAACGCGGCCTTCCGGCACGCGCTGCGGATCGGCACCCAGCGCAGCCGGGCGGTGACAGCGGCCGCGGCCCTAGCCGCCTCGGCGGTCGGCGTGACCTGGAGCGTGGCCGCCGAGATCGCCCTCCTCACCGTCATCGTGGCGGCCGCCCTGGTCGCTGACCGCGCTGTGTCCGATAGCGCGGTGGCCGATACCGTGGACGCATGATCGAGAGGTACACGCTGCCCGAGATGGGGCGGGTCTGGAGCGAGGCACACAAGTACGAGCTGTGGTGCCGGGTGGAGACGCTGGTCCTCGAGGCGCAGGCCCGGGCGGGCACGGTGCCTGCCGAGAGCGTAGAGCCGGTTCGTTCGGCCCCTCCGCCCACACCGGAGGCGGTGGCCGCGGTCGAGGCCGTGACTGATCACGACGTGATCGCGTTCCTGACCGCGTGGGCCGACAACACCACCCCCCGCTCGGCCGCCGCCTACGTGCACTACGGCATGACCTCTTCCGACCTGCTCGACACCGCGCTCGCGATCCAGCTCACCGAGGCCACCGACCTGCTGGCCGCCAAGGCCACCCGGCTCGTCGCGGCGCTGCGGGATCACGCGCTCGAGCACGCCGGGACGCTGCGGCCCGGCCGCACGCACGGGATCCACGCCGAACCCGACAGCTGGGGGCACCGGGTGGCGGACTTTGCCTTTGCCATGGCGCGCAGCCGGGACCGGATCGCCCGGGCCAGGGACGCGGTGGCGGTCGGCACGCTGTCGGGCCCGGTCGGCAGCTACTCCAACATCGACCCCGCCATCGAGGCCGCGGTCATGCCGGCCCTGGGCCTGCGGCCCGCGCCCGTGGCCACCCAGGTCGTGATGCGGGACGGCATCGCCGAGTGGGTCAGCGCACTGGCGGTGGCCGCCACCGTCGGGGAGGCGGTCGCGCTGGAGGTGCGGCACGGCCAGCGGACCGAGGTGCGGGAGCTGGCCGAGCCGTTCCGGTCGGGCCAGAAGGGCTCCTCGGCGATGCCGCACAAGAAGAACCCGATCCGCTCCGAGCGGATCGCCGGCCTGGCCCGGGTGATCCGCGGCTACGTGACCCCGGTGACCGAGGGCATACCGCTGTGGCACGAGCGGGATATCTCACACTCGAGCGTGGAACGGATCGCGCTGCCCGACGCCGCCATCGCCACCGACTACCTGCTGCAGCTCACGATCGGCCTGGTCGAGGGGCTGACCGTGGACGCCGCGCGGATGCGCGCCAACCTGGACGCCACCGGCGGCCTGATCTACTCCTCGGCGGTGCTGCTCGACCTGGTCAGCGCCGGGATGGCCCGCGAGGACGGCTACGCCCTGGTGCAGGCCGCGGCGATGGATACCTGGGACAACGGCACCCCGTTCCGCGACGCGCTGCGCAAGCAGGCGGCGACACGCGGGCTGACACTTCCCGAAGAGGCCCTGAACTCCACATTCCGGCCGGAACGGTACATAGAGCGGCTAGCTCCGGTCTTCGAGCGCCTCGCCCGGCTAAGCTAGCGCCCATGACTCTGGGACCCGAGACGAGTTACCGCGTGCGCGGAGGCGCTCCGCTGCACGGCACGGTTTTCGTACAGGGCGCGAAGAACGCGGCGCTGAAGATGATCGCCGCGTCATTGCTGACCGCCAACGGCCACACCGTGCTGCGCAACGTCCCGCCGATCGAGGACGTCCGGCGCGCCGTCGAACTGGCCGAGGCGGTGGGCGCGGTCGTCGAGTTCCACGAGAGCGAGCGGACGCTGGTCGTCGACGCATCCCACCTGACCAGCCCGGTGCTCCCGGCCGAGATCGCCCGCCGGTTCCGCAGCTCGGTGCTGTTCGTGCCGGCCCTGCTGCACCGGTTCGGCGAGGCCGTGATCGAGGGCGTCGGCGGGTGCAACCTGGGCAACCGCAACCTGGACTTCCACTACCGGGGCTTCGCCCGGCTCGGCGCCGTCGTCGACGAGGGCGAGACGGTCATCCGCATCAAGGCCAGCAGGCTTCAGGGCGCGCACCTGTACCTGGACACCCCGTCGCACACCGGCACCGAGAACCTGATCATGGCGGCGTGCCTGGCCCCCGGCCGGACCATCATCGACAACACCGCGCAAGAGCCCGAGGTGCTCGACGTCATCGCGTTCCTGACCAAGATGGGCGCGCGGATCACCGGCGGCGGCACCGGCTTCATCACGGTGCACGGCGTGGACGAGCTGACCGCGGTCGAGCACACCGTGATGGCGGACCGGATCGACGCCGGCGTGTTCGCGATGGCGGCGGCCATCACCGGCGGCGAGCTGAACCTGGTCGGCGCCTCGCTCGAGCATTTCGGCGTGGTCCGCTGGAAGCTGGAGCAGATGGGGGTGGAGTTCGCCACCAACGGCGCGGTGGTCTCGGTCCGGATGGACCGACCGCTGCGCCCGATCAACGTCATCACCAGCCCCTACCCCGGGTTCGCCACCGACCTGCAGTCGCCGATCATGGCGGTCGCCTGCCTGGCCGAGGGCGCCTCATATGTCCGCGAGACTATCTTCGACGGCCGCTACATCCTGGTCGGCGAGCTGAACAAGATGGGCGCCAAGGTCGAGCTCGACCGCGGCGCGGTCATCGTGCACGGACCGTCGGGGTTCAAGGGCGCCGAGGTGGTGGCGCACGACCTGCGGACCGGCATCGCGCTGGTGCTGGCGGGCCTAGCCGCCGAGGGCGAGACCACGGTCACGCCCGCCTACCCGATCGACCGCGGGCACGCCGCCATCGCCCAGCGCTTCAACGTCCTCGGCGCGGACATCACGGCCGTCCCCGCCGGCGCCTGAGCACGCTGCTTTACACCGGGCCGCAGCGGGCGCCCGGCCGGGAAACTACCGGGCGACGGAGCTATTGAAGCGGCTGGGGTCTGGGTAAAATGCGCTAAGCGCGCCGAAACCCGCCTTACGGACAAGGTGGTCCGGCGCAGGGGAGGGGCGGCATGGAGGGGCGTTTTGGCGTTCGGGTTACGGTCCTCGGGGTCCTAGGGTTCGGGCCAGCGCGGGTGCGGGCCTGTCTCGCGGGTCAGCCGGCGGCGGTCCGGCGGGTCCTCGCCCCGGCCACGAGACCGTAGCGGCCACGACCTCAGGCTCTGGGCGAACGAGCAACCGGTGATCAGCCCCGACGACCTGGCCGCCACCACTACTACCGTCGGCGTCGGCGCGATCTGGCGCCGTCCCGACTCCGGCGAGCCCCGGCCCGGCCGACGACGCCCGCAGCCGGGCGCAGGAAACTGGCTAGTTTCCCCTGCCGCTACTCGCGTCTACCCGGCGGCTGCACCCGGCGGCCCGGCCGGGCTGACTGGCCTGACCGTGACCGAGAGGCGGTAACCCGGGATGAGCAGACGAGGACCCCTGATCACGCTGGGCTCGGTGGCAGTGCTCGCCGTGATATTCCTCCTAGCCAACACCCAGGTGGCTAAGCCGGGCAACGCGGCCGCAGCTATCCCGGCGGCGTCGACCGCGGCCGCCCCCCCGTTGCATGCTCTGTACGCCGGCCGGAGCAGCGGCGACCAGGTGACCGTGGCGATCGCCATTAACGGCCGCAAGGCCGCGGCCGATCTGAATGCCGGCCAGGCCAGTCAAGTGTCGCTGCAGGGCTCGGTGAACGGCAGCAAGGTCATCCTGACCGGCCAGAATGGCATGGGCCTGACCGGCTCCGTTTCCGGCCCGGATATGTTCGGCACGGTCACGGGGTTCTTGGGACAAAGCTTCCCGTTCTCCGCCGCGCAGGCCGGAGTGGAAGCGGTGTACACCGGCCGGAGCAGTGGTAACCAGGTGACATTGGCGGTCGAAACCGACGGCGACAAGGCCGCGGCCTACCTATGCAACGGCCGGACCATCGAGGCCTGGCTGCAGGGCTCGGTGCACGGCAACCAGGTCAGCCTGACCGGCAACAAAGGCGCGGGTCTCAGCGGCTCCCTGGCCGGCCTGGATATGTTCGGCACGGTCACGGCGGGTGCCGGGGTGAGCTTCCCGTTCTCGGCCGAACTGTCTCCGCACCCGGCCGGGGTCTATCAGGCCCGGATCGCGGTCAACGGGCTGGCCACCCGCATCGGCTGGGCGGTGCTGCCCGACGGGACCCAGGTCGGGCTGGCCGTGGCGGGTGCGACCAGGTACCCTGCTCCGCTGCTTGACCTGGCCAATGGGAGCTTCACCCTGAACGGTGCCAGCTTCAAAGCGACCCCCGTCGCGGGAAACGACACCGTCGTCAGCCCGTGAGACCCGAGGGGGGATAACCACCGGGCGTGTGAAAGGAACGTGCGCGATGACGAGCGAACAAATGGCTGCCTACCCGGCCCGCGACCAGTACGCCAAGCCGCTCGTGGTCGCCTTGCTCAGCGGCTGCGCGGTCGCCGTCGTCCTGGGGGTGTACGCCAAGCTGCACCACCCCAGCAGGTACGCGCTCGACGTCGGCGGCTTCTCCTCGCCGCTGTACGCCAAGGCCTGGCTGACCACCGCGGCGGCCGTGTTCGCGGTCGTCCAGCTCAGCACCGGCTTCCGGATAACCCGCGGAGCCGCCCCGGCCTGGATGCCCGTCGTGCACCGCTGGTCGGGCCGGATCGCGATCCTGCTCACCGTGCCAGTCATCATCCACTGCATCTACGCGCTGGGCTTCGGCGCCTACTCGGCCCGCGTGCTGGCGCACTCGGTGCTCGGCTGTCTGTTCTACGGCGCATTCGTGGCCAAGATGCTCAGCCTGGTCCAGCGTGACAAGATGCCCAGGTGGGTGCTGCCCGTGTTGGGCGGCGTGGTCTTCGTGTCGCTGATCGCGCTCTGGGCGACCTCGGCGCTGTGGCTGTTCGCCACCAAGGGAGTCCATTCTTGACCGGTTGCCCGCCACGAACAGGAAAGGCACGATGGAGCAGATGACAACTCACATCGGCATCGAGCCGGGCCGCGGCCTTGTCGGCCGGTTCGGGGACACGGTCATCCTCATCCCGCGCGGCGAGGTGGCGGCTGGCCCGGACGAGGCCGCCCGGGAGCTCCTCGACCTCGCGGCCGCCGTCGCCTCGGACCGCCAGGTGCCGGCCAGCACGATCGCGGCCCGCCTGGCCGCCTGGGTCATCGGCCGGCTGTCCGGGGACGCCCTCGCGTTCGGCATCGTGGTCCCGGTCCGCGACGGGGTGGTCATGTTCCTGCGCGGCCCGGTGTGGTGCACGGTCAGCGAGGGCGGCTCGACCCGCGAGCTGTCCGGCGAGCAGGCCCTGACCTGGGTCGACCAGATCGTGCCCGGCACGTTCGAGCGGCTGGCGATCGGCAGCGCGGCGGGTCGGCCGGTGCGGGCCGACCCGCTGTCGGACCTACGGGACGGGGTGGTACCTGGCCAGGGCTTCGTGCTGACCCGGGCCGAGAGCGCCTACGATCCGGAACCCGCCGCGTCCGAGAGGGCCTCCAGTCCGGAACCAGCCACCTTCGAGGCCGAGCGCGGCTACGATCCGGAACCCGCGTCCGAGAGCGGCTACGACCTAGAACCAGCCACCTTCGAGGCCGAGAGCGCCTACGATCCGGAACCAGCCGGCGCCGAGGTCGGGTCCGGCGAGTTCGCGTGGTCAGGGCCTGGGGGCACGGCCCGGCAGGCGCCGTCCAGCCTGTCGGCCTCGCCCTCCCCAGCCGGTGATCAGGACTACCAGGCGACCATGCTGGTGCAGACCGGCCAGCACGCCGAGGCGCCCGACCGGGATCAGCCCGCTCGGCCCGGGGCGGACGACCCGCCGCAGCCGGTCAACGGTACGATGCCGGTGCAGGCGCCGCTGGGCGTGCTGACGTCGGAGAACGGGCCGGTCATCGTCCTGGACCGCGGCTATGTCCTCGGCCGGGAACCGCACCAGGACCCCGCCGTGGCCAGCGGCGCCGCCTCGCCGGTCCTGCTGCAGGACCCGGACAACATGATCTCGCGCGTGCACGCCTACGTCGTCGTGCAGAACAACACCGTGCTGGTCGTAGACGCCGGCTCGCTCCACGGGACCTACATCAGCCCGCCCGGCGCCGACGAGTGGACGCGGATCGGTACCGAGCCGAGCCCGCTGCTGCCGGGCTGGGGCGTGCGCATCGGCAGGCAAGTCTTCGTCTTCCAGCTCACCGGACCCGGCGATGGACGGTGAGACCGGCTCCGACCAGCCTGTCTCCGGCGTCGCCAGCGCCATAGCCGCCACCCTCGTGCTCGCGCCGGACCGCACCTGCCGCCGACGGAAGGGCGGCCCTCCCTGCCGCCGGCGGAAGGGCGGCCCGCCCGATGAACTTTGACCGTGAAGTACTCCGCGATGCGCTGCCCGCCTATGACATCGGCGAGGAACTGGGCCAGGGCGGCATGGGCGTGGTGGTCTCCGGCCAGCACCGGCAGCTCGGCCGCCGGGTCGCGATCAAGCAGCTACCCGACGCCTTCGCGGCCGACCCGGGGGTCCGGCGCCGTTTCACGGCGGAGGCCCGCGTCCTGGCCTCCCTCGACCATCCGCACGTCGTGCCGGTGTACGACTTCGTCGAACGTGAGGGTGTCTGCCTGCTCGTCATGGAGCTCCTCCCCGGCGGAACCCTGCGCAGCCGGGTCACCGCTGGCGGCTGCACCGCCCCGTACGCGGTCGCGGTGTCGCTGGCCTGCCTGAGCGGCCTCAGCGCGGCCCATCGGCACGGGATCTTGCACCGCGACGTCAAGCCCGAAAACATGCTCTTCGCCGCCAGCGGAGTCCTCAAGGTCACCGACTTCGGGATCGCCAAGGTCATCGGCGGCCCGGGCACCGTCCTGACCCGCGTCGGTGACGTGGTTGGGACGCCCGCGTACATCGCCCCCGAGCAGGTACGCGGCGGCAAGCTGTCGCCCGCGACCGACGTGTACGCCCTGGCCACGATGCTGTACGAGCTGCTGGCCGGCGTCTTCCCCTTCTCCACCGAGACCGAGGGCGAGGACCTGGCTCTGTTGTTCAAGCACGCCTACGAGAAGCCGGTGCCGCTGCGAGACGTGGCCCCGGGCATACCCGACCCGGTGGCGGCGGTGGTGATGCGCGGCCTGGCCACCGAGCCCGCCGACCGGTTCGAGACGGCCGAGGCGTTCGGGGTCGCCCTGGCCGAGGCCGCCACCCAGGCTTGGGGACCGGGCTGGCTCGCGGCGGAGCAGGTCCCGATCATGGACGCGGGGCCCATGATCGGCGCCGCCGGCCACGCATCAGGCCCCCGTCCGGCCGCGTCGGCCGCCGGGCTAGGTCTCTCCGGTGCCGGGCCGGGTCTCTCCCGCGCCGGGCCGGGTCTCTCCCCCGCCGGGCCGGGTCTCTCCGGTGCCGGGCCTACTCTTTCGCCCGCCGGGCCCCGCCGGCTCGCCCGCCGCGCCGGCGACGACGCCCGGAGAGCGCGCGGACACCCGGGCCCAGGCGCCAACCTACGGAGGCAAGGGCGTCGCCGCTTCCCGGTCGGAGGCCGCGATCCCCGCGCGCTCGACCGCGGCCCGTCGCCGGGTGGTCATCGCGGCCGTGGTGGTCATCGCGGCCGTGGTGGTCGTCATCCTCGCCATCTTCCTGCTCCCGAAGATGTTCCACGTCTACGGGTCCCCGGGTGGCCTGGGCCCGCCGCCCGGCCCGCGGCCCACGGCCGCACAGCTCCGCTAGCCACGCCGGCCCGCTCGCTACCCGCGCCGGCCCGCTAGCCACGCCGGCCCGCTAGCCACGCCGGCCCGCTACCCGCGCCGACCCGCTAGCCACGGCCGTGCCGATGCCGCAGCCGCACGGATCCCGTAGCCGCGGCCACCGGGATCCCGTAGCCGCGGCCACCGGGATCCCGTAGCCGCCTCACAGGAACCTCCAGCATCCCCCTTCGCATCTGTACCAGCCAGCGCGCGTTCCCGATTCAATGAATGTGGCGCTCTACCTCAAAGAGTCAATACAGCGCCACACTCATTGAATCCGGGAGTCCCTGCGGGGCGCGGCTGAGGGGCTCCGCTGTTGGCGGAAGCGCTCCCGGCCTCGCGGAGGGGGCCGTACGGTGGCGGGCATGCGGGTCCTCATTCTCGGCGGCACGCGGTTCATCGGCCGCCGGATCGCCGCCGCGCTGATGGCCCGCGGGGACGACGTCACCGTCGTGCACCGGGGCGAGAGCGAACCGGTCGAACTCGGCGGCTGCACGCACCTGCACGCCGACCGAGCCGCCCTGGCCGGGCTGTCCGGCCAGTTGCGCGCCCTGCGTCCCGACGCTGTGATCGACACGCGCGCGATGACCAAGGCGGATGCCGGGGCCGTTCTCCCGCACCTGCCGGACGCTCACCTGGTGCTGCTGTCGAGCATCGACGTCTACCGGGCCTACGAACTGCTGCTAGCCGACCAGGGCGGTGAGCCGGTGCCGCTCACCGAGGAGTCACCGGTCCGTCAGGGCCGGTACCCGCTCCGCGGGCTGCTGCCGGGCCTGGGCGAGAACTACGACAAGCTCGACGTGGAGCCCGGTTACCTGGCCCGCGGCGGTACCGCGCTGCGGCTGGCGATGATCTACGGCGAACACGACGGGCAGCGCCGCGAGGAATTCATCCTGCGCCGAGTGCGGGCGGGTCGGCGCCAGATCCCGGTGGGGCCTGGCACCAGCCTCGACACCCGCTGCTACGTGGGCGACGTGGCCGCCGCGGTGCTGGCCGCGCTGGACCGCCCGGCGGCCACGGTGGGCCAGGTGTTCAACGTCGGCGACCCAGCCACCGACACCGTCCGGGACTACGCGGGCCGCATCTTGGCCGCGGCCGGGCACGAGGCGGAACTGGTCAGGGTGGCCGAGCGGCACCTGCCCGATGACCTGGAAGCGACCAAGAGCATTCCCCAGCATTTCCTCATCGACAGCCGCAAGGCAATGGCTGTGCTCGGCTGGCGCCCCACCGACCCCGGCGAGACCATCCCGCGTTCGGTGCGCTGGCACCTCGCCCACCCACCGCCAGCTCCCGACCAGGACTTCTCTCCCGACGACCGCGCCCTGGCCGCCGCCGACCCGTAAGCGGCCACCGCGTGGAACCCGTCGTGGGTTGCGGGTGGGTTAGCCGTTGCGGTGGGGGAACGCGCGGGCCACGGCCAGGAAGGCGTCGTTGGCTTCGGCGTCGCCGATGCTGACCCGGGCGCCTTCGGCGGCGAACGGGCGGACCGCGATGCCCTGGGCCTCGCAGCCCGTGGCGAAGTTCATGGTGTGCTCGCCCAGCCGCAGCCAGACGAAGTTGGCCTCGGTGGAGGGAACGGTCCAGCCGTCGGCGATCAGCGCCTCACGTACCCGGGTCCGTTCCTTGACGGTGAACTCGACCCGCTCGAGCAGCTCGTCCTCCGCGGCCAGCGACGCCACCGCCGCGGCCTGCGCGATGCTGTTCACGCTGAACGGCAGCATGGTCATCCGGACCGCGGCCGCGACGGGCTCGTGCGCGATCAAGAACCCGGTCCGCAGCCCGGCCAGGCCGTACGCCTTGGAGAAGGTGCGCAGAACCGCGACGTTCGGCCGGTCCCGGTAGACGGCTATGCCGTCGGGCACCGCCTCGTCGCGGATGTACTCCCGGTAGGCCTCGTCGAGCACGACCAGGCAATCGGCGGGCACCTGGTCGAGGAACGCCTCGAGCTCGGCGGCGTGCACAACGGTGCCGGTCGGGTTGTTCGGGTTGCAGACGAAGATCAGCCTGGTCCGCGGGGTGATCGCGGCCGCCATTGCGGCCAGGTCGTGGGTTTCCTCGCGCAGCGGGACCCGAACCGATTCCGCCGCGGCCAGGTCTGACAGCGTCGGGTACGCCTCAAAGGAGCGCCACGCGTAGATCACCTCGGCGCCGGGTTCACCGACCGCCTCGAGGAGCTGCTGGGCGACTCCGACCGAGCCGCACCCGACCGCGACGTGCTGCAGCGGCACGCCGAACCGGTCCGCGATGGCCTGGGTCAGGACCTGCGCCCCGTTGTCCGGGTACCGGTTGACCGATCGCGCCGCCTCGGCGATGACGTCCACCACCGAGGGCAGCGGGGCGAACGGGCATTCGTTCGATGAGAGCTTGTGCGTCCGGCCGGTCGCGCTGACCGGCGCCCGGCCCGGCTTGTACGCGGGAAAGCTATCGAGCACCGAACGGAAACGTGGTGACGCGTCAGTCATGCCAACAGTTTCGCATCACCGGTCAAACTAGGAGAGCGACTGAGCGGCGTACTGGGAGAGCGACTGAGCGGCGTACGCGTAAGCCTGGCTGGCCAGTTGCTTCGCGGCGGCCTCCGAGGCGTCGGGCCCGACGATGGTGACCGCGCCGACGAACCCGTTGGCCTCGTAGACCACCGACCAGACGTCCGCCTCGGGGTAGCCCGCAGCCTTGACGTTCAGCGCTCGCGCCTGATCGGCCAGGCCGGGCAGCGCGGCTTCCTTCACCGAATAATGGAAGGTCCGGCCGTCCACCTTCGCGGTGTAGTGCGGGCAGCCGGCCGGCAGCCGGTTGCCAAGGGCCGTGGCCGCGATCTCTGGCGTAGCCGAGACGAGCACTTCGGACACGCCGTCGCGGCCGACCCGGAACGTCACCACCGACGCGGGGGCAGGCGAGAAAGCCGCCGAGTTGAAGCCCGTCACCGTGGCCTGGGCACACTTGGCCGGGGTGACCTGGACATCGTTCATGGTCTGCTTGCTCGTCTGCACGTCCGGCAGCGCCCCGTAGTCACCGGCTTCGGCGGGCGCGGCCGGGCGCTTCCCGCTGACCTTAGTGAGCAGCGCGCTCTTCAACTGGGCGGCGGTGAAGCTTTTGTGCCCGGTGGCAGTGACCAGGCCCGTTCTTTGAGTAAACAACTCGCCGGACAGGCTCATCCGTGGCCGCGACCTGCGGCGGACGCGCTTCGCGCGCTTGCGTCAGCCGCCGCCGAGCTGCACGGCCTTGACGACCAGCAGCAGCACGGAGACCACGAGGTAACCGCGCAGCATCAGCATGGCGAATTTCCTTCCCGCGGACCACTCCACCGGCTTGAGCAGCGCGAGCGGCGGCATCCGCCAGTTCTCCCGCTCTTCGGCGGACATGGTGGTGCGCGGGTGCGGCGGGCGTGCCGGGCGCCGGTTCCTGCTCAGCCAGAGCCACGCCCCGCCTACCACGACGGCGGCCACCTCCCCGATGGATATCCAGATCGCGACCTTCGCCGCGTCGAGGTTCGAGAACAGCGTGGTGGCGACCAGCGTGCCCGACAGCATGAGCAGCACGCCGATGATAAAGCTGGCCAGGATGTTCAGCCAGCGTGGGTTCAGCCACGGGCCGAGTACCTCACGGTCGTTGCACAGCAGCAGCAGGAACACGCTCGCGCTGGGCAGCAGGATCCCGGCCAGCGCCTGCACCGCCGTGGTGAGCAGGCCGAGCGGAACGCCGGGGATGAGCACGATGGTCGCCGCGAGCACGACCATCGCGGCGTAGATGGTGTAGAACGGCTTGGCCTCGCGGAACTTGCGGTGCAGCGAGTGCTTGATGCCGAACACGTCGCCGAACGCGTAGCTGGTGGACAGGGTGACCGCCGACGCGCCGATGATGGACGCGTCGAGCAGCACGACCGCGAATGCCGCGCCGTACCACCGGCCGTGCGTGGCGAGCGCGTTGGCTACCCCGAGCGCGTTGGTGAATTTCCCGGCCAGGCTGGTGCCGCGCACCGCGAAGACGGCCACCACCATGACCGCCGCGGCCCCGCCGACCACGACGAACGCGCCCAGCGTGGTGTCGGCGCGCTCGTACGGGATGAACCGCGGCGTGATCCGCTTGTCGATGACGTTGGACTGCTGGAAGAAGAGCTGCCAGGGGGCCACGGTCGTGCCCACGATCGCGATGATGAGCAGCACCGCGTTCGAGCTGACCCCGCCCTGAACTCCTGGTACGACGAAGTGGTAGGCGATCTGACCCCAGTGCGGGTCGGAGAGGAGCGCGAGCGGGACCAGGATCACGCTCACCGCGATGAACGCGAACATCGCTTGTTCCCAGCGGCGGAAGCTGCCGCTCATGGTGATCGCGATCAGGACGGCCGCGGTGATCGGCACCGAGATGTACTGGGAGACGTGGAAATACTGGAGCGCGAGTGAGACGCCGATGAACTCGGTGACGATGGTCAGGAAGTTGAGGATGAACAAGTCGCCGACGCTGAACCAGCCCCAGAACCGGCCGAACCGCTCGTTGATCAGCCGGGCGTGCCCGACGCCGGTGACCGCGCCGAGCCTGACCACCATCTCCTGGTTGACGATCAGCACCGGGATCAGCAGCAGCAGCGTCCACAACAGGGTGTAGCCGTAGTTCTGCCCCGCCTGCGAGTAGGTGGACACGCCGCCGGCGTCGTTGTCGCCGACCATCACGATCAGCCCGGGCCCGACGATGGCCAGGAACGTGATCAGCTTGCGCTTGAGGCCAGCTTGCTGAGCGTCACCGATCCGGACCCGGCCGAGCGCGCCCTCGATGTCACCCAGGTGGGCCTCGTCCAGCACCGCGCTGGCCTGGGCGGCTGGATGTCCGAGCTGCGCCTGGCCGGGCTGAGGACCCTGGTGAACCGGGCGGCCTTGAGCAGCCGCCGGGGCCACCGGGCCACCGGGGCCACCGGGGCCACCGGGGCCACCGGGGCTTCCTGTACAGGCAGAGGCTCCCGGGTATCCGGGCTCTTGGCGGGCGGGACCTGCTGAGGACGCTGGCGGTCTTGGGAGCCTTCGGGTCGTTCGGACGGGACGGGTGGCATGGGCTCGCCAGGTTGTGCGCGCTCACCAGGCTGGGCGCGCTCGCCGGGCGTCGTCATTGCGCGTCCCCCTGGTCGGCGTCCCCATGGTGGGCGTCCGGCGGCTCTGCGGTCTCGCGGCGCCGCCAGTCGCCGGGCAGCGTGACCTCAAGCACGTCATCGACGGTGATCACGCCGAGCAGGCGGCGCTCGTCGTCGACGACGGGGATCGTGATGAGGTTGTAGTCCGTCATCAGCACGGCGACGTCCGTGATATCGGCGTCCGGGCCCACCCGGACCGGATCGGTGTCGGACACGTCGATCACGGTGGCGTCAGGATCGGACTGGACCAGGGTGACCAGCCTGGCCACGCCGCGCAGGCGGCCTTTGTCATTGACGGCGTGCACGCTGGTCAGCGCCTCGGGCTGAAGAGAGACGGCCTCGCGGACCCGGGCTAGCGCGTCGGCGACGCTGGCCTTGCGGGGCACGGCGACGAAGTCCATCGACATCAGCCCGCCCGCGCTCGTGGGGTTGAAGCCCATCAGCGTCAGCACCTTGGTCCGCTGGCCGGGCGGCAGCAGGTCGAGGACCGGCTGCCTGCGCCGCTGCGGCAGCTCGGTGATCGCGTCCGCGGCGTCGTCGGCGCGCATCCGGGCCAGCACGGCGGCGATCTCCTCGTCGGTGCGCGCGCCGAGCAGGCGGGTAGCCAGGTCCTCGTCGAGTTCTTCGAAGACGTCGGCCTCGAGCTCGGGATCCGCGTGGACCTGGCCGAGGATCTCGGTCTCCTCCTCCTTGGAGGCCTCCTCGAGCAGGTCGGCGATCTGGGCGGGCTTCAGCTTGCGGATACGGGCGAACGGGCCGCGCAGCAGCGCGCTGCCCTGGTGCCCGATGAGCCACTCGAAGTCGTGCCAGTCGCGGAAGCCGCCGCCGTCCTGCTGATCATCCGGGCCGAGCAGCCCGAACAGCCGCCGCGGGCGGCGCCGGGAATCCACGCCGGCCAGGACCCATTCGTCGCCGTGCTTGGCCAGCTCGAGGTCGGCCGCGCGGACCAGGCGGGCGTTCTCCACGTCGATGAGCCGGTGGCCGAGTACGTCGCGCCGCAGCAGCACTTCGCCCTCCCGGCGCTCGAAGTGCCGCAGGCTGAGCCGCGCGCTCGACAGCCGGATCGGATCATCATCGAAGCTGGCCACCTGCTCGATCGGCACGAAGATCTCGCGTCCGCCGACGGCGGCGACCAGGCCGGTGACGAGCGGGTAATCCGAGCCGCGGACCCGGACGATGACATCGGCCAGCTTGCCGATGATCCCGCCGCTGCTGTCCGCGACTGGCCGTTTGAGCAGCCGCGACAGGCGCAGCGTGGTTCTATTGTCCGCCGGAGCACTCGGCCCGGCGGCCGGTGTTGTCGTCATGGAAACGCCTCTTCCAGCTCGGACGCTGAGGACCTGCCCGACCAGCCTAGGGTTATTCGCCTGCGGCAACGTTGGCACACGCGGGTGAACGCGCGGTGTACGGGGTAGTCCCCTCCCAGGTGGGCCACGATGCCCCGCGAGGCACACCATCTGCGGGCCGCCGTGGCACGCCCATACCGGTTGGGGTGATAGGAAGTCTCTGACGTCGCAAAAGTGTATAGACCGGACGGAAGGCGCAGATCAGTTGGCCACGCGGAAGGCAGCAGGCTTGCTCGAGAGAAGCGCCGGCCTGCCCGATACGTTCTGGTACACCACCAAGCGCCGTCTGCTGGGACCGCCGCTGGTCAACCAGGATCTGGGCGAACAGCGGCTGTCCAAGCCGCTCGCGCTCGGCGTGCTGTCACCGGACGGGATCTCCTCCTCCGCCTACGGCACCGAGGAAATCCTCATCGTGCTGGTGCCCGCGCTCGGCGTGGCCGCGTTCAGCCTGATCCTGCCCATGACGCTGGTCATCTTGTTCGTCATGGTGCTGGTGCTGCTCTCCTACCGCGAGATCGTCATGGTCTACATCAGGCCCGGCGGCTCGTACGTGGTGGCGCGGGAGAACTTCGGCCCGCGCATCGCGCAGGTGTGCGCGGTCGCGCTGCTGATCGACTACGTGGTGACCGTGGCGGTCCAGATCGCGGCGGGGACCGCCGCGGTGGCCTCCGCCTTCCCCGGGATCGGCCCCTACAAGCTCGAGATCTGCGTCGGCGTGGTCCTGCTCATGTGCTTCGGGAACCTGCGGGGCCTCAAGGAGGCGGGCCGGGCCTTCGCGGTGCCGACCTACCTGTTCGCGGGCGCGGTCATCTTGATGATCATCGTCGGGCTGATCCGCGAGGTGCTGGGAAACCTGCCGCAACCCAACCCGCACGCGCTGCCCGGCACCTACCATCTCGGCTCCGGCTCGTCCGGGCTACTCACCGGCGCGATGATCTTCGTCCTGCTCAAGGCGTTCGCGAACGGCGGCGCGTCGCTGACCGGCATCGAGGCTGTCTCTGACGCCGTGGGCGCGTTCCGCCCGCCCGAGGGCCGGAACGCGCGGCAGGTGCTCATGGCCGAGGGCGCGATCCTCGGCACCCTGGTGGCGGGCATCTCCTGGCTGGCGCACGCCACGCACGCCACGCCGTACAAGCTTGGCTATCCGACCGTGCTGGCCCAGGAGGCCAAGCTCGTCTTCGGGCCTACCTTCGTGGGGCAGGCTCTTTTCTATCTGGTGCAGGTCGCGACCATGCTCATCCTGTACACCGGCGGCAACACCAGCTTCAACGGCTTCCCGTTCCTGACCAGCTACGTGGCCGGCGACTCGTTCTTGCCCCGATGGCTGCTCAAGCGGGGACACCGGCTGGTGTTCTCCAACGCCATTATCCTGCTGACCATCACATCCGCGGCGCTGCTGATCATCAAGGACGCGGACGTCAACAACCTGGTCCCGCTGTACGCCATCGGCGTGTTCACCGCCTTCTCGATGGCCGGCTTCGGCATGGCGAAGTACCACCTCAGGCACAAGGCACCGGGCTGGCGGTACAAGCTCGTCATCAACTTCTCGGCCGGCGTGATGACCGCGATCGTGGTGGGCATCTTCGCGGTGGTGAAGTTCGCCGAGGGCGCCTGGGTCGTGGTCGTGCTGTTCGTCGTCCTGGTCCCGGCGCTGATCAGGATGAACCACGAGTACACGGCCGAGACCGAGGTGCTCGAGACGATCAGCGAGAACCAGCCGCCGCCCGCGCCGCATTACAGCCGCCGCACCGTCTTCGTCTTCGTGGACGGCTTCGACCTGGCCACCCTGGCCGCGCTGCGCTACGCCCGGAGCCTGCGGCCCACCACCATCCGCGCGGTGCACTTCGTCATCGACAACGTTCGTGCCGACAAGCTCAGGGAGAAGTGGACCCGGGCGGACCGCGGCGTCACCCTCGACTTCATCGACTGCTCGGACCGCCGGCTGACCCGGGCGGCCGCCGAGCTGGTGGAACGTGAGGCAGCCGATCCCGAGACGCACGTGACGGTCGTGCTGCCCCGGCGCAGCTACTCCGCGCTGCTCGGCCGGCTGCTGCACGACCGGACCGCGGACAAGATCGCCGCGGTGGTGAGCCGCATCCCGCGATCGGCCGCGACCATCATCCCCTACGACGTCGAGAGCCGGGTCCGGGTGCTCGCCGAACGCCACGCTGCCAAGGCCGCGGCCACCGCTCCGGACCCCGCCGACCAGCACCTCACATCCAGGGAGACGAAGGTGGCCGCCAGCCACAGCTCCGCCGCCGGCCCGGAAGCCAAGCAGCCGCCGGATACGGCAGCGCCCGCTCCGGAATCGGCGGCGAAGGCGAGTGGCCTGCTCAAGAGGAGGGCGCCCGGCGAGGGCAACGGCCAGCGGCCGGCGCCCGCCGGTCAGGCGGCCGACGCGCCGTCCGCGGTCCCCGGCATCACGCCAATCGGCTCGCTGACCCAACCGGGCCGGGCCACCGTCGAGGGCCGCATCCGCGTGGTGGAGATCAGGCCGGTCGAGCGGAACTCCGTGCTGGCCTGCGAAATCTCCGACGGGACCGGCGAACTCACCGCGATGTTCTACGGGCGCTCGCACATTCCCGGCATCGTGTGCAGCGCCCGCGTCCGCTTCAAGGGCTCGGTCGGCTTCCGGGCCGACGGCCAGCCGGTGATGATCAATCCCGCCTACGAGCTACTCTTTCCTGCTGTTTAACCGAGGCGGTAACACTGGACCGTTCGGCTCAATTTATTCGTTTTCCTCCGCGGGCCTGCCTGTGACGATGAGCTCGTACGCAGGATTGATCATGACGGGGGCGCCGTGCTTGATGCCGACCGGACCACGCAGCCGGACCCGGGACCCGCACATCAGGCCGGGAATGCGGGAGCGGCCGTAGAACAAGGCGGTGAGGTCACCGGTGGAGTCGGCGATCTCGCAGGCGAGCACGGAGTTCCGTTCCACCGACCGGATCTCCAAGACCCGGACGCGGCCCTCGACGGTGGCCCGGCCCGGCTGGTGCAGCGAGCCGATGGGGGTGACATCCGGCGGCGGTAGGGGCCGGTCGTAAGTGCCGGCGCCGGGCAGCGGCCCGGATTTGTCCTCGGCCGGCGTCGCGGCCGGGTCCGCCGCCTGGACGTCCTGGACGTCCTTGACCACCTGGCGTTCGTGCGTCGCGTCGTCGGCGGGCGGTCCGGGCGGCGGGATCACGGATCCGGGCGCCTGCCCGTCGTGCACGGCCTGGCGCTCATGCAGGATCTGTACCCGGTTCTGCACGTCGAACGGGATGATGGTGGCCGCGGCGTTGGGCACCCGGCTCACCACGCCGGCGATCTTGTCCGCGGTCCGGTCGTGCAGCAGCCGGCCGAGCAGCGAGAAGCTGCGCCGGGGCAAGATCGCGGTCACCTGCGTGCCCGGCGTATCCGCCTCGTGGCGGACCAGTTCGGCGGCGGCGCGGGGCAGCCTCCGGTCGGGACAGTCGATGAACTCCAGCGACACGTGGCGATCGGGCAGCCAGGCGGCCCGCAGCTGCTCCGCCTTCGCGGTGTCGATGACGAAGTGAACGGCGCGCACGACCGTGGGCCGCAGGCTTTTCGCGTACCGCAGCGCGGCGATGGTGGACAGGTCGAAGTCATCGACGAAGACGATGACCACCCGGCGGGAGTAGTTCGGCTGACGCTGGACCCCGCCGGATGACGCCCGGCGCTCGCTGATGGTCTCAAGGACCCGGGCCTCGGTGCGGTACTCCCGGTTCAGCCGGATCAGCGCGAGCACCCCGATCGGGAAGATGATCAGGATCAGCCAGGCGCCCGAGGTGAACTTCACCACCGCGAAGATCACTACCACGATCGAGGTGAGCACCCCGGATGAGAAGCAGATGACCAGCTTGTGCCGCCGGCCTGGCACCTGGTGCGTGCGGAAGTACTTCGCCATGCCGAACCCGGCCATCGAGAAGGCGGTGAACACGCCGATCGCGTAGAACGGGACGAGCGCGTTCACATTGGCGCCGACCACCCCTATCAGCGTCACGGACAGTACCGTCAGCACGATGATGCCGTTGGAGAAGACCAGCCGCTGTCCGCGCTTCATCAACCACCGCGGCAGGAACGAGTCCTCGGCGACGAAGCTGGTCAGGAACGGGAAACCGTTGAAGCTCGTGTTGCCACCGGTGTACAGGATCAGCGCGGTCGCGATCTGCACCACGTAGAACATGAAATGCCCAGCGGACCCGAACACGATGTCCGCTTCCTGCGAGATCACCGTCGGGTAGCCGAGCTTATAGGGGGCGGCGTGGGTCAGGTGCGCCAGCCAGGAGATGCCGGCCACCAGCGTGCCGAGGATCAGGCCCTCCATCACCAGGACCCGGCGGGCGTTGATGCCCTCGGGGGGCTTGAACGCGCTGACGGCGTTGGAGACCGCCTCGATGCCGGTCAGGGAGGCGCCCCCGTTGGCGAACGCCTTCAGCAGCGTGAAGATGATAACCAAGCTGGTAAAGCTGGAGGCGCCTTTGCCGATTGGGAAAAGCCCGTGGAGGGCGTAGATGTTCTGCTGCGGCAGGTTACCGAACGCTTCGCGGACGATCCCGACCACGATCATCAGGATGACCGACCCGGAGAACAGGTAGGTGGGCAGCGCGAAGATCTTGCCCGCCTCACGGATACCGCGCAGGTTGCCGAAGCACATCAGCAGGATGACGCCGATGGATATCTCGGTCACGTAGGGACCGATGACGGAAAACTCAGGTATGGAAGCCACGGCCGCCGTGCCCGCGGCGACCTGCACCGCGACGGTGACCACATAATCGATCAGCAGCGCCACGGCGGCGACCTGCGCGATCCGCGGCCCGAAGTTGTCCCTGGCCACCACGTAGGACCCGCCAGCCCGGGTGTAGACGACCACGACCTCGCGATAGAGGAGCACCACGAGCAGCATGACGAACAAGATCACCGCGGTCATCGGCATCAGCACCGCGAACGCGGTGATGCCGAAGAGCTGGATCAGCTCAATGAGGATTTCCTCGGTGCCGTAGGCCGAGGAGGAGATGCCGTCCGGGGACAGCACGCCCAGCGCGAGAAATTTCGACAGCCGCTGCTCCCGGAGCTGCGCGTTGATCATCGGCGGCCCGAGCAGGCGGCGCTTGGCGTTGTACCAGAAGGTCTCCGGGCTCACGTCCCCGGGGCCGCGATCGAGCAGGCCAGTCGCCTTACGCGTCGCCACTAGGCTTCTCGCTCCGTCCCAGGCCCTCGGTTGCTGATCATCTCATCCGACGCTATTCGCGAGGCCGGCGGGCCGCCGTATGCGGCCCGTCAAGCTTTGCGAGCGCGGCGTTAAGGTTCCGTATGGATCGATGATATTGCCTGGTAGCGCGGATGAAATAGCAGGCGAGATGAGACACGGTCCGCCCAAGCGCGCGATACCGGCGCCCTACGCGCTGCCGGTCGGCTTCGCCATGTTCCTGGCCGTGGGCACGGTGGCCGCCGGCCTGCACGGCCGCCTGCCCGCGACCGGGGTGCTGATCGCCTGCGCCGCGGTCGCCGGGGCCATGTCGTTCGCGGCCGAGCCGGTCGCGTCGGTCCTGCTGGCCGGCATCGGCTGGCTCACCACGGTCGGGTTCTCCCGGCCGCCTTACGCGCAGCTGCGGCCGACCGGGCCGGCCGCCGTCCACGCGGCCGTCGTCATCGGCGCGAGCGCGCTGGCCGGCGCCGCCCTTGGCGTGGTGTTCCGCTGGTACGCCCGACGGCTCACACTGGTAAGCATGGGTACGTATACGGGCATGCGAGCCCGCCGCCCGGCGCCAAAGGCCCCGAAGGCCTCGAATGGGCGTGGCCAGACGGCGCCGGAGGCCAAGCCAGGCGGCCGGACGGCGACCCTGGCCGGCGCGATCGGCGCGATCGGCGGCCGCCGGCTCGTCGCGGGCGTGGTCCTCGCCGCCGCTGTGCTGCCGCTGCTCACCGCGGTGCTCGCGGCCTGGCGGCCGCACCTGAACCTGGCCGACGACCTGCTCATCTACCTCGTCGCGGTGGTCACGATCACGGTCCTGGGCGGCTTCTGGCCTGCCGTGCTCGCCGCCGTGGCCGCCAGCCTCCTGCTCAACTGGTACTTCACCGAGCCGCTGCACACGTTCACCATCGCCGAGCCCAAGAACCTGCTGGCGCTGCTGCTCTTCGTGACGGTCGCGGTCGCCGTCAGCAGCGTGGTCCACCTGTCCGCCCGGCGCGCCGTCCAGGCCGCGCAGGCCAGGGAAGAGGCGGCCGCCCAGCTGGAGCTGGCGCAGACCGTCCTGGGCGGCGCCGACTCGCCCGCGGCCATTCTCGATCACCTCACCAGGACTCATGGCGGCCAGGCCGAACTGCAGGAACGGGCGGGCGGCCGGTGGGTGCGGGCGGCCTCGAGCGGCGTCGAGGGCAGCCTGCCCGCGGCCTCGCGCATCGACATCCGCAGCGACCTGATCCTGCTGGTCACCGGGCAGGCCGAATCGGCCACGCCCGCCTTGCTGGCCGGCTACGCCGCCCAGGCGGCGGCCGCGCTCGACCGCGAACGGCTCCGCACCCAGGCCGCCCAGGCCGAGGCGCTGGCGGAGGGCAACCGGATGCGGACCGCGCTGCTCGCGGCGGTCAGCCACGACCTGCGCACGCCGCTCGCCTCGATCAAGGCCAGCGTCAGCAGCCTGCGGCAGACGGACGTCGAATGGTCCGAGGCCGACCAGGCCGACCTGCTGGCGACGATCGAGCAGAACGCGGACCGGCTCGACGCTCTCATCGGCAACCTGCTGGACATGAGCCGCCTGCACACGGGATCGCTGCAGCCGTTCCTGCGCCCGACGGCGATCGACGAGGTGGCGCCGGCCGCCCTGCTCGGGCTCGACGACTGCCTGCAGCTCGAGATGGCGGTACCCGACGGCTTCCCGCTGGTACTCGCCGATCCCGGCCTGCTCGAGCGGATCCTGGCCAACCTCTTCTCCAACGCGCTACGGTACTCGCCGCCCACGCTGCCGCCCGAGCTGCACGCCGAGCTGGTCGACGACACGGTGCTGCTCGAGGTGGTGGACCACGGCCAGGGCGTGCCTGACGAGCAGAAGGAGCGCGTCTTCGAGCCGTTCAGTACCTACCCGAGCGCGCGCGTCGGGCAAGCCGCCGCGCGGCCGCTCACCCGGGTCGGTGACCGCCATCCGGGCGTGGGGCTCGGACTCGCGGTGGCCAAGGGCTTCGCCGAGGCCATGGGCGGGCGGATCGTGGCCAAGGACACGCCGGGCGGCGGTCTCACGGTCCAGATCTCGCTCCCGGTGGCGAGCGGGGACAAGTCCGCGCTCGGCGCGGGGTCATGACGCGAGTGCTCGTCGTCGACGACGAGCCGTCCATCCTGCGCGCGCTGCGGATCAACCTCAGCGCGCGCGAATATGACGTCAGCACCGCTACCGACGGCACCACCGGGCTGGCCGCCGTGGCCCGCGACCGCCCCGACGTGATCATCCTGGACCTCGGCCTGCCCGACATGGACGGCACCGAGGTGATCCACGGCGTCCGCGGCTGGACCTCGATCCCGATCATCGTCCTGTCCGCGTGGGGGCAGGAGAGCCAGAAGGTGGCCGCGCTCGACGCGGGCGCCGATGACTACGTGACCAAGCCGTTCGGCATGGACGAGCTGCTCGCCCGGCTCCGCGCGGCGGTCCGCCGGGCGTCGCCCGCGCCGGACGAGCCAGTGGTCGCGACGGCCGACTTCACCGTGGACCTGGCGGCCAAGCGGGTCGTCCGCAGCGACGGCAGCGACGTCCGGCTGACTCCCACCGAGTGGCAGCTGCTGGAGATCCTGGTCCGCAACAGCGGCCGCCTGGTCACCCAGCGGCAGCTGCTGCGGGAGGTCTGGGGCCCCTCGTACGAGACGGAGAGCAACTACCTGCGGGTCTACCTGGCCCAGCTGCGCCGCAAGCTGGAACCCGAACCCTCCCGGCCCAGGTACCTGCTCACCGAATCGGGCATGGGCTACCGGTTCAAGCCGTAACCGCTGGCGTAGATTTCCCGTCCGGGCATTGCGCGCCCAAGTTACTGAGTAGTAAGGGGAGAAAAGGCACATCGCCGTCCGTGCCGCCGAGGAGGCCACCGTGAGCACTTATGACCTGTGCACGACGCCGGTGGAGGCGGGCACCTGGGACGTGCCCTCGACCGGGGCCGCACGGTTCTCCTGGGCTGCGCGGCGATCTTGATCAGCGGGCCCCTTCGCGCGGGTAGGCGGCGCAGGTGACGGGTACGCACTATACGTGCGGCAATCTCTCCTCCCCATGGCCAGGCGCGCCCGCAAGGCCCGCAAGGCCTCGCTGCTGTCCGGGCCGGCGGCCCTGGCCGAGCGCATCGAGCGTGCGCACGCCCTAGACCCCGTGGTCTACAGCCTTTCCGACACCGTGGTGCGCGCGCTGCCGGGCGGCGCGCGCACGGACGCCCTGCATGGCGTCCCGTTCGGCCAGCCCGCCCACCCCGCGCTGGTCCGGCTGCCGCTTGGCTGCTGGACTTCGGCGGTCCTGCTCGACCTGTTCCGTGGTACCGAACGCGCGGCCGGGGTCCTCATCGCGGCCGGCATCGCCGGCACGGCGCCGGCGGCGGCCACCGGGCTGGCCGACTGGTCGGCGCTGCACCGGGACCAGCAGCGGGTCGGTCTGGTGCACGCCGTCTGCCAGACTGGCGCGGCTGCGCTGTTCCTCGGCTCGCTGGCCGCGCGGGCCGGCGGCCGGGCCGGCTACGGCCGGGCGCTGTCCGCGTCCGGGCTCGCGGTGGCCACCGTCGGCTCCTACCTCGGCGGGCACCTGGCGCTCAGGCTCGGCGCGGGCACCAGCCACGCCGATCAGGTCAGCCACCTGGCCGGACTCGGCTGGCACGACCTGTGCGCGCTGACTGAACTGCCCGACCGGCGCCCCGTCCGGCGCCAGCTCGGCTACCTGTCCCTGCTGGTGTACCGGCAGGGACCCGAGGTCAGCGTGCTGTCAGACCGATGCTCCCATCTCGGTGGGCCCCTGCATCAGGGCCGGATCGTCGTGGCGCGGGGTGCTGCCTGCGTCGCCTGCCCCTGGCACGGATCCACCTTCGTGATCACCGACGGCACCGTCGTTCACGGGCCTGCCACCGCCCGTCAGCCATCCTTCCAGACCCGGGTGACGACCGACGGGCGCGTCGAGCTCAGACCCCGGCCGTGACGGCCCGGCCCCAAGCGAGTTGAACCAGCAAACGGCAACTCAGCGGGCCCGGGCGGTCCAGCGGGACTGCCGGTGCTCGATCTCCAGCTGGACGCCGAAGCACCGGGACAGGTTCCGCGCGGTGAAGACCTCCTCGATGGGGCCGGCCGCGAGCACCGACCCCCGGCGCAGCAGCATGGCGTGGGTGAAGCCGTCGGGCACCTCTTCGACGTGGTGGGTGACCAGCACCATCATCGGCGCCTTGGGATCGCGGGCCAGCTTGGTGAGCCGCCGCAGCAGGTCCTCGCGGCCGCCCAGGTCGAGCCCGGCGGCCGGCTCGTCGAGCAGCAGCAACTCGGGGTCGGGCATCAGAGCCCGGGCGATCTGCACCCGCTTGCGCTCACCCTCGGACAGGGTGGAGAACTTGCGCCTGATCAGGTGCGCGCAGCCGAGCGCGTCGAGTATCTCGACCGCGCGGGTGACGTCGGCGGAGTCGTATTCCTCTTTCCAGCGGCCGAGGATGGCGTACGAGGCGGTGAGCACCAGGTCGATGACCTTCTCCCCGGGCGGGACCTGCTCGGCGATCGCGGCGCTGGTCAGCCCGATCCTGGGCCGCAGGTCGAAGATGTCGACCTCGCCGAGCCGCTCGCCGAGCACGTCGACGGTGCCCTCGGTGGCGAACATCATGGTGGCGGCCACCTGGAGCAGGGTCGTCTTGCCCGCTCCATTCGGGCCGATCAGGATCCACCGCTCGTCCCCGTGTGCCGTCCAGTCCACGTTGCGCAGCAGGACCGCCGCGTCCCGCCGGACCTCAACGCCACGTAGCCGCAGCACCTCGTCGGACATCAGGCCCCCTTTCTCCGCACGCGCCGCAATGGATCCGCCAGCTCGAATGTCGCCGAGACCGAACCTATGCCACCACCCCCCCTCCGGCCCACCCGGATGGACCGGTAAGTAAGCGCTCAGGGCAGCCCGTTCGGGAATCTCTCCTGCTGAGAGCCCGATCTGATGGTTTGTGTGCACGCTTGATGCTTTATATCCGGTTCTTCGATCACATCTGTAGGCCCCACTAGGTGGACAACATCATCGTCTACGCGCACCTGATCAGGGCCTAGGCCCCGTGCTCGTGCCGGACCGCGAGCAGGGCGGCCTGAGTGCGGTCCTGCACGCCGAGCTTGGCCAGCACCGAGCTCACGTGCGCCTTCACCGTCTTCTCCGCGACCCCCAGGGCTCGCGCGATCTCCCGGTTGGACCGGCCCTTGGCGAGTTCGGCGAGTACCTCGCGCTCGCGGCTGGTGAGCGCGTCCAGGCCTGCGCCGGGACCCCTGGCGGACGCCGAGCGGATCAGGCTGCCCGCCGCCTCGGGCGCGAGCAGCAAGTGGCCGTCGTGCACCGAACGGATCGCCCGCACCAGCGCATCAGGATCCACGTCCTTGTAGAGCATCCCGGCCGCGCCTGAGCGCACCGCCAGGCTGGCCGACGCGGGTTCGGTGGCGCTGGTGAGCACGAGGACCCGGGCGGCGCTTTCGCGGGATCTCAGTTCACCCAGCACGGCGATGCCGTCCATGCCGGGCAGCTTGAGGTCGAGCAGGATCACGTCCGGAGCGTGCTCGGCGGCCAGCGCGAGCGCCGTGGCGCCGTCCCCGGCCTCGCCGGCCACCTCAATCCCGTCCTGCACCTCGAGCAGCACCCGGAGCCCGCGCCTGACCACCGGATGGTCGTCGACGATCAGCACCGAGATGGGCCGCGTCATCGCCCGCCCCCGGCCGAGACCGATACGACCTTGAACGGCACGGTCATCCGCACCAGGGTTCCCTGCTGGCCCGACCGGATGATCAGCGCGGCGTCCGCCGCCGCCGCGCGCTCCCGCATCGAGGCCAGCCCCAGCCCGCCGGACGGCGCCTCGGGCGCGAATCCGTGGCCGTCGTCTGACACCTCGAGGACGACCTGGCGCGGGGTCTTCGACGGTGCCTTTGACGGTGCCTTCGATAGGGCGACCCGGACGCCCGACGCCCCGGCGTGCCGCAGCGCGTTGTGCAGTGCCTCCTGCGCGACCCGGTAGAGCGCCGCCTCGGCCCGGGGCCCGAGCGCGGGCAGGTCCCCGGCGGTGAACGTGACCGGGATCCCGTGCGCCCGCCCGGCCAGCACCGCGTACCGGCGCAGGGATTCGGCCAGCCCCGCCGCCAGGTCCGGCGGGGCCAGCCCGTCGATCGCCGCGCGCAGTTCGGCGTGGGCCTCGGCACCGAGCGTGCCGACCACCTCGATCTCGGCCCGGACCCGGGCCGCGTCCACCGGGTCCCTGGCGGCCAGGACCGCGGCGGCCCGCGCGTGCGCCCTGATGCTGAACAGCTTCTGCGTGACCGCGTCGTGCAGGTCCCTGGCCAGCCGGGAGCGCTCCTGCATCACGGAGAGCTCCCGGCTGCGCTCGTACAGCCGGGCGTTGGTCAGCGCGATCGCGGCGTGCGCGGCGAACAGCGAGAGGATCTCCTGGTCGCGCTCGGTGAACCCGCGGCCGGCCGCCGCGGCGGAGGTCTTGTTGGCCGCGAAGATGATGCCGAGGATCCGGTCCTGGTCGCGCACCGGCACCCCGAGGAAGTGCGACATCTGCGGATGGGCGGACGGCCAGCCCTCGAACCTCGGGTCCTCGCGGATATCCGCGAGCCGCTCAGGCCGGCCCTCGTTGAGCAGCACGGCGAGCATCCCGTGACGGCGCGGCAGCGGGCCGATCGCCTGCCACTCGGCTGCGCTGATCCCGTCCACCACGAACTCGGCGAACGAGTCGCCCTCGTCGGGCACGCCGAGCGCCGCGTAGCGCGCGCCGACCAGCGACCGCGCCGACCGAACGATCACCTGCAGCACGTCACGGACGGACATCTGCCGCGTGACGGACAGCACCGCCTGGCTCACCTGGTACAGCTCGTCGAGCCCATCGCTCATCCTCCCGACGTTAGCCGGGTTGCGCGGGCCCTGCATCGGGCGGCGGTCTTAGGACTATTGACCCAGGCCGGGCTGGCCCGGGGGCCGATGCGCGGGGACGCGACCGCGCCTAGCGTGAAGACATGAACGACAAACCGACAGCCATGATCACGGGGGCCTCCCGCGGGCTGGGCCGCGCGCTGGCGGCCGGCCTGGCCCGCGAGGGCTTTGCCCTCGTCATCGACGCGAGGAACGCCGCGGCGCTGGACGGCGCGGCGGAGGCGATCAGGGCCGCGGGCGGTACCGTCACCGCCATCGCCGGCGACGTCACCGACCCCGCGCACCGCGCCGCCTTGCGGCGGGCCGCCGACGCCGCAGGCCGGCTTGACCTGCTCGTGAACAACGCCGGGACGCTGGGGGTCAGCCCGCTGCCCGCGCTGGCCGACTACCCGCCCGACGAACTACGCGCCGCGTTCGAGGTGAACGTGATCGCGCCCATCGCGCTGACCCAGCTGATGCTGCCGCTGCTGCGCGCCGACGGCGGCGCGGTGCTGAACATCACCTCGGACGCGGCCGAACAGGCCTACGCCGGCTGGGGCGGCTACGGCGCGGCCAAGGCCGCCCTGGAGCAGGCCTCGAACGTGCTGGCCGCCGAGGAGCCCGGGCTCCGGGTCTGGTGGGCCGATCCCGGCGACCTGCGCACCGACATGCACCAGCTGGCCTTCCCCGGGGCGGACATATCGGACCGCCCAGAACCCGAGTCGGTGGTCCCCGCATTCGTCAGGCTCATCTCGCAGCGCCTGCCGAGCGGCCGGTACCGCGCGGCTCACCTGATGCCGGCCGCCAGGTAACGCCATGATCACCGACCTCGCCCGGTCCGATTTCACGCTGACCGACTTCACGCTGACCGACTTCACCCTGCCCGCCGAGCTCGAGGCGCACGACCCGCCCGAGGCGCGCGGCCTGGCCCGGGACGGCGTCCGGTTGCTGGTCAGCCGCCGCTCGTCCGGCGAGATCGGCCATCACGGCTTCCGCGACCTGCCCGGCCTGCTGCTCCCCGGCGACCTGCTGGTCGTCAACACCACCGCGACGCTGCCCGCCCAGGTGCGCGCCCACGACGGGCTGGCCGTGCACTTCTCCAGCCCGCAGCCCGACGGCGCGTGGCTGGTAGAGCTCCGGCAGGTCAAGGGCAAGATCTCGATGCCGAACGGTCCCGGCTCCCCCGATCAGTCCATCAGCCTGCCTGGCGGGGCGGTCCTGACCCTGGCGGGCAAGGCCACCGGCAGGCTCTGGCGGGCCCGGCTGTCGGCGGCGGTGGTGCCGTACCTACTGCGATACGGCATCCCGATCCGGTACTCCTACGTGCACCGCGAGTGGGCGCTGCCGTTCTACCAGACGGTGTTCGCGCGGGAGCCGGGCAGCGCGGAGATGCCGAGCGCCAGCCGCCCGTTCACGCCGTCCGTGGTCACCGCGCTGGTGGCCCGCGGGGTGCTGATCGCCCCGCTCACCCTGCACACCGGGGTGTCCTCACTCGAGGCCGGCGAGGATCCGTACCCGGAGCCCTACGACGTGCCGCCCGCGACGGCCCGGCTGGTCAACCACGTGCGGGCGCACGGCGGCCGGATCATCGCCGCGGGCACCACCGTGGTCCGCGCGCTCGAGACGGCCGCGCTGGATCGCCCGGATGGCCAGGTGGCGGCCTCGGCGGGCTGGACGTCGCACGTGGTCACGCCGGAGACCGGGGTCAAGGTGGTGGACGGGCTGCTCACCGGGCTGCACGAGCCGCGTTCTTCGCATCTGCGGATACTGGCCGCGTTCGCCGGTCCCGGGCTGCTGAGCCGGTGCTACGAAACCGCGATCAGGTCCCGGTACCTGTGGCACGAGTTCGGTGACGTGCACCTGCTGCTGCCCTAACGCTGTCGGGGGCGGCCCGTGCTTCCTGGCCAGGGCCGTTCGGGTAGCCTGGCGCCCGCGATGAATACTCCGCGGACCTCGCTGCTTATCACCCTGACCGGCCGGGACCGGCCGGGCGTGACCTCCAGGCTGTTCGCCATCCTGGCCAGGCATCCGGTCAGCGTGCTTGACGTCGAGCAGGTGGTGATCCGGGGCCGCCTGGTGCTCGGCGTGCTGCTCGGCTGCGACTCGCCGCCCGACCTGACCGGCATCCACGCCGCGATCACCGCGCTCGCCACCGATCTCGGCCTGGAAGCCGAGATCACCACGGGTTCGGCGGTCTCGGGCGATCCGGCCGCCCGCGCCGGGCGGCTGCACGTCACCCTGCTGGGCAGCCCGCTGGCGCCGGCCGCCATCACCGCCATCGCCGGGCGGATCGCGGCCAGCGGAGCGAACATCGACCGGATCGGCAGGCTCGCGCAGCAGCCGGTGACGTGCATCGAGATGGACGTCTCCGGCGGGGACCCGGCGATGCTCCGCGAGGACCTGGCCCGCATCGCGGTCGAGCAGGGGATCGACGTGGCCGTCCAGCGCGGCGGGCTGCACCGCCGCGCGCTGCGGCTGATCGTGATGGACGTGGACTCCACCCTCATCCAGGACGAGGTGATCGACCTGCTGGCCGTCCGGGCCGGCTGCGCCGAGGAGGTGGCGAAGGTGACCGCGGCCGCCATGCGCGGCGAGCTCGACTTCACCGCGTCGCTGCGCGAGCGGGTGTCGCTGCTCGCCGGGCTCGACGCGCGGGTCCTCGACGAGGTCCGGGCCGAGCTGCGGCTGACCGCGGGCGCGCGCACGCTGGTCAGGACGCTCAGCGACCTCGGCTACAAATCGGGCATCGTCAGCGGCGGCTTCGTCCAGGTCATCGAGCCGCTGGCCGCCGAGCTCGGCATCGGCTACGTGGCCGCCAACGAGCTGGAGATCGTGGCCGGCAAGCTCACCGGGCGCCTGCGCGGCCCGGTGATCGACCGGGCCGGGAAGGCGGAGGCGCTGCGCCGGTTCGCCGCCGACGCCGGGGTCCCGCTGTCCCAGACGGTGGCGGTCGGCGACGGCGCCAACGACCTCGACATGATCGCCGCCGCCGGGCTCGGCGTCGCGTTCAACGCCAAGCCCGTGGTGCGCGACGCGGCCGACACCTCGCTGAGCGTCCCCTACCTGGACGCCATCTTGTACCTGCTCGGCATCTCCAGCGACGATGTGGCCGCCGGGCCCGCTGGGTTAGTTGCTGTGTCAGGTCACGTAGCCCGCTTCGTCATCGTCTGAGGTCTTCATCACGTTTAGCCATCCTGGCTGCGGGCCGACGTGCTCGGTCGGCAGCTAGGACGAGGACCGCTGCGTCTGCGTTAAGACAGCCAGCATGGCTGATCTCTCCGCCGGGCCTCAGCTTGCCCGGGGATCTGGACTGTGGGGATTCTGTGGGACACGGGCTCAACGGGTCGCTGCCCGAGAGGTTCGTCGCGCCGCCGGGCGTGACTAGGCCAGGAACGGGTTGAGGACCTGGGCGCCGTCGTATGCCTGGCCAGGGTTGAGGTCCCCCGAGTGCACGGTGCCGCAGCGGGGCGTCAAGCGGCTTGGGGATCTTCCGCGTCGTCGTGACGAAGAATCCGCGCCTACCTCGACCGGCTCCCCGATACCCAGGTACGTGCTCATGGTCCGGTTGTCCGGCTCGCTAGCTCTGCTCGCGCGCAGCGACATCTCCAGGGACGTGGAGATGTCGGTGTTGCGGCACGAGGTCGCAGCGGAAGCGGACACGGCGAAGCATTGGTATCAGTGCTGATACCATAATCACATGGCGATGACATTGCGGCTGGCTGACCATGAGACCCAGGCACTGCGCAGGCGAGCCGAACTGGAGCAGCGGTCGATGCAAGACGTGGCCCGGCAGGCCATCAGGGAGTACGTCGAGAATCACAGTCGCAGCGAACTGCTCGACCGCGTGCTCGATGAAGAGCTGCCCCGGTACGCCGAGGCACTTGAGCGGCTCGGCCAGTGATCTACCTGACGCTGCCCGAACT
The DNA here is from genome assembly GCA_963769715.1 of uncultured Actinomycetes bacterium. Taxonomy (GTDB): domain Bacteria; phylum Actinomycetota; class Actinomycetes; order Streptosporangiales; family Streptosporangiaceae; genus Palsa-504. Next base: position 104,314 of record CAVYNE010000015.1, read on the forward strand.
GCTCCATGTTGCCGAGCGCACCCTCGGGGCCGATTTCATCGTGCGCGATTACGGCTTGCTGGAAGCCGCTCTCGCCCGCCCCCAGGCCACCGCCTTCGGCAAGGATGCCTACCCCACGCCGGACGGCAAGGCGGCAGCGCTGCTGCACTCGCTCGCACGCAACCACGCCCTCATCGACGGCAACAAGCGGCTTGCGCTAGCGGCACTCATCGCCTTCTACGGCCTCAACGGCCGCCGCCTGACCCTGACCAACGATGCCGCGTACGACCTGGTAGTCAACGTCGCATCCGGGCAGCTCGACACCGCAGACGACATCGCCGCGATCCTTCAGGCCGCAACCGAGCCCCGTAACTAGCACACTGGCCACCAGCCCGGTGAGCGCGCTCCGGCATATCTCAGCAGGCACCAGCCGCTCTCAGCAGGCGCCAGCCGCGTCATAATGCCCGGACTACCGGATGCCGGCGATCGACCCCGATCCCGCGGGCGGGCTGGCCTGGGCGCCACGGTATGCAACTCCGGTCAGCGGATCTGCCGGATGGTTTCCCCGCTTTCCCAGCCAGTGTCCGCTGTGTACACGATGGCGTTGAGGCGGCGTCCGAGCGCGAGGCATAGCCGGTCCGCGAGCGACAGGCTGCTTCCCGATGTCCAGGTGACGGCGGCCTCCTCGGCGTCCTCGACGCTGACCGGCTCGAGATGAAGGCCGTAGCTGGCGAGCAGCGCCCTGGCCAGGTCCCAGTCGCGGCCGTGCGCCCTGATCTTCTGGGCGACCTCGGACCAGTTTGCCGTGCCGCATGTACCGCCGGCGCTAAGACCCGTCTCGACGGCCGCAGAGCCGTCTTCTCCCTGCAGGAACGCGAGCAGGGCGGACGCGTCGAAGACGTTCACGCCGCGTCTTGGGCGGCCGCCTGCCGCCGGTCGGCGAGCAGTTCCCGGACGAGGTCGAGGCCGGCGAGGTCTTCTCGCACGAGTGACTTCAGCTGCTCTCGGCTCACGAGAAGCACCCCGCCCGGAGCGGCGATGAGCACCACCGGGGTGCCTTCGGTGAGCCCGGCCTGGGCCCGGAGTTCGGCGGGAATGACCAGCCGCCCCCGGTCGCCCATCGTAACCTGGTATGTCCCATTCACTTTACCAGCGTACCACTCGATGCACTCCGGTGGGACATGGCTCGTGCGAGCCCGAGCGCGCGGCCATCCGCGCCTGGGACGCCACTGAATAACTCTCATGCTCCAGGGCGCTGCGGGGCAGATCGGCGGGCCCGTCGCCGAAGCCCAGGGACCACCAGTCCTGGCCGCGCGTGCGGACCTCGGTGAGTTCCATCTCGCACCGCGGCTCGCCGCCCAGCCCTGGGGCGCGCGCCACGACCCGGCCCGCTGGCCAGCCAGAACCGGCTGACGCGCCGCGTCTTGCGTACCGGTCTCTAGCCGGGCGGGCAGGCGCTGTCCTGGCGGGGCGGGCTGAAGGGAAAGGACCACTTCTGCCAGGACTGCATGGGTCCGCGGGCGCGTCCCGGCACCTGAAGGATTCCCGCGCTGCCGCGGTACATCTTTACCTCCAGTGCCGAGCCCCTGCGGACCTTTACCGGCAGCCCGGGGCAACGGCGGATCCAGCAGGTAGGTGTCCTGACGTGATTCCGTCCGGGCCGGGAAGCGCCCGAACCATCCGGCCTTTGCCCGGGACGGTCTGGAGCCAGTTGCTGGTCCTGCCGTCGGGGGCGGTGGGTCCGAAGTAGATGTCGGTGGAGCCGTCCGGGCTGGTTTTGACCGTGCCGGACTGGCTCCCGAGGTCCGGCCTGGGCTGGGCGGTCTGGAGCATGGAGCGGGTCTGGCGGTCGTAGGCCATCACGGACCAGAAGCGGCTCTCGGGGATGCCGGGCGGGAGGGTGAGCCGGTAGCTGCGGGCCCCGTCGAGGAACTCCCCGGCAGAGCGGCCTAGCTGCTCTGACCTGGCGGAATCGGACGGCTTCAGCTAGCGTGCGGTTAACTCCACGGCTGAGCCGGAACGGAGAGGGCGAGATGGTGCGTGAGGTCAGGCCAGGGCGGGATGCCCAGACGGCGCCGGGGGCGGCGATCCCGGCAGCCGCCATCGAGCCAGTGCGGCAGGCACGGGCGATGCACCATAACCGGGCCGCCTGGTCCCTGATCGGGCTGAAGGTGGCCGGGGATGTTCTGCGCAGCCGCCGGACCCAGGAGCTGGCGATCGTTGGTGCCATCATGGTGGCAGCGCTGGCCCACGGGGCCCGCCAAAGCCAGGCTCAGATGCTGGCGCGGTTGATCGCCTGGGACAAGCAGCGGGAGCAGGCCCTGCGCCGTCACCTTTCGGCCGGGCTCGGTCAACGCAAGACCCGGTAAGGCCAGATCTTGCGCAGTGGGCTCACGCCAGGACTGGACTGAGCCAGCGGGAGGCGGTCGACGAACCTGGCAGGCCCCGGTCCCGGGGCCATTGCTGTTTCAACCGTGCGTCCCTGGCAAAACGTTACTCCGTTCGCTTGGCGGCGGTGGCGTGGTCCTCGACGTCCTCCTTAGCCGTGACTCCGGTGACATCCGGGGCCGAGCTGGCGCCTTCCACCGCGGGCGAGATCGCGCCGGTCACTTCGGCGCTCGACGGCGCTACCTCGCCCATGCCATGGGCGCGCCGCTTGGAGATCACGATCGCCGCGACCACGATGGCTACCGCGCCGACCGCCACCCCGGTGCGCAGGCCGACGTTGCTGCTGTACTTCACTACGCTGGTCGCGACCAGCAACGACACCAGGTTGATCACCTTGAGCAGCGGGTTGATCGCGGGGCCCGCGGTGTCCTTGAACGGGTCGCCGACGGTGTCGCCGACGACGGTCGCGGCGTGCGCCTCCGAGCCCTTGCCGCCGTGCTCGCCCTCCTCGACGAGCTTCTTGGCGTTGTCCCAGGCGCCGCCGGAGTTGGCCAGGAACACCGCCATCAGCACCCCGGTCGCGATCGCGCCGGCCAGGTAGGCGCCGAGCGTGGCGTACCCGAACGCGAAGCCAACGGCGATCGCGACCAGCACCGCGAGCAGGGCCGGGGTCACCAGCTCGCGCAGCGAGTCCCTGGTGACGATGTCGACCACCCGGCTGTAGTCGGGCTTCTCGGTGTAATCCATGATCCCCGGGTGGGTGCGGAACTGGTTCCGCACCTCCAGGACCACGCGCTGCGCCGCCCGGCCCACCGCGCTGATCAGCAGGCTGGCGAACAGGAACACCACCGCGGCGCCGATGATCACGCCGACCAGGACCCTCGGCTGGTCGACCGACAGGCTGAACGAGCCCGCCCTGCTGCCGAGCGCCTGCTCGATCGTGGTCCGGAAGGCGCCGAACAGCGCGGTCGCGGCGAGCACCGCGGTCGCGATCGCGATGCCCTTGGTGATCGCCTTGGTGGTGTTGCCGATCGCGTCCAGGTGGGTCAGCGCCTGCGCGCCCTCGCCCGTGACGTCGCCGGACATCTCCGCGATGCCCTGCGCGTTGTCGGTCACCGGGCCGAACGAGTCCATGGACACGATCACGCCGACGGTGGTCAGCAAGCCGCCGCCGGCCATCGCCACCGCGAACAACGCGATGGTGGCGTTCCCCGTCGCGAGCAGGTACGCGCCGAAGACCGCCGCGGCGATCAGCAGCGCCGCGTACACGGCGGACTCCATCCCGTAGGCCACGCCCGACAGGATGACCGTGGCCGCGCCGGTCTCCGAGCTCTGCGCGATGTCCCGCACCGGCCGCCGGTTCACCTCGGTGAAGTACCCGGTCAGCAGCTGGATGGCGCTGGCCAGCACGATGCCGATCAGCACCGCCCCGAACGCGATCCAGCGGGGGTTGCCGTGGTAGGCGGCGATGGCCGGGTCGGTGATGCCCGCCAGGGCAGCGAAGTGAGCCGGCAGGAAGGTGAAGCAGGCGATCGCCACCCCGATGACCGAGATCAGCGCGGAGACGAAGAAGCCGCGGTTGATCGCGGTCATCCCGCTGCGGTCACCCTTGCGCGGCGAGACCACGAAGATCCCGATCACCGCGGTGATCACCCCGATCATCGGCACGATCAGCGGGAAGACCAGGCCCTTGTCGCCGAACGCGACCTTGCCCAGGATCAGCGAGGCCACCAGCATGACCGCGTAAGACTCAAACAGGTCCGCCGCCATGCCCGCGCAGTCGCCCACGTTGTCACCGACGTTGTCCGCGATGGTCGCGGCGTTCCGCGGGTCGTCCTCGGGGATGCCCTGCTCGACCTTGCCCACCAGGTCCGCGCCCACGTCGGCCGCCTTGGTGTAGATGCCGCCGCCGACACGCATGAACAACGCCAGCAGCGCCGCGCCGAAGCCAAAGCCTTCCAGCACTTGCGGTGCGTTGCCCTTGTAGAGGAGCACCACGATCGCGGCGCCGAACAGGCCCAGGCCGACGGTGAACATCCCGGCCACGCCGCCGGTCCGGAACGCGATCCGCATCGCGCGCTGCTCACCGCCGTCCCGGGCGGCGGCCGCCACCCGGACGTTGCCGCGGACGCACAGCGACATCCCCGTGAACCCGGTGAGCGCCGAGAAGCCGGCGCCGACCAGGAAGAAGATCGACCGGCCCCAGCGCACCCCGCCGGTATCGGCAGGCAGCAGCAAGAGCACGAAGAAGATGATGACCACGAACACGCCGAGGGTCTTGAACTGACGGCGCAGGTACGCGGCCGCGCCTTCCTGCACAGCCTTGGCGATTTCCTGCATCCGCTGGGTGCCCTGGCCGGCCGCGAGTACCTCCCGGACCAGCACGCCAGCCACGCCGAGCGCGAGCAGCGCCACGACCGCGACGATGATCACCCAGGTCAGGTTGGAGCCACTCACGGTGGCGGAGTTTGCCGCCGGCGCCGAGACATCCCTGAACATTCGACCTCCTGGAACTCCGAACGGAAGACGGTGCCGATCGGGACTAAACGAGTGGCCGGGAGTCTACGCACGCGCGAGCCGAACCACGAACACCGGGCCATTCCTAACAATTTCGTTATTTTTTCGTTACCATTACGCCGCACTAGCGTGATGACTGGAGCCATCGGTGATAACCGGCAGTCGCATGAGCTAACGGCAAGCGCGGCCCGTCGTGTCCTTCAGGCTGACCGCCCGGCTCTATCAGGCGGACGACCCGGCCCGGTGGCCAGTACTCAGGCGGCCCAGTTCAGGCGGCAGGAGCAGCCGACGGCCAGCTCATCTGGACGCTCACGCCGGAGCTGGTCGACCAGACGCGCACGTCGTCGGCCAGGCCGGTGATCACGGCCAGCCCGAACCCGGCCGGGATCCCGGCGTCGTCGGCGCCCTGGACCAGGGCACTGGAGCCCGCGGGGCCGCCCTGGCTCACGCCGTGGCCGTTGGCGCCGGCCCCTGTGCCGACCGCTGGGGCGGTCTTCGTCGGGGCATGGTCACTCACCACGACGACGAACCGCTCACCCTGGTCGGTCATCTCGATCTTGACCGGCTCGGCCGGGCAGTGCCGCCGGTGCGCCTCGACCGCGCGCGAGCAAGCCTCGCCCACGGCCAAGCGCACCTCGTCGAGCAGCGCTTCGTCCACACCGCTGCGCCGCGCTACCGCGGTGGCGACCAGCCGCGCGGTGCGAACATGCGCGGGCAGCGGCGTGAACGTGACTTCTACGGTGGCCATCTCGTCAGGATCTTCGGGTCCCGGCTTTACTTCTCGGACTTCTTGGCCGCGATGGCCTCGTCCACGGTGTTGTGGATGCCGAAGACCTTCGTCAGCCCGGTGATCCTGAAGATCTTGAGTATGCGCTCCTGCGTGCAGACGAGATCCAGGGAGCCGTCGTGCGCACGCACTCGCTTCAGGCCGCCGACCAGCACTCCGAGACCGGTGGAGTCAAGGAACTCCACCTTCTCCATGTTGACGACGAGCTGGTAATTGTTCTTGTTGACCAGATCGATGAGCAGCTCACGGAGCCGCGGCGCCGTGTAGACATCGATCTCGCCTTCGACGTCGACGACTTCGATGCCGTCCTTGTTGTAGTGACCCAGCTTCAGATCCACAAATCCTCCAGCGCCATGCACGGCGTCATCTCATCGTCCCGCCCAGGCACGCGGGCTGACCCTACCGGAGCCTAGGGCGTTATCCTCTGCGGCATTCAACCACGCTCCGGTGTCATGTCTATACGAAATCATGCCTCCGGGCATCCCCCAACGGCCCGACACACGCAAAATCCCCGAGCATTCGCCGACGGGATGTCACACTGAGGAAGCTGTGTCGACCCTCACCCCGGTTCCCCCGGCCGGACCTGCGATGCTCGCGGCAGGTACCGGCGCCGGGCGCACGGACCACGCCCCCGTCCAGGCCGAGAACCGCGCACTCGGCATCCTGCTCGATGACGCGCGGGCGGGCCGGCCGGTCCACGTCGAGCACATCCCGGCCCGGGCCGGCCGGGAAGTGCCCTGGCCGCAGTGGGTTCCCGCCGAGGTCATCGGCGCCTTCGCGGCTCGCGGCATCCGCGCTCCGTGGAGTCACCAGGCGCAGGCCGCTGATCACGCCTGGGCCGGCCGGAACGTGATCATCTCCACCGCCGCGGCTTCCGGTAAGTCGCTCGGCTACCTGCTGCCTGCGCTCACCTCGGTGCAGGCGGGCGACACTGTGCTCTATGTCACGCCCACCAAGGCGCTCGCGGCCGACCAGCTCGCGTCGATCCGCTCGCTCGGCCTGCCAGGGGTGCAGGCGGCCACGTTCGACGGCGACTCGACCTACGCCGAGCGGGCCTGGGCGCGCAGCCACGCCAGGTACCTACTGACGACCCCGGACATGCTGCATCGCGCGCTGCTGCCGGGGCACGCCAGATGGTCCGGATTCTTCAGCCGGCTCCGTTTGGTGATAATCGACGAATGCCATGGCTATCGCGGTGTCTTCGGCTCGCACGTGGGGCACGTGCTGCGCCGGCTGCGCCGGGTGGTGGCGCACCACGCCCCGGCGGACGACCGGCCGCGCCCGGTCTTCGTGCTCGCCTCAGCCACGGTCGGGGCGCCCGGCGTCTGCGCCCGCCTGCTCACCGGGCTCGACGCCGAGGAGGTGACCGAGGACGGCTCGCCGCGCGGGCCGCTGGCCTTCGCGCTGTGGGAGCCGCCGCTGACCGATGCCCGCGGCGAGACCGGCGCCCGGCTGCGCCGGACCGCCACCGCACAGGCGGCGGACCTGCTCGGCAGGCTGGTCAAGGAGAACGTCCAGACGCTCGCCTTCATCAGGTCCCGGCGCGGTGCCGAGGCGGTCGCGCTGGCCGCACGCCGGTCGCTGGACGCGGCGCCGCTGGACGAGAAGGGGGCGGACCAGGCGAAGGTAGCGGCCTACCGCTCTGGGTACCTGCCCGAAGACCGGCGCCGGCTGGAGGCGGCCTTGTCCGACGGGCGCCTGGTCGGGCTGGCCACCACGACCGCGCTCGAACTCGGGGTCAACATCACCGGCCTGGACGCGGTGCTGATCGCCGGATGGCCCGGGACCTGGGCCTCGCTGTGGCAGCAGGCCGGGCGGGCCGGGCGCAGCGGGCGGTCCGCGGCCGCGGTCCTGATCGCCCGCGACGACCCCTTGGATACCTACCTGGTACGCCATCCGGAGATCTTGCTGCGGCACCCGGTGGAGGCCACGGTCCTGGACCCGGCCAACCCGTACGTACTAGCCCCGCACCTGTGCGCGGCGGCTGCGGAGCTGGCCCTGACCGAACAGGACCTGGACATCTTCGGCCCGGCGGCCCGGGCCGTCGTCGATGACCTCACCCGGGCGGGGCGGCTGCGCCGCCGGCCGGCCGGCTGGTACAGCATGCGCCGGGACGCGGCCGCCGCGACCGGCCTGCGCGGAGCCGGCCTGGCATCGGTCCGGGTAGTGGAGGAGGCGACGGGCCGGCTGGTCGGCACGGTGGACGAGCCCTCGGCGCACCTGATCGTGCACGAGGGCGCCATCTACGTGCACCAGGGCGACAGCTACCTGGTGACGACGCTGGACCTCGACGACCGGGTGGCCCTGGTGGAACCGGGCGAGCCCGGCTACACCACCACCGCCAGGGACGTGACCGAGATCGAGGTCCGCGACGAACTGCGCCGGGTGGCGTGGGGCCAGGCCGAGGTCCGCTTCGGTGACGTCCAGGTCACCCGGCAGGTCGTCAGCTTCACCCGGCGGCGCGCCGACACCGGCGCGGCGCTCGGCGAGACGCCGCTCGACCTGCCGCCCCGCCACCTGCTGACCCGGGCGGTGTGGTGGACGGTATCCGCCGATCAGGCCGACGCGCTCACCGTCGCGGGCGTCGACCTGGGCGGGGCGGCCCACGCGGCGGAGCACGCCTCGATCGGCCTGCTCCCGCTGTTCGCCACCTGCGACCGCTGGGACATCGGCGGGGTCTCCGCCGCCAGGCACCCGGCGACCGGGACGCTCACCGTCTTCGTCTACGACGGCCACGACGGCGGCGCCGGGTTCGCCGAACGCGGTTTCGGCGCCGCCGCGGAGTGGCTCCGCGCCACCAGGGCGGCCATCGCCAGCTGTGACTGCGAGGCCGGCTGTCCCTCGTGCGTGCAATCACCGAAGTGCGGCAATGCCAACCACCCGCTGTCCAAGCAGGGCGCGGTGGCGCTGCTCGATACTCTCCTGGCCGGCTCCCCGACCTAAAGGGATGCGCACCCGTCCACCACACAATGCCAGACAGGCACAGAGGTAACAGGAGCATCTCGGACGGGACCTCGACGGTCACAGAGGCAACTGTCGCCACAAAGGCACAGGAAAAAGGAGGCGGGCGCCGCCGGGGGGGAGAGCGACGCCCGCACGCACGGTCCGGCCCTGGGGGGGAGGCCGGCTCCGTCCTTATTAATAAGCTTATCCGCAAAGTCCTCCCGTATGCGACCACCAGTGTCGTTTTCGCGACCACCGGTGGCGTATCCGCCACAGGCACCCGTTGCGGCGTCAGCCAATCGAATTACAACATATGCCGAAGGGTCTGAGAAGGGTCTATCGCGAGATTTGGCTACCCTGCGGTAGGAGTTTTCACTAAGTAAGATTCCGCGGCACGGCGGGTGCCGGGGCTCCGACACCGCCCCCGGCACCGGATGTATACCATCGACACTGTCCGCAAACAGCGGATTCGAATCATCATACCCCTTCTGTCCAGCCTCTAAGCGGTTGACGGGCCACGGTGAATGGCCGGGAAGCGAGCCACTAGTTAACGGCATGTGATCGGGGGGACTGATTAAGATCACGAATTGGTTACGTGGGGGGCTTTTCAGGCTGGCGATTTCGTCGTAGAAAGGTGATACGGACGCAGCAGCGTCCGGGCACGGCAGCCAGGTACCCACGCGCGACCAGCCGCGGGAGGCGTGTCAGACCAGGCCAGGTCGGTAGCGGCCAGCCTGGATGACAGAGAAGGTGCACGCTTGGTAGCCAGGCCTGACGTGGGTTTTCTGCGACGGCGCCCCGGCCAGGGGCGCCGTTTGCTTTCCGGCTCGCCCCACCGGGTCTCCGGGTCTCTGGTTCTGGGTATGCTCTGGATTTCTTCAGATTCCTGCGGGCTTCTGTTCACGCAATCGTGACGCTGCAATCCGGCGAATCGCTACACATCGGTGTATATGTCCCATAACGCCTGCGCGTCAATTGGGTCGGGCGTACCAGATCGACGGCGCCTGGAGTGTGCTCCGTCGCACCGCCCCGGCGTGCTGCCATGATGACCAGCAACGCTAGCCTTGGAGTTTGCCGAACATGAGCTAGCCCCGAGGAGATATCGGACGCGGGCGCCCATTACCGTGCGGGAGCGCGGATAAGTGGTCCGCACACGATGGGAGATGGACTCGATGGTCCGCAGCGATACGCCGGAACCGGCCGGCGCTGATCAGTCACTTGGGGATCTCGTCGCCCTGGCCGCCAAGGACGTGTCCCAGCTGATCAGGTATGAGATCGACTTGGCCAAGACCGAATTGCGCGACGACGCGAAGCGGGTCGGCATGGCGGGCGCCGGGATCGGCCTGGCCGCCTTCGTCGGCTGCCTGGTGCTCGTCCTGCTCAGCATCGCCCTGGCGCTTGGCCTGCACGCGCTGGGTATCTGGGACTGGGCGGCCTTCCTGATCGTCGCGGGTATCTACGTGCTGCTAGCCGCGGTGGTAGTGGGGATCGTCCTGCTGAGGGTGCGCAATCTGTCCGGCCTGCGCAAGACGCGCACTACCGTGACCGAGGGGCTCGGGATGCTGCGGCATGAGATCCAGCACCCCGACGGCCAGCAGCCCGAGCTCGCCGGGCGCAAGACCCAGTGAGGTGAGCGCCATGCCTGGCGGCGCCGACGCCGTGGTCCAGATCGGCGGCCCCTGGGCCCACCGGTCGGTATCGGCCAACGGCACCCGGTTCCATGCCGCCGAGGCAGGTGACGGGCCGCTGGTACTGCTACTGCACGGCTTCCCCGAGTTCTGGTGGACCTGGCGTCATCAGCTGGCCGTGCTGCCCGAAGCGGGCTTCCGCGCGGTCGCGGTGGACCTGCGCGGCTACGGCGGCAGCGACAAGCCGCCTCGCGGCTACGACCTGGTGACAGCGGCCTCCGATGCGGCCGGGCTGATCCGGGCCATGGGCGAGGCGAACGCGATCGTGATCGGCCATGGCCTGGGCGGGCTGATCGCCTGGACGCTGGCCGCCTACTACCCCAAGGTGGTCCGGCGGCTGGCCGTGATCTCGATGGCGCACCCGCTGCGGATGCGTGCCTCGGTGTTCACCGACCCGCTCGGCCAGGGCCGCCGCATCGGCTACGCGCTCGGGTTCCAGCTGCCCGTATTCCCCGAGCGTCAGCTGCTGCGGGACGGCGCCTTGCGGGTGGGCCAGATGCTCGAGAAATGGTCCGCGCCTGGCTGGCCCGATCCGGAGACTGAGCGGATCTACGCCCGGGCCATGCGGATACCCTCGGTGGCGCACTCCGCGCTGGAATACCACCGCTGGCTGGCCCGCAGCGGCGTGCGGCCCGACGGCGTGCGCTACGCCCGGCACATGCGGGCCGCGATCCAGGCCCCGACCCTGCACCTGCACGGCGCCCTGGACAGCTGTGTGCTGCCGCAGACCGCGCGGGGTGCCGGGCGCTACGTCGAGGGTCCGTACCGCTGGCGCGTGATCGACGGCGCGGGCCACTTCCCGCACGAGGAACGGCCGGAGATCCTCGATACCGAGCTGCTCGGCTGGCTGGCCGACCCGGAACCCGAGCGTTGACGCGGGACCGCGACCCGGCCGGCCGGCCGCGGAACGCGCGACCCCGCGACGCCCTGGGACGCCCCCTGGACCGCGCCGAGTCCGAGGCCGACCAGGCCAGGATTCCCGACGATCTCGCGATCACCGGCCCCGACGCGGCCAGGCTCGCCGATCAGCTGCTCCGCGAGGGCCGTCCGTTCCACGCGCACGAGGTGCTCGAGGCGGCCTGGAAGTCGGCCCCGCCGCGCGAGCGCGATCTGTGGCAGGGCCTGGCCCAGGTCGCGGTCGGGCTGACCCACGCTCGCCGGGGCAACGCCCGCGGCGCGGTCGCCCTGCTCCGGCGGGGCGCCCAGCGCGTCCGCGCATACCAGGACCAGCCCCAGCCGGACCAGCACCAGCCGCAGGTCGGGCCCGAATGGGCCCATCCGTACGGCATGGACATCCCGGCCGTCCTAGCGGCCGCAGACGGTATGGCGGCGCGCATCGAGCGGCACGGGCTCGACGGCCTTCCGCCCGCCGACCTGACGCCCCGGCTGCTGGTTCGTCCCTAGTCGCAGCCCATGGTGGAGACGGCCGTAGTGGATTGCGCGCCCGCCTGGGCGTCGGGGAGCACCTGGTTGGCGGTGAGCGCGAAGCCGGTGTCGGGCACGCCCACCGCGGCGGCGAACACCACGCCGTCGACGGTGCCGTCGGGCGAAAGGAGCGGGCCGCCCGAGTTACCCGACTCGACCACGGCCCTGATCTCGTAGATCTGGCGGGTCACGGTGCTGGTCTGGTAGATGTTCGGGCCCTGCGCGTTCTGGATGCCGCCGATCCTGGCCGGCACGGTATGCAGGGTCGGGGCGTCGAGGGGGTAGCCCGCGACTATGGCGTTGTCGCCGGGATTGGCCTGCCCGGCGAACTGCAGCGGGGCCAGGTTGAGGCCGGGCACGTACAGGACGGCCACGTCCACCTGCGGGTCGTAGAACACCACGGTGGCCGGCAGCTTCCGGCCGTCCGCGGTGAAGACCATCTGCTGTTGCGTCACCCCGGCCACCACGTGCGCGTTGGTCAGGACGTGGTCGGCTGAGATGACGAAGCCGGAGCCCTCGATGGATCGCTGGCAGCTCGGCGCCACCCCCTGCACCCGGACCACCCGGTTTTCCGCCTCCCGGAAGCCCGGGCTGTTCAGCACGTTGGGGTCCGGGGCCGGGATGGCGAGGACGCGCTCCGCGCCGATCCCGCTGAACACCTCGGCGTAAGTGCTGTTGCTGGCCAGCAGCCTGCGGAAGTCGGAAAACATGGTCTTCGCCGGCGAGGGCATGAACTTGTCCAGTGTCTGCAGCGCCACTGAGTTGTTCACCTGCTGATCGACCACGGGGAACGGAGACTGGTTCAGCACCGATCCGACCACCCAGGCGATCAGCAGCACGGAGACCATGCTGACGACGGAGCCGCCGACGGAGTCCAGGACCGTCGCTGAGCGCCAGGTCACCGTAGAGCGCATGGCCGCGCCGATGGAGGAGGCAATGAACTGCCCGATCACCGCGAAGCTCACCAGCAGGACGACGGCGATGACATCCTGCTGTGTCTGCCCGCCGACCAGCGCCCGGGAGATGCTCGGGCCGAACTCCGCACCGAGCAGCGCGCCGCCCACGAAGCCGAAGAAGCTGAGCACGCCGACGATGAAACCCTGCCGGTAACCGGACACCGCGAACGCGGCCACAACCACGATCAAGATGAGGTCGAGCACATCACCGCGCACGACCACAACGGTATAGCGTCTTAGCCGATGTGTGGCCCGTCAGCGCCAGTCAGTCAGCACCAGTCACAAATCCTCCACGACGGTGTCATCCCACGGTTTCTCCCAGCCGGCCAGGGCGAGCAGGCGGTCGACCAGCGCGGCGGTGAACCCCCAGATGAGCATTCCCCGGACCCGGAACGCGGGGCTCATCCGCCCGTCAGGCACGCGGACCATCAGGCGCGCAGCGGGGTCGGCCAGCTCAGCGACGCTGACCCGTTCTACCGCGGCTACCTCGCCCGCGTCGACCGGGGCGACCGCGGACGGCCGCCGCCACCAGGCCAGGACGGGAACGACGCGGAAGCCCGTCCGCGGGATGAATACCTCGGGCAACGTCCCGACCACGTCGACACCGCTCGGGTCGAGGCCGACTTCCTCGACCGCCTCCCGCAGGGCGGCCCCGACCGGTCCCCCGTCGCCGGCGTCGATGGCCCCGCCGGGGAAGGCCGGCTGGCCGGCGTGCAGCCGGAGCTCCTCGCTGCGCTGGATGAGCAGAAGGTCCGGGCCACCCGGGCCGTCCGCGAACAGCATGAGCACCGCCGACGCCCGGCCGCCGGTGGCGGGCGGCATGAGCTGCGGATGTATCTCCATCGTCTCGGCCGCGGCCGCCAGCTGGCGCAGCCACTCCGGTGCAGGCGGCGCCGGCCCAGGCTCGGCTGGCAGGGTCTCGGCTGGCCCAGGCTCGGCTGGCAGGGTCTCGGCTGGCACGGGCTCGCCTGAGGTCACGAGAACGGGCCGGACTTGACGAGCTTCGCGGCCACCTCCGGATCGGTGGGACCCTCGCCGAAGGAGGGGCAGAGCGGGGCCAGCGCGCACGCGCCGCAGGCGGGCCTGCGGGCATGGCAGACCCGCCGGCCGTGCCAGATCATCCGGTGCGAGAGGACCGTCCAGTCCTTGCGCGGGATGAGCGTGGCCACCTCGGCCTCGACCTTTTCCGGCTCCAGGCTCGTAGTCCAGCCGAACCGCCTGGCCAGCCGCCCGAAATGGGTGTCCACGGTGATGCCAGGGATACCGAAGGCGTTCCCGAGCACCACGTTCGCGGTCTTCCGGCCCACGCCGGGCAGGGTGACGAGATCGCGCAGCCGCGGGGGCACCTCCCCGCCGAACCTCTCGCAGAGCGCCTGCCCGAGTCCGATCAGGCTGTTCGCCTTGGCGTGGTAGAAGCCGGTCGACTGGATGATCTTCTCGAGCTCGTCGCGATCGGCGGCGGCGTAGTCCGCGGCCGTGGGGTACCGCGCGAACAGCGTGGGAGTCACCATGTTCACGCGCTTGTCGGTGGTCTGCGCGGACAGGATCGTCGCGACGAGCAACTCGAGCGGGGAGGAGAAGTCCAGCTCGGTGTGCACGTCTGGATAGAGCAGGGCCAGTTCGCGGCTGATCCGGCGCGCGCGCCTGACCAGCGCGGTATGCGAAGGGGGCTCGGCGGTCACGATTCCAGCTTAGGCCTGCGGGCCTGCTGCCCGGCGCGGTCGCGGGTCGCGCCGGGCCCTGGCGGTTCGCCCTACGACGAGGGCGGGGACGCCGGCGCAGCGAGCGTGTCGCACAGCGCGACTTGCGCTATTTCGCGATTCCGCAGCATGCTCCAGCAGTATCGAAAGAGATCGTCACCGTACGCGTCAATGAGCTCGGCGAGCGCATCAGGTGAGCCGGCGCGCAGGGCGGCTGCGATCTGGCGGTAATTCATGGCCAAAATCTCTAGAGCAAAACAAGTGAGCTCAGCCACCTATTCAATGTAACGAGCGTTTAAACCAGTACTATTTCCTTAGTGCACGGAAAGGATTCAATGATTGCTGCTGCCACTCATCACACTATTATCACGATAAAGCACTCTGCGCCCTTGGCGACCCATTGAGGAGCAGGCTCAGGTTTGGGCGTGTACGGCGCATTTGGCCATGTCGTAGGGGGCCGGGGCGAGCCGGGCGGCCAGCAGGCCGCCCAGTCGGTCCGCCGGGTCGATGTGGCGGCCGAGCACCACGACCGCCACATGCCGGGCGCCCGCCCGCTTAAGCGCAGCGGCGGCGGACTGGGCGCTGGCGCCCGATACCCAGGTGTCCTCAAGCAGCAGCACACTGGCTGGTGCCGTAAACCGTTCGGCATAGAACCGGTTCACGTTCGGGTCACGGCCCTGCTCCCCCGGCCGGATGACCAGCCGGGTCACCGGCAGCCGCAGGTAGGGAGCGGACAGCGCGAGCAGCGGGTGCGGCCCCGGACGGCCGCAGCCGGTCGGCACCACGGCCAGCCGGCCGGGCGCGGGCATGCCCGCGTGCCGCCAGACGCAGGTCCCGTGGTCGTGCAGGAAGGCGAGCAGCAGGGCTCGCATCGATGTCTGCGCGGCGTCGCTCGGCGCCCGCCAGGACTTGTAGCGCCACAGGTCGGCGGCAAACGCGGTGCCTTTGACCGCGTAGGAGATGGGCACCACGGCGTCGGCGAGCAAGCCCGGGCCCAGCAGGTCATGCCGTGCGCACTGATAGCAGCGGGCGAATCCGGGCCGCACCGGACCGCGGCACAGGACGCATACGGCGGCGCCGGACGGCGCCATGGACGGCTGCGACGGATACGGCTCAAGCGGGTACAAAGAGATCGCCGGCGGCCGCAGCCGCCGCCGCAGGATGTCCCAGGGGTCGGCGCGAGGCTCGCGGTCGGGCAGGTTCGGCGACATTGATCCGGACATGCGGTGATGCTAAGGACTGCCACTGACAAAGCACTCAGGGACCGCTAGAATGGGACATTGAGCTAGGCCGTGATACACCTCACATCGTTACCTGGGTCGGCAATCCGGTCGCAATTGGTGACGACACTGGCCAAATCCCGCTCATAGTCCCGCCTGTTACCCCGGGATGCGGCAGAATGAGCCCTGCCAGGAAGGCGGCCGGGCATTAGCGCGGCATCTCCCGCTGCCCGATGCGACTCATGGCAAGGATTCTGGGTGACCAACAGGAGCAAAGCCGTATTGCCGGCCGCGGGATTCCCAGCCGCGGGCCAGGTTGACGCGGACACCGGTGCCGTCGCGGTCGACGGGGTCGACGGGTCGGGGTCCCGCCTCGACCGGGCCATCTGGGCCGCCCTGGACATCGTGCGCCGGCACTGGGTATTCGGGCTGCTGCTGGCCGCCGGGCTGGTACTGCGCGTCGTGGCCCAGCTCGGGTATGAGCCCGCGCTGCTGTTCATCGACTCGAAGAAGTACATATTCGGGACTCAGTTCAGCACGACCGCGTGGGGATCTTTCGACCCGATCGGCTACACGCTGCTGGTGCTGCGCCCGGCGCTGATGGTCGCCGACCTGGCCTTCGTGGCCTTGCTCCAGCATGTGGCCGGGATCGCGATAGCAGCCGCGCTCTACGTGCTGATGCTGCGCCGCGGCGTGACACGCTGGCTCGCCGCCCTGGCCGTGGCGCCGGTGCTGCTGGACGCCTACCAGCTGAACGCGGAACAGACGATCATGCCTGACGTGCTGTTCGAGGCGCTGCTGGTGGCCGGGATCGTCCTGCTGCTCTGGCAGCCCCGGCCCGGGCTCGCGCTGGTCGTCCTGGGCGGCCTGGCCCTCGGCGCGTCCGCTCCCGTCCGCCAGGTGGGCGAGGCGCTCATCGGGCCGGCCTTGATCTACGTGCTGGCCGCCGCGCCGGGCTGGCGGACCCGCCTGCTGCACGGCGCGGCCCTGACGCTGTGTTTCGCGCTGCCGGTGGTGGGCTACATGAGCTACTCCGCGGTGATCCTGCACTACGGGTTCGAGCTGTCCAACATGGGCGATGCGTACCTGTACGGGCGGACGGCCCACGCGGCCGACTGCGCCACGCTGAAGATCCCCGCCGACGAGCAGCCGCTGTGCCCGAGCGCGTCGGTTTCGGCCTCGCTGGGCGTCGATGGCCTGGTCAACGCGAAAACCGCGCCGCGCGTGCTGTACCAGCCGGTCGACGTCCAGCTGGGCCTGGTGATCGATACCGTGCCGATGCAGCGCCAGCTCGCCTACAGCGTGCTGGCGCAGCAGCCGATGCGGGTGGTCGGCGACATCGCCAAGGACTCGGTCAAGATCTTCGCGCTGACCAGGAACGCCGACGAAGGCGACACCCCGATCTCCCGCTGGCAGTTCCAGACCAGCTATCCGTACTACCCGCCCGGCATCACCCACTACGGCTCGAACAGCGCCAGCAACGTGTTCGCCGAGGCGGGCGGCGGCGGGAAGGCGCGGGTCAACGTGACGGCCGCCACCGCGCTGCGGGACTACCAGCTGCACGGCGGGTACACGCCGGGCCCGGTGTTCCTGCTCGCCCTGCTGGCCGGCCTCGCCGGGATCCTCACCTTCCGCCGTCGCCGTGACCCGGGACTCGCCCTGGCCTGCCTGCTGATCACCGGGTCCGCGGTCGCCGTGCTGCTCGGCGCGGACCTGTACGAGTTCTCCTGGCGCTATCAGCTGCCCGCCCTGGTCACGCTGCCCGTCGCGGGCGCGTTCGGCGCCACCGCGGTAGCCCGGCACATCCGGGCGCGCCGACGGCCCTCGAAGACCACGCCCGTTCCGGTCGGCCCTGTCGGCGAGCTGGCGACAGCCGTCTCCGAGCAGGTTCCCTAGCCGATGCCCGGCCCACCCGACGGCGCGGATATCCGCATGCTCGCCTCCGGCATCGTCTACGAAGACAACTGGATGCGCCTGCGCCGTGACGATATCCAGCGGCGCGACGGTTCGGTCGGCACGTACGCATTCGTCGAGAAGCCCGACTTCGCGATGGTCATCCCGGCCGAGAACGACGGCTTCCACCTGGTCGAGGAGTTCCGCTACCCGATCGGACGGCGGACCTGGTCGTTCCCGCAGGGCGGGTTCCCGCCCGGGGAGTCGGGCGACCCGACCGAACTCGCCCGGCTGGAGCTCGCGCAGGAAACCGGGCTGCGCGCCCGGATCCTGGTCAAGCTCGGGTACCTGAACGCCGCGCACGGCATGAGCAACGAGGGCTGCCACTTCTTCCTGGCCACCGGACTCGAGCCGGGCCCGCCAGAGCGGGAACAAGAAGAGCAGGACATGCGCCAGGCCTGGGTGCCCAGGGCCAGGTTCGAGGAGATGATCGGCGAAGGCGCCATCACCGATGACGCCACCGTCGCGGCGTACGCGCTGTTGCTGATGCACGAACAGGGCCTCGGCGCTTAGCCGCCGCGCTCAGGTCGCCGGATCATCCCGGATTACGGACCAGGGATCGCACCACGGGTCACTTGCGTTCGGTTACTGTGACGGTCTTGGGGTCGCGGCGGAGTCGTCGGGCAGGACGCGGGGCAGCCCGAAGGCTCGCAGCGTGTGCGATTCGAACCGGGTGAGGCCAGCCACCTGGTCGCCGCGCAAGGTGATGACCAGGAGCCCGCTGCCGTGCCATAGTCCGTTTGTCTCGTCGCGGGTGTAGACGGCGAGGGCGGGCTGCCGGTTCGCGCGGGTCTGGACGAACCGGGCCTCCGGGACGAGCCGGAACGCCACCTCGGCCAGAAATTCGGCGGCGCGGCTCCGGCCCTCCCAGACGGCGGGAAGCGGTGGCATCGCGATCCGCACGTCCTCGGCGAGCAGGCTCACCACCTCATCGACGTCGTTCGCGGTGAAGGCCGCCGCGAGGCGGCGGACCAGTTTTGCCTCCGCCGCCGTGCTCGCCCGGGCCGGGGATCGCGGCGACGTGCCACGCAGCGACGCGCGGGCCCGGCTGAGCGTCATCGCGACGGCTTCCCCGGTCGAGTCGAGGGTGCCGGCGACCTCGCGCGCGCTGAAGCCGAGGACATCTCGGAGAATGAGAACGGCCCGCGCGCGCGGCGAGAGCAGCTGCAGCGCGGTCACGAACGCGAGGGAGACCGCCTCGTTCTGCTCCACGCGCACGTCCGGGCCGGGTGCATCGTCGGGCAGGGCGTCGAGCAGCATGTCAGGGTAGGGCTGGAGCCAGGTGATCTTTTCCGAGCCGGTCGGGGCGGGTGCCGTCGCGGGCAGGGGTTCGGTCAGCTGCGGCCTCCGGGTCGCGGTCCGGACCATGTTCAGGCAGGTGTTGGTGGCGACACGGTAGAGCCAGGTGCGCAGGGAGGCTCTCGCCTGGAACGTCGCGAGTCCCCGCCACGCTGCCAGCAACGTCTCCTGCACGGCGTCGTCGGCGTCGTCGAACGAGCCGAGCATCCGGTAGCAGTGCACGTGCAGCTCGCGCTGATGCGGCTCAACCAGCTCCGCGAAGGCGTCTGCGTCGCCGGAGCGGGCCCGGTCTACCAAGGCCGTCATCCGTCCGTCCCCTTCCGTCCTGATGTTCGCGCCGACGGGCGACGGGCCGCGTACCAGGCGCGCGGCCCGCGTCGCCACGGTCTCAGCCGACAGTCTGCTGCGAAAAATGGTTCGTGAGCGGCGTGAGGTAGAACGTCGGCCAGTTGGTGTCGACGTGGTCGTGCCAGTCTTCCGGTTCGCCGTGCTGCTCGATGACCAGGCGCGTGCCGCCGGCCTCAGGCACGAGGGTGAAGCGGACGATCGAGTACGTCCCCGGCTCCCACACCGGGAAGCGCCAGGCCTGCACGATCCGCTCGCCGGGCGCGAGCTCGATCTGTCGGCCGGTGACGTGGCCGTCGAAGGCCGAGAACTCTTCGCCCGCCGACCGGCCAGGCACGCCCGGCATCCCGGACAGGGCGGACAGCGCTGCGGCGTCGGCGAGGACTGCGTACACCTGCGCCGGGTCGGCGGGGATCATGACCTGCTGCTTGATGCTCATCGTGGTGTCCCTCTCTGATCGAGTCGTTCAGGCCCCGATGGCCTCGATGGCCTCGATGGCCTCGACCAGGTAGACACCAGCGCACAAGAGAACCTAACAGCGCGCTGCCGCCAGGCGACGACATGGCATGGATGCGGCAACGTACCCCGTGGGGACGGCGGGCTACTGGGTACGGCGCGGCTCGCCCAGGGCACCGGCCCCGGCCATGGATCGGCGCAGGCGGTTCAGGCAGCGGGCTCGCTGCGGGCCGATGCTGCCGATCGGGATGCCCAGCGCGGCGGAGATTTCCGCGTAGGAACGGGGCGGGTCGCTGGTCAGCATGGAAAGCAGTTGCTGGCAGCGGGCCGGAAGCTCGGCGAGGGCCGCGCGCAGCGCGGCATCCCGCTCGGCGGCGAGGATCTGCGTGTCGAGCGCTTCGTCATCCGCGGGCGACGCCAGGTCCGTCGCCAGCAACCCGGACCGCCGCGCCGCACTCACCACGCGCAGGCATTCCCGCGCGGTGGTCGTGGCCAGCCAGCCGGGCAGTGCGGCGGGCTGGCGAAGGTTGCCGATCTGCTCCACCAGCAGCATCCATACCCGCTGGCCCACGTCTTCCATGTCGTGCTGGCTCAGCCGGTACCGCGTGCAGATGGCGTACACCAGCGGCACGTAGCGGTCGATGATCCGGTTCCACGCGTCGGAGTCCCCGGCGGCGGCCCGGTTAACCAGCGCGGTCACCGACGAGTCCGCATCCTCGAGGGTGCGGTGGAGCCTGGCCTCAACTTCGTCCGGGCTGATCCGCGAGGCGATCTCGCCGGCCAGGTCGAAGACGGTCCCGAACAGGTCCTCCAAGGACTCGTTCGCACCGTCGGGTGCATGAGCGCTCATTGAGCCTCCCCCCCAAGGGATACCGTCAGTCTCTTACGGGCCGCGCGCAGGTTCTGGCGGACCGCCGCCTCGGTCTTCCCGAGCAGTTGCGCGATCTCCTGCGGGGTGAACATGTCGACCAGGCAGGCCAGCACCTGCCGCTGGGCCTCCGGCAGCGACTTCAGCAGCAACGTCACCCACTCCTGCTGTTCCCAGACCAGCAGGGCGGGATCCAGGTCACCTTCGGGCGGGACGTCTCCCCGCTCGATGAGCCGTTCTGAGATCCGCCGCAGGCCTCGCTGCCTGCTCTTGATCATGTTGTTGATGGCCGCCCGGCGGGCGTACGCCCGCGGGCTCGCGATGGCGTCCCAGCGCTGGAGCATGTCGACCATCGCGGCGCACACCGCGTCCTCCGCCTCATCCGGATGGCCGCCCGCGAAGATGACATCCCGCACCAGCGGCTGGTAGGCGTCCCGGAAGAACTCCCCGAAGGCCGTCCTCGCCCTCATGGCATCCTCCCTCCAGACGCACTCAATCTTTAGATCCGGCTGACGGCCCTGGCGTGAGCAACGGGGCGAGCAGATCGCCGAACTCGGCCACCCGGTCGGGGACCGCCTCGGCGGTGAAGAACAGGTCCTGCGGCTGGCGGCAGGCCTGCACCTCGTCCCAGCTGACCGGTGTCGAGACCGTGGGGAACTGGCGGGCCCGCAGCGAGTAGGGGGCGACGGTGGTCTTGGAGCCGTTGTTCTGGCTCCAGTCGATGAGGACCTTGCCGGTGCGCAGCGCCTTGGTCATCCGCGACACCGCGCGGCGGGGCTGATCGCGCTCGAGCCGTTCGGCGTACGTCTTGGCCAGGTCGCTGGCCTGCTCGGAGGTCAGGCCGGAGACCGGGGCGTACAGCTGCAGCCCCTTGCCGCCCGAGGTCTTGGCCAGCGGCGCCAGGCCGTCCGCCTCCAGGACTGGCCGCAAATCGCAAGCCACCCGGCAGCAGTCCACGATGTTGGCGGGCGCCCCCGGGTCGAGGTCAAAGACCAGCAGGTCGGGCTCGCGGACGTGGGGCAGCCGCCACATCGGGACATGCAGTTCCAGGCCGGCCAGGTTGGCCGCCCAGATGAGCGCGGGCAGGTCGTCCACCACCAGGTAGGTCACGCTGGTGCCGCGCGCCCGCGAGCTTCCCGAGTCGACCCGGGCGGTCCGGATCCAGTCCGGCCGGTGCGCGGTGACGTGCTTCTGGAAGAAGGCCTCGCCGTCCACGCCCTCGGGGTACCGCTTCAACGTCAATGGCCGGCCCGCGATGTGCGGCAGCAGCACGGGCGCCACCCGCTGGTAGTAGTCGAGCACCTCGGCCTTGGTGAACCCGCTCTGCGGATACAGGACCTTGCCGAGGTTGGTCAGCGTCAGGGTCCGCCCGTCCACCTGGACGGCGACCTTGGTATCGGGGCTCACGGCGGCTCCCGGACCACGTCGGCTGGGTCCTTGTCGTCGCGCAGGCCCTTGTACACCGGCGCCCGCATCCGGCCTGCCCTGGTCCAGGAGTCGAAGGTCACCTCGATCACCAGCCGTGGCTCTACCCACACCGCGGTGCGGGCATGCTCGGGCGGCACCGGTCCGCGATAAGGAGAGTCCGAACGACGCAGCGGCTCAAGCCTGCGCCCTAGCAAACGCAGCGTCTGCACGCTGAAGCCGGTCCCGACGTGACCCGCGTAGATCAGCCCGGAGGAGTCGTTCACCCCGATGAGCAACGACCCGACCTGGCCGGTCCGGTTGCCTTTCCCCGGCTTGTAGCCGGCCACGACGACCTCCTGGCGCCGCAGGTTCTTGATCTTGCGCCAGAGATCGGTCCGCTCCCCGGGCAGGTACTTGGCGTCCAGCCGCTTGGCCACCACGCCTTCCATGCCGTGCTCGACCGAGACGGCCTGCACGGCCGGGAAGTCCTCGCCGGGGAACGACGGCGGGGTCTGCCAGTAAGGCCCGGCCAGGCCCAGTGAATCGAGCAGCGCTCGGCGCTCGGCGTACTGCTCCTCGAGCAGTGGCCTGCCGTCCAGCTGCAGCACGTCGAATACCAGGTAGGTCACCGGGTTCTGCCCGGCCAGCATTTTCGCCTGCGGCGCGTCGGAGACGTGCATGCGCGGCTGCAGCGCCTCGAACTCGGGCCAGCCTCCCGCGCCGAACACCACGATCTCCCCGTCGAGCAGCAGTTGCTTGTGGTCGGTGGCGTTGCCCAGGGCAGCCAGCTCGGGGTAGGCGACGGTGATGTCGCGTCCGGTCCTGGACATCAGGCGGACCCGGCCGCGCTCGACGAAGGCCAGCGCCCGCACGCCGTCCCACTTCATCTCCAGCGCCCAGTTCCCGTCGTCGGGCGGCGGCGTCGCCCAGGACGTCGCGAGCATGGGCCGGACGCCGGTGGGCAGCGGCTGGCGGTCCCGGTGGATCATCCACTGGTTGCCGCGGGTCTGGAACAGTGCGAACTCCCCGGCGACCCGCCGCCCGTGCAACCGGACCTTGACCTCCTTCGGCGCCCACTTCAGCGTCTCGTAGCGCCCGGAGTCCCAGATGGTGACCGCGCCGGCCCCGTACTCCCCCCGCGGGATCTCCCCCTCGAAGCCGCCGTACTGCAGCGGATGATCTTCGGTGTGCACGGCCAGGTGATTGACGGCCGGATCGGCCGGCACCCCCTTCGGCAGCGCCCAGGACACCAGCACCCCGTCGCGCTCGAGCCGGAAATCCCAGTGCAGCCGCCGGGCGTGGTGCTCCTGGATCACGAACGTCCCGCCGTCGCCATCCTCGGCGGCCGGAGCCTCCCCCGCTGCTACCGGCTCGGCGGGCACAGGCTCGGGCGTGCGACCAGCGTCTCGCTTGTCCCGGTACGCCTGCAGCTTGTCCGCGTCCACGTCCCCTGTCTACCCGGGTTAGCCGACCAGGGAACGGATAGCCTGGTTCGTTCGGTGCCGGACATTCCTGAGGCATCGTCCGCCTACAGTGGTCAGCGTGACTGAAACCTGGCAGGTAGAACCGTCCGGGCCGCTGCGCGGCGATATCGGTGTGCGCGGGTCGAAGAACGCGGTGACCAAGCACATGGTCGCGGCGATGCTCGGCGAGGGGCCGAGCACGATCCGCAACGCCCCGGAGGTCGGCGACGTCGACATCACGGCCGCGATGCTGGAGGCCGTCGGGTATCAGGTCGGCCGTTCGGGGGCCGACATCACGGTCGCGCCGGGAAGCGAGGTCCAGCCGCGGGTCCCCGAGGCGTTCACCGGGCTGAACCGGATCCCGATCTTGATGCTCGGGCCGTTGCTGCACCGGACCGGGGAGGCGTTCGTGCCGCTGGTCGGCGGCGACCCGATCGGGCGGCGGCCGGTCGACTTCCACGTCGCGGCGCTGCGCGCGCTCGGCGCCGAGGTCGAGGTGGGCCCGGCCGGCATCACCGCGCAGGCCTCCCGGCTGTACGGTGCGCGCATCGACCTGCCGTACCCGAGCGTGGGCGCGACCGAGACGGTGCTGCTCACCGCCGTGCTGGCCGAGGGGAAGACGGTCCTGCGCAACGCCGCCACCGAACCCGAGGTGGTCGAACTCGCGCTGTTCCTGCAGCGGATGGGCGCGCACATCGAGCTCAGCCCGGACCGGCGGATCGTCATCGAGGGCGTGCCGCGGCTGCGCGGGGCGTCACGGTGGCTGGCCGGCGACCGGCTCGAGGCGTTCTCGTACCTGGTAGCCGGGCTGATCACTCGCGGTGAGGTCCGGGTGCACGGCTGCCCGCAGGACCGGCTGGTCACGGCGATCACCACGCTGGCCGCCATGGGCGCGCAGCTCGACATCACCGACGAGTGGATCACCGCGTCGGCGCCGTCGGGGTTGCGGCCCGCCGCGGTGCACACCGACACCCATCCCGGGTTCATGACAGACTGGCAGCAGCCGCTGATGGTGCTGTTCACCCAGGCCGACGGGATGTCGGTGCTGCACGAGACGGTGTTCGAGAACCGGCTCGTGTACGTGCCCGCGCTGCAGAAGATGGGCTGCGAGATCGAGGTGTTCGCGGCCTGCCTCGGCGGCCCCGCGTGCCGTTTCCACGACACGAACTCGGTGCATTCGGCCGTGATCAGGGGCGTGTCCAAGCTGCGCGGTGCCGACGTCACGCTGCCCGACGTGCGCGCCGGGTTCTCCGCCGTGCTGGCCGCGGCCGTGGCCGACCGGCCGTCGCTGCTGCGCGGGATCCACCACATCGAGCGCGGCTACCACCGGCCGTTCGAGCAGTTCGGCTCTCTCGGCCTGACCATCCGGCGCGGCTGAGCCCCAAATGGTCCTTTTTTATACCGAACGGGTGGCTAGGCTGCGGTTATGACCACGGCTTTCGTCCTCGGCGGCGGAGGGCTGCTCGGCGCGCACGAGGTCGGCATGCTGCGAGCGCTGGCCGAAGCCGACGTCAAGCCCGACCTGGTGGTAGGCACCTCGATCGGCGCTCTGAACGGCGTGCTCGTAGCGGCCGACCCCGACGGCGCGGCGGACCGGCTCAGCCGGATGTGGCAGGGCGAGGAACTGCGGCTGGCGTTCAGCGAGAAGCTCTGGGGCCGGGCGGCCCGGCTGGTGCGTTCGGGCACCCATCTGCACTCGTTCGAGTCGCTGCGCATCCTGCTGGCCCGGGCGCTCCCCGGTTCCGATTTCGCCGACCTCAAGCTGCCGTTCCAGTGCGTGGCGGCCAGCATCGAGGACGCCAGCGCCCGCTGGTTCTCTAGCGGGCCGGTGGTGCCCGCGGTCATGGCCTCGTGCGCCGTGCCCGGGCTGCTGCCGCCGGTCGAGATCGACGGCGCCCACTACTTCGACGGCGGCCTGGTCGACTCGATCCCAGTCGGACGGGCGGTCATGCTCGGCGCCAGCACGGTCTACGTGCTGCAGGTGGGCCGGATCGAAAGCCCGCTCGCGGTGCCGACCAAGCCGTGGCAGGTGGGGCTGGTGGCGTTCGAGATCGCCCGCAGGCACCGGTTCCACGAGGAGATGTCGTCGCTGCCGGAGAATGTTCGGGTGCATGTGCTGCCGACCGGCGGAGACCGGCTCCCGCCGGGATGGAAACAGTTCCGGTACCGGGACAAAGCCAAGGTGGGGCTGAGCATCGAGCGCGCGTACACGGCATCCGCGAGCTATCTCACGGAGCTAGCCAGGAGCTAGGTCTTGGCCTGCCGCAAAAAGTGTCAGCTCACCGCAAAAGCCGCGTCCGCGCGAGCGGATCAGCGACTAGCGTTTGCTAGGGAGCCCGGGCTTGGCCTAAGGCGGGATATATGTACCTGTTCGAGTGCGAGGCCACATTCGAGGCTGAGCCCGCTGAGGTCTGGAAGGTGTGGACCGACGTGGAACGCTGGCCTGAGTGGGATGTCAGCAAGGAGATCGCCCGGCTCGATGGCCCGTTCCAGCCCGGTGTCTCCGGCTGGGCCAAGCAGCGCGGCAACCTCGGCGGCTCCTTCACCATCACCGTGGTCGATGACGGGCGCCGCTGGGTGACCGAATGCCCGGTACCCATGGGCAAGGTGGTCTTCGAGCACGTCCTCGAGCCAGTCGCCGGGGGACGTGTCCGGGTGGTCAAGAGGGCCGAGGTGCAGGGCGGATTCGGATCCCTGCTCCTGCTGCTCGCCCCCAAGATGCGCCGCGAAACCGCCCGGTCCCTGGCTGCCCTGCAACGACAGGTGTCCCCATAGCGCACTGCCTGGGTCGGGCGGAAGCGGCCGCATCTGGGCCGCCGGTTACCGGGCGCCCCCGAACAGCCTCAGCAGCCGCATCGGACTCAGCAGCAGCCGTCGTCTTCGCTGCTGTCTCATCATCCTGCTGTTTTCGTTGTGAATGCACAGGCCGGTGTCGTCCAGAAGGCAGCCGCCCAGGCAGTCTCCCCAGCAATGCCGGCAGTGGCGAACGGCGGTCATACGCAGATCCTTCAGGGCGCAGTGACGCTCACATAGGACGTATTACCCCTCTTCCGCCCTTCCGCGACCTCACCGCAGCCAGATCCGCTCAGTGGGCCGTTGACAGGGCGCGCCGCAGATGACCAAGGCCTGGTCCGCCAGCAGTTCTGACAGGCACGGTCATTGACCGAACCGCCAGCGTGTCGCGCCATTCGGCTCGGCGGTGCTCAAACCGACGACCGTGTGGAAAGTGAACCGGTAAAGATGCCACGGCGGCGGCCCGGCGCTCGGCGCGCTGTAGGGCGCGGTGAAGGCGTCGCCGGTTACCTCGGCCGGCCAGCCGATGTCGCGGTAGATGGCGGCCACCCGCTCCAAGATCGCCGACTCGGCCACCCGCATCGCCGTACCGTCCACGGTCAGGTCCATGCCGGGAAGCTTGACCGAGATCGTACAGGCCGGGTTCGACGCCAGGTTCCGTGCCTTGCGAGTTCCGGGCCCGCTGGTGAAATAAAGGTCGCCATCATGCCACACCGCACCGATCCCGGCGGCGTGCGGGCGCCCGTCAGGCCGGACCGTGCCCAGGAAGAAGCCGGCAAGCGGCCCCTTCGGGCCGGACGCGAGGAGATCATGGGCTCGGCTCCACGGCAGTACCGGATCTCCGTACCGGTCAAGATTCGTGACCTCACTAGGCTGCCGATCAGTCATTTCCATACCTCCGGTCTGGATTGCGTCGGGCCGTGGACAGGGCGGCCCCGGTGGGCAACAGCGTTTCTGGTAGTCAGACGCAGCGCCCAGAGCGAACTCATCGTTCCGGTGTCAGCGTGCGAACCGGTTACGGAACCTGTCCACATGCAATGTCTCCCCGCGGAGCAGGCCAGTCTCGATCTCGGTGGGATATGCAGTGCCGTCCTCGTACAGCAGGTGGCCGAAATAGAAGGCGCCGGGTGTTGTGGCCGCTTCTCGTTCCAACGCCCGGAACCGTTTGCCCTGGTCCGACCAGCCGCGGTTCAGGTCCCGGCGCTGCCGGAAGATGTTCGGGCCGAACTCGCCTCCGGAAAGGTGGGGGATGAGATGTCCCCGGTCCACCGACGTGCCATCGGGATCGGGCGGCAGCGGGAATCCGCGCTGGTAGGAGACATCGCGTTTGCCGACTGTGGCTGGCGTCATGGTCCAGGCCGCCAGTGTGCGATCCTCCTGCTCTGCCCCCACGGCGCTGGCCAGGTCAAACAAGTAGGTGGCTCCAGACTGCACGAATTGCAGCAGCGAGCAATCCGGGAATTGATGTTCGTAACGCTCCGCCACCGCGTCGAGCAGCGCCGCGCCAAGATCGGCAGGTGCCAGCGGCATCCGGAGGCCGCGCACCAGCCCTGCGTAGTCCACCGACAACCGGGTCATCCCGCTGTTCTACCAGGTGGTCACTAGTGGGCGGCACGAAGCGCCGGTCCACTGCCGCAACAGCGGTCGCCAGGCGAACGGCGTCGATTCGGCAGCTCTGCGCGCTGACCGCAGCACGAGAGCGCCCGCGGAAGCGCCTTGTGAAATTCTGCACAAGGCGCTTCCGCGGAAACGTCATGGACTTGGCGGCCAGCGCTACCACGATCCGGGCCTGGGCCCTGTCCGCGCGTGGGCGCGTGTTCATGTTGCCGGCTGTTGTGCATAGTCATACGGGTTGGGTCAGCCCATCTTGAGGCCGGTATCTTCGGCTATCTGGGTGGTCCCTTTTTAGAGCATGGGAGGCGGGTTGCGGTGAAGCCAGTACTGGAGGGCACGGTCGCGCTGGTGACCGGGGCTTCGAGCGGCATCGGCGCGGCCACGGCCGCCGCGCTGGCCGCCCGGGGCGCGGCCGTGGCGCTGGCGGCGCGGCGCCAGGACCGGCTGGAGGCGGTCGCCGCCGACATCCGCGGCCAGGGCGGCACCGCGCTGGTGCTGGAGTCCGACATCACGGACCAGCAGCAGGCGGCAGATGCTGTTGCGCGCACGGTCGCCGGGCTGGGGCGCCTGGACACGCTCATCAACAACGCCGGCGTGATGCTGCTCGGCCCGGCGGCCGGCGCGCCGCTGTCGGAATGGCAGCAGATGGTCGAGCTCAACGTGCTCGGCCTGCTCTACTGCGCGCACGCCGCGCTGCCCCATCTGCTGCGCGCCGCCGCCGACGGGCCGCGTCGGGTCGCCGACATGGTGAACATCAGCTCGGTGGCGGGCCGGGCGGCCCGCAACGGCAACGGCGTCTACTCCTTGACCAAGCACGGCGCCGGCGCATTCAGCGAGTCCCTGCGCCAGGAGGTGACCGGGCGCTACGTACGCGTTTCCCTGGTCGAGCCGGGCGCGACCGCGACAGAGCTGGCCAGCCACAACCGGCCCGAGGTGCTCGACAGCATCCGGAGCCAGTTCGGGCAGAGGATGCAGGCCGGGGACATCGCCGACGCGATCCTGTACATCGTGACCCGGCCGCGGCACGTCGCGGTGAATGAGATGCTGATCCGCCCGACCGAGCAGGAGCGGTAGGAGCCCCGCGCTGGCCGGGTGCCTCAGAACCGCGGCGCCCGCCAGGATGGCCACGACCGCGGCGGTGACATTCAGTAACGGCTTGGCGACAAGCGTTACCGCGGAGACGCCGGGGCCCGCAACCGCCCGGCGCAGCGTTATGCCGAGCCGACACAGGCGCCCGGGGTGCCGGCGTTCGGCTTACGGCCGGGCGCAGGTGGACGTGGCGTTTCCGGTATGCCTATCGTGGCTTGAGATGGTGGCCTTGGGCCCGCCATCTCAAGCAGCATTCCCGGGCCATCGTGGCTCCGGACTCCGCTAGCGCTCCGCGCGAGGGGGCATAGGTCTCATGTCATCTGCCATCCAGGGCCGTCCGGCGGCCCCCGTCGACCGGCGCTGGCTGGTCCTGGTCGTGGTGGCTATCGCCCAGCTGATGGTGGTCCTGGATTCCACGGTCGTGAACATCGCGCTGCCGTCGGCGCAGCGTTCTCTGGGGTTCCCGAACGGCGACCGGCAGTGGGTGGTGACGGCTTACGCCCTGGCTTTCGGCAGCCTGCTGCTGGTGGGCGGCCGGCTCGGCGACATGTACAGCCGCAAGTGGGTCTTCATCACCGGCCTGGCCGGATTCGCCATATCCTCAGCCATCGGGGGCGCCGCCGTCTCGTTCGAGATGCTGGTGGCGGCCCGGACGCTGCAGGGCGCGTTCGGCGCCATCCTCGCGCCGTCCGCCCTCGGGACCCTGGTCAGCACCTTCCAGGACCCGCGCGAGCGGGGGCGGGCCTTCGGCGTCTTCGGCTCGGTCGCCGCCGGTGGCGGCGGCGTGGGCCTGATCCTCGGCGGGGTGCTCACCCAGTACCTGTCCTGGCGCTGGACGCTCTACATCAATCTGGTGTTCGCCGCGATCGCGATAGCCGGCGCCCTGGCCTTCATGCGCAGCAGCCGGCCCGCCATCCGGCCGCGGATGGACTGGCCCGGGGCGGTACTGGCCTGCGCCGGGCTTTTCCTCATCGTGTTCGGCTTCTCCCACGCCGAGACGGCCGGCTGGACGGCCGGGCTGACGATCGGCTCCCTGGTCCTCGGCGCGGTCCTGCTCGCCGGGTTCGTGCTCGCCGAGCGGCGGAGCAGTCACCCGCTGCTGCCGCTGCACGTGATACTCGACCGCACCCGGGGCGGCTCCTATGTCGCGGTCGGCATCTCGGGAATCGCGATCTTCGGCGTCTTCCTGTTCCTCACGTACTACCTGCAGGAGGTCAAGGGATACAGCCCGGTGACCAGCGGGCTGGCCTTCCTGCCGATGATCGGCTGCATCCTGCTCAGCTCCAATGTCTCCAGCATCGTGACCTTGCCCCGGTTCGGGCCGCGCGTCCTGATCACCACCGGCATGCTGCTGGGCACCGGCGCGATGGCCTACCTGGCCCAGCTCACCGTGACCTCCAGCTACCTCGGCGGCGTGCTGCCGGCCCTGCTCGTCATGGGCCTGGGCTTCGGCATGATCTTCGCGCCGGCCATCAACACGGCCACGGCCGGCGTCCAGCGCCAGGACTCAGGCGTAGCCTCCGCGCTGGTCAACACCATGCAGCAGGTCGGCGGATCAATCGGGACGGCCCTGCTGAGCACCATCGCGCTGACCGCGACGACCAGCTACCTCGCCGCGCACCACACGGGGCCGCTGGCGCCGGCGATCGCGGCCACCCACGGTTACACCGTGGCCTTCGCGGTGTCTGCGGGAATCTTCGGTCTCGGCGTGATCCTCGCGATCGTCCTGCTGCCATCCCGGCGGCGGCTTACAGAACTCAGGGCTGCCGCCGCGGCCGCGGCCGAAGCTGCGCCCCGCGCCGCCGCGCCCGCGCCCGCCGCCGCGCCAGCGCCCGCCGCCGCGGCGCACGCCGCTGCCCCCGCCGCCCACCTCGCGCCGGCGCTCGAGACACACGCGATTCACGCGATTCCGGTCGCCCTGATCTGCTGCTCGCCGGTGATCAAGCCCGCTTCGCTTCCGGGGGGCAGGCCCGCCGGGTGATCGCGGCGTGTCGTGCGCCAGGTCCGGCATGCTGTAGTCGTCTCCGCGGCCGGCTGGTTATCTGGACGGCCACCCATCGTCAACCTGACCGCCTCAGCCGGCTGTGCAGCTGGCCGCCTCGAAATCAGCTCGTGTAGCCGACCTCGGACCAGTCGACCGCCTCTCCGGCGTACCAGTTTATTCCGGTTATGTTCCTACGCGTGCTCACCTGGAAGCCGGGCTGCGCGATCCAGAGCCAGGGGGCATCGTTCGCGATTATCTGGGCACAGCGCTTGTGCTCCTCGACCCGCTGGTCCCAAGTGAGTTGGGGGCGCCCTGCCTCGGCCAAGCAGGCGTCGGTCTTCGCGCTCTTGTATCCCCCCCAATTGTTGGAGCTCTTCGACTGGTAGAAGACCCCCAGCGCGTAGGCGGGGTCCGGCGTATCGGCCCCAAAGGTCTGGAAGAACATTGGCCGCTTGCCAGTGAACAGCGCTTGCGTGAACGTCGGGGGCGGGAGCGCTTCGAGCTCGAGTGTCACTCCGACGTCTGCGAAGGCGATCCGGAGCTGAGTGCCTATAGGCTCTCCGAGCGGTTCCGCGGTGCTGTAGGCCAATGTCGTCTTGAACCCGTTCCCATGGCCGGCCTCCCGCAAGAGCTCACGCGCCCGTCCGGGGTCGTAGGTGTACGGGCTCAGGTTAGGGTCGAACCCGGCGGCGTGATCCGAGAGCGGGCCGTGGGCCGGCCCGGCGAACCCTCGGTAGACCTTCTCGAGGATCTGCGGATAGGGCGTCGCGTATGACAGGGCCTGCCGGACCCGGGCGTCGCCGAGCGGCGGGTACTTCGGGTTCATGGGACACGACGCGATGACATAGCCCCTGGAAGTTCCACAGGCGCAGGTCATTGCGGTTCTCTACTCGTTGCATGTCCGTGGGCAGCAAGTACTCAGCGGCCTGCGCTTCTCCGGTCATCAGCATGGCGAGCCTGTTGGACGACTCCGGCACCTGCCTGAACGTGATCTGGTCGAGCTTCGGAGGGAAGGGATGCTCCTTGTGGGCCACCCATACGACATGGCGCCCAGGGCTGAGGTCAGCGAGCTTGAACGGGCCGAAGCCCTCACCGGGGGGGTCGTCAGGCCGGCGTTCGTGGTGTTGTTCGTGTCGGAACCCTCGTTGCGCGCAGCGGTTACAGACACGGCGCCGGTGCAGCTCGCCGTCGGCGGCACCTCCGCTGGAGGTCTTGGCGGAACGGCGGCCGCGCGCAGCACGTTCACCGAAGCCGGACAGCGATTCGAGGTTGCCGTGGCGCTGGAACCAGTCTCCGGCGCCGCGGTGGTCCTGCCTTGGATCATCCTCGCCGCCGGCCTCGTCCTCGCCGCCCTCGCCGGCGCGCTCGGCGTCAACGCGGCGCGGCGAGCCAAGGCGAAGGCCGAGGTTGACCGCCTGTTCACGCTCTCTCCTGACCTGATCACGGTGGCGGGATTCGACGGTTTCTGGAAGCGCGTCAATCCGGCCTTCGAGACGCGCCTCGGTTACACCGAGCGCGAGGCGCTTGCGCGACCGTACCTGGAGTTCGTCCACCCGGACGACCGCGAGCAGACCGAGGCAGAGGCACTCCGCCTCGTCGAAGGCAAGACGATGCTTGCATTCGAGAACCGGCTCGTCTGCAAGGACGGCTCCTACAGGTGGATCGAGTGGACGGCGACGCCCGTCCCGAAGGAAGGCGTGCTCTACGGGGTTGGGCGCGACGTGACGGAGCGCCGGCAGGCCGAAAGCGAGCTGAGACGGCTTGCGGGCGAGCAGGCGGCGAGGCGGCGTGTGGCGACGCTCGTCGCCACGGGCGTGTCGCCGGCGGAAGTCTTCTCGGCTGTCGCGGAGGAGGTGGAGCGGCTTCTCGACGCCCAGGCCACAGCGATGGGGCGGCTCGACCCCGACGGGACGATGGCCATCGTTGCCAGCAGCGGTACCGCGAGAGACGAACTGCCGGTGGGCACCCGTCTGAAGCTTGAGTCGGAGTTGGCATTGACCATGGTGGTACGAACCGGCCGGTCAGCTCGCGTCGACGGCTACGGCCGCGCGTCGGAGTCCGTCCACCTTAGGGCGCAACGGTTGGGGATTCGTGGCACCGTGGCGGTCCCGATTATGGTCGAGGGGTCTCTCTGGGGGTCGATTGCCGCCGGGACGGACGGCGACCGGTTCCCGGCCGGCGCGGAGCAGCGCATGGCGGAGTTCACGGACCTGGTGGCCACCGCGATCGCGAATGCCGACAGCAGGGCGCAGCTAGCCGCCTCGCGCAGGCGGATCGTTGCGGCGGCGGACGAGGCTCGCCGGGAGATCGAGCGAAACCTCCACGACGGCACGCAGCAGCGGCTGGTTTCGCTCGGACTGGCGGTGCGCGCCGCGGAGGCGGATGTCTCTCCCGACCGGGGCGCCCTGCGAGTCGAGTTGTCCCGGATCGCGACCGGGCTGATGGACGCGGTCGCAGAGCTGCGCGAGATCTCGCGCGGGATCCACCCGGCGATCCTTTCCAGGGCCGGTCTCGGCCCGGCGTTGCGAACGCTCGCGCGCCGCTCGACGATCCCCGTTGATCTCGACGTCAGGACGGACACGCGCCTCCCGGAGCCGATCGAGGTCGCGGCGTATTTTGTCGCGTCGGAGGCCCTGGCCAACGCAGCGAAGCATGCCCAGGCGTCACACATGGAGGTTTCGCTCGCAACGCGCAACGGCAGCCTGGTGCTGTCGATCCGCGACGACGGCGCCGGCGGAGCGGATCCCCGCCGGGGCTCGGGACTCGTCGGCTTGCGGGATCGTGTCGAGGCGCTCGGCGGGACGATCAGGATCGATAGCCCGCCGGGCGGCGGAACGTCGCTCGTCGTCACGCTTACGCTCGACGTCGAGCCGACAGGATAGGAACAGGCAGCGGGACCAAGTAGCGGTGACGCGGGGGCGTGTCGGCCGGGTCAAGCGCGAGCGCTAACGCCGGTGGCGCTTGCTTGGCCGTTCGGCAAACGGCTCGGCCGAGGCCGGGGTAAGGACTGGCGGTCACGCGCACCGCGTTCGCGCTGGAGGTAGCCGGCCGTCATCCCGCCGTCGATCAGCAGCGTGGTCCCGGTGATGAACTCGGCCTCGCTGCTGGCGTAGAACACCGCCGCGGCGGCCACGTCGCTGGCCTGGCCGACCCGGCCGATCGGCGGCACCGGCCACTGGTCGCCGCTTTCATCCCGGTCCTGCTCGCCGGGCGGGGCCATGTGCCGCATGCCGGGCCAGATGTCGCCCGGGCACAGCACGTTGGAGCGCACGCCGTCCGGGCCGCCGTCCAGCGCGAGCATCTTTCCCAGCATGACCACGGCGGCCTTGGTCACCGAGTACAGGCCGGTGGCCTGCTCGCCCCAGATCCCCGCGTCAGAGGCGACGTGGATCATGCAGCCGCGGCGCCGGGCCAGGTGCGGGTAGGCCTGCTGCGCGTACAGCAGATAGCCCCGCACGTTGACATTCATCACCCGGTCATAATCGGCTAGCGGCGTGTCGATCAGCCGGGCGGTCACCCCTGCGCCCGCGTTGTTCACCAGCACGTCCAGCCCGCCCAGATGATCCGCGGCGGCCCGCACCGACGACGCGACGGCGGCCGGGTCGGCGGCGTCCGCGGCCACGAACCGGACGCCCGGCCCGAGCGCCTGCTCAGCGCGTCCGCCCAGATCATGATCCCGGCCGGTGATCACCACCCGTGCGCCCTCATGCCGGAACCGCCCGGCGATGGCCAGGCCCAGGCCGGTGGTACCCCCCGTGATCAGCGCACACTTCCCCTCTAGCAACCCCATGGTGTCCTCCACCGAGCTCATGGCCGTCCAGTCTAAGAGCCGGCCGTGAGGTATCACGACCCGGAGATGCCGAGGCTGGGCACCGCACCGGATGCGGAATGAGCGGAGGCGGGAAACAGTGGCTTTGCGGAACATCGGCAAGATCGTGCTCACGCCCTGAGGCGCCTCCGGCACATCAGGCAGCGAAAGACACTGTCCAGCGATCACATATTCGTGTGCATCGCTCTGGCAAGAGCCCGCCCGCTGTGGCTCTGGCCCGTGGCAGCAACCGCGCAACTGCTTCGTCAAGTTTGCCGGGCGGGGATCTGTGCCAGCGCAGCCTGGTCCGCTCGCATACCGGGTGAACCGGATATCCGCGGCTACGATCATGGCACCGGATGTACTCAGGCGTGTGTCCGGCCCCGGGCTGACGGGCCGCCCGGGCGGCGAGGTGGAGGAACCGTGAGCAGCGAGATAGTCCGGCAGCGGGCTGAGATCGAGGGTGTGATAGCGGGCCGCACCCTGTGTGATGAGTTGCGCCACGTCGCCGAGACCTCGGGTGATGCCTGGGCGTACTCCGGGGAGGCCGTGACTGGTGCCGATGCCGGGGCCGGTGACGGCTGGCAGTCCCTGACCTGGTCGCAGGTGAGGCAGCGGGTGCTGGAAGTGGCAGCCGGGTTCGCCGCCCTGGGGCTGGCGCCCGGCGAGCGAGTCGCTTTGATGCTGCCGAACCGCAGCGAGCATGTCCTGGCCGACCTCGGGGCGGTACATGCGGGCGGGCTGGGGGTGACGTTGTACGCCACGCTGGCGCCTGAGCAGATCGGGTACGTGGCCGCCGACTGTGATGCCCGGATCGCGGTGCTGGACGGGGCGGGCGAACTTGCCCGCTGGCGGCCAATCCTGGAGCAGCTACCGGGGGTAACGAAGGTCATTGTCCGTGATCCGGCCGCCTGCCCAGCCGGTGACCGGTATATGACGTGGGACGGCTTCGCGGCGCTAGGCCGGGAACGGTTCGCCGCCGAGCCTGGGCAGATCATGGCCCGGGTGGCGGCGATCAAGCCCGATGACCCGCTGGCTTTGCTGTACACCTCTGGCACCACAGGAAACCCGAAGGGCGTCCTGCTCACTCACCGCAACATCCTCTACCAGATGGCCGCAGCCGACACGATGGGTCTCATCATTCCGCGTGTCCGCTGGGTCTCCTATCTGCCGCTGGCGCACATCGCTGAGCGCATGTTCAGCATTTACCTGGCTATTCAGGCCGTCAGCCACGTCCATTTCTGTCCTGACGCCGCACAGCTCGTGCGGGTGATCGGGAAAGTGCGCCCTACCGCGTTCTTCGGCGTGCCCCGGGTGTGGGAGAAAGTCAGGGCAGGTATCCAGGCGCTGCTCACGGCTGAGCAGGACGAGGGTCAGCGGGCGGCCGTGCAGCAGGCCATGGAAACCGGCCGCCGTTACGTGCAGAGCTGCCAGTACGGGCATACGACATCACCGGAACTGGCGGCCCGGTTCCGGGCGGCGGACGAGCAGGTGCTCGGGCCGATCCGCAGCCTGCTCGGCCTCGGTGAGGCCAGCACGGTCTTCAGCGCCGCAGCCCCGCTGCCCCCGGACGTGGCCGCCTTCTTCGCCGGGCTGGGCATGAAGATCCTCGACGTGTACGGCATGACGGAAACCACGGGGGCCTTCACCGCCAACACGCCCGCCGAATTCAAGCTCGGGACGGTTGGCCGGCCAGCCGCCGGCATCGAGGTCACGATCGCTGAAGACGGCGAGATCCTGGCCCGCGGGCCGCTCATCACCCCCGGCTACCTCAGCCGGCCCGACCTGACCGACGCCCTCATCGATGCCGGCAGGTGGCTGCGGACCGGGGACATCGGCACCATCGACACCGACGGGTTCGTGTCGGTGACGGACCGGAAAAAGGAACTGATCATTACCGCGGGCGGCGAGAACATCGCGCCCGCAGCGGTTGAGAACCTGCTGGTCGCCCATCCGCTGATCGGCCAGGCACTGGCCTACGGTGACCGCCGGCCGTACGTGGTCGCCCTGCTCACGCTGGACGGCGACGTCGCCCCCGCCTGGGCCCGGGCCCGCGGTATCACCGCCGGCTCACTGGCGGCGCTGGCCTCGGACCCGCAGGTGCTGGCCGAAGTGGCTGCCGGGGTAGCCGCCGCCAACGAACGGATGGCCCGGGTGCAGCAGGTGAAGCGGTGGCGCTTGCTGCCCGTGGAGTGGACCGCGGAGACCGAGGAACTGACCCCCACGCTCAAGCTCAAGCGCCGCGTCGTGCACGCCAAGTACGCCGACGTCATCGACTCCCTCTATGCCGGGTGATAGCGGCTTCGCGGTGATCACCGGACGAGGCGTACAAAACCGGCTGATCTGGCAGCTGCAAGGCGGGCCGGCCGCCTGCATGTGCCGCCCCGGCACCCGCCCGGATGGTGCTCACCTCCCACCGGGACCGCTGGCCCGGAGGCGCGCCGCGTTATTCATGCGGGGCTGCCTGGCGGGGTTGCCAGGCCGGGGCGGTCTTGGAGGTCGGCCAGAACCAGGACCAGCCGCGTCCAGGTCCCCTCGGCCTCGGGTTCGGCGAACCCGGCGGCGATCTGGGCGAGGTGGCCGCGCAGTTCGGCCAGCGCCTCGTCGGTCAGCCGTAGCGCGCCCCGGGTCACGTCGACCTCCCGACGGCGGCCTGCCTGCTTGGCCTGGTATGCCGCCGTGATGTCCATCGCGGGGCCTCCAGCACGAAAGGGGGGGATCCTGGACATGAACCACGCAAGGCGGCAGGGACACCGGGTCCGACGCCGCCCGCTACGACCGGATAACCGGCCCCCGGGAACAGGGCGTGCCCGGAACACGACGATCCGCGCTGCTCGCCCTCAGCAACCTCACCACCATCTTCCGCAACGCCACCCCGCTCGCGCTTACATGACAGAACGTAATCATGACGATGCGCTTACAGATGCCTCGGGCGTCCGCCACTCGCCCGCCCCCACGGAACAATCATCACATCCCGTGCGCTTCTGAACACACGGGGCATTCGGGACTGGTGTTACTGCGGTAAAAACCTGGGGACATCATGGCGGCACAGGCACAGGCACACGACATCGTTACCGCGGCGAAGGCGCGGCCACCGCGGCGCGGGGACCCCGGGGCACGGCGCGGGGACCCTGGGACGGTCCAGCTCAGCCAGCGCGACATCGACGGGCTCCTGCTCTGCGGCGAGCACTACGGAGTCCCGTACGATCTGCTCGCCGGCGCGCTGCGCGTCCACTCCAAGCGGCTGGAAAAGATCACGGCCCGGTGGCGCCGCGCCGGGTACGTGGCCACCGGGCGGCTCGGCCCGGGCCCGTCGTGGTGCTGGCTGACCCGGGACGGGATGACCGCCACCGGGCTCGGCTTCCCCGCGGGCCGCCCGGCCCTGGCCCGCCTGGCGCACATCCGCGCGGTCCTGGCCGTCCGGCTGTGGCTGGCCGCCGGGCCCGCCTGGACGGACGGCCGGGCGTGGTGGCACTCCGAACGGCGGCTGCGCGCCGCCCAGCCGGCGGCCGGCCGCCACGAGCACATCCCGGACGCCGAGATCCACTGGCCCAGCATCGAGGGCAGCCCGTATGCGGGGCAGGTCTGGGCGATCGAGGTCGAGCTGACGCCCAAGCCGATCGCCCGGACCGCCGGGATCATGACCGGGCTGCTGACCCCGATGCAGTACGCCACGGTCGTGTACCTGACCGCACCGGCCGCCCGCCCGGTGGTCCTGCGGGCCGCGGCCTCGCTGCCGCCCGGGGAGCAGGTCAGGGTCGCGGTCCGGGACCTGCCGGCCGCCGCGTTCACCCCGGAGCCGTCGCGATGAGCGTCTGGTCATGGCTCAAGCTGAGCGTGTGCCTGTGGCTGCTGCGCAAGATGATCAAGGGGACAGGGTGGCTGCTGCTGGCCGGCCTGGCGGTCGCCGTCTGGCCGGTCACCGCCGTGGCGGTCACCGGGTACGTCGCGGCGTGGCTGCGCGGCTGGCCGCCGGTCCGTTTGGGCCGCGTCGCCGCCGCCGCCCTGCCGCTGACCGTCATCTGGCTCGGCGCCGAAGGAGCCCGGCATACCGCCTGGCAGGCCATCGCGCTGGCTCCCGTCCGGGACTGGGCGCACGGGTGGCACCACCTCACGCTCACCGGCGTGACCCGGACGTTCCTGCTGGTGGCCCCGGTCGCGATCCCGGTCGGGCTCGGGCTGGCCGCGCTGGCGTGGGGGTGGCGGATCTACGCGCTGACTACCGGGATCGGCGGCTGGCTCGCCTCGGCGCCGATCACGTTCGACGCCCGGCAGTGGAAACATCAGGTCCGGACGGCCAGGGGCCGGACCGCCGCCCCGGGCAGCGTCCCGTTGCTGGCCCGGGGCGCGCGGATCGGTGTCGGCGGCACCATCCGTGCCATCGGGCACCGCTGGCACCCAGTCTTCACCGTCCCGCACGCGGCGTGCGCCCGGCACATGGTGATCGTCGGCGCGACCGGCAGCGGGAAGACGAACCTGATGATGCGGCTGTGGGCCGGCTGGTTCACCGCCGCCCTGGCCGCGGCCCGGCCCCAGAATGCGGGGCGGGGCCACCGGCCGCTGCTGGTCGTGCTGGACTGCAAGGGCGGACCGGACGCCCGGACCAAGGCGAACCGCACCCGCCGCCTGCTGTACGGCGCGGGCGCCCGCCGCGTCGCGATCTGGCCCGACGAGGCGCGGCTGTCCCTATGGAATCTTCCGCCGAACGATCTGGCCGTCTTGCTCTACCAGATGATCGACAGTGGCACCGGGGCGGCCGCCTACTACGCCGACATCCTGCAGGCCGTCCTCACTCTCGCCATCATGGCGCCCGGCGGCCCGCCACTGAACGCGGCCGCGTTCACTGATCGCCTGGACGTTAGGTGGCTACAGCGCGCCTGGGGGGACGGCCGGCACGCGGAGGAGCTGGCCCGGGTGCGCGGCGCGGCCCGGCACCTGCCCGACATCCAGCTCCGGTTCGCCACCCTGCTCGGGCGGCTCGGCCCGGCGCTGGACGGCCCGGGGACCCTGGCCGACGCCGACGCGTG
Source organism: uncultured Actinomycetes bacterium (assembly GCA_963769715.1). Taxonomy (GTDB): domain Bacteria; phylum Actinomycetota; class Actinomycetes; order Streptosporangiales; family Streptosporangiaceae; genus Palsa-504. The sequence continues at coordinate 144,023 of CAVYNE010000015.1, forward strand.
GTACTTCATCCTGGAAGGCACCCGCGAGCCGTCGGTCGCCGAGGCCCAGGCCATGGCCATCACCGAACTGGCCGCGCACGCGGCCACGGACCTGGCGAGCGAGCCGCGGGCGATGCTGCTGGCCGCCGATGACTACAGCGCCGTGTCCCGCCGGGTGCCCCTGTCCAACCTGTACGAACGCGGCCGGTCCCTGGGGATAGGAGTGCAGGTTTCCGCCCAGACCTGGCAGGGCCTGGGCCGGGACGAGGACGAGCGGTACCGGATCGCGGCCACCGCCGACGGCGGCATCTTCCTCATGCACACGCCCCACCCGGAGCCGCTGGCCGCGCTGGCCGGGCAGCGCCGGGTGCTGCAGACCGCGCACGAGTTCGTCGGCGCCACCTGGGGCGACCGGGGCACCACCCGGGAGGGGCGGGCCTGGAACGCCGACCCCGACCTGATCCGCCGCCTGCAGGTCGGCCAGGCCTGCTACATCCACCGGGGCGCGGCCACCTTCGTCCAGGTCGCCCGGCCCGTGGCCTCCCCGCTCGGCCTGCTCCCCGCGCGGGTCCCGGTCGACCTGCCCGCCCCCCGCCGGGAAGCCGCTGTCCGCGGTATCCGGGTCCGAGCCGATCCCGGCCAACCTCAACGATGTCCTCGGACCTGGAGGCTCCCGATGGCCGTGAACCCGTTCGACGCGCTCGGCCTGCCGGCCCGTCCCGACCTGACCGATGAGCAGGTCCGCGCCGCCTGGCGCGCCATCGCCGCCGCCACCCACCCGGACCGGCCCGGCGGCGGGGACGTCGCCCGCTACACTGCAGCCACCGCCGCCTACGCCGTGCTGCGCACGCCCTGGGGCCGCAGCGAGGCCTTCGCCGACTTGGGCGCTGACGATCGACGACACCACTCCGCTACCCGCCGTCGATGCCGCCGGCCCGGGGCCCGCCGCCCGGCCGTCCCGGCCATCCTGGTCCGCCCGGCCGGGGGATCTGATCGCGGCCATGGGGCAGCTGCCCGCCCGGATCCGTCACGGCCGCCCGCTGCGCCTGGTCATCCGGGCCCTGGCCGCCGCGCTGCTGTGCCTGGCCGTGCTGGCCTTGATCCCCGGCCAGCCCGCCGCGCCGGCGCTAGTGACCGGCCTGATTACCTGGTTCCTGCTTACCGGCCGCTCGGACCTGGCACCCCCGCCGTAGTCCGGGTGCGCACCAAGGCTAATACCGATACTGCCTTATGGTCCTGATGATGATTACGCGGAGACGGTCACTTGGGCCAGCGACAGCACGAGCTGGCGGACGAATGCGGCCGGGTCGGGCCACGGGAAGCGTGGTAGCGCCGCGCGCAGGCTGACGGTCCCGTGCAGGGCGACCCACACGGCGGTGGCATCGGCGACGACGTCGGTGCTCGCGGAGACCCCTGCGGCGGCGCAGTCCTCGATGGCCTGGACGAGGAGCGCGAATGACTGGGCCCCGAATTCGAGCACCGGTCGGCCGTCAGGCCCGATCGGGACCGGCTTGCAGTAGTCCGGCGCGGTCGGCCGCTGCGTGGAGAACAGCACGCCGTAACGGGCGGGGTGCTCGAGCCCGAAGGCCACATACGCCTCGCAGCCTGCGACCAGGCGGCCGGCCGGATCCTGGCCGGCCGACTTCTGGCCTTGCTCGATCGCCTGGGTCAGCTCGTCGAAGATCCGGACGACGACAGCCATGAGGACGGCGTCCCGGTCCGGGAAGTGGGCGTAGATCGACGGGGCGGCGATACCGGCCTCCCGGGCGACCGCGCGCAGCGTGACCGCCTCCGCCGAGCCGGTCCGGCGACCTGCGCGCACTTGCGGAAGCAGCCGAGATTCACGTAGAGCTCGTCCCGGTTTAACCTGCCGCTCGTCTGCCTTAGGGCTTGTTCCGGCTCGGCTGACGCCGATTAGAGTGACCGCTGCCTGAGCCAGTCCAGCGCTGCCTGCGCGACCTCGCGCCAGCCGTGGTCGATCGTCAGCGAGTGGCCGCGATCCGGGAACTCGAGGAAGTCGGTGATGGCCGGTGACTTGTGGTAGAGCTTGCGGGTCGACGTCGTGATGGCCGCCGGTACGGTGTGATCGTTGCCCCCGGCCGTGAGCAGCAGCGGCCCGCGGGTCTTGTTTGCGGTATTCACCTTCGCGGGCGACCGCGCGGTGAAGTTCGCCAGGGCGGCTTCGAACAGCGGCTTGCCTGGCGAGGGCACGGTCCAGCGGTCATACAGCTCAGCTGACTCCTGCTCGGGAAGCGCGTTCCCGAAGCCGTACCGGAACTGTTCCGCGGTGAGGGATATCGCCAGGTTACGGTTGGCTGGCTTGCGCAGCGCGATCGAGGCGACTTTGAGCGCGGAAACGGGCAGTTTGAGCACGCCCTTGATGGGCGCAGCGTCGATCGCCACTGCGGCAGCGGCCAGGTCCTGGCCGAGCAGCCGCTGCGCGATGAGACCCCCGAAGGAGTGGCCGATGACGACCGGAGGGGCCTCAAGCCCGCGGATGATCCGGGCGTAGTGGCCGACCACATCGTCGATGCCCTTGCCCGCCACCTGGCCGGGGTCCCGGCGGCTGTCCTCCACCGTGTCCGAGTCACCTGGCCAGCCCGGTGCTGTCGGTGCGTAGCCCGCCTCCTGGAACAGTTCTAGCCACGGGTCCCACGAGCTGGCATGCAGCCATAGGCCATGAACAAACACTGCGGGCCTGCCTGGTTGTGTCATTTCGCGCTCTCTTCCTCAGCGTGGCCGCGATGCCCGCAGAGCCGGCACCTAACAAGCAGTTCTACTCCATCCGCCCCGACCGTAACGAGCCCCTGCGCACGGCATGCCGACCACCGAGGCCGAGACGATCAACGCCGACCTGCTTACGCCGACGCTCTCTCCCTGGCGTCATACTGCGCATGTGGGGGTGCGGGCTAACGACTCGGCGTCGTGGAAGTCACGCGTGTAGTCCGACCGGGGAGCCGGAAGCACGACCTCCAGACGCGAGCCCGACTCGGCCAGCAATTCGCGCGCCACCAGTCGGTCGGCCCCCTCGGCCAGGGAAGACACCGCCACCAGGACAACATCCGAGCCTGCGCCCTCCGGGAGCATGTCCCTGAGCAGTCGCACCGCCTCCCGGATAGCCGGGACGAGCGCCTCCGGATCACCCAGGCATCGATGCCCCGTTATCCCGATCCGGAGAACAAACGGGATCCTCCCCTGGCCGTCCGGGCGGAGCCCGGCAGCCTGGTCATCGCCGCCAGGCATAGGACGGGCAAGGGAACCCGTGTGATTACGGCTGGCGCTGTTCAATCGTCGGCCCCTCAAGATGCAGGCATTCCGGATTAGGAATTCGCTAATGCCATTCGTCTAAGTCCATATCACTGCCTGCACAGTCGCTGGTACGGTAGTTGAGGATATAAGTTTGTCACTGCTGGGCCGCGAGTTCCGGCTGTGGTACAGATCCGTTTAGTAGCGTAATCGACGTTCAGGTTCCGTAGCCGGATCGCCCCGTCAATGATGCCGCTGGCCAGCGCGTGGCCATCTGGGCTGAACGCGACCGATACGGCAGCGCCAATGCCGTCGGTCAGGAGCGGCCCGAGCAGGTGGGGGGCGCCGGATCGGCGGCATCGGTCAGCCAGACATTGCCGTCCAGGTCAGCACTCGCCAGCGTACGGCCATCGGGGCTGAACGCCACAGCCAGGACAGACTGGCATCGCACTGTGCTGCAGCAGATCCATATCATCGATGCTGTCCGATCGCTCTTGCGATGTGTTTCTCCGCTCAGCACGTGGAAGCTTCAGCAACTCCCATCGGCCCAGTCCAGAGGGCACCTTTCGCGTCGACGCGCCCGACCGCAACCCTATTTACGCGGTGGATTAACGCTTAGTGCCACGGACAACCTGCCCGCCGGAAAGTCGATGCTGGTCCTGGGCGAATCGGAGCGGCTCGCAGGTGGATCTAGAAGGCGCTCGAACGGCCAGACGTCGACGGAGAGGCTACATGTTGGCTCGCTCGGCGTTATCATCCAGTGTCGGCAGGTGTCCAGATCACAATGCCTGGTTCTGGGCATGCCCAGTAAGTGACGGAGTTCCTGCACCGGCCCAGCGGCGCTCTCGGTTTGTGGCGTAGGAGGAACAGCAACTGGCCCGGTGTGGTGCGATTCCATGAAATGGAGTTGATCATGTTGACGCTCACGCCGGGCCTAATGCCGTTCACGCCAACTCTACGCGAAACAGTAACACTCTGACCTTCTCGGCGTATACTGGCTAAGAGGAGTGCAAGGGGGAATCTTGGGCTACCCGGTCGGTCAAGCGTCGTGCCTCGCCGAGCGCACGCTCGGCTTGGATTTGGTTTTCCCGCTGTTGTTGACGGACGTGGTTGTTCAGCGGGCTTTCCCTGATACGCGGGCTTCTCTGCGCTGGGCCGGTGCCGGTTGCGGGCTGTACGCACGTGTCGGCCCGCGTCGGGTTCAGCGGCCGGAGCAGCGCGTCTTGGGTCGCGTTACACCCCAGGCTCTGGAAGCTCGGCGCTCGTGTCCGGGGATCGGCACAGTTTCTGTCGGGCTCCAGTCGGATCGGCAACCCTAGACCAGGGCGCGCAGGGGCAGGGCATGGATATGGGTGGCTCGCACGAGACCGAAGGCGGCTTTTCTGATACGCCGCCAGCCAAATCGCCACTTAGGGTCTTCATCAACTACCGCCACGAGGACACGCAAGGCACGGCGTGGGCGCTTTATATGAAGCTCGAGGTCCGGTTTGGCGCTGAGAACGTGTTCTTCGACAACGGCACACTCCGGCCGGGGATGCTATGGCTGAACGAGATCAGATCCCATCTGGCCGACGGTGGCGCGTTCATCGCGCTGATTGGACAGAACTGGATGCCGAGCCTGAGAACTCATCTGCACCGCGGTGGCGAGGACTATGTCTCCAAGGAGATCGACCTTGCCCTGCGCAGCGGCCCACGAATGATCGTAATCCCCGTACTAGTGGACGATACCGAGCTGCCGAATCCTCGCGAGCTTCCGCCGTCATTGAGTAAGCTTTTGGATTGCCAGCAAGAGCGTTTGCGCCACACGCACTTGCGTCATGACATCGACCATCTGATTGCGCGCCTCGGTGAGGCTCGAGACGAACCGGAACCGGTCGTCGTGGGTCCTGTTCATCCACCTCGGCGGCGTACTGGGTCCGAGTTCGTTGCTCCGCGTCCTGATGAAGATCACTACCGAATGGTGGCCAGGCATGCCGGCAACCTCGTCGTCTTCCTCGGCGCGGGCGCGAACGCGGACCGCGATGAGCCCTGGTCGCCGGGCTCGGGGATGCTCCCCGACGACCGGGACCTTGCGAAGTACCTCGCGTCGCACGTTGGGCTGAAGGGCGCGCCCATGCACTTGGCTGAAGTCGCGCAATATGCGGGTGCGGTCTACGGTGAAACGGAATTGTTCGACTGGATCACTCAGGTTCTGAAGGTCGATTCAGAGCCGAGCCCTGTGCACAGATATCTCGCGCATCTTCCCGAACGACTAGGAAGACGCTGCCAGATGATTGTCACACCGAAGTATGACGCGGTGCTGGAAAAGGCATTCAGGGAAGCAAACGAGGACTTCGACCTAGCCGTCTACATGGCCCCCGGGACAGAACAGGCAGGCAGGTTCGTCCACCTGCCATGGGGGGAGCTTCCGCGGCCAATCGACAAGCCCAACGAGTACGCGGGGTTTCCAATCGCCGCCGAGGACCGCAGGCTGCAGCGCACGGTGATCGTCAGAATCAGCGGCGCGGTTGATGATCCGTCGGCAGGCTTCCCATGGGAAGACAATTACGTGATCACCGAGGATCACTATATTGACTACCTGAATGGCCGCTCGGCGGAGGAGGCCGTGCCCAGCCAGCTCCTCGCGAAGTTGAGGAAAGCAAACTACTTGTTCCTCGGCTACACGATCGCCGATTGGCGCCTCAGGGTCTTCCTGCAACGGATCTGGAAGGGCGCCAGACTCGGGCGCGCCAAGTACTGGGCGGTCGAGCAGGAGCCTGACGTGCTCGAGAGAGACCTCTGGCAGCAAGCGGGCGTCAGCCTCTACCAGAGCAGCCTGACCGATTACCTGAAGGGACTTTACGACTTCCTCGATGACCACCCCGGCGAAGCGCAGCGATGAGCGAGCTTCCAGGAACGGTTAGGCCTCGCGACTGCCCGTACGTCGGCCTAGATTTCTACCAGGAGAAATTCGGTGCCTGGTTCTTCGGACGGGAGGCCGAGCGCGACAAGATCATCACTAACCTGCAGGCCGCCCGCCTGACGCTCCTGCACGCCGAGAGCGGCGTCGGCAAGAGTTCGCTGTTGCGCGCGGGTGTCGCGTGGCAGCTGCGCCGACAGATCACGCGCCGGGGAACCCTCCAGGGCGCAGCCGTTGACGTCCCGGTCGTCTTCAGCTCGTGGCAGGACGCTCCCGTCCTGAAGCTAGTCGGGGCGATCCGAGAGGCGATCGAGCCGTTGGTGACCGGCCATTCCGAGCCCGAGCTGCCGACCCATCGGCTCGACGCCGCAATCGAGGCGGCGGCCGACGTCGCGGACGCTGGCCTGCTCGTCATCCTCGACCAGTTCGAAGAGTACTTCCTCTACCGTTCCCGAGAGCCCGTCCCCGAGCAGTTTGCTGATGAACTCGCCCGCTGCGTCAACCGGGCTGATCTTCCCGTCAATTTCCTTATCGCGATCCGCGAGGACGCGTATGCGGGCTTGGGTGACCTTTTCAAGGGCCGGATCGCCAACGTCTACGGAAATTATCTCCACATCGACTACCTCGATCGGGCGTCGGCGGAGAGGGCGATCCGGCAGCCCCTTGCGGTCTACAACGGCCAGCCTGGCATAACTGAGCGCGTCGAGATCCAAGACGAGCTCGTCGAGGCGGTGCTCGACCAGGTAAGGGCCCATGATGTCAGCGACCTGGTCCAAGGCGAGGCGACGGCCGCTGACGGCGGCGGGCGTATCGCGACCCCGCTGCTGCAACTGGTGATGGAGACGATCTGGCAGCGAGATCGCGACGCGGGCTCCCGTGAGCTGCGGCTGGCGACGCTGCAGAACCTGCAGGGCGTCGAGAAGATCGTCGATACCCATCTTTGGAAGGCGCTCCGCGCCCTTGGCGGCCGAGAGCGCCAAACCGCGATCGACGTGTTCGACCACCTCGTGACCCCTTCAGGTGGGAAGATCGCGGAACCGGTCCCCGACCTGGCGCGTCGGACTGGTCACAGTGAGGAGCAGGTCGGCAGCGTCTTGGAGAAGCTCGATCATGCGCGTGTGGTCAGGCCACTCCCGGCGCCGCCGGGCCAGGATCCCCAGCGGTTCCGCCGCTACGAGATCTTCCACGACGTACTCACGCCGGCGATCAACCGCACGATCGCTGTACGTGAGGAGCGGCGCCGCGCGCGGCGGTTCCGACGCTTGACTGCGCTAGCAGTCAGCCTGCTGATCGTGACCACGGCGATCGGGGGTGGCATCTTCTACTTGTATCGCACTGCGATTACCCAGAAGCAGGCCGCGGATTCGGGCCAGTTGGCCGCAGCTGCGGACGCGAACCTCGCGCGCGATCCAGAGCTCAGCGCACGGCTGGCTCTGCAGGCACTGCGCCTGCGCTACACGAGCGCGGCGGAGGCGGCGCTGCGGGACGCGCTCCCCAAACTTCAGGCGGTGCGGACGTTCCAGGACGGGACTTTGGTGTTCTCGGCAGCATTCGATCCAGTCGACCCGAACAAGGTCGCCAGCGCCGATAAGGATGGAGCAGCCTGGATCTGGGACGTCCGGACCGAGCGCCGCCTTGTGCGCCTGGCACCCGTGGGCGCCTCCGGGAATGCTGGAACCGCCGACACTGTGGCCTACAACCCGGCCGGTACCAAGGTAGCGGTCGGCTATGCAAACGGCACGGTGGCCTTGTTCGACGCCGCCAGCGGGAAAGAGCGGCAGCCGATCACAGTCGGACCGGTAGTCACGATCACGGTCGGACCGGTAGTCAAAGGTGTCCAGTTCGTCGGGAGCACCGGCGAGCTGGCGATCGCAACGCAGCGCGGTGTCGGCCTGTGGCTGCCCGAGTATGGGTCAAGGTGCTGCGACATCCTGTCGCGGACCGAGCAAGCAAACAGCATCGCCGTCGACCCAGGCAACCCGCTGGAGTTCGCCGTGGCCACGGACAATGGCACGGTCATCTGGACCCTGCGAGGCGACCTAAGCCCCGCGCAACACAGATCGCTAGATACGCGCTCCGACAACGATGCGGAGTTCAATCCAGACGGCAGGGAAGTCGTAACCGCTGCCACCGACGGGAAAGTGCGGGTATACGACCTCGCCACCTTTCAGGAGAAAATGACCCTCGACGCGGGCGAGGCTAACGTCCTGAATGCGGCGTTCAGTCCGGACGAAACGCGGATCGTGGCAGCGTACTCGAGCGGGACGGCGCGCGTATGGGACGCCTCAAGCGGACTCCCGTTGGCGCTGCTCGTCGGCCACGCCTCGTCTGCCGGGAGCGCCAGGTTCAACGCCGACAGCAACGAGGTGGTGACGGCAGGCAATGACGGCACGATCCGTGTCTGGCAGGCCCAGCCGCGCGAGCTGCGGACCGCGTTTCCCAGCTCGTTCAGCGGTGGCAGCCCGAACCTGCCGAACCCTGTTTATGCGGCCAAGTACAGTCCTGAGGGCGGCCGGATACTCACCGTTGACAGCTCGGGAGCTGCCTACCTGTTCACGGCCGGCGGCGAGCCGGTCTACTCCCACGGCCTGCCGGTCCTCATCTACCCCGGCGCGAAAGTGAACTCGGCGCGGTTCAATCGCGCCGGCACGGAGATAGTCACGGCCGACTCGGACGGGACGGTAAACCTGTGGAATGCCGGCGGCCCGGACTACGCCCAGATCCGCCTTCCGGTACCGATCCACCTGAAGGGCCCGGCGGACTACGCCGATTTCGGTCCAGATGGGTCCCAAATGGTAATCGTGACCAGCGATGACAAGGTGGAGGTACGAAGCACCCGGACCGGCCAGCTGCTGCGGACGCTCAATCCCCAGCACGGATTTCCCCTCTCGGTGGCCGTGTTCAGCCCAAACGGGCGACAGATCCTCACTGGGGATGGCAACGGCCAGGTGGAGATATGGGACGCCGCCACTGGACGCGAAATCCGGGTGCTTGACACACCTGGTCCCGTCAGCGACGTTGAATTCAACAGCCGCGGCAGCGAGTTCGTCACCACGTCTGATAGCGGCGCGGTAACTATGTGGTCCGCGCGCGACGACCGGCCGCTGAATGGCCCGTTCAATGCGTGCCCGACACCCAGCACAGCCTCGTTCAGCCCCGATGGCAGCAAGCTGGTGGTTGCCTGCGGGAACGGCAACGTGCCAGTGTTCAACACCGTCACCGGCCAGCAGCTAACTGCGCTGCCGGCAACCAGCGCAGGGACTGCCAACAGTGCCGAATTCAGCCCGGACGGCAAGAGCATCGTCACGGCCATCGGCGGCGAGGATAGCGGTGACGTGCGGGTCTGGAATACCGAGCTCGCGACAGCCTCGCTTCAGGCCCTCGAACTGGAGGCTGCCGGGAGCGCCGTGAAACCGGGTTTCGCCTCGACCGCCAGTCCAGAGGCCGCGATCCTGAACGGCACCTGGACCGGCTCCTACGACTGCCCCCAGGGTGCGACCGGGCTCAGCCTTGTGATCCATGCGATCCCTGGCGGCACCCTCACGGCGGCATTTAACTTCTATGCCGTCCCGCATCACCCTAGTATTCAAGGCAGCTTCACGATGACCGGTACCTACTCGGCCGCGGGAGTTGATCTGAGCCGGAGTCAATGGATCAGCATCAGCCAACCCTTCGAATACATCATGGTGGATCTCAGCGCTGGCCTGCCCGCCAAAGGCGGGACGGTCCTCAGCGGCCATGTCGCGACTCCAGGACTGAATGTTTGCACTACCTTCGCCGTGACAAAATCCGCTTCGAGCGGGTCAGGTTGAGCAGTGCGCATTCACGTGGGCCACCAGATCGTGTTCTTCGAGGTGCTGGCCAGCTCCCATACTCGGTCGCAGCCATGACACTATGCGTCTTCATCTTGCACACGACTCAGGGCCGCGATGTCGACCTGCCAGGAGTATTCACTCCCGTATCGATGCCAGCGGGCCCGAAGCCTGGATCGCTCCGGATTCGATGTCATACAAAAGCCGCACCATGATCGTCACGGCCCGATGACCGGTACCCTTCGCTGGCGCGGTAACGCTACCTCGCCGCGCCGACCAGGGGCTAACCTGACGCTGACTCCGAACTGGACCCGGCCTCCGATGACGGGAGGGGCGCGTGCTCCCACCCAGGCTGATCCGCCGCCTCGTGCTGGCGCCGCTGGTGATCATCCTCGCGGTCGGGTTCCTGGTGCTCTCGCCGTTCCTGGCGCTGCTGGCCCTGGTGTTCGGGCTGATGGCGCGGTCGCGGGCGGGCCACATGCGGAGCCTGCGACTGGTGGGCTTCATGCTGGTCTGGTTCGTCGCCGAGACGGTGGCCCTGGTCATGCTGGCGGGGCTGTGGGTGGTGAGCGGGTTCGGCGGCCGACTGCGCACCGAGCCTTACCAGAGCCGCCATTACGCGGTGATGCGCTGGTTCCTGGACCTGATGTATCGCGGGGCCGAGCGGACCTACGGCCTGCGGGCCGAGGTCGAGGAGCCGGAATTCACGGCCTCGGAGGCGGCGGCCCGGCTCGCCCGACCGGTCATCGTGCTCAGCAGGCACGCCGGGCCCGGGGACTCGTTCCTGCTGGTCCACCAGCTGCTCAGCGTCTACCAGCGGCGACCGCGGGTGGTGATGAAGGCCAGCCTGCAACTCGACCCCAGCGTGGACATCGTGGGAAACCGGCTGCCGAACGTGTTCATTAAAGCCCAGTTGACCGGTGAGAGCATCTTCACCAGGGAGATCGAGCGGCTGGCGCGCGGGCTCGATGCCAACGGGGCGCTGGTGATCTTCCCTGAGGGGGGTAACTGGACTCCGTCCCGGTGGCGGCGGGGAATCCGGCGACTGGAGCAAAAGGGCCGTCCGGACCTGGCCGAACGGGCCCGGGACATGCCCAACTTGCTGCCGCCGCGCCCCGGCGGAGCGCTGGCGGCCATCTCGGCCTGCCCGGATGCGGACGTGATCTTCGTGGCGCACGCCGGGCTGGACAACATCATTACCGTGAGCGATGTCTGGGGGAAGTTCCCGATCGACCAGGTCATCCGGGCCAGGTGGTGGCGGGTGCCGTTCGACGAGGTGCCCCGTGCGGCCGAGCACGAGGCCCAGGTCCAGTGGCTGTACGACTGGTGGGCGCGAATCGACACGTGGATCTCCGAGAACCGGCCGGGGGGCGCTGCGGTGGGGGAGGTCGTCGCGATGCCCGAGGACGAGACCACGGAGCCCGTCGTGGAGTTAAGGCGCCGCGATGTTCGCCGGGATCGGTGTTTAATTGCGGCGGATCTGATATCGGCCCGAGTGCCGCCTGGGGAAGTGCGAACCGCCGCTAGAGAAACTATCGGGGCGCGTGAAGCCGAAACCATTTCCAGCCACCGGCCCGGTTTTCGGCACCCTTACACCTCGCAACCCGCGAAACTCCACGGAAAGTAGTCCAGAAAGCCGGATATCGGCTGAATGTCGGGTATGAGTATCACGGCCAGGTAAGCCGGGTAACGCCGGGATCTTCCTAATGGAAACGGCTCGCAGTAAGGTGGCCAGTAAGTCCCGTTGGGGGGTACGAATGCGTTCTCTATTCGTTTTGGTCGCCGCTGGTACATCGCGTGATCCTTCGTGGCTGGCCTCCAACGGCGGGGCCCTTCTCGTCGGCGCCGGCATCGTGCTGGCGCTCATGGCTTTACTGTTCACCCTGGGGCTCAGTCGCAACCCACAGACCCGAAAGCTCCGGTTCGGGATCCGTGCGCTCGTCAGCGGCGCCGACAACCGGCTCTCGACGAGCAAGACGATCGCGGTGGCGTGGACCGCGGTGGTGGCGTGGATGCTGGTCTCGGAGGCCGTCCGCGACTTCGCCGCCAACTCCCCCCTCGGCAACCTCCCGGTCAGCAATGACTACCTGCTGCTGCTCGGCGGGCCGTTCGCGGCCGCCGTGCTGGCCAAGCAGATCGTCACCACCCGCCTAGCCAACGGCACCCTCGCCAAGCCCTCGGCGCCGCCCGACGCCCCGCTCCAGCTCTCCAACCTCGTCTCCGCCGACGACGGCAGCCTGGACCTGGTCGACTTCCAGTACTCGCTGTTCAACCTGATCGCCCTCGGCATCGTGGTGTACACCTTCATCCAGCACCCCGCCGCCGGCCTGCCCCCGGTGCCGAGCGGCCTGCTCGCGATAACCAGCGCCGCCGCCGCCACCTATGTCGGCAACAAGGCCGTGGCGTCGAACACCCCGAGCATCGCCCGGTTCGCTCCGGGCGCGGTGCGCCCGGGGCAGGTGACCACGATGACCGGTTCTAACCTAATGGCCAGCGCCACCGAGGCGAACTTCCCCGTCGTCACCATCGGCGGCGTGCCCGCCGCGGTGGTGGGCACGCCGTCGGCGACGTCGGTCCAGGTTCGGGTGCCGATGGGACTGGCGACCGTGCCGGGCGGCCAGGCGACCGCGGTAACGCTGGTCGCTGACCCCACCGGGAACGCTAGCGTAGATAGCGACGTCATGGTGATCCCCGACAGCGTGCAGATTAGCGACATCACACCGGCCGCCCCGCCCACCGGCGCCACCGTCGTCCTGCACGGCAGCGGCTTCCTCGACGCCAGCGCCATGCCGCCGACCGATAAGGACATGCCCTTCGACATCCCGGTCATAGTCATACAAGTCGCCGACAGCGGTCTGGTGCTAGCACGCATTCCCGTCGGGCAAAACGCCCCGGGCCCGCCGAGCGACAGCCAGCTCACCATCACGATGCCGCAGGTTAACGTCCGGGCGCTAACGCCGCTACGGGTGAGCGTGACGCGCGGGGCGCTGACCAGCGCCGCGGTACCCATCCTGCTGGGCTCCAGCACGCCCGTACCGGTGCCGCCCAGCGACCTGGCCACGCCGCGCGTGGTGGACGGCGCGACGGGCCTCGACTACGGCTCGGGCATCTGCACCCTGAACGGTGCCATGCGCGACAGTGCCATCACCTTCCAGCCTCCTAGCGGCGCCCTGGCATTCACCGGCTCGACGACCGTCACCCTGTGCAAGTCGAGGGACGAGGTGTACACAGCCCTGGGGATCACCGCCGACACCGAGGCCAGTTACGGGCTGGGCAGCGTGTCGAACAAGTTCACCTGGGCCGAGTCCCACGACACCGTCAGCACGAGCCTGCACCTCGTCGTGCGCTCCGCCATGACCAGTGCCCCCCGCGCCCTGACCGGTGCCACCCTCACCACGGACGCTAGCAACCTGCTCAAGGTCGGCGACTACGTGACCTTTTTCCAGCGCTACGGCGACCGCTTCGTCTCCGCCCAGGTCGTCGGGGGCGAGTACGTGGGGGTGCTCAGCATCGAGACTCTCCACCAGGAGGACCTGCTCACGGTCACCGATGCGCTGGAGGCCTCCGTGTCCGCGGGGGAACTCGACGTATCGGTCCAGACATCGGTGACCAACACGCTCAACCAGTATCATGACGAGATCACGGTCACCTTCCTGGAGTTCCCACAGGGCGGGGACGTGACCGCGGCGGCGCGGGCGGGCGGCGCAGGCGGCGGCACGCTCTCGGCCGAGACCGTGCTCGCCACGGCCATCAACTTCCCCGCCACCGTCACCCCGGCCAACGCCTTCCCGGTGCAGGCGGTCCTCTCCGACTACAGCGAGCTCGCCCTCCCGGATCCAGGGGCCTGGCTCAACTTCCTGGCCGCGCGGATCCTCCCGGCGCGTGACATCCTCCTCCAGATCGGGGCCGCGATCCAGGAAATGCAGGCCGACCTGCACCAGGTGGAATACGTGCTGGCCCACCCCGAGCTCTATGCCGATACCGAAGTAGTGCTCGATACCGAAGTAGTGCTGGAGCATTACTTCACGCCCATAGGGCCCCAGCTGGAGACCCAGATCGCCGACGCGACGCAGCTCGCGGCCGACTACGCCGGCTCCGTGATGGCCCTCGGGTCGGCATCGGCCGTCACGGCCCCAGTCATCCCGAAGCCGATAACCATCAACTGGCCGGCCAGCAAGCCGGTGCCGACATTCCGGATTCTGCTCGCACCCCAAACCCAGTCCGGGAACACCCCGTGGGCGGTGTCCTGCCCGACGGGTGGCACCGCGACCGGCCCACTCGTCCTGCAGCCGAGAGACGAGGGCGACCTCGGCCAGCAGTTCCAAATCCCTCAGGTCGCCGAGGTGAGCTTCTCGATGACCAATGCCCGCACCGGGCTGAAGGCTGCGTGTCCGGGCCGCAACGCCCAAGTCATCCAGAGCGCCGCCAACGGCGACAGCGTGCTGTGGACAATCGCCAAGAATCCCGAGTCCGCCTTGATTTCCTGGCCGGTCCAACCCGGCCAGGCAGTCATCGAAACACTGGCTCAGGCAGGCCAATGCCTCAACCTGAAGGGCGACAACCAGCAAGCGGGCAACCCGATCATCACCTGGGATGCGCTTCCGCTGGATATCAACGCCTCGGTATGGACGCTCGAACCGGTCACAATACCGGCAACGATCGCGCCGCAGTTCGGGGTCAAGGTCTCGGTGCCAAAGGCCTGGTAGGCCGCGTCAGCCGGCAACTCGGGCGGCCGACTGCCGCATGTATCGCGGCGACGTATCCCCACTGGTTCCTCTTCCGCGCCGTGAACACGATCTTCTTGCCGGCGGCCTGATGCAGCACAGCGATCGTCCGGACGGGGTCATCCATGGTCGGCAACGCGATCCCATGATCGCGCATCTGCCGGGCCAGGGCAGGCCAATGCTCCAGCGGCCTGCTTCCCATCGGCTGGACCACTAGCAGCAGCGGCATCCGGGTACCCAGCGCCACCACTTCGTCGAGAACACCAGGGGAATATGACACCCCTAGTGGCATGACGACCATGGCGGACTCGTGCTCGGCGGGTTCGGCCTCTGGACGGCACGGCGTCTCGCGGATCATCCGCACCTCGCCATAGACCTCCAGGCGCGTCCGCAGGAATTCGCCGAACGGCACGATTATCGGGAGAAGCAGCGGGAGGGAAACTTTGCCCCAGCGGAGCAAGTCACCGCGCACCGACATCTGCCACATCGCCGGATCGGGCGGCGTGGCCAGGGCCGTAATGACCGGTTCCTCGGACCTGGCACCCGCCAGGAATGCGTCGACTGAACCGCGGGCGAACGCGTACAGCTTGTCCAGCGCGGTCTGAATCCAGCCGGAAATGAGCGCGACGCCGAAGATCGAGTTAACCAGGCCCACGATCACCACCGGGATCGCGCAGAGCATCCCGAGGGTGCCCCGGATCCACAGTCCGGGCGGCGGCACCCGGCGGGCAGTAGGGCCGGCCTGCCGCCGCGGCAGGTGACCAACCCGGCTGGCGGCCTGAATCTCGGCATCGCTGAGGCCCGATGGCCGGCGCTGCCGCAGGTGCAGCCACAAGAACAAGGCCGGCCAGATCACCCAGCCGATCACCGCTCCCCAGGCAGCCGACCAGGCGAGAATGCCGAACGCCGCCGGCCCGAAGCAGATCCCGATGATCAGGCCCAACGCGAGGGCAACGCCCGCGGTCGGCCTTATCCAGTCCTCCTGCATCAGCGTGGCGATGGCGAGCGCGGCAAGAACTCCGGCCCCCGCGATGCCCCAGCTGAACGGACGGAAATGGTCGGCCGCGAGTATGGCCACAGCGAAGACGATAGCGCCGAACTTCATCGACCCGGCGAGCCAGTACAGCCGGCGAGCACCTGTCGCCAGTGGCGAGACATCGATGATCTCGTCCGGAGCCGGACTGCCATCGGGGATCGCGGCGGCCGGCTGGGACTGCGGGCGGGTCGTGTCACCGGTTGGCGGCGGCGCTTCCCCGGCTGGCGGCAAATCAGCCGAAGGCATTCTTCGGGCCATCAGCGCCGCGAGCGCGATGCCGGCGGCCTGCAGGACAGCGATGGCCGCGACGAATCCGGTCAGCGGGCTTTTCCGTTCGTCCCACGACACCCACACGAGCAGTGCTGCGGCGCCGATCGCAATATTACGGACGCAGAGCCTGCGCTTAGCTCGCCGATTCACGCCTTGGAAATAAGGGATCTGTATAAGGCCCCAAACGGGGATCACGGACATGACCCGGCCCGGCCAGTTCAGCCGTTGCTCGGTGCCGGGCGCGGGCCTTGTGCGTCCTAGATAATAAGCGGTCCCGAGCATTACCGGGCCGTACAGCACTGAATCGCTGAAATCATTCCACGTCCACGCGCTGTGTTCCAGCCGAGTCCAGGCCAAGCTGACCGCTGCCAGTGATACCAGCAGTGCAGCCGCCGCCCCCCGGTAGGCGATGACCGCTCGCCGAGCCGATCCGTTCATCGCAGCATGCTCGCGGCTATGCGGTGCGGCCGGTCAGACTTGGCTGGGCTGGCTGAGCACGCCGGTCACGTAGCGGGTGCGGCAGGTAGTGCACTGGATGTCCTCGCCGACCGAGTTCAGCGGGATTATCGGGATGAAGAACAGCGTGAACCACCGGCGGCCGGCGCGGTACCGGTACTGCCGGTCCGCCTGGCATTTGCCGCAGTGGAACATGCCCTGCGCGATCGTCCGGTAGAACGAGCGCCATCCAAAGATGATCAACGTCAGGCCCCTTTCTGGCTACCTAATTAGCCGACACGCCTCGCCCGCTCCCGGCAGGCTCCGTCGTACGGCATCCACCTCTTACGGTGGTAACTGCGGAGGGTCTGATACACAGCATTTCCGACAAGTTTCCGACGACCGGAGGCCGGCGTGCACTGGCACCGGCGGGAGCTGTTGCTCTAGTCGTTACCTCAGGTTTCGCGGGCGACAAGTTCGACCTCGAAGCCATCGGTGCTGGCGAGGTAGGCGGCGTAGTGGTCCTGGCCGCCGGCGTAGGGGTGCGCCTCGGGGAACAGCAGGATCCAGCCGTGGGCAGGGCCCGCCGCCGCGAGGGCATCGACGCCGGCGCGGTCGCCTGCGTGGAACGCGAGATGGTTCATCCCCGGCCGAAATCGGTCGTGGACGGCCGCGGTGAGGGCGGGTGACTGCTCGATGACCAGGTATGTGCCGCCGAGCCGCCAACTCCGTCCGTACTCCCAGTCCTGGAACTGCTCATAGCCAAGCTCACCGAGCAGCCACCCCCACTGCTCGCGGGCGCGCGCCAGGTCAGGCACCCACAACTCGACGTGATGCAGGCTTCCGGTGACCGGCTGGTTCACGCCGCGGCTCCCATGCTCAGGGGTAGCACCCGCAGGAATGTCAGACCACGCGATTACTATCAAATACATGTTCGATATGAAGCAGGCCGCAGACGGCTCGGCCACGGACGCTATCATGCCCGATGACCCGGCGCCGGTGCCGCTGGAGCGACTGGAGGCGCAGATCTGCGAGCTGGCCGGGCATCTGACCGCTGCCACCTGCCGGTTCCTGAGTCTGCTCGGCGACTTCGATGACCGCCGCGGGTGGGCGTCATGGGATTTTCCCAGCTGCGCGGCGTGGCTGTCATGGAAGTGCCAGATGGCCTCCGGCACCGCCCGCGAGCACGTCCGGGTAGCCCGCTCCCTGCGGTCGCTGCCGGTGATCCGGAGCCAGTCGGCGCCGGGCGGCTATCCTACGCCAAGGTATGGGCGTTGACCAGGATCGCCACTCCCGGCACCGATGCCGGGCTGGCCGAGATCGCCGGGCCGATGACCGGGAACCAGCTGGAGCGGTTCGCCCGGGCGCACCGCACCGTGACCCACGCCGATGACGCGGCTACTCACGTCCGGCGGCGCCTGGCCTGGCGATTCGACGAAGACGGGTCACTGGCGGCCACGATCCGGCTGCCTCCGCTGCAGGGCGCGGTGCTGCTGCAGGCGCTCCGCGCGGCGGCCGACGACGTGGACCACCCACACGATCCGGACGGGATGTGC
The DNA here is from genome assembly GCA_963769715.1 of uncultured Actinomycetes bacterium. Classification (GTDB taxonomy): domain Bacteria; phylum Actinomycetota; class Actinomycetes; order Streptosporangiales; family Streptosporangiaceae; genus Palsa-504. Next base: position 161,980 of record CAVYNE010000015.1, read on the forward strand.
TGCGGCGTTCCCGCGGGAACGCCGCAGCGGGATCCGCAGGCCCGGTCCTCCGCCAGCCTGGCTGACGCGCTGCTGGTGATCGCGGAATCGTTCCTGGCCGACAAGATCGCCGCTGCGGACAACCCTGACCTTTATCAGGTCATCATCCACGCCGGCCCTGAAGCCCTCACCGCCCCCGAGGCCGCCGGCGACCCGAGTCCGGCCCGTGAGCCGCGCGTTTCCGCGGAAACGCGCGGCTCCCCGCCGCAGTCGCCAGGTCACCCGGCTGACCCGCAGCGCTGTCACGTGGAGGACGGCCCGGCGATCAGCGTCACCACCGCTCAGATGATCGCCTGTACCGCGACCCTCAGCTGGATGCTGCATGACCACGACGGCACCCTGCTAGACGTCGGCCGACGCCGCCGACGCCCAGCGCCGCGCGCCACCAGCGGGACCATCGCCGACTGGCACGACGCCGACATCACCCCCGAGACGACCATCCCGGCTTGGTACGGCGAGCGCTTCAACCTGGACTACGCCATCGCCACCTGCTTCGCCAACGCCGAATACCATGAGAAAGCCCGCCACCGTGGTGAGCGCGAAGAAGCCGGTGGACGCGAGCACCAAGCCCAGGCCGCCTGATCTCAGGAGCGTGGTACCGCTCGACGATGATCACCGCAATCCTGACTGCCCACAGCATTGATTTCACTGCCCGATATGAGTCTGCTCTTCTAAAAATGTCATACCCAGTGGGTATGCTAGCTGGCACGAGGAGATTCGAACTCCTATGACCTTCTTAACAGGAAGGCGTCCTGCCGTTGAACGACGCGCCATTGAAAGTGTGCCCGGGATGCGGGTGCTCCGGAAATCGCCTGTCCATTAAGCTACAGAGGTGTTTTGGTAGGCCGTCAGGGAATCGAACCCTGGACACGCGGATTAAAAGTCCGCCGCTCTGCCATTGAGCTAACGGCCCATAGCCGATGGCAGAGCCTGTTTTCCTGGCATCGCGTTTCCTTTCTTTCGTAGCGAGAGTGAGATTCGAACTCACGGCCTGCGGGTTATGAGTCCGCCGCTCTTACCGGCTGAGCTATCTCGCTGTGGTGGGTGGGTAAGGTAAATCGTCAGTAGAGCTCGAGGTCACCCGTCACCGGGTCGATGAGGTCGTCATAGTCCGGGCCGATGCCCAGGCACGTGCGAGTGGGAACCCCGCCGAACTCGGTCAGGCCCCGGTCGGTAATCAGGTGCGTGACCAGCCCGGCCTCGAGCGCCTTGGCGTAGACCGCCATTAGCTCCTGCTCCGAACCCACCTTGACGGTGACTTTGCGGAAGCTACTGGTGAGCCACGCCCGTTCGGCCTCAGAGAGTTCGACGTGATCCACGTTCCCCGCGGGAGTCATCCGCGCTAGGACGCGCTCGGCCAGCCACGCCGTCGACGCGTGCGCGCCTTGGGCGATCTCCTTGCCGCGGCGCATCCTCAGGTCGCGCCGGATGACGATGACCTGCTTCGTCGGGCGTTGCTCTGCTACCTCATCCACGTGCCGTACCGCGGATTCGAACCGCGAACCTCTTCCTTCTAAGGGAAGCGCCTCTACCAGTTGGGCTAGAACGGCATGCGAGCGGCTGGCCGGCTTCGAACCGACGACCTTCACCATGGCACGGTGACGCTCTGACCTGCTGAGCTACAACCGCATGCGAACCCTTCCCCGGTGCCGATCCGGGCGAAGCGTCCCTACCGAGGACACGCGGACACCGGTCCGAAGGGCGTGAGCTGGGGAAGCGCGATCCGGACGCGCACCTCTAGCTTCAAAGGCTATCGGGCTGCCTGGTTACCCCATTCCCCATCGGAGCCCTTCCCCAGGGTCGAACTGGGCAGGCTGCCCGTACAGGGGGCGGCCGGACGCCGGTCCGAAGGGCACTGCGCTTGGCCACGGTGCGCTCGGCAGGACTTGAACCTGCGCTGTCCACGTCCTCAACGTGGCCTGGATGCCGCTGGAGTACGAGCGCGTGGAGCCGTCATCCGGTGCCGACCCGGATCACCGGCCTTACGAAGGCCAGGCCACAGCCGTGTGTGACGGCCCGGGCTGTGGAAGCAGTGCTGCCGGGGCAGGTCTCGAACCTACATTGCGGGGGTCAGAGCCCCGTGGCCTGCCAATTAGCCGACCCGGCATCGTGAATTCGTGCGCCACCAGGGATTCGAACCCCGAACCATCAGCTTAAGAGGCTGTTGCTCTAACCATTGAGCTAGCGGCGCGAGAACCATTAGTCGGGAAGCAGGGACTCGAACCCCGTCAATCCTGGTCCCAAACCAGGCGCGCTGACCCTTACGCTACATCCCGGGAAGTGGAGATGGCCGGAATCGAACCGGCTGCGGCAACGCTTGCGGGGCGCGCCCGCTCCTTAGCTGTCACCCCCACGGGCAGGCTTCCGCGAAGCCGCTTCGGCCTGCCGTTATGGTGCTCACACTTTGGACGTGTCAAAAACCAAGCCTGTACGAGAGGCGTGCAGGGACAGCAGGATTCGAATCCGCATTTTTTCCGGCTTTGGGGACCGGCTGCCTATCCGCTGGCTCATCCCCTAAGTAAACGAAAACCGTCCCGAGGGCTTCCCTGGGGCGGTTGCCGGCAAGTGCCTCTTGGCTCTTACACAGCAACCACTCCACCGATCAGGGCAGCCTCAAGCTGCGAGATCGGGTTCATGTACCCGGCTCGTTTGGGTTGCTGCCTTGTCGTCATACATCCATGGTAGGTCGTCGCGCAGCAGCGGGCAATTGTATTTACCGGCGCATTATGAAACGGGGCGATGCGTGCTTCACGTGCGGGCCGCGGGGCGTAGCCCGGTGCGGAGGATGGCGAGGGTGCGACGCTGGGGGTCGTCGTCCCAGCCGGCCGGCGCGCGGCGGCCCGTGACCACCACCGGCCGCCGCGCGGCGGCTCCCTTCACCGGGGTGCTTCGGGTCCGGGGGGTGGTTAACGGAACGTCGGCAGGAAAAAGACCAGACGATTACCCGCGGCGACTAGCGCTGTACTCTCCGAGTTACGCCAGGTAGCCTGTGGGTGAATTTGTGGACGGGGTGTGCATAAGCCGGTGGATAACCTTTGTGACGTGCGGATAACTGGCGGTATTCTGTGGACAATGTGTGGACAGAGAAAAAACTCAAAATGAATTCCCGCGGACTCTTGCGCGGCCCTGGAGGAGGCAGTAGAAATACATTCACCGTTGGAAACGGGCACCATCCGGGGGCAACTCCGGGACAGGCGAATAGCCGGGAAACCGGCGGTTCGCGTGGGCGCTTGGTACCGGCGGGCGGCGCGTGGCGCCGGGGAAGCCAGGCAACTGGCGGACCTGGTGGGGCGCAGCCAGACAAGGCCCCCTTCATCTCATACATGAAGGGGGCCTTGTTGTATTCTGCCCGACGGCGAAGCTCCCGCCCGGACCGACACGCCGGCCAAAATGCCAACATGTCAGGAGATCATGAGGCCGAACGGTCACGGCTCGACGACATCGGTCGCAGCCAGCCCCGATCGCTGGGTCAGGATACCCGCGTCGCCCGCGTTGACGCCGTACTCGAGAATCTGGCGAACCCCGGTCAGCAGCAGCCAGGCGATCGCATAGGCGGCGATGATCACCAGTCACCCCTCTAGGAGGCCCAGTTCACGGCA
>CAVYNE010000016.1:0-112428 GCA_963769715.1 uncultured Actinomycetes bacterium
TGCGGTCGATGCGGACCCCTACGCTGTCCCGCTTGTCGATCTCGAACTCGAGCCAGGCACCCCGGCTGGGGATCACCTTGCAGGAGTAGATGTCCTTGTCGCTCGTCTTGTCCACTTGCCGGTCGAAGTAGACGCCGGGCGAGCGGACCAGCTGGCTGACCACGACACGCTCGGTGCCGTTGATGATGAAGGTCCCCTTGGCCGACATGAGCGGGAAATCGCCCATGAACACCGTCTGGCTCTTGATCTCGCCAGTGGTGTTGTTGATGAACTCCGCCGTCACGAACATGGGGGCGGAGTACGTCATGTCCTTGTCCTTGCACTCCTCGGAGGAGTACTTGGGCGGCTCGAACCGGTGATCGCGGAACGAGAGCGACATGGTGCCCGAGAAGTCTTCGATCGGGCTGATCTCCTCGAAGATCTCCTCGAGGCCGGACTGCTCGGACAAGTCCTTCCGCCCGGCGTCCTTAGCTTCCTTGATGCGGGCCTGCCACCTCTCGTTGCCTAGCAGCCAGTCGAACAACTCGGTCTGCAGGGCGAGGAGGTCTGGTACCTTGAGCGGCTCCTGGATACGCGCGAAAGACACGCGGCGTGAACCAGAATTCGTTGCTGAGGTAGTCGGTGCGGAGGCGCTGCGCGATGCTGCCAACAGGGGTCCTTCCGAACTTTGTCGCGGAAATATCACCGCACGCACGCCAAACGCCCCGCGGCAAAACCCCGTAGACGCGAGGGAGACACCGAGGACGTCAGAGTGCAGCGCAAACTAGCAGTGTAGCCGAAGGCCACACCGCTGGTCAAGTGTACGCCACTATGAGATTCACGGTTGCTCCGCAGCATCGCTCTTTGGCGGCCAAGAGTCAAGTCTAAACCGGACACTCGGGGCACTTTGCCTGGGTGACGGATGCCACATGCAGTGTTATGTGTACTCAGCAACACGCCCGGGTATGACGTTATTCCTGCCCTCCCCGAGAACATGACGAGACCCGGACCAGCGTGCCACTTCCGTGACGCGCAGACCCGGGTCTCGCAGCGCCTTTTGCCGCCTAGCGCAGCCGCGTGAGGCTACTTGACGGTGACAGTAGCGCCGGCGCCCTCAAGGGCCGCCCGCGCCTTGTCCGCGCTCTCCTTGTTGACCTTCTCAAGCACCGTCTTGGGCGCGCCGTCGACCAGGTCCTTGGCCTCCTTCAGGCCGAGGCTGGTCAGGCTGCGCACCTCCTTGATGACCTGAATCTTCTTGTCGCCCGCGGCCTCGAGGATGACGTCGAACTCGTCCTGCTCCTCGGGCTGCTCGGCCTCGGCGCCGCTGGCGCCGCCCGCGGCCGGCGCGGCCACCGCCACGGGGGCGGCCGCCTTCACGTCGAACGTCTCCTCGAACTGCTTCACGAACGCGGAGAGCTCGAGCAGCGTCATCTCCTTGAACGCCTCGAGGAGGTCGTCAGTGCTCATCTTCGCCATGGTGGTGTTTCCTCGTTCCTTCAATTCCTAGCGTGTAGTCCGGTCAGCCTTCGTCGCCTGAGGCCGGCGTGTCCGGCGTGGCGTCTGAGCTGGCCGCGTCTGTGCTGGCCGCGTCCGTGCTGGCCGCGTCCGTGCTGGCCGCGTCCGTGCTGGCCGCGTCCGTGCTGGCCGTGTCCGTGCTGGCCGTGTCCGTGCTGGCCGTGTCCGTGCTGGCGGTAGCGGGGCCGGCGTCTCCGGCGGCCGCGCGCTTGGCCCGCAGCGCCTCGGCGAGCTGGGCCATCTGTACCGGCAGCGCGTTGAACGTCGCGGCGGCGCCGGCTAGCGACGCCTTCATGGCGCCGGCCAGCTTGGCCAGCAGGACCTCACGCGGCTCCAGATCAGCCAGCTGGATGATCTCCGACGGCGAGATCGCCTTGCCGTCGAGCACGCCGCCCTTGATCACCAGCAGCGGGTTCGTCCTAGCGAAGTCACGCAGGCCCTTGGCGGCCTCGACCACGTCGCCGTTGACGAACGCGATCGCCGAGGGTCCGGCGAGCAGCGGCGAGAGCTGGTCGGCCAGGCCCGCGTCGGTGACCGCGATCTTGGTCAGCGTGTTCTTCACCACGGTGAACGTGGCGTGCTGCCTGAGCGAATTGCGCAGCTCAGCGAGCTGGGCCACGGTAAGCCCGCGGTACTCGGTCAGCACCGCGCCCTCCGAGTCCCTGAACCGCTCGGTGAGCTCGGCGACCGCGGCAACCTTCTCGGCGTTAACCATGTGCCTCCTCTCCATTGCGTAGAAGCACTTTCTGCGTTACGTGGAAGCTGAAGACAACAAAAACGCCCCGGCGCGAGGCGCACGGGGCAGCAACGCCAGCCCTGCAGGGCCGGGCGATACAGCTCAGTTCACCTGCGCAGGATGTCCGCCCGGGATCTTGCGACCCGGGCCGGAGCCTTCGGCCGCCGCGCAAGCGCGACAGCATCCAGCGGTCTTCGGCAGCTACAGGGTACGGCCAAGAGGTCGCAGGTCCAAATCGTGCGCTCCGACCATGATCGTGGACGGTTTCCCCCGGAATCTAAGCTGTCGCGATCACGGCACCGATGCTCCGTCGTTGCCGTCCCGCTCCGTCGTTGCCGTCCCGCTCCCTCACCCGGCCTGGCTCCTCGCCGCCCCGCCCGCCCCAAAGCCGGACATTCCCCCCATACCGGTCCCGCGCGGGCTGGCGTGGGGGGCGTAAAAATCAATGAATGTGGCGCTCTAATGAATCTTCCGGGCAGAGTGCCGTTTCTCGCTGGGATCGCGCGTCCCCGCCTGGGGTGCGCGGGTCCCGTGGTGCCGGGCGGGCTGGGCGTGATCGTGGTGCGCTGCCCGGCGCGGCGGGTGCGGGATTATCCGGGTGGATCGGGCCCGCCGGGTGGATCGGGTACCCCCTGGGGGCCCAGATCCACCCGGCAGGCCATTTCCACCCGGTTATCTGCGGGCCCTGGGGCGGGAGGGGCACCGGGGCCGGCGGGGAGAGCAGGAGCGGGAGGACGGGGGTTCCGGGGTCGCGGGCGTGGCGGCCGCCTCGCCGGCCGCGGGCGGGCGGAGGCCACGAGGCCACCGCGGGGCTCATGGAGGTCCCTGGTCCCAGGCGGGCCGGACTTGCCCCGGTTACCTGGCCGGCGCCCTGGCCCCGTCTCCCCGGGGCCTGTGCGCCGCAAGCGCGGATGGCCGCACCGGCCGGCCGTGCCCGCGGCGACGGGTCACACCGATCCTCCGGACACCCCGTTGGCTGCGGGAATGGCTGCCTGCGTCATGGCGGAGCTGATCCTCCGCCATGCAAGGCATCAGAGTGAGCAGGTGACCTTGATCACCAGGCGGCGGGCTTGGCTAGCTGGCTGGGTGTGGGTATTAACCAAGTCCGCTCTAGAGGTAGAACGCCACATTCATTGACTCGCAGGGGACCAGGGGCGGTGCGGATGGGGAGAGGGTGGCGGGTGGGGGTGCTTTCCCAGGGGCTCGTTGATGCTGGCGCCGCTGGGCGAGGGCGAAAGCGGCCGGCACCCGTGCTCGGGGCAGGCCGCGTTGCGCTCAGGGGTCAGGCGCAGGCGTTGCGCTCAGGGTCAGGGTTGCGCTCAGGGTCAGGCGGTGGCTTCGGCTAGCTCGCCGGTGAAGCCGCGGGTCTTGTTGGGGTCGACCGGGATGCCGGGACCCATCGTGGTGGTGAACGTGACCTTCTTCAGGTACCTGCCCTTGGCCGCGGCGGGCTTGAGCCTGATCACCTCGTCCAGGGCGGCGGCGTAGTTCTCGAGCAGGGCGTTGTTCGGGAACGACGCCTTGCCGATGATGAAGTGCAAGTTGCCGTGCCGGTCGGTCCTGAACTCGATCTTGCCGCCCTTGATCTCGGTTACCGCCTTGGCCACGTCCGGCGTCACGGTCCCGGTCTTCGGGTTCGGCATCAGGCCGCGCGGGCCAAGGACCCGGCCGAGACGGCCGACCTTGCCCATCAGGTCGGGGGTGGCGACTACCGCGTCGAAGTCGAGGAATCCGCCCTGGATACGCTCGATCAGGTCATCGGAGCCAACGTAGTCCGCGCCCGCCGCGCGGGCCTCCTCGGCCCGGTCGCCGGTGGCGAAGACGAGCACCCGAGCGGTCTTGCCCGTGCCGTTGGGCAGGTTGACCGTGCCGCGGACCATCTGGTCCTGCTTGCGCGGGTCGACGCCGAGCCTCAGCGCCACCTCTACGGTCGGGTCGAACTTTGTCACCTGGTTGGACTTGGCGATGGTGACTGCCTCCGCGGGGCTGTAGAGCCGCTCGCGGTCGATCTGGTCTAGGGCCTTGAGGTAGGCCTTGCTGCGCTTCATTCTCTATCTCCTATGTCCGGAGGTCGTGGTCAGCGGGCCGCGCTGGGCCCTGCCACTGCCTATCTGGGGTACGAAATGGTCTAGCTCACGACCTTGACGCCCATCGAGCGGGCGGTGCCGGCGATGATCTTCTCGGCTGCCTCGATCGTGGTCGCGTTCAGGTCGGGCATCTTGGTCTGCGCGATGTCGCGGACCTGGGCGGCGGTGATACTGCCGACCTTGGTTAGGTGCGGCTCGGCGCTGCCCTTGTCCACGCTCGCGGCCTTCTTGATCAGCTCGGCGGCCGGCGGCGTCTTGGTGATGAAGGTGAAGGTCCGGTCCTCGTAGATGGAGATCTCGACCGGGATGATGTTGCCCCGCTGGCTTTCCGTCGCCGCGTTGTACTGCTTGACGAAGTCCATGATGTTCACGCCGTGCGGGCCCAGCGCGGTGCCGACGGGCGGCGCCGGGGTGGCCTGACCGGCCGGCAGCTGCACCTTGACGACGGCAGCGAGCCTCTTCCTTCTTGGCGGCATTGCAGTATGTCCTTACCTGTGCCTTGACTTGTCAGATCTTGGTTACCTGGTCGAACGACAGCTCGACCGGGGTCTCGCGGCCGAAGATCGACACCAGCACCTTGAGCTTCTGGGTGTCCGGGTTGATCTCGTTCACGGTGGCGGGAAGCGTGGCGAACGGGCCGTCCATAACGGTAACGGATTCGCCGACCTCAAATTCCACCGTGGAGGTCCGCGCGGCTTCGGCCTGCTTGGTCCCGGGCTCGGGCTCCGGCGCGAGCAGGCCGGCCACCTCGCCGAGCTGCAGCGGTGACGGCCGGCTGGACAGGCCGACGAAGCCGGTCACGCCGGGCGTATTGCGGACCACCGCCCAGGACTCGTCCGTCAGTTCCATCCGCACCAGGATGTAGCCGGGCAGGACCTTCTCCTGGACCTGCTGCCGCTTGCCGCCCTTGATCTCGGTCACCTGGTGAACGGGGACCTCGATCTGGTAGATGTAATCCTCCATGTTGAGCGACTGGATGCGGCTTTCCAGGTTGGTCTTCACCCGGTTCTCGTAACCTGCGTACGAGTGCACCACGTACCAGTCCCCGGGGAGCATGCGGAGCTCGCGCTCGAACTCCTCCCGCGCGCTGTCGGCCGGTTCCTCTTGGGCGTCCGCTTCCTGCTGGACGTCCGCCGCGGCCTCATCGGCCTCATCCAGCGCGACGTCGGCCGAGGAGGCGACGTCCTCAGCCTCTCCCGCGGGCTCGAGCTCGCCGGGATCTTCGCTGTAGTCGCTCACGTCATCGGCCTCCCCGGTTTCCGCATCGGGTTCGGTCGCGCCCGTCGCCACGGAATCCAGCTCGGTCTCGGACACGATTGCTCTCTCTCTTTCCTTAAGAAGCCACGATCAGTTACCGCGATCATGGCGCCGCGTATGGCGTACACGCGGCCGCTGGGCGGCGTGGCCCCCCGCTCTGCTTTCCCGGGGGACGGCCCCCGGGCCGCCCGGGCGCTTAGCCGAACACCTCGAACACCAGCTTGGTGAAGCCGTAGTCCAGGCTTGTCACGATGATGACCATGAAGGTCACGAAGGCCATGCAGACCACGGTGTAAGTGACAAGCTCCTTGCGGGTCGGCCAGATCACCTTGCGCAGTTCGCCGACTATCTGCCGGAGGAACAGGGCAGGCGTGGTCCGGCTTTCGCGCTTGGCCGCGCGTCCGGTTCCGCCCCGTTTCTCTGGGGCCTCACCGCGTATCTGAGTTGCCATATCCTCACCTATACGTCCGCCGGCTATGGCGGGTTCGCCGGATCGCACTCGCAGGGCAGGAGGGACTCGAACCCCCAACCACCGGTTTTGGAGACCGGGACTCTGGCCAATTGAGCTACTGCCCTGTGCCTTACTACGCTGCTTCAGTGTGCGCCTTCCGCAAGCACACGGGCACGCTGCCGCAACCACAGCACCGCTGTCGGTTCATGCAGTGTACGTCCGAACCGCCCGTCCGTCGAACCGCCTGGTCACAAAGGGGCCAGAGGGGCCGGAGCTCTGGAGGACCCATCCCCCGAAGGGGGGCCAGGGAGTCCTGGGGGGATGGCATCTCTCCCAAGGAGGGTCCGGGGGGATGGGTCCCCCGGAGAGAAGCAGCAGGGTCCTGGGAGTCGCCCCCGGGCCAGCAGAGCCCTGGGAGTCGCCCCCGGGCCAGCAGAGTCCTGGGAGTCGACCCCCGGCCAGCACGACTACCATTACCCCATGGTTACGAGAGTCTCCGCACGCATCTCCGCTATCTCCGAATCCGCCACGCTGGCCGTGGACGCCAAGGCCAAGGCGCTGAAGGCGGCGGGCAGGCCGGTCATCGGCTTCGGCGCCGGAGAGCCGGACTTCCCCACCCCCGGTTACATCGTCGAGGCCGCTCAGCGGGCCTGCGCCGAGCCGCGGTTCCACAAGTACACCCCGGCGGCCGGCCTGCCCGAGCTCAGGCAGGCGATCGCGGTCAAGACGGCCAGGGACTCCGGCTACCAGGTGGAGGCCGGCCAGGTGCTGGTCACCAACGGCGGCAAGCAGGCGGTCTACGAGGCGTTCGCCACCCTGCTCGACCCGGGCGACGAGGTCATCGTGCCCGCGCCCTACTGGACCACTTACCCCGAGTCCATCGCGCTGGCCGGCGGCGTCATGCGGCCGGTGCTGACCGACGAGCAATCCGGCTACCTGGCCTGCCTCGACGATCTCGAGGCGGCCCGCACCAGCCGGACCAAGGTGCTGCTGTTCGTGTCCCCGTCCAACCCGACCGGGGCGGTCTACCCGCCGGCCCTGGTCAAGGAAGTCGGCGAATGGGCCGCGGAGCACGGCCTGTGGGTGGTCACCGACGAGATCTACGAGCACCTGGTGTACGGCGACGCCACGTTCTCCTCGATTCCGGTCCAGGTCCCTGAGCTTGCCGACACCTGCGTGGTGCTGAACGGCGTGGCCAAGACCTACGCGATGACCGGCTGGCGGGTCGGCTGGATGATCGGCCCGCGGGACGTGATCGCCGCCGCGGCGAACCTGCAGAGCCACGCCACCTCCAACGTCAGCAACGTGGCCCAGGCGGCCGCACTCGCCGCCGTGTCCGGGGACCTGTCGGCCGTGGCCGCCATGCGCACGGCGTTCGACCGGCGCAGGCTGACCATGACCAGGTTGCTGAACGAGATCGACGGGGTGGTCTGCCCGGAGCCGCAGGGCGCCTTCTACTGCTACCCGAGCGTCAAGGGCCTGCTCGGCCGGGAGATAGCCGGGCACCGGCCGCAGACGAGCGCGGAACTGGCCAGCCTCATCCTGGACGAAGCCGAAGTGGCCGTGGTCCCGGGCGAGGCGTTCGGTACGCCCGGATATTTCCGGCTTTCCTATGCGCTCGGCGACGCCGACCTGGAAGAAGGCATCGGGCGGATGGCCAAGCTGCTCGCGGAAGCCAGGTGAGCACGGGACACTGAGCGGATGTCGAGTACCCCGCTCGCCGCTGGGGCGGCTCGCTCACGGCCGCTGTCCGCACTGCCCAAGGCGCACTTGCACCTGCATTTCACCGGCTCGATGCGGCACGCGACGCTGGTCGAGCTGGCGCAGACCCATGGCGTCCGGCTGCCGCCCGCGCTCACCCAGGACTGGCCGCCGCGGCTGAGCGGCGCCGACGAGCGCGGCTGGTTCCGGTTCCAGCGGCTGTACGACACTGCTCGTTCGGTGCTGCGCACGCCCGCCGACGTGCGGCGGCTGCTCACCGAGACCGCGCAGGACGAGCGGGCCGAGGGCTCGCGCTGGCTGGAGATCCAGGTCGACCCGTCCGGCTACGCCGCACGGTTCGGCGGGATCACGGCCATGACCGAACTGGTCCTCGACGCCGCCGCGGCCGCGGCGAACGCCACCGGAGTCGGGATCGGCGTCATCGTCGCGGCCAACCGGACCAAGCACCCGCTGGAAGCCAGGACGCTGGCCCGGCTGGCCGCCCAGTACGCGGGCCGGGGGGTGACCGGGTTCGGCCTGTCCAACGACGAGCGGCGCGGGCCCGCGCGCGACTTCGCCCCGGCGTTCCGAATCGCCGCGCGGGCCGGGCTGCTGCTGGTGCCGCACGGCGGCGAGCTGGCCGGCCCGGCCAGCGTCGCGGCCTGCCTCGACGACCTGCACGCGGACCGGATCGGCCACGGCATCCGGGCCGCCGAGGATCCCGCCCTGGTCAAGCGGCTGGCCGCTGACGGCATCACCTGCGAGGTGTGCCCATCCTCCAACGTCGCGCTCGGCGTCGCGGCGGTCCCGGCCCAGGTCCCGCTGCGCCGCCTGTTCGAGGCCGGCGTGCCGGTCGCGCTCGGAGCCGACGACCCGCTGCTGTTCGGCCCGCGGCTGACGGCGCAGTACGAGATCGCCCGGCACGCGCACCGGTTCACCGACGCCGAGCTGGCCGACCTGGCTCGCGCGTCGGTGCTCGGCTCGGCGGCACCCGAGCCGCGGCGAGCAGAACTGCTGACCGGAATCGACGACTGGCTCTCCCAGCCCTGCTCATCCGGGGGCCCATCCCCGGGCCCCTCACCTGCGGAGCACGCTGGCGTCACCGGGTGACGCGCCCACTCCGTTCGGCCCATAAAGACCTTAGCCAGGCGGCCAGCAGTGTGCGCGGAATACCACAGGCAGCGGATAGGCTTCACCTTCAGGAGGCGATGATCCGGCTATCACCGGGGAGCCCTCGGAAGAAAGGGCCCACGCGGCCTGAGTAGAACCGGGCGGGTCCGGCCCGTCATAGCCGGCTGACGAGCGGTCGCCTGGAGACGGTGCCGGAAACGGTGCCGCCACGGCGGCAAGCGAGGTGGTACCGCGGTACGCCCGCGCGGGAGCGGGCGCGTCGTCCTCGCGCCCGAGCCGAGGCGCAGAGCCGAAGCACTGAGCCGAGGCACCGCGCCCAGTACCACGAGGACTTACCGATGGCCGTCTACCCGCGTACCGGGGACACCGAAGTACCCGCCCAGCCGGACTTTCCCGCGCTCGAGCGCGAGGTGCTGGACTACTGGCAAGCCAATGACACCTTCCGCGCCTCGATCCGGCCGCGCATGGGGGCGGCCGACCGCGAGTTCGTCTTCTACGACGGGCCGCCGTTCGCCAACGGGCTGCCGCACTACGGTCACCTGATCACCGGTTACGTCAAGGACCTGGTGCCGCGGTTCCGCACCATGCAGGGATATCGGGTGGAGCGCAGGTTCGGCTGGGACTGCCACGGGCTGCCCGCCGAGGTGGAGGCCGAACGACTGCTCGGCATCTCCGGCAAGGCTGACATCCTCGCCATCGGCATCGAGAAGTTCAATCAGGCCTGCCGCGAGTCCGTGCTGCGCTACACCCGTGAATGGCGGGACTACGTCACCAGGCAGGCCCGCTGGGTCGACTTCGACCACGACTACAAGACGCTGGATCTGCCCTACATGGAGAGCGTCATGTGGGCGTTCCGGCAGCTCTGGGACAAGGGCCTGGTCTACCAGGGCTTCAAGGTCCTGCCGTACTGCTGGCGGTGCGAGACCCCGCTGTCCAACCACGAGCTGCGGATGGACGAGGACACCTACCGGGAGCGGCAGGACCCGTCGGTGACGGTCCGGTTCAAGCTGGAGACCGGGGAGTGGCTGCTGGCCTGGACCACCACGCCGTGGACGCTGCCGTCCAACCTGGCCTGCGCGGTCGGCGCGGACATCAGCTACGTCGTGGTGGCCTCCGGCGGCGAGCGGTACATCCTGGCCCGGGACCGGCAGGCCGCGTACGAGCGGGAGCTCGAGGACGCCGCCGTGGTCGGCACGCTGACCGGTGCCGAGCTGGCCGGCCGCCGGTACGAGCCGCTGTTTCCCTACCTGGCTGATGCGGGCAAGTTCGGCACCGGCGACGCGTTCCGGGTGATCGTGTCCGACGACGTCACCACCGAGGACGGCACCGGGGTGGTGCACATGGCCCCCGCTTACGGCGAGGCCGACGCGCTGGCCTGCAACGCGGCCGGCATCCCGACCGTGCTCACCGTCGACGAGCAGGCCCGGTTCACGTCCGTGGTGCCCGACTTCGAGGGCCAGCACGTGTTCGACGCCAACGCCGGCCTCGCGGCCAAGCTGCGCGAGCAGGGCAGCCTGGTGCGCAAGGAAACCTACACGCACTCCTACCCGCACTGCTGGCGGTGCCGGAACCCGCTGATCTACAAGGCGGTGTCGAGCTGGTTCGTCGCGGTGAGCACGTTCTCCGGCCGGATGGTCGAGCTGAACGAGCAGATCACCTGGGTGCCCGAGCACGTCAAGGACGGCCAGTTCGGCAAGTGGCTGGCGGGCGCGCGGGACTGGTCGATCAGCCGGAACCGGTTCTGGGGCTCGCCCATCCCGGTCTGGCAGAGCGACAACCCCGACTACCCGCGCACCGACGTGTACGGCTCGCTGGACGAGCTCGAGCGCGACTTCGGCGTCCGCCCGGCCGACCTGCACCGCCCGGCGATCGACAACCTGGTCCGGCCGAACCCGGATGACCCCACCGGCCAGTCCATGATGCGCCGGGTGCCCGAGGTGCTCGACTGCTGGTTCGAGTCGGGGTCGATGCCGTTCGCCCAGGTGCACTACCCGTTCGAGAACCGCGACTGGTTCGACAGCCACTACCCGGGCGACTTCATCGTGGAGTACATCGGCCAGACCCGGGGCTGGTTCTACACCCTGCACGTGCTCGCCACCGCGCTGTTCGACCGGCCGGCCTTCCGCTCCTGCGTCAGCCACGGCATCGTGCTCGGCGACGACGGCCAGAAGATGTCCAAGAGCCTGCGTAACTACCCGGACGTGAACGAGGTCTTCGACACCTTCGGCTCGGACGCCATGCGCTGGTTCCTGATGGCCAGCCCGGTGCTGCGCGGCGGGAACCTGATCGTCACGTCCGGCGGCATCAGGGACGCCGTCCGGCAGGCCATCCTGCCGCTGTGGAACTGCTACTACTTCTTCGCCCTGTACGCCAACGCCGAGTCCTACCAGGCGCAGCCGTCGGTGGCCAGCGAGCACGTGCTCGACCGCTACATCCTGGCCAAGACCCGCGCCGCGGTGACCGAGATGGAGCGGCTGCTCGACGTCTACAACGTCGTCGGCGCGTGCCAGGCGCTCCGGGAGCACCTCGAAGTGCTGACCAACTGGTACATCCGCCGGTCCCGCAGCCGGTTCTGGGCCGGCGAGCGGGACGCGCTCGACACCTTGTGGACCGTGCTGGAGACCGTCTGCCGGGCCGCCGCGCCGCTGCTGCCGCTGACCGCGGAGGCGGTCTGGCGCGGGCTGACCGGCGAGCCGAGCGTGCACCTGACGTCGTGGCCCGATGTCACCCGCTGGGCGCTGCTCAACCCCGGCGACGGGGAGCTGACCGGCGCCATGGACCTGGTCCGCGCCGCGTGCAGCACCGCGCTGGGCCTGCGCAAGGCGCATCAGCTGCGGGTCCGGCTGCCGTTGGCGTCGCTGGTCATCGCCCACCCGGACGCCAAGTCGCTGGCGCCGTTCACCGACCTGATCGCCGATGAGGTCAACGTCAAGGCCGTCGAGCTCGCCGCCGATCCGGCCAGCCTCGGCACGCTCGAGCTGGTGGTGAACCCGCGGCTGCTCGGGCCGCGGCTGGGCGGGCAGGTGCAGCAGGTCATCCGGGCGGTCAAGGCGGGCGACTGGACGCAATCCGGCGACCGCATCACCGCGGCCGGCGTCGAGCTGAAACCCGGCGAGTACGACCTGAAGCTGGCCGCGGCCGACCCCGAGTCCACCTCGGCGCTGCCCGGCAACACCGGGCTGATCGCGCTGGACATCCGGGTGACGCCGGAACTGGCGGCCGAAGGCACCGCGCGCGACGTGGTCCGGGTCGTGCAGCAGGCCCGCCGGGACGCCGGCCTGGCGGTCTCCGACCGGATCCGGCTGACGATCGGCGCCGACGGCGCGGTCGCCGACGCGGTCCGCGCGCACGCCGGGTTCGTGGCGGCCGAGACGCTCGCCGTGGACCTGGCGGTCCGCCCGTCCGCCGAACTCGGCACCGACCTCCGCCCGCTGGCCGACGCCACCATCAAGCTCGCCCTCAGCCGGGTGTAGTTATTACCAGTCGATTACGCGCGCGGGCGGCCCTGAGCCAAGGTGGCCAGCCCGGCCGTAGAGGGGATTGGGTGGCCAGTGCACGCGGCCGTCACCGAAAGATCACCGGGTTCATGTTTCCTCGTGAGCACAGGCCCGGTGAGCCGTGTCCTTTCGGCCATGGCAGCCGCGTCACTGGCCTCCACACAGTCACCCATGCCGGGCGAACGTCCGGCGGGGAGGATCTCGTTAGGAACCAGGCCAATCCGCTAGGAACCAACAAGAACCGGCAGAAGCAGAAACCGTCCGACCAAACGGCCGACATCATCAGGACCACGGGCACCGGTGAGATCAAACCGTGCCGTGATTATCGGCCGGGTTCAGCCATGCGCCGAACCAACCCGCTCCCGGCCACGTGCCCATAGGTGGAGACATTGTCCACCGAAAGGGAGCGGCATAGAAATGAAAACAACAAGACGGTACGCGGCCGTAGCCGCGATCGTCACGACCACGGCCGGCTTGCTGGCCGGAACGGCGCTGACGGCCGGAGCCGCCAGCGCCGCGGGCTCCCCAGCCTTCGTCGGCCCGTTGCACCACGTCACGACGCTCGCGTCGACGGTGCCGCGGAACGGTGACGTCAACCCGTACGGCGTAGCGGTCATCCCGCGCAGCACCGGGCACCTGTGGCAGGGCAACGTCCTGGTCAGCAACTTCAACAACAAGGCCAACGTGCAGGGCACGGGCACCACAATCGTGCAGGTCACCCCGCGCGGCCGTGTATCGCTGTTCGCCCAGGTCAACCGCCATCTGTCCGGCTGCCCTGGGGGCGTGGGCCTGACCACCGCCCTGGTGGTGCTGCGCAGCGGCTGGGTGATCGTCGGCTCGCTGCCCACCAAGAACGGCAACGTGTCCGGATCGGGCTGCCTGATCGTCCTGGACCAGTGGGGCCACGTCCGGGAGACGTTCGCCGGGCACGGCATCAACGGTCCCTGGGACATGACCGCCGGTGACTTCGGCCGAACGGCCGACCTGTTCGTCACCAACGTGCTGAACGGCACCGTCGCGGCCAAGGGCAAGACCGTCTTCGGGGGCACTGTCCTGCGGATCCTCCTGATCATCCCGCGCTTCGGGCTGCCCTCCATCGTGCGGACCGACACGATCGGATCCGGCTTCGCCGAGCACCTGGACCCGGCGGCGCTGGTCATCGGCCCGACCGGCGTAGGCCTCGGCCGGAACGCCACCCTGTACGTCGCCGACACGGTGTCCAACAGGATCGCGGCCATCCCCGACGCGGTGTTCCGCGTGAGCAGCGCGGGCCGAGGCTCCACCGTCACCCGGGGCCGCCACCTGAACGGCCCGCTCGGCCTGGTGGTGGCGCCGGGCGGTGACATCCTGAGCGTCAACAGCGGCGACGGGAACCTCGTCGAGACCACCCCGTTCGGGTTCCAGGTCGCGGTCCGCACGCTGGACCGTTCCGGATCCCCGGCGGGCGCCGGTGCCCTATTCGGGCTGGCGGTCAAGCCATCCCACCGCGCCGTCTACTTCGTGGACGACGCCACCAACACGCTGAACCTGCTCCACTAAACAGGCCGCCGCAGCGCCTTGGTCCCGGCCGGGGCGGGACCAAGGCGCTGGGCTTACGGCCGCGCTAGAGCGCGACGCCCACCAGGCTCGGCTCGGGGGCCAGTGAGACGCCGAACGTGTCGCGCACCCCGTCCCTGATCTCCCGGGCCAGCGCCATCAGCCCGGCCGTGCTGGCCGATCCCGAGTTGACCAGGGCGAGCGTGTGCTTGGACGAGATCCGGGCGCCGTCGCCCGGGTGGTAGCCCTTGGCGAAGCCGGCCCGCTCGATCAGCCACGCCGCGGGCACCTTGACCAGCCCTTCTTCCGTGGCCGCGAACCTGGGCACCTGGGTATCCGGTCCGCACCTGGCCCGCGCGGCTGCCTCGACGGAGGCCATCGCGTCGGCGTCGAGCACCGGGTTGACGAAGAACGAGCCGACGCTGCGGGTGTCGGGGTCGGCGGGGTTGATGACCATGCCCTTGCGCTGCCTGAGCTCGATGACGGCCGAGCGGGCCTCGGTGCTCTCCACCTGGTCACCGGGTGAGACGCCGAGGGCCGCGGCCAGCTCGGGGTAGCGGACCGGGACCGAGCGGACCTGCACCGCCAGCCCGAAGGTCACGCTCAGCACGACGAACTGGTCTGTCCTCCGGAACCGGCTGGTGCGGTAGCCGAAGCCGCACTGCTCGTTCGGGATATCGAGGACTTCGGAGGTCTTCCGGTCGTAGCCGCGCACCTGCGTGACCGTCTGCGCGACTTCCTGGCCGTAGGCGCCGACGTTCTGGATCGGGGTGGCGCCCGCCAGGCCGGGGATGCCGGACAGGCACTCCAGGCCGGCCAGGCCCTCGGCGATGGTCCGGGCGACCACCGCGTCCCATTCCTCGCCGGCCGCCACGGTCAGCAGGCCAGGGCCCGGGCCCGGGCTGACGCCGCGCGTGGCGACCTGGATCACGGTGCCGTCGAACCCCTCGTCGGCCACCACCAGGTTGCTGCCGCCGCCGAGGATCAGCACCGGCTCGCCGCTCGCGTCGGCGGCCCGTACCGCCTCGATGAGCTCCTCTTCGGTGCTGGCGCGCACGAAACCGCGGGCTGGCCCGCCCAGGCGGACCGTGGTGTAGTCGGCCAGCTTCACAGTGCCAGCTTCACAGTGCCAGCTTCACAGGGGCTCGTCCCCCTAGGCTGGCGCGGTCGCGAGGCGGACGACGGCGTGCGCGCGGGTCAGGACCTTCGCGTCACCCGACCGGGCGGTGATCTCGACCGCCACCTGGTTGCCGTCGAGCTGGCCGGTGACGGCGCCCGTGATCTCGACCAGGGCGCCCTTGTCGTCGTCGGGCACGACGACCGGGGCGGAGAACCTGACCCCGAACTCCGTCACCGCGCCCGGATCCCCGGCCCACTCGGTGAGATACCGGCCCGCCAGCGCCATCGTGAGCATGCCGTGCGCGATCACGTCCGGGAGGCCCACCGACTTGGCGATGCGCTCGTTCCAGTGGATCACGTTGAAGTCACCGGAGGCGCCCGCGTACTTGACGAGGTCGCGCCGGGTCACCTGGTACTGCCTGGGCGCGATCTCGGTGCCCGCCGGCGTGTCGTGGTAGCTGGGGCTGGCCATCGTTTCCCCTTTTTTATGCGCCGCGTTCGACCAGGGTGGATCGCGCCGTGCAGACGTGCTCGCCGTCCACGGTGCGGACCTGCGTGACCGTCGCCATCGTGGTCATGTTGCGGACCTGCTTGATCGACTCGATCGTGGACTGCGCCACCACGACATCACCCGCGTGCAGCGGGCGGGCATGGGTGAAGCTCTGCTCGCCGTGCACGATCATGGCGTAGTTCACGCCCAGGTCGGGATCTGACATCAGCTTTGAGTTGCCCGCCGAGGTGACCACGATCGCGAACGTGGGCGGTGCGATCACGTCGGGGTAGCCGGCCGCCTGCGCGGCCGCGCGGTCACGGCACAGCGGGCTGGGCTCGCCGATCGCGCTGGCGAACTCGGCGATCTTGACCCGGCTCACTTCATACGGCTCGGACGGCTCGAAGGTCCGTCCCGCGTAATCCGGGTTGATTGCCACTACCGGGTCTCGCGGTGCGGCCGGTGGCAGCGGCAGTTCGGGCAGAACTTCTTCAGCTCAAGCCGGTCCGGGTCGTTACGCCGGTTCTTCCGGGTGATGTAGTTGCGGTGCTTGCATTCCTGGCAAGCCAGCGTGATCTTCGGCCGGACATCGGTGGCAGCCACGACGCAGCGCCTTTCTCATCGTTCAGGATCGTTTAGGGCAGTATCGTTCGGTCAGTATCGTTCGGGTCGGCAGACTGACCAATTGTAGCGGAGGCCGGACTTGAACCGGCGACACAGCGATTATGAGCCGCTTGCTCTGCCTGACTGAGCTACTCCGCCATCGCTAACGCAGAAAGGGTACCTGATCTTCCGTCCCGGGGTTGGCCGACGGCGGGCGGTCAGGGGTGGTTCGGCCGGCCGCCTGGCCGGGTTTTGACCATCAGTGTCCCGGCCAGGCAAGATCGTGACGTGAGCATACTAGGCACCAGGGTCATCCGAACCGAGGATCCCCGCTTCCTGACGACCGGCGGAGTCTACACCGACGACATGCGGCTTCCGGGAGCCTGCCACGTGCATTTCGTCCGGTCGGCGGTGGCGCACGCGCGGATCCTCAGCGTCGACGTCAGCGCCGCGCTGGAGGCGCCCGGCGTCATCGCCGCGTTCACCGGGGCCGACCTGGCTGATCTCCCGACGGTGCCGCCGCCGATACCCGGCATGCTCAACGATCACATGCGCCAGCCACTGGTGGCCCGGGACGTGGTCCGGTACGTCGGCGAGCCGGTGGCGGTGATCGTCACCGAAGGCCGCTACCAGGGCGAGGACGCCGCGGACCTGGTGGACGTCGACTATGACGTGCTGCCGCCCGTCATCGAGGCGGCCGAGGCCGACGCGGCCGACGCGGCCGTGCTGTTCCCGGCCGCGGGCACCAACGTGGCCGCCACCTTCGGCGACGCGGCCGCCCTGGCGGCCGACCTGTTCGACGGCTGCGAGGTGGTCGTCTCCCGCACCATCGTCAATCAGCGGGTCGCGCCCGCGCCGATGGAGACCAGGGCCGCGGCCGCGGCCTGGGGACCGGACGGCAGGCTGACGGCGTGGATCCCGAACCAGGGCGCGCAGGGCACCCGCGCGGCCCTGGCCGGCATGCTCGGGATGGACCAGGCCGGGATCCGGATCATCACCCCGGACGTGGGCGGCGCGTTCGGGGCCAAGTTCGGCGCCGACCCAGAGCACGCGGTGGCCTGCTGGGTGGCCCGGCGGCTCGGCCGGCCCGCGCGCTGGGCCGAGACCCGCAACGAGAACATGATCGGCATGACCCACGGGCGGGCGCAGCGCCAGACGATCACCATCGGCGGCAGCCGGGACGGGAAGGTGGCGGCCTACCGGCTAGAGATCCTCCAGGACTCTGGTGCCTACCCGAGGTTCGGCGCGTTCTTGCCGTTCCTGACCATCTTGATGGCGCCCGGGCCGTACGCGATCGCGCGCGCCGAGGCGGTGGCGAAGTCGGTGGTGACCACCACCACGCCGGTCGGCGCCTACCGCGGGGCCAGGCCTGAGGCCACGGCCGCGGTGGAGCGCGCCATCGACCTGTTCGCCGCCGAGATCGGCCAGGATCCGGCCGAAGTGCGCCGGAGGAACCTGCTGCCCAAGTTCACCGAGCCGCAGACGACCGCTTTCGGCGCCGTGTACGACAGCGGCGACTACGCGGTCGCGTTGGACAAGGCGCTGGCGTCGGCCGGATACGAGGACCTCCGGGCCGAGCAGGCCAAACGACGCGTGGACGGGGACGTGGTGCAGCTCGGCATCGGCCTGTCCTGCTACGTCGAGATCACCGGCGCCGGAGCCGAATCGGGCAACCCGAGCGAGAACGCCACCGTTGAGGTCCACCCCGACGGCAGCGCCACCATCTTGACCGGGACCTCGCCGCACGGCCAGGGCCACGCCACCGTGTGGGCGATGCTAGCCAGCGACAAGCTCGGTATCCCGATCGACAAGATCACGTTGAAATGGGGCGACACCGACCTGATCCCCGAAGGAGGCGGCACCGGCGGCTCGCGCAGCCTGCAGCAGGGCGGCGCCGCGGTGCAGCAGGCCGCACTGGAGCTGATCGACGTGGCCCGGCAGCGCGCGGCCGACGAACTAGAGGCCAACCCGGCCAACTTGGTCTTCGACGTCGGCCGCAGCGCGTTCGCCATGGCCGGGGACCCGGACGCGTCGGTGCCGCTGGCCAAGCTCGCCGAGCGGGAGCGGCTGTTCGTGCGGACGGTGTTCAGCGCGCCCGGCGCGACCTTCCCGTTCGGGGCCCACGTGGCCGTGGCCGAGGTGGACACCGAGACCGGCAAGGCGGTGCTGCGGCGGGTGGTGACCGTCGATGACGCGGGCACCGTGGTCAACCCGCTGCTCGCGGAGGGCCAGCGGCACGGCGGCATCGCTCAGGGCGCGGCCCAGGCGCTGCTGGAAGAGGTGGTCTACGACGCCGACGGCAACCCGCTGACCGCCACCTTCGCCGACTACCCCTTTATCACGGCCACCGAGGTCCCCAGCTTCGAGCTGGCGGACATGGAGACGCCGACCAGCTATAACCCGCTGGGGGCCAAGGGAATCGGGGAGGCCGGCACCATCGGCTCCACCCCGGCCGTGCAGAACGCGATCATCGACGCGCTGGCGCACCTCGGCGTCCGGCACATCGACATGCCCGCGTCCCCGCAGCGGGTCTGGCAGGCCCTGCGGTCAGCCCAGCTTCCCGGGTGAGGTCAGCCAGCACGCTGAGCGGGGGTCTGCTTCTGTCAGCCGCTGTCTCACCCGGCGCGTCTAACGGAACACAGAACGTCATGCCCGGGGGAACAGCCAGAACTCGCGCATGATGGCGAAGGACCAGGCGCCAAGCCCGAACATGGCCACGGCGACGGCGGCGGATGTGGCCGCCGCCAGGGATGCCCGGCGTGGATCAGGTGGGCCGGCATATAGCGCAGGTTGGGCAGCACCGCGCCGAGGCTGAAGGTGATCTCTCCTGGCCGGTACCCGGACGTGAGCGGCCCGCCGTACACCAGGTCGTCGAACAGGGCCACGCCCGCGCCGAATAGCGCGACCGAGCCCAGCCACCATCCCGGCGCGGCCGCCGGCACCGCGCGCAGCTTCCACGCCGCCACCACCGCCGCCACCGCGCAGAACAGCACCACGGCGGCCGCCCCGCCGTAGCGGCCCAGCCAGCGCCGGGCACCGAAGAACAGGCCCAGGCAGCCCAGCGCTCCGTAGAACAGCGGCGCCAGCCGGATGATCCCGAGCGCCTGGAAGGGCGCGGCCAGGAACGGGTAACCGCAGCAAGATCCCGCCGGCGACCTCCAGGATCCCTTCGAGCAAGATCCCGCCGACCTCCAGGATCCCGTGGAGCCCCTTGAGCACCAGGCCTATCTTGAACGTCTTGTCCAGCGCCGGCGACAGCGGCCGGGTCGGCGGGCTGGCGCTAGTCCGTAAGTGGTCATCCGGGCCGTCCGGTTCATATCCGTTTCCTTCATCGCTACCGTCTCCCTCGGTGACATCGTTGCCATGCCCGACGCTACGGTCCCGGCCCTGCGGAGCGCATCGGGCCCGCGAACGAATTCCGGCGCCGGCCAAACGATGCACCCGGCCCGCCCGGCCCGCCGGAAGAATGAGCCCAGCGCGACCCGGGCTCCGGGTCACCCGGTCACTGGCGGGCGGTGTCTCGCCGCGTCCGCGCGGCCGGCCGATCCTGACGGCCGATCCACTACCTCAGGCACGGTCATCTCTGTCAGCGGTTGTGTGAAGGCTGGCACGAATGCCGGTGAGGGTGTGCAGTTGACCTCGCGGAAGCGTCTCAGCGGCGATGCACCGCACCGGCAGGAGCGGGCCGGCTGGCGTACACGGCCGGCGATCTGGGCTGATCCCCCGGGCGCGCTCCTGTGTTGTAAATAAATCGAGCGTTACCCATACACCGCCGAGCGGCGCGGCGCTGCACTGGGCCCCGCAGATCACAGTGTCGGGAAACGGTCAGCCCGGACCAGATCCTCGGAGGGCCAGGTCGAGGGCCTTCTCGAGGCTGAGCGCCATGCCCTGGGCGTAGGCCCGCTCCAGCTGCTCATCGCCCAGGTGCGCACGCGCTTGGTCGAGGCTGTCCTGGCGGTCACGCGCATCGAGTCCTTGCCACGGATTGCCCGTCCGGTCAAGGAAGGCTTGCGCGGCGCCGTGGAGCGCAACTGCCCGGTCCCAGGCGCCCGCATCGCCGGCCAGGCAGGCCAGGCCGAGGATGGCGCCGGCCATGTTCCAGTTGTGGCCGTTCCGGCGGCCGATCCGCAGGGCGGCCTCGAACGTGGACCGGGCACCGTCCAGGTCTCCCTCCGCACGCAGCACCAGGCCCATGGTCGCCGACACGGCGACGACCTCGTATCCGATCTGCTGCGCGGCTTGCACCGCGGCTTCCAGGTGAGCCCGGGCGGCGGGAATGTCCCCGGCTTCTAGCGCAGCACCGCTGGCGTTGTTGTGCAACATGGAGTTAATGAGATGGTCGCCGGATCGTTCGGTGCAGGCGATCGCTTCGGCGAAAAGTTGCCCGGACGGGGCCGGGTCGATGGTCAGGAGATACAGGAGCAGGCTCCTGCCCAGCAGCACGTCGTCGCCGAGCCGCCGGGCGCGCTCGACAGACTCCTGCCCGAACGGGCGCCCTGTCTCCGGCTCGCCGGTGAAGTAATGCGCGGCGCACAGTGCCGCAAGGGACCTGACGAGCAGCCGCTCGTCGCCCAGCTTGCGGCCGAGCTCGACTGCCTGTTCAGCCAGGTGCCGTGCCGTAGCGACGTCAATCCAGAAAGCGTTGTGCGCGGCGGTGACCAGCGCCACGCCGAACAGCACGGGGTCGGCGCCGGCGCCAGGCCGCTGCAGCGCCGCCACCAGCAGCCTGAAGGCCTCCTGCTCCCGAGAGCGCGCTCTCCAGTAGCGGTCGAGCGCGACGCCCAGGCGCAGCACGAGCGCGGTCCCGTCCGGGCGGTCGGCCGCGTGCTCGGCGGCGCGCCGCAGGTTGGCCTGGTCGGCGTCCAGCCGGGCCAGCCACCGGCCCTGCTCCGGCCCGGTCAGGTGCGCAGCCGCCGTCTCGGCCACCGACAGGAAATGCGCGCAGTGCGCCTCGGCGACCGCGGCGGCCCCATCCTCGCCGGCCTCGAGGAGCCGCTCGGCGGCGAACAGCCGGATGGTCTCCAGCAGCCGGTACCGCAGCCCTTCTCCGGCGGGCTCGGCCACGACCAGGCTCTTGTCCACCAGCGACCCGAGCAGGCCGGCCACCTCCAGCACGTCAATGCCGCCGAACCCGCACACCGCCTCGGCCGCGGCCAGGCCGAAGCCGCCGGCGAATACTGACAGGCGCCCCAGCAGCACCTGCTCCGCGCCGGCTAGCAGCGAATAGGACCAGGCGACCGCCGCCCGTAGCGTCTGCTGGCGCTCCAGGGCGGTGCGGCTGCCCCCAGTCAGCAGCCGGAACCGCTGGTCCAGCCGCCCGTGCAGCTCGGCTAGCGACATCGACCGCAGCCGGGCCGCGGCCAGCTCGATCGCCAGCGGCATCCCGTCCAGCCGGCGGCACACCGACACCACCAGCGGCCCGGCCTGCTCCTCCACGGGCAGGCCGACGCCGTGCGCCCGGGCCCGCTCCGCAAACAGCGCGACCGCATCAGAAGACCCAGGCGCGAAGTCGGAGTCCTCGGGTCCGGGCAGCGACAGCGACGGCACCCGGTAGATGGTCTCCCCGCCGATGCCCAGCGGCTCCCGGCTGGTGGCCAGCAGATGCACCCGCGGGCAGCGCCGCACGATCGCCTCCGCGGTCTTGGCGCAGCCGGCGATCAGGTGCTCGCAGTTGTCCACCACGATCAGCACATCCTGCAGCGCCAGCGCATCCAGCAGGGCTTCCAGCGCCGGCCGGCCCGGCCGGGCAGCCAGCCGCAGCGCCTCGCAGACGGCCGCCGCCACCGCGTCCTGGTCGGTGACCGCGGCCAGCTCCGCCAGCCACACCCCGTCCCCGGACCCGTCCAGCAGCTCGGCGGCCACCTGCAGCCCCAGCCGGGTCTTGCCGCACCCGCCGGCCCCGGTCAAGGTCACCAGGCGAGAGGACTCCACCAGGCTCCGGACCTCGGCCACCTCCCGGTCCCGCCCGATGAACGCCGACAGCTGAGCCGGGAGATTGTTCGGCAGCGCCGGGTTGCCCAGCGACCGCAGCGGCGGGAACCCCGCGGGCAGGCCCGCCGCGTGCAGCTGGAAGATCCGTTCCGGGCGGCCCAGGTCCTTCAGCCGGTGCACCCCCAGATCGGCCAGCGCCGCGCCCGGCGGCAGCCCGTCCCGCACCAGCACCGCCGCCGACTCCGACACCAGCACCTGCCCCCCGTGGCCGACCGCGGCCACCCGGGCGGCCCGGTGCACCTCCAGGCCCACCAGGCCCGCCGCCGACTCCCCGCAATGGATGCCCATCCGCACCCGGACCCGCTCCCCGCCCGGCCACGCATGGTCCTGGAGGGCCTGCTGCATCTGCAGTACCGCCGCCACGCACCCCCGCAGCGAGGAGAACACGGCGAAGAACGCGTCCCCCAGCGTGTCCACTTCGCGGCCGTCGTGCGCGGCCAGCGCCGACCGGATCAGCGCGTGATGCCCGGCTAGGACCTGTGCGTAGAGGTCTTTCCCCAGCCGCCCGAGCAGCGCCGTCGAGCCCTCAATGTCGGTAGACAAGAACGTCCGGCTGGCCGCCGCCGACCTTGTCCCGGCCTCTCGCGCCGCGGCCGCCAGCGCCTCACCCGCCGGCGCGCGGCCCCGGGCGGCCGCTATAAACAGCTCGCGGGCCGGCCCGTCCAGCCCCAGCGCCCCGGCCAGCAGTATCGCGGTGTCCTTGCGGGCGGTGCGGTTGATCCCGCGCTCCAGGTCGCTGATCGCCCGCTGGCTCACCTGTGCGGCCTCGGCGAGCTCATCTTGGGTCAGCCCGGCCTCATCGCGCAGCTGCCGCAGCAGCCCGCCAAAACTCAGCCCAGTCTGCTCCGCTACTGGTCCATCGATCACAGGACCTTGTCCCCTCCGCCCGCCCGGCGCCAGCCCTCCACCGGTTCCGGCGCACGCACGGCCTCACCGCCCAGCCTAATCCTGTGCCTCTCCTGTGCGCGGCTACCTGTGCCTCTCCTGTGCGCGGCTACGTATGGTGACCGCCCGCCCCGGTCCGTGACAGTGGAGCACAACAACAGGCCCGCCACCGTCGCAAGGGAGAAGGCCACCATGTATCAGCTCACCCAGCTCGCCGACGATCGGCAGCGCCAGCGGCTCGCGCACGCCGAGCAGCAGCGCCTCGTGCGGCAGCTCCGTCACCTGTCCAGGGCCAGCGGCCCGAGCCGGTCTTTCTCATGGTCACCCGGCTCTGGTCGATCCTCAGTGCCACGCACTGACGCGTCTTTCCAAGATCAGCCCCGAAGGAGAAACACCATGAACACGACCCACCGCATTCGCCACTTGATCGGCATCCTGGCCGCCGGTGCCTGTGCCCTGCTGGCCTTCGCCGCGACTTCCCCAGCCCGGGCCGAGACCACGAGCGTCCCGCATTACGGGCCCCCAGCCAGCGTCGCCCCGGCCCAGGTTCACACCGTGATCGCGGGAGGAACGCCCGGCTGGCAAATCGTCCTGATCGCGCTCGCCGCCGCCCTGTGCGCAGCCACCGTGGCCGTGGTCCTGGACCGGGCGCGGGCCGCCCGCCGCGCAGCCTCCGCAACCACCGCGTGACGCGCGCCCGACCCGTGCCGGCGGCCGCCGCGCCTGGACCCCGGCCCGGGTCCAGGCGCGGTCCCGCCCGGACAGGCAGGACGCCGACGGCAGCACCCAGTCTCCCGTCCCGGGCCACAGAACACCCGGATATCACGCGCCGGTAATATCCCGTCAGTCACAACGCGTGACCGTCAAAGCCGTCGCTGGGCAGTCGGTGATGCCGAGACTGCGCAGGTCGCGGTGACCGCCGACCAGGACGCAACCAGGGCGGAGAAAGTCCCTGCCACTTAGCGTCAAAGATCAGCAGGACTGGCTCAGTCCCCGGGCACCGCCAGCTCGCCGAGCAGGGACCAGTCGTCCTGCGGGATCTCGAAGTTCACGATCCGCGGCGTGTGAGCCAGGTGCGGCGGCAGCGTCTGCTGGGCCTTCCTGAAGTGGTCGGACTGGACGTGCGCCGCCCCCGCCTCGCCATCGCGGAACGCCTCGACCAGGACGTACTCGTCCGGATCGGCCAGGCTGCGGGACCAGTCGAACCACAGGCAGCCCGGCTCGTTCCTGGTCGCCTCGGTGAAATCGGCGGAGATCTGCGGCCATTGGTCGGCGTCCTCGGGCCGAATCTTGAACTTGGCCGTAATAAAGATCATCGGTCCTCCTTGGCTGGCCGCACTGGTAACAATGATCCCGCAGTCCCGGCGCGCAGTGTCAAGCGATCGGATGTCTCACGAGGAGACAGCCGATCCCGGGAAACGGCGGGACCGGCGCCGGCCTGATCACAGGTCGGCCTGGTAGTGCGTTACGGCGCTTTCGTCCCAGGCCAGGCCGTTGCCCGGGACGTCGGGCAGGCGCAGTTCGCCGGAGCTGACCTCGAAGGGGCGCGCCAGCACGGGGTGGGCCCAGTCCTGCCACTCCAGCCACTGCCCGGTCGGGGTGACCCGCAGCAGGTGCCCGGAGACCTCGGGGTACAGGTGCGAGGACATCGGCAGGCCGGTCACCTCGGCGAGCGCCGCGGCCTGCAGCCAGCCGGTCACCCCGCCGATCCGCATCAGGTCCGGCATCACCAGGTCGCAGGCCCGGGACCGGATGGCCTCGTACATGGCCCGCGGGCCGTAGAAGTTCTCCCCGAGCATGACCGGGGTGGCCAGGTCGGCGGCGAGCCGGGCGTGGCCGTCCAGGTCGTCATAGCGCAGCGGCTCCTCGATCCAGGCCAGGCCCTCCGCGTCGAGCGCACGGCAGCGCTCCAGCGCCTCGCCGAGGCTGAGCCCCTGGTTGTAGTCCGCGACCAGCGTCACGTCGTCGCCGACCGCGGCCCTGACGCGGCGCACCGCGGCGATATCGTCGGCCGCGCGAGCCCGGCCGACCCGGACCTTCAGCGCCGTGAACCCGCCCTCGCCGAGCAGTTCCAGTGCCTCGGCGGCAACGCGCTCCGGCGCGATGAGCCCCAGGCCGTTGCTGTTGTACGCGGGGACCGGGGCCAGCGTCCCGCCCAGCAGCACGGCCAGCGGCAACCCGGCCGCCTGGGCCAGCGCGTCCCACAGCGCGATGTCGAGGCCGGCCACCGCGGCCAGGGCCAGGCCCTGGTAACCGGCCAGGCCGAGCCAGCCGCGGGCGCTCGCGTACGCCGTGGCGGGCGAGACCGGCTGCCCGCGCAGCGCGGTGCCGAGATCGTCGAGCACCGTCCGCAGCGCCGCCGTCGCGCGGCTCAGGTAAGGAGCCAGGTAGCCGCGTCCGGTGATGCCCTGCTCGGTCGTCACGTCGATGAGCAGCAGGGGCCACTGGGAGAAATCACCTACCCTAGTGGCCAGCGGCCGCCGCAGCGGCACCACCACCGCCCGCACCGCCACGTCCCGCACCACCAGCCCGGCACCCTGATCAGCCACTCCAGCCTCCCGTACTCGACGCTCAGGACTACGTTTAGCGCGGGAAACGATACGCCGCCATCTCAGTGCGGGACGCGGCCCTTGATGATCTTGGGCCGGGTCGCAGACCGCCGTGACATGATGACATCGCTACGCTTTTACGCCGTAGCGTCCCGCTTCGCAGCGGGGGTAACAGGCCCTGCTCCCATGATCGCGAAGCCTTTTACCCCCGCCCGCGAGGGTAAAGGCTTTCGCGATCATGAAGGGCGCACGTGGGGAGGTGAGGAGGCATGCCGATGGCCGGGAGCAACGCACCCAAGGCGACCGGGGCGGCGGGCTCGCGCGGCCTCTACGGCTTTGACGCCCGGGTGGCGCATCCGGCCCGGGTCTATGACTACTGGCTGGGCGGGAAGGACAACTTCGAGGCCGACCGGATCGCCGGCGAGGAAACCATCGCGGCCTACCCCGCGATCCGGGCGTCCGCCCGGGCCAACCGGGCCTTTCTCGCCCGCAGCGTGCGCTACCTGGCCGCCGAAGCGGGCGTCCGGCAGTTCCTCGACATCGGCACCGGGCTGCCCACGGCCAGCAACACTCACGAGGTGGCCCAGTCCGTCACGCCGGAAAGCCGCATCGTCTACGTCGACAACGACCCGCTCGTGCTGTCCCACGCCCGCGCGCTGCTGACCAGCAGCCCGGAAGGCGTCACCGCCTATCTCGACGCCGACCTGCGAGACACGGACCGGATACTCGAGCAGGCCGCGGACACCCTGGACTTCACCGAGCCGGTCGCCATCATGCTCCTGGCCATCCTGCACTACATCCCCGACCTGGGCGAGGCGCAGCGGATCGTGGCCCGGCTGCTCCGCGCCGTCCCGTCCGGCAGCTACCTGACGATCTCCCACGCGGCCAGCGACATCTCCCCCGAGGAGATGACCGAGATGATCAGGCGGATGAACGAGCACCTGGCCGAGGGCAACCACGTCGGGCGCACGCGCGAGGTGGTCGCGCAGTTCTTCGACGGCCTGGACCTGCTCGAGCCCGGCGTGGTCAAGGTCACCCAATGGCGCCCGGAATCCGCGACGGAGGCCGAAGGGCCGACCAGCCTGTGGGGCGGCGTAGCCAGGAAGCCGTAGCACCGGAGTCCATCCCGGGCGTTCTCGTTCGTCGTCATGGTGACCAGCCGAGCCAGCGAGAACGCAAGGGCGTGATCACGATGATGCTGTACGACATGACGGCGCAGTACCAAGCCGAGCGGATCAAGAGCGCCGACGAGCAGCGGCGCGCCGACGAGCAACTCGGCCTGATGGCCGCCGGGGTGTCGCGGCTCCGGCAGCGCCTCAGCCAGGCCCGGATCCTGCGCGGCTTCCACGCCAGGCATGCCCGGACAGCCTTGTACTCCAGGTGAAACAATTAGCGGGTGACGGAGACCACCGAGGCGATGCTGGCGCGGCTGCGCGCCAGCTTCGACCGACAGGGCATGATGACCACGCTCGGCGTCGAGGTGACCGCGGCCGAGCCGGGCCGGGTCGCGATGTCGCTGCCGTACGACGACCGGTTCACCCAGCATCACGGGTTCCTGCACGCTGGCGCGGTGGCCTCGGTGCTGGACACGGCGTGTGGGTTCGCGGCGTACAGCGTCATGCCGCCGGAGGCCTCCGTGCTGACCGCGACCTACACGATCAACCTGCTCGCGCCCGCGGCCGGGGAGCGGTTCGCGATCACCGGCGAGGTGGTGCGGGCGGGCCGCACCCTGGTGGTCTGCCGGGGCGAGGCGTTCGCCGACGGCGACCAGCGGCCGTTCGCGGTCATGCAGGCCACCATGACCGCCGTCTTCGGCAAGACGGGCATCCAGGGCTGAGCGCCAGCCTGGCCCCTACTGACCAGGCAAACTCCCGAGCTCGCCGGGACCGAACCCGGCCAGGAGCTCATCGAGGCCGCGGGCGGCGGGCGAGCCCCGGTAGACCGGAGCGGCCAGCTCGGCCCGGACCACGGCCAGGCGCTGTCCCTCGACCGCGGTGCGCTCGCCCGGCGGCAGGGCCAGCACGGGCTCCAGGGCCGTGATCGCCGCGTCGAGCGCGCCGGCTCTCAGGCGCGCGATGGCCAGGTCGGCGTACGCGAGCATCTGGCACTTGCGGCTGTGGTGCTCGCCCGGGCCCGGCCCCGCGGCGTACAGCCCGATCGCGCCCTCGAGCTCGGCCACCGCCTCGTCGCTGCCTGCCTTACCACTGGCCGCCTCGGACAAGATGAAGCCGGCGTAGTAGGACTGGGTGGCCTGGGAGAAGCCGAACTCGCCGCCGATCTCGAGCAGCTCGTCGCGGTGGTCGCGGTCCCTGGCGTCGCGCGCGGCCGCGATCGCGGCGTGCGCGCTCCCGGCGTCGCCGGGACGGGCCGAAGCCAGGCCGCCGAACAGGTGCAGCTGCGCCGCGTTCTGGCCGTCGGCGAGATACTCCAGGCCGCTCCGGGCCAGGTTCGCGCTCTGCTCCCGGCGCCCGCTCCAGTACGCGGCGTAGGCCGCGCACAGCCGCAACCGGGCCATCAGCGGACGGTGATCGATGATCGTGGCGTAGGCCCAGCCGGCCCTGGTCAGTTCCTCGGCGGCCTGCGGGTAGCCGAGGTTGGTGGCGGCGGCGGCCATTAACGCGCTGAGGCAGCCCGCCAGCAGGTACAGCTCGGCCGAGTCGCGCGGCCACTGCCGCCGCATCAGCGCCTCGAGGATCCGGTCCCTGACCCGCCGCATCTCCCTGAAGAGCCCGTACGTCTCGCCGCTCAGGTACTGGACGGACAGGCTCATCACGTCGGCCCGGAACTGCTCCAGGGTGGCCTCGCCGATGCCGCGCTGCTCGACGCGTTCGGCGTGCGCGCTGCCTTCGTGCGCGGCCATAAGCACCTCTCGCCTGATCGCGGAAGCGCCCACATCGGGCGGTGCCGAATCGGGCGGTAGCGTCCACGGTAGGCGGAGGCGGCGGGGGTCCCAGGGCTAGGGTCGACCATGCCCGGCAGGTCGGCGAGGCCCAGCCGGGCCTGCGGTGGCGAGCTCCCGAATTGACCGAACGGGATGGCGAAAGCACCGCAGTAGTACAGCTGGTAGCGCTCGGCGGGGGCCACGGCGCCGCGTTCCCAGCGGTAGATGTTGTGGCTGATGTTATCGGCGCTGGGTACGGACGTGTCGCCCTTGGCCTTGGCGGCCTTGATGAGCTGGCGGGCCATCTCGGACCTCGTCCAGCCGCGGTCCTCGCGCTGCCGCCGCAGCCAGGCACCGAGTTCGGATGACATAGTGCGTTATCGTAACGCCAGGCAATTCCGCCAGAACACGCCGTGTCCGGCGTTGTCCTCGATTGTCACGTCCCGTAGGAGATGCCCTCCCCGGCGACACGGAGCGCGGCGGCGACCAGGCGGTCGGCCCGCTCCCGCGCGGCCGGCTCTTCGCGGATGGTGTCGGCCAGGAACTGGTCGGGGTCGAGCCCCAGCCGTTCGGCGTCCCTGCTTTCGTCCGCGTCCAGCCAGCGCTTGAGCTGCGGCCCGTCGACCTCGGGATGGAACTGGAACGCAAGATGCGGGCCGAGCCGGAACGCCTGCACCCCGGCGTCGTTGCGGGCCAGCACCGCCGCCGCCGCGGGCGGCAGGCAGCGATCGCCGTGGAACTCCAGCCAGGGCCCGGCCGGGATCAGCTCATGATCGGCCGAATTGACCAGCGTCCAGCCGATCTCCTTGCGGTCCATGGCCTCGACCCGGCCGCCCAGCGCGGCGCAGAGCGCCTGGGCGCCGAAGCAGATGCCGAGCACCGGCACCCCGGCCTGGTCCGCTCCGCGCAGCCAGGCCAGTTCCTCGGAGATCCAGGGGTCGGGATCGTTGACCGAGCTGACCGCGCCGAGCACCACCACGTGGTCGACGCCGTCGAGCGCGGGCAGCGGGCCGTCATCGGGAAACAGGTGGACGGCCAGCGCGGCGCCGCGCGCCTCGAACGCGTCGCCGACGAACCCGGCCGAATCGATGCCGTGGTGCCTGACCACGACCACTCGCATTACGCTCAGCCCCCGTGCGGGTCGTACCCCGCCTGGGTCAGCAGGTGGCGGAGGTCGACCACCATCTGGACATCGATGTCCTTGCCCACGGGCGGGTCGAAGATCTGGGTCTGCGACCCGACCGTGACGGTGACCTTGCCGTCGTGATGCACGGTGATCGTGCCGACCGCCTCCAGCAGCGAGGTCACCGCGTGCCACTCGATGTTGTGGCTGGCGGGATGCTGGAAGATCTGGCGGAGCGTGTTTCGGTGATGGTTGTCAAGGTGCTGTGATTCCGGCGAGGATGGCATCCGTGCTCCCTTCTGGCCTGACCCTATGTCCGGCCGGGCCGGGACGTCGAAGGGGGTCGCTTGTCTCGCGTCTTCATCACCGGGTCGAGTGACGGCCTGGGCCTGATGGCCGGGCAACTGCTGGCCGCCGACGGCCATTCCGTCACGCTGCACGCCCGCAACCAGGGCCGGGCCGACGACATCCGCGCGGCCCTATCCCAGGCGGCACTGCCCCAGGCGGACAGCGTGGTCATCGGGGACCTGTCCAGCATCGCCGGGATGCGGCAGGTCGCCGCGCAGGCCAACGCCTCCGGCCGCTTCGACGCGGTCATCCACAACGCCGGGATCGGGTACCGCGAGGCCAGGCGGGTCGAGACCGAGGACGGCCTGGCCCAGGTCTTCGCGGTCAACGTGCTCGCCCCGTACCTGCTGACGGCCCTGATCGAACGGCCGGACCGGCTGGTGTACCTGAGCTCGGGCATGCACCGCGGCGGGGACGCCAGCCTGGACGATCCGCAGTGGGAACGCCGCCGCTGGAACGGCGCGCAGGCCTACTCCGACAGCAAGCTGTTCGACCTGGTACTCGCCTTCGGGGTCGCGCGGCGGTGGCCTGGCGTGCTGTCCAACGCGGTCGAGCCCGGCTGGGTGCCGACCAAGATGGGCGGTCCCGGCGCCCCGGGCGACATGTCACTGGCCCCGGTGACGCAGGCCTGGCTGGCGGTCAGCACCGACCCGGCGGCCACGGTCACCGGCGGCTATTTCTATCACCAGCAACCACGGGCCACGCATCCCGCCGCCCGCGACGTCAAGGTCGCCGACGAACTGCTCAGCTACTGCGCGGAACTGGCCGGCGTGGAGCTGCCCCCGTGAGGAAAGCCGGGCAAAGACCAGCCTGGCCTGGGACAGTGTTGGCCAAACCAGGGCCGCCGAAACTCACCTGGCGACCTGGGATGCCGCCGACGAGGCCATCACCCGGCTCGCCGCGGCCATCCTGGCGCTAGACGCTCCCCGGGTGTCGTTCGTCTACCTGGGCGGCGTGGACATCGCCGGCCACGTGACCGGCGCGGGCGCCGTCTACCGCCGCTGATCACCCGCCAGGAAGAGGTGGCACCGCTGGTTCTCGCGGCCGCCGGCTGGCGGCTAGGTCAAGGGTGAGCGCGCAGGCCAGGACGACCGCGGTGCCGACCGCGGCTCCCCCCACCGCGTCGGTGAAGGCGTGCGCGCCGATGGCGACCATCGCGGCCGCGACGGCGGCGGCGAGCAGAACCGCCAGGGACACCAGCAGCAACCGGACGGCCCCGGGCAGCTGGCGGCGCGGCGGATCAACGAGCAGGACCGCGCAGCTGGCCGCGAGCGCGAACATGCTGGTGGCGTGACCGCTGGGGAAGGCCTGTCCGATGGCCTGCCCGACGTGGGGCTTGAGCACGTACTCGGTGAGGCCGGTGGCGGCGGGCACCGCCACGGCCGCCATGACGGCTCCGGTCCATCGGCGGCTGGCGAGGCATGCCAGGACCAGGGCCAGGGTCATCAGCGCCACCGGTCCCAGCGTGCCCACATCAGGCAGCCAGTTGAGCAGCAAGGGGAACCGGCCCAGGGCGGCCTGGATCCGCGGGTTGAACGCCGAATCCAGCCATCCCGGCAGCCCGCGACCGAAGGTATGTACTCCGAGAACCGCAGTCACCGCCACGCAGGCGGCCAGCAGCGCGACCGCCGCCAGGCGACGCGGCCCGGGCAGCAGCGGCCGAGACACCAGTTCGCGCCCGGACACCGGCCGCGATGTCCCCCACCGCATCCGGTTATCGTATGCGGACGGCGCGACCTGCCATAACGGCCGCTGGTTCAGTTGGTTCCCGCCGGGCGGGCGGGCAGGGGAATGAAACGCCTGGCCTTGCCCGTCATCGCGTCCCGGTCGAGCGCCTCGACCCGGCGGATGGCGACCTGCGGGCTGGTCAGGCCGGCCTGGCGCAAGCCTTGCTCCAGGTTGGCGGTCATGACGGCCTGATCGAGGTCGCCACCGATCACCGCGGCGATGTCGGCGCCGCGTTCGGTCTGGCGGACCTGGAATTCACGGATGGCGGGGGCACTCAGCAACACTGCGCCGAGCACGAAGGGGTGCACGCTAGCCTCCGCGTAACGGAACAGGTCGTCGGAGCGGCCCTCGACGCTGGCGCGCAGGAATCCGCCGGCGTCGCCCGCGGCGGGGGTGAAGCGATCGGTCAGCTCGTAGCGGATGATCGGCTGGGTCAGGTTGTGCAGGTTGGTGACCAGTACTTTCGACGAGGCGACACCGGGCGGGACAGGCTGGCCGGCCTCGTCGGTGCACTCGGCGATGCAGGTGTCGCTGGCGAAGGTGAACACCGGCTGGCCCGGCTCGCTGTGGCCGACCAGGCCCTCGGTGGAGACAAACATGTCGATCACCGGCACGCCGAAGGAGTCGCCGATGGCGGTTCGCTCCCCCGGGCCGAGCGCTTCCGACATCGAGATGACCGACCGGAGACTCAGCCGCAGGCGGCCTTCCCGCTGCTCGCGGGCCAGCTCGGCCAGCTTGCCCGCGTAGGCCATGAGGGTGGGCGGCTGGACGGCGGATAGGCGCCGGACGATCTCGCGGTCGGCAGGCTGGCCGGGGCGGGAATCAGCCGGACCGGCGGGCGGGTGGCGGTCGCGGCGGCCAGGCCGCTGGAGTGGACGGGTGAGCCCGCGCCGACGATCCCGATCACCAGGCCTTCCGGTGGCGGCCCGGCGGAAGTCATGACCGCGGCCATGGCCCTGCGCAAGACGGTACAGCCGAAGTCGGCGTACTCACCCAGGGCCTGGACGAAGATGCCGCGCAATCCGGAGCTGCCACCGGACACCAGGCTGACATAGTCGCCGAGCAGCAGCGACGGCTCCGCCATCGACCTGGCCAGGTGCTGTTCCACGAGGTCCCGGGTGAGCCGCCGGTCGGTGACGATGGCGTCGAAATTCTCCATCATCTCGGTCTTGGTCATGACCGGCAGCCGGGCCAGGTCGGCGAGCTCGAACCGGCTGGGATCGATGCCGCGCAACCGGGCCGCGTGGAAGGGCGAGCGCTCGACGGCCCGGTTCAGCAGCGCCCTCAGCCGGTCACGCTGCCAGGTGGCGAGCTGTCCGGCGTTCCATCCCAGGCGCTGGATATGGCCGGGCATCTGGCCGCCGATGGTCCCGGCCATGCGGGCGCGAACTAGTTCCAGGTCGGTGATCATGGTGGCGTTCATGTTTCCTCCAGGGCGGGCACGGGGGCCTGCGCGAGCCAGCTGATCAGCCTGCCGACCACCGGCAGTCCCGGACCGCCGAGGGCGTCCGGGCTAGCCAGCTGCTCCAGCGCGACCCCGGTCTCTATGGCGAGCACGAGCTCGGCCAGCGAGGAGGGCGGGAACGGGAGGCTTTCGCCGCCCCCCTCGCTTACCGAAGCGAAGACCTCGGCGACCCCGGCGACCGTCCGCGCGTGGACAGCCGCGTACCGGCGGTTGGGCCAACGCGGCACGCCCTGACCGGTGGCCAGGGCTGGAGGCTGGTTCGTTCGGCCGAAATTACGGGCCGGCCGGTGAAGAGGGATGAGGAGGTGGGTGGGGGGTCAGAGCACCGTCAGGACCTGCGGGCCGTCCTCGGTGACGGCCACCGTGTGCTCGACGTGAGCCGCCCGGCTGCCATCGCCGCTGCGGATCGTCCAGCCGTCGTCGTCGATCTCGTAGATGTCCTTGCCGCCGGCCAGGAACCACGGCTCGATCGCGATGACCAGCCCGGGGACGAGCCGTCGGCCGCGCCGGGGCGGTCCTTCGTTGGGGATGTGGGGATCCTCGTGCATGGCCCGGCCGACGCCGTGACCGCCGAAGTCGGTGCAGATCCCGTAGCCTGCCGCGCGCCCGACGGCGCCGATGGCCGCGGAGATGTCCCCGATCCGCGCGCCGGGGACCGCAGCGGCGATGCCCGCCTGCAGGGCGGCGCCGGTGGTGGCGATCAGGCGCGCGTCGGCAGTGAAGGGGGAGTGAAGAGGGATGGGGAGGTGGGAGGTAGGTGGGGGTCCGATCGTGAAGGAGATCGCGGCATCGGCGGTCCACCCGTCAAGGACCGCGCCGCAGTCCACGCTGAGCAGGTCGCCGTCGGCCAGCCGGTACCGGCCGGGGATGCCGTGCAGCGCGGCGTCGTTGACGGAGGTGCAGATGACCGCCGGGAACGGCACCGGGGCGAAGCCGGGCTGGTAACCGAGAAAGGGCGAGACGGCGCCGGCCCGGGCCAGCACGTCCCGGGCGATCTCGTCCAGTTCGGTCAGCCGCATCCCGGCCTGGGCCTGGTCATGGACGGCCGCCAGGATCTGCGCGACCACCTGCCCGGCGGCCCGCATCGCCTGGATCTCTGCTGCTGTCTTGATCTCGACCACGGCTCAGCACCTCCCTTTGCGGTATAACTATACCGGTATTACTATCACGGTATGGTCCGACCGCCCCTGACTCACCTGGAACACGCACGCGGGGAACGGCTCGGCCTGCTGCTGCGCGAAGCGCGCGGGCCGCGCAGCATGGCCGAGATCGCCGCCGTCTCCGGCGTTCCGGCGGAAACGCTGCGCAAGATCGAGACCGGCCGCATCGCCACCCCCGCCTTCTTCACCGTGGCGGCGCTGGCCGCCGCGCTCGGCCTGCCCCTGGAGGAGATCGTCCGGGCCTGCGCGGAACCAGCCGAGGCCCTCAGCGCCTGACGCCTCGCCGTAGCCGGGATTTGACGGACGGGATATCAGCCGTACGGCGGATGCGAGCGGCGCGGCGCTGGTGCAAACTGAGATAGCCGGATTTTTACGGGGAATCCGGTGATCCGCCTCACGGGGGTGAAGCGACATGACGAGCATCTCGTTGTCCACGCTGGCCAGGCGAGCCGCTGAGCTAGGCGATCCGTTGCCCTGCAGCGACAACACGGCGCTGTGGTTCTCGGAACAGCCCGCCGACCTCGAACTGGCCAAGGCGTCGTGCCGGACGTGCCCGCTGCGCCGGCCCTGCCTGGCGGGCGCGCTCGAACGCGCCGAGCCGTTCGGTGTCTGGGGCGGTGAGATATTCGAGAAGGGCAAGATCGTCGCGTTCAAGCGGCCGCGCGGCCACCCGGGCCGGCGAGCGCGAGCCGGCTGACGCGTGCCCCCAGCGACAGCCCGCCCGGATGAGCTGGCTCGTCGCCGCAAGTCCTGGATAGCATGTCGGCCACGGCGGTCACCGCGCCCCGGTCCCACATCGTGCCCGAGCGGCCCAGCGCACATCTGGTTGTCAATCACGGTGCCGTGCCGCGGGCCCAGCTGGCCGGTTCGCGTTGCTGTAAATACTGCATTACTGCGTATTCGCGATCTGGGCAGAATCCAGCCGGGGGCGGCTACCGTAATGCCGCCGCCGCTGCGATAATGCCTGGATGACAGGGCTGAGCCTGGCCCTGGCCAACTTCAAGCCAGGCACGGGCAAGACCACATCCGCGATCTGGCTGGCGCACGTTTTCGCGCAGGCCGGGAACAGCCTGCTCCTGGTGGACGCCGATCCCTCGGGCAGTGCCCTGGAATGGTCCGATCTGGCGGCCATGTGCCCGCGGCTCGCGCCGGCGCAGGCGGCTTTCCCGTTCCGGATCGTGGCCTTGCCCTCCCGCGAACTTCACCGCCGCCTGCCCGAGATCGCCAGGGACGACGACGTGGTGATCATCGACACGCCGCAGATCGAGGACCACGCCGCCATCGCCCGGTCGGCGCTGCGGTACGCCGACGAGATCCTGATCCCGTGTGCGCCCACCCCGGTCGAGATCAACCGGACCTCGCCGGTACGGGAGGAGATCGCCGAGGTACGGGCGCTGTGCGGCAAGCCCGGCCGCTCGGCCATCCTGCTGAATCGCTGCATCGCGCGCGCGCACTCCACGTCCGACGCCCGGGAGGCGCTGGAAGGCCTCGGCTACGACGTGCTGACGACCGTCGTGCCGCGACTTGAGGTGTACGCCCAGAGCTTCGGCCTGCCGGTCAGGCAAGCGGGCTGCCAGGTGTGGCGGCAGGTGGCCCGCGACCTCATCGGCCGGTGCGCTCCGGTCTGCCCAGTGCGGTCATAGCCGCGCAGCAGGAGCGGGACCTGTACATGGCGCAGGCCCGCAGGGTCGGCATCTCTCGCAGCTGGAGCTATCAGTCAGGACGGGAGTCTCCAGCCGGCATCTCAGCTACGTTGAAACGAGCCTGGCGGCCCGGTGCGGGCCCGCGGTCGGCGGAGGGAGCGTGATGGAGGACACGGCGGCGGTGTTCGGTGCCTGGCCTGGGGACGCTGAGGTGGCTGTCGCCCTGACCTTCGACGTGGACGGGGAGGCAGCCTGGCTCGGCGAGGGCCCGGAGTATGGCCGGCGGCTGACGCTGCTGTCGCAGGCCCGCTTCGGCCCGGGACGCGGGCTGGGCCGGATCCTGGACCTGCTGGCCGAACTTGACATCCCGGGCACCTTCTACGTGCCCGGCCATACCGCTGATCATCACCCCGAAGCGGTGGCCGCCATCGTGGCGGCCGGACACGAGGTCGGCCACCACGGATACCTGCACCGCGGCACCGACGGCCTAGATGCCGGCAGCCAGCGCGCCGAGCTCGAGGAAGGGCTGGCCGCGCTGGGCCGGCACGGGATCCGCCCGGGCGGCTACCGGTCACCGGGCTGGGAGCTGTCGCCTGAGACCCTGGCCATGCTGGGCGGGCTGGGGTTTTCTTATGACAGCAGCCTGATGGCTGATGACCGGCCGTACTGGCAGGCCAGCGGGACGACGCCGCTGCTGGAACTGCCCGGGCACTGGAGCCTGTGCGACTGGCCCTACTTCGGGTGGACGCCCTACCACGGCGGGCTGCTGGCCGGGCCAGCCGCGGTCGAGCGCATCTGGCTGGAGGAATACGAATCGGCACGCCAGGATCACCGGGCCATTACCTACACGATGCATCCCGAAGCCATCGGCCGCGGCTACCTGCTGCGGATGCTGCGGCGGGTGATCACCGGGATGCTCAGCCGCGGGCGCCCGTGGTTCGCCACCCACGCCCAGATCGCCGCCCTGGTGAACCCGCCGGTCACCCCGGCCGCAAGCCCGGCAGCCACCAGCGCAGGCCCGAGCCTCACGCAGGAACCACGATGAACCAGGAGCGATACCGCCCTCGGGCTCCGCAACCGGCTGGCGGATTCCATGCTCGGCGTTGTTGCTGGTGTGCCCGGGCGGGGGCGGAGCTCGACTGACCGGACTCCGCGCCTATTGTGACGGCATGGACAACGAGCAGGCGTTCCCGGTCATCCGGCAGACGGTCCTGGACACCACCGACCCGCGGCGCCTGGCCGAGTTCTACCGGCAGCTGTTCGGCCTGCGGTACCACCCGGGCGACGAGCCGCCCGCCCCTGGCCAGCCAGATCCGAAAGGGCAGGACTGGCTGATATTGACGAGCCCGGCCGGCGGCGCGGCGCTGGCGTTCCAGAAGGTCGGGGAGCTGCCCGGGGCAACCTGGCCGGACGGCCCGGTCCCGCAGCAGTTGCACCTGGATACCACGGTCCCCACCAAGGCTGACCTCGACGTCGCCCATGAGCGGGCGCTCGCGCTCGGCGCCCGGCTGCTCGAGGACCGCTCGGATGACCCGGAGGAGCCGCTGCGGGTCTACGCCGACCCCGCGGGGCACCCGTTTTGCGTCATCGCCGCTATTGAGCCGCTCACGTCCATCGGCTGAATAGCGGTATCGCCGGTGCGTGATCTTGGGTGCGAGTAGCGTCCCGGTGTGCCTGGCGATGATGCTGGTTCCTGGGATGAGGTGCTGGCTGGGCTGGTGGCCTCGCTGCGCGCGGACGATGCCCTACTCGTTACCTTCTTGAGGAACGGTCAAGAGACGGGACTGACCATGGAGTGGATCAGGGTCTGCTGCTCGACCTCGATGTTGTCCTGCCTGCCAAGAATGCCGAACTCGAGCATGGCCCTGGCGACGCGCTGGATGCTGGCCTCGGCCACCGGCCCGACCGGATAACCGGTCAGCGCTATGGCCGAGGTGATCTGGGGTGGCAGGTTGTCGTATTGCGCCAGGGCGGATTGGACCGCGGAAGCGTCGCTGTTGGCGATCGCTTGCCCCTGCTCGATCGCCCGCGTGAACGCGGCCGCCGTCTTGGGGTGCTGCTGCGTCCAGGCCTGGGTGGCGAGGTAGCCGTCGACGGGAAGGTTGAAGGCGGCGCCCTGGTCCAAGTCGGCGATCACCTGCTCGCCATAGTTCTCTCCCGCGGCGGTGATGTAGGGTTCGGCCAGAAACGCCGCATCCCAGTCGCCGTCCTGGAGCTGCCGGGGAATTGCGGGGAAGCCTCCCGGGTCCGTGACGAAGGTCACCTTCCGGGGAGAGATTCCATGGGCGGAAAGCAGCATGCTGACCAGCAGGGTGCCGATGCTGTTGGTTCCGTTGACCGCGATCTTCTTGCCGGCCAGCCTCGCGATGGCGGTGACGGGCGAGTTCCTCGTGACGACCAGCGCGCGCGTGTTCGGTGCCAGGGTGGAGGCCTCGGCGAGGATGCGGAACCTGGCGCCTGCCGCCTGCGCTGAGATGTACGGGATGAAGCTTCCGGCGCTGATGTCGACCCGGCCCTGCAGCTGGTCGGCGATGACCGCCTGGCTGCTGGGTATCTGCCTGATGGTCACGCGCAGCCCCTGCCGGGCGAACAGCCCGTCGGCCAACGCGATGTACAGGCCGGCCAGGTCGGCTGCCGGTATGGCGGCGATCGTGATGTCCGGCTCTTCGGGCTTGGCGGACGCGGCGGTAGCCGCCGCGTTGCCGCACCCGGCGGCCAGGACCATAATCACGACCGCGATGAGCGAGGCGGCGGAGAAGCTGCGGGTTTTCATTTTCCCTCCCGTGCATTCCGGCCTGGATCGTGGCCGTATGCGGACACCCGTTGCGCGGTCCCCGCAGATAACCGCCTGGGATGGTGATTAGCCGTTACAGTAGCCAGCCGGCCTGACGATGGCGTGTTTAATTACCGGCGCTTTTTTGTTTTGTAATATGTTGCAGATGGTTGTAATGTGACTACTGGGAAATAGGCGAGCACGGGCATAGACGCTGATCTGAGCGCCTGTAGCCGCCATTTAACAGCCGGCAGTCAACCAGCTCTTGGTCAATCAGCACACCTACGGCATCCTCGCCAAGCCCGGCGCCTCGGGGGTCGGACGCCGTTACGAGCGCAGCCTGGCTACCCGCCGCCCCCACGCCAGGACGACCCTCAGGTCACCGTCGTCGAGGAGGTACGCGACGACGCCGAACGCGATGATCGCACCGCCGGCCGCGGGCACCGCCAGGGCGACGGCCTCCAGCTTGTGATGCACGGGCACCGCCAGGCTGACGGCCACGCCCGGCCGTTGGCCCGCGGGCGGCGTCGTTGCTTGGACCGATGATCCTCCTCAGTAGGCTGGCGGCATGCGCATCGTGATCGCCGGCGGGCACGGGAAGGTCGCGCTCCTGCTGGAGCGCCTGCTAGCCGAGCGCGGCGACCAGGCCGTAGGGCTGATCAGGAACCCGGCCCACGTCGCCGAGGTACAGATGGCCGGCGCCGAAGCCGTCGTCTGCGACCTGGAGGCAGCCTCGGCCGGTGATGTCGCGGTGCTGCTGTCCGGGGCTGACGCGGTGGTATTCGCGGCCGGCGCTGGTGCGGGCAGCGGCGCCCCGCGTAAGGACTCCGTCGACCGGGCGGCCTGCGTGCTGATGGCTGACGCCGCCGAGCGGGCCGGGGTCCGCAGGTTCGTGCAGGTCTCCTCGATGGGAGCCGGCGCGCCGCCGCGGCCCGGCAGTGATGAGGTCTGGGCTGCCTACATCACGGCTAAGACCGCCGCCGAGGCCGATCTGCGCGCCCGGGACCTGGACTGGACCATCCTGCGCCCGGGCGGCCTGACCGACGCTCCTGCTACGGGCAGGATCCGGCTCGCATCCCCGCCGGTCCCCGGCGGCACGGTCCCCCGCGCCGACGTCGCCGCGGTCATCGCGGCCCTGCTCGACGCACCCGGTACCCGGCACCAGACCCTCGAGCTGACCGGCGGAGACAGCCCGGTCGCCGCGGCCGTGCACAGCATTTCCTAGTCCCGGCGGGGGCGCGAGGACGCGCTGCTGACCGGCACGAGTAAGCCCCGAGCCGGGCGAGAAGGACCCTGTGCCTCAGCTGGGCGGTGTCGAGTCCGGGTCGTGAGCGGAGTCTGGGCCGAGGAAGCGCTCGAGGTAGTCGAGGTTCTCCCGGACCGTCTGCAGGGCGCGGTGCGGCGCGGTGGCCGGTGGTCCGGTGCCTTCGGGGTAGGCGAGCATGTCGACGGCGTTCTGGGCGAGCTGGTCGGCCACCGGTTCGGCGGGATGGCTGGGGCCTGGGTGGAACCACCACGCGACCCAGTTGCACATGCCGATGACCGACAGCGCCGCCAGCCGCTCGTCGCGGGGACGGAACTCTCCCCTCGACACGCCTTCCTCGATGATGGTCCGCATCTCGGCGAGGACGTCCCGGCGTGCCCTGAGGTGCAGGGCGGCTACTTCTTCCGGGAGCGCGGCCTCGGTGCGATCGAGGACCCGGAAGCGCTCTGGTGCTCCGGCACGCTGGAGCACCAGCGCACGGACCACGGTCCGCAGCTTCCCGGCGGAGCTGAGGTCGGTGCGGAGCCGGACCGCGCGGACGATATGCGCGGTGTTCTCGCTGACGTCCTGGACGAGCGCGGCGAGCAGCTGTTCCTTGCTGCTGATGTAGTGGTAGAGCCCCGGCCTGGTGATCCCGATGGCATCGGCGATGTCCTGCAGCGTGGTCCCGTCGTATCCGCGCTCGGCGAAGAGCCGGGTGGCGTGCTCGAGGATCTCCGACATGACCAGCTCGCGGCGCGAGGACGACGTGCGCGTCCGCGTCGCGCGAGCCGGGGCCCCGCCGGCCTTGTGGCCGGCTGCAGCGGTCACCGCGCGGGGGTTCCGGAGAGGCGAAGAGGCCATGGCGTGATGGTAGGCGTCGCGGGGACCGCGTGTCAGGCCGGGACCGGCACGGGGATGCAGGTCAGGGCGAAGGCGAGCTGCTGCAGGTGCAGGGC
Source organism: uncultured Actinomycetes bacterium (assembly GCA_963769715.1). Classification (GTDB taxonomy): domain Bacteria; phylum Actinomycetota; class Actinomycetes; order Streptosporangiales; family Streptosporangiaceae; genus Palsa-504. Next base: position 40,851 of record CAVYNE010000016.1, read on the forward strand.
CCGGCCGAGGTGGTGGTGGTCGATGTTGTGGCCGGCGCCGCGGGCCAGGGCGGCATCCACGCGGGGCGCGGAGGTGAACATCCCGGCGAACGCGTCGACCCGGCTCTGGCCGGCGTTCCAGAGGGCCTCGTGCTCGGCGAGCACGTAGTGGACCGGTACCCGGACCTGTCCGGCGAGGTCCGCCGCGGTGCGCGGCCACTCGCCCACGATCTCGAGCAGTTCCTCGATCGGGCAGGCGGCCGCGGAGATCTCGGCGCGGTCGACGGCGTCGGGGGCGAAGGTTCCGTCCGGTCCGTACATGAACATCCGGCGCTGCTCGGGGCTGAACTGCACCGGGACGCCGGGCGGCATCGAGTGCCAGGCGCCTGCGACGTGGTCGGGGGAGACGGTGTTGACCCCGTGCAGCGCGATCCCGAGCAGGGGCCATGCGGGCTGGCGCGCGGCGATGTGGACCGCGACCGCCGCGCCGATGGAGTGGGAGATCATGACGACTCCCGGGTGGCCCGCCCCGTATTGGGCCCACAGGGCGGCGATGGCCTCGTCGAGGACCTCGGCGTTGCGGGCGAACGTCCGCTGGCCGGCGGGGAGGGGATCGCTGCCGCCGTAGCCGGGCCGGTCGAGGGCGATCGCGGTGAATCCGTTCGCCTCGGCGACGCCGAGCAGGGAGAACCCGGGGACGTCGAAGTAGCGGGCGGTGTAGCTGCCTCCGGGCAGGCACGCCAGCAGCGGAGTGTCCGGGGTGCCGGGTCCGGTCGCGATCCCGGTGACCCGCAACCCGGCTGGGGTGCGGACGTCGATGTCCGTGCGCATGAGCTGTCCTCTGCAGATAGTGGGTGTATGACGAGTTAGAGCCAGTCGAGGATCGCGGCCGCGGCCAGTTCGATGCCCGGGCGGTGGCCGGGTAGGGCGGCGCCGAAGTGGAGCCCGGGGATGACACTCCGCTCCTTGTCCGGGGTACCGATCGCGTGGTAGAGCTTGTCGGCGTCGGCGGGCAGGAGGGTCTGGTCGCCGGAGAACTCCAGGTACAGCGTGGGCACCGTGACGTGCGGCGCGGCCTTGGCGAAGGAGGCGTTCGTCGACAGGCCAGAACCAGGTCGACAGCCAAGCGTCCGGGCTGGTGATGCGGCCGAACCCGACGGTGCCGTAGTTGATCAGGTGCGGGTACGGGCCGTGCAGCGAGCCGTAGGGACGGTCGTTGGGGTCGAGGGAGAGATCCACGTAGCGCGGGTCGGCCTCGGTGCGGTTGACGATGAGGAAGCGCGGGGCGAGCGCCGCGCGCCTGTCGGCGACGTCACCGGTCTGCTTGAACCGCGCCCGGGCCTCCTCCCGGCCTGCGACCCAGTGCCGGGCGAGGTTGTCGAGGCGGAGGATGCGCTCCCGCTGAGCCGCCCGGTACCGGGCCAGGAACTCCGGGGTGTAGCTCGAGCTCTCCGGCGGCTCGCGGAACCCGTTGCCGGGATCGAACAGGTCCAGCCCGGGATCGGCGGCCAGCGGATCCGCCTCGTCGATCACGCTCGGGTCGATGCCGTGCAGCATCACCTCGCCCTGGCCCGGGTGGGCGGCCAGGAAGACCACGCCGTCGGGCACCGGCATCTGGGCCTCAGCGAGCCTCGCCAGCCGGCCGGCCGGGGTCCGCGCGATCCGGTCCTGCGGCGCGGCGGTGGCCTGCCAGAGGTAGAACGCGTTGAGGGTCCCTCCGCCGGAGTGCCCGAGCGCGACGAGCCGGTCGTAGCGCCCGCGGGGGATCGCGTACCCCGCGGCGACGTCCAGCAGGGCCTGTTCGTGGACCAGGGTGTGGTCCGTCCCGACCGCCCGCATCCCCTGGCTCCACACCGCGACTCCGGCCCCGAGCAGGAGGCCGATCATCGGGTGGCCGCTCATGTCGAGTCGGGGGTGGGTCACGGTCACGCACGTGGCCGCGCCCGGCGGGTGGAACAAGGTGCCGTTGACGGCGGCGCCGTCGATCGTCGGGACGCGATGCAGGCTGATCTCGGTGCCGGCCGGGATCGGGGCCGGTTCGGGGTGCCGGTGGCCGCCGAGCCGCTCGGTGTCCGGTGCCGTCACGGTGCGGGTCACGGGGGTCATGGGTCCGGCTCCACCTTCAGGGCGTCCTTGTCGTACCGGACGACGCGGCCGTGGCCGACGGCGGCGAGCGCGCTGTACCAGACCGCGTGCCGGACCCCCGTGGCGCGGCGGTCGATGACGAGCGGGCCGTCCGAGGTGACCGTGACGTAGCCCGGGAGTCGCTCCACCCGGGCGCCCGGCTGCGCCGCGGCCACGGCGGAGACGTCGGTGAACTCGGCGGCGTCGAGAAAGTACAGGGTGGTCATGGTTCTCCTTGTCAGGCCGGGACCCGGGAGGCGATGAGCTCGGCCTTGCGGGCCCACAGCGCGTCGAGGGTCGGCTCGCCGTCACTGGCCAGGACGTCGAGCAGAGCCTGGGCGGTCACCTCGGCGTCCACCGCGTCGGCCGCGGTCAGATCCCGCAGCGGACGGGCGATCTCGATGAGGATGTCGTTGGGGTCGCGGACGTAGATCGACTCGACCGTCTCGTGCATGACGCGCATGTCGATCTTTAGCCCGGCGTCCTCGATGCGCTTGGCGAGCCCGTCGAGGTCCTCGAGGGTGTCCACGTGGAGCGCGACGTGCTGGCCGAGATCAAGCAGGGGCGGGAGGTTCTCGTCGCGGTAGGGCTCCTGGCCGAAGTAGTAGAAGAAGGCCAGGCAGTCGGCGTTGCCGATGTCGAAGAAGAAGTGCACGAAGTCGCGCTGGTACTCCGGCCCCCACGCCTTGACCTGCATCGTCTGCACAAGCGGCAAGCCGAGGATATCTCGGTAGAAACCGATGGTGCCCGCCGGGTCGAACGTCGGGAACGCCATGTGGTTGATGCCGCGCACCGGGTGGCCGGCGGTGCCTCCCGGGCCGGCCTCCTGCTCGCGCACCTGCGCCGTCGGGGAAGTCATCAGTCGTTTCCTTCCTGTCTGCTGTGCTGCCGAGTCTGCCCCCGTACCACCCGCATGTCAACTAGTGAGTCGTAAACTTGACGAATCAGTCGGTTAGTGCTTATCGTGCCTCCATGCGACTGAGACGTGTCGAGGTCATCGGCGGGGGCCCGGCGGGCCTGTTCGCCGCGCGGCTGATCAAGGAGCGGATACCGCACGCCCGCGTGCGCGTCAGCGAGCGGTCGGTGCCCGACGAGACTTTCGGCTTCGGGGTGGCGTTCACCGCCCGCACGCTGCGCGCGGTGGCCGAGGCGGAACGGGCGACATTCGACCGCCTCGTGGCGGCCTCGGTGCCGATGCCGCCGCAGGAGATGCTGATCGACGGAGTCCCGGTCCGGGCGAAAGGCACCGGCGGAGGCATCGCGATCGCGCGGTCCCGGCTGCTCGCCGTCCTCCTCGACGAGGCGGTCCGGGCCGGCGTCGAGGTGGATCTCGGGGTGGAGCGCAATCTCGGCGACGTGCGGGATGCCGACCTGGTGATCGCCGCGGACGGCGCGGGCAGCAGGACCCGCGCCGAGCTCGCTGAGCACCTGGGCGGTCACGTCATCCCGGGCCGCGGGGTGTTCATGTGGCTCGGCTGCGCGACCCGGCTGCGGTCGAACCTGTTCGTGCCGGTACGCACCGAGCACGGCCTGTTCACCATCCACGGCTACCCCTACGCCGAGGAGCGCAGTACCCTCGGGGTCGAGGCCGATGCCGGGACCTGGCGTCGCGCGGGGATGGACATCGCGACCGAGCGCACGCCGCCGACCGAGTCCGACGCCTTCAGCCTCGACTACCTGCAGAAGGCCTTCGCCGGCGCGCTCGGGGGGGCCGAACTGCTCGGCAACCGCTCACGCTGGATGCGCTTCCGGACCGTGTCCCTGCCCCGGTGGCACCACGAGAACGTGGTGCTCATCGGGGACGCGGCCCACACCGCGCACTACTCGGTGGGCTCAGGGACGAAGATGGCGCTCGAGGACGCCGTCGTCCTGGCCGGCAGCCTCACCACCGGCGGGGAACCGGCGCTGGCTGGTGCGCTGCGACGGTACGAGGAAATCCGCCGTCCTCGCGTCGAGGCACTGCAAGACGCAGCCGTGCGCAGCCAGCGCTGGTGGGACTCCATCGGGCACCGCCTGGACCTCCCCGCACCGCAGTTGATGCTGGCCTATCTCAGCCGGGGCGGGGTGGTGTCCGCCTCGCGCCTCGCCGGGAGCGACCCCGGCCTGCTGCGAGCCGGCCTCGCGGCGTTCGCCGGCGTGGCACCCGCCGACGACGAGCTCACCGACGTCCGGACCTGGGTCCTGAACCGGCCCTACGAAGGGGCAGCGCTGCGCGCGAGCGGCCGCGTCCTGGCTGAAGACGGGCAGGCGGGCTACCGCGAGGTGCAGGGTGAGCCGTTCGCGGTCACCGCCCTGCGCGCGGCCTATCCGGACGAGGCCCTGGCGGCGGTGCTGGGCACCGATGTCGATGATCCCTGGTCGCCGGCGGCGGACGAGGTGCTCGGCCGCTGCTTCGCACTCGCCGAGGCCGGCGCGGACGGGGTCCGGCTGGAGGGACGACCGGGCCGTCCGGCGCTGCTCGACCGGCTCGCGCTCGCCGAGCGGATCCGTCGCCAGACCAAGTTGTTCACGGTGGTCGGCGCCGCCGCCGGCCACGTCGACGATCTCGTCGACGCGATCGTGGCGGGCCGCGCCGATCTCGTCGCGATGGCAGGCTGACTTCACCGAATCACGAAGGCACGAGGTACCAGGACATGAACTCGCTCCACCGCGGCGAGGCCGGGAACAGCGTCACCGGCGGCGCCACCGAGGGCTCTGCTCCGCAGACCACGGCCTTGCCCGGGGTCGTCCCGCACCCCGCGGCCGCGGTGGACCGGTACACGGCGACCGGGACCTGGGGCCCGCGCTCCCTCCCCGCCGCCTTCCGCCAGGCCGCCACCACCTACGCCGAGCGCACGGCGCTGATCACGCCGGACACGCGGCTCACCTATCGCGAACTCGACGCCCGCTCGGATGCCGTGGCCGCCAGGCTGCTGAGCTCCGGTCTGCTACCGGGGGAACGTGTGCTGCTGCAGCTGGCCAACTCCGCCACGGCGGTCGTCGCCTGGTACGGACTGCTCAAGGCGGGCCTGATCCCGGTCTGCACGCTCGCCATCCACCGCCGCCTGGAGATCGAGCAGGTCGGCCGGAAGTCCGGCGCCGTAGCCCACCTCGTCCAAGCCGATTTCCCCGGCTTCGACCTGGCCGGGCTGGCGCAGCAGGTGGCCGCCGGCTGCCCGCGATGCGGCAGCTCATAACCGTGGGCGCGGCGCCGGACACGCCAGGCCTGCGAATCGAGGACCTGCAGGACCATCAGATCAGCGACACCGAACACGCCGAACTGCTCCAGATCGCGGAATCGCTCGACGTCTGCGGGCCGGCCGTGCTGCAGCTCTCGGGCGGCACCACCGGGACACCGAAGATCATCCCCCGGCTGCACGCCGAATACCGCTGCAACGCCGACCTGACCGCCAGCTGGTGGGGCCACACGGAGCAAAGCGTGCTCGCCTTCGGGCTCCCGCTCGCGCACAACGCAGCGCTCGCCAACGGCCTGCACGCCGCCCACGGCGCCGGCGCCGCACTGCTCCTCGCGACTCCCGCCGCTGACGTCATGCTCCCGCTGATGGCGCAGCACGGTGCCACGTGGACCATGAGCCCGCCGGGACTGGCCCTGGAATACCTGTCGCACCCGGCGTTCGACGCCGCCGTCGCCCGGCTCGGCACCTGGGTGCTGACCGCCGCGCGCGTCCCCCGCCCGGTCTTCGACGAGCTGACCGGACGAGGCGTCCACGTCACCCAGGCCTTCGGCATGAGCGAGGGGCTCTTCCTGTTCACCCCGCTCGATGCGCCCGCCGGCCTGCGGGCCGAGACCGTCGGTGTCCCGATCTCGCCCCTCAACGAAGTCCGGGTGTTCCGGCCCGGGACCGAGGTCGAGGTCGCCGAGGGGGAGACCGGGGAGCTGGCCGCTCGCGGGCCTTACACCATCCGCGGGTACCTCGCCGCGCCGGACCGCGACCGCGAGGCCTTCACCGCCGAGGGCTTCTACCGTTCCGGCGACCTCGTGCGGGCCCGCAGGTACGCCGGGACGCTGAGCTACTCGATCGAGGGCCGCGTCAAGGACCTCATCGACCGCGGCGGCGAGAAGGTCAACGCCGAGGAGGTCGAGACCCTGGTCGCGGGTCACCCCGCCGTGGCCGAGATCGCCCTGGTCGGCATGCCCGACCGCAGACTGGGCGAGCGCGGCTGCGCCTACGTCGTGCCCCGGGACCCGCAGAACCCGCCCACACTCGCCGGCATCTGCGCGTACCTGGAGGCTGAGGGCCTGGCCAAGTACAAGTGGCCCGAACGTCTCGAACTCATCGACGCGCTGCCGCGCACCCAGGTCGGGAAGGTCTCCAAGGTGACACTACGCGCCGACATCGGCGCGAAGCTCGAACACCAGACCACCCTGAGCGGGCCGGCCGTCACGGCGTAACCAAGAGCAGGCACACGGACGGCTCCAGCTACGCCGACGTCTACCTGCACGGCCCCTGTACGGGCAGGTAGATCGACGTGACCGCCGGCGCCTGCGTCGCGCTCGGCGACCGCAAGCGGATGCGGAACGTGCCCGAATCCGGGTGGCGGACTCGCTAGATGCCGGAGCAGCCCCCTCGACTGCTCCGGCAACTGCTAGTACATGTACTGCGTGATCTTCCAGTGGCCAGGTCGGCGCCCTCCAGGTCGGAGCCGATCATGCCATCACCTCGGCGAGCACCTGCTGGGTAGTGAGCTCGTGCCCGTGGGAACTGCGCGCGTGCTCGCGGATGGCGGCGACAAGCTGGCCGAACTGGTCGTCGCTAGCGACTCGGAACTCAATCCCGCAGGGGCAGCGGCCGGCGTGCCCGGCTAGTGCACGTCCGGTGAAAGCGAGGTCAAGCGCGACGCACGGCTCGTCCCCCTCCACCCAGGCGTCGTGACCGGCCGACACCACGTGCGCGTCACCCGGGCCGAAGTCGTATTCGCGGCCGTCGTCCATGCGGGCGTGGAGACGGCCGGAGATGATATAGCCGGTGTGGGCCGCCTGGCAGGCTTCAGTGCCGACGATCGGCTTGACGTCGGTCGACCACTTCCAACCGGGCTGATACACAGTGCGGGCGATCGTGACGCCGGGCAGGTTGACCACGTTGAGCGAGGCGTGTTCGAACGCGTGCCGCTCATCGGGCGTCTCGATGTTCTTGACTGCCACCATTAGTTTCGTAGCCTCGAGCATCCGGTGTTGCCTTCCCCTGGCTTGCCAGGCCAGCATGCAAGCCGACCGCCTGCCGTCACATCGGGAATAACACGTAGATGCCAGCCGGGACTACGTAGTGGCCGAGGGAGGTAACGCCCGCCGAGAGTCGCGGGCTGCGGCCTGTGATGCGGCCGCCACCAGGCCAGTTCGGGAGCGAGCGCCGGTCTTGCGCAGCAGGCTCTCGACGTGCTTCTCCACGGTCCGCGGCGACAGATGCAGCCACGCTGCGATCTGCTTGTTGGCCAGCCCACCTGCGACGAGGCGCAGCACGTCCGCCTCCCTGGCGGTGATTCCCGCCGCCACCCAGGGATTGGGCTGCGACTCCTTGAGCAGTTCGCGGCAGCGCTCGGCCAGGTGGGGCAGGTCCCGGCGATCAAATCCTGCCTCGGCCTCGGCCAGCCAGCGAAGCGGGTCGCCCCATCCGTCGGCGAGAGCAGCGGGGGCGGCGCAGAACCTCGTCAGCTCACCCCAGGCCTCGCAGTTCGTGAAGCCAACGTCGCAGCCCGCCGCCAGTTCGTTGGCCCGCTGCCGCTGCCCGGCTCGCCCGGCCAGAACCGCCTCGGCATAGCCGATAAGGCTCCGGTTGTGGCGGATGGCGCCGACGCCCAGCCGGCGGGCATCCTCGATCGCCCGTGCCGCCCGGTGATCACCGAGTGAGGCCAGGAGCAGCGGCCATAGCGCCCGAAGCCCCGCGGGTTCGGCATGCGGGAGGCGGGCCAGGATCGCCATCCCCCGGGCGTAGGGTTCCACGGCCGCCGCGGCATCGCCACCGAGCAGAACCACTGCTCCCCGGCTGGCCCAGCAGATGCCCTCGACCATCTGGTCGTCCGGAGCGGCCGCGATGGCGCGGGCGGCGTAGCGCTCTGTCTGCCCGGCGTCGGCGCGCATGCTGGCGCTGCCGGTAAGTACCGCCAGCGCCTTGGCCCGGACCTGGTCCAGGCCGAGCCGCTCGGCGAGGCCGACGGCGGCCTGCGCGTGGGCATCACACTTGTCCAGTTCCCAGCGGCAGGTGAAGCCCGCGGCTAGCTGGAGATCCAGAATCGCCACGGTACTCAGCGCACCCATCTGCTCGGCAGCGCGCCGCGCCTCGGACAACCGCTCCACTCCGGCGTGATCAAGTAGGTCGATGGTGCCCAGCTCGTGCAGGGCGCGCAGCCGCCACAACGGCAGGCCGGCGGTCTCCGCGGTGACCAGCGCGCTCTCGAACGCCGCGCGGGCGGCGCTGAGATCACGCAGCCGGTGGCTCCGGCCGATGAGCTCCAGCGCGTGACAGCGGACATCCGGAGCACTGCCCTCGGCGGCGAGGACATCCTCGGCGAAAAGCCGGGCCTCGTCGAGGTCATCGGCGGCGAAGGCCACCTCGGCATCGATGACGCCCATTCGGGCGCGCACGCCAGCCAATGGGGCAGTTCCGGCCAGGCGCCGGGCGGCGCCGAGGTGGTGACGGGCCATCTCCCACCGTGAGGCGCCCACCGCCGCCTGGCTGAGGCGGAGGTGAACCTCCGTCCGGAGTTCCGCCGCCTCGGTCCCGAGCCGGGTGATGAGATGGCCGCCGGCCGCGGCTGCCTCCTCAACCCTCCCGGCCAGGGCCAGCGCTTCGACCAGCAGAAGTTCCGCCTGTTCCCGCTCGGGAGTGCCTTCGAGGAGGTCAGCAGCACGCCGTAGGGTACCGATCGCGGTGGCCAGCGCCCCCCAGGCCAGCGCCTGGCCCCCGGACTCGCTCAGCAGCGTTCCGGCCCGGCGGCGGTCCCCGGCACGGTTCGCCAGCTCGACGGCCAGCTCGCGCAGGCCGCCTTCCAGGCGCGGGTGTGCGGCGTCCAGAACGGCGAGCGCCGCCGAGGCCAGGGCCAGCTGACGGGGTGGCAGCATGGTATCGAGCACCGCTTCGCGGGTCAGCGCGTGCCGAAAGCGGAAGGCCGTGCCGTCGGCGCTCACCAGCAGTTGCTCGACAGCGAGCCCGAGCGCCTCCGCCACCAGGGCCGCAGTCTGGCCGCTAACGGCGGGGAGCAGTTCCCAGTCGAAGTGGCGGCCGAGGATGGCAGCAGCCTCGATCACCGGTCGCTGCGGTTCGCTGAACCCCGCCAGGCGCTCGCGGACCGTGTCGGTGAACGACTCCGGCAGCCCGGGCGATGCCAGCAGATCTTCCACTAGCAGCGGTACTCCTTCGGCGGAGGCCTGCACCCGGCGCAGGAGTTCCACCTCTGCTCCCGGGATACAGGCATGGACCATGCGCGCCATGTCCTCATCGCTGAGCCGGTCAAGACTGAGGTGAAGTACGCCGGGTCGGCCCCGCTGCCGGCGGGCCACTTCCAGTGCGACCGACGGCCGGTTGGCGCGCAGGGTGAGTACGCACAGCAACGACTCGCCATCAAGGTGCTCGCCGAGGTACTCCATCAGGGCCACGGTGTCCGGGTCTGCCCAGTGCAGGTCCTCTAGCACTATGACCAGGCCCTGCGGCGCGAGGCGCCGAAGAAGCTGGATCAGCGCCTCACCGCGGATCCCAGGTGAGACCTCTCCACTCGCCGGAGCGCGGCCAGCCATCCCCGGCAGCAGCGCGCTCAGCGCGGGCAGCCAGGGCTCCATCGTCGCGTCATCGGGAACGGCCCGGTCCCGGAGGAGCTGCACAAGCGCGTCCGTTAGCGGCCGGTAAGCAGCGGTCGCTGACTGCGGCACCGCCCGGCTGGTAACGACTCGGATGCCACGGCTGGCCGCCCGGCTGGCCGTCTCCAGGGCCAGCCGCGACTTGCCGATCCCCGGCTCCCCGGTGATAACTACACACCCGCCGTGCCCGGCCACAGCGGCCGTCAGCGCCGCGTCGACCGCCTCCAGCTCGGCGTCCCTGCCGATCACGACCGGGCACAATACCTCCACCATCAGCCTAGTCTGACAGCAATCCCTCGATATCGGAGAAAGGTCATCGGTTCCCGGAACGGGGCGGCGCCAGAGTCCCGGTTGATCAGGAGTGCTCCCGCCGGCGGTCTCAGACCGCCACCAGCAGCATCCGGCTTGCCAGGGCTGTCGAGGCGGCCAGGCTGTCCAGGAAGAGCCCGCGCGCGAGCGGATCATCGCGCACTGCCCACAGCAGCCGGGCGTTATTCCACGCCAGGTCCCGGGCGCTGTTAATAGTCCAGTTGCAGGTCAAGGTGGCCACCGCGCTCAGATGATGATCAACGGCCAGTTCGGCGGCGGTTTCAAAGGACTGCCGGATGGACTGCTCAGCGGCGTCCAGCAACTGGTCCACTTTCTGGTAGTCAGCGAAGTGCTGGCCAGCATCCGGTGAGGTGGCCAGGGCTGCGCAGGTACTGACCATGGCCACCGGCAGGTCGTGGTTGATATGGGCATTCATGCCCGCCAGCGCGAACTGGATCGATTCGATCCCCACCGCGGCGCGCCGCTCCACCAGCGGCCGCCAGGCCACCGGCACAGCCGCCGGGTTACCCGCCATGTCCGCCGCGGCGAAGTACAGGTTGGCAAATGTCACGTCCAGTTGCGTCATGAACGCGGGATCGGCGTAAAAGCCCTGTCCGAGCTGGCTGTTCACCTGGCTGGTGACGTTCAGGTACATGCGGTTGAAACACGCGAGCCCATCTCCGGCGGGAAGCGCCGTCCCGATTGCCTCCATGCGAGCTATCGCCCCGGCCACCGAGGTTACCGGCACGCCGGGCCCGTCCGGGGTGGGCAGCGCGGCCGACATGGCAGTCACTATACGATCACCCAGGCTCACAACACAGGGGATCTGAGCTGCCGGCCACCCGCACTGAGTAATGACGCTGCCAACAACACTGTGTCAAGATCAGCCAGCTGACGGCCGGTCTTCCTCGGGCGACGTACCGCGCACGCTCACCGGCGAACTCCACCCACGGCATGCCAGCGGCCCGCGCCAATGGCCAGGACCCGGGTCAGTTCACCGGTGCGGCCACCAGCTGAATCCGCCGCCGGATATCCGGCCCGAAATACACGCAACAGCGGGGAGGGTCAGGTCAGCGGACTTCGGTGTACTGGCTGCGGTCCAGCTGCACGACGTCGGTGTAGTCGCTGCCCTTTGGCTCTGCGACGTCGCTGTACTGGCTGCCGTCCAGTTGCACGACACGGAAGCTGCGCCCGGAGAGCAGCTTGCGCAGGTGCCGCATCCCGCTCATGCCCGCGACCGCGACAGCTACGGCGGCGGCGAGGATCGAGCCGCCGGACAGCGCGAGCCCGCCGACGACGTGTCCCAGCATCATCATGACCACTCCGGCCAGCAGGGCCACCGGCACGGCCGCCACCAGCAGCAGCGCTAGCAGCGTCACGGCGATCACGGCCTTGGCCGACCTGTCCGGCGTCCGCTCCGCGTACCAACCGGTCATCACGCTCACCTCTCAAGGCCCGGAGCTCTTCAAGGGTCCAGGCCTACCGAAAACACGATATGTCGTATCCTCTATGTCAACGCACCTCTCGATCAGGATCATCCCGTGACCGTCCGGCGCGCGGACCACGGGCGGACACCCTGCCGCCGGAGTAGTCCCAGCGCGGTCGTGCCGGATACTGAACGGGCCGCACCACAGGCACGTGAGAGCGGCCGCGGAAGTCCCTTCAGTTCTTTCCCAGCGCAGGCGACGCCGGCCACGACGTGGGTATCCCGGCCGGCCAGCGCACGGCCAGCATCTGCGCCATGCGGCGGCCCCGCCACAGCCGGGACGCCGAGGTCACGCCCTTGATCACCAGCTTGACCAGCACCGGTACCGCCACCGGACGGGCGGCCATCGGCAGCCTGACGATGACGGCAGCCATCACCCAGTTGCTGCCGTACCCCTACCAAAGGCCCATCTCGCAGATCCCGCGACGACAACCTTCTACTGTGACTGGACGTCCTTATGTCACCATCTGATGGTGGGGATGACAATGCGGTTCGAGATCTTTCCGGACGATCTTGACGTCATCGTTGACTTCTACACGCGTGTCCTGCATTTCCGTCTTACCGCCGATCAGCGCAACGAGCCGAGCCCGTATGTCTCGCTGCAGCGGGACGATGTGCGCATCGGAGCCGCCAGCAGGATAGTCCTGGATGCCCGTGCCGCCCGGCTGCCGCCTGCCGGGGTAGAGCTGGTGCTCGAGGTTGACGATGTCATTGCCGAGCGCGATCGGGTTATCGCGGCGGGATGGCCGCTCACCGAGGTCCTCCAGGACCGTCCATGGGGCCTGAAGGATTTCAGGATCCTCGACCCAGCCGGGTACTACCTGCGGATCACGGACCGGGCTAGGTGACGACGCCCGCACAATGGGACAGCCTGACCGTCATCATCTCGTCAGATGAGTGCGTGTTTTTGATAGGCCCGTGCCCGCCATGTACTGGACCGATCGATTAAGGTCACCACGTCCGGAAACCATTTGCCGCAGCGCGGCTGACCCGCGATCCTGCTGTCATGGCGCGCGGCACGGTCAAGTTCTTTAAGCCGAACAAGGGCTGGGGGGCCATTACCTCTTCCGACCTGCCAGACGGCTTCGACGCATGGGTACATTTCAGCGCAATCGAGATGGACGGCTACCGTTCCTTGAACGCTGGAGACTCGGTCGAGTTCGACTACGAACCCGCCAGGCAGGACAGCTTCCGGTTCGTCGCGACCCGCGTCCGAAAGCTGTAGCAAACAGCTTCACGCGCAGGGCCGGGAAACCGGCAACATCGCCCGTCCTGCCGTCATCCTGCCGCCGCGTATGCCGGCCCGCCCCACCAGCGGCAGATGCGGTCGTTAGCACGGGTGGTCCATGTTGATGGCTGCTTTGCCGGGTTTGCCTGCCTTGCTAATCCGGCGGCGCGCCGTCCTCGCTGCCCAGGCTCGTTACTCTTAATCAATCACCCCGGCTGGTCAATCTCGCCGGATTGTTCAGCGAGCCAGCATCGTGACCGGCTTCGGCTGGCTCACAGCCCTGTCCGCGCAAGCGCTCACGCGCGCGCCTGCCGCTTCAGCCAGCAAACCGTCAGCCTGAATCGGCCGCTCCGGCCTTCCACCGCACGTAACGCGCGCATGAGCGGGCATTGACGCTGCCGGGCAGGTTCAGGCGTCTGCGAAGGGTCTACTTCTTTTCTCGGTCCTTGGGGGACAAATGGGTCGATATCGCATAAACGGATGGGAACTCTAAACCCTCCTGCCCCTTTCCCTGGGAAGGTACTTACTGTTGAATCTGGGGTGGGAGGATTCCGGGCAGAAGGAACCCGGAACGGAGCACTGGGGTGGGATTCATGAGGAAAGTTTCGGCATTGAGGTTTTCTCAGCAAGGGTGAGCCCGGCGTTCCTGGCGTAACGGTCATACAGGCAGACACGCGGACATGCATCGAGATCCCCGGGGAAACGCGGAGCCCCCGGTAGAAGAGGTTTCGACCAAGATCCCTCGCCGGCCCGGAGGCTCCGCGTGCTGTCCTATCGTGTCATCCTTGACGTCCCGCTGCCACTGGCGGTGTTCGTGTCCCGGCTGCTGGCCGCTCACCGGCGCGAGATCGGTACCCGGGACGGGACGCGTGCCCTGACCTGCTGGAAGCAGGCAGTGTTCACCCTCGCGTGGTTCCGGGACCGGCCGGACATCCGCCGGCTGGGCCAGGGTTTCGGGATCTCCCAGGCCACCGCGTACCGGTACAAGGATGAGGCCGTCGAGGTCCTCGCCGCGGAGGCGCCCACGCTGCGCGAGGCCCTGGACAAGGCCGTTGAGCAGGGGCTTCCCTACCTGATCCTGGACGGCACGCTGATCTCCTCGGACCGGTGCGCGGACAAGAAGACCAGCAGGAAGGGGAAGGAAATCGACAAGTGGTACTCCGGCAAGGCCCATGAGCCCGCCGGGAACGTGCAGGCGCTGGCTGCGCCCGGCGGCGTGCCGCTGTGGGTCTCGGACGTGCTGCCCGGCAGCACCCATGATCTGACCGCCGCCCGCGAGCTCGTCCTGCCTGAAGCCCGGCCCCACTGGCGTTCGGTTAGGAAGTGGGTCTGGCGGGGGTTCATCCTGGCGTGCGCGGGGGTTCGGTGACGTTGCGTGGTTACCCTCGCGGCGCGGGGCGGGCTTGTGCGTCGACTGATCTGTAACGTTGCGTGAGATCGGTGTGTGATGCCCGGGATGACGGCGAGCGGTGTCCGGGAAGGCGCTGGCCGGGCCGGGCTACGGCGGTGCCAGGCATGCCGGTGTCCCGGCGCGGCGGGTGCCGGACTGGGAGAGCGTGCGCGGGTCAGGCGGCCGGCGGGGCGTTCGGCTGCTGCGATCCTGGCGTCGCGGGCAGGGGCAGCAGGTGCAGCCGGGTGGCGGCGGGCACGACGTCGTTGCTCTTGCGGGCCCTGACTTTCTTGATGGTGAAGCGGGGGTAGTGGCGGCCGGGCCGCCAGGCGGTGACGAGCCGCAGCGGGTGCGCGGTGATGTCGCGGCGGGTGATCTCGATGGCCGCGGACAGGGCGCTCGCGGTGGCGCCTTGCCCGGCGCCGATGCTGGCGGTGACCGCGCAGCGCAGCGCGGTGGCGCTGATCCGGGCGGGCTCGGCGCCGATCGCCGCGGCGATGCCGGCGCCGGCGATCCGCAGCGCCTGGTGGGCGGCGACGGTGGCGGCGGCCATCCGGTAGGCCCCGGCCGGGGTGGCCGCGGTGACGGGCTGCCCGCCGGCGAGGGTCTGCTTTTCTTCCAGGTAGACCAGCTCGCTGGCCCACCGCATGCCGTACAGCCCGGCGATGTCGCGGGCCGGGTAGGCGATGGTGTCCATCAGGCTGGTGATGATGGTGACGGTCTCGGATACTTCCACGCGGATCGTGCCATCCGGCGGCCGGCACAGCCCGCCGTCCCCGTCATCGTCGCCGCCGGCGGCGTCCAGGATGCGGACGGACGGTCCTGCGGGCGGGGCGGTCAGCAGCGGGTGACCCGGCGGGACATCGAAGACCTGGTTGATATGGTATTCGATGACACGGACCTTATAGGTGCAGCCGCGCCAGGTGATCGCCGCTTTCCAGGTGCCGTCCGGCAGCGGCCGTCCCGAGCGGCGCAGGTTCCACGCCGCGGAGACCCGCCAGGCGAAGTGCCTGCCAGCCTCGATCTTGGCGGCGATGGCCTCGCGGCTGGGGAACCCGCGGTCGGCCAGGTCCAGGTCACCGGGCCCGTAAGCCCGCTCGAGGCAGGCGGCCAGGGTGGTCTCCCCGGTGCCGCACGGGCCTGCCGCCCAGGCCACCGCGCCGCGCCACCACACGTCAGTGACTTCTACCATCCGGATCTGCGGGTCAGCGGGCGCGCCGGTGCTGGCCGGGCGGCCGAAGTGCGCGGCGTTGCGGGACTGCCCGCCCGTGCCCTTGCGGTCGCTGCCCTTGGGGTCGGCGACGTTGCGGACGGTGCCGTCCTTGGCCAGCACCCGCAGTCCGTGCCAGCGGCCGCCGGACCACGGCCCGCCCTCCAGCGGCCGCAGCCGGACCGCCGTCCGCTGCCCGCCCGGCGTCCCGGCCGCCGGCAGGCACACCGCCGCGACGCCGGGCAGCGGGACGGCCCGGACCTGCCCGCACAGCCCGGCCAGCAGATTCACCAGCGGCCGGACCCCCAGGAAACTGTCCGCGTCCGACAGCGATGACGACGCCGGCAGGTCATATACCGGGTCGGCTTCCCGGGGCCGCTGCGCCAGCGTCCGCAGCGTTCCCGCAGCCGTGCCGGGCATCAGCGCCCGCGCCAGCTCGATCTGCACCGCCAGCCGCGGCGTGATCTTCCGCGACCGCCGCCCCGGCAGCCCGGCCAGCGCCGCGTCCAGCAACGCTGGCGTGAGCACCGCCGAGGCGAGCCCCAGCCCCGTCCCCTCCCGCACCGGTCGCGGCTCCCCGGCGATCCCGGCCGCCGCCAGCTGATCCGCCGTCCACGCCGGCCCGGGGGCCGCCGCGCCCGGCAGCGCCCCGCACGCCACGATCCCTCCGCCCGCACCCGGCAGCCCGGTCAGCCGGCCGTCGGCGTCCTTCCAGATCGCCGGCATCGCCATCACCTCGGCCCGCCCCGTCGCCGCGTCCCGCGGCGCACGCTGCTCCCGGCCATCCCGCGCGGCGGCATCAGGCGGCGTGACGCCGCCTGCGGCACCGGGTACTGTCGCAGCCGGAAGCATCGGCGGACCCCTCGCAAGAGGCAGGTACAGGAACCGCCGATGCTTCCGCATATGCCCGCATTCGTCCCGTAACCGGCGCGGCGTGTCACCGCGAACCCCGCACAGCAGCCCTCGCCGCCCGCAGCCACCCCGGGTCCGCCGCGTTCAGACGCCCGGCCGGCAACGCACCGTGACATCAGCCCGCAAATCCCACCGATCACCCTACGTAACAGTGATCGGCAAAGCCGCCCCGGGCAGGCCCGCGCCGGATCAGCAGGTCACGCGGCTCCAGCCCTAACCGAACGCCAGTGAGCCCGGCCCTACCTCAAGGATCTGCCCATCCTCGCCGATTCCGGCTATGAAGGGGCCGGCGCGGGCGTGCACGTCCCGGTGAAAAGCCGGCCGGGGGAAAGGAACTCGACCCGGACACGAAAACCCGCAACGCGCTCCTGCGGTCCCTGCGCTACCAGGGCGAACGCGGCTTCGCCCTGATGTCCCAGCGGTGGCGGGCACTGCAGCGGGTCATGGTCAGCCCGACCACGATCGGCGACATCGCGAAATCAGTGCTCGTGCTCGTGCAATTCGAGCACAAGATGATCAGCTGAAAGTCGCTGTAGGGTCGGGGGCTGGCGCGGTGGCATTGTCCGGCGCCAGGTCCCGCAGCCACTTTTCCCCGGGTTTCCCCTGCGGGCCGCTTCACTGCGGTGACCATGACCGGGGTGCTCCGTTTCCAGCCCCCGCCACCTCGAACCGTGCATGCGGTTCTCCCGCACACGGCTCACCGACGCCGTTCACCGCCGGCATTCGGCTTTTCCCGCCAGGGCTTCCCGGCCCTGGGTGCGACGACGATTCCATACAGGCTGATCAGGCCGAACTCATCCGGTGACAAGGCGACCAGCACCCGCCACCCGAAGCCGCGGCTGCGGCGGTGTTTCTTGCTGATGAACAGCGCGAGCCGCATCCGCGCGTACTGCCGGATCTTGCTGAAGCGCTGAGCGGAGTGCCCGTACCTGAAGTACGCCGCCCAGCCGCGCAGGAACCCGTTCAGGTCCTCCGCGATCAGCTCAGGCCACAGCAGCAGCCTGCGCCGCCCGGTCAGCTCCCTGATCCGGTCACGGGCATGCTGCATGGCCCTGTCCGAGGGCCAGCGGGCCAGGAACGTCACCGGTTTCTTCCCGTTCCGCCCCCGCGAGCGCACCAGCCGGTGGTGAAAGCCGAGGAAGTCGAACCCCTCGCCTCCCTCCTCCAAGTGCACGATGCGGGTCTTGGCCGCCTTCGGCTCCAGGCCGAGCCCGGCCAGCAGGCCCGTCAGGCGCTCCAGCGCCTGCTCGGCCTGGCTGCGGGACCAGCACATCACGACCAGATCATCAGCGAACCGGACCAGCACCCCATCGCCGTCATCCCATGCCCGGTCCAGCCGGTGCAGGTAGACGTTGCACATGACGGGGCTGAAAACCCCGCCTTGCGGGGTCCCGGTGACCGGCCGCCGCACTTGCCCGTCCTCCATCACTCCCGCGCGCAGCATCGCGCGCAGCAGCTTCAAGACAGGCTGGTCGCAGACGCGTTCCTCCACCGCCTGCATCAACTTCTCGTGCGGAATCGCGGAAAAGCAGCTCGCGATGTCCGTCTCGACTACCCACCGGCGACCCCGCGCGCACTCCTCAACGAGCACCTGCAGGGCATCGTGCGGCGACCGCTTCGGGCGGAACCCGAAACTGCACGGGGCGAAGTCCGCCTCGAAGACCGGCTCGAGCACGATCTTCACCGCGGCCTGCACGATCCGGTCACGAACCGGAGGAATCGACAACGGCCTCTGCTCGCCCGCAGGCGCGCCCGGCTTGGGAATATAGACCCGCCGGGCAGGCAGCGGCCGGTACCGGTGCTCCTCCAGCTCGCTAGCCAGCTCATCAAGCAGCCGGGTGACCCCGTACTCCTCGACGGCGGCCAGGGTGATCTTGTCGATGCCCGGCGCGCCGTTGTTCCGGCGCACCGCGGCCCACGCGCGCCACAGGACATCCCTGCGGCGGATCTTGTCATACAGCGCGTGGAATCTCCGCCCGGGATCGGCCTTGGCCGCCCGGTACAGCGCATGCTGCAAGGCACGGACCGGATCGGCCGGGACACCCCGGCCCGATCCCTGCGCGGCGGGACTAGCCTGACCGGCACTCACCGGGCCCCTCCTGACAACACTGCGCACCGACGAAGCAGCGGCCCTTCCCTCCCCGCAGGTTGTGCTGTCCTGCGGCTCAACCGGTACTACGGCCGCCTCCGACGCCCACCCGGCCAGCGATCCACTTCCCGGGGTCTCCGGTTATAGGACGCCACGCTCCGGTGACATGATCCGCAGGTCACCGGGCCGGGGAGGGCCTCCCCAGTTCCCGCCGCCACCCTCGATACGTTCCGCGCCCCATACGCCGGGGAGTTCTTCACGGCTGCGCTTCCAGGCTCTTCGCCGCTTCCATGGCCTTCGCCCCGATTTCGAGAGGCTCGGCACTCCCTTGTCCCGCCCGAAGGCGGATGAGTAACGACGCCGCAGGCTTCGCGTCATGCTACGGACCGCATCGTCGCTCCCCCACAAGGGCTTCTGACGCTGGGCTCCGGCCCCGCCCGTTTCCAGGCGAGACCGCCAGCCTGCTACCGGGCCTCCTGGCAGCTACCCGGACCGGACTTCCACCGGCAGGCGACGACGAGCTTACGAACACGAAGAAACACCATGGCATTACGTCACGGTGTCACCTCCTGCTCTGCTGGGCGCACGAGAAAACCTCATTGCTGTCGGCTGCGGCGCTGGCTGGGGCCGGGGTGATGGCCTCAGTTGCGGTTCCGGCGTCGGCTGCGCCTGCCCGGCTGGTAACGGCCGCCCGGCCCGCCGCCACCCGGCCTGCGGCCTCGGTCCCGCCGGATCGCGCGTATCCGGTCCTGATCGACGGTTCCTCCGTCTCGGACCCGGGCACGGTGACCGATGTCGGGCCGACCTGGGAGGTCTCGCTCAAGCTCCCTGTCACGACGAATGGCCTGGGTGGGATCGCCATCGCGCCGAACGGCAAGTACGCCTACGTGCTCGACGGCACCGCCGTCGAGGTGATCAGCGGGGTCAACACCGCGCACCCGAAGGTTGCCGCCAGCGTGAAGCCCGGCGGCACGCCGGACGACATCGTCCTCACGCCCAATGGCGCCGACGCGTACGTCTCCGTCTACGCCATCTCGGGGACCACGACGACGACCGCCCTCAAGGTGCTCAGCGGGGCCAGCACCGGGAAGCTGAAGCTGGCCGCGTCGCTGTCGTTCGGCACGGACTTCGCGGCCGTCAACGCGATCACGCCGGACGGGAAGTACGCCTACGCCACTGGCGGCACCACGCTATGGCCCAGCGTGCTGTGGCAGATAGACGGCATCGCGACGGGGCATCCCAAGGTCGTTTGGTCGTCCGTACTGGGCGTGCGCGGCACTGCCTCGTGGGTGACGCCGAACGGGAAGTACCTCTACGTGACGACGGGTCCCCTCGCGTACGGCGAGGGCTACCTGTACAAGACCGAGACCGCCAAGCCCGAGCGGGTCACGACGTTTCCGTTCCCGGCGGGGGCCACCATCCTGATCACGCCGAACGGTCACTGGGCCTACGCCAGTTACTGGTTCATCAACAGCAAGGACAAGACCACCTATGCCGTGCAGGTGATCAGCGGCGCGCAGACCGCTCCCAAGCTGGGCGCCAGGTTCCAGTTGGCCGACAACGCGATGCCCGACGCGATCCAGCCGAATGGGAACTATGCCTACGGCATATCGTCCACCGGAAACGGCCTTACCAAGACCGGCGCGCTGGTCGTGTTCAGCGGTGCCTCAGCCGGGCACATCAAGGCCGCCGCGATCTGGAAGCTCCCCTACGCCCCGCAGTCGATCGCGGTCTCCCCGGTTCCCTAGCCGCTTGAGGTTCCATGATCTCCAAAAGTTTGGTTTCGCGGAGGGCTATGCAGCGGCTGGGCCGGGCTGGATGCCCAGGTAGCTGAACAGGGTGGCCATGTCGGTTCGGAGGTGTTCGTAGTCCTGGTCGATGGGGGTCAGCCTGGCCGGGACGAGATGGCCAGGTGAGCGGTGGCCGGAAGACGCCGCCTGGGCGGCCTCGGCCTGCGGGCCGGGGTTACCTACCAGCTCAGCCGGGGTCTTGCGCGCGCACGTGGTGTATCCCGTCTTGGCGCATCTCACG
Source organism: uncultured Actinomycetes bacterium (assembly GCA_963769715.1). Classification (GTDB taxonomy): domain Bacteria; phylum Actinomycetota; class Actinomycetes; order Streptosporangiales; family Streptosporangiaceae; genus Palsa-504. The sequence continues at coordinate 61,398 of CAVYNE010000016.1, forward strand.
GCGCTTGGAGCCGCCCGCCTCAGGCGGTAGAGATCACTGTTACGAACCCGGGGCTTGCTGCCGCCACCGGTGGGCTGGCAGGAGGAAGTCAGCCGGTCCCCCGGTGTGTATCAGATCAGCCTGCCGCTCCTCTGTGCAGGTAAGCAGCAAGGAGCGCTGCGGGTTCAAAGACTGAGAAAGATGGGGGAAACAGTGGCTGCGAACAAGTTCGTGCTCAAGCATCACCAGGTCGAGGTGGATTACACCCTCGGCGCTACCCCGGGGATCCCGGTTCTGATCTACCGGGACGGCCCTTCCACCCCGAAGAGCTTCACCGCCTCTGAGATCACCACGGACCAGACCGGGCTCGGGACACTTGTCTCTGTTGCCTTGGTGACGTCAATCGACACCGGCGGCGAAAGGTTCGGGTTCTTCCTCCCGCAACTCGACGTTCCGCGGGGGGAATCCGAGGAATTCCGCACGGTGGGCGTATACGAAAGGTTCGGCGGTCCTGACTCCATCCCGCACCGCGACCCGTCGTGGCGTTGTATCGAGCTAGACGGCACGGCGCAGACCGTGATCGTAGAGTTGTAGCCGCTGCTGCGGCGGATCGTAACCTGGCGCTGCGGATAAGAACGTCAGGCTGGTGAAGCGCCGCCCGGGTGCCCGGTAGATCGGCGTATCGACTCGGTGTACCTGATGACCAGCCTCGGACACGCGATGTCCGATATTGCGGACCGGGGCGGGGGACGCGGACCCGGTGCGACTGTGCCCCGGGTTCGCGTCCGACCGGACCATCGAGGGGATGACCGGTGACGATGCGCTGGCGTTCATCTACCGGGCTCTCATCGAGGCGGCTCGTAGGCGACATCGCTAAGGCACACCAGATGATCATCAGCGCGGCGCCGTAGGGATGTCGTGGGCGATCCAACACGATAGTTTTCGGGATCCTCGACCGACGCCGGTGGTGCCGTCAACGGTTTGAGATCCGGGACGAGGCCTGGTGAGAAGGACGGTCCGGCGGACGGCGAGCTGGAAGGGGCCGCCTTGGGTGCGGGGCTTTCGCCGGGCGTCTTGCAGGGTGGTGATAATCGAGGGGTGGAGGAGCTCCCCGCGGGGACGGTCACGATGCTCTTCAGTGACATCGAGGGGTCGACGGCGCTGCTGGGCCGTCTTGGCGACCGGTATGGCGAGGCGCTGTCGGCGCAGCGCGCTGTGCTGCGTACGGCGATCGGCGCTTTCCACGGCCATGAGATGGGAACCGAGGGCGACAGTTTCTTCGTGGTCTTCGAGTCCGCCGCCGATGCGGCGGGGTGCTGCGTGGCGGCGCAGCGGGCGCTGACGGGTCATGCCTGGCCCGGTGGTGTCGCGGTCCGGGTCCGGATGGGCCTGCATTCGGGGGAGCCTGCTCGGCACGAGGATGGGTATATCGGGCTGGATGTGCACCGGGCGGCGCGGATCGCGGCGGCCGCGCACGGCGGGCAGGTGGTGCTCTCGGAGGCGACACGGCACCTGGCGGAACCACGGCTGCCGGCCGGGGTGTCGGTGCGGGATCTGGGCTGGCACCGGCTGAAGGACATCGAGGCTCCGGAGCGGATCTGCCAGCTGGTGGTCGCCGGGCTGCCGGATCGGTTCCCGCCGTTGAAGAGCCTGGGCGCCCAGACCAGCCTGCCGGTACCGCCGACGCCGTTGGTCGGCCGGGACGGTGATCTTGAGCAGGTCCGCGCTGCAGTCGCCCGGCCGGGGCTGCGGCTGGTGACGCTGACCGGTACCGGCGGTGTCGGCAAGACGCGGCTGGCGCTGGCCGCCGCCGGGTCGCTGGACCGGGCCTTCGAACACGGCGTCTACTTCGTCGCGCTGGCGGCCGTCCGCGATGCCGAGGTGATGTGGAAGGCCATTGCCGACGGCTTGGACGTCGCCGGTGACGGGCCCGCCGCCGGCGCGGTGACCGAGTACCTCGCTGATCGGCGGGCGCTGCTGGTGCTGGACAACCTGGAGCAGCTGGACGGGGCCGGCGCGGTGGTGGCCGAGCTGCTGGCGGCCGCGCCCGGCCTGGTGGTGCTGGCGACGTCACGGCGGCCACTGCACCTGCCGGGCGAGCAGGAGTGGCCGGTGCCGCCGCTGGGGCTGCCCGGTGAGGCGGGCGTGGCGGAGGTGGCGGCCTGCGGCGCGACGCGGCTGTTCGCCCAGCAGGCGGCCATGGTCCGGCCGGGCTTCGCCCTCACGGCGGGCAATGCCGCGGAGGTGGCGGCCATCTGCCGGCGGCTGGACGGGTTGCCGCTGGCCATCGAGCTGGCCGCCTCCCGGGTCAAACTGCTGGCCCCGCGGGCCCTGCTGGCCCGGCTCGGGGACAGCCTTGGCCTGGCCGCGGGCGACGCCAGACGCCCGTCCCGGCAGCAGACCCTGCGGGGCACCATCGCCTGGAGCTATGACCTGCTGGCCCCCGGCCCTGCCGGAGTGTTCCGGCGGATGGGCGTGTTTGCCGGGGGCTGTGACCTGGACGCGCTGGCGGCAGTTGCCCTGGCAGATCACAGTCCAGGAGCCGTGGCCGACCCGCTGGAGCTGGCCGCCGGGCTGCTGGACGTCAGCCTGATCACGGTGACCGAGGGCGCCGACGGCGAACCCCGGGTGAGCATGCTCGAGACGATCCGCCAGTACGCCCTGGAGCAGCTCCGGCGGGCCGGTGAGCTGGACGGGATCCGACGCCGGCACGCCGAGCATTACACGGTCTCCGCAGAGCGAGCCGAGGAGCAGCTGGGCGGCCCAGAGCATCTGACGGCGCTGGACCTGCTGGAGGCCGAGCATGACAACCTGCGCGCCGCCCTGGCCTGGTCGCTGGAAATACCCGCCGCAGAGCTCGCCGGGGACGGCGAACGGGCGGCGATCGGCCTGCGGCTGGTCCAGGCAATGACCACGCTCTGGTACCACCACGGCCATGCCGCTGAAGGGCGGCGGTGGCTGCAGCGGGCCATCGACGCGACGGCCGAGGATGCCGCAGCACCGCTGGCCCGCCTAGAGCACTGGCTGGGCGTATTGCTGCAGCAGCAAGGCGAGCTCGACGGGTCTGTCCGGGCGCTCGAGCACAGCCTGGCCATCTGGCGCGAGCTTGGCGACCGGGAGCAACAGGCCAGGGAGCTGAACAGCCTTGGCGCCACCCATCGCTTCCTGGGCCACCTGGACACCGCGCGGACCTTGCTTGAAGAAAGCGCTGAGATCTCCCGCGAGATCGGCAGCGATACCCGGCTTGCCACGGCCCTGACCAACCTGGGCCAGGTGGAAAGCGCCGCGGGAGACCTCGACCGCGCCAGCCAGGCGCTGCAGGAGGCGCTCGAGCTTGACGATAACCACGGGGACGTGTTCGGCGTGGCCCTCGATCGGCAATCGCTGGCGCTGGTCAGCCTCCGCGCAGGCCGTGCGGAACAGGCGCGCGGCCTGCTGTCCAGCAGCTTTGACTACGTGGTCAGCTCCGGGGATATCGAGTTGCTTGCCAATGTCCTGGAGCTGTCCGCCTGCATCACCGCGGACCTTGGAGATCATCGGCGGGCGGCTCGCCTCGCTGGCGCCGCGGACGCCATCCGGCAGAAGGCAGGCATGCCGATATCACAAGCCGAGGCCGCCGTGCTCGAGCGGTTCCTGGCCCCGGCCCGCGCCACCGTCACTCCACAGGCCTGGGAGACCGAGCTGGCCGCAGGATGCTCTCTCACCCGGCAGCAAGCGGTCGCGCTCCTGCTCTCACCAGGCCCGGCACATGACATGCCCACCTGACACAACAAGCGGCAGGAGATGGCTATCGGCCGGCCAGCGCGGTCAGGACACCAGGCTCAACCGGGAACTTCAGGCCCAGCAGCCGCCACGATACACGGGGGCTTCCGGCCTACGTTCTGCCGCTCATTGTCCCGTCCGCGGTAACGAGCCAGGCTGCCGGGAGCGCCCCGGCCAGGCGACAGCAGAAAAGCTTGGCCTGATCCCGCTGAGACCGGTGGACCATCGGCTACACGCATGGCAACCACCCAGATACCTGTCGCGTTTTCGCTCACCTGGGAGAATGGGTCTCTTGACTGGAAGTTCCCTGAAGGCATCCCGACAGTGTGCTTTATCACCGCTGACCACCAGCCGAAGCCCTGACGGCCCGGGCTGACCGCGAGCGCTTTACGCTTCGGCCCGTACCGAATCAGGCGAGTGCGCTCCGCTAAGGTCGAGGACCAATCGCACGACATGTGCAGAAACGTCAGGTTACGGTGTTCTCTCCCTGCCGAGTATGCGCGAGAGGAATACCAGGCGCGCGCATTGCTTAAGATGCACATAGCGGCCAATTCTGTGTCCGGCAGCCTCAGTGCACGGCGACCGCAGCCGCGCCCGCCGCGATGACCCTGTTTCGCAGAAGGACGACCGGCCGGGCTGCCTGGCCTGCTGCGCCGGCGGGTTAGGGTTGCCTGGTGGTAACGTGCAGGGGGTGCGGGGCGGCCCTGGCGGTGGGGGATCGGTTTTGCGTGGAATGCGGTGCTCCGGCGGTGGTGTGCCCGGCCTGCGGTGAGCCTGCCGCGCCGAGCAACCGTTTCTGCCGTTCCTGCGGGCGCCAGCTATCTGACCCGGCGCCGGCACCCTCAGGGACGGCGCCGTCCCTCACGGTGCCGCCCGGCAGCGCGACTGTCGGCCCGGTGGCTGAGCGGCGGGTGTGCTCGGTGCTGTTCTGCGATGTGGTGGGGTTCACGCCGCTGTCGGAGTCGCGGGACCCGGAGGTGGTGCGGGAACTGCTGTCGCGGTATTTCGATGTCGCCCGGACGGTGATCGGCCGCTATGGCGGGGTGGTGGAGAAGTTCATCGGGGATGCGGTGATGGCGGTGTGGGGCACCCCGGTGGCCGCCGAGGGAGATACCGAGCGGGCGGTGCGCGCGGGGCTGGACCTGGTGGGCAGGGTGGCCGAGTTGGGGACCGACGCCGACGTGCCTGGGCTGGCGGCGCGGGCCGGAGTGGTGACCGGTGAGGTGGCGGTCACGCTGGGCGCGGTGGACGAGGGGATGGTGGCCGGGGATGCGGTAAACACCGCCGCCCGGGTGCAGGCCGCCGCCGGGCCAGGGGAAGTGCTGGTGGATGGGGCCACGCAGCGGCTGGCGGAGAGCGCAATCGGGTTCGCCGACGCTGGCGAGCATGCGCTGAAGGGCAAGGCGGAGCCGGTGCGGTTGTGGCGGGCGACCCGGGTGCTGGCCGGGGTGGGCGGCGCCCAGCGGGTGGATGGGCTGGAGGCGCCGCTGATCGGGCGGGACGCAGAGCTGCGGACGATCCGGGAGCTATTCCACGCGGCGGCCGACCGGCGGGTGCCGCGGCTGGTGCTGGTGGCCGGGCCGGCCGGGGTCGGCAAGTCGCGGCTGGGCTGGGAGTTCGAAAAGTACCTCGATGGCCTGAAGGCGGAGGTGTGGTGGCACCGGGGCCGGTGCCTGTCCTACGGGGACGGAGTGGCGTTCTGGGCGCTGGCCGAGATCGTGCGGCAGCGGCTGTCGATCGCCGAGGAGGACGCGGCTGAGGCGGCGACGGCCAAGCTGGTAGAGGGGCTGGACCGGTGGGTCGCTGACCCGGCCGAGCGCGGGTATGTCGGGGTGCGGCTGGGCCGCCTGCTGGGTGTGCCGGTCGAGGCGGATGGCGGGGGCCCGTTGCCGCGGGAGGAGCTGTTCGCCGGGTGGCGGCTGTTCTTCGAGCGGCTGGCTGCGGCGCACCCGGTGGTGCTGCTAGTGGAAGACGCCGAGTACGCCGACGCCGGTTTGCTGGATTTCCTGGAGTATCTGATCGACTGGGTGCGGGACCTCCCGGTTTATGCGCTGGTGCTCACCCGCCCGGATCTCACAGAAGTCCGGCCCCGGTTTGGTGTCGGGCGCAACCGGTCCACGCTGACGCTCGACCCACTCGACCCCGCCTCGATGGATCTGCTGGTGGAGGCGCTGGTCCCGGGCATGCCCCAGGCGGCGCGGGCGAAGGTCACCGCCCAGGCGCAGGGCATCCCGCTGTTCGCCGTGGAAACCATCCGGTCGCTGATCGACCGGAACATCATCCAGCGGATCGAGGGTTCCTACCAGCTGGTCGGCGAGGTCGGCCAGCGCCAGGTGCCGGACAGCTTGCACGCACTGCTGGCCGGCCGCCTGGATGCCCTGGACCCGCCCGCCCGGCGGCTGGTCGCCAACGCGGCAGTACTAGGCACCACCTTCCCCGCCGAGGCGCTGATCGCGGTGTCGGGCCAGGACGAACCCGCGGTCCGTGGGGCGCTGGCAAACCTGGTCCGCCGCGAGGTGCTCGCCGTGTCCGCCGACCCGCTGTCGCCGGAGCAGGGCAGCTACGGCTTCACCCCGGACATGCTGCGCCAGGTCGCCTACGACACTCTGTCCCGCCGAGACCGCAAGGCCCGCCACCTCACCGTGGCCGCCTACCTGCGCGCCGCCTTCCCCGGCGACGGCGAGGAAGTCACCGACCTGATCGCCCGCCACTACCTGGACGCGCTGGAGGCCATCCCCACCGCCCCCGATGTCGGGGAAATCCGCGGCCAGGCGATCGCGGCGCTGACCCGGGCGGCCGAGCGGGCCGACCGCACCGGGGCCCCGGCGCTGGCCGCCGCCAGCTACGCCACCGCCGCCCAGCTCACCCAGGCTGCCGTTGAGCAGCAAATCGCCGCCGCGATGCTGTGGGAACTCGCCGCAGACGCCGCCGCTACCAACGCCGACTGGGCCACCGTGGTTGAGCAGGCCGGCCGCGCCGCGGTCCGGGTGCCGACCCAGGCGGAGGAGGCGGTGCGGGACCTGGTGCGGGTGCGGGCCGCGCTGGTCGATGACCGCAAGCGGGCGCAGCAGCGGCTGACCGCGGTGCTGATGCGGCATGGGTCCGTCTGGACGGGGTCGTACTGGACGGCCGCGCACCGGGCGTGGATCGACGCGCAGCGATTCGGCGAGCCGGCGCTGGCTGCGGCGATCGCGCATTACCGCGGCACGCTGGCGACCCGGGAGGCCGAGCTGGCCGCGATCGAGGCCGGGCTGGCGCCGTGGGCGCGCCGCGATCCGCTGGCCGGCCCGGTGGCCCGGCTGGGCTGCTACCGCGGCATCGCCGAGCTGGGCGGGCTGACCCTGACCGCGGAGATCGTCGACTGGCGCCGGTTCCCCGCCGCCCGCGCGTTCATGTCCTACACCGGGCTGGTGCCGTCGGAGTACTCCTCCGGCGAGCGGACCCGCCGCGGCAGCATCACCAAGGCCGGCTCGGAGCCGGTCCGCACCACGCTGATCGAGGCGGCCTGGGCCTACCAGCATGCCCCGGCGATCGGGGCCACCCTGCGCCGCCGGCAGGCCGGCGCGGACCCGGGCACCCTGGCCCGGTCCTGGAAGGCGCAGCGGCGGCTGAACTGCAGGTACCGGCACCTGACCAGCCACGGGAAAGCGCGGGGCGAGGCCATCACCGCGGTCGCCCGCGAGCTCGCCGGGTTCGTCTGGGCCGAGATGACCGCCTGACCCCCCATGAGCTGGTGGCGTACCGGGACGCTCGCCGTGGCAGGAACGATCCCCGTCAGATCTGTGAACGCATCTGCGACTCTCGCCCGGAGTGAGGGGCACCATCCTGCCGGATACCGGACTGCGATCCCGACACGCGTATATGAGAGTGGCAGCGGAGCTGCAGCAGCAGCCCACGCCGTCCCGGTACGCCACCCCTTCCCCGCGCGGCCCCCGCCCCCGGGGGCGAGGTAAGCCGGAATCCCCATGCCCCTGGCCGCGCCCATCATCGGCTCACCGGACCCGGCGTCAAGGGCGCCTGCGGCGTCGCTGCGCGAGCGCTCCGCGCCCCTATGACCCCGGCCGCCGGCTCGCGCGATCTGGCAGCTATCCAGGACATGAGGCCAGACCGGCACGCCCCCGCACCCTCACCGAAACCACCACGAACCAGGTCAAACCCGGGCACGGACCAGGCGCAGAACCTGCAAAATTGAAGGGATAGAGATCTGTACCAGCGGGGCGGCGATGCCCGCTCGGCCGCCCGCGCCCAGGCCATCGCCGGGCGGGCGCTGCGCCGGCGGGGCCGGCACGCCGACGCGCGCGACCAGCTCACCACCGCCGTGACGGTGCTGCGGGAAAACCCGGACGCCAACACCGTCCGCGCCCTAGGCGAGCTGGCCGCGCTGGAGGTGTTCGCCGGCGCACCAGACGCGGACGCGCTATCCGCCGAGGCGCTGGCCCTGGGCCAGGACCGGGCCGTGGACGACGCCACCCTGGCCGACCTGTTCACCACCCGCGGGGTCTGCCACACTTTCGCGGGCCGGAGGCCGGAGGGGGCCTCCTATTTCCGGGAGGCCGCCCGGCTGGCCGAGCAGGCCGGTGACACCGTCCGGCTGGGGTACGCGCTGCTATGCCTGTCCGACGCGATCACAGCCTCCGATCCCGCCGCAGGCGCGGAGGCGGCCCGCGCCGCTGCCGCCCGCTCGCGCCGGGCCGGCGCCCGCAACGACCTCTCGCTCGCGGTCGTGAACCTGGCCCAGGCGCTGCTGATGACCGGCGACTGGGACGACGCGGAGGACGAGCTGGCCCAGGCCCTCGACGCTGACGGCTTGACCGATCTCGAAGACCTCGCCTGCTGCCGGGCCTGGCTGGCGGCGTTGCGCGGCGACACCCTCGCCGCCCAGGAGATCCTGGCCGGGCTGGGTGACCTGCGGGCCAGCGAAGACCCTCAGGACCAGGCGCTCATCGCGGTGGTGGAGGCGTTCACCGCCGCCGCCCGCCGCCAGCCCGCCGACGCGCTCCGCCGTGCCCGCGCCACCTTGGACCACGCCGGCGCCCTGGGGATCAGCCAGGAGTACCTGCGGTGGGCGTGGCCGCTGGGCGCCCGCGCCGCCTGGGAGCTCGCCGACACCGCCACCGCCGCCGACCTGCTGGCCGTGCTGGACGATTACCAGCCCGGGCAGCTGGCCCCCATGCAGCGAGCCGAACGCGACCTGGCCCGCGCCCGCCTCACCCCAGCCGGCGGCGACCCGGCCGCGGCCGGCGCGGCGTTCGCCTCCGCGCTCGCCGGGCTGCGCCGGCACTCCACCCCCTACCACCTGGCCCACGGTCTGCTCGACCACTCCGAGCAACTGCTATGCATAGGCGAAGACGAGGCTGGCCAGACCGCGATCGGCGAAGCCGTCAGCATCGCCCAGCGGCTGGGCTGCCAGCCGTTGCTCGACCGCGCCGAAACCATCCAGGCAGCCCGGCCCCGCGCCGGGGCCTCGTGACGACGCATCCCACAGTCCAGACCCGGGCGCGGTGGCCGGGCAGGCACCTCGCGGGCAGGAACGCCCACGCGGCGAACGCCGCCACGCTGAGCACGATGGCCAGGGCGATGGCGAACTTGATGATCATCGGGGGTCTGCGTTCCTGGCGGCCAGGACGGCTTCGCGCAGGGCGGTGCGGGCGGCGCCGGCGTTCAGGTCGAGCTGGGGCGCCAGGCCGGCGCTGATCCCGGCGACGCGGTACAGGGGAATCGAGGCGAGAGACCCATGCCGTTCGGTGACCAGATCCAGGAACCGGGCGGTCTTGGTCGCCTTCCCCAGGTGCGGTGCGAGCCGATCACGCTTATCCGATGACACCGAGCAGGTCGGCGCGGGCCGTGGCGAGCGAGGGGCCGTACCAGGTCAGCAGCCGGCCCGAGACGAGCACGACGCGCTGGGCGGGGAATTCCTCCGGCCCGTCTTCCGCGGTGAACGGGTAGGGCTCATCAGGCAGCAGGACCGCTTCGGGCGCGGCCGCCCGGATCTCCCCCACCTCGACACGGGGGTAGCGCCCCGGGCCCGCGCCGAACACGTTGACCAGGCCCAGCCGCGTCAGCACGTCGCCGGTGAACGTGCGCGCGCCGACGACCATCCACGGGTCACGCCAGACCGGCACTGCGACCCGGCGCCCAGGCCGGTCTGACCAGGGCCGGGGCGCGGGCCCGGCCCAGGCCCGCGCCGCGGCGGCCAGCCAGCCCGGCGTGTCCAGGCCCAGCGGCCCGGTGAGCAGGCGTCGCAACGACGCCAGCGCCTCCGGCACCGACTCGATCACGGTCACCCACACGGCCAGGCCCGCCTCCCGCAGCCGGACGACGTCCAGCTTGCGGTTCTCCTCACGGTTGGCAATCACGAGGTCGGGTGCCAGGGCGGCGATCCTGGCCCGTTCGGGATTCTGCTGGCCGGGCCGCTGGATTACAGCCTGCAGGGCAACGCCAAGACGCTGGAAGGCCGCCAGCACCCGGACCGCGACGCCCAGTTCCGCTACATCGCCCGCCGCGTCGCGGCGGCGCTGGCCGCCGACGAGCCGGTGATCAGCGTGGACGCGAAGAAGAAGGAGCTGATCGGCCGGTACGCCCGCGCGGGCCGCGAATGGCGCCCGTCCGGTGACCCGCGCCGCGCTGATGTCCACGATTTCCCCGGCGAGCAGGGCAAGGCGGTGCCCTATGGCGTGTACGACCTGGGCGCCGACGCCGGCTGGGTGTCGGTGGGCAGCGACGGCGACACCGCCCAGTTCGCCGTCCAGACCATCCGGCGCTGGTGGGACAGCGTCGGCGCGATCGCTTACCCCGGTACCGCGTCGCTCCTGATCACCGCCGACGCGGGCGGCTCCAATGGCTACCGGCTGCGGCTGTGGAAGAAGGAACTCGCTGCTCTCGCCGACGCTACCGGGGCCTTAGTGCCCCGGACCCGGGTCACGGCCAGGCCGGCCGGGTGGGTGCACCAGTCAGTGACCCCCACCAGCCGGCCCGGGGCCGACCGCGCCACCGCCTCGGTCAGCGAGGGCACCAGAGACACCACCCGCCGGGCCGGGCCGGGCAGCTCGACCGGGTGCCCGAGATCATCCCGCCACACCGCCACACCGTCACACGTTACGCCGGTACTGGCCGCCGACCTCGAAGAACGTCTCGCTGATCTGGCCGAGCGAGCAGTGCCTGACCGCCTCCATCAGGGCCTCGAAGGCGTTCCCGCCGCCGCCCAGGCCTGACCCAATGCACCAGTTCCGGAAATGCACCAGTTCCGGAACGGCGCAGGACGAAGATCAGGCAATGCATCCGTCCGCGATACTGCCAACCGCGCTGCCATCACCGCAGGCGAACAGCAGATCAACCGCCTGCGCCCCGTTTTGGAACCCACGGAACCCGCCGAGTTACGTGCCGTCGGCGTAGAGCTGGTCAAGGCCGATGAGGCGGACTTCATCGGCGTCAGCTTGCACTGCGTAAAGCGACAAGCTCGCTACTGAACGCTATCAAACCTGAACACGTCATGCGCAAGGTATTAACAAGCGCGAACGTGCGTCAGGTGCTGATATGTCCGGGTTTACGGTGATAGGTCAGAGTGCTGCCGGCCCGGCTTCTGCTAGGGGAACATGACATGACCGCTCTCAGCCACGACGGCCTGATCGCGGGCCGGTACCACCTTGTCGCGCCAGTTGGCAGCGGCGGGACCGCGACCGTTTACCGCGGGCTGGACATACTGCTGGATCGCGAGGTCGCGGTGAAGAAGCTGACGCTGACTCCCACCGCCGACGCCGGCATGCACACCGAGGCGGTCGAGCGGACCTTCCGCGAGGCGCGAGCCGCGGCCAGGATCCGCCATCCCGGAGTGGCGGCGATCTATGACGTCGTTTCCGGCGAGGACTCGCCGTACATCGTGATGCAGCTCATCAAGGGCCGTCCACTGGCGGAGCTGATCGCGGAGCAGGGTCCGCTCCCGCCGCATCGCGTCGCCGACATCGGCAGGCAGTTGCTCGCCGCGCTCGCGGCCGGGCATGTCGTCGGCGTCCTGCACCGGGACCTGAGGCCCGGCAACGTGATGATCACGCCCGACGGGCAGGCGGTGCTGACTGATTTCGGCATCGCGGGCACGGCCGGCGATCCGTCCATCACCCGGACCGGATTCGTTCTCGGCGCCCCCGGCTATATGGCACCTGAGCGAGCCAACGGCATGCCCGCTACGCCCGCCGCCGACCTGTGGTCCCTTGGCGCCACCCTCTACGCGGCGCTATGCGGCCAGGGTCCCTTCGATGATCGCGATGACGCGCTGGCGGCGCTCTTTGCGATCGCCAACGAGGATCCGCCACACCTCACCGGCGACGGTTCGCTGTACGAAATCGTCAACGCCCTGTTGTGCCGCGATCCGGCCGGCCTCGCCTTCCACGAGATCGCCCGAGCCCTCGACGCGGCCGCGGCGAACGCGCCCGTCACAGCCGGCCCGCCAGCGGCCGTCGACCTGCCGGCGGCCACGGGCATACCGGCGGCCAGCGTACCAACCGTGTCCTCGCCAGTAGCCGAGCCGCCGGAGGCGGTCCTCGCTGAGCCATGGACGGCCGGCGATCCCTCCGGCGGGCCGTGGCCCCGGGACGCCGGGCCAGGCGAGCCGTGGCCTGCAGATTCTGACTTCGTGCCTCCATCCCCGGGCGCAAGTGCCGGCCGCGACGAAGGCGGAGCCGTTCGCGCGGGCCGCCGCGCCAGGGCCAGCCTGATTCTGGCGGCCGTAGCTGGTCTGGCCCTCGTGGCCGCGGCCGTGGCGGCGTTTGTGCCTGGCACCAGCCATTCTGCGCAGACGCCGCCCGCGCCGGCCCGATTGTCACCCGGGCTGGCGCGTTCGTCACCCGGGCTGGCCGGCCCGCCCGCGCCGCCTCCGGTCGGCCAGCAATTCCGGGTGGCCGCCGCGGCCGGCGCCGACGGCAGTCCCGAAGTCGTCGCACGGGCACGTAACGGCACGCTGATCGCGTCCCGCTTCACTAACGGCTCCTGGTCCGCCTGGACCACGTTGCCGGGCGGTCCGGCTTACACCGCCGACCCCGCCGTCGCGACCGCGAAAGACGGCCGCCTGATCGTGTTCGCCCGGGCGGAGACCGGGCAGGTGGCCGAGATCTGGCAGACGTCGCCGGGAAGCGCGTCCTGGCAGGGCCCGATACCGCTCGGCACGACGATCACCCACAGCAGCCCGGCGGCAGTCGCCTGGCCCGACGGACACCTGGAGGTATTCGCGCTCCTCAGCGACGCCCACGTCGGCTACGTGTCGCAGTCTCACACCTCAGGCGGCGGCACCTGGACTGGCTGGACCTCACTGGGCGGCCCGGTCACCGGCCCGCCCGCCGTGGCGCTAGATGCGACCGGGCATCCGCAGGTATTCGCCGCGACGGCAGGTCGCCTGCTCGTGCACGATTATTACCTCAACGGCAACTGGGCAGGCTGGGGTCAGGTTCCAGGAAAGTCGCGCTACGTCGGGGTACCCGGCATCGCCACGAACGCTGACGGAAGGCTTGAGGCATTCGCCCGCAGCACCGACGGTGACCTGCTGCACGTCTGGCAGCTGCCCGGGACCGGAACCCGCTGGGGCGGCCCAGGCCGCCTGGCCGAGAACGGCTGCAGCACCGACCCGGCCGTGTTCAGCGGCATCAACGGCGAGCACGGCGGCCGCCTCGAAGCCTTCTGCATGGACTCAAATTTCGGCTTCAGCGTCTTCCGCACCGTCCAGCTTTCCCCGAAGGCAGGGACGCCCTGGTCTTCGTGGCAATCCCTGAAGGGCAGCTCCGACGGCGCCGTCACGGCATTGCAAACCCCCACGATCACCGAAATCCTGGCCCGCACCGCCTCCGGCGCCCTCGCCGACGAAACCTGGACCGCTCAGCACGGCTGGTCAAGCTGGTCAATGCTCCCCCGCTCATCCTGATCGAGCGTGTGCGTGCCGAAGTATGTCCTGAACGCAAGGAGGGTCGATCCAACTCAGCAGCGTGACATCAGCAGCGGACAGTCTGCGGCAGAACCACGCCGGCCTGCCAGGCGCAGATGACCGGAGCGATCGGCGTGATGGCACCGGACCGGCGATGCAGTCGCTTCCAGCGACGGGGACGTCAATAGGCAGGACCGCCGCCCGTTCGGAATATCTAAATGCATTAAGCCGAACGGACTGCGGTGCTTGCCTTGAGCAACCTGCCGCGACCCGTCAGGCGAGTTCGGCGGGTCCGGGCGCTGCTGAGGAGGCGGTTCGCTGGGTGCGCGAAGGCGGAGCTGGTCCTAGCTGAGCATGAGGGCGGCGCCGCGGACGTGGCAGGCGCCGCTGGCTGCGGCGACGGATTTTACCCAATCTCGCGAGCAGCGGTCTGAATTCTTACGGTGGCGAGCGCGGCCTCCCGAGCCACCACCGCAGGCGCGGTGGCGCGGCAGCGAGTCGACAGGACCTCGACCGAGTACGGCCCCGTAACCCCTATGGCGTCGAGTGCCCGTACAAATCCGATGAGGTCAAACACGCCATCACCGGGACAGAGCCGCTCGTTCTTCGAGTCGTCCGCGAGGCTATTGCGGATATCGGCAGTCCCGTCGCTGAACTGCACCCCGCAGATTCGGCTGGGCGGGACGGCGCGAATGTCGTCATAGTCTGCAGCGCCCTTGAAGTGATGCCACGAGTCGACCAATATACGGCCGTTTTGGCATCCTGCTCTTCGGAGCACCTCCCACGCGGTTCGCGCATCTGGCACTGAGCAAGCTGGCCGACACGGCCGGACATCACCAACATTGCCAGCCAGCTCGCGACGCCCCGGCCGTCGCTAGGAGTCGATCAGCATGAGCTTCCCGGCCTTGGTAACCGGCGTCCTCCCCTACAGCGAGAGCGGGCGAAGGCCGCACCGGATCGATTCACACCACCACGTATGGGATGAGTCATTGCTGCCCATGGGCTGGATGCGGGGAGAATTGGCCGCGCTCGCCCGGCCGTTCTCTGTCACTGATTACCACGCATTCATGCTGTCGGCCGACTTCTCGGGCGCTGTTCTGGTTGAGGCCTCAGGCAACGCGAGCGAAGCCGAGTTCCTGCTCGACACCGCCGCTGACTCGTCCCTGATTCGTGCGGTCGTCCTGCCGCTGGGACGGACCGGACTGGCTGATCCCAGACTCTCCGACCGGCCAGCTGCGCTTCGTGATGCACGCGGCGCCGAGCTCATGGCTGGATTCCGCTGGTCCGGGCATACCCTCCTGGGCCCGCACTGGCTCACCGATCCTGCCTGCGCCCCGGGATTGCGACTTCTCCAGCACAATCGACTGTCTCTCGATCTGTTGACCCAATCCGAGGAATGGGCGAGCGTAGCGACCGCGGCCAAAAGATATCCCGACCTCCGCATCGTAATTGATCATTGCGGCAATCCGCCGCTGAAAGGCGCCCGGCGCAAATCCGACCTGGCGGTTTGGTCAGCAGGGTTGATTGCGGCGGCGCGGTCACCGAACGTTTATGTGAAGCTCTCCGGCCTGGTAAGCCGGATGGAACCCATCGGCTGGAAGCTTGCAAGTGACGTGGTCGCGAATCTCGCTGAGACGTTCGGGCCTGCGCGGATCATGCTGGGATCAGATTGGCCGGTTTGCACAGTCCGATGCGATCCCGTCGAGGCGGTCGAGGCATACCGTCGGCTGCTCAACGGTTTCAGCTCTTCCGAGCTCGAGTTGCTGGAAGCGCGTGTAGCTACTGAGGTCTATTTTCGATAGGCCTCGACCAACGCGCAGCTTCCGCCAGTGGACAGGCATTTCCGCCTGCTGGACATCAGCGAAGGGCTGCTGGCTGAGGGCAGGCGTCGCGACGCCTGCCCTCAGTCAGGCCGGACGCCGCTGAACTGCTTGACCGCATCGGCGTGCCACGAGCGCAAGCACGATCGATTGGCTATGACGGCTCCGATCGGAGCCGTCATAGCCAGGCTTTCTCCGCCCCCGGCTACCGCACCCCGCTCGAAGCCCTCACCGACTACCAGACCGCAGCAGCCGCTGCATGATCAACGCCCCGAAGAACTGCCCGAGATCCTTGACACGGGTCAGACTACTAAAGACAGGTGTCATCTGGTCCTGCCCGGCCGGCCTGTGTATCACAGGCCGCGCCCGGTCCTCTTAACCCATTAGACGGCAATAGGCGTCCCCCGCCGGACAGAAGGGCAGCAACCGCGCCCTCCTGGCACCGGCAGGCTTTCCGCGACCAGAGGAACTATTCTCATGAAACTGCAGGACATTACTCCCGACCAGGTGCCGGGCATTTCTGGCATGCACGCCGGCACTGCCGAGCCAGGCGAGATGGCTCGCTTGCTCACCGAGTCCAGCGCCGTGCTGCGAGAGGCGGGCCTGAACATCGCCCAGGACGCCACGCCCAGCGCGATCGTGGTTGTCCCCCGCGAGGGGGGCCGCATCCTCGTCCTCATCGTCGTCGACGGCACGGTGATAGGCATCAGCTCCCCCGTCCACTTCGCACAGTGAGGTAAAACGCTACGCCGACGAGGACCGCAGATAAGACGGGTCCGGGAGACCGCGGGATCGCCGCCGGCTGGCTGGGCCTACGGGGTCCTGCCGGGCTGCCTGTCTCCCTGCGGTGGCTCGCCTTCACTGATCTGCCGAGCGATCTGGGCCTAAGCCCGGGGCGGCGACGAAGGGCGTGCCCCGGGAACGACGACGTATGTGGCGTCGACGATGCTGTCATAGGAGCCAGCCTGTGAAGACGATCCCGATCCAGTCATGCCGGACCAGAGCGGCTTCACAGCGCCGGTGAACCCCTTTGGAGCGCGGCGGCGCTCGTCCGTCAGCCACCCGGCTCCGGCTTAAGTTTAAGGACGGTTGCTACGGCGCATGCCCGCTCAATCGAAAAGTGAAAGTTCCCGGTGGCGGACCCAACATCGTCGCCGTAACCGGTGATGGTGATTCGGAGCGCCGACCAGCTCTTGAGGTCGGCCACCAGTGAGCTGAGGACAGCTTCGGCGGAATTACTCAGCTGGGACTGATCAGAGGGGAATCGCACAGCCGGCCTGGGCCGTGACTTCGGCACCGGCAGGAGTGACATTGTTTGCCACTCTGCCTGGGGTCGGGGCCTGCTGCTTATATGCTGCTGGAAGCCCTGGCTGAGCATCACCCGCGAGGTGGCCGATCGAGACGGTCAGGCGGGCCTGCTGAAGGCGCTAGGGCGCCCTCAGCAGAATGACCGAGTGCAGGATGGGGCTGATCGCGCGCCCGGCAGGCGTTAACCGAACCACTTGTGCCAGAGGTTGCCGTCGGTACCCTCGGCGAAGATGTCGATCCGGCTGTTACCCCAAACCACCCGAGGACACCGAGGTGCCGTTGATCAGCTACTCCCTGCAACGCAGCCGCCATAGAGCAAAACTTGCATGGGCGCGTCCGATGTTGTCCGATCATTGCTCGGATATGACGCAAGTTGCCAACTGACATACGGCCGGAGCGTCTTCACTCCCATCCCGCACCGGCGGTCAGCGGTGGGCGTTGCGCGGGTGGTCCTTGGCGGTGCGCTCGTTGCCGCGCCGGTACTGGCCGGTCCAGCGGGCCATGACCGCCGCCGCGCACCGTCGTCACGGCGCGGCCCCGGTGCGAAATGGACACTGAGCCATCCGCTCGGACCGCGTAGTCGAAACCCTCAGGGGCAGCCATTCCGGAATCGTTACACCCGCCGCCCCCGCGCCGCCAGAGGTCAGCCGCCCGAACCACGCCATTTTCGGTTGGACAGGACGCAAACGAGCGTGACGATCCTGGTCTGACCAGGAAGTTGCGACTGACGTCGTCAGTAGCGCTGCTGGGCGTCGGCGAGGGCGAGGCGGGAGTAGATCTCCAGGGCCTGGCGGCGGCGTGACCTCGCGGCGGATGGCGGCTACAGGGTTTGGCCGCTGAGGATGACCGGGCCTGCCAGCTCGCCGTTCTTGCTCGGGGGGCCGAGCGTGATCTCCATTATGCGGAAGTCGTGCGGGTCGGCGGCGCTCGTCATGGGGAAGGTCCAGCTCCCGCTGTCCCGCACCTGGAACGTGCCGGCGGACGCCACCTGACCGTTTCGGCTTACGTACCAGCATGTGTACCACTGGCTGTCGCCGAAGCTCTTGAGGTGAGTCACGGTCAAGCTGATGGTCCAGCTCCCCGACGCATCTCGGCGGGCGGTTGCCCGCCCGGTGGCTGCTCCGTAGCCGTGCAGCCTGGCCGCTGTGGTGGCATGGAGCGGGATCACGGCTGTGGCTTGGGCCGGGGTGATCCGTCCCCCGCCGAAGCTGAGCGGGAGGATGATGGCGGTAGTGATGACGGCAGCGGCGATGGCAACGACAGCGGTCAGGCGGCCCCGGTAACGCCGCCATGCCGGCCGGCGGGTGACCATCGGCCGGACCGCCGTCTGGGCAGGTGCCGGTGGCCGGCGGGCGGTGGGCGGTGCCCGGTCTTGGCCTTCTGCCCGGTAAGCGCTGCGACCATGGCGGCGACCGTCCGGTCTTCGAGGTCGGCTGGCGGTTCGACGTGCGGGGGCAGGTTCTTGATGACCGGGCCGATGTCGCCGTACTCGTCGACGACGCTTCGGCAGTAGCTGCAGCCGCTGAGATGTCGGTTGAAGCTGGCCCGCTTGGCGGCCGGCAGGTTGCCGAATGCGAAGTCGAAGGCCTCAGGGTGGGCCAGCTCGATGTCCCGGTCAGACAGCATCGTCGCCCCCTCGCAGGCTGGCCAGCTCGGCCCGCAGCGTACCTGCCGCCTTGGCCGTCCGGGATTTGACGGTGCCGATCGGGATGTCCAGGCGCCCGGCGATCTCGGACTGAGTGAAGCCGTCCCGGACCAGGCGCATCACCTCGGCGTAGATCGACGGCAGCTTGTCCAGGGCCTGGTCGACGGTGAGGACGGTGAGCGCTTCATCAACGCAGTCGTACTGGGGCGGCAGCTGGAAGTCCTCAACAGGGAGCATCGGCCGGGACGAGGGGCGCCGCGCTATGTCGTAGGCAGCCGATTTAGCGATCGTGAACAGCCAGGCCCGCACCGGGCCTCGCCTGGCGTCATAACGTCCTGCCTGCCGGCAGAACTTGATGAAGGTCTCTTGCACCATCTCTTCAGCTAGCCCCTGGTCGCCGAGCACGTGGAAGCCGAACCTGAACAGCTCCATCCGGTATTTGTGGTAGAGCCTCCGTGCCGCGTCGTCGTCGCTGACCGCCGCGATCTTGGCAATCAGGCCCATCTCGTGAGGGCCAGTGCGTACCCCGCTGTCGTCCCACGACACAGCCAGTCCCCCACCCATGTTCTACGTAGTTCCCCAGCCGATCGGTTCGGCGTGCCGGCCGGCTTTCCCAGATTCTCAGTATGTGGGCCTGCCCAGAAAAACATTGCCAATCCAGCGAACCGATCCGCTTCCCCGTCCCGTAAGTGCAGCGTCGTAGGAACCACAGACCAGGGAGGGCAAATGGCGACGACGTCTCAAGAGAACGACTTCGACCGGGTCAAGCAGTGGGGTAAGGAGTCTCCCGCCGCCGGGCAGGCGAGCAGCGGGACCGGCCAAGGCCGCCGATCTGACACCATGGCAGGGCCCCAGGGCGATGCGGGCAAGATGACTGCCAGGACAACGCGATTCAATCCTGCTCCCGGCTGGCCGCCTGCACCTGCCGGATGGGTGGCTCCTCCCGGCTGGCAGCCCGATCCTTCCTGGCCCGAGCCGCCTCCGGGATGGCAACTATGGGTAGAAGACCGCCCGGCCATATCGCCAAAGACTCAGGATTCTCTGCTGGCCATGGCCGGCGGGATCGCGGTCGTCCTCGGCTCGCTGATGCCATGGGTGTCCTTCAACAGCGTGGGAGTGGACGTGAAACCGGGGGCGAGGGCTGCATCAGTAGTCCTCGGCCTGGTCGTGGTGGCACTCGGATTCGCGCTGCGCGCGGCACCTCTGCCAGGGCGGCTCGTTGCAGGTATCGCGACTTTGGGCCTTTCTTCCCTAGCAGGCCTGCTCTACGCAGGTTTCATCCTGATCGGCATCAACGGAGTGCCGAATCAGGACCCGTTTGGTTATATGACCACCGTGAAGTTCTCCCCGGCTATCGGCATCGTTCTCGCAGTCGCTGGCTGCGGAGCTGCTTTCGTCGCGGCCATCAGGTCGTTTCACCACCGCCAGGACTGACGGCAATTCACGCGCAAGAAAGGGATCGGGAGCGGTCGCCTCAAGGGTCGTGACATCAATATGAACCGTTCCCGCTTATCGCGTTGGCAGGTCTTCAAAGACAAAGCTGGGGCCATCGACACCGCATCATAGGGAGATGTCCGGCGTCATCAGGTTCCTATTCAATCTCAGGAGGGGAAATCGGTCATGCAACTAGCAAAGTTCCGCATCCTATCCGTCATTACGGCGGGAAGCCTGACATTGGCCGTGGTGGCGGCCATCACGCCCGGCTCCGGCTCGGGCCACACGGCGCGGCCAGCGGCCCTCGCCGCCAAGACTGAATCATTCCCGCCGGTAAATCTCGATGACTGCCCGATCCTGCACACCGGCTATCCGACCGGCGGATGCGTGGCTCAGTTGCAAGAAGACCTGAACTTCATTGCGGGCAATAATAACCTGGCCGTGGACGGTATCTTCGGCTCGGTCGGCTCGCAGACATACGAAGCGGTCATCGCGTTCCAGCAGTCGCATGGCCTTAAGCCGGACGGCGTGGTTGGCCCGGACACGAAGAACGCCCTCGACGCCGCCCTCTCGGTGCCCACCCCTGGTGTGCCCTCAACAACTACCTCAGGTACGAGCACCTCAGGTACGAGCACCTCAGGTACGAGCACCTCAGGTACGAGCACCTCAGGTACGAGCACCGTGGTCACTACACCGTCCTACACAGTGGTCCGGTACCTTCAACGGATCAGCGTTCCATCCTGCGTTGCGAATCTTGTGGGAGCAAAGATTGCCGCCGCAGAGATTCTCTGCGCGTTCCTGGCCAATTCAGCTAACACATATCCGCCGAACGACTTGAGCGGAACGGCACTATCTGACTTTATAGCCAAGAAACAATATAGGCAGTACGTGAACTACCCCTCCTACAATGTAACATGCGTCGGCGGCACCATTCAAAATATCTCAAGCGCGACCGCCACCTCTGCACCTTTCTCGTGGAGCCAGGGCTACACAAGGATCCAGGGACCCGGCAAAACCAACTACTTCTCCCTAGGAGAACCGTACACCGAGAACGACAACTTCGATCGGATCTCTCCGGATGAGATTTACTATGCAGGGAAGTCATCCGTCGAGATCGTATTCCAGGATGCCTCACGCCTCGCCACAGCCGAACGTAGCGGCAACTATGCTCTGACCGCTCTGGATGCCCCGTTCATCTGGACAGATGTCATAGAGGACGTCAGCTGCGACGGGACATATGGTCTGACAGTGGCGACCGATACTATGCCGACGGCCGACATATACATCAATGGGCATGAAGTCTCATATGACAAACAGCCGAGCAATCTAGGCGCATTCTTGAAGGAGGGCGGCCATACGCTTAACCCGGTAGGATACGGAAACCTCGCGTACCCATGTCATGTGAAGCATTTCAATGCTCAAGGCCAGCTCGACGACTCATTCACAGGCTGTGAGTCTGGCTTCCAGGGTTTCCAAGGTGGCCAGTCCGGAGGTGGAGGAGCATCCGGCTCCTGGTGAGTTCGGCCAGATCTCAAACGTAGATCGCAAGGAAAGCGGAGATGCAGCGGACCGTCGACCTGCTGGCCGCGGACGAGTAGCGGGCGCCTGAGATCTCCGGCCTGGGCCAGGCCCGGCAGGCACGTGCCGGACCTGGCCCATCCTGTTGCGGGATCTGGAGATCCGGGCCTCGTTCGGCCTCAGTTATCACGGACGGGCCGAGACGGAGCAGCGTGCCTTCCGCATGCTCGGCCTGCTCGCCGCGGACTTCCCGGCGTGGAACCTGGCCGCGGTGCTCGAGACGGACACCGATGACGCCGAGGAGCTGCTGGAGCAGCTGGTGGACGCGATGCTGGCTGACATCGCCGGGGTCGACGCCACTGGCCTGATCCGGTACCGGCTGCATGACCTGCTGCGGGCCTTCGCCCGGAAGTGCCTGGCCGAGGCCGAGCCGCCGGGCGGGCGGGAGGAATGCCTGGCCCGGCTGGCTGACCAGTACATCGGCGCGGCGCGGCTGGCGTCCGCCTTCGTCCAGCCGGGCACCCCGGACATCGCCGCGCCCGCGCGGCCGCCGCTCATGGCGGACGCCGCCGCCCGCCAGGCCGGGGCCCCTCAACGGCACGGCCGACGCGCACCGCGGGCTGTCGCAGTCGAGGCGGGCCTGGTCCACCTCGACGACGAGCTATAGCAGGGCTAGGCGGCGCGGCTCGGGATGATGACGTATTTCGAGCCGGTCGCCTGCCGGCCGTAGCCGGCGATCGCTTCGAGGGAGAGCGCGCCCGGGAGCGATACTTGCGCTGTGTAGCTGCTGGCGAACGTCGTCGTGAGCCCGGCAGCGACCTGGTCGCGCAGCTGCGCAACGCGCGCCAGGCCGGCCTTCTGCAGGAACGGCGTTAGCAGCCATCCGCCGATGCCCCAGGCCATGCCATAGCTGCGGGTCAGCTCGGTCGGGCCGCGGTCAAGCGATCCGTAGATATAGACCTGCTTGTGCACGGCCGACCCGTACCTGCTGTAGCCGCCCGCGGCGGCGCTAGCGGCGGCTTCCATGCCCGTCAGGATCTGGCTCGCCAGCCAGCCGCCGCCGATGGCGTCGAAGGCAAGCGTGGCACCGGTTGCCTTGAGCGCGCCGGTCAGCTCGGCCATGAAGCCCGCGGACGTCGAATTGCAGACGTGGACGGCACCAGCCGCGCGGAGCATCGCTTCCTGGTCTGGCTTCCGCACGATGTTCACGAGCGGAATCTGCTGCTCGATGCAGAGCCGGCTGAGCATCTGGCCAAGGTTGGAGGCTGCGGCTGTATGCACCAGCGCGCTGTGATTCTCCATCCGCATGGTCTCGACCATGCCGAGCACCGTCATCGGGTTCACGAACGAGGCTGCGCCTTCGATCGCCGTCGCCCCGGCCGGGAGCTCCAGGCACAGCGCGACGTTGACCGGCCGGTACTGCGAGTACATCCCGCCGCCCGCCGCAGCGACGACCTTGCCCAGCAGAGCCTGCGCGGCCGGAGACTCGCCCGCCGCCACGACCGAGCCCGCGCCCTCGTTGCCGACCGGCATGGGCGTCCCTACCCGGGCGGCCAGGCCGCGCATGGCGGCATCGGGGATGGGCGCGGTGACGACCGGGCGCTCAGCAGATCCGCTAGCCACCGCGGCAGCCATATCAGCCCCGCCGAACAGCAGGCCCATGTCTGACGGGTTGAGCGGTGCTGCCTCAACCCTGATGACGACCTCGTCTGGTCCCGGCTCCGGCACCGGGACCATGTCCAGGAACAGCTCGAGGGTCTGATCGGCTCTGACCAGCGATCGCAACTGGAGGGCTTCGGCCGGAATCTCTGCGGACATAGGTGAGATCCTCTCAGAGCGCGCCGGCCACTCGCTCGTAATCGCTCATCGAGTTGCAGAGCCGGGCTGACAGCCGAAGCCACCGCCAGCCACCGTGATAGGTGTTCCGCGACCCCGACCCATGATCCACGGGACACGCCCTAGGTGCAGCCGCCCGCCTGCGCCACATCCGCGGCGTCGGCGCTGCCCAGCCCGCGCCCGCGGCAGATCGACCAGATCAGCAGGCGTACCGTTCGACGATCTCGTTCCACGCATTCCGGTGCCCTGCGGCCGCTTGCGCACGCTGGCGGCCTCCGCCACGGTGACCGCAAAGCCCGGCCCGGGCCGCCGAGGCCCGGCTGGCCATCCCGGCCCGGGCGTTCGCGCGCTACGACGAGGCGTCAGGCGGCTGGGTCCGGCCGCCCGGCGAGTTCACCGTCCGCATCGGCAGATCTTCGGCTGACCTGCGCCTGTCCGTGCGGGTACGATCCGGGTAACCAATGTGGAGGGCGGTCGCCGATGCCGTCCAGTGCTACTGAGAATTCTCGGGACGCGGCTTCGGCTGCGCGAGGCGATCAGGAAGCCGGCTCTCGGTCCGCCCTGGCTGCCTCTGGGGTGCTCATCTACGCCGCGGTACGCGTTCTCACTCTGGCGGTCACCGCGCTCCTGCTGCACCACGGCAGATTCCGTGTGTGGTCGCTGGTCCACCTGATCGTGTCATGGGACAGTGGCCGCTTCCTGTACATCGCTGCCCACGGGTATGCCTATGTGCCGGGCTACCAGCATCCCGATTCAATCCTCGCCTCGTATCCGGGTTATCCGCTCGCCATCGACACGATCGCCTGGGTACCCGGGATCGGCCTGGCACGCGCGGGCTTCGCCATCACCATCGCCGCGGGCCTGGCGGCGGCGTGGGGGCTGACCAGGCTCGGCATGGCACTGACCGGTGACCGGCGGCTCAGCCTGGTCATGGTCGCGGTGTGGGCGGTGGCGCCCGCCTCGTTCGTGCTGTCCATGGTGTATTCCGAGGCCTTGTTCTGCGCGCTTGCCATCTGGTCCCTCGTCGCGCTCGTCGAGCGCCGCTGGCTGGTGGCCGGGGTCCTCACAATCGGCGCCGGCCTGGTGCGCAGCAGCACGGGCGTGGCCCTGGTCGCGGCGGTCACGGTCGCGGCGCTGCCCACCGTGATCGCGGCGCTGAGGGCGCGCCAGCCTGCCGCCATGTGGTGGCGCCCGGCGGTGGCGCTGCTGCTGTCCCCGCTCGGCGTGCTCGGCTACTGGGCCTATTCAGCCGTCAGGCTGGGCCACTTCGGCGGATATATATGGCTCGAGAAGAACGGCTACGACAGCTTCGACTGGGGACAGGGCGTCTTCCTCTCCGTGAAGGACGCCCTGTTCGACCGCCCGCCCGCGGTCGAACTTATGACCCTCATCGTGCTCGCAGCCGCAGTCGTGCTCACCATCTGCAGCCTCACTGAGAGGTTTCCATGGAGCGTGCACGTCTACACGCTTGCGATTGTCGTCATCGCCCTTGGCGTGGGACCCCTCTACCTCGGCTCCAAGCCGCGCTTCCTGCTCCCCGCCGTGCTACTCAGCGTGCCGGTGGCCCGGCTCCTTGCTCCGCTGCCCGCGTGGCTGCTGGGTCTCGTGATCGGCGTGCTCGGCGCCGCGTCCGTGTGGTTCAGCCTCTTCCTGATGACCGCAGGCTGGGCCCCGTGACGCACGCGGCCGGGATCACGGCGGGGGGAGGTTGACCAGGGACGCCAGGGCGGCGCGGTGCGCGTCCGGGGTGCCGAACGCGATCGAGTCCGCCTTGGCCCGATTAACTCGACAGTTCGCGGCGAGAAGAGGCCTTCCCGTCGGTCTCGCCGAGCAGGAACATGAACCGGGCGAGGTCGTCGCGGAGCGTCTCGACTCTGCTCGTGGCCGGTAGCGAGCCAGTCGTCCAGGAGCTGCAGGAGCTGGCCGAGTTCCATCGCGACGCGCGTTGCGCGAATCGTTGTTGGCGGGCGCTGGGCACGCTAGCCTTGCACCCGTGCTGAGGCAGGTCGCGGAGGGTGTGCTGATCCACGAGAGCGACTTCTGCCAGAGCAACGCCGTTGTCGTGCAGGGCCGGGCTGGCGTGTTGCTCATCGACCCCGGGATACTCGGCTACGAAATGGCCGCCCTCGCGAACGACCTTCGCGAGTTGGGCCAGCCCGTTGTGGCAGGGTTTTCTACGCATCCGCATTGGGATCACCTGCTCTGGCACGCCCGGCTCGGCTCGGCGCCCCGTTACGGCACGGCGCGCTGCGCGGCCACTGTCCGAGTTCTGCTGTCGGACGCGGGTTGGAAGGCCCGCATCGTCGAGTGGATACCGCCGGGCATCGCCGAGCAGGTACCGCTGGACCTGCTTGGCCTCATTACCGGCCTGCCCGCCGAGACGGCGCAGATTCCCTGGGATGGCCCTCAAGTCCGGATTATCGAGCATCAAGCGCATGCCCCGGGCCATGCGGCGCTGTTGATTGAGGAACGCGGGGTTCTCGTCGCCGGCGACATGCTTTCTGATGTCTTGATTCCGATGCTCGACTTGAACGACACCGCTGACCCGATCGAGGACTACCTCGTCGCGCTGCGGCTGCTCGAGGGCGTGGCGGACGACGTCGATGTCGTCATCCCCGGCCACGGGTCCATCGGCGGAGCTGATCAAGTACACGCACGGATCGACCAGGATCGGGCGTACGTGCACGCCCTGCGTGACGCCCATGTTCTCAGCGACCCGCGGGTCGGCCCATTGGCCAAGGACGGCTGGGACTGGGTGGCCGGCGTGCACGCACGGCAGCTCCAGCGTCTCGCCCGAAGAAGCGAGCGCGACGGGACGCCCGGCTAGCGATCCTCTGCGGGCGCCGCGTCAAACGGTGTGACGGTGATCAACTGGCGGGCCGCCGGGCACACTGATCTGCACCGTCGCGTCGTCCAGGCTGATGTTCACGGGCGTTGCCAAGCGGCGCGGCGGATGGCGATGGTGACCAGCTCCAGGTTGCGCTGGTCGAGGCCGGGGATGACGTCGCGGAGGCTGACGGGGTGGCCGGCGGCGAGGCTGGCCGCGATGCGGAGGCTGCGGCGCGCAGCGCGATGCTGAGCTGGCTGGTCACTCGCGTTCTCCTGGTCGTCGTGCGGGGCGCCTTCCTCCGGGCCGGGTGGCTCGGCCAGGAGGTCGCGGGCGATGCGCGCGTACTGGCTGGCGGGGCGGTCGGAGGTGCCGAACATCAGGGACAGGTGCAGCGGGTCGGGTCGGCCGGTCAGCGCCCCGTGCAGGATCCGGTCGCGGCGGATCCGCTCGACGCTGATCCCGTAGCCCAGCAGGTTCCAGTTGAGGTAGCTCCTGGTGACGGCCATGTCCCTGAGGGCGGTCTGCTCTGAGATGATGACGTGCCGGTTGGGGGTGTGCGGCCAAGTAGCGCGGCGGTGGTCGAGCCAGGCCCGCACCGCCTGGTGGCTGAGGTCGCAGAGCCGCTGGGAGTGGCCCGCGATGGTGATGCGCCGGTTGGGCAGGTCAAGGTCGTCCAGGGTGAGGTCGCGGATGGCCTCCCAGCGGGCGGCGTGGACGGCGCCCGGGGCGACGATCAGCCGCTGCCCTGGGAGGGTGATCGCCTGCTCGACGGCCCGGATCTCGTCATCGGTCATTGGCAGCTGACCCGCAGCACCGGAGCCGCCAACCCGGCATCCCGGCCTTCCCGCCGGACAACCGACGCCTGTCCCGCAACCTTGCCACCAACTGTTCAGGTCAAGGTTCGCTCACGCGCCAACGGGAACCCAGTTTCCGTGTCAGGCAGGTGAGTAACTAATTGACGCGCCGGACGAGGCGTCGTCGGAATGGTTAAGGGAGAGGTGCGGGATGCTACCTCAAGACGAGACAAAAGCCGGTGACGACAGAAAGAGCGGGGTAGCGTGGCCGTAGCACTCTTAAATGGATGGGGTTGACACAGCCAGTCGCGCCTCGACCGCGCAGGTCGCCGACTGCTGCGGGGCTACCTACCAGAGCTGAGATGGTGCCGGACCGTTTCTCGTAGCGAGCCGAGGCGGGACCAGGTGAACCGCCTGACGAGTCCCTCGTCGATGTCCGGGAGCCTGGAGTGGGCGAGGTGGTTGCGCAGGTCGTAAAGGTTCGACCAGGTCCGGTCAGCACGTACGGGCTGCCCGGTGGCGGCTGTGTACACGAGCGCCTCGTTGCCGACGGCGATCCACAGCCGGTGCAGAACCCAGCGGTAGCGGGAATCCTGGTCGAACCGCGCAGCGTCGCCGTCATCACGCAACGCCGCGAGTTCGCCGAGCAGGGCGTCGAGTTCCAGCAGCGCGTAACGGTCCGGGCGGACGTCACTCACAGCGGCGTGGCGGCGACCAGGTCGGGGCTGACGTGCTGGTTGCGCAGCGCCCCGTCAGAGTAGACCGTGACCTCGGCGCCGAGCAGGTCCGCGGCCGCCCGCTGAAACTCGAACATATCGAACAGGTCCCGGTCATCCGCGAGGTGCCCTCGCAGGCGGCCAGGCGAGGCGAAGGCCAAGACGGTGATCCCATGCCGGGCAGCCAGCTCGACTAGCTCGGCGGCGTGCGAGCGGACCTGCCGCTCGGTCGCGGGCGGCAGATGCGCTGGCTCGGCAAGCGGCTGGCTCACGCCCGCCAGTCTACCGGCCACAGGATCAGCCCGGGCGGGCATAGCCCACTGCCGGGCGTCGGTGAGCCTACCCGGCTAACGTTGCAGGCCGCGCTGGCCAGCGCAGCGGCCCTGATCGCCTGCGGGCCTCACCGCGGACGTGCACTCGGGCGTCACTGACACTGGGCCCGTGCTTTAGCCCGGCGGTGGCTGCTCGGTCATTCGATACGGGGACAGCGTGATATACCACCCGCGCTGGGTGGCCCGGGTGGCGACCTGGACCCGGTGAGCCCGCACTGGGCGCGGTGGGCTTTGATGTCCTGCCAGGTCATCGTTCCGGTTTCCCGAAGGGCATCTGCAAATTGCCGCGAAGCTTCCTCTGGATCCGGCATCGTCAGAAAGTCGTTCAGGCTCCTGCGAAGGTCTGTGACCAGGAACCCCCAGCCGTTGCGGGCACAGAAAGCTCTCGCGGCGGCAGCTTTCGGCTGGTTGATCGCCAGCGGCATGTCGAGCAGAGGCTTAACTTCAATGAGGATGCAGTACCCGTCCCTGGTGGCCGCCAGCAGGTCGGGATAGTAGGTGCGGTGCCGCCCGGCGAAGACGTAACCGATTGCCGCCGGCTGTTCGCGGAACCACGGCACCTGTAGTGCCATATCCAGCGCCCGTATCAGCGACAGTTCGTCCCTGGACTCAAACGCCACCTTCCGCCCCAGCTTGACGGATTCCCATGTCTCGGCGTCTTGCCTCGCTGCGGGATGATCAGCGACTGGGGTGGCGCAGGCTTACGACCCCTGGCCATTCGGTATCGGCCAGCAGAGGAGTCAGCAGCGCGGCAGCTCGCTTCGTGAACTGAGCCTGACGGGCCTCGCGGGCCAGCTCAGCATCGCGGACCACACGAAACGTAACCGCCTCGGCCGCAACATGCTTGCTAACCTGGCGGCTATGGCCAGCAAGCTGGGCCAGTACCCGCGCAGCCAGACCCACCGGCACCGCAGGCAATGCCGCCTCAGCCAGCGTGAGCAGGCTCTCGCCGCTTCGGCGCCGGCTCTTTCAGCCTGGTTCAGCACAGCGGCAATCGACTGCCTGGCGTACTGTCCCACTCCTGGCCGCCCGCGACGGCGGGACACCCGCCCCAGCGCCCTTTCTTGCAATTGCCGGACTCGCTCACCGGAAATGCCCATGCGCTCGCCGATCGACCGCAACGACAGCGGGGCATCACCATCAAGCGCTAGCCGCTGGGCCAGCACGGCACGATGCCGCGGCGACCGCAGGCTCCCAACCGCGGCGGCGACCAGATCACGTGCCACGACTCCCGCACCCGGATCACCGGCAGCCAGCTCGGGCCAGCTCAGGTTGACGGTCCCGCCGCCATCCCAGGCGCATTCGCGCGCCCACTCCGCCAGCAGCAGTCTCCCGGTCCTGCCGTATAGCTGCCTGCCCGCCACCTCCAGCCGGCGCCGATCGTGGTGGCACAGCACCATAAAGTCAGGATGAGCACGGAAACGCCGCACACTGTCCGGCGACAGCGTTGAACTACGCCTCGCTAGCCGTTGTCGGCGAGGCTGGTGCGGGGGCCTCGGAATGTGACGGCGGCCAGGCCGACCGCGAAAAC
The DNA here is from genome assembly GCA_963769715.1 of uncultured Actinomycetes bacterium. Lineage (GTDB taxonomy): Bacteria > Actinomycetota > Actinomycetes > Streptosporangiales > Streptosporangiaceae > Palsa-504. Next base: position 90,807 of record CAVYNE010000016.1, read on the forward strand.
CAGCACGGCGCAGATCCAGGCACCACGGTCGGCCGGGGGGCGGACGGGCCAGGTCCACGGGTTGCGCCAGGCCTCGTTCAGTGCGTACTCGGCGAACCCCAGGTAGGCAAGTGGCGGAATCCAGGCGAGCAGGCCGCCGGTGACCAGCGAGGCCAGCAGGCCGATGCCGGTGATGCCGATGACGTTGCGCGCCAGCACCAGGCCGCCGCCGGGCAGGCTAGCGCCGGTCACGCCGAGCTGAAGTGCGCCGATCGCGATACCGGTCAGTGCCAGCGCCGCCCCTAGCCGCAGGTATGGCAGCCAGCGGCCGGCGGCCCGCTCGGCCTCGCCGAACGGGCTGTGCGTCGTCATCGCGATCAACACCGCCGCCCCAGCCTCGATGACCATCGGGCCCTGCTGCGCGAGCGCTCCGCCGGACATCAGGTGCCAGTGCAGCACGGCGCGGAGCGCGCCGCCGAGCAGGGCCAGCGCGAGCAGCGCCGAGGGCACCCGCCGGCTGCGCAGGTGCAGCCACGCCAGCCGGGCACCCGCCGCGAGCCGCCGGGCCGCCGACGCCGACCTGGCCGACGATATCGGGGGTACCGGCGGGATCTTGACCTCGGCGGCCGTCACGGGAGCTGCGCCAGGGTGATGGTGCCGGAGCGCAGCGCGGCGATGTTCGCCGCGAGCCAGGCGTGCCGGGCAGCGGACGACAGCGACTCGAACCCCCTCGCGGCGGCGGTGATCTGGACGGCGCTCGCCGCCGGCTGTGTCCCTGACGCGCCCGACGCACTCGACGCACTCGACTGCGTGCCCGGCTGGCTGAACTGCGGGTACTGCGGTACGGGAGCGCCGATTTTGGCCAGCAGCGCGATCGCCACCGCCTCCTGCGCCGGGGTTGGGCCTGGCGAGTCCTGCTCCGCCGGCCCGGAGACGAACCAGGTGATGAAGTCCTGCTGCCACCCTTGTTCCCAGTCCGCTGTGCGCGCGATAGCGGGGGTGGCCCAGAATGACTCGCCGCCGTATCCTTCTTGTTCCGTTGAATAGTCGTAGACCGACGTCGTCCCCGCGACGGCGGGCAGCGCGACACCCGTGGTCATTTCGGCGCGGGCCGGGGCTCCCGGCAGCCCGGCGATCTCGGCGGCGGCCGGCTGCAACGCGGCCGACATGGCACCTAGGTAGGGTTCAAAGGCCGGGTGAATGCACACCTTGAAGGCGCTGCCCGTGCAGTCGAGGGTGTACGGGACCGCCTGGTCGTCGGCCGCGTCGTGCAGCGCGGGGATCTCCCAGCCCGTCATGAGGGAGTACTGCGCGGTGCCCGCCAGTGAGAACGCGGTCGCGGACGCGGCCACGCCGCACGCGACGGCGGCGGCTGCCACCGCGGTCAGCCGCCGCCCGGCGGCGAAGGACAGACCCCGGACGCCGGGCACGCGTGCCGCAGGTAGCAGGGTGAGCAGGCCGACCATGACGAGCAGCACTCCGCCCATGAACATGACCTGTGCGATGGAGACATCCGGCGGGACGTGATAATAGACGCCGACATGGGTATTCTGCGGGCGGTCCGTAGCTGCCACGAGCAGCGCGGACGTGCCTTTCAGGCTGCTGAGGACGCTCACGTTGTCCGGGTTCACGCTGTTCGCGGCGTTGACTCCGACAAACCACGCGGCGAAGACGGCGACCGCGACGATCGGCGCGGTGAACCGGCCGGGGAGCAGGGTGCCGCAGGTGAAGCCGATCGCGCAGGACGCGGCCACCCCCACGACGCCGACCGCCACCGGCCACAGCGGCGGGCCGCCCCAGGTCGCCTGGCGCGCGGTCTGGAGGTAGATGACGGCGACCCCGGCCAGGTAGGCCAGCACCATCCAGAACGCCGTGGCGGTGAGCACCGTCGCCTGCCGCGCCCAGGCCGCGCGAGCCGTCGTCGCCAGCAGGTCACCGGTCTTCCTGCGGCCTTCCCTGGTGGCGACCCAGGCGGCGATCCCCGCGGCGATCACGCTGAAGAAGACGAGGTTGGACCCGGTGATCACCGAGGCGCGCACCGTCCAGGTCGGCGGGAACCCCGCCGCCGTCCGGTACGCGTTGACGTAGAAGAGCGCGGCGAGGACCGGCAGCACCCATACGACCGCGCTGTGCTTGATCTCCAGCCGCAGTACGCGCACTGTGCGGAAACGGGCTGTGCTGAAACGGGCCGTGCGCTGAGTGAGGGCGACAGCAGTCACTAGTGCACCCTCTTCGTCACGGGCACCTGCTTGCGGGATGCCGCGAGAACCGCGCTGTAGCCGCGCTCAAGCGGGGAGTCACCGACCTCGTGGCCCTCGCCCCGGGCGGTCAGCTCATCGGGCGTGCCGCGGAACGCGACCTTGCCCTCGGCCATCAGCGCCACCTCGGAGCACGCGGTGCCGACGTCCTCGACCAGGTGCGTGGACACCACCACGGTCGCGTGCTGGCCAAGATCGCGGATCAGCGTGCGGAACGCGACCCGCTGCTCGGGGTCGAGGCCGGCCGTCGGCTCGTCCAGCAGCAGCAGGTCCGGGTCGTTCACGATCGCCTGCGCGATGCCCACCCGGCGCAGCATGCCGCCGGACAGCGTGCGCAGCCTTGCCTTCGCCCTGGGGCCGAGGTCGACCCGCTCGACGGCGGCGGCCACCGCCTTCGGCACCTGGTGCGCGGGCATCTCCTTGAGCAGCGCGAAGTACTCGACGAACTCGGCCACGGTGAACGACGGGTAATAGCCGAGGTTCTGCGGCAGGTAACCGAGCCTGCGCCTGATCTCCGTGCGCGCGGCCGGCCTGCCGGGGTCCCGGTCGAGCAGCCGCACCGTGCCCGACGACGGCGGCAGCACGGTGGCGAGCATGCGGAGCAGCGAGGTCTTGCCCGCGCCGTTCGGGCCGAGCAGGCCGAAGACACCCGGGCCGGCGGCGAGGCTCACCCCGTCGACCGCCTTGTTTCTCCCGAACGTCCGGGTGACGTCCGTCAACTCGATGTTCACAGCAGGCCTCTCTGGGGGCGGGTCGCGAACAACACAATCACGGCGCAGCAGGCCGCGACCGCCAGGTAGGGGAGGTACAGGTTCGCGTCGGTGACGGCGGAGGTCAGCGCCGCGGCGGACAGCCCGCCGCCCGCGCCGCCGGCCGCGCTGTGGACGAACACGAGGGTGAGCCAGGCACCCGCGCCAGCGCCCGCGCCGGCAATCGCCGACCTGACGGCCACCGCGACCGCGAGGGCGAGCGCGCAGGCGGCGGTCATCGGCAGCAGCCAGGCGAAGGTGAGCTGCGCCGTGCCCGTCGAGGCGTGCGTGCCCAGGGTCGCGGCGCTCGCGATCAGGCCGAGCACCGCGTTCACCGCGAACACCGCGACGCCCCTGGTCAGCAGGACGAGGCGGTCGCTGACCGGCATGGAGCAGGACAGCTCCCACGCCGGGTCCAGGCCGGGACCGTAGGAGTAGGCGATGCCGACCGCCGCGACCGCCGGGGCGATCAGCCAGACAACCGGCTGGCCCACGCCCACCTGGGTCAGCGCGCCGACGGCCAGCACGACCGCGGACGCGATCAGCCACGGCAGCAGCAGCGAGGGCGTGGTGAACAGCGCGCGCGCCAGCCCAGGCGAGCGCAGCAGCCGCGCCGCCGTCCGCTCCTGGCGGCCAGGATGACGGCGCCAGACTTCCGCGGCGACGTTCACCCAGAACGCGGTCGAGGTCGATGTCGTCGTTCGCCGCGCTGCGGCTCTCGCCGCTGATCGGCTCGTTCAACGACGGATCGTTCATCGGACTCCTCCAAGCGCCGAGCGCAGCAGGCGGCGCGCCCGGTGCGCGCGGCTCTTCACAGTTCCCTCGGGGACGCCCATCAGCTCCGCCACCTCCGCGACCGGCCGGTCTTCCTCGTACATCAAGCGCCATACCTCCCGGTCCGGGCAGCCGGGCGGGCCGAGCGCCGCGGCCGCGGCGACGTCGAGGTCCGTTCTCGTGACCGCGGCCTCGGCTGGGTCGCTGACCGGGCCGCCCTCGTCCAGCAGGGCCTGGGCCGCCGGCCCCTGCTTCCGCAGCAGCAGGGCGGCCTGGTTCCGCGCGATCACCCAGAACCAGGCAGCAGAGGTGCCCCGCGGCTGGTAGGTTCCGGCGTTCTTCCACACCGCGAGGAACGTCTCCTGAAGCACGTCCTCAACATCGTCCGGCGGCAGCGCCTTGCGGAGCCGGGCGGCCAGCCACGGGACATGCCGGTCAAACAGCTGCCGCAGCGCCATGTCGTCACCGCCAGCTAGGCTCGCGATCAGCTCGTCGTCGTCCATCACCTCGTTTATTGCACCCGACGCGCCGCAAGTTCACGACCAGGCGAAAAAACTTCAGAAGACAGATCACCCGGCCGCTGGGCGGTCGACGGCCGCGAGCACTGCAAGTCGTTCAAGGCCCGCCCCCTCGCTGACGGGTTCCTCACCGACCTCAAGGACGCCGTCCGCGACCGGCGGCCCTTCAACCCGCGCACCGGCCTGCCCGACGCGGAGACGACCGAGGGCGAGATGATCACTTGGTACGCGCACGCCGCGCCTACACCGAGGCCAAATGGGACAACCGCGCCCCGGTCTCCCGCCGCTCGGTCGCCGAGGTCCTGGTCACCGTCACCATCGCCCTCATGATGAAGGAGCCGGGCGCGCCCGAGCCGAAGGCGCTGCGGCAGGCGCTGTTCGCCTGGGCGTTCAACCCCGCCACCCTGAAGCACCGGGCTGCTCACGAGACCCGCACCATCCCCATCCCGCCCGAACTGGTGCGGCTGCTGCGCGCCCACATCATAGGGCCGCGACGCTTCATGACCCTCCGGATCTTCCGGCCCAGCCCTGCTGCAAAGTGCATAGCCGACGAAGGGTGACACCGCGCACGGGCCGGGCGACGGCGGTTCTACGGCCTGCAGCCGGACTTCACGTGACGTCGTGAGGCGGCTGGCCGCGCGGAAACGTACCGGATCGTTTAGAACTGGTTCGGCTGGTAGGTGGTGAGGCCGTATCGTCTGGCGACCGGGTTCCAGAGGCTGGCGAACGCATGCTTGCCAGCGGTCGCCTGGCCCTCGGGGGCGTAGGAGGCTCGCAGGCCGGCGTCGGATCGGCTGGTACGGTGGCAGCCGCGGGCGATGTTGTCGTCCGCCCACCGGGCGAGATCGGCGTCCACCTGGGCTGACGCCTGCCAGGCACCGGTCAGGTCCTGCAGCATCGCGGCAGGCAGCAGGAAACGGCCGGGCAGGCTCCCGAGCCGGGACAGCAGGCGCTGCCGGGACCTGGCTGCACGGGCGAAGGTCCGCGCGTCCTGGCGCAAGGACGGGCCGCAGCCGCGCACGCCGACGGCCGCATCGATGACAGCGGCACGGTCGGTGACGCTCTGCGCCAGCAGCCCGGACAGCCGCACCGCCGCCTGCCGCCGCGCGTCCTGCGACGAGGCAGACGGAGTTGTGCCCGTGGTGCCGCTTGCGGCGGTGCTACCCGAATGGCCCCGGAAGATGACGAACCCGGCCACGATCGCCACGAGCACGACGGCCACGATCACCGGGAGCATCCGGCGGCCGGAACGCCTCGGGCCGCCAGAGGCAGGCGCCAGCCGCAGGTCGCCGGGCATCGCCGTGGGCAGATCGCCAGGCGGCACCGGACCCAGGCCATCCACCCGCGTCGGATCCGTGCCGGCGGGCGGCAGTTGCACAGCGCCCGGCGGCGCCGGCCACGCCTGCGGGCCGGGCTGCGGGGGCGGCGGCCACCGAGGCGCATACCAGGAGTCCCAGGGCTCGGACTCTGATTGCGGCAGCGGAGCGGCCGCGGGTGATACCGGCGGCGGCACCGTGGACTGCGGCCAGGCAGGGACCACTGGCAACGGCGCCGTCGACGGCTGGGACGGCGCAGCGGCGCCGGCGGCCGGCTGCCCGCAGACCGGGCAGAACCGATTTCCCGGCTGCACGGAGTGCCCGCACGCCGGGTTACCAGAACCCGCTACACCGGCCATAGGCACAGCAGGCTAGACCACACGTCCGCGCTCGCCAACCGGAACGCGCTGACTGCGGCCTCATCACGAGCCGCTGCTCCCGCGCGCTGACCGGCTCAGCAGCCGCCGGGCCGAAGCCCGCCCCGGCGTTGACCGCAGCGTCGCAGCGCCGGGCGAAACCGCAAGACCGGCCGGTCTTCTCCAGGGCCGGCAGATCTTCTCACCCGCCCGGACTGACCACCTTGCTGATGCCGTCAAGCACAATCCGCCCCAGGACATCGACGGCCTGCTCGCCTGGGCGGCCGGCACGGACGAGAACGGGCTCCACGTGGTGACCATGTGGCAGTCCAAGGCCCATATGGACCGGTGGGCCGCCGAGCAGCCCTTCCCCGCGTTCCAGTCGCTCGGCCTGACCGATGTGGCATCGAACATGGAGGTCACCCCGCCCGAGGCGGGCGCGCCCTGCACCAGGAGCAGGCCAACCGCGCGCCTGAACCGCCCCGGCGTTTCCGGCGGCGGCGTGCGGGCGACCGCCACTGGTGCGGCCGCAATTGTGACGGCGGACGGCAACAGGCCCGGCTGGGCCGAGGCCAGCACAGAGGCATATTCTGCATCTCATGCCTGAACGGCCGCCTGATGCTGCGTGGCTGAAGCTAGGTGCGGAGCCAGGGCTCTGCGGAGCCTGCAGGCACGCGAAGCTCAACGAGACACGGCGGGACACCGCCTACCTCCGCTGCACGCGCGCCGCGTGGGACAGCACCCTTTCCCGTTACCCGCGTCTCCCAGTCACGCAGTGCGGAGGATATGAGCGGCGCGAGGGGAAGCCCTAATGCCGCGCGCCACCGGGGGCCGGATGCGGCAGCGGATGTGCTCGCAGACGATGCTGGTGCGCAGGCCGGCGACCTCAGACCGCTGCGTGAGATTCATCTCCGCTCGCGGCGCAGCTCGCCATCGGCGGCCTCCAGCAGATGATCCCCTTCGGGCGCAGCGCCGACGGCAACATAGGCGAACAGGTGGTCGCCCAGACTACGGCGGCTACACGCGCGCGTGCTCGACCCAGACCAATTACGCTTCGTGACCTGCTGAATCGCTTGCTGCGGACCCGTGCCGGCGGCCGCCAGAACACGGTCCTGATGCCCGGCACAGGTTCGGGCATCCTCAAGACATGGAAACCGGCGGGCGCCCGGACTGCGGCGTGTGCGCCGCCGTGGACGTGCATTACCCGAAGACCGGCGGCGCCCGGGCGGCAGCCGTCCTGGCCGCCGATGCCGCCTTCACGCACGTGCTGGCCGAACGCACCGCGGTGGTCCCCCGGGGATGCCCGCAGCCGACGCGGCGGACCTGGTCCGGTGCATGGCCGGCCGGTACCGGCTGCCCGGCGCACTACGCCGCGCCGATACCCTCGCGCGGACGAGCCCGCCCGCAGCCACGATGACCGACCGCCAGCCCGGCTGACCTGAGCAGACGCGCGGAACGCGGCATGTGAGTGGTGCGCCGCGAGGCGCTTCGTTGTATCCCCGGCGTAGCCGGGATGGATTGGAGGGGTGTCCTTGGGTCCGATGTCTTACCTGGCGCCGAAAGGTTAAGGGGACAAGAGCATGACAGGAAACCGGCGGCCGGGTCCAGGTATCAGGGACGGTGCGCCGGGGGACCCGCGCGATACGGTGAAAGCTAAACTGCCTGAAGCCTAATCTCCAGATGGTGCAAATGCCCGCCCGCCGGAAAGATACCCGGAGCCGGCGCCGCATCCTGCGCCGGTCTCGCACTCTGGCCGCGCACCCTCACTGGCGTTCGGTTAGGAAGTGGGTCTGGCGGGGGTTCATCCTGGCGTGCGCGGGGGTTCGGTGACGTTGCGTGGTTACCCTCGCGGCGCGGGGCGGGCTTGTGCGTCGACTGATCTGTAACGTTGCGTGAGATCGGTGTGTGATGCCCGGGATGACGGCGAGCGGTGTCCGGGAAGGCGCTGGCCGGGCCGGGCTACGGCGGTGCCAGGCATGCCGGTGTCCCGGCGCGGCGGGTGCCGGACTGGGAGAGCGTGCGCGGGTCAGGCGGCTGGCGGGGCGTTCGGCTGCTGCGATCCTGGCGTCGCGGGCAGGGGCAGCAGGTGCAGCCGGGTGGCGGCGGGCACGACGTCGTTGCTCTTGCGGGCTCTGACTTTCTTGATGGTGAAGCGGGGGTAGTGGCGGCCGGGCCGCCAGGCGGTGACGAGCCGCAGCGGGTGCGCGGTGATGTCGCGGCGGGTGATCTCGATGGCCGCGGACAGGGCGCTCGCGGTGGCGCCTTGCCCGGCGCCGATGCTGGCGGTGACCGCGCAGCGCAGCGCGGTGGCGCTGATCCGGGCGGGCTCGGCGCCGATCGCCGCGGCGATGCCGGCGCCGGCGATCCGCAGCGCCTGGTGGGCGGCGACGGTGGCGGCGGCCATCCGGTAGGCCCCGGCCGGGGTGGCCGCGGTGACGGGCTGCCCGCCGGCGAGGGTCTGCTTTTCTTCCAGGTAGACCAGCTCGCTGGCCCACCGCATGCCGTACAGCCCGGCGATGTCGCGGGCCGGGTAGGCGATGGTGTCCATCAGGCTGGTGATGATGGTGACGGTCTCGGATACTTCCACGCGGATCGTGCCATCCGGCGGCAGGCACAGCCCGCCGTCCCCGTCATCGTCGCCGCCGGCGGCGTCCAGGATGCGGACGGACGGTCCTGCGGGCGGGGCGGTCAGCAGCGGGTGACCCGGCGGGACATCGAAGACCTGGTCGATATGGTATTCGATGACACGGACCTTATAGGTGCAGCCGCGCCAGGTGATCGCCGCTTTCCAGGTGCCGTCCGGCAGCGGCCGTCCCGAGCGGCGCAGGTTCCACGCCGCGGAGACCCGCCAGGCGAAGTGCCTGCCAGCCTCGATCTTGGCGGCGATGGCCTCGCGGCTGGGGAACCCGCGGTCGGCCAGGTCCAGGTCACCGGGCCCGTAAGCCGGCTCGAGGCAGGCGGCCAGGGTGGTCTCCCCGGTGCCGCACGGGCCGGCCGCCCAGGCCACCGCGCCGCGCCACCACACGTCAGTGACTTCTACCATCCGGATCTGCGGGTCAGCGGGCGCGCCGGTGCTGGCCGGGCGGCCGAAGTGCGCGGCGTTGCGGGACTGCCCGCCCGTGCCCTTGCGGTCGCTGCCCTTGGGGTCGGCGACGTTGCGGACGGTGCCGTCCTTGGCCAGCACCCGCAGTCCGTGCCAGCGGCCGCCGGACCACGGCCCGCCCTCCAGCGGCCGCAGCCGGACCGCCGTCCGCTGCCCGCCCGGCGTCCCGGCCGCCGGCAGGCACACCGCCGCGACGCCGGGCAGCGGGACGGCCCGGACCTGCCCGCACAGCCCGGCCAGCAGATTCACCAGCGGCCGGACCCCCAGGAAACTGTCCGCGTCCGACAGCGATGACGACGCCGGCAGGTCATATACCGGGTCGGCTTCCCGGGGCCGCTGCGCCAGCGTCCGCAGCGTTCCCGCAGCCGTGCCGGGCATCAGCGCCCGCGCCAGCTCGATCTGCACCGCCAGCCGCGGCGTGATCTTCCGCGACCGCCGCCCCGGCAGCCCGGCCAGCGCCGCGTCCAGCAACGCTGGCGTGAGCACCGCCGAGGCGAGCCCCAGCCCCGTCCCCTCCCGCACCGGTCGCGGCTCCCCGGCGATCCCGGCCGCCGCCAGCTGATCCGCCGTCCACGCCGGCCCGGGGGCCGCCGCGCCCGGCAGCGCCCCGCACGCCACGATCCCTCCGCCCGCACCCGGCAGCCCGGTCAGCCGGCCGTCGGCGTCCTTCCAGATCGCCGGCATCGCCATCACCTCGGCCCGCCCCGTCGCCGCGTCCCGCGGCGCACGCTGCTCCCGGCCATCCCGCGCGGCGGCATCAGGCGGCGTGACGCCGCCTGCGGCACCGGGTACTGTCGCAGCCGGAAGCATCGGCGGACCCCTCGCAAGAGGCAGGTACAGGAACCGCCGATGCTTCCGCATATGCCCGCATTCGTCCCGTAACCGGCGCGGCGTGTCACCGCGAACCCCGCACAGCAGCCCTCGCCGCCCGCAGCCACCCCGGGTCCGCCGCGTTCAGACGCCCGGCCGGCAACGCACCGTGACATCAGCCCGCAAATCCCACCGATCACCCTACGTAACAGTGATCGGCAAAGCCGCCCCGGGCAGGCCCGCGCCGGATCAGCAGGTCACGCGGCTCCAGTAACGAAGAGTGGCGCACCCTCCGGATGCGGAGCGATGTCCAGTGAGGACATTGAAGGGGATGAATGGGCCGCCTAAGTCGCGCTATCACGTATGACGAAGACGAACGCGGGATCGCCTAAGGGACGCGAGTCCTATGGCGACGGAGTTCCCATAGTAGTCGCAGGAGTAACGACCTGCCAAGGGAGGCGGGAAAGCCGCCTGCAGGGCGAAGGGGAACAGGTGACTGGACACCAGGGACGGAAAGGTATGCGAAATGCAGAACGCCGAAACGGTGCTGGGAGTCCTCCGTGAGCGCGGCAGGAAGGGACTGCCGCTGGATGAGCTGTACCGGCAGTTGTTCAACCCGCAGTTGTATCTGCTGGCCTACGGGCGGATTTACTCCAACGACGGAGCGATGACGCCCGGGGCCACCAGGGAAACCGTGGACGGCATGTCCCAGGGCAAGATCGGCCGCATCATCGATGCGGTGCGCCACGAGCGCTACCGGTTCAGCCCGGCCCGGCGGGCCTGGATCCCGAAAAAGAACGGGAAGCTCCGCCCTCTCGGGCTGCCTACCTGGTCGGACAAGCTACTTGGCGAAGTGGTACGCCTCCTGCTGGATGCCTACTACGAGCCGGTGTTCTCCGACCGCTCCCACGGTTTCCGTCCCGGCCGGGGCTGCCACACGGCACTGCGAGAGGTGGCCAATACCTGGACCGGGACGACCTGGTTCATCGAGGGCGACGTCGCCGATTGCTTCGGGTCTTTGGATCACGAGATAATGACCAAGATCCTGGCGGAGAAGATCCACGATAACCGGTTCCTGCGGCTGATGCGTAACATGCTCCGAGCCGGATACCTGGAAGACTGGGTGTGGAACGCCACGCTGAGCGGCGCGCCGCAAGGCGGGACCGTTTCACCAGTCCTTTCCAATATTTACCTGCACAAGCTGGACGACTTCGTCGGGAACACGCTCATCCCTGAATATACCCGAGGGGAAACAAGAACCCGGAACAAGGAATACGAGCGAGTACGTCAAGCGTATGCGCGGGCACGGAAGAAAGGTGACCACGAGAAAGCGCGGGAACTACGCAGGAAGCAGGCCTTCCTGCCGAGCGTGGACTGCGACGACCCCGGTTACCGCAGACTCCATTATGCCCGGTATGCCGACGACACGCTCTTCGGGTTCACCGGACCGAAAGCCGAGGCCGAGGAGATCAAACAGCGGCTGACCACGTTCCTGCGGGACGAACTCCACCTGGAACTGTCAGCCGGGAAAACCCTGATCACGCACGCGCGTACCGGCGCGGCGAAATTCCTCGGATACGAGATCACCACCCAGCACAGCGGCACCAGCGGCCGGAAGAGAATCAACGGCAGCATAGCGCTGCGCGTGCCCAAACCGGTGATCAAGGCCAAATGCGCGCCCTACCTGGAACGCGGCAAACCCGCCGCCCACAGAGCCCTGCAGAACCTCGGCGACCACGACATCGTCGCGGCCTACGGGGCGAAATACCGGGGCATCAGCCAGTACTACCTGCTCGCCGGCGACGTCCACCGGCTGAGCCGGCTGCGGTGGGTCATGGAGACCTCGCTGCTGAAGACGCTCGCGGCCAAGCACGACTCGACGGTGACGAAAATGGCGGCCCGCTACAAAGCCGTCATCGAGACCCCGCACGGGCCGCGCACCTGCCTCGAGGCCGTCCGCATCCGCGAGGGCAACCAGAAACCCCTGGTCGCACGGTTCGGCGGCATTCCCCTCAAACGGCAGAAAACCGCGGTCATCATCGACCGCGCTCCCGGCCGGGACCCCTACCCCCGCAAAGAGATCATCACCCGGCTCCAGCGGAACAGGTGCGAACTGTGCCAGCACAGCGGCCAGGTGCAGGTGCACCACGTCGCCAGGCTCGCCGACCTCGCATACCCCGGCCAAGGCCAGCCAGCATGGGCCAGGCTCATGGCAGCAAAGCGGCGCAAGTCCCTCGTGGTCTGCCCGCCCTGCCACGACCAGATCCATGCCGAACGGCCACCAGCCGCAATACCAGCCACGGCGTAAGTCACCAGAGAGCCGGATGCCGGGAAAGCTGGCACGTCCGGTTCGGCGGGGGGCCGTACGGAAAAGGACCCGCGAACTGCGGGCACCTCGCCGTACGGCCTACCCAACCGTCCGGCCAGGCTCATGTGGTGAGTACGATGCCCAAGCTGCCGTCGGGTTATCGAGCTTCATCCGCCCTCGGACTGAGACCGGCCTACTCAGAATGTTGATGCAGTCCAGGGCTAGCGTTGGACTCAGTCCGGGCAGCGACAGACTTCGCGAGACGAACGGAATCTCCCTGAACGAAAGGTTCCTGGTCAGGGATAGCCATCGGCGGAAAAGGGCTTTACGTTTCAGGTGTGAGCATGACGCAGGCTCCGTTGTCTGGCTCCGCAGCCACCGCTGTCGGGCTGGCTGCGTTTGGCGTCGTCGTCACGGATGTGGGCTGGCAGGTCGTTCGCCACGGCACGGTGATGGCGCATGAAGGGGCTCACGCGGTGGCGGATTCGCTGCTGGGCCGCCAAGTCGACTACATAAAACTGAACTTCAGCGCCGAGCAGTCAGGCGTCACCAAGGCGAAGAACGTGGGCGGGTGGCCGGCGAGGGTCGTCGTTGCTTTCGTTGGCTACATCGGGCCCAGTTCGTTCGGTCTCGGCGCGGCGAAACTCATCCAGCTCGGGTACGCCGTGGTAGTGCCGTGGCTGACCCTTTTCCTGCTCGGCATTCTCCTTTTCCTGCTCCGATGGTCTTTCGGCCTGCTCACGGTCACCTTGGCCGGCGGATTGGTGTATATCGTCGGCCGCTACACACCGGTGTCGGCTCAGATCGTCACCGCCTACGCGATCGCGTGGCTCCTCCTGCTGTCCGGAGTTCGCGGGATCCTTGTCCGGGGCACACGATCAGGTGACGGAGGAGACCTCCGCCAGCTCACCCTAATCCCGCGCTTCATCTGGTTCCTGCTCTGGCTGGCGGCCACACTCGCGGCGGTCGCCATCGGCGGCAGATGGCTGGTCATGCGAACCTGATGCCAGGACTGCAGTCCGACCATCGATGTGCCCGGCCGGGCGGGATCGCCGACGCAACAAGCCGCAGCGGCGCACTACCCTGACGGCGGCAGATGAGTGCGTTCTCCAATAGCGCGATCGTGCATAGTCATGCAGCCGGGTCGACTGGGGCAGGCGCTGCGGCCCAGGCGATGACCTGGCCGACCTGGAGAAACCTGACAGCCTAGCTACTGCACGGTGCGCGGACTCCGCGAAGTCCTCGTCGAACGCCTGTACGGGCGCTGCCGGGGCAGCGCGATGCGCATCGGGCCCGTTTCGGCCAGCGTCGACAGGCAGGCCATGCCAGCGGCATGGCCTGCCAGCCTTCCCGGTAAGCAGCGAGCACGCGATGCAGTCTCCTCGCCCGGTTGCCGCAGATCTGCCCGCACGCTAACCCGGCGATCAACGCTCCGGGTGCGCCATAGTGTCGATGACTGCCGTGACGGCCAAGATCACCACCGGGTCCTGCCCGGGAGCGACCTCCACGCCGTAGATATCGGCGACCCGGAACCACTTCTTCGACATCTCCGCCGCCTTGGCCCGGCCGTCCTCGATCGTATACTCGTGATCCAGGATGTTGCCCTTCACCTCCAGGTCAGGACCATCGGCCACCTTCACGGTCCAGCGGTCGCGCACCGGCGTGATCACCGCCTTCTTGACCATGGCGACCCTGTTCCCGGCCCGGTCCTCGATCTCCATCGTGTCGCGGCGCGGAGCATCCGCTCCTGGATCTTCACCAGCTCCGCGCCTCGGGCGTCCTCGAAGATGAGTGTCTTGCGCAGCCGCAGGGCCTTGCCGTCGACCTTGTAGACCCGCTCACCCCGGTCGTTCTCGATCCAGTAGTCATCGCCGATCGATACCAGCTTCTGGCGCATCCGGTAGTGATCCGCTCCGCCGCCACCGCGGCGCTCCTCGCGCCTGCCTCGGAACATCGCCCCTCCTCAAGCTGTGTCCGCCGTGCCGCCGGCTGACTGACGTCATCGGCTCACGGCCAATACTCAATGCTCCCACCGGTCACGGGCCAGGCCGAAAGACCTGACTAGCTGAGCTGGACCGGTGCGCGCCCGTTCCACGCCTAGTCCGGGTATGGCCCCCGGGTCGTCGTGCTGGCGTGAAACTGGCGCGGGTGTGCCCGCTGCCGATGTCTGTCCCCAGGGACGTAAGCTCACAGAACCCTCTGGCGCAAGGCCTTGCGAGCTGGCCGGGGAGATTCCGGAGCTCCCTCTGATGACGGCTCGATCTGAGCGGCGCAGGCCTGGCAGACCGCCGCGCCGCCGGACCGCCGCGGGTCTCATCGTCAGCTTGATGGGCCACAGTACTGCTGGTGTCACCAAGGCGAAAGGGACCCCTGGGGCATCCACGCCGGGATCTTCCGCCACTGGACGACCCCGCTCGGCGGCAAAAGAGTACGTTCGCTGGGGTGGCAGGAGGTCAGAAGAGGGTTTTCTCGAACCAGTGATCAGCGTAGGGACCGTGGCCGAACGGGCGCACTTCCCGGTAACCATGGCGGGCGTAAAGCCGCCGGGCCTCGACGAGATCACGCCGCGTGTCCAGCCGGAGCACAGACACCCGGTGCTCGCGTGCGTGATCTTCCAGGCAGCCCAGCAGCCGTGAGCCAAGCCCCCGACGGCGAGCCGCGGGAACCACGAAGACACGGGTGACCTCGCCGATCAGGCCGGGCAGCAGGCGCAGGCCAGCGCACCCGAGCACATCGCCATTCTCGCGCGCCACGAGAAGCAGGCCATGCGGCGGCGCCAGGTCGTCGCTGGGATCGTCCCGCATGGCCGCCGCGATCTCCTCCTGCGTCGCCTGACGCCCGTAATACCTGCTGGCAACGTCGTCAAAGTACGCCCGCAGAGCGCGGTGCGCCTCGTCGGCAGCCGGAGGCATGACCGTGACCGCAGGCTCTGGATCCCAGCCCACCAAAGCAGTATCGCAGGCTCGTAACCTCGGCATTTGCGAACCATCAGCCACGCGACTCGCGGCATGAGCGAGCATTCTCCGGCGGGACTGGGATGCATGAATATTTATCCCGCTGGCCGAATGTTGAGTCGACTGCCGGTCTGCTGGGCCGTGGACATCGCGAAGGCTGTCTTTCTCACATCGACCCTCTCGGCCCTGGTCAGGAGTGAACATTACCCTCCGAGGGGCAGATGAGAGTTCGCGGCTCGGGCCTGATCGGTGAACTCTGGCATCTCGACGACACTCCTGCCAGCGTTCCTAAGCAGCTCATATCCCTGGCAGTCGGCAACGAAAAGTGACGGCTCTCGCCATGCAATAACAACACGTGGTATCCCAGCGTCAAGAATTAGCTGGGCGCATGCGCTTGGGCGGGACTTGCGTTGTGAGCAAGGCTCTAGCGTGCTGTAAATAGTCGCATGCCTAAGTCGAGGATCATCATTTGACAGCTTTGCGAGGGCAGCTTCCTCGGCATGTATGGTAATATCGCTTTCGCGGGAATATCCACGAGATATTTCCTTCCCCTGCGCATCTACTATTACTGCACCAACCGAATAAGCGCTTTCTTTCGGAGGGCATTGGCGAGCGAGTTCAATAGCCAGCTGCATCCATTTACGATCGGCGGCCGACGACTGCATCATCTATTCTACCCTCTGATTGACGGATGATTTCACTAGAGGCGTACACAGTTCCCTCATCGAGTCTTGGAATTCGATCACACTTGGCAATTTACGCCAGCGGGAAAGCTTACCGTTAAGATCAGCGAGCTCGCTAATTATCCGAGCGGAACCGGTCATGCTCCCGATAGTTAGAGCCTCAAGACCCGCATTAGCCGCTTGATTAGCGTGCTGGTCGGCATCATTCTCATTCGAGTTGGCGGCGCCTGCGTGTGCGAATGCCTTACGCGCTAGATATACGCCACGGTCTCTGTAATAGCCAGAAGGCAGTGTATTGATGGCTGCCGCGAACGTCTCAAGTGCTGGTTTATACTCACCAAGAACAGAGAGGCTCTGCGCACAGGACACGTCTATATAAGCAGCGTCGAGGAACTGGCCGTACCAAATTTCTGGTTCATCATCCATCTTGTCAAGAAGTTGGCGGGCAAGATCATATCCATGCATGCAAGCAGTTTTGTCAACTCGCAGCGCGTGACCGTGAGCGGCATACGTGGCTGCGATGACCGCCGATCGACTCCTAGGCTTGGCTTGGGCAATTGCCGCTTCAGCAACTTGCAGTGCCTCGGTTCTTTCCAGTGCTTGCCCAGCGAGTTGGCTCTTGCGGGCGAGAATAAACGCGATAGTTCCCGAGTCTCCCAGCATATGGGACCAGTCGAGCGCCCTGCCCAGCCAGTATTGCGCATCATGATAATTGCCAGAATCTTGATGGAGCCATGCAAGCAAGTCTGCAAATTCGATGTGAATACGCAGCAATTTCTCAGAGTCAGAACCGCGTGCATTGTTGCGCAAATGTTGCATCAGTCTAATTTGCTCAGACGCGAGCTGTATGACACGTTGTGGCCCGAAGGCGTTGTCACAGTCTCTGAGCAAGACCCTCATGGACTCAAAACGCTCGATGTGGCTTGCGTTGGATGAACTGTGGTTAGCGATCAACTTGGCGGCTGGGGGGTTCGCCGGTAGTTGGGCGCCAACTATGGCCGAAGCAGTGGCGCCTACTCCACCTAGCAAGAACGACCGACGCGACACAGACACCAAGATGAGCCTTCCGTCTTCTGTCCAACAAGGAACGATGAGCTTGTCTGTGCTGTGCTGGCGGTCAGTCGGCGTCCACTGCACGCCCATCGCTGTGCTGTGGTGCTCCGTGGCCCCGCCCATCGTCCCGATCATTGTGCCTGCTGCGAGTGGAGCGCTGCCACGATCTACGATATTGTCGGTAACGACGCCGGTTTTGTCGGTTTCAGCAAGCGGGGGCCGACGTTCAGCATCAACCTCTCGCCATGCCTGGATGAGAGCCCCGTTGGCCTGCAGTGCTGCATCACAGTCGGCAGCAAGCTGATGCGACGGCCGGCGTTCGCCAAGTTCCACCTTCTGGATTAGGTCACCGCTGACATGCACATACTTCCCGAGTCGGTCCTGCGTTAGGCCACCTCTTTTGCGCCATCGTCGCAGCTCGAAACCGAAGGTGTCCAGAGCTGACCGTCCTGGCTGCAGCGTGCGCTCCGGGCGACTCACATATGTTCACCTCTTCAGCTATAACGACAAATTGTTGTCGGATGCTGTCCCTTTCAGATTATTAAATTCGCCCAGATCTTCATGCTAACTGGATATAGCCCCCTGTGGAAGCACCGGCTGCTGAGGCAGTGACGAGCCTGCTACCAGCAGGACGATGCTCCTCGAGCAAGTAAACAGTTCCAGCCTAGCTGAGGAGTCGCCGCCATGACCGTAATGATCTTCGTAATCGGTGCGCTCCTCGGCGTGCTGGGCGGCGGCGCGCTCTGTGTCCGCTACCTGCGGCATGAGGTAGCAGCTGACATTGGCCCCAAGCTCCGCTTGATCCAGCTACAACTGGACAACGTAGAGGCAGAGCTCAGCCTTGCCCTGGCTACGCGGCGGGCCGAGCTGAGCGAGTCGCAGAGGCGGAAGCTCAACTGACTTAACGGTGAGCAGTTTGGCATGCTTGTCGCGACTTACTCCGGCGCCCGGACGAGATCTACGCCGACCGCGGCTATGACCATGACAAGTACCGCAAGCAGGTACGGATGGCGGGGATCACACCCGTCACAGCCCGGCGCAGCACGGAACATGGCTCTGGGCTGGGCGTGCACCGCTGGATCATCGAACAATCCATCGCCTTGCCGCACGGGTTCCGCGGACTACGGATCCGCTGGGAGATCCACGACGACATCCACGAAGCTTTCCTCAGCCTCTCGCCTGCGCCATCATCTGCTGGCGCCGACTCGCCAGCACGCAACTTTGTTAGAAGTTCTATATGTAGGTCAGCGCATAAATATACAGACGCGCAACGTCCTCTATTCGACATGAGTGAGCATCCGGGCAGCGACTGCGCGGCGGTGGCGCGAGGGAACGGTCTGTCTTTCCGGCCCGACCAGCCGGCTTGCCCTGGGCGGCCAGGCCACCGGCGACGGCACGGTCCAGCCGGGTCCTGGGTCTGTGCCCGTGGTGCTGCCGGGCCGGTGGCCGCCCTTACCCGCTCACCGGGCCGAGCGCGTCCTGGCCGCCCCGTGCCCGGTGGCCAGGACGCCTCACGCTGGCTGTTGCCCGGCGGGCAGCCCGGACTGCCTGCCGCCGTCATTGCCTGGAGCCGTTGTCACTTGGTTTGTCACTGGATCCCCCATGCCGTTCGCAGGGCGTTCTTAAGGTCAACGACTTGCTGGGCATCCAGGACGCCTAGGTAACCGTCCAGCCGGGACTGATCGATCGTCGTCACCTGGAATGCCAGGATCTGGCTGTGTTCCTCCAGAAGCTGCCCTCGAGGAAGATCCACGGTGAAGCTGAAAGACTTGATCTTGGTAGTGATCGCCGCGATCACGACTACCGGCATATGACTATTGAACGAGTCCAATGAGATAACTACTGCGGGGCGACGGCCTGCCCGCTCCGACCCCCGTGCGGGACTGAAGTCAACCCAGTAAATCTCGCCACGCCGTGGTGGCGACTCGGGATATGGCACTTACTGTGAGTACGGCACCTTATCCCTAGGCGTCGGGCCACGTCTCAAACGCCGCTGCACGTGTCACTTCTGCCCAGTCACCGGCCTCCTCGGCGAACTCGGCGAACTGCTCGCCAAGTTCCGACGACTGGGCGGCCAGTGCGGCGAACGCATCAGACGGCATCTTCAGGAGCCACGCAGCGACTGAGGCGGGCACGATGGCAGCTGGCCGCTGGCCATGTTCGGTGATATAGACCACCTGCCCGCGGGCAGTCTCATGGACGGATGCCGCGACGTTAGGAGCATCCTCCACAGCTAGGTCGCTCGCATTCTCGGTAGCCGGGTCGCTCACCGTTACCGTCTCCCTCGGCCGCCTGGATGACTTGTGTCACCTTTCGGTATGCCCTCAGGGTCCTGACTTGAGTCAAGCCGGTATAGCAGCGTCACAGCACGGTATAGCCCGGATCCGAGGCGGTATCTCGTTGATGGAGGGGCCGAACGGGTGGTCCAGGGAGCCTTGGTAGATGTGCGCCAGGTCGCTGATGAGCACGATGGCCCGGGCTCTCTTCCGGCAGCGGCGGACGGGCGGGCAATTCATTGAGGTGGTCTTGGTCGCGGCGCAACGGGGGTGAGGACGAGGTTCTCGCGGCTTGTTGTTCGAGGAGGGCAGCCTGCAGGATCAAGATCTCTGCGGTCTGCCATGCCTCCTCACGCCGGGACAGCCGCAGCCACGTGGTCATCCGCGTGATGAGAAGGAAGGCGAACCGCAGGCACATGACCGGTGATCGTGACGGCCAGGCCGCTGGGAAGGCCAACCCTGCTGGTCAGAGCCGTGGACGGGATTCTCGGCACGCACAGGGCCACTTTTGTCCGTTGTGAAGGTCAGCTGCCACTCAGCACGGCACCGCGCCAGGTCAGGTGATTTCCACTGTCACAACCACGGCACATCAGGCTTACCAGCAGCTGCTGGCAGCGCTCGCAGTCAAACCCGGCCCTGCGGCCCCCAACGTGGGCGGCGGCGGCACGGTCATGTACGCCGGCAAGATGGAGCCGTCGAACGGCGGGCGTGTCGGCATCCACGCCTACTGGAGCGTCGGGCCAACCTCGTACCGTCACTCGCGCTCCGGCACGCTGGTTGCCCAGCTGACACACAACCCGCCGTCGACCTGGTATACGGGCGGCGCCCAGACCGCCAGCATGGACGACGAGGACAATCAGTACCGCAAGGTCTCGGTACACGCCCCGGCTGGCACCACCTTCACCAGCATCCCGGCCAGCCCGCAGCTCGTCGGCATCTTCAACCCGGCGAAGATCAACGAGTTCGACCCGTTGTCGCGAATACCGCTCGGTGCGTATGAGCCTGTAGTCGCCGCCCCGGCGAACCTGGCAGCAAACCGGGCGCTGCACGGCAGCGATCTGCTGCCGAATCAGAATCTGGGCGGATACGTAAGCCAGCCGGTCAACCTCGTCACAACGCTGTCCGCGCTGCCCGCGCTGCAGAACCAGGGTTACTACGGCACGAAGCTGCCGCTGCGCGATCCGATTAGCGTGGTGCGGGTTCGGGTGGCGGGGGTGACCGGTCCGAATCCGGTGTCGCTGGAGCGGATCCGGGAGGCGGCGCAGCAGATCGAGGTGCGCACCGGCCTGGACGTGGACATCGTCGCGGGGTCGTCGCCGTCGCCGACCACGATCGACCTGCCCGCCGGGAAGTTTGGACAGCCGCCGCTCACGCTGTCGGAGGACTGGTTGACGAAGGGCGTCGCGGTCGCGATCCTGTCCGCGATCGACAAGAATAGCCTGGTGCTGTTCGCGCTGATCCTGATCGTGTGCATGCTGTTCGTGGCCAACTCAGCGTCGGCGGCGATCCGCGGCCGGCGGCGCGAGCTGGGGGTGCTGGCCTGCCTGGGCTGGACCCGGCCCCGGCTGTTCACCGCGGTGCTGGGCGAGCTCGCCGCGATCGGCCTGGCCGCCGGGCTGCTTGGCATGGCCGCCGCGCTGCCGCTGTCATCGGCGGTGGGCCTGCACGCCTCACTCGGGCGGGCGGCGCTGGCCGTGCCGATCGCGGTCGCGGTCGCGGTCGCGGTGATCGCCGGGCTGATCCCGGCTTGGCTGGCCGCCCGGGCCGAGCCGGTCGCCTCGGTCCGCCCGCCGGTGCTCGGCGTCCGCCGGGCCCGCCAGCCCGGCGGCATCACCGCCCTGGCCGCGGTGAACGTGCTGCGCACCCCCGGCCGGGCGCTGGTCGGCGCGGTCAGCCTAGCCGTCGGCGTTACCGCGCTGACCATCCTGGCCGCGGTCACCGTCGCCTTCCGCGGCGCCGTCGTCGGCTCCCTGCTCGGCAACGCCGTCGCCGTCCAGGTCCGCGGCGTCAACTACGTCGCCGTCACCGCCACCGTCGCCCTCGGCGTCCTCGCCGTCGCCAACGTGGTCTTCCTCAACATCCGCGAACGCGCTCCCGAACTCGCCGCCATCCAGCTCCCCGCCACCCTCTACCTCATCGCCGCCGCCGCCGTCGCCGGCGGCCTGCTCGTCACCACCACCGCCGCCCTGCTCCCCGCCCAGGCCCTGCGCCGCCTCCCCGCCGCCCACCTACTCGCCGAAGAATAAACACCGCCGAGGCCACCAGCCACGTGATGCCGTTTGTCACACAGACTCCAGATGCAGAACAGAACCGATCTGCACGGTTCTCGATCGTGAGTGCGCTGCCGTAGCTGCCGCCACATAACGGGATTTCTGCATGCTGATCACGGTCATGGCGGCCGGTCAGTGCGCAACTCTGAGCTGGGCAGGAGGGTCGCTGGTCACAGTGCCGGCTGCGGGCCACCGGACTCACGGCCTCGAAGGCA
>CAVYNE010000017.1:0-30331 GCA_963769715.1 uncultured Actinomycetes bacterium
CGCACCCTCCGGATGCGGAGCGATGTCCAGTGAGGACATTGAAGGGGATGAATGGGCCGCCTAAGTCGCGCTATCACGTATGACGAAGACGAACGCGGGATCGCCTAAGGGACGCGAGTCCTATGGCGACGGAGTTCCCATAGTAGTCGCAGGAGTAACGACCTGCCAAGGGAGGCGGGAAAGCCGCCTGCAGGGCGAAGGGGAACAGGTGACTGGACACCAGGGACGGAAAGGTATGCGAAATGCAGAACGCCGAAACGGTGCTGGGAGTCCTCCGTGAGCGCGGCAGGAAGGGACTGCCGCTGGATGAGCTGTACCGGCAGTTGTTCAACCCGCAGTTGTATCTGCTGGCCTACGGGCGGATTTACTCCAACGACGGAGCGATGACGCCCGGGGCCACCAGGGAAACCGTGGACGGCATGTCCCAGGGCAAGATCGGCCGCATCATCGATGCGGTGCGCCACGAGCGCTACCGGTTCAGCCCGGCCCGGCGGGCCTGGATCCCGAAAAAGAACGGGAAGCTCCGCCCTCTCGGGCTGCCTACCTGGTCGGACAAGCTACTTGGCGAAGTGGTACGCCTCCTGCTGGATGCCTACTACGAGCCGGTGTTCTCCGACCGCTCCCACGGTTTCCGTCCCGGCCGGGGCTGCCACACGGCACTGCGAGAGGTGGCCAATACCTGGACCGGGACGACCTGGTTCATCGAGGGCGACGTCGCCGATTGCTTCGGGTCTTTGGATCACGAGATAATGACCAAGATCCTGGCGGAGAAGATCCACGATAACCGGTTCCTGCGGCTGATGCGTAACATGCTCCGAGCCGGATACCTGGAAGACTGGGTGTGGAACGCCACGCTGAGCGGCGCGCCGCAAGGCGGGACCGTTTCACCAGTCCTTTCCAATATTTACCTGCACAAGCTGGACAACTTCGTCGGGAACACGCTCATCCCTGAATATACCCGAGGGGAAACAAGAACCCGGAACAAGGAATACGAGCGAGTACGTCAAGCGTATGCGCGGGCACGGAAGAAAGGTGACCACGAGAAAGCGCGGGAACTACGCAGGAAGCAGGCCTTCCTGCCGAGCGTGGACTGCGACGACCCCGGTTACCGCAGACTCCATTATGCCCGGTATGCCGACGACACGCTCTTCGGGTTCACCGGACCGAAAGCCGAGGCCGAGGAGATCAAACAGCGGCTGACCACGTTCCTGCGGGACGAACTCCACCTGGAACTGTCAGCCGGGAAAACCCTGATCACGCACGCGCGTACCGGCGCGGCGAAATTCCTCGGATACGAGATCACCACCCAGCACAGCGGCACCAGCGGCCGGAAGAGAATCAACGGCAGCATAGCGCTGCGCGTGCCCAAACCGGTGATCAAGGCCAAATGCGCGCCCTACCTGGAACGCGGCAAACCCGCCGCCCACAGAGCCCTGCAGAACCTCGGCGACCACGACATCGTCGCGGCCTACGGGGCGAAATACCGGGGCATCAGCCAGTACTACCTGCTCGCCGGCGACGTCCACCGGCTAAGCCGGCTGCGGTGGGTCATGGAGACCTCGCTGCTGAAGACGCTCGCGGCCAAGCACGACTCGACGGTGACGAAAATGGCGGCCCGCTACAAAGCCGTCATCGAGACCCCGCACGGGCCGCGCACCTGCCTCGAGGCCGTCCGCATCCGCGAGGGCAACCAGAAACCCCTGGTCGCACGGTTCGGCGGCATTCCCCTCAAACGGCAGAAAACCGCGGTCATCATCGACCGCGCTCCCGGCCGGGACCCCTACCCCCGCAAAGAGATCATCACCCGGCTCCAGCGGAACAGGTGCGAACTGTGCCAGCACAGCGGCCAGGTGCAGGTGCACCACGTCGCCAGGCTCGCCGACCTCGCATACCCCGGCCAAGGCCAGCCAGCATGGGCCAGGCTCATGGCAGCAAAGCGGCGCAAGTCCCTCGTGGTCTGCCCGCCCTGCCACGACCAGATCCATGCCGAACGGCCACCAGCCGCAATACCAGCCACGGCGTAAGTCACCAGAGAGCCGGATGCCGGGAAAGCTGGCACGTCCGGTTCGGCGGGGGGCCGTACGGAAAAGGACCCGCGAACTGCGGGCACCTCGCCGTACGGCCTACCCAACCGTCCGGCCAGGCTCATGTGGTGAGTACGATGCCCAAGCTGCCGTCGGGTTATCGAGCTTCATCCGCCCTCGGACTGAGACCGGCCTACTCAGAATGTTGATGCAGTCCAGGGCTAGCGTTGGACTCAGTCCGGGCAGCGACAGACTTCGCGAGACGAACGGAATCTCCCTGAACGAAAGGTTCCTGGTCAGGGATAGCCATCGGCGGAAAAGGGCTTTACGTTTCAGGTGTGAGCATGACGCAGGCTCCGTTGTCTGGCTCCGCAGCCACCGCTGTCGGGCTGGCTGCGTTTGGCGTCGTCGTCACGGATGTGGGCTGGCAGGTCGTTCGCCACGGCACGGTGATGGCGCATGAAGGGGCTCACGCGGTGGCGGATTCGCTGCTGGGCCGCCAAGTCGACTACATAAAACTGAACTTCAGCGCCGAGCAGTCAGGCGTCACCAAGGCGAAGAACGTGGGCGGGTGGCCGGCGAGGGTCGTCGTTGCTTTCGTTGGCTACATCGGGCCCAGTTCGTTCGGTCTCGGCGCGGCGAAACTCATCCAGCTCGGGTACGCCGTGGTAGTGCCGTGGCTGACCCTTTTCCTGCTCGGCATTCTCCTTTTCCTGCTCCGATGGTCTTTCGGCCTGCTCACGGTCACCTTGGCCGGCGGATTGGTGTATATCGTCGGCCGCTACACACCGGTGTCGGCTCAGATCGTCACCGCCTACGCGATCGCGTGGCTCCTCCTGCTGTCCGGAGTTCGCGGGATCCTTGTCCGGGGCACACGATCAGGTGACGGAGGAGACCTCCGCCAGCTCACCCTAATCCCGCGCTTCATCTGGTTCCTGCTCTGGCTGGCGGCCACACTCGCGGCGGTCGCCATCGGCGGCAGATGGCTGGTCATGCGAACCTGATGCCAGGACTGCAGTCCGACCATCGATGTGCCCGGCCGGGCGGGATCGCCGACGCAACAAGCCGCAGCGGCGCACTACCCTGACGGCGGCAGATGAGTGCGTTCTCCAATAGCGCGATCGTGCATAGTCATGCAGCCGGGTCGACTGGGGCAGGCGCTGCGGCCCAGGCGATGACCTGGCCGACCTGGAGAAACCTGACAGCCTAGCTACTGCACGGTGCGCGGACTCCGCGAAGTCCTCGTCGAACGCCTGTACGGGCGCTGCCGGGGCAGCGCGATGCGCATCGGGCCCGTTTCGGCCAGCGTCGACAGGCAGGCCATGCCAGCGGCATGGCCTGCCAGCCTTCCCGGTAAGCAGCGAGCACGCGATGCAGTCTCCTCGCCCGGTTGCCGCAGATCTGCCCGCACGCTAACCCGGCGATCAACGCTCCGGGTGCGCCATAGTGTCGATGACTGCCGTGACGGCCAAGATCACCACCGGGTCCTGCCCGGGAGCGACCTCCACGCCGTAGATATCGGCGACCCGGAACCACTTCTTCGACATCTCCGCCGCCTTGGCCCGGCCGTCCTCGATCGTATACTCGTGATCCAGGATGTTGCCCTTCACCTCCAGGTCAGGACCATCGGCCACCTTCACGGTCCAGCGGTCGCGCACCGGCGTGATCACCGCCTTCTTGACCATGGCGACCCTGTTCCCGGCCCGGTCCTCGATCTCCATCGTGTCGCGGCGCGGAGCATCCGCTCCTGGATCTTCACCAGCTCCGCGCCTCGGGCGTCCTCGAAGATGAGTGTCTTGCGCAGCCGCAGGGCCTTGCCGTCGACCTTGTAGACCCGCTCACCCCGGTCGTTCTCGATCCAGTAGTCATCGCCGATCGATACCAGCTTCTGGCGCATCCGGTAGTGATCCGCTCCGCCGCCACCGCGGCGCTCCTCGCGCCTGCCTCGGAACATCGCCCCTCCTCAAGCTGTGTCCGCCGTGCCGCCGGCTGACTGACGTCATCGGCTCACGGCCAATACTCAATGCTCCCACCGGTCACGGGCCAGGCCGAAAGACCTGACTAGCTGAGCTGGACCGGTGCGCGCCCGTTCCACGCCTAGTCCGGGTATGGCCCCCGGGTCGTCGTGCTGGCGTGAAACTGGCGCGGGTGTGCCCGCTGCCGATGTCTGTCCCCAGGGACGTAAGCTCACAGAACCCTCTGGCGCAAGGCCTTGCGAGCTGGCCGGGGAGATTCCGGAGCTCCCTCTGATGACGGCTCGATCTGAGCGGCGCAGGCCTGGCAGACCGCCGCGCCGCCGGACCGCCGCGGGTCTCATCGTCAGCTTGATGGGCCACAGTACTGCTGGTGTCACCAAGGCGAAAGGGACCCCTGGGGCATCCACGCCGGGATCTTCCGCCACTGGACGACCCCGCTCGGCGGCAAAAGAGTACGTTCGCTGGGGTGGCAGGAGGTCAGAAGAGGGTTTTCTCGAACCAGTGATCAGCGTAGGGACCGTGGCCGAACGGGCGCACTTCCCGGTAACCATGGCGGGCGTAAAGCCGCCGGGCCTCGACGAGATCACGCCGCGTGTCCAGCCGGAGCACAGACACCCGGTGCTCGCGTGCGTGATCTTCCAGGCAGCCCAGCAGCCGTGAGCCAAGCCCCCGACGGCGAGCCGCGGGAACCACGAAGACACGGGTGACCTCGCCGATCAGGCCGGGCAGCAGGCGCAGGCCAGCGCACCCGAGCACATCGCCATTCTCGCGCGCCACGAGAAGCAGGCCATGCGGCGGCGCCAGGTCGTCGCTGGGATCGTCCCGCATGGCCGCCGCGATCTCCTCCTGCGTCGCCTGACGCCCGTAATACCTGCTGGCAACGTCGTCAAAGTACGCCCGCAGAGCGCGGTGCGCCTCGTCGGCAGCCGGAGGCATGACCGTGACCGCAGGCTCTGGATCCCAGCCCACCAAAGCAGTATCGCAGGCTCGTAACCTCGGCATTTGCGAACCATCAGCCACGCGACTCGCGGCATGAGCGAGCATTCTCCGGCGGGACTGGGATGCATGAATATTTATCCCGCTGGCCGAATGTTGAGTCGACTGCCGGTCTGCTGGGCCGTGGACATCGCGAAGGCTGTCTTTCTCACATCGACCCTCTCGGCCCTGGTCAGGAGTGAACATTACCCTCCGAGGGGCAGATGAGAGTTCGCGGCTCGGGCCTGATCGGTGAACTCTGGCATCTCGACGACACTCCTGCCAGCGTTCCTAAGCAGCTCATATCCCTGGCAGTCGGCAACGAAAAGTGACGGCTCTCGCCATGCAATAACAACACGTGGTATCCCAGCGTCAAGAATTAGCTGGGCGCATGCGCTTGGGCGGGACTTGCGTTGTGAGCAAGGCTCTAGCGTGCTGTAAATAGTCGCATGCCTAAGTCGAGGATCATCATTTGACAGCTTTGCGAGGGCAGCTTCCTCGGCATGTATGGTAATATCGCTTTCGCGGGAATATCCACGAGATATTTCCTTCCCCTGCGCATCTACTATTACTGCACCAACCGAATAAGCGCTTTCTTTCGGAGGGCATTGGCGAGCGAGTTCAATAGCCAGCTGCATCCATTTACGATCGGCGGCCGACGACTGCATCATCTATTCTACCCTCTGATTGACGGATGATTTCACTAGAGGCGTACACAGTTCCCTCATCGAGTCTTGGAATTCGATCACACTTGGCAATTTACGCCAGCGGGAAAGCTTACCGTTAAGATCAGCGAGCTCGCTAATTATCCGAGCGGAACCGGTCATGCTCCCGATAGTTAGAGCCTCAAGACCCGCATTAGCCGCTTGATTAGCGTGCTGGTCGGCATCATTCTCATTCGAGTTGGCGGCGCCTGCGTGTGCGAATGCCTTACGCGCTAGATATACGCCACGGTCTCTGTAATAGCCAGAAGGCAGTGTATTGATGGCTGCCGCGAACGTCTCAAGTGCTGGTTTATACTCACCAAGAACAGAGAGGCTCTGCGCACAGGACACGTCTATATAAGCAGCGTCGAGGAACTGGCCGTACCAAATTTCTGGTTCATCATCCATCTTGTCAAGAAGTTGGCGGGCAAGATCATATCCATGCATGCAAGCAGTTTTGTCAACTCGCAGCGCGTGACCGTGAGCGGCATACGTGGCTGCGATGACCGCCGATCGACTCCTAGGCTTGGCTTGGGCAATTGCCGCTTCAGCAACTTGCAGTGCCTCGGTTCTTTCCAGTGCTTGCCCAGCGAGTTGGCTCTTGCGGGCGAGAATAAACGCGATAGTTCCCGAGTCTCCCAGCATATGGGACCAGTCGAGCGCCCTGCCCAGCCAGTATTGCGCATCATGATAATTGCCAGAATCTTGATGGAGCCATGCAAGCAAGTCTGCAAATTCGATGTGAATACGCAGCAATTTCTCAGAGTCAGAACCGCGTGCATTGTTGCGCAAATGTTGCATCAGTCTAATTTGCTCAGACGCGAGCTGTATGACACGTTGTGGCCCGAAGGCGTTGTCACAGTCTCTGAGCAAGACCCTCATGGACTCAAAACGCTCGATGTGGCTTGCGTTGGATGAACTGTGGTTAGCGATCAACTTGGCGGCTGGGGGGTTCGCCGGTAGTTGGGCGCCAACTATGGCCGAAGCAGTGGCGCCTACTCCACCTAGCAAGAACGACCGACGCGACACAGACACCAAGATGAGCCTTCCGTCTTCTGTCCAACAAGGAACGATGAGCTTGTCTGTGCTGTGCTGGCGGTCAGTCGGCGTCCACTGCACGCCCATCGCTGTGCTGTGGTGCTCCGTGGCCCCGCCCATCGTCCCGATCATTGTGCCTGCTGCGAGTGGAGCGCTGCCACGATCTACGATATTGTCGGTAACGACGCCGGTTTTGTCGGTTTCAGCAAGCGGGGGCCGACGTTCAGCATCAACCTCTCGCCATGCCTGGATGAGAGCCCCGTTGGCCTGCAGTGCTGCATCACAGTCGGCAGCAAGCTGATGCGACGGCCGGCGTTCGCCAAGTTCCACCTTCTGGATTAGGTCACCGCTGACATGCACATACTTCCCGAGTCGGTCCTGCGTTAGGCCACCTCTTTTGCGCCATCGTCGCAGCTCGAAACCGAAGGTGTCCAGAGCTGACCGTCCTGGCTGCAGCGTGCGCTCCGGGCGACTCACATATGTTCACCTCTTCAGCTATAACGACAAATTGTTGTCGGATGCTGTCCCTTTCAGATTATTAAATTCGCCCAGATCTTCATGCTAACTGGATATAGCCCCCTGTGGAAGCACCGGCTGCTGAGGCAGTGACGAGCCTGCTACCAGCAGGACGATGCTCCTCGAGCAAGTAAACAGTTCCAGCCTAGCTGAGGAGTCGCCGCCATGACCGTAATGATCTTCGTAATCGGTGCGCTCCTCGGCGTGCTGGGCGGCGGCGCGCTCTGTGTCCGCTACCTGCGGCATGAGGTAGCAGCTGACATTGGCCCCAAGCTCCGCTTGATCCAGCTACAACTGGACAACGTAGAGGCAGAGCTCAGCCTTGCCCTGGCTACGCGGCGGGCCGAGCTGAGCGAGTCGCAGAGGCGGAAGCTCAACTGACTTAACGGTGAGCAGTTTGGCATGCTTGTCGCGACTTACTCCGGCGCCCGGACGAGATCTACGCCGACCGCGGCTATGACCATGACAAGTACCGCAAGCAGGTACGGATGGCGGGGATCACACCCGTCACAGCCCGGCGCAGCACGGAACATGGCTCTGGGCTGGGCGTGCACCGCTGGATCATCGAACAATCCATCGCCTTGCCGCACGGGTTCCGCGGACTACGGATCCGCTGGGAGATCCACGACGACATCCACGAAGCTTTCCTCAGCCTCTCGCCTGCGCCATCATCTGCTGGCGCCGACTCGCCAGCACGCAACTTTGTTAGAAGTTCTATATGTAGGTCAGCGCATAAATATACAGACGCGCAACGTCCTCTATTCGACATGAGTGAGCATCCGGGCAGCGACTGCGCGGCGGTGGCGCGAGGGAACGGTCTGTCTTTCCGGCCCGACCAGCCGGCTTGCCCTGGGCGGCCAGGCCACCGGCGACGGCACGGTCCAGCCGGGTCCTGGGTCTGTGCCCGTGGTGCTGCCGGGCCGGTGGCCGCCCTTACCCGCTCACCGGGCCGAGCGCGTCCTGGCCGCCCCGTGCCCGGTGGCCAGGACGCCTCACGCTGGCTGTTGCCCGGCGGGCAGCCCGGACTGCCTGCCGCCGTCATTGCCTGGAGCCGTTGTCACTTGGTTTGTCACTGGATCCCCCATGCCGTTCGCAGGGCGTTCTTAAGGTCAACGACTTGCTGGGCATCCAGGACGCCTAGGTAACCGTCCAGCCGGGACTGATCGATCGTCGTCACCTGGAATGCCAGGATCTGGCTGTGTTCCTCCAGAAGCTGCCCTCGAGGAAGATCCACGGTGAAGCTGAAAGACTTGATCTTGGTAGTGATCGCCGCGATCACGACTACCGGCATATGACTATTGAACGAGTCCAATGAGATAACTACTGCGGGGCGACGGCCTGCCCGCTCCGACCCCCGTGCGGGACTGAAGTCAACCCAGTAAATCTCGCCACGCCGTGGTGGCGACTCGGGATATGGCACTTACTGTGAGTACGGCACCTTATCCCTAGGCGTCGGGCCACGTCTCAAACGCCGCTGCACGTGTCACTTCTGCCCAGTCACCGGCCTCCTCGGCGAACTCGGCGAACTGCTCGCCAAGTTCCGACGACTGGGCGGCCAGTGCGGCGAACGCATCAGACGGCATCTTCAGGAGCCACGCAGCGACTGAGGCGGGCACGATGGCAGCTGGCCGCTGGCCATGTTCGGTGATATAGACCACCTGCCCGCGGGCAGTCTCATGGACGGATGCCGCGACGTTAGGAGCATCCTCCACAGCTAGGTCGCTCGCATTCTCGGTAGCCGGGTCGCTCACCGTTACCGTCTCCCTCGGCCGCCTGGATGACTTGTGTCACCTTTCGGTATGCCCTCAGGGTCCTGACTTGAGTCAAGCCGGTATAGCAGCGTCACAGCACGGTATAGCCCGGATCCGAGGCGGTATCTCGTTGATGGAGGGGCCGAACGGGTGGTCCAGGGAGCCTTGGTAGATGTGCGCCAGGTCGCTGATGAGCACGATGGCCCGGGCTCTCTTCCGGCAGCGGCGGACGGGCGGGCAATTCATTGAGGTGGTCTTGGTCGCGGCGCAACGGGGGTGAGGACGAGGTTCTCGCGGCTTGTTGTTCGAGGAGGGCAGCCTGCAGGATCAAGATCTCTGCGGTCTGCCATGCCTCCTCACGCCGGGACAGCCGCAGCCACGTGGTCATCCGCGTGATGAGAAGGAAGGCGAACCGCAGGCACATGACCGGTGATCGTGACGGCCAGGCCGCTGGGAAGGCCAACCCTGCTGGTCAGAGCCGTGGACGGGATTCTCGGCACGCACAGGGCCACTTTTGTCCGTTGTGAAGGTCAGCTGCCACTCAGCACGGCACCGCGCCAGGTCAGGTGATTTCCACTGTCACAACCACGGCACATCAGGCTTACCAGCAGCTGCTGGCAGCGCTCGCAGTCAAACCCGGCCCTGCGGCCCCCAACGTGGGCGGCGGCGGCACGGTCATGTACGCCGGCAAGATGGAGCCGTCGAACGGCGGGCGTGTCGGCATCCACGCCTACTGGAGCGTCGGGCCAACCTCGTACCGTCACTCGCGCTCCGGCACGCTGGTTGCCCAGCTGACACACAACCCGCCGTCGACCTGGTATACGGGCGGCGCCCAGACCGCCAGCATGGACGACGAGGACAATCAGTACCGCAAGGTCTCGGTACACGCCCCGGCTGGCACCACCTTCACCAGCATCCCGGCCAGCCCGCAGCTCGTCGGCATCTTCAACCCGGCGAAGATCAACGAGTTCGACCCGTTGTCGCGAATACCGCTCGGTGCGTATGAGCCTGTAGTCGCCGCCCCGGCGAACCTGGCAGCAAACCGGGCGCTGCACGGCAGCGATCTGCTGCCGAATCAGAATCTGGGCGGATACGTAAGCCAGCCGGTCAACCTCGTCACGACGCTGTCCGCGCTGCCCGCGCTGCAGAACCAGGGTTACTACGGCACGAAGCTGCCGCTGCGCGATCCGATTAGCGTGGTGCGGGTTCGGGTGGCGGGGGTGACCGGTCCGAATCCGGTGTCGCTGGAGCGGATCCGGGAGGCGGCGCAGCAGATCGAGGTGCGCACCGGCCTGGACGTGGACATCGTCGCGGGGTCGTCGCCGTCGCCGACCACGATCGACCTGCCCGCCGGGAAGTTTGGACAGCCGCCGCTCACGCTGTCGGAGGACTGGTTGACGAAGGGCGTCGCGGTCGCGATCCTGTCCGCGATCGACAAGAATAGCCTGGTGCTGTTCGCGCTGATCCTGATCGTGTGCATGCTGTTCGTGGCCAACTCAGCGTCGGCGGCGATCCGCGGCCGGCGGCGCGAGCTGGGGGTGCTGGCCTGCCTGGGCTGGACCCGGCCCCGGCTGTTCACCGCGGTGCTGGGCGAGCTCGCCGCGATCGGCCTGGCCGCCGGGCTGCTTGGCATGGCCGCCGCGCTGCCGCTGTCATCGGCGGTGGGCCTGCACGCCTCACTCGGGCGGGCGGCGCTGGCCGTGCCGATCGCGGTCGCGGTCGCGGTCGCGGTGATCGCCGGGCTGATCCCGGCTTGGCTGGCCGCCCGGGCCGAGCCGGTCGCCTCGGTCCGCCCGCCGGTGCTCGGCGTCCGCCGGGCCCGCCAGCCCGGCGGCATCACCGCCCTGGCCGCGGTGAACGTGCTGCGCACCCCCGGCCGGGCGCTGGTCGGCGCGGTCAGCCTAGCCGTCGGCGTTACCGCGCTGACCATCCTGGCCGCGGTCACCGTCGCCTTCCGCGGCGCCGTCGTCGGCTCCCTGCTCGGCAACGCCGTCGCCGTCCAGGTCCGCGGCGTCGACTACGTCGCCGTCACCGCCACCGTCGCCCTCGGCGTCCTCGCCGTCGCCAACGTGGTCTTCCTCAACATCCGCGAACGCGCTCCCGAACTCGCCGCCATCCAGCTCCCCGCCACCCTCTACCTCATCGCCGCCGCCGCCGTCGCCGGCGGCCTGCTCGTCACCACCACCGCCGCCCTGCTCCCCGCCCAGGCCCTGCGCCGCCTCCCCGCCGCCCACCTACTCGCCGAAGAATAAACACCGCCGAGGCCACCAGCCACGTGATGCCGTTTGTCACACAGACTCCAGATGCAGAACAGAACCGATCTGCACGGTTCTCGATCGTGAGTGCGCTGCCGTAGCTGCCGCCACATAACGGGATTTCTGCATGCTGATCACGGTCATGGCGGCCGGTCAGTGCGCAACTCTGAGCTGGGCAGGAGGGTCGCTGGTCACAGTGCCGGCTGCGGGCCACCGGACTCACGGCCTCGAAGGCAGGCGTGCGTATGCGCACATCCGCTCGTGAGTCAACGACTGCCCCCACGCACACGTTTGAGATGTTGTCAACGTGTTGACAAACGTCGAGCGGAGGTATTCCGTGAGATCGACGTCATGTCACAGGACTAACACCCTATTGACATGAAGTGGTGGCGTTCGTCTTGACCCTTCGGGTGCCGGTGTTACCGCGGAGCGCCCGGCACGCGAGCCTCGAGCTAGGGAGCACGACGATGAGTTTCCTTCGATTCGGGCATACGCGATACCGGCGGGCCCTGCGGGTCGTGGTCGTCCTGACCTCGGTGACCGTGATCGCAGCTGTCCTCGCGCCGGCCGCGGCGTCCGCCGCGTCCGCGCCGACATCGGGTCCCGTCTGCGGGACGTCCACCACGACCGAGTATGCCCAGGGCACGACAGCGGCCGCGATCGGATGGGCCGGGAACGACGAGGCTGTTGTCGCGTGCCTGAGCGGCAGCTTCGTCGTCAAGAACACCGGCCAGCTTTACGGCTACGGCATCTACACCGGCGGCGCGACCGCGTGGGTCAACGCCGGCGGATACCTGCCCGCGCTGACCACCAGCTTCCGCAGTGGCGACGCTGCGGTCAGCATCACCAACTTCGGTGACAAGGTCACCATCGGCGGCAATCCCTTTGTCGTGATCTACAGCCGGGTGACGGTGACCAACCCGACCAGCAGGCCGATCACGGCCGATCCGAAACCGACGCCGAACCTGATACCGCTGGGCGCCGCGCCTGACGTCGTCCCCCCGCGCTCAACGGTGAACCACGACTACGCGGTGTTCTCCGACAAGTTCGCCGGCAGCTACCCCTATCCCAACCAGGGCCAGCTGAGGGCGGCGGGCAGTTACGCCCGGCACTTTACACACATGAGCGCGTACTGGAATAGCCAACTCGGCCAGCTCGTCCAGATTCGCCAGCTACCGGACCGCCAGCTCATCGATGCGTACGAGACCGGGTTTATCTACACGCAGATCACACGCGCCGGCACGCATCTCAAGACCGGCGTCAACGGTTACGACAAGGAGTACAGCCACGACGTCGTCGGCATCCTGGCCAACATGCTCACCCAGGGCTTCTCGACCGACGGCACGGTCACCGCGGCCGACCTGCTGCTGCGCCTGCGTGACGTGGTCGGAACCCAGGCCCAGTACGACGACGGCATCTGGAAGTACTCCTGGCCGTGGGCGATCTACCTGCAGAAGACCGGTGACATCGCCACGGTCCGGGCCAACTTCTCCACCCCTGGTCCGCTGGGTGACGCCGCCGAGCCGAGCATCAAGGACACGGCACACGCGATCGCCGCGGCACGCACCGGGCCGGGCGGCATCATCGAGGCGACGAACGACATCGACGCGAACGGTTACTGGACGATAGACGACTACTCGGCCCTGATGGGGCTCGCGTCGTACCGGTGGCTGGCGCAGCAGCTCGGCGATACCGCGGAGTACAACTGGGCCACCGGCGAGTACAACAGCCTTCTCAACGCGGTCAACCAGACCCTGGACAACACGATCTCCACGTACGGCCTTAACTACCTGCCCTGCTCGATGGTCGCACCCAACGACAGCAACCGCTGCTCGAACCCCCAAGACGCCAACTGGGCGGCACCGTTCCTGTTCGGCCGCTGGGCCTGGGACGGTTACCTGTTCGACGCGCCGATCAGCGGGCCTGGCTATGACCTCATCGACGCGACGTACGACTACGGCTTCGGACGGCTGAAGGGCATCCTTCCGCCCGGCACCTACGGCGGGTATGGCACTACCGACTACAGCACCGGATACAACGCCGGTTACGGCGAATGGGGCCTGGCCAGCAACCAGCACCGCGACCAGGGGATCCTCGGCTACCAGTTCATGATCGCAAACACGCAAAGCGGTCCGTACTCCTGGTGGGAAAGCGTGCAGGCCCCGGATCCGGCCTCACCCTGGATCGGCAGCCACCCTACCGCCGGCGCTGGCGCCTCACCGCACGGCTGGGGTGCGGCCGACGCGAACCTGGTGCTGCTCGACTCGCTCATCGCCGAGCGCGGCGACGGCTCGCTCATCATCGGCCGGGGAGTGCCGAATCCGTGGGTTAGCGACAACAACCCCATCGCCCTGGCAAACGTGCCGATCACCGGCGGACACCGCATGGGCCTGAACATCACGACGAACGGCACGCGGGTAACCCTGACCCTGTCGGGAAGCAGCGCAGCCGGCCCGGTCCTGTTCCAGCTGCCGGCGTTCGTGCACAACATCGCGTCCTCCACCGCCGGCGCAATCGACGAGGCCACCGGAACCGTCACGCTGCCCGCCACGGCGCGCACCGTGACCGTGACGATGACTCACCCGGCCACCTGACCCGGGCCTGCCCGCTTGCGCGGCTCCGACACAGAGGGGGCCGACGCGAGCGAGCACGCACACGGGACGATTCCGTACCGCTGCGCAGCGCCGGGCTGATGCAGGTTCTTCGGCGCCGCCGACTTGGAGCGCCGATGAGGCGATGGCGGCTAGCTCGGGCCACGAGAGCCCGCCTGGCATCATGTCATCGCCAGCGGCACCGCAGGCACTGAACTCCTGCCTGTCGAACACATCCAGGTCGATGTGCAGCCACCATCCGGGAGCCTGTGAGGTGACCTGCCCGGCGGCCTGGCGGCCGGCGCCTGCCGGGTCCTGGTGGAGGTCAGCTGTGCTACGGACCGTACCCGGCCGGCGATCGTGGGAGCCGCGACTTCGCGACGGTACAGGCCGTCGCGCATCCCCAGCATGGCGATTGCCTCGGGCCGCAGCACGCCCGCACGGCTGCGCAGCGGCTCCGGCGCCCGCTGGCCAGCCAGGCCCAGCAAAAAGGCCACCTCCATGTTGGCGGCCTCGCCGGTCATGGAGGCTTCCATGGTCGTGGCGTCTTCGTGGCCGTCGATGAAGACCTGGCCAGCCCCGCCGAGAACGTCCGCCAGCGCAGGCACCGCTGCGAGCAGCACTGCCCAGTCAGCGCCGTAGATCAGCGGGAAACGCCCTGGTGCCACCGCTGCCCGGACACGCGCCTGGACCATGCCCGCCATTTCCAGCAGCGCCCGCTCATTGATAAACCCAGCGGGTCCGCGTGCCGACGTGTGCTCCGAGACGATGACATCGGGCGTCGGGCTCGCGCTCTCGGAGGGCCGCCCGCCAGGCCGACAGACGACTCGCCAAGATACATCACCGCTACGGCCCAGGGCATCTCGTAAGCCGGTCAATCCAGCGCGCCACGCCGAAGATCCTCCGCGCCGTCGAGCAGGTCCAAGACAGAGCCGCCCGAAGCGCATAGCTCCGCAGACCCGGAAGAGGGGCAACGCCCACACGATCTTGGTCTTTACTGAAACCGGGTCCATTTGGCCCCCGGAATCGGAATGGCCCCCAAGGCCTGTTCGATAAGTTCGAATTAGTTGTCTGACCTGGAGCCCCGTTACGGAATCGAACCGTAGACCTTCTCCTTACCATGCATGACGGTTTCGCCCAACGGCGTCGTATCAGGTCGGGTTACAGCAGCTCGGAGGAATACCAGTGTCTGGATACGTCGTGCTCTGTCTGCTATCGCCTGGGGTCGTTGTCACTTGGTTTGTCACTGGCTCCAGGCCGCAGTTGTCTGATCATCAGAAAGGTGATCATGGGACGCATAGCCCCGCGCCTTGGGTATGGGACGCCACAGGGCGCCCGTGCACTCCTTCGGCTTTGCGATACTGCCCCGCAAAAGGGGCCGCGGACCGATTCGTCGGCGTACAGATTATGCCACGGACAGTGAGGGTTGTTCAGGCCATCCTCGGGCTTGGCTGCCCGGGCTGGCAAGCATCGCTGATGATCTGGTCACGCCAGTCCGGACCGAGTCCGGAGGAACGCCCGGGCATTCGAGGCAGCGGCTGCCGTTGAAGTTGCAGCCTATCTCCGGCAGCAGCCGCGAGAGCGCGGCGAGCACCGCACGGTCAGCCCAGTGCCGCCCTGGACGGGCGACCTGACGGCGCAAGACCGCGACCCTCATGCTGGAGCACCAAGATCTCCGCATCCTTGACGGCATCGCTGCGCGCCAGGAGCACCAGTCAGCCGAACACCGGACCATGAACAGGTAGGCAAGACGTATGAGCACGAGCGCCGAGCGTAGAGCAGCAGGTCAGGCCCACACGCCGGATTCTGGCACGGCCTCGACAGGTCCCGCAGGCTGTTGGCTGCTGCCCAAGGTCGTGACTCAGGCTGTTGCGGTTCGGCCTTCGCGTTCCATGATTACGCGAACTGCTGACATGGCGGTCAGCCTCAATTCACGGGGCCATCCGGGCCTTGACGGGCCCAGGGGGCGTTGTAACAGTGAGGTTACGGAAGGCAGACTGGCGTTTCCAGGCGTTACCGGCTGCCCTGTTGCAGCACCTCCTGGGAGAGGTCATGGAGACCAACGAAGGACGCGCCGACGCCACGGACATCATGTCAGGGGCAACGGAGCCAGCGGCCGGCCTGCTGCCGCCGGATATGGTCAACGCCCTGGCCGGCCTCGTCGATCCCGCCGCTGTCGCCAGGGAAATGCCGTGGCTGGCCACGGAAATGACCAAGATCGCGCTCGGCCAGTCGGATATCTCGTTCGACAAGCGGGACAAGCGCTTCGCCGATGAGGCCTGGCAGAGCGTCCCCTACTTCCGCACCCTGGGCCAGTCCTACCGGCTGTTCGAGATGTGGATGGAAAAGATGTACCAGGGCGTGGACGGCTCCTGGCAGAACAAGGCGCGGGCCCGGTTCGCGGCCGACGTGATCGCGGCCGCGCTGGCGCCGACCAACTACCTGGGCACTAACCCCGAAGCGCTGCGGAAGGCCGTCGAGACCGGCGGCCTGTCACTGGTGCGCGGCGCCCAGAACATGCTCAACGACATGGCCCGCGGCGGGATGCCCTCCATGGTGGACCGCAAGCAGTTCACCGTCGGCAAGGACATCGCCGCCACCCCCGGTGCCGTGGTGTACCGGGACGAGATGTTCGAGCTGCTGCAGTACACCCCCGCCACCCCCAAGGTGCGCGGCATTCCGCTGCTGATGATCCCGCCGCAGATCAACCGGCACTACATCATCGATCTCGCGCCGGGCCGGTCGCTGGTCGAGTTCGCCGTCAGCCAGGGCATTCAGGTGTTCATGGTCGTCTGGCGGAACCCGAGCTCCCAGCGAGGTGAAGGGAAGTGGGGACTGGACGACTACCTGGCCGCCGAGGAACGAGCCAACGAGGCGGCCAGGAAGATCACCCGCAGCGACAAGATCAACCTGCTCGGGCTGTGCGCCGGCGGCATCACGCTGTCGTACGTGCTCGCCCACCTCGCCGCCATCGGCGATGAGTCGGCCGGGGCGGCGACCTTCGTGGTGACCATGCTGACCGGCGACAAGCCGAATGTCGTGGGCATGCTCGACACCAGCCAGGCGCGCACCGTGCTGGACCAGGCCGCCGCGAACGAGGATGTCGTGCCCGGGACCTCGCTGCGCAGCCTGTTCGCCATGCTGCGGCCGAACAACCTGGTCTTCAACTACCTGGTCAGCGGATGGCTCAAGGGCGAGTCGCCCGCCCCGTTCGACGTCCTGGCCTGGAACGACGATGCCACCCGGACCACGGCGAAGTTCGCGCGGGACTCCAGCCAGCTGGCCATGGAAGGCTGGGACGGCCCCGGCCCGACCCTGCTCGGCGTCAAGACCGACTTCAGCAAGGTCACCTGCGACAGCTACCACGTCGGCGGTTACACCGACCACATCACGGCCTGGCGGGCCTGCTACGACACCGCCCACCTGGTCGGCGGGAACGACACCCAGATGACCCTGATCCGCTCCGGCCACATCCAGTCGGTCGTCTACCCGGCGGACAGCGAGCGCTATGACCGCTGGTACGGCCCGCCCACGGCGACCGATCCCGACGAGTGGCTCAAGACAGCCGCCGTGGAGAAGGGCTCGTGGTGGCGGCCCTGGACCGAATGGCTGATCGCCCGCTCCGGCCCCGAGAAGACGGCGCGGGCCACCCTCGGCAACCGCCAGTACCCGCCGCTCGACCCGGCCCCCGGTACCTACGTATTCGAATAGCCACAGATGTATACGGCACCGGGACGCCGACGCTGATGGCCAGGAGCGGTCACACGGGCGGTGCGGTCGCTGGCCAGGTACGCGCCGGTGAGCGCCCAGGCGCTCCAGCGGCACCAGGCTGAGCGCGACCCGGCCCGCAGGCGCCGCAAAGCCGGCGGGCCCGACGCCAGGGAGGACCGGCACCCGTTCCCTGACCGGCCTGGGCGGGGTTCCCATCTCCCGCGGCGCGCCAGCGAAAAGACACCCCAGCCGCGGCCGCTTGCTCCGGCCCGGGAACTAGCCGGGCACGATCGTGGATTCCTGGACGGCCAACAGCGCTACCCGGTCAACGTCGGCGAAGTTCGGGGTATCGGCGCAGACCGCCTGCCCTTGCGGCGAGGCGAAGGTGGCCTGCATAGCCTGCGGGCTTTCAACCCAGTCCCCGGCGACCGCATCGTAGGCGGATGCGGTGCCGCCGGGCGCCGGAATAGCGTAGTCGGCTACCAGTCGCTGCAGCCCAGGCAGGCGCTTGACCAGCGGAAGGCGTTTCTCATCGAGATACCGGCGGAACTCCTCCTAGCCGCGGTCCGCGCCTGGGAAGCAATACGATGATCTTTACCATTGGACTCACGCCTCCTCGCGTCGCGGGGAACGCGCCGATTCAAGATCTGCACCGCGCTAGCCCTCAGGCCGCGGGTCACGCCGCGCGTTCATCACCAGCCTCTCAAAGTCTGCCCAGGTCCTGCTCCACTCGGCGAGCGGGCCGATAATCTCCTCCAGCGCCGCAAGCTGCTCGTCGAACACGGCCAGCTGAGCTTGCAGCGCCGCGATGCTGCTTCGCTGCGCGGCGACACCGCGGGCGATCAAGTGCAGCTGCGCCGCGGAAAGGGCGCCGGGGAGCAGCAGGCCCTGCAGCGAAGGCACCGGCTGCGGCAGGACAGACTCGCTGAGCCCGGTCATGCCCGCCAGCCCCTCAGTAATTGTGCGCAGCTGAACGATCCACGGCTGGAAGAGGCTGGCGAAGCCGTCAGGTACGTTCTCCTCATCGGTCATCGAGTTTGTCCTTTCCCAAGGCACTGCGGGTCGCAGGCGTCCTTGTCACCACGCCATCATTCCCGCCCATGCCTGCGGCAACGCCCCCAATGACCGGTATCTGCCTGAGGTCCGGGCCTTTCGTCCCTGGAGGAGTTCGGCAAAGTCAGGTACGCATGTTCCATCTTGGTGGTTGATCGTTAGCCGAGCTCCGGTCCCTGGCTCTCGCTGACCGGCATGGCAGGAGAGTGAGAGCAGTGCGGCAGGTGCTTGGAGAGGAAGCGACCCCGGTTACACGCCTGGTAGAGCTGCCCGGCCGTGGAGTCACCCGGGTGTGGGAGTGTGCCGGTCCGCCCGGCGCCGAGACACTCATGCTCATCCACGGGGTGGCGTGCACAGCCGAGCTGAACTGGGGGAAGGTCTTCGCGCCGCTCGCGGCTCATTTCCGTGTCGTCGCCGCCGACCTGCGCGGCCACGGCGACGGGATCAGGGCCGGGTCGCGGTTCCGGCTCGAGGATTGCGCCGACGATGTCGCCGCGCTGGCAGCGGTCCTGGGTACCGGCAAGTTCACCGCCGTGGGGTATTCCATGGGCGGCATGGTCGCCCAGCTGGTGTACCAGCGGCACGCCTCGTTGCTGTCGGGTCTGGTGTTGTGCTCCACCGCGGGCAACGTGGGGTCCCCGGCACAGCAGCTGGCCGCCTTCGCGCTGCCGGCGGCGGCCGCCGGCCTGCAGTGGAACCCGGTTCTGCAGCTGGTCAGCGCCGAGATCCTGGGATCGGCTCTGCTGGGTCCCATCGACGACCCGGCCACGGCCAGGTGGGCCCGCGCCCAGCTGCGCCTGACCACGCTGGCCAGCGCCGTCTCTGCCATCCGCGCCGTCTGCGAGTTCAGCTCGGACCGCTGGATCGGCCAGGTCGATGTCCCTGCCGCGGTGGTCGTCACCACCCGGGACCGCATCGTGCCGGTCGGCCGCCAGCTGCAGCTGGCCCAGGCGATCCCGGGCGCAGCGCTCCTCCGGGTGGACGCCGATCACGCGGTGTGCATCACCGCGCCGCAGGTGTTCGCCCCCATGCTGCTCGAGGCATGCCAGGCGGTGCAGGCCGGCTCCGTCCCAGCTGACCAGCGACTCAGCGTGGCCTAGCCCTTACCAGTGCGCGCAGGATCACGCCCGGCCTGGTCGGGGTGCTGGCAGAACTCTGGTATCAAGGGCCAAAACGGCCCGATCTTCAGTCGGCCGACGGGTGGATCAGGCCATGGCAACCACCGGCCTGACCGGTCACCGGCTTGCCCCCAGACAGGCACCTCGGCTCGGTTGCGCTTAGGTTCAGGTGAGCGTATCTGCCCCGACGCCGGGCCAGATCCGGGCCCGTGACCACGGGCGGATAAGCAGCGGCAGGCCCCGCGGTGGATAGCTTGTTTACCGGCCTCGGCAGGTCACGGTGTTGGCGACGGTGCCCGCGATGCCGGGCGGGCAGGTGGCCGGGCGCGTGGATCAGGCCGCCGGTGACCAGCGGGCCGGCGAACCTCGGCCCCTGCGTCCGGGTTGCCGTGACCGGCCGAGCCGGGCCAGGCACGCGGCCGGTCATGATGTACCCGCTGCCGAAGCCCATCTCCCGGACCTGGACGTCCTCGACCAGCTGCTCCAGGTGACGCCAGGGCCGGGAGAATCCGCTGAAGCTGCCCACGTACGGAGCGTGCAGCATGCTGGTAAGAAGGTTCATCCCCATCAGCGCCGACGCGGCCCACTTGCCGCCGCCGCCCGCCGGCGGTGCTCCTGCCGAAAACCTCATCCATGCTGGTTGGAGCGGATGTGCGGGTGGGGCCGATGTTGTGCGCGATTGCCGGAGCGCGCGTGGATGCGCAGCTGGGTCTTGAGCGCCTGGCTGATCGCTCCGGTCTCGACGAAGCGGACTAGGCCCTGAGCGAAGACCGGGGCCTGCGGCCGGGCCTGAGGTGCCCCAGCCAGATCGCCAGCCGCCGGGCGGTGACGTGATCGACGGGCTGTCCCGGGCGTCGGCTGCGGCGGTGCCGTGGTCGATGAGCCGCTCGTACAGGGACAGCTCGGGTAACAGCCCGTCCTCAGGCAGCCGGCCGACGCGTGCTGCCGTGGGCTCGGTGCCGTTATCTGTCCTGCGCATGTGTCTCGCTGGTCAGTCGGCGGCCTCCCGGTCTGGCTGCCTGCCGGGGTGTTCATGCTCGCGGTTGATGCCTGTACCGCTTCAGAACTCGCCGCAGGTGCTGTGACCTGCGGTTTGGCCGGATGAGCCGGTTACGGCAAGATCGCGGTTTGTGTCCCTTCGCCTGCTCTACCTGATCATCATCCGGGTCTTCGGCTGGCTGGTGCTCCGTCATGAGGTGGCGGTGCTCCGCCGTCAGGTCACCCGGCCCAAGTCGGACTGGGCCGACCGCGCCATCCTGGCGGCGCTGGCCCGGCTGCTTCCAGCCGGGCTGCGCGCCCGCCGGCTCGTCACGCCGGGCACGCTGCTGGCCTGGCACCGCCAGCTGATCACACGCAGGTGGACGTACCCGAACCGGCCAGGTCGTCCGCGGACCAGCCCGGAGATCCGCGACCTGGTGCTGCGGCTGGCGCGGGAAAACCTCGCGTGGGGATACCGCAGGGTGCATGGTG
Organism: uncultured Actinomycetes bacterium; assembly: GCA_963769715.1. Classification (GTDB taxonomy): domain Bacteria; phylum Actinomycetota; class Actinomycetes; order Streptosporangiales; family Streptosporangiaceae; genus Palsa-504. The sequence goes on from CAVYNE010000017.1 coordinate 21,183, forward strand.
AGCTGTGCCAGCTCGGTCACCACATCAGCCAGGCGACCGTGCGGAGGATCCTGCGCGCCAGGCGGCGCAGTCCGGCCCCGCGGAAGGCGGACACCTCCTGGCGGGCGTTCTTGCGCACTCAGGCGGACGGCCTGCTGGCCTGTGATTTCTTCCACGTGGACACGATCTTCCTCAGGCGTCTGTACGTGCTGTTCGTCATGGAGGTGGGGACCCGGCGGGTGCACGTCCTGGGCGTGACTGCCCACCCGGACGGCGCCTGGACCGCTCAGCAGGCCCGTAACCTGTTCATCGACCTGGGCGACCGGATCGGCTCCTTCCGCTTCCTGATCCGGGACCGCGACGCCAAGTTCACCGGTGTCTTCGACGCGATCTTCGCCAGCGAGGGCGTGAAGACGGTCAAGACCCCGCCGCGGACGCCGCGCGCGAATTGCTATGCCGAGAGGTGGATACGCAGCGCACGAGTCGAGTGCACCGACCGGATGCTCATCTACGGTGAACGGCACCTGCAGTCCGTCCTCGGCCAGTACGCCGGACATTACAACGGCCACCGCCCGCACCAGTCCCGCCAGCAACGACCGCCCGACCAGGACGACCAAGCCAGCCCGCCGCTGGACTTGCCGGTTCAGCGGCGCAAGGTGCTCGGCGGCGTAATCAGCGAGTACTACCAGGCCGCGTAGCTGATCGTATGAACGCCAGGTCAGACGCCACGCGATTAGTTTTGAAGCGGTACAGGATCCGCAGGTCAGCGTCGTTCACGTCATCGCCGGCGTCACGGGCCGCGCCGTTGCCGGTTCCGGCGTCTGCGGGGGCGAGGTGGATGGTGCCGCACAGGGCGTTGCGGATGGCGGCCTGGCAGCTACAGACTGGGAAGTGCTCGGTCCTGGCGAAGCACTTGCCTTACACGTAGCATCGCGGCCTTACCGTGATCCCCATGCCGGGCGCGGCCGCTGGTGGTAGTTCACCGAGTCCTAGGCCGATTGCGGTGCTGTACTTGCTGCCGAACCGATGCCGGCTGACGAACAGCTTACGGTGACAAGGAACTTGAAACGAATCCTCGACCTGGAATTATACAAGTGCTAGATCACCTATGCTGGTGGCGATGATACGCTGCGGTCAGATGGCTCGATTTGAATCTGGCATGCAGCAATAGTCCAGGGCACCTTTCGTCTGAGCAACCGGTAGAATATAAAACTTGCACCGACACCAGCTGCGATGATAAGAAGTATAAATATCGTACTCAAAGCCGCATAACCTGGGCTACTGAAGGCTTGAGTGTGTGAAACCGCTCGCGCGAAGGCAACTTGACCGTTTATAGTATTAAGCCGATAACGATTGATGTCGAACAAGTGAGTGCGTTGATATGACTCTGGGATGTAGATAAGAACCGTCGCCATTATGGCGCAGGCAAGTATCATTACCGCGGGTGGAACCATGAGAAATTTTGGCATGTAGGTAAAAAGCCTTCGCATGCGGGACTTCTGAGTAGCCGCCTTTAGCGTCTCGGGGCCAAGGGGTACTGAGCCGACATCGCGCATATCCGCGCCTTGCAGGGTCCCTTGTACTGTTGGCCGGGAAGGGCCGAGGTGAATTATTTCAATAATCGCGCCGTCACCGGCATCCAGGAAGCTAAAGTTAATTTGAACAGACGACGGGTTAGCCGAATCGATATTAGGCACTGTCTCGAGTTGTTTACGACTCATGCTGAGTACCCGTGCTTGCAGTGCCTCGTCATCTTTCCCTAGTTGAACTCGCAAGGGATCGCTGCCCAGTATGTCATCCTTGTGAATTGTATCTCCGCGATGATTCCAGAGTGCGATCCTTGTCCTACTAATCGAATCGAGTCGATGAGTTCCAAGGGTCATGAAGAGGCCGCGGTCAAACAGCTTACTATCAGGGCTTAGTATCACATCAAAATCGAGTGCATATCGTAGTTCGGGGCGCTGTCGCGTCCTTCGAGCCAGGACAAATGTAAGAGGAATGCCAAACACGGAAACGGCCAGACCTATTGCCGCAATAATATCACTAGTATTCATTACTTAAATACCGTATCTCTTTGAAACCTGTTCGATGTGGCGCGATTTAGAGGTCTATAATATAGGCTATGGGACATCGCTGTGGGCTCCTGGCATGTCTGTCCTGTTCAGTAGGACCAGCCCCGACGATATCAATGGCTGCAAGCCTAGCGGCCGTAAGCACCGTTTTCGCAGATGATTTCCATTTATGACGTTTGGTCCCATTCGAGTGGTTTGACCTCGCCAAGCGGTGGACCCGATCGCAGATCAGCGCCGGGGCTGAGCATGCCCGCCTGTTCGAACGGCATCCGCGCCGTCACCCGGTTCTCCGCGTTCGCCGCCCGCGCCGGCGTCCAGGGCCTGCACCAGGCCGACCGGGAACTCCTAGAACGCTACCTGGCCAGCCTGCACCGCGAGCTGTCCGGCAAGACCGGCGCTCTTATGACGGCGTCGGAGAGCTGAACACGTTCCTGCTGGCGATCCGCGGCCACGGCTGGGACGAGTCCCTTCCCGCCACCGCGATGTTCTTCCCCGGGGACTACCGGAAGGAGCCAGAGCGGCTGCCCCGGGCGCTGGCCGCGCACGTCATGGCGCAGGCCGAAGATCCCGTGAACCTCGACCGCTGGGCCAGCCCCGCCTACCGGCTCATCACCGTCATCCTGATCCGCTGCGGGCTGCGGGTCTCCAGCGCCGCCGGGCTGCTCCGGGACTGCGTCGTCACCGACGCCGGGGGCGCCCCCTACCTGCGCTACTACAACGCCAAGATGAAACGCGAGGCGCTCGTCCCCATCGACGACGAGGTCCAGTCCATGATCAGCGCCCAGCAGCAGCACAACCGGGAACGCTGGCCGGGCGGGACCCCGGTACTGTTCCCCCGCCCGCACTCCAACATCGACGGCACTCGGCCGGTCAGCACCAGCACCTACCGGTCAGCCTTCGCAGCTGGCTGGAACGATGCGACATCCGCGACGAGCACGGCCAGCCCGCGCGTCTGACCCCGCACCAGTGGCGGCACACCCTCGGCACGGTCCAGTACCGAAGACGACATTCCCGAGATCCTGGCCGAACAGAGACTGGGACATCAGGTTCCCGGGATGCGCGGCCTGTACGCCCATGCCTCGCAGCAGATGCGCGAGAACCTGACGGCGGCTCTCCAGGCCCGGTGGGAAGAATCCCTCCGCGAGCGCGCCGCCATCGACCCGCGCTCCCCGGTCCCGTTGCTCGACAACCTGCTGGCACCGTTCCGCACTATGCCTAGCCGGGCGTGCTTATGTCGCGGCAGGCTGTTATCCCGGCTTGACTGCCCAGCGCCGATCTCCCGGCCACGGGTACCTGTGCGGCGGGCAGCCGACGGCATGCCAGCCGACGGTTCTCGCCAGCGTTCGTTATGCACCGTGTAGTTTCGCTGCGTGATTGGCCAGTCATGCAATGGCCCCCGTTCTGTACTGGAATGAACCTCCGGTCCGCTGGAGGCGCGCAGAACGGCATTTTCTGTCGCGTTGGCTATCTTCTGGCGAATGCAGGGCGAAGTTCAACTGGCCGGAACTGTAGCGCCTGGTCACGAAGGTGTGGGAGCGGTCTGCGGGACCGCTGCCAGCTCCGCCCATCTCAAAGGGAGCCTGCGCTAGCACCGGCCGGGTACGACATGAGTCCGGCCAGGCAGGCTGAACTCACGGCGGGGTGTCGTCGGCAGCTGATTTCGGTTGCCGTTGACAGCAGAGCGGTTTGCCAGGGGCTTCGGGGGTATCGGGATATGGCGCGGTCACACGACCGGGACTGTAGAGAAGAAACCAGCGTAAAAAGAGTTTTGTCAAGCGGTGCCGGAGAGTTTCTGGTGCCATTGCGAATGGCCTTGTGAGGTGGGGTTCTTGCTACGGCTGGAGCTCGGCGCGCCGCGGTTTCGGAGCGGGCAGCCCCGGGGTCCTGGCTGCGGGCATGCCGAAGTCCCGCGCCGGGATGACGGCCTTCCCCGACGCGGTTCCGGGTGCCCGCCACCTGGGTCTTCTCGCTCCACGTAGTGCAAGCGGGCTCGGCCCGGGGCCGCGCGAGGCGGCCGGGCCTGCCCCGACAGCGTTCAACCGAGCTGGTGAGAAGCTCCAGGCGACCGGGGGAGAGCTGCCCAGGGTTTCTTACGGGGCTGGTCCCCGACGGCCTTGCGGGCTCGCTCTCCCCCTCATCGGGGAGGAAGGTCAAGGGGCACCCGCAGCGGTGCGGGCGGATGGATGCGCTGGTCAGGCCGCCTCGGGCTGGCAGCGCGGGGCGTGCTGGCAGTCGGCGGCGCCGGAGGCGACCGCGGCATCCCAGCTGGTGCCGTGGACGACCATGGAATAGATCCAGCGCAGCAAGGACGCGGCGCACGCCACGCGGGCCTTGGCGCGCCGCGCGCGGGCCGCCGCCGCAGCCCGGGCCTGCCGCGGGCCCGCGTCAGCCGCGGCGGCGTCGGCGGCCTGGGTCAGCGCGGCGTACTTGGCGGCCATCACCGGGTTGAGCCGGAGCATCGGCCAGACCGCGCGCCAGGCGGTCAGCCGCAGCCCGGGCCGGCCGCGGCGGGAGATGTGCGCCTGGCCCTCAAAAGCCCCGGAGGCGTTCTCGGACGGGGACAGCCCGGCGTGCTTGACCAGGGATGAGGAGCTGTCATACCGGCGCGGGTCGCCGGTCTCGGCCAAGATCGCGGCCGCGCCGACGGCGGTCAGCCCGGGGATGTCCCCCAGCCGGGACAAGCCGAGCTCGCCCAGCACCATCACCATGTCCGCCTCCACGGCGCGCAGCTGGGCGCGGGTGCGCTGCAGGTCGCCCAGCTCATCGGCGACCCGGCGCAGCAGGCCACGGCGGGACCAGGCCACCACGCCCTCGGCGTCGGTCAGCGCGGCGAAGACCCGGCCGCAGATCGTGCCCCAGCCCTTCTTGCCGCCCCAGGCGGGCACGGCAGCCCGGACCACGGCGGTGAACTCCTCCGGCCCCAGGGCGGCCAGCCGGGCCGGGTCCCCGCCGCACCGGGCCGTCACCACCTGCAGCGCCGCCAGCCAGGTCACCGACTTAAACGGCTGCGCGCACACCTCGGTCACCGCCGGCCAGGCCACGGACAAGAAGTCCCCGATCCGCTGCACCGACGCCGTCGCCGCGGTGATCAGCTGGGCCCGGCGCCGCCCCAGGTGCCGCAGGTGCGCCCACGTCTCATCCAGCTCCTCCGGGATATAGCAGTGCAGCTCGGCCGCCAGCCGCCCGATCAGCACGCAATCGCTCTCATCGGTCTTGTGCGGCGTGTAATCCTGCTGCTCACGGGCGATATGGCTCACCAGCGGCTGGATGCACACCAGCGGCAGGCCCCGCTCGGCGCACAGCCGCTGCACCTGCATCCACCGCGGCCCGGTCGGCTCGCACGCCACCGCCACATGCTTAAACCCCTTCACCTTGGCCGCCGCCACCGCCCAGTCCAGCGCCTCACCCAGCCGGAACGCCTTCACCTTCACCGTCTTGCGCGCCAGCACCCGCACATCATGATCGACGACCGCCAGCGCCTGCTTATCCTCGGCCAGGTCGATGCCGATCACCGCGCCATCGCGCGGCAGCAGCTCGCGCAGCCGCTCCCGCCGCGCGTTCCGCCGCCGGTCTCCACGCGTCGTGCCGTTGCCGCTACCCTTGCTCATCAGAACGTCCTCTCTGGCTGCGTTTGGGACACCAAGCCCGTACTACCGCACCAGGAGGACGTTCCTGTATCAATCGCATCACCGCAGGACAACCGCCCCTAGCGCGTTGTCCTATTACTACGGCGCTAACTGGTCCCCCAGCCCAGCTGACCTACTTCGCGGACGCGTCCGGCGCTGGGCGCGCTGCGGCTCGCATCGCGTCCAGCTTGGCACCCACGTCGGCGGCCTCGCCCGCCCCGATCCGCTGAAAGATCTCCAGCGCCTGCCGCAGGTTGTCTTCTGCCCCGGCGGTGCGGCCGGCGGCCAGGGCACACTGGCCCAGGCCCGCCAGCGCGTGAGCCTCGTCCCAGGAGCTGCCGATCTGGCGGGCCAGGTCTAGGGCCTGCTGGTGGCAGGACCCGGCCTGGCGCAGGTTACCGCAGGCCCTGTGCAGCGTCCCGGCCTGGTTGAGGGCCTCGGCCTCCCCTTGCCGGTCGCCGAGGTCCCGGTAGATGCCCAGGGCCTGCTCCAGGTCACGGGCCGCGTCCGGGTAATCACCCGTCGCCCTCCGCACGTCCCCCAGGTCGCGCAGGGCGTTGGCCTGGCCGAGCCGGTCACCGAGGTCCCGGAAGATGCCCAGCGCCTCCTCCTGGTCCCGGGCCGATCCTGGGTAGTCCCCAGTCGCCCGCCGCACCATCCCCAGGATGCTGAGGGCGTTGGCCCGGCCGAGCCGGTCGCCCAGGTCCTGGGAGATGCTCAGCGCCTCCTCCAGGGCCCGGGCCGCGCCCGGGTAGTCCCCGGTCAGCCGCCGCACCTCTCCCAGGATGCTGAGGGCGTCGGCCTGGGCGAGCCGGTCGCCGAGGTCCCGGGAGATGCCCAGCGCCTCCTCCACGTCCCGGGCCGCGCCCGGGTAGTCCCCGGTCAGCCGCCGCACCTCCCCCAGGAGGTAAAGGGCGCCGGCCTGGCCGAGCCGGTCGCCCAGGTCCCGGAAGATGCTCAGCGCCTCCTCCTGGTCACGGGCCGCGCCCGGGTAGTCCCCGGTCAGCCGCCGCACGTCTCCCAGGCTGTTGAGGGCGCTGGCCTGGCCGGGCCGGTCACCGATGTCGCAGTAGATGCCCAGCGCCTCCTCCTGGTCACGGGCCGCGGCCGGATAGTTCCCGGTCAGCCGCCGTACATCCGATAGGCCGTTGAGGGCGTTGGCCTGGCCGAGCCGGTCGCCCAGGTCCCGGGAGATGCTCAGCGCCTCCTCCAGGTCTCGGGCCGCGCCCGGGTAGTCCCCGGTCCGCCCGCGCACGACCCCCAGGTCGGTGAGGGCGCCGACCTGGCCGGGCCGGTCGCCGAGGTGCCGCGCCGAGCGCACAGCGGCGGCATGACGAACGAGGGCCTCGGCCCACGGGCCGTCGCGGCGCAGCAGGTCGGCCAGACCTGCGGTCAGGGCGACGACACGGGCGTGCTGGCCGGTCCCGGTGACATGGTCCAGGCAGGCCAGCAAGCTGGCGCGCTCGGCCCGGGCCCAGGCCAGGGCCTCCTCCCGGTCGGCCAGAGCGGGAACCCCGACCGGTATCGGGTCGGCCACCGACGCCGCGGCGGTGCGGGTCAGGCGGGCGGTGAGGCCCTCGGCGAGGGCGGCGGTGTGCTGGTAGTAATCCAGCAGCCGGGCGATGGCCTGCTCCCGGTCACGGTCCGGGTCAACGCGGCCGGCCAGGGCGCGGGCGTGCTCGCGGATCAGGTCGTGCATCCGGTACCGGCCCTGGGCCGGCTCGGTCAGCAGGTACTGGTCATATAGCGCCTCCAGGCCCCGGCGCGCGGCTGCCAGGCCGGAGCCGTCCAGCGCGGCGGCGGCGTAGCCGTCGATGTCGGCGCCGGGGTGCAGCCCGAGCCGCCGGAACAGCCGCTGCTGGTCCCCGGTCAGGTCGGCGTACGACAGGTCGAACGCGGCGGCCACGGACAGGTTCTCGGTGGTCATCAGATCCAGCCGGTCCCGCGCGGCGGCCAGCTCGGCGGCCTGCCCGGCCGCGGTCCAGGCCGGGTGGTGGTGCAGCTGGCGGGCCACCATCCCGATGGCCAGCGGCAGGTGCCCGCACAGCCCGGTGATCTCGGCCACCGCCGGAGCGGCCGAGCTCAGCCCGGCCCGGCCGGCCAGCCGGACCAGCAGCGCGGCGGCCTGGCCGGGCGGCAGGGTGTCCAGGCTGACCGCTGTGGCGTCCTCCAGCGCCGACAGGTGCCGGCGGCTGGTGACCAGCACCAAGCTGCCCCCGGCGCCGGGCAGCAGTGGGAGCACTTGCTCGCTGCTGGCCGCGTCGTCCAGCACCAGCAGCAGCTGCTTCTCGGCCAGCCGGTCCCGCCACAGCGCCATCCGCGCCTCCAGGCCCGGAGGGATCTGCCCGGCCGGGACCCCGAGGGTCACCAGCAGGCTGGCCAGCGCGTCGGCCGCGTCGACCGGCTGCTGGCCGGGGGTGTGCCCGTGCAGAGGGAGGAAGATCTGCCCGGCCGGGAACCGCGGCGCCAGCTTGTGCGCGGCGTGCACGGCGAGCGCGGTCTTGCCGACCCCGGCCATCCCGCCGATCGCGTGAATCCCCACCACCCCGCCCGCCCCCGCCGCCGCGTCCACCAGCTGCTGCAGCTCGTGCTGCCGCCCGGTGAACGAGGCCAGGTCGCGGGGCAGCGTCCGGGTGGCCGCCGCGGCCCCGCCTGGCACGGTGCGCAGCGGCGGGAACTCGCCCGGCAGGCCCGCCGCCCGCAGCTGGAAGATCCGCTCCGGATGCTCCAGGTCCTTCAGCCGGTGCACCCCCAGGTCCGCCAGCGCCGCCCCCGGCGGTAGAGCCTCACCCACCAGCGCCGCCGACGCCTGCGACACCAGCACCTGGCCCCCGTGCCCGGCCGCCGCCACCCGGGCGGCGCGATGCACATCCAGGCCCACTAGGCCCGCGGCCGTCGCCGACGCCTGCCCGGTATGGACACCCATCCGCACCCGCACCTGCTCCCCGCCCGGCCAAGCATGGGCCTGCAGCGCCTGCTGCATCTGAATCACCGCCGCCAGGCACGCCGTCGGCGAGCAGAACACGGCGAAGAACGCGTCCCCCTGCGTATCGACTTCCCGGCCGCCGTGCGCGGCCAGCCCCGACCGGATGATCGAGTGATGGTCGGCCAGCAGCTGCGCGTAGACGCCCTGCCCCACCCGCCCGAGCAGAGCCGTCGAGCCCTCGATGTCGGTAAACAGAAACGTGAAAGTCTCCACGGGCACAGCGTAGAGGGCCGGCCAGGGACCGCAGCTGACAGCGGCAGGCACCCAACGGAACCACGCACCGGCCGCCTCCAGCCTTACCCGACTCACAGATCCCCGCACGACCGGACACCGACGCTATCGTCCGGGACGCCACGATGGGAAGCCCGGAGCGGCTTGCAAAACAAGCGCCCCAAGTCGGCTTCCCGCCTGCCGTAGTCACTTGGTCAGTCACTGGCCAGAACTACCTTCCTTCGAATGGAGAATCGTCGGTCCTGGCGAACCCGG
>CAVYNE010000018.1:0-60647 GCA_963769715.1 uncultured Actinomycetes bacterium
GCGACCGAGCACGACGCCGCGTCCAGGCCGCCCGAGCCCACCCGGACATTCCGTTCTCCAGAGCGTCAGGCCGACAGGGAGATCGAGCTTGAGTAAGCGCCCAGCCAATCCGTACCAGACCATGGCGGCTACCTGGTGTCAGCATCACGGCGGCTGGGCCATGAGCGAGCGCTATCTCCGGCCCGGCGACAGCGAGTTCACTCCCGCCGAAAAGTCGTTTGTAATTAACTCACGCTCGCGGGCCACTATGGTCCGCGCGGTTCGCGTGCCAGATTGGCTCGTTTCTCTTAGTTCGCGCTATCCCGGATCGGGGAAACAGGGCGATCCAATTCGGATCGGCCGCGTACCACCCGGCGATGGGGGATCACGTGAGATCAAGGGATATACGGCAACCGGCGGATACTGGCCTGGTCGCGGACGAAGGAACCCCGGCCTATCAGGCGAGGCCGTGCTGATTCGGATTTCCCTGAATTTCCCCTTGACTCGCCAAAGGCAATCCATAATTATTAGGCGGAAGAAATGGCTCAGCTTTACACCCCAGCCGAGGCAGCGGAGATCCTGAGAATCCGGGAGTCGTGGCTCCGGCACAAGGCCGCGGCCAGGGCGATCCCCTGCACGTTCGTCGGCAAGCACCTGCGGTTCAGTGATGACGACATCGCGCAGATCATGGCCGACGGCGCCCGGCAGCCGGTTACCCGCAGACGCGGCACGCGGCGCTAGCAACCGATCAAGGGCCCGGACGACACTGCTCAGCTTCTGGCGAGGAAACGATCGTCCAAAGAGGAGACACCGATAGATATGGCGTATGCAGAAAAACGCGGAAAGGGTCCGCGGCCGTGGCGCGTCAAGTACAAGATCCCTGGCGGCGAGGCCAGCCAGTCAGGCTTCGAGACCAAGAAGGCCGCGCTCGGCTGGGGCCGCGACCAGGAGGCGAAGATCCGCGCTGGCACATGGACGGACCCGTCGGCGGGCGAGATCACGGTCAGCGAGTGGATCGACCGATGGCTAGCCGTGCAGGATGTAGGCCTGAGCACGCAAGAGCACCGCAGCTGGCTGCTCCGCAAGTTCATCCGCCCGCACTGGGGCGCACGGCAGCTCAGCTCGCTGACTGGCGAGGAGATAGCCATCTGGGAGAACGGCATCCCTGGTGCCGCCGGAGTGTCCTGCACCACGGCCAGGCACGCACGCGGCCTGCTGCACACTATCCTCGGCGACGCGGCGGCAGCCAGGCCCCCGCTGATCCCCTTCAACCCGGCCGTCCGGCCACGCAACCGCGGGCGCAAGACAGGCCGCAGGCTCGACCGCGCCCCGCGGCGCGCGTGGGCCACGCCCTTGGAAGTACTGTTCACGGCTGAGCGGGCTGCACTGCTGACCGGCCGCGATGACGAGTTCACCCTGCTCGTCGCGATCGGCTACACCGGGATGCGCTGGGGCGAGGCGACCGGCCTGGAACGCGACCTCCTCCTGGCGACGCTGATCAACGTGGAGTGGCAGCTCCACGAGATCAAGGGACGTTTCTACCGGCTCCCCCCGAAGGACGACTCCTACCGCAGCACCAACTGGGACCCGTTCGTGCCCGTCGACATCCCCGACTTCCTCGCCGCGCTACTTGCTGCCCAGGCAGACAAGCACGCACTGCGGCGATGTGCCTGCCGCCGCGACCACGGCGGAACCGGCCACTACCTGTTCTGCAGCCCCGAGGGCGGTCACTACCGCCGCAGCAACTTCGCCCGGCGGGTCTTCCGCCCTGCCTGCGATGGACGCTACCCGCCCGCCAAGGGCAGGCCCGGCAACCTAGTGGTTACGGACGCGACGGCGTGGCCGGGCATCCCGGTCGCGTCGTGGCCGCCTGCGATGCCCGGGGGCCGTTCGACTCCCCCGGCCGGGCGGGGCACCGACCGGCTTGTCAGCACCGACGGCATCGGGAACTGCCCATCGTGCGGACGCTCGGTCAAGCTGCGCCTCGACGGCACGGTCATCGCCCACAAGACCGGTAGCGAGCACTGTCCCGGTGGCGGAGAGCCGCCGGCCGACGATGTTCCCCTTGCCTCCTGGCTGCCGGTCAAGGAGACGCTGACGCCCCACGGCCTGCGGCACAGCCACAGGACGTGGATGGCCGAGGATGGCATCCCCGAGATCCTGGCCGAGCAGCGGCTTGGCCACGATGTGCCAGGGATGCGCGGCCTGTACACCCACGTGACACAGGCGATGCGGGAGAACCTGACCGCAGCCCTCCAGGCCCGCTGGGAGACATCTCTGCGGGACCGGGCCGCCCTCGACCCGCACTCCCCCGTCCCGCTCCTCGACAACCTGCTCGCGCCATTCCGTAGCGAACCAGCCGGGCACCCCAGGTCGGCATCCTCCCGGCTGACCATTGCCGCTAACACGATGTCATCGGTCTATTTATCCGGGTACGGATCGATGATCAACGGCAACGTTCTTCGTGACGGCTATCCAGGCCGTGCCGCCCGGCTTTCAGGATCACGAAGACATCCGAGGCAGTATGCATGCAGGACGCCTGCCAATTGCCGACGACGGCCAGACGCCGGGTTTGTGGCGACGACCACGGAACGTGATTCACTCGGTCGGCCCGGCGGACACGAAGTTCGCACAGAACGCCGAATCCGTATCTATGGCAACGGAACCGTCGGTGACGATGAAAGCACGCCGATCATCCAGATCTGCTCTGTGGCTGTGTGAGCGCAATACATGTTTCTAAGGGCTCTCTTCGTCCGCGGGAATCGGCGGGCTAAACGACGTGATCTGCAAGACGTGGGGTGATCCCGGGCCGCTGCGGACCTTTGGTGTAGCACTCTTGACCGCCGGCTTCCCGTCCTGGCTGGCGACACCGCGCCTGATCGCGATCTGGCGGCAGCGCGAGTGGCGGGGGCCGGGGAGGCCCGGCATCACGCGGGAAGAGGTCCGTCACCGGCTAGGCACCGGCATGCCCGGCGTATTGCGGGGCCACGCACAAGCGAGGCCGCGGCCTGCGACGATGTGGCGGTCGGCTGCCGCGGGACATGATGCCGACATGACCATTCCGTGCTGTCGGCGGCTTGGCCACGATCTCACCGCTCCCTCGGTTGCAGCGCGAAGCGCCGGATCGCCGATTACGGAAGGTCAGATACATGCTCAGCGGCAGATCCGCCGTTCGCCCAGACTGCCGCTCTGTGCGCACGGGGCGCGCTCGCCGGGCGGGCGACGCTTAACACGGCGTGGGAGTCAGACCTCGCGCCGCCCGCTCAAGGGAAACTGACACTCTTCCCCGTTCGGTCTCACGATTGTCCCTGACTGGCATTGCGCGGAACGTACCGATCTATCATCATTGTGCAGATGAAGCAGCTTCATCGTGTCAGGCGGATTCTAACCCGGATCGCCACTGACGAGTCTCTTGACCTATATGTTCTCGCGGTAACTGCGTTTATTTTCACTATCCTGGGAATAACTGGGATCTCCAGCGTCACGGATCTGACCTCAATCATTCTCGGGCTGCTCGCCGTCCTGGCACTATCTCAGATACGGTCACGCCGTCACGTCGCAGCTATTGCGAACGCGCAGCACGCCGACCCCCTGTCGCTGTTCTCAGCGAGTTTCCCGCCGATCTCATCGAACGGCGCGCAGCGGCAACTAGCTTGCTGTTGATCGGGATGACGATGTTGCGGACCGTCCAAGGCTCCTCCCGGGAGGATATGAGGCGCGTCCTGCTACGCAGCGGGAGAATCCGGGTTCTCCTGCTCGACCCGTCCAATGACGAACTGCTAGCCCAGGCGGCAAGCAAGCATCGGGCAAGCCTGAGCCCGGAACGGCTGAGAGCACGAATCCTGGGCACGCTGGATGAGGTAGCCAGCCTCCGGGACGGCACGGGCGGCCAGCTGGAGATCCGGGTTGCTTCATTCGCGCTGACAGCTGGCATCAACGCCGTCGACGCCGAGAGCCCTGACGGCATCCTTGTCGTCCAGCACTATGAGCACAAGCCGCCGGAAGAGGCCGCCCCGATTATCTGCCTGAAGAGAACGGACGGCTTCTGGTTCAGCCACTTTGCTGCCGAGGCTGAACGAATGTGGGAGGACGGGACCCCGTGGCCATTGAGCCCCGCTCAGGCACTCGCGCGCACCCCTCGTCCTGTGTTTCGGGAGGCCTTCGGAGCTGACCTGGAACAGAGCATGGATCACGCCCGCGACCTGCTGATCACGGGCGTTGCCCGGAACACACTACTCACAAGCAATTACAAAAAGTTCGAAAACTGGCTGCGCCGCGGCTGCCGGATCAGGTTCCTACTCATCGACCCGTCCTCGGACCACGCTGTTTCGTGCGCAGCCGACCGGTACTACGCGCAACGGTCTACTGCTACCTTGCGCGAGCGCATCAACCAGACCCTCGGACTTCTCGATGGACTCCAGCACTCGACCCGCGGCGCCCTGTCAGTCCACCTGACTTCGTACCCGCTGGCGATGGGGATCATCGCTGTTGACAGTACGTCGATGCTTCGTTCCGGGACGTCGGCGATATTCGCCGAGTACTACACCTACCAGGCCGCCGGGAACCGAAGTTCATCCTGCAACCCGCCGATGGCCAGTGGTTTGACAATGTCCTCGGCGAAGCCGAAGCCCTCTGGACCGCTGCCGATGCCTACCCGTGGTCCGCAGCGCCCGGCAGCCCGCAAGGAACGGGTTCCCCCTGACCCGGGTCCTGCGAATGCGCTTCGCGCCGAGCGTCTGGGCGCGCCCAGCCTGGACGATGGTGATGGCCGTGCTGCAACATGCAGAATCGGTAACGGATCACGGCCTAAGTCAGCATAGCTTGAGCCCGGCCTGCTGAACCCTTGCGGCAAGTCACCATACCGGTCAGCGCCGAGATGACGCTTCAGGGCGATGCCGGTATGTCATAATTGCGGCGTGTCTGAGACCGAGCAAGATGCGCATGATGTCGAGTTGCTAACGGCCGCGCTTGATCATGCATGGCGATGGTGGGAATTCCGCATAAAAAACGGGCTGCAGGTTCTCAACTTTTTCCTGCTCGCATCGTCGATAATGGTTGCCGCCTATGTTTCCGCTCTTAGCTCCCATCTTTATAACGTGGCCGGGGCCATAGCACTGGCTGGTGCCGCGGTGTCCGCGGCTGCTTATGTGACCGGGAAAGACAGAATGACGTCGCCGAGCTCGCCGTAGCTCCGCTCCGAGAGATACAAGATAGACTCGCAGGCGCCCTTAGCATCGATTCCCTGCGAATGGTTGACCGTTACCAGGGCAGCCGCCAGTGGCTGCTCGGCGGAAGGCTAACCGCACATTTGATGTTCCCTATCGCGGCTGCAGCTGCTATAGCCGCCGCCACTTACGCATGGCTCGGCCATTAGCTAGTGATATCTAGACATTTGCTGCACTTGGCCGGCTTCTGGCAATTACATTTTCAATCTAACCACGGATGACGACGCTCAGAATACCCGAATCTGCTCGCTCCCATTGCGCTAAGGCACGAAGCGGTGATCGCGCAGATCGATGCCTCTTTGTGTCAAGTGGTTCGTGCGGTCTTTTTTCTGGTGCGTGAGCTGGTCCTTTTCTGCTGGTCAGCTGGGCGTCGTAGGGTGGTGGCAGGTCCGGGAGTGGCTTGGCCGAAGAGCTGGCGTTCGGGGTGTGAGCCGGCCGCGCTGGCGACAGAGTCGTTCCCCGCGTGCCCTCCCGGGCCCTAGATGCTGGCTGCGGCGCGGGCGGCGTCGGCCTTCAGGCACCTGTAGAGGGCGTCGCTGATCTGGCGTTTGAGGGCGCGCAGCGCTTCTTTGGGTGTCTTGCCCTCGGCGATCTTCTTGTCGTAGTAGGCGCGGCCGTCGCTGTGCTTGTAGCGGATCTGGGTGATCGCGGCCATGTGGATGGCGTGGTTCAGGCGCCGGTTCCCGCGCAGCGACAGCCGGTGGACGACGCGGTTGCCGGAGGACACCTCGATCGGCGCGGTGCCGTTATAGGCGGCGAAACGGTCCCGGCTGGCGAACCGGGTCACGTCACGGACGTCTCCGATCACGGTGGCGGCGATGACCGGGCCGACCCCGAAGACCCCGGTCAGGGACGTGCCGGAGGCCCGGACCGCCACCGCCAGCTTCTTCCTCGTCTCCCGCAGCAGGGCATCGACGCGGCGCAGGTCGGCCACGAACTCCGCGGCCAGCTCCAGGCGGGCCTGCTGCACCGCGCCGCACGGCTCGGCCTCGCTCCAGGACCTGGGCGGCGTGAGCTGCGGTGTATCTCCTTGCCGACGCCGCCGGGGACCAGCTCGCACAGCACCGCGTGCAGCCGGCAGGCGACCTGGGTGCGGGCCCGGCTCAGGTCCCGGTGCCGCTTGGCCCAGATCTTCAGCACCGCCGCGTGATCATCGGGCCTGACCGGCAGGCAAGCGGCTGAGCGCAGCGCCACGATCGCGACCGAGCGGGCGTCGTTCGGGTCGTTCTTATTTACCGCCCCGGCGGCCAGCAGCCGCACCCTGGCGGCCAGCTTGGGCTGCACGTCCAGCACCCGCTCCCCGGCGGACACCAGCTGCTGGGCCAGCAGGTGCCCCAGGCCGCCGGCGCCCTCCACCGCCCAGGTCCGCTCCGGCCAGGCCGCCGCCCAGGCCAGCAGCCGCTCCGCCTGCGCGGCGGAGGCCCGTACCCGCACCTGGCCCAGCGGCCCCTCATCCGCGCCAACGGCCATCGCCGTGTGCGAGCCCTTATGCGGATCCACGCCGATCATCACCGCTGCCATCTCGTATCCCTTCCTCGGCTTTGCGCAGGTAGGACCGCAGCGGGCATGCCTTATTCCGGATCGGTCAGCGTCGCACCTCTTACGAGCCACGCCACGGCAAGGACCCGGCAGGCTGGCACGTCGTTCGAAAGCCAGGCCGTCACCGGCCGGCAGCGGATATGAGAGCCAGGCCTACCGGACCTCTAAACGCTACGACCCCAGGCCGCAACGCCTGCACCGAGTCTGCAATAAGGCGGATATCGCACGTCGGTACTACCCCGTCCGTCACAAGGCGTGACTGTGATAGCCGCCACCGGCAGTGCGTGATGCCACGGCTGCGGAGGTCGCGGGGACCGCAGACCCAGAACTCAGTCGGGATGGCGAACGTCACAACGACGTCGCTAACGGCCGACAGGGCAAGCCATGCCAGCCTGGCAGGACTGTCACCTCCCGGTCCGGGAGGACACGATCTCCCAGATTCCTCCCAATATGGCGACAGCTCCCATCCGGCGGGTAGGATGAGAGCTGTAGGTGAGCCTCTGACCTGCAATTTCTCGGTGGAGCTGAGGGGATTTGAACCCCTGACCCCCTCGATGCGAACGAGGTGCGCTACCGGACTGCGCCACAGCCCCGAGAACCTGAGACAGCGTAGCAAACACCGGGCCCTGTCCGCGCCACGGATCACCCGGTGACAGCGGAGCCGCCGGGCGACATCATGGGCATCATGTGCCGAAACCCTCCAGGAGGTGCGCGATGACGACGACCGCCACCGTGCCCAGCTGCCCCGTCGATGAGTCATTCGACCCGCTCTCGCCGGAGTTCCTGGCGGATCCCTACGCGGCCCTGGCCAGAAGGCCCGGACAAGGCAGCCCCGTCTTCTTCGCCCCGTCGATCGGCTACTACGTGGTCACCAGCTACGACGCCATCGATGCGGTCTTCCGGGACACAGCCGCGTACTCCGCCGCGGTCGCCCAGGCGCCGCTGGCGCCGATCGTTCCCGAAGCCCAGCAGATCCTGCTCGCGGGCGGCCACAAGCCCCAGCCGTCGATGGTCAGCCTGGACGAGCCCGAACACGCCAGGCTTCGCAAGCCCGCCGCCCGGGCGTTCAGCATGAAGCGGGTCACCGCCATGATCCCCACCATCGAGGCCACCACGGCCCGGCTGCTCGACGCCGTTGCCGACCAGCCGGAGTTCGACCTGGTCGCCGCGCTGGCGTTCCCGCTCCCGGCCAACATCGTCTTCTCCCTGATGGGGGTGCCCGAGCAGGACTACGCCCAGGTCAAGCAGTGGTGCGGGTACCGGGCGGCGCTGAGTTTCGGGCGCCCGGCGGACGAGGACCAGGTGGAGATCGCGACGACCATGGCCGCCTACCGCGGGTACATGCGCCACCTGGTGGACCACAAGGTCCGCGAGCCAGGCGATGACCTGGCCAGCGACCTGATCGCCATCCACCGCGAGGCCCCGGAGCGGCTCACCCTGGACGAGATCGCCTCGATCTTGTTCTCGCTGTCGTTCGCCGGGCACGAGACCACCACCGGGCTCATCGGGAACACCGTCCGCCGGCTGCTCGAGGACCCCGCTCGGTGGGCGGACATCGTCCAGCACCCGGATCTGATCCCGGCCGCGGTGGAGGAAAGCCTGCGCTACGACCCTTCGGTGGCGGTCTGGCGCCGGGTCACTACCCGGCCGGTCACGCTGGCCGGGGTGGACCTGCCCGAAGGAGCCAGGCTGTTCCTCTGGCTGGCCGCGGCGGGCCGGGACGAAGCCGCGTTCGACAAGCCCGGCGAGTTCGACGTGCACCGTCCGGACGCCGAACGTCACCTGGCCTTCGGCAAAGGCCTGCACTACTGCCTGGGCGCGAACCTCGGCAAGCTGGAGGCCCAGATCGCCGTGGCCGAACTAGCCCAGCGCTACCCTCGCCTGCGGCTGGCCCCGGACCAGCCCTTCACCTTCCACCCCAACATCTCATTCCGCGGCCCCCAGGTCCTGAAGGTGCGGCCCCAGCAGTAGAGCGTACGGGTGCTATGGTGCCCGAGCGCCTCGTGGGGCGCAAGATCTGGGAAGATCGGGGCTTCCGGGAGGATTAGTGCAGCATAGGGACTGTCGCACAACCGATCCCCGGCTGGTCCCCGCCTCCACCACCCGAACCGAGCCCGCCCCGGCCGGCGCTTGCCACTGCATTCCCACCCATCCCCCCCTCCCCGCCCGCATCGCCCCCTGCACCTCCCCGAGTCAATGAACGCGGCATTCTACCCCAAAGAATCATTAGAGTGCCACATTCATTGATTTTCGCGGCGCGGACACGCCTCCTGGCCGGGACCGGTATGGGTGGAATGTGCCGGTTTGGTGAGGGTGGGGCGGTGAGGGGCTGGGGCCGGGTGGGGGAGCGGGAATGGCTACGGTGGGTATGTGCCGTGATCACCCGGCCATGGGCCATCGTGGTTGCCGGGCCCGGGGCCAGCGCCGTGCCCCCGGCCGCCTGCGGCGGGCCTTGGCGCCAGAAGCCAGAAGAGATACGCGACACTCTCCATGATGCGCAAAAAACTCCCGCAAGCCCGAATCCTCCCGAAAAAGTCGCTTGTATCGTACTGGCGAACGAATTATCGTGCTGATGAGGTTAACGAGGCCAATGAGGCATCCAGTCCAGCGCACCGGAGCCGGACGCGCGAGCCGCCGGGCGGAGCACGAAAACGGCCAGGGAACCTGCCTAGAGCGAGCCGGTCAGCTCGCCAGGGCGCGAGCTAAGTCGCCCACCGCGCGCAGCTTGGCGTCCGCGTATTGATCGTAGAACTCCTCGCCAGCCGGACTGAGGGACGCGGAGATTTCGATGACCTCCGCATCAGGCGCCGGAGCCGGGGGAGCGGCGGGCGGCACCGCGGCGGGCGGCACCGCGGCGGGCGGCACTGCAGCGGGCGGCACTGCAGCGGGCGGCGCAGCGGCGACGGTACGCCCCGCGTGAGTGCGAGCCAGTTCCCGCTGTTCGGCGTCGGCCTTGGCGGCCTCCTTGAGCAGGGCCATGTAGCTCAGCAGCATGACCGTCGGAGGCACGACCACCCACCAGGCCGCCAGCTTGGTGAAGGCCAGGGCGCCCGATCCGATGACCAGCATCAGGAGCATGCCAAGCAGCCGCCGCCGAGCGGAAAGCACCCTCTTGTGCTCCTGGTCACGCGGACCGCCTCGGGGCTTCCCTCGCGGACCCTCGCGGCGAGCCTCCGCTGCCTCAAGTCTGGCCTCAGCGCGCGCCTCAGCCCGGGCTTGCGCAGGCTTCCCAGCCCGGACTTGCGCAGGCTTCCTAGCCCAGGCTTCAGGCCGGGTTCCAGCGCGGGCCTGAAGGCCCCTCTCCGCGCGGGGCGTCGCATGGGCCACCGGAGCAGCGTCCTGCCGCCGCGGCCCGGGGACGGGCTCCTCGCCGGGCGCCGCCGAATCCGGTTCCGCCGTGCTGAGGTCCTCGCCAGCCGAGTTGCCAGCCGACTCGCTGGAGGACGAATCCCGCCGGAGCCACCGGGGAATGAGCACGCCAGCCCAGATGGCGACGATGGCGACGTACAGTATCGCGCTGCTCAACGGTCCTCCCCTCGGCGTGGCGGACGCCGGGAGGCCCGGCGGCGGATTCCACGGGCCTCGGGTGCGGGCACACTGCTAAAGCGGAGCGTACCCACGTAACGCAAAGTAATAGCTGAAGCCGCTTTAACCGAGCACCCCGGACGGTGTGTCGCAACATTGATCCCAAGGCAGGGCCTCCCAAGGCAGGGCCTCCCAAGGCAGGGCCTCCCAAGGCAGGGCCTCCCAAGGCAGGGCCTCCCAAGGCAGGGCCTCCCAAGGCAGGAGTCAGCCCGCGTTGGACCTCGACGCCAGCAGGATGCTCCGCCATCTGGGCATCAGACCCTGCGGAACCTCCTCGGCGGTCAGCGCGTAGCACACGTGGTCGCGCCAGGCTCCGTTGATATGTAGCTGGCGCACCCGGACGCCTTCCTCGCGGAACCCGAGCTTCTCCACCACCCGCCGGGAGGCATGGTTCTCCGGCCGGATCGACGCCTCGAGCCGGTGCAGGCCGACGACGCCGAAGCAGTGGTCGACGGCCATGGCCAGCGTGGTGGGGATGATGCCGCGCCCGGCGTACGCCTCGTCGATCCAGTAGCCGACCTGCCCCGACCGGGCCGAACCCCAGGTGATTGACCCGATCGTCAACTGTCCGACGAATTCCCCGCCGAACGTCACTACCCACGGGATCGCCTGCCCCTGCCGCGCTTCCCTGCGCATCGCCCGGACCATCGCGATGTACGGCCCGAGGCTGGAGCGGTACAGCGGCGTTTCCGGGTTGGTCGGCTCCCACGGGCGCAGCCACGGCGCGTTCCGCACCCGGATCTCGCGCCACATGCGGGCATCGCCGACCCGCACCGGTCGCAGCTCTACCGGCTGGTCGAGCAGATGAGGCTCGGTGAGGGTGACCGGCCAGCCTCGCATGCTTCCCACGTTCCCATCATTCCCCTGTAGCGCTACTGACGCTACGCAATCTCTGCTAAGCGTTTCGCGCCGGAGTCCGCCCGGACGTGGTCGCCCCCGTTGATCTGCGAGACGGCATGCCAGAGCACGGGCGCCAGCACGGCCATCCCGTCGCGGACGCCGCCGCTGGAGCCGGGCAGGTTCACGATCAGGGTACGGCCCGCCACCCCGGCCACGCCACGCGACAAGATCGCGGCAGGGACTCCGGCCGCGGCCCCGGCCGAACGCAGCGCCTCGGCGATCCCGGGGATCTCCCGCTCCACCACCCGCCTGGTCATCTCCGGGGTGAGGTCGCCCGGGGTGAGCCCGGTCCCGCCGGTGGTGACGACGACGTCGTAGCCCGCGGCCAGCGCGTCGCGCAGCGCCGCCTCGACCGGGTCGCCGTCCGGGATGACCAGCGGGCCGTCCACCGTGCAGCCCGCCGAGCGGAGCAACTCGACGAGCACGGGTCCTGAGGAGTCCGCGTACACGCCCGCCGCGGCCCGGTTCGACACGGTGACCGCGAGCGCCCTGATCATGGCAGTATCTCCGGTCATCGGCGCCATGACCCGGTCTTCCCGCCTTCTTTCCACTCGACCCGCACGTCGGTGATCACCGCGGCCGGATCGATGGCCTTGACCATGTCGATCAGCGCCAGGGCGGCCACCGATACCGAGGTGAGCGCCTCCATCTCCACCCCGGTCCGGTCCGCGGTGCGGGTGACGGCGGTGATGTCCACGCCCTCGTCCGTCACGGCCAGGTCCACGGTGACCGCGTGCAGCCCGATCGGGTGGCACAGCGGGATCAGGTCGGGCGTCCGCTTGGCCCCGGCGATCCCGGCGATGCGGGCGACCGCGAGCGCGTCGCCCTTCGGCACATTCCCGGCGCGCAGGGCCGCGACCGCGTCGGCCGACAGCAGTACCCGCCCGGTCGCGCAGGCCGACCGCGCCGTCACGGCCTTGCCGGACACGTCCACCATCCGCGCGTGGCCGGCGCTATCCACGTGCGTGAGCCCTGAAAACGCGGTTTCGCTCATGTTGGTCACAATACTTCCGGGTGTCGGGAGGCTCGGGGGGTCGTCCCCCGGGAGGCAACAGAGTATGCCGAACGGGCTTAGGTTTCCCGCGCCGTCACCGTGCGAGCGCTCATGGCAGGACGAGGACCTCGGCGGTATCGCCCTCGGCCAGCTGCACCACCCACTCGGGCACCACGACCAGCGCGTTGGCCTTGCCGAGCGTGGCCACCTGGTGCGATCCCTGCCCGGTGAGCGGGGTGATGAGCCCGCGGGACCGGTCCAGGACGCCGCGCAGGAAGGACCGCCGGCCCGGCGGCGAGCGCAGCGGCCCGGTCAGTTCGGCCTGGATCGACTCCAGGCCCAGCCCGTCGTAGGCCTGCAGGGCGCCGATGGCCGGCCGCGCGAAGACCTGGAACGACACGTAGGCGCTGACCGGGTTGCCGGGCAGCGTGAAGATCGGGACCCGCTCGTCGTCACCCGCCGGGCGGTCGGGTTCGGCCCCGTCAAAGGTGTCGCGCCGGAAGCGCCGGCGCGTTTCCTCCTGCGCCACGGCCGGCGCGACCGCGATGGTGCCGAACCCCTGCGGCATGCCCGGCTGCATCGCGACCTTCCGGAACGCGATGGTGCCGAGCCGCTGCAGCGCCGCCTTGACCACGTCGTGCTCACCGCCCATGCTGACCCCGCCGGTGGTGATCATCAGGTCGGCCCGCACCAGCTGGTCCTCGATGGCCGGCAGCACCTCGTCCGGGTGGTCGCGGACGATGGCCTGCCGGTAGGCCAGGCAGCCCGCCTCGCGGGCCGCCGCGGCGATCATGAAGCTGTTGGAGTCCCAGATCCGGCCGGGGACAATCGGCGCGCCCGGTTCGGCCAGCTCGCTGCCGGTGGACAGCACCACCACCCGGGGCCTGGGCCGGACCAGGACGGCGCCGCGGCCCGCGGCCGCGATCACCGCGATGTGCATCGGGCGGAGCCTGGTGCCCGCGGTGACCAGCACCTCGCCGGCCTTCGCGTCGCCGCCGGCCAGGCGTATGGCATTGCCGTAGTCCGCCTTGGCTCGGATGGTGACCCGGGCGTTGCCGCCGTCGGTCCACTCCACCGGCACGACGGCCTCGGTCCCGTGCGGCAGCATCGCGCCGGTCATGATCCGGATGCTGGTGCCCGGCGACAGCGCGTACGCCCCGGTATCGCCCGCCGCGACCTCGGCCACCACCGGGAGGGTGACGGGATTCTCCGCAGACGCGGCGGCGATGTCCTCGACGTGCACCGCGTAGCCGTCCATGGCCGAGTTGTCGAACGACGGCAGCGCGCTGGCCGCCGCCACGTCCTCGGCCAGCACCAGGCCAAGGACGTCGCCCAGGCTGAGCTCGGCGGGCGCCAGCGGGCGGATGGTGCCGAGGATTTCGGCCAGATGCGCCTCGACGGAGGTCAGCGACTCGCCCTCGGCGCCGTGGCCATGGGCATCGCTCATGGGAGGCTGTCCAGGTACTTACGCAGCCAGGGCACGATCTCCTCGGCCAGGTCCGAGCGCTCGCAGGCGAACTGGACCAGCGTGCGCAGGTAGTCCAGCTTGTTGCCGGTGTCATAGCGTCGGCCGTGGAACAGCACGCCGTGCACGCCGCCGCCCCCGGCCGGGTCTCCGGGTCCGCGCTTGGCCAGCGTCAGCAGCGCGTCGGTGAGCTGGATCTCGCCGCCGCGGCCGGGCGGGGTGTCGCGCAGCACGTCGAACACGGCCGGGTCGCAGACGTAGCGGCCGATCAGGATCCAGTTGCTCGGCGCCGAGCCGGGTACCGGCTTCTCAACCAGGTCGGTGACCGTGACCACATCCTGCTCGCCGGTCGGCGTGATCGCCGCGCAGCCGTACTGCGAGACCTGCTCCGGGTCCACCTCCATCAGCGCCACGACGCTGCCGCCGTAGCGCTGGCGGACCTCGATCAGCCGGGTCAGCAGCGGGTCGCGGCTGTCGATGATGTCGTCGCCGAGCAGCACCGCGAAGGGCTCGTCGCCGACGTGCTGGGCCGCGCACAGGACGGCGTGGCCGAGCCCCTTCGGGTCGCCCTGGCGCACGTAGTGCACGGTGGCGAGGTCGCTGGACTCGCGCACCTGGGCCAGCCGCTCGGTGTCTTCCTTGGCGGCCAGCGCCTCCTCGAGCTCATAGGCCCGGTCGAAGTGGTCCTCGATGGATCGCTTGCTCCGGCCAGTGATCATCAGCACGTCGTCCAGGCCGGCCGCGACGGCCTCCTCCACGACGTACTGGATGGCCGGCTTGTCGACCACCGGCAGCATCTCCTTGGGCGTGGCCTTGGTCGCGGGCAGGAACCTGGTGCCCAGGCCGGCGGCGGGGATGACGGCCTTGGTCACGTTCTTGACGGTGGCGGCGGTATCAGCCATGCCAGAACACTAGCGAACTTCCCGGGGTGATCCTGGCCTCAGGTGCGCGCGACGTGCCCGTTCGGCCTTCTGGGCGGCGGTACGGTGAGGGACGTGCCCGGGATAAAAGAGGAGAAGGCCGTCCTGCGGGCGCGCCTGCTCGCGGCCCGGTCCAGCCTCTCCGCCGAGCAGCGGACCGGGGCCGGCGTTTCGATTAGGGACGCGTTGCTGTCCCGGCCCGAACTCCAGATGGCCGGGACGGTCGCCGCCTACTACTCGGTGGGCGCCGAGCCCGATACCCACGGACTGGTGTACGCGCTGTGGAAGCGCGGCAGCTACGTCCTGCTGCCGGTCCTGCGAGCCGACGGGGACCTGGACTGGGCCTCCTACGAGGGGCCGGATTCACTGGTGCCAGGACCGCGCGGCCTGCGTGAGCCGGGGGAGTCGCCCCGCGGCATCGACGCGGTGGCCAGGGCCGACGCGGTGCTCGTGCCCGCGCTGGCCGTCGACCGGGCCGGGAACAGGCTCGGCCGGGGCGGCGGCAGCTACGACCGCGCGCTGGCCAGGGTCGGGCCGCTGATCCCGCTGATCGCATTGGTCTACGACGACGAACTGCTCGATCACGTGCCCGCCGAACGCCATGACGTGCCGGTACGGGCGGCGGTCAGCCCGCTGACCGGGATCACTCTGTTGCCTCGGGGGGACGACCCCCCCAGACCCCCCCGCTCCTGGGGGGACCCATCCCCCCAGACCCCCCTTGGGGGGGACCCATCCCCCCAGACCCCCCTTGGGGGGGACCCATCCCCCTGGGCCCCCTTGGGAGAGACCCATCCCCCCAGGCCCCCCTTGGGAGGGCCTTCGGCCCCCCGGCCCCCGGCCTCCTTACCGTCAGACCCCGGCCCCTTGCCCCTTGGCGGAATCCCAGGGGGGTCTGGGGGGTTAGGTATACTTAGCAGTCGGACGGCCCGAGTGCTAATCTGAGGCCCGCGCTAAGGAGGGTCCGTGCCCACGTACCAGTACACCTGCACCGAGTGTGGCGAGCCGGTCGAGGCGGTGCAGAAGTTCACCGACACGCCGCTGACCGTGTGCGCCGCGTGCGGCGGCAGGCTCAGGAAGGTGTTCTCCCCGGTGGGGATCGTCTTCAAGGGTTCGGGCTTCTACCGCAACGACAGCAGGAACGGCTCTAGTTCGGCGACCGCGACGGCTAAGGACAAGCAGTCGGGCGATTCCTCCGCCAAGGCGCCCTCCAGCGAATCGGCCTCTAACGGCAACGGGTCGGCCGACAAGCCGGCCACCAAGAAGTCCGACTCGGCCAGCACCCCGGCCAAGTCGTCATCCTCGAGCGAGAAGGTCGCCTGACCGGTCATGGCGGACCCGGCAGGCATGGCAGGCCTGGCGAGCATCGCCGTCGTCGGCGGTTCCGGTTTTTACGAGTTCATCGACCATGCCGAACAGGTCAAGATCGACACCCCGTTCGGCGCGCCGAGCGACCCGATCACGGTGGGCGAGGTGTCCGGCCGCCGGGTCGCGTTCCTGCCCAGGCACGGCCGTGACCACCGGTTCCCGCCGCACAAGATCCCGTACCGCGCGAACATGTGGGCGCTGCGCTCCATCGGGGTCCGGCGGGTGCTTGCCCCGACCGCGGTCGGCTCGCTGACCGTCTCCTACGGCCCGGGCACGCTGATCATCCCCGACCAGCTCGTGGACCGCACCAGGACGCGGGACCAGACCTACTTCGACGAGGGCGCCTGCCACGTGCCCTTCGCCGACCCGTACTGCCCGTCGATCCGTCCGGTCGCCATCGCGACGGCCCGGGAGCAGGGCTGGGTGCCCGCGAGTTCGGGGACACTAGTCGTGATCGAGGGGCCGAGGTTCTCCAGCCGCGCCGAGTCGCAGTGGTTTGCCGCCCAGGGCTGGACGCTGGTCGGGATGACCGGCCACCCCGAGGCGGTCCTGGCCCGCGAGCTGGCACTGTGCTACACGCCGCTGGCGCTGGTCACCGACCTCGACGCCGGCGTCGAGGAAGGCGAAGGCGTGACCCAGGCCGAGGTCTTCGAGGTCTTCGCGGCCAACATCAAGCGCCTGCGCAACCTGGTCGCCACGATCATCGCCGCCCTCCCCGAGGACCGCGAAGACGACCTCTGCGCGCACGCCCTAGACGGCATCACCCTCCCCTTCGACCTCCCCTAGCGCTAGCGCTCGCGCTCGCGCTTCCCCTTAGCGCTCGCCCCTTCTAGCGTTCTGGCCCCTTCTAGCGTTCTGGCCCCTTCTAGCGCTCTCGCCCCATCGGTCACCCCGGACGCTCTCCTCCCTTCGCGGCGCTGCCGCCCCCGCCTGGCGATCATGTCCGGCCCGTCAGTGCCCGACATGCACCATTTGCCTGGTTTGCGATTCATATGAATGTGGCGCTCTACCCAATAGATTCATATGAATGTGGCGTTCTACCCGATAGAACCAGCACACCCGATAGGACCGTCAGTGCCACAACCACGCCTCACAGATGGTGCAGCCGATAGGGTCGGCGCGTGACTGATCTGAAGATCGAGCCGGGTGGGTCCGCGTCGGTATACGTGCTGCACGAAGGGTACGTCGGCCGGGATGGGGACGACGAGCGAGTGGCCGGGACGGTCACGCTGATCCTGGACGGCGACGCGGTGATCGTCGTCGATCCCGGCATGGTGGCCTCCCGCGAGGCCCTGCTGGCCGTCCTGGCCGCGCACGGCCCGCAGGCCGGAGACGTGACCGACGTGGTGTTCAGCCATCATCATCCCGATCACACCGTCAACGCCGCGCTGTTCCCGGCGGCGCGGATTCACGACCACTGGGCCGTGTACGTAGGGGACCGCTGGATCGACCGCGACGCGGACGGGGCCGAACTCGCACCTTCGGTCCGGTTGCTGCGCACGCCGGGACATACCGCCGAGGATATTTCCACGGTCGTGTCCACGCCGGGCGACGTCTTCGCGTGCACCCATGCGTGGTGGGGCGCGAACGGGCCCGCCGACGATCCGCTCGGCTCCGACGCCGGTGCCCTGCACGCCAGCCGTGAACTCCTGCTTTCCTTCGCCTCGGTGATCGTGCCCGGTCACGGCGCAGCGTTCCGCCCGGACCAGAACACACCGCGCTAGTCCCACGCGGGGCCCTTTCTGCGGGCAACCTGCAGTCCAGGGACGTCACCAGTCCAGCGGTCGGCGGAATCCCGCAGCCCGCAGCCCGGTGAACGGGCGTACCGGCATCTTCCAGGTGCCGGGCGATACCCAGATCCTGACCTTCCAGACGCCGACGGGCGGTGGGTCGTCATCCAGGCGCCGGTGTGGCTGGGCTGGGATAGCGCCGAGCTGGCCAAGTTCGCCAGCGGCGTGCAGGTGCTGGTCACTGCGCGGGCAGGCTGGGGCTTCGCCCGCGTCGCTTGGTCTTTGGCGAGGGCGGCTGTCGCCGTGTGCGCCTCACAGCGGCAGTCGCCGTTCGGTCCAGGTAGGCTATGGCGTTGGCAGGCCCCGATAGCTCAGCGGATAGAGCGACTGCCTCCTAAGCAGTAGGTCCCGCGTTCGAGTCGCGGTCGGGGCGCAAATGGTGCGGGTAGGACTTAATATCCGAAACTAGGATCGTTCTATTGATGTACTGTTCGCAGGCAGTCGCTCCACCTGATACGTCACCTTGCGGATGAACAGGCGGGTAGGCGCTCACCAGGCAGAACGTGATCCAGATATATACCGCAGAGGCGGTCCGCCACCGGGGGAGCCAAACGGGGAGCCAACGGCTATCTCATCGACACCATCTACCTGCGCGACCTGTGGATGCACCGCATCGGCGCGGCCCGCGCCGCCGGACAGCCACCCGAGCTCACCGCCGGCCACGATGGCCGCATCGTCGCCGACATCACCGCCGAATGGGCACGCCGCCACGGCCAGCCGTTCCTGCTCGACCTCACCGGCCCCGCCGGCGGCAGCTACGCCCGCGACCCCGTCAGCCCTGCCGCCGAACGCCTGTGCCTGGACGCCCTCGAATTCTGCCGCACCCTGGCCGGGCGCGCCCCCGCAGCCGGCCTGCTCACCACCATCGTCCCTTTCTGAACCCGCCCCCGAGGCAGCACCTGCCACAGGCGCACATGCCAGCTCACGACCAGCAGCAACCGGACCTGGAAGCCGCAGGAGCAATAATCGGCTCGGTTCGTCGGCGCTCTGGAACACCAGTCGCGCTGCGTGATGATCGCTGTTCGCGGCTGCCGCGCCGGATCCGCCGTTACGAGCGGCGTCCGGGAGTGGCGGTATGAGCTCCGACCGGTCGCAGATGAGAAGATCTGTTCACAGCCTTGTGAGCCCTTCCGAGGCTGTCACCCACTGCGGCAACGGATCGGCAGCACTCGGTCAAGACCGGATTCGCAGCCGCATCGCCCACCGCCACTTCGCTATCTTCCGGTCCCGCTCGAAGCCGAACTCCTCGAACAGGTCGGCCGGGCCGGTATGGAAATAGGCGCCGCGTTGCGGGGCGCGCCCCTCGACTTGCTCGGGGTACGCTTCGACGAGCCCACCTCCAGCATCGTGGATGGCGGCCAGCGCGGCGCCGAGAGCCGCCCGCGCAACCCCACTGCGCCGGTGCCCGCTCCCAGTGAAGATGCAACCGATCCGCCAGCCGGGCATCTCGCCCAGGCCCTTGGCATAGGCTTTCGGGTTCTTGATGTTCGGTAGCTCGGCCGGCGGCCCGTACTGGCACCAGCCGACGCATTCATCGCCGTCGTAAACGAGAATCTGGTGCACCGTTCCGTTGCGAACGTGGGCTTGCTTTGCCAGACGGTTCCCAGAAACGGTATGGCCCTTGCCGACGCCCTCCGGGTGGAAACCCATGCACCAGCAGCCGCCCCAGACCCCGTTGTTAGCCTCCACCAGACGGGCAAAGTCGTCCCAGGTGTCAGGACTAAGCGGCCGCGTCACATAGGGGCTGACCGGTGTCATCCATCCATTATGTCCAGCAGCAGCCTCGCAATGGCGGCCCGCCCCGTTGTGCGGGCGTACATGCGACCGTGGCTGGCGTCGGAGTAAAGCCGCTATATCACCTGATCTGCATCGCTGTCCCCGGCGAGAAGGTGACGCCCAGCGCACGCCGATTCGGCATCGATAAGGAACTCAGCTGGCCAGCCCCGCGATCACGGTCGGCAACTGCTGGCTGGGGTATGCGGTAACCGTGCCAGAGTGAGATGATTACCGGCGCGTCAGCGGAGGGCATGGTGATGCTGGCTATCGAGGCTCTGGACGGGGTCACTGTGGAGTGCGCTGGTGCACTGGTCGCTTGCGAGCAGGCCGCTGCCCGCCGGGTACGGCCGGAGCTGCCGGCCGCCTTCGACAGTCCCGATGTCTGCACGGCTGCGCTGCAGCGCCTGTGCGACAGCGGCCAGCACGGCCTGGTCGTGATGGGCAACGGGCGCGCTGCCGCGGTCATGGCCGCGGCAGCGCGAGAGAACCCTGCTGTGGGCCGGTATGCTCTCCTGCTGGCCGAAGGGTTCGCCGTCGACCCGGACCTGACCGATCCGACCGGGGTCCTCGCCGCCGCATTCGCGGACCTCGCGGCGCCGCTGATCGCCGGCGGCGTGCGGCGCTACTACCTTCTGCACACCGCGCTGCCCCGCCTGTCGGAGGCGCTGTCGAACCTCGGGTTCGGACGCCGCAGCGCCTACGGCATCCAGCCGGCAGCGCCGCGGCGCGGCTCTTCCGCCGTCTCCGTGCGGATCGCCGGGGCCGGAGACCTGGAGACCATCGCCCGCCTGGCCCTGGTCGAACTCCAGCACCGCTCCGCGCCGCCGATGTTCGCACCCCGCCAGGACCGGCCCCTCACCGATCTGGCCGCCGAGCACCGCGCCCTGCGCGAGGCCGGCGCGGTCCATCTTCTCGCCACCCTCGACGGGCACGACGCCGGCCTGCTCACCATCGAGCTGACCTCACCGGTACCGCGGCTGTGCCCCGACGGCCAGCCCTACATCGGCCCCACCGCCACGCTGCCCGGCGCGCGCGGCCAAGGCGTCGGGCACGCGCTCGTCGACACCGCGCTCACCTGGGCCCATGACCATGGCTACCAATGGGTCTCGGTCGATTTCGACACCGCTAACCCGTTGTCCCGGCCATTCTGGCTGCACGCCGACTTCCGCCCGGCCGGATACGGCGTTCTCCGCCTCATCGACGGCCGGCCGGCGGGCCAGCCCGGATCCGCCGGCGGCCACTGAACACTGATCATCACGCCCTCGCAGGCTCTCGCGCACCGGGTATTCGTCGCGGCCCGCTCCGACAGTCCTGCGGTCGCTTGCCGCTGTCGTACATCGAAGGCCGCGCTCGGCGACCAAGGCTAGGTTCACGGCCGTCACGCGACATCCTCCCTGCCGATATGGCGTCGTTCCCACCCGATCAGCGAGATGGCTTCCGGTGTGCAGAACAGGCTGATCGGCGCGGCTGCAATGCCGGAAGGCCACGAGTGTGCGCGCCCCGTCGCGCGGGACGGCCCGTCCGTTGCCTGCTCGCCCGCCATAGCACCAGCGTTGGTTCCCGCGCGGCGGTACTGCATCGGCGCACGGGCGGATCTCAGCGGTTGACCAGATTTCGGGTTGAGCGGTACATTACTCAGGTAATGAACGACTGAAGTGATGATGCAGGGAGGTTCGTAGCTGTGCCAGAGATGGCTGGTCTGGACGAGGGCGGCCCGCTGTTCGCGCAGGTCGCCGAGAGACTAGCGGGGGAGATCGCGGCTGGCGGCCTAGCCGAGGGCGAGCGGGTGCCGTCCACCAACGAGCTGGCCGCCTTCTACCGCATCAACCCGGCGACCGCGGCGAAGGGAATCAACGTCCTCGCCTACGAGGGACTGCTGGAGAAGCGCCGCGGGATCGGGATGTTCGTCGCGACCGGGGCGCGCGCGACGCTGCTGGCCCGCAGGCGCGCCGAGTTCACCGAGCGGTACGTGCAGCCGCTGCTTACCGAGGCGACCCGGCTCGGCATCGACCCCGACGAGCTGATCGCGCTGATCAGGGAATCCAGTAGTGAACGGGGAGGTGTCGCGGTATGACACCGGCGATCTCGGTAACCGGGCTGACGCGGAGGTACTACGACGAGGTCGCTCTCGACGATGTGAGCCTGACGGTCGGCGCCGGGACCATCACCGGGCTGCTGGGCCGCAACGGCGCCGGCAAGACGACCCTGCTGCGCATCCTGGCGGGCCAGGAGTTTCCGTCATCTGGTTCGGTGCGGGTCTTCGGTGCGGCGCCGGCCGAGAACGAGGACGTGCTGCGCCGCCTGGTGCTCGTCCGCGAGGATCAGGTGTACCCGGACTTCAAGGTGTGCCACGCGCTTCGTGCCGCGTCCTTCTGCTATCCGAACTGGGACGCGGGCCTGGCGTCCTCGCTGCTGAAGGACTACGGGGTGCGGGCGGGCAAGGCGATCAAGGGACTGTCGCGCGGGCAGCGGTCGGCCCTGGGGATCACGATCGGGCTCGCCGCCCGCGCCGAGATGACGCTGTTCGACGAGCCGTACGCGGGCCTGGACGCAGTGGCGCGGCAGGTGTTCTATGACCGGCTGCTGGCGGACTTCGCCGCGTTCCCCCGCACGGTGCTGCTGTCCACTCACCTGATCGACGAGGCTGCTGCCCTGTTCGAGAACGTGGTCGTGATCGACCGCGGCCGGGTCGCGCTGGACGTGGCGGCCGACGGGCTGCGGGGCATGGCCACCACGGTGAGCGGCCCGGTCCTCGCGGTGGACTCCTTCACCGCGGGGCGTCCGGTCTGGGAACGGCGCGGACTCGGCTCCCAGGCGTCGGTCGTCATGGTGGGGCAGGTGTCTGGTGAAGACCGCGAGCGGGCCCGGTCACTCGGCCTGGACCTGACCCGCTGTCCCTGCAGCAGCTGGTGGTCCGCGCGTCTGGCCAGTCGGCCGGCGCTGATTCCCTGACCGAAAGGACCCGGGCGTGAACGCCATGATCAACGTGGCCCGCTACCACCTGGTGCAGCCGGTGCTATTCGTTACGCTCCCGTTGGCGATGCTGGCGTTTCTCTTTGCCGTGAACGCGGCACGGGGAGGCGACACCTGGCGCGACGGACTGGCCGTCATCTTCCTCTACTTCTTCATCATGGGCGTGCAGCGTGTCGGCGGCAGGTGGCTGCCGTTTGGTCTCGCGCTCGGCGTGACCCGCCGCTCTTTCTACGCTGGTACCGCGCTGCTCGGGGTGTCGATGTCTTTCGTCTACGGCCTGGTGATAGCCGGGCTGCAGGCCATCGAGCGGGCGACCGGCGGCTGGGGACTGTCCATCACCTTCTTCCGGGTGCCGTATCTCCTGAACGGGCCCTGGTACGCCACCTGGCTGACCTCGTTCGTGGGGCTGTCCGCGCTGTTCGTGTACGGCATGTGGTACGGGATCGTGAATCGCCGGTGGGGCATGCTGGGCCTGCTCGCGTTCGTCGCCGTCCAGGCACCGGCCGGGATCGCCGTCGCGTTCGCGCGCACCTGGTCCGGCGTCGGCGGGCCCCACCCCAGCCTGAGCGCCCTCGACCTGACCGGCGTCATCGCCGCCCCGACGGTGGTGATCCTGGCCGGCGGCCACGCCACGATCCGCCGCGCCACGGTGTGAGAGAGCCCCGGCCGTTGATCCCCGTGGTGCCGCACGCCTTCATCCTCGCTGGCCCGCTGTTCCAGCCGCAGCAGCGGGCCTCGGACGCCGACCGGGACACCGCCGTGGACATCCTGTGCGCGGCCGTCGCCGAGGGGCGGCTCACCCTGGCGGAGCTGTACGAGCGCGTGGGGGCCGCGCTTTCCGCCCGCACCATCTGCGAACTGGCCGCCTTGATCGCCGACCTGTCAGGCCCGTGGACGCCCGTCCCGGCCTCCGCGTCCGTCGGGGTTTCGCCGCCCGCGTCGCCTGGCTGGGCGAGCCGCGCTCCGGAACGCTGGTCGCTCCTGCAGTCCCTGGCCGGCCGCCCTGCTTTACCTGGTCAGCCGCGCCCGGCGGCAAGGACATGGCGGCTCCGTCCACGTCCAGAATCGGATCATCTGCGTGCGCCACGAGGCGCACTGCTATATAGACCGCATAGCGGGCATGGACTGGAGGAGGTGTCTTTGGATCTGATGGCTGACCCGTGATCCGAAAGGAAAGATCGGGGACAATAGCATGCCAGGAAACCGGCAGCCGTTGCCGATGCGTACGGGACGGTGTGCCGGGAGATCCGCGCGATATGGCGAAAGCCGGATTGCCTGAATCCCAGTCTCCAGAAGGCGAGAATCCGAGCCTGCCGGAAAGACGCATGAAACCGGTACCGGCCCCTGCCGCAGGGTGCGCAGATACCTGTGGTAATCCTCCGGGGCGCAGGAGCGATGCCCTGTCAGGGCATTGAAGGAGACGGACGGGACGCCTAAGTCGCGCTAGTACGTATAGCAGTGGTGACAGGGTCCCGGCGAAGTAAATGTAACGGTGAGTGACTAGCGAGGCCCTGAGGCTGGTGGCGTTACGTGACCAGATTCGGCGGGCGCCTTCGGGTAGCTGGCGGGCGGGACAGGCGGTGCGGGTGCGGCGAGCGCCCGCCGGCGGGCCATGGGCGCCCGGCGGGATCAATGAGGAGGATCTGGCGCATTTCGGCGTGTCGTCCGGGAGATGAGCAACGGAGCCCCGGTAGGACAGGGATTGCTTAGGTCTCCGTCCCGAAGGTGGCTCCGTTGCCCGTCCAGTCTGTCACTGCCGCTCCAGTGCTCCCGTCCGGTCCTGGCTCCTTGCGGCACTGGCTGGGCCAGCTGCCGGACTCGCGGGACCCGCGGGGCGTGCGGTTCAGCCTGCCGTGCGTGATCGCGATCGCGATGGCCGCGCGGCTGGCCGGGCGCGACTCGTTCACCGCGGCCGGGGAATGGGCGGCGAGCCGCCCGCAGCGGGTACTCCGGGCGCTCGGATGCCCTCGGCACAAGCGGGCGGGGGTCTACGTCGCCCCGTCGGAGAAGACGATCCGGCGGGTCTCGGGCCTGTGCGATCACGACCTGGCCGATGACCTGCTGTGCGGCTGGACGGGCGAGCTGGCCGCCGCGTGCGAGGTCCTGTCCCCGGCGAGGCTGCAGGAACGCCGCCGGGACAAGGCCCGCAAGGCCAGGGCCAGGGCCCGCAAGGCCGCCAGGCGGGAGCGGGGAGCCCGCGAGCTGTCGCGCAAGCAGGCCCGCAAGGCCGCCAGGCGTGAGCGGAAAGCCGCCGCGGCCGCGATCGCCGCCGCGGCGCAGGCCGTCGCCGGCGGCCGCGCGAAACTCCCGGCCGGCTCCGCCTTCGGCCATGTCCCGGTCCCCGCCGCGCACCCGGCGCTGCCCGCCGCGGCCTACGGCGACCCCCGCCACGTCCCCGCCCTGCGCGGCCTGGGCGCCGGCGGCAAAGCCAGCCGCGGCGCCAAGGTCAAAGGCCAGGAGGCACCCCAGCACCTGGGGTTCTTCTGGCACGGCAGCCGGCTCAACGCCGCCCAGCGCGGCGTGGACCGCAAGACGAACGAGACGACCGTCATCGGCCCGGTCATCGACGGGATGGACCTGGCTGGCGTGTGCCTGACGGTGGACGCGCTGCACTCCCTCGCGGACCTGGACGAGCGGGTGCTGGCCCGCGGCGGCCACGTCATCTTCGTGATCAAAGGCAACCAGCCCCGCACCTACCAGGCCCTGGACGCCATCGCCTGGGAGCAGGTCCCGGTCACGGCGGCCACCTTCGAAGCTGACCGCGGCCGCGTCGAGACCCGCACCATCCAGGTCGCCGCCGCGCCCGCAGGGCTGAAGTACCCCGGCATGGAGCAAGCCGCCCTGATCGAGCGGTACACCACCTTCACAGACAACAAAGGCAAGGCCGTCACCCGCAGCGAGACCGTGCTGATCCTCACCACCGCCACCCCCGGTCAGGCCCCGCCAGCGGACCTGCTCGCCCTCAGCCGCGGGCACTGGGCCGCCACCGAGGCCACCCATTACATCAGGGACATCGACATGAAAGAGGACTCCTCCCGGGCGCGGGCCCCCGGCGCTGCCCGCTTCATGGCTACTGTCGGTAATGCCACCCTGAACCTGCTCCGTATACACGGCGTCACCAACATCGCCGCCGAACGCCGCCGCCTCAACGGCTCCGACCGCCAGATCCTCAAGCGAATGGGCCTGTCAACAGGCTAAATAACCTTGCCGGGACCCTGGCGCCTGGGCAGACCGCCCGGATCAGGCGCATTGCATCGCTTCGGTGCCGGTGCGGCATAACGAGCAGGACGCGCAGCTCTTCTGGCTTGCCCTGCTCGACGCCGTCCGTCAGGCTTCCGGCGCGATCCGGCATGAGCCGCCGGCCGCGACGCCTGACTTCGACGGGCAAGCGATGGTCGACAGGGTGCTGCTGGAACTCGCCGAGCACCGTGGTCGCATCGTGCTGGTGATCGACGATGTCCATGAGCTGACCCCGGCGGCGCTAACTCAGCTCGCGCGCCTGCTGCCGAACCTCCCCCCGCAGGCGCATGCCATCGTGTCAACGCGCCGCGACCTTCGGCTGGGCCTGCATCAGCTGCGTCTGGCGGACGAGCTGGCCGAGATCCGCGCGGCCGATCTGCGGTTCAGCGAACGCGAGACCGGTGAGCTTCTCGCCTCTTCAGGAATCGCGCTGTCGGCGGCGGGGTTGGCGCTCCTGCAGCAGCGAACGGAAGGCTGGGCCGCTGGCTTGCGGCTTGCCGCGCTTTCCCTGGCCGGTCACCCTGACCCTGAGCGTTTCGTCGCGGAGTTCTCCGGGAGTGACCGCACAGTCGCCGAGTATTTGCTCGCCGAGATGCTGGAACGTCAGCCCGATGTTGTCCAGCACCTACTCATGCGCACCTGCCTGCTCGATCGCGTCAATGGAGAATTGGCCGATCTAATGACCGGCCGCCCGGGCTCCGAGCGGATCCTGCTCGGCCTGGAAGACGCGAACGCGTTCGTGGTATCGCTCGACCCCGAGCGCACCTGGTTCCGCTACCACTACCTGTTCGCTGACCTCCTCCGGCTGCAGCTGCGCCGGAGGCTGCCCGACGAAGTACCGGAGCTGCACCGGCGAGCCGCCGAATGGTTCACAAAGCATGGCCAGGTTGTCGACGCCATCCGCCATATGCAGGCGGCGAGCGACTGGCCCGGCGCGGCCCGGCTGCTCGCCGATCATTCGTTCAGCCTGACGCTCGACGGCCAAGCGCAGTCCATCCAGGCGCTGGTGCGGGCATTCCCGCCGGGCGCCGGCGCAGATCCGGAGCTGGCGTTGGTCCGCGCTACCGGTGAGCTTGTCCAGGGGCACCTGAGCGAGGCCGCAGCCCATCTAGCAGTCGCCAAGTCGCACGCCGAGACGACGCCCCCGGATCGCCAGCGCCGCCTCCGCACGGCAACCGCAGCGGTGCAGCTGTGGCTGGCGCGGCGGCGCGCTCACCTGGCCGGCGTTGTCGAACAGGCCGGATTCCTCGCCTCCCCGGTTACCGGGCAGTCCGACGAGGACATCGCACTCAGCAGCGACCTGCGAGCAGCGGCGCTGATGAACCTGGGGACTGTCGAAGCGTGGTCCCTGGCGCAGCAGGATGCTGAACGCCACCTGAAGGAGGGCGCCGTCCTGGCCCGGGAGATCAGCCGGCCCTACCTCGAAGTCGGCTGCCTCGCGCAGCTCGGATCCTTGTCGGAGCCCCATTCGTTCGAGACTGCCCGGCGGCATTGCCACGAGGCGATCGCCCTCGCCGAGCGGCACGGCTGGGGAGCCGGACCGGTGATCGCGCCCGCGCTGGTAACCCTCGCCGACACGATGATCTGGAGGGGTGAGTTTGACGAAGGCGAGCGATGGCTGCAGCGCGCCGCGCGGGCTATGCAAGCAGACGACGGACCCGGCATCCGGTTTCGGCTCCATCTGATGTTCGGGATGCTCCACATCGGGCGGGGATGCCACACCGAAGCGCTTGAGGAGTTCAGGGCCGCCAAACGCTTCGAATCTCAGTTGGTGAGCTCTCTCGCGCTGGCGAGCCGGGTGACGGGCTGGCTGCTGGCCACCCAGGCCCGCCTGGGGATGACCGGTAAGGCCCGCGCCGTGCTCGCGGCGCTGGATGACGAGTGGGCCATGTCGGGCGAGATCGGTAATGCCCGCGCGGTGATCTGCCTGGCGGACGGCGATCCGGACGGGGCGCTCGCCGCGCTGTGGGATGTACTGGACGGGACCGCGCCGGTTATCGGGTACCACACGGTGGTAGAGGCTCATCTGCTGGCCGGGCTGGGCTACCGGGAGCTGGGGGACCAGCGCGCGGCGAACCAGGCGGCCGAACGCGCGCTGGCCCTGGCCGAGGCTGACCGGGTGGTGCTGCCGTTCGCGATGACGGGTTCCCCGGAGCTGCTCGAAGCGCTGCCGCGGCATGAGACAGCTCACGCCGCACTGCTCGCCGACATCCTCGATGTCATGCGCGGCGCATCCCTGATGCCCGAAGACCTGTCGGTACCGCCGCAAGCAGGGCAGCTCAGCCCGGGCGAGCTCAGGGTACTGCGGTATCTTCCGACGAACCTGTCCAGGCCTGAGATCGCCGCCGGACTATCGGTGTCGGTGAACACGGTCAGCACGCACATCCGCAGCATCTACGCCAAGCTCGGCGCCGACGACCGCTCCGCGGCGGTCCGGCGTGCCCGCGAACTGCGGCTGCTCGCAGCCGTCCGCAGCTAGTTTCTGCGCGTGGCCAGGCCGGCGAGCCGGCGTTCTGGCATTGGTGCTGGCCGGTAGCGGAGTTGGGTGCCTGCGGTGACGACAATGCCACGCCTACGCGCCATTGTGGGTAGCATGCACGCGTTCATGCCGATCAGGGGAAGGATATCGCCATGACCAGTACGCAGCCGGACATCGTGCTGGTTACCGGCGCGAGCAGCGGCTTCGGGGAGGCGATCACCCGCCGCTTCGCGGCTGTGGGCGCCCGGGTCGTCGCCACCGCCCGGCGCTCGGACCGGCTCAAGGACCTGGCCGCCGACCTAGGCCCGCAGGTGCTGCCGGTCACGCTGGACGTGCGGGACCGGGCCGCAGTGGCCGAAGTCATTGGCGGCCTCCCGGACGAGTTCGCAGAGATTGACGTGCTGGTGAACAACGCCGGCGCGGCCCTCGGCCTCAACCCCGCCCAGGACGCGGACCTGGATGACTGGGAGCAGATGATCGACACGAACTGCAAGGGCCTGGCCTATTGCACCCGCGTGGTCCTGCCAGGCATGGTGGCCCGCCGCCGCGGT
Organism: uncultured Actinomycetes bacterium; assembly: GCA_963769715.1. GTDB lineage: Bacteria > Actinomycetota > Actinomycetes > Streptosporangiales > Streptosporangiaceae > Palsa-504. The sequence continues at coordinate 28,782 of CAVYNE010000018.1, forward strand.
CACATCATCAACCTCGGCTCGGTCGCTGGCACGTACCCGTACCCGGGCGGAAACGCCTACGGCGGCACCAAGGCGTTCGTGCGCCAGTTCAGCCTGAACCTGCGCAGCGACCTGCACGGCACCGGTGTGCGCGTCACCTGCATCGAGCCCGGGATGGCCGACACCGAGTTCTCCACCGTCCGCTTCAGCGGAGACAAGGCCAAGGCAAACGCCGTCTACACCGGCATGCAGCCCCTGACCGCGGGCGACATTGCCGGGTCCGTGTACTGGGCCGCGACGCTCCCGCCGCACGTCAACGTCAACACCATCGAACTGATGCCAGTCGCCCAGAGCTTCGGCCCGTTCCAGGTAGCCCGCGACAGCTAAGGCAACTGACCGCGAGCCTTCCGCTGGCGCGGTGCCGCGCCTGTTAAATGTACGGGTCGGCCGCTAGCGCGTTGGACGATTGCCAGCTTGTATTACTGCAACATCCGTTGCCGCCAGGGAACAATACTGAGTATGCTACTTGGTATGATATCGAGTATGTGTGGCTCATGAGCGTACGCGCGCTGCTGAGCGAGGGATCCCTCCCGCGATGCCAGGGCCCGGCTGATCGTGATCGCCGTGTTCCCGCGCGCGGCGACCGTGTGGTTCGTGCGTCACCGCGCGGCGCGAGTCCCCCGACTGGCCTCACTCGCGGACGCCGGCGGGTGCCGGATGCCTGACGCACCGCTCGAGCCGCAGGCCGGGGTGTCGCTCGAGCGGCCGGCCGACCGCCGGACCGCGCGCCGCTCCCTGTCCCGCTGGGCGGTCCATCTCGGTCTCCTGTGCTCGGCAGCGGCCGCGCTCGGCACGCTGGACCTTCTGCACGTGCGGATCGCCATCCACACCGACGTCGGCCTTGTCTTCGTCGGGCTGGTGGCCGTGCACCTGGCCCAGCGCCGCCGGACCCTCGCCCGCATGGCCACCCGGATCGTCCGGGCACGGACGATCGCCGGACGGGGGATCCGCCTCGCCGTTTCGGACCTGCTGCTCCTCTTCATCGCCCTGAACGTGCTCGTGTCAGGCGTCCTGGACTGGAACCGCGGCGTGCCCATACAACTGCCGCTCCCCGGGCCCCTCGGCAGGTGGCACGCCATCTCCGGGCTCGCCCTCGTCGTCTACCTGGCGGTGCACGTCTGGCGCCGGAGGAAGCGCCTCCGGCGGTCGGCGATCCGATAGCGGGCGATGTGGTCGTGTAGCCCGGCGGCCGCCGAGATTGCGGATGTCAACGTTGCCGCACCTACCGCCTTCCCCCTCATCCTCATCACGCCGCGTCTCCAGACGCGGCTTCCTGGCCGCCTCGGCCATCGCGGTGCCCGCCGCCTGGGCCGTCGGTACCAGCGGCGTCGCCAGCGCCGCACCCGCGCGCCGCGCTGAAGCGACGTCATCAGCCGTCGGCCTGGCCTGGCACGACATCACCAGCCAGGCGGTCAACGCCGCGAACTTCGCCGAGCCGGTCACGCAGAGCCGCACGTGGGCGGTGAGCTGGCTGGCCGCCGCGCGAGCACTTCGACCCCGGTCCCCCGCTGCGCCTCGACTCGCCGAAGTACCACCGGGCGCTGGCCGAGGTGGAGTACATCGGCGCCGCCAACTCCCCGCGGACCGCTGAGCAGACCGAGGTCGCCAACTTCTGGTACCCGGCGGTTAACTTCGCCTACATCCAGATCACCCGGGCTATCCTGACGGACACCAGCTATCCGCTCTCGTGGCAGGTGCGTTTCGTCGCGGCGTTCAACGTGATCACCACCGACGCGCAGATCTCGATCTACAACGCCAAGTACAAGTACCTGTTCTGGCGGCCCTACACCGCGATCACCACCGGCGACTACCTCCAGGACCCAACCTGGGCGTCGTTCTGGGCGGCCCCGCAGCACCCCGAATACCCCAGCGGCCACGGCGGCCAGATCGGCTCGCAGCAGGGGGTCCTTGACGCCTTCCTCGGCCCGCACGCGCCGGCCCCCGTACCGCTGACCAGCCCGGACGCACTCGGCGTCACCCGCACCTACGCCGACTGGAAGACGATCACCAACGATGTCATCAACGCTCGCGTCTGGGAGGGCGTGCACTTCCGCACCTCCGATATCAAGGGGGTTGACCAAGGCCTGCGCGTGGCCCGCTGGGAAGTGGGCCGCCTTGCGGAGATCGGCCTGTAACAGGAGATCGGCCTGTAACAAAGGAGCGCACCTCGCGGCAGCTGCGGACGCGCGACTCGCGGCACCCATGAGAGTGCTTCGTTTACGGGATATGCAGCGGGATTGCGCTGTGATCTGCCTGCCTTTACAGGACCATTTTTAGGTGCATTACCGCCAGTCACGCAACCGCCCTGTTGTCATGGAACCGCACGACGGATTCGCCGTGTGCCCTGAATGCGGACACCGCGACACGGCCGTGGTCAAGCCGCCTTTCATCGTCACGGATGCCTCCGTTTCGGGAAAGACTGGCGTGTTCGCCCGCTCGGCCGGGGCGGGATTGTTATCGAGTGCTGAGGAGAGGCACCGTTACAGTGGCACAATGACCGGTATGCCGGCTTCCCGTGGCGAGGACCCTACCGAACCTGCAGCCGTGCCGGCTGAGTCCGCCGCAAGCTCATCGGCGGATGGCTCGCCGAAGCGGCCAGGCGCACCCGCCGCCACCCGCTCGATCTGGGTCCTCGAGCACGTGCAGGACTGGGTCACGGTCGCCGTCGGGGTCGTATTGATCGCACTGGCTGTCGTTCTGCTGATCGCCGGGATCGTTGATTTCCTCGATGGGTCCTCTGGGCCGATCTCGGCGGGCGCCCCGATCCTGCTCGACCGCGTCCTGCTTGTCCTGATCCTGGTCGAGATCGTATACACGGTCGTGCTGTCCTTGCGCGCGCACCGTCTGGTGGCCCAGCCGTTCATTGTCGTCGGGCTGATCGCGGTCGTCCGCCGCATCCTGTTCGTGCTGACCCCCGGCACCACCACCACTGTCAGCACGTCGGAACTAGCATTGCTCATCGCGATGGTGGCCGTGTTTATCGCCGGGCTTGTTGTGGTCAGCCGCTTCGAGAAGGGCGATGACTGAGCGGAATGCCCGACCGCAAAGCGACTCCGGTGCGGCCCACGGTTCACCAGGGAAATATCGCCAACCCCGATGACTGTCGGCGGGTGGTGCGGGAAGTGATCGATCAGCACGCCCGGGCGGCCTGAGGAGGTCGCCCGGATCGTCCATGTCCTCGCGGTCGACGCCTCGTCGTACATCACCGGCCAGGTGTGGAGCGTCAACGGCGGAATGGGCATGTAGGCGAGACACGAGTCCGCAGGTGACGTACTATCCGTGGCTCCGGAGGTGACGTACTATCCGTCGATGGACAGATCGAGCCCGTCCGCTGCCGAGAGCGCCTCAGCGGTCTCCGCCGCGCTTGATCAGCGGGCCGCCGAGATGTCCGCGGACATTTTCGGCCTGATCGTCCGGGAGATACCGCAATTGCGCAGCGACAAACGGGTGCTGGCGCTACTGGAATCCAGCGTCGCGGAAAACGTGGCCACCGTGCTGCACATTCTGCAGCACGGCATCGACCTGGAGAAGGTGCGTGCCCCGGCGGCGGCGGAGGAATACGCCCGCCGGCTGGCGCAGCGCGGCGTCCCCATCGCCGCGCTGCTGCGCGCCTACCGCATCGGGTCAGCCCGATTCGAGGACTGGTGCCTGCAGGAACTCGGACGGCAGACCGACAACGCGGCTATCGTCAGCGCAGCCGGGCTGCGCATCGCCCGAGTCCTGGCTTCTTACATCGACCAAGTGTCAGAAGAGCTCGTGTCCGCCTATGAGTCGGAGAAAGAGAACTGGCTCAGGAACCAGAGCGCGGCCCGCGCGGCGCGCGTCCGCGCCCTGCTAAGAGGCGAGCAGGTGGATGTGAGCTCCTCCGAGGCCGTGCTCGGCTACCGGCTCAGGCAACACCACCTCGGCGTAGTGACCTGGATCACCGGGGCGTCCGGAGGCGGTGATGCGCTCGGGCGGCTGGAACATGTGACCGCTGAGGTAGCGGCCGAAGCCCGCTGTGACGGGAGGCCGATTTTCATCCCGCAGGACGAATTCTCCGCGTGGGCCTGGCTGCCCCTCGGTGCCCGGCACGATATCGCTTTCCCGAGGCTCAGCGCCAAGGGCATCGGCGCCGCAGACGGGATCCGGTTCGCTTTCGGTGAGCCCGCGCTGGGACTGCCGGGTTTCCGCCGTACCCATCAGCAGGCGCTGAGCGCCCAGGCGGTGGCGCTGGCGGCCGGACCGTCAGGCCAGCTCGTGACCAGCTTCGGCGAGGTCGCGCCGCTGGCCCTGATGTCAGGCTCGATCGAGTTGCTGCAGGCCTGGATCACCGAGACGCTGGGGGCGCTGGCCGATGACGACGAGCACAACGCCCGGCTGCGCGACACGCTGCGGGTCTTCCTGCAGGAGAACGGCAGCTACAAAACGACAGCCGAACGTCTCATGCTGCACAAGAACACGGTCCAGTACCGAGTGCGCAAGGCCGAGGAGACCCTGCGGCGTCCCATCGGGCCGGACCGCCTGCAGATCGAACTGGCCCTGCTAGCCAGCCATTGGCTGGGCCGTGCGGTACTGCGGCCTGTCGGCGAGCCCGGCAGAAGCCTGCCACGGCCCGAGGGGTAGCGTCGGCGGCCTGAATCCTTAGCCCGCGCCGCTCCGGCGGGGCGCCGCTCAACATCGAGCCGCCTGCCGTGCGGGGTCAGCGACGGCGCGCGAGCGGAAACGCGAACCACAAGCCGCCGAACACGCAGAAGACCAAGGCGGTGATCAACGCCGCGGTGAGGCCGTCGGCGACGTAACCGGTCACCAGCAGGACCGCGGCCGAGACGGCCAGGCCGACAGCGGCCAGACCGAGGATCGCCATCACGTTGGCCGCCTCGACCAAGCCTTCCTTCTGGCCGCGGCGGAACACCAGCCGATGGTAGGCCACCGGCCCCAGCAGCAGCGCCGTCGCGACCGCGGACAGCACCAGGCTCCCCAGGTACAGGTCACGCTGGCCGTGGCTGAGCCGTGTGAACCTGGTCGTAAAGGGCAGCGAGAGCAGGAAGCCGAACAGGACCTGCACCCCTAGGCCAGCCACCCGCAGTTCCTGAAGTAGCTCGGCGAGATTACGGTCGTCACGCTCCGCCTCGGACTCATCTCGCGGATCCGGGGATTCCGCAGTTCCCATCGCAGCCACCTCCTGGCCTCAAGACCAGCGGCTACCCGGGTCAAGCCCGGCGGAAACGGCACGCCTACCCGGACCCGCGGGGTGAATGGGTCCACAGACTGTGTGCCAGGCTTATTCTGCCTCGGGTGGGGCGCCGGTGACCTGGGTGTGGGCGTGGCACACTTCAGTCAGGGCGTCAAGCTGGCGGGCGTGAGCCGCCGGCTGTGCTGGGTAGGCGCAGAGCAGCGAGAACCGGTACTGGGCGCCCAGTTCGTTCCACATCGCCTCGACCTCGATGGCGGCATCGATCAGGCCATCCCAGAGCAGTGAGACCATCTCGCCGAAAACGTGAACTGGCTGCCCGGCCTGGGCTGCCGTCTTGGACGGCGGGGAGAAGATACTCGCTCACCCGCTCGGTGAGTTCCTGCTCGTCCCGGTAAAACAGGACGACATGGTCGCGGCGCCCAGCATCGAGGACCTCGGTCCCGGTAGCCACGGCGCCTCCCGTCCAAGCGCGATCACAATTCCGCTCTCGTCGTATGCGGCCAGCTGCCATGGTGAGCGGATAGACGGTCGCCTTGACATGCAGTAACATCGCCGCACCGGTTGAGAAGCCAGCCGGTCCGGCGTCCCGGGCTGCCTGTTTCTCCCATCTCACGCAGACCATCCGGCCGTCCGGCCCGGCACCCTTATCTCCTCGGCGGAAGGTTGGCAGATGCCTGAACTCAGCTATCCTCTCGATCCAGCCGGGCTCCGGGTCATCGACGTGCTGCTAGTCGAGGACGACCCGGGGGACGTCCTGATGACCACGGAAGCCTTCGAGCTGTCCCCCATACCCAGCACGCTGCACGTGGTGGGCGACGGCGAGCAGGCGATGCACTTCCTCCGCAGGACCAGCCAGTTTACCGGCGCGCCCAGGCCCGGCCTGATCCTGCTCGATCTCAACCTGCCGCGCCGCAACGGCCTGGAGGTGCTGGCCGAACTGAAAGCCGACCCTGACCTGCTGATGATCCCCGTGGTGATATTTAGCACCTCCCAGGCGGAGACGGACATTCTGGCTAGCTACCAGTTGCACGCCAACGCATACATCACCAAGCCGGTGAGCCTGGATCTGTTCACTGAAGCGATCCGGCAGGTTGACGACTTCTTCCTCACCCTCGTCAAGCTCCCGAACTGAGGACTTAAAGCGGAGGGCCGAGGCCAGCGTTCGATGACGCTGATGACGATCGTATCGGGACCCTGCTGGCAGCGCTCGCGCTCGCGCTGCCCGTTCTGGGTACCTTGAACGCATGGCGCGTGCCAGGCGGCCCGATTCAACCCAGGTCCCCATCGGGCTGAAGGTCTCCGAAGCTGACGCCGCGCGGATAGACCAGGTGCTGGCGCGGCCTGAGTTCGCCGGATGGACCCGCGCTGAGTGGTGCCGGGAGATAGTCCGGTCGGCCCTGCGGTACTACGTGGGAGACGGCCCCGCACCTGATCCTGGCCAGGCGACCGCGTCCGACCCGGCTGTCCCGCCCGGCGCCACCGAGTCCGCACCAGCTGCGCCGGAGCCGTCGGCCCAGTCGGAGTGCTCGCACCCAGCCGATGCCCGGGATTATGAGACCGGCACCTGCGCCGCCTGCGGAGCCATCCTCTGGGACTAGGCCAAGGCAGAGTGCGCCCTGGAACGCGGCAATTACCGGACGGCCGCAACAGGTCTCGCGGCGGGCGCGCCTTTCCGGATCCGGGCCCGGAGCCCATGGATCGTCCGGCCCTTGACAAACCAGGAGACTCCGAACGCGACCACCGCGACCGCCTCAAATGTGAACAGCAAGGGCCAGTGCGCGTTGACCGCGGCTGGCAGCAGGTTCGACAGAGCCGCGAGAATCACGCAGGACAAGATCGTGATGCCAGTGGCGCGGTAGATGACATTCTCTCCCCTGAATCGCTGCGGCTGGTCACCGGTGCTCGGCTGCCCGAAGCCCAGTCCGTACCGGATCTGGCCCATCGCGCTCTGTCCGGACGGCGTCATTCCCCCCTTGGCGAAACGCAGCGCCATAAGGCCCAGCGCGATGAACGTGGTAGCGGCGAAGACCAGGTGAATGTCACCGACCAGCTGCTGGCTGGTCGACAGATGCGTGACCGACGATGCCGGGCAGGCTTGCGTGCCAGCCGCGCAGACCGCCGGTTTGGTGGGACAGAACGCCACGCCGATCGCGCCCAAGCCGGCGATGTTGGTAATCCAGCGGTCCACCTCGTCGTAACCGGCATACGCTCCCAGAAAGACGCCGAGCGCGCACAGCGCCCCGACGAAGATGTTGCGCATGTCGGTGTAGTAGTAGCCGCTCATGGAGCCCGGCCGCGACGCCGCGGAGGAGATGGCCACGCCGACGAGGAGCACGGCCGGCAGCAGGGTTCCGATCCAGCCCACGGTCTGCCGCAACAACATGTACGAGACGATGAGCTGATTTCTGCCGGGGCTTCGCTCATTTCTGCCGGGGCCTGGCTGGCTCACAGATGTACCCCCCTCGGTCGCCTTATCCGGACGCCCCGATCAGGCGGCCGGGTTTGGCACTGGATCCTCAGTCATCGGAGGCTTTGACTCCGCACCCTGATACATGGTCAGTGCTGAGTGAATGCGCCGCTCGTGGTCGAGCTCGCCAGGGCGATCCGCGGTCCGCCGGGGTCTCAGCCGGGCGGATCTGTTGGAAGACGCCGTTCCAGCGCGGCCAGCCGGAGCTCGAGCTGGTCAACCCGGTGTCGGAGGATCTCCAGCTGGGCCTCGTCGGCGAGCCGCCGCTGCGCGGTGCGGCGCAGTCGCGGAGAGGCCTCGGCGCGTGCGGCGACGAGCGCGAGCGGTACCAGTCGCTGCGGCCCGTGCGGTCCGTCAACGAGCCGGGACGGGATCTGCCCGGTACGGTACCAGCTGCGCAGGACGGCACGGGAGGCGCCGGTGTCGGCGGCCGCTCGTTCCAGCGTCACCCAGTCCGAGCCCTCGAGCTGGGCGGCCAGCTCGAGTTCGAGTTCCCAGTCGTCGAGCCGGTCCTCCCAGTCCATGACTACATGACCCTCCCATCCCCGGGCAACGTTCACGCTTACCCTATTAATAGCATGGTATTGACAAGGTTTCGAGTATGCCGCACGGTGGTCCCATGTTTGAACGATTCACTAACCGCGCCCGGCACGTTGTCGTGCTTGCCCAGGAGGAAGCCCGGCGACTGCAACACAACTACATCGGCACCGAACACGTGCTGCTCGGCCTCCTCGGCGAGCCCGGCGGGCTCGCGTTCCGCGCCCTCGAGCGCTTCGGGATGTCGCTTGAGGGCACCCGCGAAGAGGTCAAAGCCATTGTCGGCACCGGGAACGCGACGCCCAGCGGGCATATCCCATTCACCCCGCGCGCGAAGAAGATCCTCGAGCTCGCGCTCCGCGAAGCCCTGCAACTGCACCACAACTACATCGGCACCGAGCACATCCTGCTCGGAGTGATACGGGAAGGCGACGGCGTCGGCGCGCAGGTCCTGAAGCAGCACGCCGCCGACCTCACGCCGATCCGCATGGCCGTGCTCGACTTGCTGTCCTCGGTCCCGACCGAGGGCACTCGGGGCCGCCGCTGGCTGCGCCGCCGGGTGGCCTCCGTGACCGGCCCCGGCGAGGCGCCCGAGCCGGACGAGTCGGCGGAGATGCGCACCACGCCGGCCGCCGACACCAGCCTGAGCGAAGCCGCCCGCCTGGCCGGATCACAGCCGGTCGGCTCGCACCATCTGCTGCTCGCCGCCCTTGGCGACCCCGATACCGCCGCGGCCCGGGCGCTGGCCGCTCTCGGCGTTGACCTGGACCAGGCCAGGGAGGCGCTCCGCAACGCCGACGTCACCGGCACCAGCGACGAGCAGCCAGAAGAGGCCGGTCGGCGCCAGATGCTGATCCGCGTGACCGACAAGCAGCTCACGATCGAGGCAACCGATCCGGTGATCATCGACCTCGGCCGCGCCGCGCTCCATGCGCTCGGCGAAAAGGCCAGCCCGCCCGGCGCCATCCGCGGTGACCTCCCCGCCGCCGCCAGCCTCGCCAACGTCTGGCAGGCGCTCTATGACAGCCTCGGGGCCATCCAGCGGCGCGCGACGTCGCCTGCCGAGCCCCCGGGTTCACCGGGCCACCCCGACCAGCCGGACCAGCCAGGAACCGAGGCTGCTTAGGAGTCGGCACCGGATGCCAGTCCGCCGGCCAACCATCAGCCGGCCGGCCCCGCGTGCTGGTTATGGCGTAAGGCTCCCGAGCCGCCGGCTGCTGGCGGCGACCCCGAGTCACGGTCCGCCCGCATCGCGCCGGGGGCTCCTGCGCCTCAGGGGCGCCCGACGGGTGCTTCGATGTCGTCGTAGACGCGGGCCGCCGCCAGCAGTCCGTCCGGGCCGCGCTCGTAGACCCCGATTCCCGCCTGGGGCGGCAGGTCGTGGCTGCCCCAGCGGACGCAGTTGTACTCCAGGGCGCAGCGCACGCCGTCGTCGGTTACGGCGCAGTGCTGGAGGCTGATGCCGCCGCCCGCGCTGAAGCACGTGGTGAAGAATGAGCGGAGCTCAGGGGCGCCGCGGTGAGCGTAGTGCGGGCCGATGGGTTCGCGGAAGTACCCATCGGGCGCGAAGGTGTTCACGATTGCTTCCGCGTCACCGGCGTCCAGCGCGGCCTGGAAGCGGCCGACGACATCACCGAGGCGGGCCTGCCCGGGCTTGAGTACGGGCGGCCTGAGGTGGCGCCGTCCGTCGACCGGCCATTGGCTGCAGTAGGTGCGGAACACCACCGACTCATCGTCGGGGGATTCGGCGACAACCGCTACCGGCCAGGCCAGCTCCTGCCCGTCGCCGGCCAGGTGCGCCAGCAGTTCTACCACGGCCCGGCCATCGGCGACGGTGGAGGCTACTGTCTCTATCCGGGCGTGGCGCTCGGCGAGCCAGGATTGATTCTGGCTGACGAACCGCCGCAGCTGCTTGTGGCCGCGGACCTCGCCTGCGCGGGGGTCATAGATCACCACCTCGCCAGGCCACACCCGCTCCAGAACGTGGGTGTCACCTTTGTTCAGCGCGGTGAAGTACTGCCCGACCGGATCAGCCTGACCCGCGGCGCGAGTCTGCCTGCGCGCCAGCTCCACGGCGCTGGTGAACTCGGGAAACCACGGCATCTCAACCCATGCTCCTTGGTGTGCAGACTGCCGTCTTCTATCCGCCGGCAACCTACTCATCCCCAGCGCTGCTCCAATGAAAGCACCGTGCTGGTAACAAGCTCCCAGCCGTTACGTTGCGGGTCTGCGAAAGAGGCACCCACGCCACCCGGGCAGTAGCCGCCAGATCAGCGGGCGAGCGGTCCCGGAAAATATGCGCGCCCGCCGCTCATCTCCACGAACGATTTTGCCGAACGAGCCCGGCGCGAGCTGATGGCCAGCGGTCTACCAGCCACCGCGGTGCACGACCTCGCCGAACGGCCGCCGCCTGGGATTGCGGATCGGCGCCAGCGGCCGGTCAGCCGGATAGCCGAGCGAAACGAGCAGGGCCCAGTTGCGGTCCTCGGGAAAACCCAGCAGTTCCCGGGCGAGCGGCAGGTCGGCGACGCCGGCGTGGCAGCTGCCGATGCCCAGATCGGCGGCCGCTAGCATCATGGCCATCGTCGCCTGGCCCAGGTCGAAATGGGCCCGGTGAAACTCGTTATCGGCCGCCGGGCCGATCACCGCGATCGTCGCCGCCGAGTCGGCCACATGACCTGCGCCCCGCCAGACCCTGGCCAGCTCGCGGAGCTGGGCCCGGTCGGTGACCACGACGAAGTCCCAAGGCTGCCAGTTCTGTGAGGACGGGGCCCGGCGCCCAGCTTCGAGGATCTGGTCCAGATCTGCCGCCGGAATCGGGCGATCAGCGAAGGACCGAACGTTGCGGCGTGAAGTAAGCGCCTCCCAGGTCTGCATGATCGTCTCAACGCCAGCCACGCCACGTTCATTCTCGCCAGGCGCCAGGCGGCAGGCGGCAGGCGGCCTAGGCCGACATCGGCACCGGGCTGCCCACGGCCAGCAATACCCACCAGGTGGCGCAGGCGGTCGCCCCGGACGCGCGGATCGTCTACGCAGACAATGATCCCATCGTGCTATCGCACGCCCGGGCCCTGTTGTCCAGCACCCCGGAAGGTGCGTGCGACTACGTGGACGCGGACCTGCGCGACACCTCGGCCATCGTGCGGGCCGCGTCGGCGACCCTGGACTTCGGCCAGCCGGTCGCGCTCATGCTGTTGATCATCTTGCATCTGATCTCTGCCGCAGACGACCCGTATGGCCTGGTGGCCACGCTGCTGAGGGTCTTGCCGGCCGGCAGCTACCTAGTGCTCGCCCATCCGGCCAGCGACATCCGCGCGGCGCAGATGGCCGAAATGACCAAGCGGGTGAACCAGCGCATGAGCGGGCCGAAGGCGACCATGCGTGACCGGGCCGCGGTCACGCGCTTCTTCGATGGGCTCGAGTTGCTCAAGCCGGGAGTGGTCCAGCCGCAGCAGTGGCGGCCCGAGCCGGGCATTCTCAGCCCGCCCCAGGTGACAGCCTGGTGCGGAGTCGCCCGGAAGCCCTAGCGCACGGTCGGATAGTTCGGCTTAATCCGGCGCACGGCACTCCTCTGGTCAATTCAGCCGAACAACATTTAGTCACGAATTGCCTACACCCGGCCAGCGTGCGGCTGGTCCACATTGTTACTTGGCGTAAGCGCACCGCAGCTAATCCGCGCTGGTGGCAGGGCAAGACGGGCTTCAGGTTTTCTGTGCACGAACCTGTGGATGACTTGTGTAAAACAGCGCTAGCGCTGTGCGCAAGCCGGGGAAATGCTGGGGATTCTGGTGTCGGCTCCTTGTTATAACACCGCCGTTAGCTGGCAGAACGTGATCCACACCCTGTGCATAGCGAAAAATTAATTTGTCTATGCGCCACGCCGTGATATCTGATATGTAAATCAAATGTTTATCGCAAGTATATTCATCTGTAATTCAGAGTCGGGACCGTGAAAACTCAAAACCCAACAGACGGTGAGCCCGGGCGCTTGAAAAGGGGAGGGCGAGCGCAGTGGTGGCATACGCCCACCAGGGCAAACCAGGCGCTTGCTGACGACAGGACGCGTTCGGTGGCCGGCCGATGACCGCCCGGCCTGACCGTGGATGCCCCGCTGACAGCACCGGGGCCTGGGACGCCCAGGACACGTAGCCGCCGCCGGTCCGTCATCTCAATGCACGCGCCTGTCCTAGGGCAGGTCACTGGTAGCGGGACGGCTCACCGTCGGCCCGAGGGGAGGCCCGACATGAAGATCAAGATCTGGCCAGACGACGCCAGCATGCTCCAGATGAACGACTGGCTCGCCGAGCTGCGGGACGACGGCCGCGCCGAGCCGCCTGTCGATGACGGCGGGATGTCGGCCAGCGGCGATGCTCGGCCACAAGCCCCCGCCAAGCGCGCTGCCCCCGCGGAGCAGGCCGCCCCCGCCAAGCGCGCCGCGCCCGCGGAGCAGGCCGCGCCCGCGGAGCAGGCCGCGCCCGCCGAGAGCGCCGCGCCCGCCGCGACCACGGTGCGGGCTGCGATCGGTGATCAGCTGCGGATGCCGATCATGTGGTGCGAGATGGGTTCCTGCATCTCCTGGCATGCCGATCGCGCGGCGCTGGGCGAGGGCGACGCGCGCGCTCGTGCGATCGGCGCCGGCTGGCGCATGGACGCCTTCGGACGACTGGCCTGCCCGCAATGCCAGCAGACCGACCCGGGCTTCCGGGTCTCTCGCCCGGTCGTGCCGTGGGACCGTCACACGGCCATGGCCAGGGCCGCCCGGATCGCCGCCCGGTACTGATGATCGCCGAACACGCCGGGGATGCCTTCCCCGGTCAATGGCACCACGCAGGTGCCCGCACCTTCTCCTCCTACCGAGGCGAGATTGACTGGACGCCAATGGCAGCGCACCTGTCACGCCTGGAGGGCTGGGCCGGCAGCCGCTGGCTGAAGCTGGCCGCGGAGATGGCCGGCCTGGCGAATGGCGCCGAGCGGCCATCGCCGGATCCCGTTCCGGCCGTCCGGGCCTGCCTGCCGCGGATCGCCACGCGCACGCTCGGCGCAGACGCCGAATCAGTCCGCGCCGCCCGGGACTTCACCGTCGCCACCTTGCACCGGTGGGGCACGGCAGGACGCAGCCAGGACATCGCGATCGTCGTGTCTGAGCTGCTGACCAACGCGCTGCGGCACGCCCTGCCCGGATCCGGCGACAGCCGGCCCCGGCGCCCGATCCGGCTCGGCCTGCTACAGCCCGGACCATGCGTGCTGTGCGCGGTCGCCGACCCGAGCGAAGTGGTTCCAGCGCCGCAAGCGCCCGGTTCCCTCGCCGAGACCGGTCGCGGGCTGCACATCATCTGTGCCCTTAGCGACCAGTGGGGTTACGCACCGAACGACACCGGAAAGGTCGTATGGGCCATGTTCTACCCGCGGTTAATAACTCCAGCCGCGCTGACGTCGCAGGTGGCCCGTGTGAACGTCCCCTGGGCGGCAGCGGAACCTGGCAACGGCACGGCCCGAAGCGGGATGCGGCCTCGCCGGGGTTATCGCAGTATTACAGTAGATACTGCAATATTCAGCTGACGCCAGCTGACGGGCACTGGGCGACCGGCTGACCGCCGTGCTCTCCTAGCTGACCCGTATGGAAGACGTATGCGTGGTGGCGAGGATTGCCCGCGCCCGGCCGGCCACGTTAGGCTCTTCAGCGGGGCAAATGGCACGGCTCTGGCGGTGAGTAGCACCGAGGTGCTCGTGGGGTCGGCCTCGACCTCATCGGGCTGGCGATCTGGAGGCCGTGTGAGCGCTCGCGCCCAGCCCGGTGACCGGGCAGCGGCGTTGCGTCCTCACCCTGCCCCGATGCGTGCCATCGCCACCGCCACCAGCCCGGCCGCGGTGTAGCGCCGGGCCGATGGCCACCAATTCCCGGCGGGGAGGACGTGCGACGGGGCTAACGGACCGGCGCCGGGAGCGCGGCGTTTTTGACCGGTTCGTCGAGGTTGTGCGGGCGGGGGAGAGCCAGGTGCTCGTGGTGCGCGGCGACCCGGGCGTGGGCAAGAGCGTGCTGCTGGACTATCTGGTCGGCCGGGCGGCGGGGTGCCGGATAGCGCGCGCGGTGGGGGTTCAGTCGGAGATGGAGCTGGCCTTTGCCGGGTTGCATCAGTTGTGCGCGCCGATGCTGGACCACCTGGAGGCGATCCCGGTGCCGCAGCGGGAGGCGCTGCGGACCGCGTTCGGCCTCAGTGCCGGTCCGCCGCCGGACCGGTTCCTGGTCGGGCTGGCCGCGCTCAGCCTGCTGTCGGAGGTGGCTGGAGAGCAGCCGCTGATCTGCGTGATCGATGACGAGCACTGGCTCGATCACGCCTCGGCGCAAGCGCTGGGGTTCGCGGCGCGCCGCCTGGCGGCCGACCCGGTCGGCTTGGTGTTCGCGGCCCGGGTTCCGGGTGACGAGCTGGCCGGGCTGCCAGAGCTGACGGTGGCGGGCCTACAGGAAAGTGATGCGCGAGTTCTGCTGGACTCGGCGCTGACCGGGCCCCTGGATGAGCGGGTCCGGGACCAGATCGTGGCCGAGACGCAGGGCAATCCGCTGGCGCTGCTCGAGCTACCGCGGGGGCTGACGTCAGTGGAACTGGCGGGCGGGTTCGGGCTGCCTGGCGCGGTGCCGCTGTCGGGCCGGATCGAGGAGAGCTTCCGGCGGCAGTTCGACGCCCTGCCGCCCGAGGCCCGGCGTCTGCTGCAGCTCGCGGCGGCCGATCCGTCCGGGGACCCGGTGCTGGTGCGGAGGGCGGCCGGACGGCTGGGACTCCCAGTTCAGGCGGCAGCGCCGGCGGTGGCGGCGGGCTTGATCGAGTTCGGCGTCCGGGTGCGGTTCCGGCATCCGCTGGTGCGGTCGGCGGCCTACCGGTCAGCGTCGGTTCGGGACCGGCAGGAGGTGCACGGCGCGCTGGCGGAGGTTACCGACCCGCAGGCTGATCCGGACCGCCGGGCCTGGCACCGGGCCCAGGCCGCACCCGGGCCGGACGAGGAGGTCGCCGCGGAGCTCGAGCATTCGGCGGACCGGGCGCAGGCCCGCGGCGGGCTCGCCGCGGCGGCGGCATTCCTGGAGCGCTCAGTGCTGTTGACGGTCGATCCAGCGCGCCGTGCCGAGCGCACGCTGGCGGCGGCGCAGGCCAACCTGCGGGCCGGCGCGTTCGACAAGGCTCTCGAAATGCTGGTCACCGCAGAGGATGGAGGGTCCGGGCCGCTGGACGAGTTCGCCAGCACCCGAGTGCATCTGCTGCGCGGGCAGATCGCGTTTGCCTCGGGCCTGGGCAGCGATGCCCCGCCGCTGTTGCTCAAGGCCGCCAAGCGGCTCGAGTCGCTCGACCTCGAACTGGCACGCGAGACCTATCTGGACGCTTGGTGGGCCGCGCTATACGCCGGGCGTCTCGCCGGGGCCGGCGATCTGCTGGAGGTCTCCCGCGCAGCTCGGGCCCTGCCCCGGCCTGCGCACCTCCCGCGTCCGGTCGACCTGCTGCTCGACGGCCTAACGCGGCTCGTCACCGACGGACCGGCCGCTGCGGCACCGACGTTGCGGCATGCCGCGAGCGCCTTTGCCAGCGCTGACATCTCCACGGCAGAAGGACTCCGGTGGGGCTGGATGGCCCAGGGAGCGGCCTACGCGCTGTGGGACTATGACGGCTGGCGCGCGATCCTGCGGCGGCAGGTTCAGCTCGCCCGTGACGTCGGCGCGCTCGACCAGCTGCCGATCGACCTGGGCGCCCTGGCCAGGCACGCGGCGTGGAGTGGTGACTTCGGGACGGCCGCTTCCCTGATCGCGGAGGCTGATGCGGTCTGCGAGGCAACCGGGAGTCGCCTCGCGCCCTACGCCGCCTTGTTCCTCTCTTCTCTTCGGGGCAGGGAAGCCGAGGCCGTCCCGCTGATCGAGTCCACTATCGCCGAGGCCACTGCCGGGGGACAGGGAGTCGCGGTGACCTACGCGTCCTGGGTGGCCGCCATCTTGTACAACGGCCTGGGCCGCTACGCCGACGCACTGGAGGCGGCCCGGCAAGCCAGCCAGGACACCCCCGAGCTCTATGTCTCCATGCGGGCGTTGCCCGAGCTGATCGAGGCCGCGACACGGAGCGGGAACCCTCAGCTGGCCGCCGGCGTGCTCACGCGGCTGGCGGAAACGACGCAGGCCGGCGGGACCGACTTCGGGCTGGGGATCGAGGCGCGCTCACGGGCGCTGGTGAGCGAGGGCGAGGCTGCCGAGGCCAGCTATCGCGAAGCCATCGACCGGCTGGGCCGCACCCAGCTCCGCCCGGAGCTCGCCCGCGCCCATCTGCTTTTCGGTGAATGGCTGCGCCGAGAGGGCCGACGCGCCGACGCCCGCGTCCAGCTGCGGACCGCGCACGAAATGCTGGCCGCGATGGGCGCCGAGGCATTTGCCGAACGGGCCCGGCGCGAGCTGCTGGCCACCGGTGAAACGGTTCGTAAGCGGACGCTCGAGACACTCCACGAGCTCACCGCTCAGGAAGCGTCCATCGCCCGGCTGGCGTGTGACGGGCGGACCAACCCGGAGATCGGCGCCCAGTTGTTCCTGTCCGCCCGCACCGTCGAATGGCACCTGCGCAAGGTGTTCACCAAGCTCGGGGTCAGCTCGCGGCGGGAGCTGCACGGGGCGCTGGCGAACATCGGTCAGGGCGGCCTGTCGGCCTAGCCGGGCCAGGGTACTGATGTCCGCCGGGGTGCGATCAGTGACCGGCGATCTGGCCGCCGTCGATGTGCAGGATCTCGCCGGTGATGTACGGCGATGCCTCCAGGAACAAGATGCCGTCGACGACGTCGCTGACCTGGCCGACGCGCCCGAGCGGAGGAAGCCCGTCACCGAGTTCGTCATAGCTTTCCGCCGGGTGCATCGGCGTCTGGATGATGCCCGGCGAGACCGCGTTGACCCGGATGCCGCGGGAGGCGTACTCGACGGCCAGTGACCGGGTGGCCGCGGCCAGGCCGCCCTTGGTCAGCGCGGCCAGCACCGAGGGCGCGCTGGAGCTCGCGACCTCCGCGAGGGTGGCCGAGATGTTGACCACGTGACCGCCGTACCGCTGCAGCATCTCGGCGATGGCCCGCTGGGTCAGCCAGAAGAATCCGCTCACGTTGACGCCGACCACCAAGGCGTAGTCCTCGGCGGTGTATTCGGTGAACGGCTTGGATATGTAGACGCCGGCGTTGTTGACCAGGGTGTCGATGCGGCCGAACCGCTCCAGTGCTCCGCCGATGATCCGGTCGGCGGTGCCGGGCTGGGCGATGTCGCCGTCGACGGTGAGCACGTCAGGGTCCTCGGTCGGCTTCATCGTGCGGGCGGTAGCCACCACGCTCCAGCCTTGCCGCCGGTAGGCCGTGACCAGGCTCGCGCCGATGCCCTGGGAGCCGCCGGTGATGATGGCGACCTTGTGGCCCGTTTGGTTCATGGCGTTCCGGTCGGCGCCGTGGCCGGCGG
Source organism: uncultured Actinomycetes bacterium (assembly GCA_963769715.1). Taxonomy (GTDB): domain Bacteria; phylum Actinomycetota; class Actinomycetes; order Streptosporangiales; family Streptosporangiaceae; genus Palsa-504. The sequence goes on from CAVYNE010000018.1 coordinate 46,455, forward strand.
GTAGATGATCGCCGGGTCGCTGGGGTGCGGCGACAGCGGCGTGGTGTCCACGGTCATCCAGGGAGCCAGCGGCAGCGCCGCCAGGATCGCCTGCATCTGGGCCGCGTCGCGGGCTTGGTACAGGTCCAGCGCGCGCCCGTCTGGCCGGGTCCACAGCCGGAGCAGGTGTCCCTGGCCGGCCAGGTCATGCGCGGCCTGCGCCTCGCGGGCGTTGGTGTCCTCCACCGCCTGGGCGGGTGTGCCCGGCGGGACGGCCAGGGTGAAGGCCACCAGGAACTCCGCGGCCGTGACGGCGCTGCTCGTGGGCATGGGGGGCGGGTCGTTCGGGTGCGGCGAGAGCGCGGTGACCTCGTCGGTGCGCCACACCCGCAGCGGCATCGAGGCGAGGACTTCCTCGAGCCGGTCGCCGTCGGCGGCGGCGAACAGCCCGAGCGTGCGCCATTCGCCTGGTTGCAGCGGAGGGCGCCACAGGCGCAGCAGGTGTCCGGCGGCCACGAGCTCGCGGGAGTGGGCCGCCTCGCGGGTGCGGATGTCCTGGACGGCTTGTTCCGGCGTTCCAGCCGGAACACGGGTGGTCATGGTGACGAGGTATTCCATGGTCAGGCGCCTCCTGGGACGGCCGCGGCGCTCGGGGAGTCCGTGGCTATGTCAGCACGCATAGGTTGTCCTCTTAGCTGAAGGTGACGTCGACGGCGATCACCCGCTGGAGACCAGTTGCTGGCCGCCGTCGATGTCGTAGGTCGCGCCGGTCAGCGCGGTGTTGGTCATGATGTGCACGGCGAGCGCGGCGACGTCGGCCGGTCCGACCACGCGCCCGATGGGCAGCGTCGCGCGAAGCTGGTTGCGGCGCGCCTCGAGGTCGTCGCCGAGCAGCGACGCGGACAGCGGCGAGTCGACGAATCCGGCGGCGATGAGGTTCACCCTGATCGGCGCCACTTCGACCGCCAGGTTGGCGATCAGGGCGGGCAGCGCGGCGGTGCCCGCGGCACTGAGCGAGAGGCCGGGTCCCCGTGCGCCGCCGGTGCCGGCCATGAACACCAGCGTGCCGCCGGGCCGCACCCGGCCGACGGCGTGCCGCGCGACGGCAACGGCCAGCCATAGATGGTCGTCGAAATTGCGGTGCGCCCGCTCGCGGTCCAGGTCGGCCAGGGGCGCGTAGTACGGACCGGGGCCCGTGACCATCACGTGGTCGATCGCCTCGGGTAGATCGCCGAAGAACCGGTCGAGGGCGGCCGGATCGGTGGCGTCGAAGGCGGTGCTGCTCAGCGCGCCGAGTTCGGCCGCGGCCCGCTCGAGGCGGTCGGGATTGCGGCCGGTCAGGACGACGCTGGCGCCCTCGGCGCGGGCTCGGCGGGCCGTTTCGAGCCCGATGCCAGAGCTGCCGCCGATCACGACGACGATTTGTCCGAGCAGTTCCGGTTCGCGCTGGGTGGAAGAAACAGCGGTGGCGGTGGTCATGATCCCTCCGATGGATGGTGTCCGCGTCGCATCACGGTGTCCCGGACGCGGCCGGCTGGCGGGTGACCGCGATCTGGCCGTGGAGCGCCTTCAGCGCGTCGACGTAGATCTCGGAGAAAGTGGGGAACGGCTGGATGACGTCGCGCAGCACCTCCAGGGGCACGCGGGCGTGGATGGCCAGTGTGGCCTGCTGCATCCACTCCCCGGCTTCGGGGCCGAGCGCGTAGGCGCCGGTCAGCCGCTCGCCGTCGCTGAGCAGGGTCAGGAAGCCGTTGGACTGGGCGTAGGCGTGGGTGTAGGTGGCTGTCTTGGCCACCTCGGCCAGCGGGGCGGTCGCGCTGAACGGGGCCTCGGTAGCGCCGACGGAGGCGGCTTGGGGATCGGTGTAGACGACGTCCGGAATGGCCTCGTAGTTGGCCTCGCGGGGCTCGCCGAGAATGTTCGCGGCGACGACCTCGCCCTGGTATTTGCCGACATGAGTGAGCAGCCGCACACCGGTGACGTCGCCGACGGCCCACAGGCGCTCCCCGGCGCGCAGGTGGGCGTCGACTTCGATGCCCTGCGGGCCGACCTGGACGCCGACCGTCTCCAGGCCGTCGAGGACGCGCGGGCGCCGGCCCGTGGCGACGAGCAGGTGGTCGCCGCGCAGCTCGCGGCCGTCCTCGAGGGACAGGACGTAATCTTCGCCGTCGCGCCGCGCGGCGGTCGCGTGGATGCCCAGGAAGAGCTCGATGCCGTCGCGCCGCAGGACCTCGCCGAGCGCGTCGCCCAGCGGCGCGGGCTCGCGGGCGAGGACGTGCCCGGCCCCCTCGACGAGGGCCACCTCGCCGCCGAGGCAGTGCACGGCCTGGGCCATCTCGGCCCCGACGGGTCCGCCGCCGAGTATCAGCAGCCGCCGCGGGACGGCCTTCATGCCGGTCACCTCGCGGTTGGTCCAGATACCGTCGAGCTCGCGCAGACCCGGGACGGGCGGCACGACCGGATCAGAGCCGGTGGCCAGGACCACGTGCCGGGCGGTGTGGCGCACGCCGTCGACCTCCACCACGCCCGGCCCGGCCAGTCGCCCGGTTCCGCGCAACAGGTCGATGCCCTTACTCGCGAGCCAGCGCTCCTGCCCGGCATCGGAGTAGTTGGAGACCATAAAGTCGCGATAGGCGAGCGCCGCCTCGACGTCGACCTCCGCGCGAGCCCCCGCATCGCGCGCGTCCTGCACCGCCTCGCCAGGGCGCAGCAGCGTCTTGGACGGGATGCAGGCCCAGTAGGAGCACTCACCCCCGACCAGCTGGCGCTCGACGAGGGCAACCCGCAGGCCGCCCTCGGCCAGCGCCCCGGCGCAGTGCTCGCCGGGCGAGCCGCCGCCCACGACGATGACGTCGTAGTCGCTGTTCATGATGTCTCCCGCTCCCTATTTGGCCTGGGCCGCAGAGCCTCGGCCAGGTCAGCCGCGGAATCGTAGGTCGCGAGTTTCATGTCCATGACCGCCAGTCCTCTCCTGTTGATGCGGGTCGACGTTACCGGGTGCTCGGGGTGCGGGGGCACTGACATCATGATCCCGCCCCGGGCGCACCGATCGCGCCCGTGAGTACCCGGGCCGATACCCTGGCCTGCCGTCCCGGCCGAGGTCTGGCCAGGCCGACAGGGGCGCCCGGACGCGGGCGGGCAGCGCCGAGCCAGTTCCGCGCGGACGCGGGTGCGGCTGAGCCGCTGGATCGCCTCGCGGTACAGCCGACCGGCAAACTCGCCGCCGCTCAGCAGGGCCCCGGTCGCGCGCTCGGGCTGCCCGGTCCGGGCGGCCGCTTCGATCAGCTCGACCAGCGACCAGATGGCCAACCCCAGCTCGTCCGGGTATTCGCTGCCCTTTTCGGCCGCGGCCAGTGCCTCGTCATAGCCGCCTAGACCGTTGTAAAGCACCGCATTCGCCCACTCCGTTACGGTTATCCCGATTCCCTCCGGTGGGCAACTCGCCGGCGAACAGCTCCACGTAGGCGCGAGAGCTGAGAGCGAGGGGAAGCTCGCCGAGGGCCCCGGCATCGCGGGAAACCCTGACGTATCGCCGAGAGGTGGCCGGCCTCGTTCGGGATCAAAAGGTCTTTTCTGCCGAACGGGCCCGGTACACGCCTGGGATGCTAGTGACATGACATCGTTCTGGGCGCTGGCGGTGGCTCGTGATGATCTTTCCCGGACCACGCTTGTTGAAGGTGCCGTCCCCGAGATCGGCGACGGCGAGGCCCTGCTGCGCGTCGACCGGGTGGGCCTGACCGCCAACAACGTGACGTATGCGGTGCTGGGCGAGTCGTTCCATTACTGGGACTTCTTCCCGCCGGGAAATGGCTGGGCCCCCGGCTGGGGACTTGTGCCCCTGTGGGGTTTCGCCGATATCGTCGCCTCCGCCGTGGACGGCGTTCCGGTCGGCGGAAGGGTCTACGGTTACCTGCCGCCGGCCAGCCACCTGGTGGTGCGGCCCGGCCGGGCCGATGCGCGTGGTTTCCGCGACGCCTCCCCGCACCGCGTGCCGCTGCCGTCGCCGTACAACGCCTACGCCCTGACCACCGGCGACGCGGCGTACCGGGGCGACCAGGAGGATCTGCTCATCTTGTACCGGCCGCTCTTTTTCACCTCGTTCATGCTGGCCGACCAGCTGGAGGACAACGGCTGGTTCGGCGCCGAGGTGCTCGTGCTCTCCTCGGCCTCGAGCAAGACGGCCTACGGCACCGCGTTCTTGCTGCGGGGCAAGACCCCGCAGCTGGTCGGTCTCACCTCGGCCGGGAACGTGGCGTTCACCGAGAGCCTGGGCTGTTACGACCGGGTGCTGCCCTATGAGGCTGTGGGCCAGCTCAGCCCGGCCGTCGCCACGGCCTATCTGGACTTCGCGGGCAGCGCCGATGTCAGCGCCCGGATCCGCGGCCACCTGGGCGATGGGCTGGTGCACGAGGCGGTCGTCGGCGTCACCCACCAGGATCAGTCCGGCGCGCAGGCGCTCGGCGGTCCGCGCCGAGGCGTCTTCTTCGCCCCCGACCAGATGCGCAAGCGCTCAGCCGACTGGGGCCGCGAGGGACTGGACTCCCGTTTCGCCGTCGCGTGGCGAAGTTTCGCGGACGCCGCCGAAGGCTGGGTCAACGTGGTCAGCCACCACGGCCCCGGCGCGCTGCGCGAGGTATGGCTCGAAGTCCTGGCCGGCCACAGCGCCCCCCGCACCGGCCACGTGATCAGCTTCTGACGCGCGCGCCAGAACACCAACCAGGGACTTGCCCAGCGTGGACACCGTCCGCTATGTGATGTATCGCCGCGCCGGCGGCACGGATAGCCCGCTCGCGCCTTTCTGGCTGCTTGATCGCCGCGCTGGTCATATCGGGAAGCGGGTTGGTTCCGTGGTGTACTGCCTACCAGAAGGGGTCGTCCACCGGAACGTACTGGGGGTGGGCTGTTCGACTGTCCGGCGGGGGTCTTGGTTGAGCCGGTGCTCGTGGCGGCACCTAGGTCCGCCGTTGCACAGGCACGATCGGCCCCCTGTTTCATAGGGGATGTTATGTTCGAAATCACACTGTGCGGCGGGTCTTCGGCAGCCTGGCCCGGTGCAGGTGGCGTGCCGGATCTGGGACAGGTGCCGGAGCTTGACGACGGCATCATGTCCTTTGGCCTGGTACCGGTGGTCGCAGTCGCTGGTGGGGATCGGGTCCAGGGCGACGATAAGGTCCCGCTGTCCGGGTGTCCCGGTGCGCCCGGGCGAGCCAGGGGTCGACGGCGCCGATCCCGGGGATCTCGCCGGGCTGGCGCCGAGATGCTCGACATGGCGACTCCAGACGACTCGCGCCTATCCCGGCTCGCGTCACGGACGGTAGCAGCCGACTCGAGACACGGTGCGCGATATCCGCCCAAATGGTCGCCAACCTAATTAGCCGCCAGGGTAGCCACCCGGTGTCGTGCCGAACCGGGCGATCTGTGTGCCGGTACGCGCATGGCCTGGCCCGACAGTCAGCCGACGTCCGGATCTGCCGATGAGCGCACGACATGCACGTATGCTTATTCCCTTTTTGGCGGGTTGAGCTAGGAGCCTCGCGACTTGGCGGGGTGCCCGCACCCGGATGTCCAGGCACCCCGCCAGATTTCGCTAGGATCAGCTGGCCGAGCCGGGTACGAATAGCCAGCGAAGCCCGGCGGCCCAGCATGCCCATACGCGGCCAGTTGCCCAGCTGACTGTGCATGTTGCAATCCAGCCATAGCCTGACTTTGTAGCGGCTTCGGTAGCTGGCCCTGGTCCTGCGGTACAGCGCGGCAGGTTCGGACTGAATTGCCCGTATGGTGTTTGCTGTATTCCCAGATCAGACATGTAACCAAGGGCGCCAGAAGGCATGCGTACCAGGTCGTAGATGGTCGAGGTCCCAAAACCTGAAACGCTTACTGTTGGGCCGCTGGTCTGGCATACCAGATCAGGTATCGAACCCGATATGGTGCCTAGAACACTACAGGTCGCAGGGCACGACCGGACATTCCAGTTGCTGCCGGGGTATGTCGAGTAGCCCGTCGCGGCCATAGCCGAAGGGGCAACTGCCATTACTAGAGCCAAGGTAAGCGCTGCAACTGCACTAAGCGCTATTCCCAGTTTCCTTCTTAGGCTGAGCAGTGTCGTGGCGCGGCCGAACCGTGACCATGACGAACCGCTCTGGATGACAAGATTTGATTGCATTGATCCTCCCCTAATCATCTAGACGCCGAAGGAGTTCTCTCGTCCTAGTCATTTAGCGGATTCTGATGGTGAATAGCACGATATGGCTGCTGTCACCCAATGCCAGCGGCTTTAAGGCGAAACGGTTGAGGGCTGGTTCCGTTTCTGGTTGCGCTGTGTGATCGTTCCTGGCTGCAGGCTTGTTGTTCAGGTTTCCTGCGGGATGGGTGAGGCTCCGGCTAGAAGTGTGACTGTCTAGATCCCACTTCATCAACCGGAGCCTCGCGTGTCTTCTTACCCTGTCTCGTCGCATGCCGTGCCCGTTTCGGCCGGGATGATGATCGCGGTGCCGCTGGAGCTGGTCGCGTCACCGCTGAAGAACGGCAGGGACCTGGGCGGGGCGGATCGGTCCGCGCTGGTCATCGGCGGGACGGAGAAGATCCGCGCGGGCGGGGCCGTGGTCTTCGTGAAAGTGGTCGCGGTCGCGGAGGCGCGGGTCAAGAGGGACGGGCAGGTCCGGGCGAAAGGCAGCCCGGTGCATCACGCGACGCTGGGCCCGCTGGAGGACAAGGCCGGGCCGGGCGTCGCCGACGGGATCGCGGGGCGGGCGCCGCTGGGTGCCCGGTTCGTGAAGGGGGAACGGGAGAGGCTGCTGGCCAGGGCGTTCATGATCCGGGTGATCGTTTTGATGACGCTGATGCCGGACTCCCGGGTCCAGGACGTGATCGCGGCGCTGGCCGGGGACCTGGCGCTGGTGCCGTGGGCGCGGCCGTGGCGGCCGGCGTAGGCGCGGGCGGCCGGGGACTGGCGGAACGCGCTCGGCCCGGTCCCCCTGGAAGAACTGCGGGACCTGGTCCTGGGCTCGGCCTGGCGGGAGCACCAGGACGGAGGATGCCCTGGTGCGGTGACCATCGGGAAAAGACGGCCGCTGAGGGCCGGGTCGCTGGACGGGACGCTGCTGCGGGTCCCGGACACGCCCGCGAACAGGGCGTTCTTCGGCACCGTGGGCACCAGCGACGACAGCGGCCCGTACCCGTGCCTGCGGGCGCTCCCGCTGACCTGCTGCTCGTGCCGGGCGCTGTTCGCGATGCCGCACGGGCCCGCCGGGACGGACAAGGCCGAATCCGAGCAGGCCCTGCTCGATGAGGCCATGACCCGGTACCCCGGCCTGTTCAGCCCGGGCTGGATCTGGCTGATGGACCGCAACTACCACGGGGCACCCCGGATTGCCCGCCTCATCGAGTCCACGCACGTGCTGATCAGGCTCAAGAGCGACATCCCGCTCAGGCGGACCTCGCAGATCCTGCCCGACGGCTCCTACCGGGCGGAGCTGTCCGGCGACGGCGTCACCGTGGAAGTCCGGGTCATCGAGTACTGGGTCACCGTGGAAGGCCAGGAGGTGCCGGAGATGTTCTGCCTGGTCACCGACCTCATGGACTGGGAGGAATACCCCGGCCCCGGGCTCGCCGCGCTCTACGCATGGCGGTGGGACGGGTCCGAGACCGCGCTGCGCGAGGCGAAGGCGCCGCTGCGCGGCGCCGGGCCGGGTACCGGGCCGATGCTCCGCTCCGGGTCCCCGGACCTGGTCCGGCAGGAGATCGCCGCCTGGGCCGCTGGAACCGCGATGACCCGCGGCGTCATCCTCGACGCCGCGGTTGCCGCGGTCCCCGCCCGGAGGGGACGCCGCGCCGGCCTGACGGTCCGGCCCCGCGACCTGTCCTTCGCCCGCGGGCTCCGGGCGGTCCTGTCCGCCATCCGCCTCGGCCGTGACTGCTACCGGGCCGTGACCAGCGAAATCGCGGGATACCGGAACGCCGTCGACCGCGGCCGGCACCGCGCCCGGAAATCCAAGTCCCCTTCCTCGTTCCCGCACGCGAACGCGAAGGACACCGCCACCCGCATCGCCCCCGCTGTCGTCACCATGGCCAACACCCCAGCCTGAACAGCGGAAACACCGCAAAACCAGGCTGAAGGAACCCCGCCGGACCGTGGACCCGGCCGCCCCCGGCCCGGCACGCCGTCCTCCGGCATGCCCGCCAGAGGACAACTACCCGCAGTAACCGGAAACAGGAACTACCCACAACGGTAAACGTTAAAGCTTGGCATTGCCTGTCACCTCACGGTAGTCGAGGTGGCAATACAGGAGAACTGCCATTCGCCAGCTAGAACCTCCTTTAGTAGTCGGCGTGCCTTTAGGGCCGGCGGAAGCGTCCCCCCCGGGTCGTTTCCGCCGGCCGCTAGCATCCACAGTGGCCCATGCAGGCAAGCTGCGAAAGCCCGGAATTCACCGGGCATGGCCGGACGCGGGCGGCTCCCGCGATGCTCGACGGCACATTGGGGTCAAAGGGACATCAGGCATGTGTTACGGACATTTGTCTCTGGAAATGCGCTAGGCTGAATCGCCGCCCGTTGAATTACGGGCTTGAACTCTGCCGCCGGTGCGCGACAGTTGGGGGGTGCAGGTGGACCTAGGGCAGGGCGCGGCGACACGCGGGACCGAGAGGTGGCTAGTCGGCGCGGCCGGATTGCTACGACTGGTTCAGATGATGCCCTGGCTTGCGGTTGTGGCCACCGGACGCTGGCACAGCTACCACAGTCCCGGACTGGTTGCCGTTCTCTACGTTGGCTACGCGTGCTGGGCAGTGCTGCTGTTCGGGACCGGCCGACGCCGGCTGGGTTTCTCCACACGGTGGGCAACTGCCGACGTGGCTGTCAACGCATGCTGCCTGGTAATTGTCGGGTCGCTGTGCGCCCCGGGTTATGCGACTTCGTTCCAGAACTGGACACTCGGCCCGGCTATGGGTGCCGCGATCTTGACCGTGATCTGGCGCGGCTGGGGTGCTGGCATGGTCGCCGCGGCCATCCTCAGCGTGGCGTATGCGTTCGGCGCGCGGAGCGACATAACGGTCGTGAAAGCTGCGACCGGGACGGTGACCGGCAACGTAGTGTCGCTCGTGGCGTTTGCCGTGGCTGCTGGCTTGGTGGCAATCCGGCTGCGCTCCACCGCGCGGCAGACTGATCTCGCCGCGGCTGAGAGCCTGCGCGCCCAGGAAGCTGAGGCGGCCGCCGAGGCGCGGCGTGCGCGGCTCGAGGAACGGGTCCGGCAGTATGGCCTGTTGCATGACAACGTTCTCACCACGCTCACCTTGCTGGGAGCCGGGACTGGCGGGATCAGCCTGGATATGCGTGAACGCTGCCAGATGGACGCAACCTTTCTCAGGGCTCTCGTCAGTGCGGTAAATGATGCCAGCCCAGATGGCCTTAATGCGGCGCTAGGCCGGGTTACCTATGATCAGGGCCTGCTGGGGCTGCAGATACATCACAGCCACGACTCTGTAGCGCAGGACCTGCCCGCTGCGGTGGTCGAGGGGATTGTTCAAGCGGTCAAAGAGGCCCTCAACAACGTGGTCAAGCATGCGCGAACGCGCGAGGCATGGGTGGTCGCCGAAGGCCAGCAGAATGGGGTGGTGGTGTCTGTAGCTGATCATGGATGCGGATTCGACCCCGCGACTATCAAGCCCGGACTCGGCATTACACGATCGCTGCGGGACCGGATGGCATCGGTTGGCGGCGAGGTCGAGATCGACAGCCGGCCAGGAGAAGGCACATACGTGGAGATCCGGTGGGCGCGATGATCACTGTCGGCGCGATCGATGACGACCGCATGCTGCTGGAAATGCTGAAAAACTGGATGGCCGCGGTGCCGGACATTCAGTTGATCGATACCGCGGCAACGGTCGACGAGTATCTGCAGCTGGGCGTCACCAACGAGATCGTGCTCCTGGACCTCAACCTGAAGGACGACTCCTCGCCTGCCGAAAATGTTATACGGCTAACCCAGTTCGGCGCCAAAGTCCTCGTCGTCTCGATTATCGCAGACCAAAAATATGTCATCGCCACGCTCGAGGCCGGGGCCGAGGGCTATCTCACTAAGAACCACGGCCCGGACGCTCTCGTAACATCGATCCGCCAGATTGCTGCGGGGGACCTTACTCCCTCACAGGAACTGGCCTTTGCGGTTACCCGGGATAACCGCCCCGCGCGCCCTCAGCTCTCTCCGCAAGAAAGTCGGCTACTCGGCTACTATGGTCGCGGCATGACGCTGGAGGCGGCGGCACGTAAAATCGGTGTCAGTCCTCGTACAGCAGAGGACTACCTCAACAGAATCAAGAAGAAATACGAAGAAGCGGGCCGTCCCGCCCGCACTAAGCTCGAGCTCGCCGAGCGGCTTCGAGAAGACGGGCTAGAAGACGAACCACGCCTGTAATGGCTTATAACTGTATGGCTGTTGCCTCCGTTTCATAGTCGCCATCTCGTACAATTCGACTGTTCTGTGAAACGTACTCTTCTGCCGCCGACCGAGCGAACCGTCATGCTGCCTGCACCGCGATATTGAGACCTGATGGTGCCGGCGCTCTCAGGAGAGCATGAGCACCATGCGAGGCGCGGCGCCGAAGTCCGTTTCCGCGGCGCCGCAGTCGATGAAGCCGACGGCGCGGTAAAACTCCAGCGCGTGAGGATTGGCGGTGACCTCCAGGCGCCCCGCGCCCCGCGCCCGCAGGATCTCGGCGATCCAGCTGACGAGCGCGGTGGCAATACCGCGCCTCATATAGCCCGGGTCCACGAACAGGTCTTCCAGCTCGATGGTGCCGGCGGTCTGGGCCCAGGTGGCGAAGCCGACAACCGTGCCGTCCTCTTCCGCGACATGAGTGCGGCCTCCGGCTAGCCCTTCTGACCCCAGGATCAGGTATTCCGGGTGAGCGAGCAGGTTGTCGCGATCGCCCGCATTCGACAACGACGCGCGACGGTAGACACTGCTCGCGGCGGCCAGGTCGGCAGATGTTCCGAGCCGGATCATTCCTGCAGTGTGCGGCACGCGGCTCGAGCCGTTCAGGTTGAGTCCGCACGTGGCAGCGACCTGGCCGACGTCCGCATATGCCTCAGTCAGGGCGAGGTAGGCGGGACTGTCGCTTCCGATTGGGTTACCAATCTTGACCGGTACGGAGATCCGGTCCCGTCCTGGAGCCGGGCGCATAACCTGCTGGCGTCCGGCCCGAAAGGGCCGCGCTCCACCCACCGGGCGATTCGTGACATCCTCGGGATGTCAGCCGGTGAGTGTGCGGGGCATGCTCCGGCTGGGTGGGCCTGCCAGCCGGCAGAGCCTTTGATGGAGAGGCTGCGAGTGATCGTGGGGAACGCAACCAGCGAGGACTCGTCACACGGTCCGGTCTGCCCGCACTGCCGAGAGCCCCTTCGCAGCAATCTTCGCCAGGAACAGGTCACCCCGCAGCAAACGACCGATCCCGGACCTGAGCTCGCGATGACGCTCACGTACTGCGGCAGGTGTGGCTGGACCCTGCACCTTGCCCCGGCGCAGGCCGACGGTCCGGCCGGTCACGGCCTGGCGGCGTACGAAGAGGTCGCCGCCCCCGGGGATGTACAGACGCTCGAGGGCCAGTTCCAGCTTCGGTGCCGCGACCTGATCGGCGAGATCAGGTCACTCGGCTTTAACCCGAATGTCTGGGTGGCCATGATCAACAGCCTCGGAGCAGCCGCGGCGGCCAGGAAGCTCCTGGCCGATCATCACATGCTCGTCGTCACCCCGTGGCTCGTGCGGCGAGGCCGGCCAGAACTCACGCTAGAGCACGAGATCGGGCAGCCGAGATGGTCCGGACTGTTCACCGATGAGGAACGCGCCGAAGCAGCGCGGCGGCAGGCACGCGCCGGCCAGACGCCGCACAGGCGGAGGGGCTGGCTGAGAGCAAGACGTGCGCCCGGGAGATCCGGTTTCTGACCCACGCCTGGCCATGTCGTCCGGTGGCCGGCAGCCGCGAGAGAACATCGCACAGAATGCCGCGCTGCGGCTGCATCTGCCCGCGCCATAGAGCCGGGTCAGCGCGTGGTTATCAAGAGCTCTTCGCGTCGCAGGCTGCGTGGCGATCCCGGTACCGCCCCAGCTCACAGTCGGCCGGGCCGTATGTTATGCATCACCGCGCCTCCAGGTGAATGCGCTCATCTGCCGCTCCGGGTGCGTGCCCTGCCGCTAGCGTCAGTGGCGAGGAGCACACCACGGACTGCGGGACTGACGGCCTGCCGGTGCTTGATCACGACTCCAGGCCAGAGTCCTGCGTCAGCATGAAGCCGATGATGGCGTTGTCAATGATCTTGGCGCGCCCCGTGGCCATGGGTGTGCTGCGCAGTATCGCTGCATCGATCGGCCCTCGGCAGCGTCGGCCGATTTCGGCAAGGTAGGGAAACCAGTCCAGGAAGGCTTGCCGGTCGCCGGAGTGGACTGCTTTCTGGCCGGTAAGAAAACGGAATGTGTACTGCCGGTCGATCGGCGGGATGAGATCCGGCAGGACATGATGCAGCACCTTCGTGCCAGCAACGATCTGCGTCTCGGACGTGCTCGCCCTGATGGAAGAAATGACCTGCCATGCCTTTTCACTGATCGCGGGCACGCCGCCGGAGTCCAGCTGAGTGATGTCCAGCGGCCAGAGCTCACCGAGGACAGGCGCAGCTGCTCGTATTGAGGTGACCAGCTGGCCGAACTCGGTAACCTTCGCGCGCTGGGCGCCCATCCGGTGCATTCCCCAGGACGGCAGCACCGCGTACACATATTCCAGGAACAGTTCGTCGGCCAGCAGGTCCTCGGCAGTTCCGTGCAGTCGGCGGCGCTGGATCGCACGCCGGTGAAAGTAGACGCTTGGACCGGAGAAGATGTTACTCGCCTCGAACCGGACCACGTAGTCGTCGAAGCTGTCGACCAGCGCCTCGACGTTGCCGCGGGCCCGATCATGGACGCGGCTTCGCGGACGCGGCGCCGACGCTGCGACCGCCGACTGCCTGGCGCCCGCAGTCGACGCGATGAGATCCGTGTCCGCGCCGGAACCAGCGGCACGGACATAAAGACCATGATCAATCCGCCGCAGCAACGGGGGTCGCCTTCCCAGGTAGGGGTGATTTTCCACGCGGTTGACGGCGTTGGCGGTAGCGGCATATATGTGAGCCCCTACAGTGGTCTCCTTGACCTCGGGATAATGCCGCCGGAACCACCCCATGACCTCGCTGCGCCGGAACGGCTCATCCAGCTGGCTGACGCACTCCTCGAGCATGGACCATACCGACACGATCACATTGTGCGCGACCCGGGCGGCCGGCGCGCATTGAACAGATAGCCGCTGTTTCCCTGGCCTCCGCTGCGCAGGCCGGGCGCAGCTGCCACGAGAAGTACCGTGCGCTCCTGCCGCGTCTGGTGCAGGTTCGCGGCCTTTGCGACAGCGGGGAACAGCCGCAGTGCCGGGCTATGATGAACTTCACCGAACTCACCACCGTCCCCTCCGGGCATCCCGTGCCGCGTGATGATCAGCTGCGGCTGGCAGTGTCTGCCTACCTGGCCCGTTTCAAGGGCTCCTCCCGCGATCACACCGAATCCGACCTGCGCTGCTTCCTGGCCTGGTGCGCCGAGCACAGCCTGGATCCGCTGGCCGCCCGGCGCCCGCACCTGGAGCTATACATCCGGTGGATGCAGGAGATCCGCCGGTTCCAGCCTTCCACGGTGTCGCGGCGCATCTCGGTTGCGCCGGGTTCTACCGGACTTGCGTCATCGACGGACTGCTGGAACACTCACCCGCCGAGCACATCCGCCGGCCCTCTGTGCCTGCCGAATCACCGACCCTAGGGTTCACCCACCTGCAATTCGAGGCCTTGCTCACTGCCGCCCGGGAGTCATCGAACCCATGCGACTTCGCCCTCGTGGCCATGCTCGGACTGCTGGGCCTGCGGATCTTCGAGGCCAACGACGCCAACATCGCCGACCTCGGTGAGGAGCACGGCCACCGAGTGCTACGCGTGTGCGGCAAGGGCACCAAAGTCGTCCTGGTCCCGCTGCCGCCAGCCGTCGGCCGGGCCATCGACCAGGCGATAGGCTCTCGCACCGGCGGGCCGATCCTGCTCAATACCCGCGGCGGCCGGATGGACCGCCACGCTGCCACCCGTCGCCTGCGGAGGCTCGCCAAAACTGCCGGCATACAGACAGCCAAGGCGCATCCGCACATGCTTCGCCACACATT
>CAVYNE010000019.1:0-21763 GCA_963769715.1 uncultured Actinomycetes bacterium
CCCCGGTGCTGGCAGCCGAGTTCGCGGTCGCACCCGAGGAAGTCGTACTAGAAGAGGAGGAGGAAGAGCAGCCCGCGGCAAGGAGGAGAGCAGCACCAGTCGCTGCAGCGGCTACGACACGTCGCATCTAGCACCTCAATAATTAATATCTATCGTTTATATAGGGATTAGGATCGATTCACTATACATGAACTAGGCAATGTAGGGAGTTGGCTGCCGCTGACCCAACCAGGGGCGCCGGCCCGAAGCTGGCTAAGGACTCTGGGGAGCCGTCCGGATCAGCCCGGTGTCAGTTTCCTTCGTCGCTCGAGTCCTGCAGGACGACGCCGGTCACCGAGGGGAACTTGGCCAGGCACTTTTCCAGCTGAGCCACGTCCGCGTCGGACGCGCGGTCGATTCGGAAGGTCAGCTGCTGGAGCGCGTACGGAGAGCTGAGGTCAGACGGCAGCGGCTGCGCGGTCACGGCCGGGACCTTGGCGCAGGTCGAACGCACCACCAGCCGCTGCGGCACCGGCGTACCCGTACGGAAGGAGACGACGGCCTGACGCTGCCCGAGCGCCGCGTCGAACTGCGCGCAGCCGGCCAGCGCGGCCGCAGCCGCGAGAGCCATGACCGCGCCGGTCAGCCGGCGGCGCCTGCCCGTACCCACTACACCGGGTAGTACCCGCATGATGCCAGCCTAAGGGCTGACCGCGCCCGGTACGGTATCGGCAGGGTCTTTACTGCGGGCCCCAGCCAGGAGGACATATGGTCGGCCGGATCGAAGACTACGCCATCGTCGGCGACATGCAATCGGTCGCGCTGATCGGCACGGACGGCTCGGTGGACTGGCTGTGCCTGCCGCGCTTCGACTCCGAGGCGTGCTTCGCGGCCCTGCTCGGCACGGACGACCACGGCCAGTGGCGGATCGCGCCGGTCACCGGGACCGCCGCGGCGACCCGGCGGTACGCCGGGGACACGCTGATCCTGGAAACCGACTGGGAAACCCCGGACGGCGCGGTCCGTGTCACTGACTTCATGCCGCCGCGCGACGAAGACGAACCGCCCGTGCTGGTCCGCATCGTGACCGGCTTGCGCGGCGCCGTGGACATGAATGTCACGATGCGAGTGCGCTTCGGTTACGGCGCCATCGTGCCCTGGCTCACACAGATCAAGGACGGCATCAGGGCGAGCGCAGGCCCCGACGCGATCTGGCTGCGCACGCCCGTCCGATTGACCGGGCACGGCCTGGCGCACACTGCGACGTTCGGTGTCGCCGAGGGCGAATCCGTCCCGTTCGTACTTACCTACCTGCCCTCGCACAAGAGCGAGCCCGCGCACCTGGATGCCTTCCGGTCCCTCGACCAGACCAGGAGCTTCTGGTCCGGGTGGGTGTCGCGCTGTACCTACGATGGTGACTACCAAGGCGCCGTGATCCGCTCGCTTATCACCCTGAAGGCGCTGACCTACCGGCCTACCGGCGGTATCGTCGCCGCTGCCACCACCTCGCTGCCCGAGGACATCGGCGGAGTCCGCAACTGGGACTACCGGTACTGCTGGCTCCGGGACGCCACCATTACCCTGGAAGCGCTGCTGCGCACCGGGTACACCGAGGAGGCGAAGGCCTGGCGGCTCTGGCTGGGCCGGGCGATCGCCGGCCACCCGCAGGACCTCCAGATCATGTACGGCGTGGCCGGGGAACGGCGGCTGACCGAGTGGGAGGCGGGCTGGCTGCCCGGCTACGAGAACTCGGCGCCGGTGCGGATCGGGAACGCGGCGGCCGACCAGTTCCAGCTCGACGTGTACGGCGAGGTCATCGATGCGCTCCAGCTCAGCTGCAAGGCCGGGTTGCACGACGATCAGCACACCTGGTCGCTGCAGCGGTCGCTGCTGAAGTTCCTCGAGGAACACTGGGCCGAGCCCGACGAGGGGCTCTGGGAGGTGCGCGGGCCGCGGCGTCACTTCGTCCACTCCAAGGTCATGGCCTGGGTCGCCTTCGACCGCGCGGCCAGCTACGCCGAGCAGGCGGGCAAAACGGACCTGGCGGCCAGGTGGCGGGTGACCCGCGACGTGATCAAGCGCGAGGTGTGCGAGAAGGGCTACAACGCCGAGCGCGGCGCCTTCACCCAGTACTACGGCGCGACCGAACTCGACGCCGCGGTCCTGCTCATCTCCGACGTGGGCTTCCTGGATGCCAACGACCCCCGGATCGTGTCCACCATGAAGGTCCTGCAGCGGGACCTGATGCAGGACGGCTTCCTGCGCCGGTACGAGCTTCCGGCCGGCGGCATGTCCGCGGTGGACGGGCTGGCCGGCTCGGAGGGGGCCTTCCTCGCCTGCAGCTTCTGGCTGGCCAACGCGCTCGAGCTGAGCGGCCGCCACGAGCAGGCGGTGGAACTCTTCGAGCGGCTGCTGGCCCTGCGTAACGACGTAGGCTTGCTGAGTGAGGAATACGATCCGCGCTACGGCAGGCTGGTCGGCAACATGCCGCAGGCGTTCAGCCATGTCCCGCTCGTGCAGACGGCCCTCAACCTGAGCGGTCACGCCGAAGAACACCGGCGTGGAGCCCTAATGCCCGGAGATGAGCGCCGGAGCGTGCCAGGCTAGGCACATCTATGAAAAACCAGACTGCCAGGTGATGATGCTCTCCGCTCGTCACATTCTCATCGTTAACTCCCGCAGCGTGCACCAGCCGGTCTTCGTGGTCGGCGCGCCGCACTCGGGCGCGGACCTGATCGGCCGCGCCCTGAAGGCATCTGCGGGCTTTCACGTCACGATCGGCCAGCCGAGCGTGCTGCGCACCGTGTACGCCTTTGCCCGGCGCCCGTCCATGCACCAGGGCCGGCCGCAGGCCGCCGCCACCGTCATGAGGGACGCCTTCGCGCAGGGCTGGCAGATCACCTCGCACAGCTGCCTGGAATGCACCCGCGATTGCCGGGCCGCCGCGGGGCTGGCGGCGGACGCCGTCGGGCCGTGCGCGGAACTCCGGGGGCTTGAGACGTTCGGTGACGCGAGCCCGGACCTCATCTACTGCGCGGAGGCGCTCACCTACGCTTTTCCCGGCGCGCGGATCGTCCAGGTGGTCAGGGACGGCCGGGACGTGGTGGCCAGCATGCTCGCCGACCCGGTGGTGATGTCCTGGTTCCGGCCGAGCTTCGTGAACGTGGACACCGAGTTCCCCAACCCGTTCTTCGGCATCGAATCCGGCGAGGACCGCGAACTGTGGCCCCGGCTGTCCCCGGCCGGGCGGTGCGCGCTGCGCTGGCGCTGGTCCGTGCGCCTGGCCGCCAGGCTGCACCACAGCCTGCCGCCCGGTCAGCTGAAGACCATCCGCTACGAGCACCTGCTGGGCAAGCCAGACGAGGCCCTGGCCGACCTGTCCCGGTTCGTCGGCACCACCGTGCAAGCGGCCGAGATCCGCAACGAGGCCCGGGCCTCCCGCACGCGCGGCCGCGGCCACCGCGCCCCGGCCTGCGAGATGCCCCTCACCACCGAGGACATCACCGCGATTGAGAAAACCGCGGGCGAGGAACTCCGCCGTCTCGGCTACACCTTCTAGCCTGCGCCCAAGCGGCCGGCTACCGCGTTTAGGCCGCCTGGCCGGCGAACTGGGTGTGGTAGAGGTCGGCGTACAGGCGGCCGGCCGCGAGGAGTTCGGAGTGCGTGCCACGCTCGGTGATCCGGCCGGCGTCGACGACCAGGATCTGATCGGCTTCCCTGATCGTGGAGAGCCGGTGTGCGATCACCAACGAGGTCCGGCCCGCGAGCGCCGTCTTCAGCGCGCGCTGCACGGCGACCTCAGATTCGGAGTCCAGGTGCGCGGTGGCCTCGTCGAGCACCACCACCGACGGGGCCTTCAGCAGCAGCCGGGCCACGGCGACGCGCTGCTTCTCCCCGCCGGACAGCCGGTAGCCGCGGTCCCCCACCACGGTGTCCAGGCCGTCGGGCAGGCCGGAGATCAGGTCCCAGATCTGGGCGGCCTCGCAGGCATCGATCAGCTCGAGTTCGGTGGCCGCCGGGCGCGCGTAGGCCAGGTTGGCCCGGATCGTGTCGTGGAACAGGTGAGCGTCCTGGGTGACCACGCCCACTACGTCGTGCAATGACTCCTGGGTGACGTCTCTGAGGTCGTGCCCGCCGATCCTGACCGTCCCCTCGTTCGGGTCATAGAGCCGCGCCGCCAGCGCCGTGATCGTGGTCTTGCCCGCTCCTGAGGGGCCAACCAGGGCAGTCAGCTGGCCCGACGGCGCGCGGAAGCTCACCTCATGAAGGACCCCAGCCCCCGCGTCCCGGCGTTCAGGCGCCGGCAGTGCGATCGACTCCAGCGAGGCGAGCGACACCTCGCTCGCCGACGGGTAGCGGAACGACACGTCGTGGAACTCGATCTCCGGCGCGAGGGCGCCCTGGCCGTTGGCGCCGACCGTGCGCGGCAGGGGCACCGCGTCCGTCTTCTCGGCGATCAGCGGCTTGAGGTCGAGCACCTCGAAGACCCGGTCGAAGCTGACCAGGGCGGTCATGACGTTGACCTGCACGCTGGAAAGCGACGTGATCGGCCCGTAGACCCGCCCGAGCAGGGTGGTCAGGGCGACCAGCGTGCCGATCTGAAAGGTGCCCCTGATGACCAGCGTGCCGCCCAGACCGTAGACGAGGGCGGTCACCAGCGAGGCCAGGAGCGTGAGCGCGACGAAGAGCACCTGGCCGTACATCGCGGTGACGACGCCGATGTCGCGGACCTTGGCCGCGCGCGAGGAAAACGCGGCGGACTCCTCGCGGGGCCGCCCGAACAGCTTGACCAGCATGGCGCCCGCGACGTTGAACCGCTCGGTCATCGTCGAGCCCATCTCGGCGTTGAGCTGCATGCTCTCCCTGGTGAGACGCTGCATCCGGCGGCCGACCAACCGGGCCGGCAGGATAAACAGCGGGATCATGACCAGGGCGATGACCGTGACCAGCCAGGACAGGTAGAACAACGTGACCAGGATGAGGATCAGGCTGAGCAAGTTGGAAATCACGCCGGACAGTGTGGAGGTGATCGCTTGCTGGGCCCCGACCACGTCGCCGTCGAGGCGGCTGACCAGCGACCCCGTCTGCGCGCGGGTGAAAAAGGCGATCGGCTGCCGCTGCACGTGATCGAACACCTGAGTACGCAGGTCGTAGATGAGGCCCTCGCCGATCCGGGCGGAGAACCAGCGGATCACGAAGCCGAGCGCCGCGTCGAAGATCGCCACGGCCGCGACCGCGCAGGCGGTCACGATCACGACCCGTTCGTTGCGGGTCAGGATGCCGTTGTCGATGATCTCCCGCAGTAGCAGCGGGTTGACGACGGTGATCACGGCGTCGACCACGGTAGCGAGGAGGAATACCGCCAGATATACCCGGTAAGGCCGCGCGTAGCCGGCGATCCTGCGGATGGTGCCCGGCTTGAGCTTCTGCTTGGTGATAGAGGGGTCCATCCGGAACCCTCGCATCATGACCATGTTTGCCCGCCCGTACATGACCAGGGAAACCTCCTGGGGGCGGCGATAGTTCCCGTGCCGGGCGGGATTGCTATCAGCTAGCAGCGAACTCCAGGGGCTATCCGGGCGGGGTCCCGGCGTCTCTCGAGTCGACGTCGCCGGGCCGGTGCCACCTGGGGCGTGGTCTTAGCGCTTCACCTTGGTCTTGCTACTGCGAGTCGCGCCACCACGCCCGCGCAACGTCACGCCTGTCTCGGTCAGGATCCGGTGGACGAAGCCGTAGGACCTTCCCGTCGAGGCGGCCAGCGATCGGATGCTTTCGCCCGAGTCATACCTCTTACCGAGGGTTGTCGCCAGCTTGCTGCGATCCACCCCGGTCACCCGCGTGCCTTTCTTGAGGGTGTCGGCCACATGTACCTCCCATTAGCGCGGTCATCATTGAGTTACACGTCCCCCCTGGTAATGATCAGGCATGACCGCAGGATTGGCCACCCACATGATGGTAAATGATCACTATATTTTATGCGGCTATGGCGGAATCGTAGCCTTAGGCCGAACGCGTCAACTGACAACAGTCTTACGCAAGGGCGACAAGATCCGCGAAATCCTCACTCCACGCGTCTTCCACGCCGTCAGGCAAGACGATAACACGTTCGGGCGATAGCGCTTCAACCGCACCTTCATCATGAGTCACAAGCACTATCGCGCCACGGAAGCCCCGAAGGGCGCCAAGAACCTCTTCCCGGCTGGCCGGATCAAGGTTGTTCGTCGGCTCATCGAGCAACAGGACGTTCGCGCCTGATACAACAAGAAGAGCGAGGGCTAGCCTCGTCTTTTCTCCGCCGGAAAGCACGCCGGCGGGCTTTTCCACATCGTCGCCGGAGAACAGGAATGACCCGAGAACCTTACGCTGCTCCGATTCGGTAAGGTCCGGAGCGGCGGAACGCATGTGCGATAGGACCGTTCGCTCGGTTTCCAGCGTCTCATGCTCCTGCGCGTAATATCCAAGGCTAAGGCCATGTCCCGGCGTGACTTTTCCCGTGTCCGGAGTCTCCAGGCCGGCCAGCAACCGGAGCAGGGTGGTCTTCCCCGCTCCGTTCAGCCCGAGGACCACCACCCGGCTGCCCCGGTCGACGGCGACATCCACCCCGGTGAACACCTCGTCCGACCCGTACGACTTGGACAGGCCGACGGCGGTCAGCGGAGTCCGGCCGCAGGGCGCGGGAACCGGGAAACGGAGCCTGGCCACCCGGTCCGCAGCGCGCTCGGCCTCGACTCCGGCCAGCATCCGCTCGGCGCGGCGCTGCATGTTCTGCGCCGCCCTGGCCTTCGTCGCCTTGGCCCGCATCTTGTCCGCCTGGGCCATCAGCGCGCCGGCCTGGCGGCCCGCGTTCACTCGCTCCCGCCTGCGGCGCCGCTCGTCGGTCTCGCGCTGCTGCAGGTAAGCGCGCCAGCCCAGGGTGTAGGTGTCCAGGCAGGCCCGCTGCGCATCGAGGTAGAAGACCTTGTTCACGACGTCGGCGAGCAGGGCCACGTCGTGGCTAATCACCACCAAGCCGCCGCGGTAGCTCTTGAGGTGATCGCGCAGCCAGGCCACGGAGTCGGCGTCCAGGTGGTTGGTCGGCTCGTCGAGCAGCATGGTCTCCGAATCGGAGAACAAGATCCTGGCCAGCTCGACCCGGCGCCGCTGGCCGCCGGACAGGGTGTGCAGCGGCTGATGCAGCACCCGGTCGGGCAGGCCCAGGCTGGCCGTGATCGAGGCCGCCTGGGACTCGGCCGCGTACCCGCCGAGCACGGCGAGTCGCTCTTCGAGCCCGCCGTACCTGCGGATGGCGTCGGCCGCCGCGGCGGAGTCGGGGTCGGCCATCTCCGCTTCGGCCGCGCGGAGATCAGCGCGGAGCTGGTCGAGCCCGCGGGCCGACAGCACCCGGTCGATGGCCATCATGTCCAGGTCCCCGGTCCGCGGGTCCTGCGGCAGGTACCCGACCGCGCCTGAGCTGCGGACCGAGCCCGCGGCCGGCTGAGCTTGCCCCGCCAGCACCTTGGCCAGCGTGGTTTTCCCCGCGCCGTTCCGGCCGACCAGGCCGATCCGGTCCCCCGCGGACACCTGGAACGACGCGCCTTCAAGCAGCAGGCGCGCGCCTGCCCGTAGTTCGATTTCGCTAGCCACGATCATTGACTTACTGCTCCTGAGAACGGACGCATGGGGGGTCTGGGGGGATGGGTCTCTCCCAAGGGGGGTCCGGGGGGATGGGTCCCCCGGAAGGAGAGGCGGGGGGTTCGGGGGGTCGTCCCCCCGGGTCAACACTGTCCCTAGTCCGAGGTGAGCAGCATGGCGTCCATGGTACTTATCAGCGCGGGGCCGGGCCATCTGATTCCGGCTCGGTCAGCCGGATGCGGATGGCCAGGAAGGCGCGCGGGATGTCGCGCAGCACGGCCAGCCGAGGGTCCGGCACGGTCAGCAAGCGGCCGGTCGCCCGCGCCATGTATACCTTCAGCCTGGCATCGCCGCGCAGCCCGGCGGCAGACCGCTTGTCCCCGCCCAGCACCACGGCATCGAGCCCGGCGGGACCGTACGGACCGAACACCTCGGCCGCGGCGTCGGCCGCGGCGCGCAGGGCGGTCGCGGCCTGGTTCTCGCGGCGCCTGGCGAAGCGATGCTGCGACCAGCCGCCCGCTGCGCTCCGGCCGTGCACGAGCCTGCTGCCCGTCTTCGAGCTCACCAGCCGGGGAGGCGAGCCCGCGAAGACGCCAACCGCGTAGCCCCCCAGGCGCACCAGCAGGACGCCGACCGTGCGATCGGCGGTGGCGTGCGCCGCGAGCCTTTCGGCGGCCGCGCCCACCTCATCGGCGTCTGGAGGCGTCCGGAAGGGCGCGGGAGGGAACGGCGGATGACACTCGGCCGTGGCCCCGTCGGCGGCCGTGAACGTGACGGTCGCGTCGGCCGCGTCGTGCGTCACCGATGCCGCTCCACCGTGGCGCTGCGCGAACGCGACAATCCAGGACACCAGGCGCTCTGGCGGAACTTCCACCCAGCGACCGCCGCCCGCGGCAGGATTCTTCACTACGCAGCGCCTCATCATGCTTACTATCCGTACTATTGTTGCCTCACCCCCGGCGGCTGCCATTGGGCTCGCAGCGGGTACTCCTACTGACGACAGGAATGCGTCTATGAACCCGACGACTCCGATGTCCGCCATGTCACAGGGCGGCACCTTCATGCGGCCCGGCGCCGTGGCCTGGGGCCAACCCGGGAGCCAGGCTCCGGCGAACCCCGCCACCCCGGCGCCCATCGAGCATGCCCTAGCCGCCGCCGTCAGGGATCCGGACCGGGTCACTGACTTGCTCGACGAGCTTAGCCGAGGGCGGCTCTGGCTGCCGCTGTCCGAGGCCCCCCCGGTCACCGACGGGTCAGCGGTGCTGCTGCTAGCTCCTGGGGAGACGACCCCCCAGGGCCCCGAGGTCTCTAGATGTTGAAGCCGAGGGCGCGAAGCTGCTCACGTCCGTCGTCGGTGATGCTCTCCGGACCCCACGGCGGCATCCACACCCAGTTGATGCGGAAGTCCGTCACCACGCCGTCGAGCGCCTCCCGGGCCTGATCCTCGATCACGTCCGTCAGCGGGCACGCGGCGCTGGTCAGCGTCATGTCGATGGTGGCGATCCGCTCGGCGTCCACGTCGACGCCGTAGACCAGGCCGAGGTCCACCACGTTGATCCCGAGTTCGGGGTCCACCACGTCACGCAGCGCCTCGAGCACGTCCTCTTGCTCCGCGGTCAGTTCGGTGACCCCGTCCGTCGCGTTCTCCGTCATTGCGTTCCCTCCATGGCCCGCGCGGTCGCGTCCTTCCATGCCATCCAGCCGAGTAGGGCGCACTTGATCCTGGCCGGGTACTTCGACACGCCCACGAACGCCACCGCGTCCTCGAGCACGTCCTCGTCGGGCTCCACCCGACGCCCCTCGCCCTTGGACTGCATGAGCTCGAGGAACGCCTGGCTGATGGTCATGGCCTCGCCCACCGGCTTGCCGATGACCAGGTCGCTCATTACCGAGGCGCTCGCCTGGCTGATCGAGCAGCCCAGCGAGTCGTAGGACACGTCCTCGACCACCGCTTCGCCGCCGACATCCTTGAGGGCGACCCGCAGCGTCACCTCGTCTCCGCAGACCGGGTTGACGTGGTGGACTTCGGCATCGAAAGGATCCCGCAGGCCCTTGTGGTGAGGGTTGCGGTAGTGGTCCAGGATGATGTCCTGGTACATCGACTCGAGCTGCATCACGTCCTCATCTAACGCGGAAAGCCGGCGCCTTCATCCCGCGCCGAAGAAGCGCTGGGCGTAGCGGATCCCGTCCGCCAGGGCGTCTACCTCGTCGTGGGTGTTGTACACGTAGAAGCTGGCCCGGGTGCTGGCCTGCACGCCCAGCGCCCGGTGCAGCGGCCAGGCGCAGTGGTGGCCGGTGCGCACCGCGATGCCGAGTTCGTCGAGCACCTGGCCCACGTCGTGCGGGTGGACGCCCTCGACCTCGAAGGACACCGCGCCGCCGCGGTCCTTGGTGGTGTCCGGGCCCAGGATGCGCACCCCGTTGATCTCGCGCAGCCCGTCCAGGGCGTGCGCGGTCAGCGATTCCTCGTGCGCCGCCACGTTGCCCATGCCCAGGGCGTTCAGGTAGTCGATGGCGGCGCCCAGGCCCGCGGCCTGGGCCACGGCGGGCACGCCGGGCTCGAACCGCTGCGGCGGCGGCAGGAACGTGCTGCCCTCCATCCGCACCACCTCGATCATCGACCCGCCGGTCAGGAAGGGCGGCATGGCCTCGAGTAGTTCAGCGCGGCCGAACAGCACGCCGATCCCGTACGGGCCGAGCATCTTGTGGGCTGAGAAGGCCAGGAAGTCCACGCCGAGCGCGGCCACGTCGACCGGCTGGTGCGGCACCGACTGGGCCGCGTCGGCCAGCACCAGCGCGCCCTTCTCGTGGGCCGCCCGGGCGATCTCGGCCACCGGCGGGATCGTCCCGGTGACGTTCGACTGGTGCGTTACCGCGACGATCCTGGTCCGCCTGGTGATCATGCTGTCCAGGTGGTCCAGGTCGAGCCGGCCCTCGGGGGTGACGGTCAGCCAGCGCAGGGTGGCACCGGTCCGCTCGCACAGCTGCTGCCAGGGAACCAGGTTGGCGTGGTGCTCCATCTCGGTGATCAGGATCTCGTCACCGGGTCGCACCTGAAGCTGCCCCGGGCCGCTCATCGCGTAGGCGACCAGGTTGATCGCCTCGGTGGCGTTCTTGGTGAACACGACCTCGCCGACCCCGGCGCCCAGGAACGCGGCGACCTTGGCCCGGGCGCCCTCGTAGACGTCGGTGGCCTCCTCGCCGAGCAGGTGGGTGCCGCGGTGCGCGGCGCCGTTGTGGAGCTCATAGCACGAGCGCTCGGCGTCCAGCACCTGGACGGGCTTCTGCGAGGTCGCGCCGGAGTCCAGGTAGATCAGCGGCTTGTCGTTGCGCACCTTTCTGGCCAGCGCGGGAAAGTCAGACCGGATCGCCTCGACGTCGAGGTGCGCCAAGCTCATGCCGGCACCCCGAGGAACTTCTCGTAGCCCTCGTTCTCCAGCAGGTCGGCCAGCTCGGGGCCGCCCTCTTCGACGATGCGGCCGGCGACGAACACGTGCACGAAGTCCGGCTTCACGTACCGCAGGATCCGGGTGTAGTGCGTGATCAGCAGCACCCCGTGGCCGGGCTTCTCGCGGAACCGGTTGACGCCCTCGGACACCACCTTGAGCGCGTCGATGTCCAGGCCCGAGTCGGTCTCGTCCAGGATCGCGATCTTCGGGTTGAGCAGCTCGAGCTGCAGGATCTCGTGCCGCTTCTTCTCCCCGCCGGAGAAGCCCTCGTTCAGGTTCCGCTCGGCGAAGGCCGGGTCCATGGCCAGTGCGGACATCGCGGCGCGCTGTTCCTTGACGAAGTCACGCAGCTTCGGCGCCTCGCCCCGGACGGCGGTGACCGCGGTCCGCAGGAAGTTCGACACCGACACGCCGGGCACCTCGACCGGGTACTGCATGGCCAGGAACAGGCCGGCCCGGGCGCGGGCGTCTACGCTCATGGCCAGCACGTCTTCGCCGTCGAGCGTGACGCTGCCCCGGGTGACCAGGTACTTGGGATGGCCGGCGATCGCGTAGGCCAGGGTGGACTTGCCGGAGCCGTTCGGGCCCATGAGCGCATGAGTCTCGCCATCGCGGACGGTCAGGTTCACGCCACGCAGGATCTCCCGGTGAACGCCTGCGCTCTCTTCCACGCTGACGTGCAGGTCGCGGATCTCGAGGGTGGCCACTTTTATGACTCCTTGCCTAGGTTTTCGGTGCCCGTGGTGAGCGCGACGTAGACGTCGTCGCCTTCGATCTTGACGGGGTAGACGGGCACCGGCTCGGTGGCCGGCAGCCCGGTGGGCTGCCCGGTGCGCAGGTCGAAGCAGGACCCGTGCAGCCAGCACTCCACCGTGTGGTCGTAAATCTCGCCCTCGGACAGCGGCACCTCGGCGTGCGAGCACACGTCCCGCAGGGCGTAGACCTGGCCGCCGGCGCGGGCCACGGCGACCGGCTCGCCCGCCACCTCGACGCCGATGACACCCTCGGCTGGAAGCTCGGACAGCGCGCAGACCCGGGTGTATACCGGGGTGTTGGTTTCTGTCATCACCGCTCCCCCGAAGGCAGGGACTTCGTCAGTTCCGCCTCGACGGCCTCGGTGATCCGGGCCCGCAGCTCGGGCACCTCGATGGTGTCGATCAGCTGGCCGAAGAACCCGCGGATGACCAGCCTGCGGGCTTCTTCGAACGGGATGCCGCGGGCCATCAGGTAGAACAGGTGATGGTCCTCGAGCCTGCCACTGGCGCTCGCGTGCCCGGCCCCGACGATCTCGCCGGTGAGGATCTCCAGGTTCGGCACCGAATCCACCCGGGTGCCGTCGGTCAGCACCAGGTTCCTGTTGTATTCGTAGGTGTCGGTGCCGCTGGCCCCTGGCCTGATCAGCACGTCGCCGATCCAGACCGCGTGCGCGTCCTGGCCCTGCAGCGCGCCCTTGTAGGTGACGCGGCTGCGGCAGTTCGGCACGTCGTGGTCGACGAAAAGCCGGTGCTCCAGGTGCTGGCCCGCGTCGGCGAAGTAGAGCCCGGTCAGCTCGGCGTCGCCGCCAGGACCGTCATACCGGACCGAGGGCGCCAGCCGGACGACCGATCCGCCCAGGGTCACCGCCGTGTGCCGCAGCCTGGCGTCCCGGCCCAGCGTGGCGTAATGCTGCGTCAGGTGCACGGCGTCATCGGCCCAGTCCTGCAGGCTGACCACGGACAGCAAGGCGCCGTCACCCACTACCAGCTCGACGTTGTCGGCGTAAGTGGCGCTGCCCCGGTGGTCGAGCACTACCACGGCCCGCGAGAACGGCTCGGCCTGCACCAGCAGGTGGCCGTAGCCAGTCCCGGCCCCAGAACCCTGGCCGGTGACGGTGACGACGGTGGGCCGTGACACGTCCGTTTCGGCCGGCACCGTGATCACGGTCGCCTCATCGAAACTCGCGTAGGCCCGGGCGCTCACCCGGTCCGCCGGGATGAAGGTCCGGCCGAGCATGGACGAGCCCCGTTCGGCCGTAAGCACTTTGACCTCGGGCGCCGGGTCGACTTCCACGGCCACCGTGGCTGGAACCGGCGGAGAGTCGGTGTGCAGCCCACGCAGCCGGCGCAGCGGGGTGAACCGCCACTCCTCCTCGCGGCCGCTGGGCACGGCGAAGTCCGCCGGGTCGTAAGACCGGTGCTCGTGCAGCCTTGTCACGGGAGCGGATTCGATCGCCCCCTGAAGCCCAGCCGACATCAGCCGACCGCCCCCTCCATCTGCAGTTCGATCAGGCGGTTCAGTTCGAGCGCGTACTCCATCGGGAGCTCGCGGGCGATCGGCTCGACGAACCCGCGGACGATCGTGGCCATCGCCTCGTCCTCGGTCATGCCTCGGCTCATCAGGTAGAACAGCTGATCTTCGGAGATCTTGGAGACGGTGGCCTCGTGGGCCATCTCCACGTCGTCCTCCCGGACGTCCACGTACGGGTAGGTGTCGCTGCGGCTCACCGTGTCCACCAGCAGCGCGTCGCACTTGACGTTGGACTTGGAGTGCTCGGCGCCTTCCTGCACGTTGACCAGGCCGCGGTAGGACGTCCGCCCGCCGGCCCTGGCCACCGACTTGGAGATGATGGTGGAGGACGTGTTCGGCGCGCAGTGCACCATCTTCGCGCCCGCGTCCTGGTGCTGGCCCTCGCCAGCGAACGCGACGGACAGCGTCTCGCCCCTGGCGTGCTCGCCCATCAGGTAAACCGCCGGGTACTTCATCGTCACCTTGGAGCCGATGTTGCCGTCGATCCACTCCATCGTGGCGCCGCGTGCGGCGACAGCGCGCTTGGTCACCAGGTTGTACACATTGTTCGACCAGTTCTGGATCGTGGTGTACCGGCAGCGCGCGTCCTTCTTCACGATGATCTCGACCACCGCGGAGTGCAGCGAGTCGGACTTGTAAATGGGCGCGGTGCAGCCTTCCACGTAATGGACATAGGCGCCTTCGTCCACGATGATCAGGGTCCGCTCGAACTGGCCCATGTTCTCGGTGTTGATGCGGAAATAGGCCTGCAACGGGATTTCCACTTTTACGTTCTTCGGCACGTAAATGAACGAGCCGCCGGACCACACCGCTGTGTTCAGCGCGGCGAACTTGTTGTCGCCCGGCGGAATCACCGTGCCGAAGTACTCCTTGAACAGTTCCGGCTGTTCCCGCAGCGCGGTGTCGGTGTCCAGGAAGAGGACGCCCTTTTCCTCGAGGTCTTCCCTGATCTTGTGGTAGACGACCTCGGACTCATACTGGGCGGCCACGCCCGCGATGAGCCGCTGCTTTTCCGCCTCGGGGATGCCGAGCCGGTCGTAGGTGTTCTTGATGTCGGCGGGCAGCTCGTCCCAGCTCGCGGCCTGCTTCTCGGTGGAGCGGACGAAGTACTTGATGTTGTCGAAGTCGATGCCGGACAAGTCGGCGCCCCAGTTGGGCATCGGCTTGCGGCCGAAGTACTTCAGGCCCTTGAGCCGCATGTCGAGCATCCAGTCCGGCTCGTTCTTCCGCGCCGAAATGTCGCGGACCACCTCTTCGGACAAGCCGCGGCGCGCGGCCGCACCCGCCACGTCGGAGTCAGCCCAGCCGAATTTGTACGTGCCCAGCCCTTCGAGCTGGTCTTGCGTGGTGGTCGTCATATCAAGAGCCCTCCGGACTCTGTGCTTCTTTCAGTGGTTACAGGTTCTACAACAGTCCCCGTCGTGCCCGCCTTCCCGACGCAGGTGACGTGCGTGGTGCAGATGCCGTCGCCGTGCGCGATCGTAGCGAGCCGCTGCACCGGCGTGCCGAGCAGCCTGCCGAATGCCTCGGTCTCCGCCTCGCACAGCTGCGGGAACTCGGCCGCCACGTGCGCCACCGGGCAGTGGTGCTGGCAAAGCTGCTCGCCGCCTTCGGCCTGGGCCCATCCGCCGATCGCGGGCGCCGGGCCCGCGGAGGCGGCGTAACCGTCGGCGGACAGCGCCTCGGCCAGCGCCTGGACCCGGCGGCCCAGGTCGCCTCTGGCCACCGCCGGAGCGTACCTGCGTTCCAGGTCGGATACCTGCCTGCGGGCGAACTCGGCGATCGCGTCGGGGCCGGCCGTCTCGGCCAGGAAGCGCAGTGCGTTGGCGGCCAGATCGTCGTAGGCGTGCTCGAACGCGCTGCGGCCCGCGTCGGTGATGACGAAGACCTTGGCCGGGCGGCCGCGGCCCCGGTTCCCGTAGGTCCTGGCCGTCCTGGTCTCGATGTGGCCCTCGGCCAGCAGGTTGTCCAGATGGCGCCGGATAGCGGCAGGCGTGAGGCCGAGCCGACTGCCGAGCGTGGCAGCGGTGGACGGCCCGAGCTCGAGGATCAGCCGCGCAACCTGGCCCCGGGTGGGGCCCTCAGCTGTTCCAACGTTTTTCACAACATCATTGTGCCGTAAATAGCTTGGCTGATGCAAACTTTTTTACAACATCATCGTGACTTAAATCACGCTCCCCCTGGGCCCCGCTAGCCTCAGGAGTCGTTCGGCGTTGCCTCCGGCGATCTTCGCCTTGTCCGCCGGGGCCAGCGGGAGCGCGTCGAGCATGGCCCGGCCCGCCGCGTTGTCGCCGAACGGGTAGTCGACGCTGAACATCACCCGGTCCACCCCGAGCACCTGTACGGTGCACAGCACCGGCGGCAGGCTGAACAGCCCGCTGGTGGTGACCCAGATGTTCCGCAGGAAGTACTCAGACGGGGCCAGGCCCAGCTTGTCCTGGGGCAGCATGGCGTCGATCCTGGCCAGCATGAACGGCAGCATCTCGCCGCAGTGCCCGACGATCAGGCGCAGCCCGGGATGCCGGTCGAACACCCCGGTGGCGACCATCCGCAACACGTGCAGGCCGGCTTCGGCGTGCCAGCCCCAGGCACCGGTGGCCAGCCTGCCCGCCACCGCCGCCGGCAGCCCGTGGTAGAGCACCTCGCGCAAGGCCGCCGACGGCGGTGCGGGGTGCAGGTACAGCGGCACGTCGAGCCCCTCGAAGCGCTCGAGGAGTGGCTCATACCTGGCGTCATCCAGGAAGGTGCCGTTGGAGCCCAGGGTGCTGTTGACCAGGGCGCCGATCAGGCCAAGATCGCTTACGGCCCGCTCCAGCTCGTCGGCCGCGGCCCGCGGATCCGCGGTGGGCAGGGTGGCGAAGCCGGCGAACCGCCGCGGATGCGCGCGCACCGCCGCGGCCAGCCGGTCGTTGGCCTCGCGGGCCCGGGTGATGCCTTCGGCCCCGGCGAGCCCTTGCGCGGCGGGCGCCACGTGCGAGACGACCTGGAGGTCGATACCGTTCGCGTCCATGTCGGCCAGCCGCTGCTGGCCGAGATCGCGCAACTGGTCATCGACCCGCTGGCCCCACATAGCGAGCGGACCGGTCCCGGGAGGCGCCGCGAGTTCGGGCGTCCAGAAGTGCTCTTCCAGCGCAATCGTTCTCACCTCAGCCATTGTGCCAGCCGGGGCGTTCGGGCCAGTCAGCGCCCTTTGGGCCAGCCGGGGAACGGGTAGGAGCTGGGTCATGGGGATCGTCCTGGTGCGGATCGCGCGGCCCGATCGCGCACTGGTACCCGTACCCGTTCCTCGACCCGCGGCACTCCGGCGGTTACGGGCGGGTCGCGCTATATTCCGTGGTGCTCGCCGTAGCCATGGGACTGCTAGCCGTCGGCATCAACGCCATCGGCCTTTGGCGAGCCAGAGCGACTCCGGGCCGCCACCGCGTGACGTCTCTTTCATGATCGCCGTAAACCGAACCGGCCCCGCTGCCGCAGCAGCCCATGCCATCCGCACCCCACCGCCCCAGCACCCAGGCGGCCCCGCCAAACCGCCCCAACCACCCCCCTGTCCCCACCCGCACCGCCCGCGTTCTTCCAGGAGTCAATGAATGTGGCTCTCTAATCAATAGATTCATTAGAGCGCCACTTTCACTGATTTTCGCGCCCCCCACGCCAGCCGCCGCGGGACCGGTATGGGAGGAATGTGCCGCTTTGGGAGAAGAGGGGAGGCGACGGCCCAGGCCGGGCGAGGAAGCAAGAACGGCATCGGTGCCGTGATAACGGCGTCAAATGGTCCGTCGTTGCGGTCAGGGCCCGGGGCCAGGACCGCGCCTCGGCCATCTGCGGCGTGATCGGGCCCTGGCGTGTCAAGCCAGAACAGCCACCCAGGAGTACCGAGGTCTTCGCGATCATCGAAACCGGCGAGCGGCGGGCGGCGGGCGCTAGACGGCGATGCCGACCGTAATCCCGGCCACGCCGCTAGGGTGCTCGGCCGGGCCGCGGACCACGGCGTCGGCCCGCGCCGCGACCCGGAGCGGTTCGGCGATCTGATCGAGCAGCGCCTGCGCCGGGGCGTCGTGCGCCTGCACGATGAGCTGGCTGAGCCGGGCCGAGTTGCCGAGCCGCCGACCGCTGCGCAGCACCCGGGTGGCGTCCAGGATCACTGCGAGCTGGTCGATCGCCGAACGGTCGCCGCGCCATCGCTCGTCCGCCACCGGCCAGCGAGTCAGGTGCAGCGATACTTCGCCCTCGTGCACGCGGTAGAACTGCTGGTACATGTGCTCGGTGACGAACGGCGCGAAGGGCGCGAAGAGCCCGAGCAGCACCCGGAACGACTCCCGCAGAGTCCAGCGCGCGCTGTCCCCGGCTGAGCCCTCGCCCAGCCGGTCCTTGATCATCTCGAGGTAGCGGTCGCAGTAAATGGACCAGAACATCCGCGCGGCGGCCTGGTGGGCCTGCATGTAGTCGTGCGCCTCGAACGCCGCGGTGGTCTCGGTCACCACGTCGGCCAGGTGGGACAGCACCCACCGATCCACGATGTTCCGCTCCTGCGGCGCCGGAGGAGGCCCGGACAGATCGCCGAGGTTCAGGGACAGGAACCGGCCGACGTTCCACAGCTTGACCGCGAACTTGCGGCCCGTCCTGATGTCCTTCTCGTTGTACCGCAGGTCGGTGCCGATGCGGCCCTTGGTGGCCCACAGCCGCAGCGCGTCGGCGCCGTACTTGGCCATCACGTCATCCGGCACGTACCGGTTGTAGCCGTCGGCCCCTGTCGATTTATCGAGATCCCGCTTGGATAGCTTCTTGCCCTGCTCGCTCAGCCCCCAGCCGGAGATCAGCGCCGTGCGCCACGGCAACCGGCCGAAGTGCAGCTCGGACTGCACCACCGAGTAGAACAGCCAGGTCCTGATGATCTCGAACGCCTGTACCCGCATGGACATCGGCGCCAGCGCGGGATCGGTCCCGACCCCAGAACCTACGGCCCAGCCGTCGTTGATCTGCGGAGACAGCGAGGACGTCATCCAGGTGTCCATCACGTCCGGGTCCGGTTCCAGGACCGAACCACAGGACGGGCACGAGGCCACCGGCGGCTTGTCGGTCAGCGGGTCCACCGGCAGGTCCTCGAGCCGGGCCAGCACGGGGTATTCGCAGGCCGTGCAGAACCAGACCGGGAACGGCACGCCGTAACGCCGCTGCCTGGTGATGTTCCAGTCCCACTTGAGCCCGTCGATCCAGTCCTCGAGCCGACGCCGCATGAACGGCGGGATCCACTCGAGCTCGGCCGCGCGCGCCCGGAACCGGTCCGCGTGCTCCCGGACCGCGATGAACCACTGCGGCCTGATCTGGAACTCGACCGGGGTCTGGCACCGCTCGTGCACTCCGACGACCTGCCGTACCGGCACGGCTGTCCACCAGCAGCCCCGCCTCGGCGAGCGCCTTCACCATGGCCGAACGCGCCTGCGTCAGCCCCAGGCCGGCGAATTCCCCGGCCAGCGGCCCGAGCCGCCCGTCCGGCTCCACGACCAGGCGCAGCGGGAGCCCGTCTCGCCGCCACTTGAGCACGTCCTCGCTGTCGCCGAACGTGCACACCATCATCAGCCCGGTCCCGTACTGCGGGTCCACTGACTCGTCGGTCAGCACCGGCACCTCGTAGCCGAACAGCGGCACCCGGGCTTTCGCGGCCGTGGGGTCCACCCCGGCGTACCGGGAATCAGCAGGGTGGTGGTACAGCGCCACGCAGGCCGGCAGCAGTTCGGGCCGGGTGGTGGCGATCAGCAGCCCGTCGGAGAACCTGATCGTGTGCAGCCTGCTGGTCCGCTCCAGGTCCTCCACGTCCGCCTGGGCCAGCGAGGTGCGGTCTTCCGGGCACCACAGGATGGGATCGGCAGCCCGCCGCAGGTAGCCCGCCTGGTGCAGCTTGACGAAGCTGGTCTGGGCGGTCCGCTGGCAGCGGGCGTCGATAGTGGAATAGCGCAGCGACCAGTCGAGTGACAGCCCGAGCCGCCGCCACAGGTCCTCGTATCGTTCGGCCGTCCGCTCGGTTTCCGCCAGGCAGAGCGCGACGAACTCGGCCCGCGGCATGTCCACGGCCCGGACCCCGTAGGCCTGCTCGACGTACCGCTCGGTCGGCAGCCCGTTGTCGTCGAACCCGATCGGGTAGAACACCCGCTCGCCGCGCATCCGCCGGTAGCGGACGATGAAATCCGGCTGGGAGTAGCTCATCGCGTGGCCCACGTGCAGGTGCGCCGCCGATACGTAGGGCGGCGGCGTGTCCACGCTGAACACGGGGCCCTGCCCGCCGGAGTCGTAGGAGTAGATGTCGTGTGACTCCCACAGCTCCCGGGCGGCGGCCTCGACGGCCCGGTGGTCGTACTCGCCGAGTTCCATACGAAGGGAAGGTATCTGCTCCGTCACATGCTTCTAAATTCTTTTTGGCCGAACGGACCTCGCTTCCGCCCTGGTCACCGGGTCTGAACCGCGTGGCGGCCGACCGTGTCATAGTCATAGCGCCCGGTGAATAGCGCGTGGCGCCGCACGCTAGCGCGTCCGATCCTGGGGCATCATTGCTAGGTGCTGGGGAAAGAACCCGGTAGAAACCGGCGAGAAGGAAACCAAACCGCCCATGCCCGTGCCGCGACCTGAGATCCCCGACCTGCTCGAGGTGGCCGTCCCGCCCGGCGGGAAGGTGATGACCTTCAGCGATCTGCACCTGCCGCCAGTCCGCACCGACGTGTCCGGCCGGTCCTGCCAGACGCTGGCGCGGCACCTGACCGAGGAGCCCGGCACGCTCACCGTTGTGCTCGCCGGGGACGTAGTCGAACTGCTCGGTTTCCCCGAGGCGACGGCGACGGACATCATGCGCGCGCACGACGACCTGTGCGCGGCGCTGCTGGCGGTAACCGCGCGCGGCGGGCAGGTCATTTACGCGATCGGCAACCACGACGGCGACCTGGCCTGGGACGTCAAGAGCGCGGACGCGGTGCGGGAGATGACCGGGGCCAGGCTGTGCCTGTCCGCGGACCTGATCCTGGACGACGGCCGCAAGGTCCGGGTGGAGCACGGTCACCAGCTTGACCCGTACAACTGCTTTCATGACGCGCGTAACGCGCTGGACACCCCGATCGGCCACCACGTCGTCCGGGAAGTCATCCCCCGGATCGAGTTTCTGGGTCGCGGCTGGGTCGACGGCGCGCACGAGATGGCGGACCCGACCGACTTCCCTTCGTTCATCGGCTCCCGGCTGGTCTACCGCAAGCTGGGCCGCAGGCTGTGGTGGCTGATCGCGATCCCGCTGGTCATCCTGGTCCTGGTCCGGATACCCGAGTTCACCGATTTCAGGTCCCGTTATCCCGATACCAGCCTGTGGGTGCACCGGGGTGAGATGCTCGGCTACGGCGCGATCGCCGACCTCGTCGTGCTCACCGCCGTGGTCGCCATCCTGGCCCGCCGGGCCTGGGTCTCGATCAGCGCGCTGGCCCTGGACGAACGGGGCTACGGGCAGAACCACGCCGCCCGCCAGCGGGCCGCCGACCTGGTCGCGGACGGCTACCACGGGTTCATCTCGGGCCACACGCACCACCCGGAGCTGGCCGCCACCGCGGCCGGCTTCTACGCCAACTCCGGATCGTGCACCTCGGTCGTGGAGGGGATCGGCGGGCGGTTCGGCCTGCCCCCGGCGTACGTGCGGAACCAGCAGATCTGCTGGGTAGAACTCGCCGACGGGAAGGCCGAACTGGTCTCGGCCCGGGTCGAGCTGCCAGGCGCGACGAAAATGGAGCGGTTCGTCGCCCGGGGCCGCAATCCGCATTCCGACACGCCGGTGCTGGTCGCTTCCTGGCCGGACGGCCCCGACTGGCCGTCGGCGGACAAGAAAGCCGACCGCAAGAAGCCCGTCCAGCGTGATCTCAAGGAGCAGCCTGACTCCCCGGGGCCCGGCGGTCCGCGGGGACCCGGGTATCTTTACGGTCCCCGCGATCCCGAGGGCCCTGCCGGGGCTTAGCGGCGTTCGGCCGCCCTGGCTTCGGAGATGGTGAGCTCCGCGGCGGGGTCGGCTTCCAGGCGCTCGTCGGGGATCGGCTCGCCGCTGCGGACGGACCGCCCGTAGGTGCCGTCCGCAAGCCGCTGCAGGGCCCGCTCGATGGCGTCCAGCCGGCTGCGCAGGCTTTCCGCGATGGCGTCATCCATGCCCTCGGCGGTTAGCGGCTGGGCGGCGTCGGAGATGTCCCCCGCCTCGCTGTCCACCTCCGCTACGCGGTCTTGGCGGCCCGCCGCCTCGGCGTCCTTCAGCAGGCCCTGTACCTCGTCGCGCTCGGCGATGAGCAGGCTGCGTGCGCGGTCCTGGTCCATCGGGCCGTCCTCCCTAGTGGGACGCCTGGGCGTCCATGTGATCATGTTCGTGACTGTCGGGCGAGCCGCCCATCATGCGCAGCATAGCGAGCCCGCCGGTGCGGACGAATAGC